>JAEZFP010000048.1 GCA_023417475.1 Bacillota bacterium | reverse complement strand
AGTTTGCCGTAAGCTTCCTTCAGATTCCACCTCGCGGTGGACACCCTTGCTCTTAGCTATGTGCTTGGCACTATCTACCCGCACTCGGGACTTTCACCCGTTAGATTGCTCCCATGCTGGGCGCACTGATAAAAAGCGAAAACCCCTTTTTTAAGGAGTTTTCGCTTTTACTAAGGTAATGGGAGATTCATCCGGCGTGTCAGCCAATAAGGATTTGCCGCGTTCTTTGATATCGCCGCGCGGAATCGGAGCGCACATTCCTTGAAGAAAAGCTCCGTCCTCAACAATTAGGACAGCCATTTTGGCATCTCCGGTCATTTTGGCCGTTGGAGTCAACTCCAATTTACCACGGGCTTCGACCGTCCCTCTGATTTCTCCGGCCACTATAATATTCTTGGCAGTAATGGTGCCAACCACACAACCGGTTTCCCCGACGATCAGATCGCCTCCGATGTTAAACTCCCCTTCGTAATAACCATCAATCCGTACGGTTCCACCCGGAGCTTCAAAATTGCCTTTGAAACGACATTCCTTCCCAATGATTGTTTCAACTTTTGCCTGATTCACTGCTGTTTCTTTGCGCGATAACATGGCGGGACACCCCTCTCTCAATTTTTCAAAAACATGATTGGATTCACTGGTTCATTATTAACATGGACTTCATAATGAAGGTGTGGACCGGTACTTGTTCCTGAATTACCTGACAAGCTAATGACCTGGCCTTTTTTTACTTTTGCTCCGGCCCGGATTATGAGTTTGGAGTTATGGGCGTATAAGGTTTCATAACCGTAACCATGACTAATCACCACTGTATATCCATAACCGCTGCGCCAACCGGCGTAATTGACGGTTCCCGCCGCCGCGGCTCTCACTTTGGAGCCGTAATGCGCTTTGAGATCGACTCCGGTATGCGCCCGATAATACTGCAACTTCGGATGAAAACGCCGGCCGAACAATGATGTGACCATTGATTGAACCGGCCATATTGTCGGAGTATGGTCAAGCTTGGAATCGTAGTCTTGCAATGATTTTAAAAGACGCGCCTGCTCTTGAGACTCTTCTTTTATATAACGATCCAAATCGTACATGGAGGTCTCTAATTTTTGTAACGTGGTTTCGCTTGGATTATCGGTTGCTTGACTATTAAAACGATACGATCGTACAAATACACCCCGGCTGACCGGAACGCCGCCCCGGCCGCTTTTCTGCTGAATGTTACGCCAAGTTGCAAGAAGTTGTTCCCGTTCTTTCTTTAATTGATTCAACTCTTCCAGTGTTTTACGGGCTTTATCCAAGGTTGGCTTGACATGTCCCTGTTCCCGTTTTAATAATTCAATTTGCCGATTTTTCACAAAAATCTGCTTTTTGATACTATCGAGCTTCCATATTTGGGTGGTATACCCGATAAATATGTAAAGATTAAAGATAATTACAACGAGAATGAGTACAATTGCATAAAACGGAATGGCAATACTGCGGATCTGTCCTGAGTTGTTGGGGACCACCATAAATGTGAACCCTTTTTTACAACGCGAATAGAGCAACTTTAAACACTTTGGCATAGATACACCTCCTGTTTTACATCGTGGGAGTGTGTACGATAACTTTTTTTATTCGTCAGAGCATTATCGATTTCCTGCAAAGATCCAAAATAACCTTTTTTACTCAACAATCCTACTTATTACTTTCTCCGAGTGCTTTGTGGATCGCTTCTTTTTCTTCGTTTGATAAAGCGTAGTTGGAAACTCCTTTAGAAATGGGCTTACAATAAACCCGGGATTCTTCCCGACCGAAAATACTGCTCAAAACAAAGCCGTTGCCGGCTTCATCCAATATTGCCAACGCAAAACTCTGATCACCGCCGGTATTTTCAAACGCTTTGAACCGCAACAAATTCCATTTTTGAAAATGTTTCGCCTCATAAACCTGATTGGCAGTAAAACTTTCCTCCAGTTTTTCAATACTGTTCTGAACCACATGAACCTTTTCCGCCGTATTTAACAACAGCGTATTGAGGTCGATATTCTCGTTTCCTTGAAATAGATAACGATACTTCTTTAACTTCTTGTTGATCGCAACAACGCATACAAACAACAATAATAGCAAAAGAAGGTTCCCGGCAAATATCCAAAGACTGTGATCAGCGATCCAATGATTGAGTGTCGCAATTTCCATCAATTACACCTCTCCTTATCTGAAATGGCCGGTATTTCAGCGTCCCGCACGAGGATTTTGGCTTGAAACCAAGCCTCCTCATAAACCTGTTTTACTGAAAGCCCCTTCAACTCTGCGACTTTCCGGCAATCTTCATATTCCGGAGCAAATTTGATGACTTTACCGTTCTGCAAGGCAACTTTTACCCGAATCGGTTGATCAGCAACTGCTACTGTCAGTTCCCGACGGTCCAAACAGCGTCGCTGTACCGGATATTTCCGAATTCCCAAGGTGGATGTCTGGGTTAACAACACATCTTCAACCTGTGATTGTTCATTTTCACCGGCCAGTACCGTTAGTAATGTTCCCAGCCGCCCTTTTTTCATATAAACCGGCGTGTAATAATAGTCTTTGGCCCCTGCCGCTAACAACACATTTCCCAACGAACTGTAGAACTCCGGATTCATATCGTCAATATTGGTCTCGATAATTACCGCATTTTCAGCGGTCTCACTCTGCGTTTCGCCAACAACCAAACGTAGCACGTTTGGAATTGCCCGGTTTGCCGTACCCGCTCCATAACCAACCTTACTGACCTTCATGACCGGCATGGTTTGAACCGGCTTTCCAAAACTTTTGATAATCGCCGCTCCGGTCGGAGTTGTCCATTCCCCCTCCAGTTCCCCGCCGTATGTAATGAAGCCTTCCAACAATTCCAGCGCTGCCGGGGCTGGTAGCGGAATTATACCGTGAGCGCATTTGACCGTACCGAACCCGACCCGAATCGGCGATACCCGAATTTCGGCAATTCCCAAACGGTTTATCGCCAGACAGGTTCCAACGATGTCGATAATCGCATCAACCGCTCCGACCTCATGAAAATGGATCTCTTCTTTGGTCACTCCATGAATTTTCGCTTCCGCTTCAGCCAAACATTCGAAACAATGAATCGCCGACTTCGCGACTGCCGCTTCAAAACCCGCCCCTTCGATGATCGCTACAATATCGCTCAAATGACGATGCACATGTTCGTGAAGGATTTCAACGTCAAAATGCGTTGCGGCGATTCCGTTTTTGGTGACCGTCGTCAATTTTAGCTCCGGAATGGGAATCGGCAATTTCTCTAACTCGCTTTGCAACTCCTCAAACGAAAAACCCAGATTTACCAGGGCTCCAAGAAACATATTTCCACTTGCCCCCGCTTGGCAATCAACGTATAACACTTTCATCGGTGGACTCTCCTATCAAATTGATTCGATGGGCCAACACACCAGCACCAAAACCGTTATCAATATTAACAACTCCCACGCCGCTCGCACAGGAGTTTAACATACTTAACAATGGAGCTACCCCTTGAAAATTGGTTCCGTAACCGACACTGGTCGGAACCGCGACAATCGGTTTTGACACCAATCCGCCAACCACGCTTGCCAATGCGCCTTCCATGCCGGCCACAACAATGAGCACTCGACAGCGATCAATTAATTCTTTGCTATCAAACAACCGGTGAATCCCGGCCACTCCCACATCGTAGATCCGCAACACTTGACTGCCCATCAACTCAGCCGTTACGCAAGCCTCTTCGGCGACTCTCAAATCAGCGGTGCCTGCCGAAACAACCCCGACAACGCCTTGGGTAAGACTTTTATTGCGATGTAACGCAACAATTCGCGCCCGTTCAAAATAGGTTGCTTCCGGGATCGCCGCCTTAACCTTTTTAAAGATCCTCTGTGACGCCCTCGTAGCCATTACATTTTGGGACCGTTCTGCGAGTGAAGTAAAAATTTGCGTAATTTGATCAGCAGTTTTCCCCGGGCAATAAATCACTTCGGAATTTCCATTGCGTAAATTGCGATGGAAATCAACTTTTGCAAAACCCAGATCCTTATAGGGGAGCGTTTCAAGTTTATCCATTGCCGCATCGAGTGAAATATTGCCCCGGGCTACCGACTCCAAAATACCGTATAGGTACTCTTTATCCATTATTCCCCCATCATCAATGATTGTTTCACGTGAAACAATCATTGATATCGTGTTGAAATCTTTTCTAAAATTCTTGTGAAATCATCGTTTGAATAATAATCAATTTCAATTTTGCCACCATCGCCCGATGGCTTAATTTTTACCTTAGTTCCAAAAATATGTTGAAGTTCTTCTTCGAATTCATAAATGTTCGGATCCATAACAACTTTCACAGGTTCTTTCTTTTTTGTTTCACGTGAAACATTACCTTGCTCAATCAACGCTTTTACTAATTCTTCAGTTTGTCTAACCGATAACTGCTGCTGTTGCGTGATGAGCCATGCCTTTAATTGTTCTTCGGGAATCTTTAACCCGAGAATTGCCCGAGCATGCCCCATTGAGAGACTGCCGGCAGCGAGGTCGTTTTGGATTTCAATTGGCAAATTCAAGAGACGTAAAAAATTTGCGATCGCCGGACGACTTTTTCCGACTTTTTTGGCCACGTCGTCTTGGGTCAGATTAAACTCAGCAACTAACCGCTGGTACGCTTGAGCTTCTTCGATTGGATTTAAGTCTTCCCGTTGTAAATTTTCAACCAGCGCCACTTCCATCATGGACTGATCGGTCATCGGCAAGATAACAATCGGCACCGCAGTCAACCCAACCAGTTTGGCTGCGCGGAGCCGGCGTTCTCCGGCAATTAATTGATACGCTCCGTCGACTTCACGGACGACCAACGGCTGGATAATTCCGTGGATGCGGATGGAATCGGCTAATTCCGCCAGTTTTTCTTCGGAAAATTCTTTGCGCGGTTGATAGGGGTTGGAGGTAATTTGATTGATATCAAGATCTTGTTGTTTTTCGAGTTTCTGTTCATCCAATTCCGGTATTAAAGCACCGAGGCCTTTCCCTAGACCACGATTTTTAACCATTAGCAATCACTTCCTTAGCAAGTTCGATGTATGCTTCCGCACCTTTGGATTTTTCATCATATAGCGTAATCGGCAATCCGAAACTCGGAGCTTCACTCAGTCGAATATTCCGGGGAATAATCGTTTTATATACTTTCTCATTAAAATAATGCCGAACTTCTTCAGTCACTTGCGAAGACAAATTGGTACGATTATCATACATCGTCAAAACAACGCCTTCAATTTTCAAGTCGGGATTGGAGTATTTTTGAACTAATTGAACGGTTTTCATTAGTTGGCTTAATCCCTCCAAAGCATAATACTCGCATTGGATTGGGACGATAATAGAATCCGATGCCGCCAAGGCGTTGATCGTTAGATTTCCTAAAGAAGGAGGGCAATCAATCAAAATATAATCAAATTTGGAACGGATCGGTTCGATGGATCGCTTTAGCCGTTGATCACGGGCCATCATACCAACCAATTCAGCCTCGGCGCCGGCTAGACGGATTGTGGCGGGTATAATCGCCAGATTGGGAACCTGTGTTTCAATCAAAACTTCCTCGCTGGGAATCTCATTAATTAAAACATCATAAATACATTTTTTAATGTCACTTTTCTTTAAACCGATACCACTGGTGGAGTTGCCTTGCGGATCATGATCAATAATTATGGTTTTCTTCCCCTGCTGGGCTAAACAGGCGCCCAAGTTGACGGCAGTTGTCGTTTTGCCTACTCCGCCTTTTTGATTTGCAACGGCAATTACTTTTCCCATCTGTATTAGCTCCTCCCTCTGACCATTCATAGTAGAAGTAGTTTCGTTATTGTTTGATATATTGGAAATTGTGCCAAACAACTCAAGGGTTCGTTTTTTTAAAACTTCTAAAGTTTTTTTGGATGAGCCAGACATAGCAATCACCTTTTGCAATCCCAATTATTTTAGATTTTCGCGATTGTAAAAAAACTTCCTTCTAAATAAGCAGAAACTTTATGGAACACCTGGTTCAAAGCGGTTTTTTTTGGGGTATTCCAGGTTTGCGAGGATACTTTGCCGAAGTCGCCGCTATTTTTTTATAGACAACCAGACAACGTTGTCCAAATTGCTGTGGAAGGGTGTAAGGGATCACACGTTCCAACGCAACACCCAGGTGCCTTTCAGCGTTGCTTGCATTATTAATTTCACTTTGATAATCGGGACCTTTATAAAAAACTAAAAAACCGCCGACTTTTGCAAAAGGAACCGTAATTTCCAATAACACATTGATTTGTGAAACAGCCCGAGCCGTTACAATATCGAACGTTTCACGATAGCGGGAATCATGGCCTAATTCTTCGGCCCGGCCCCAGATCCCAATGAAATTGGCTAATTGGAGCGTTTCGGCGCTGTGTTTTTGAAAGTTAACCTTTTTTTGCGTTGAATCCAACGAATGCAAGTTTTTCTCCGGGAATGCGATTGCCAATGGAACAACCGGAAACCCGCCACCACTACCGATGTCAATTATTGAAATCGCAGAATCAAATTCAGGAAAAGCGCAAATAGCCAACGAATCATATAAATGTTTAACTAATCCCTCATTAAAATCGGTGATAGCGGTTAAGTTGAGACTTTGATTGGTTTCAAGAACAATAGCTAAAAAGTGAACCAGTTTTTCTTTAGTTGCTTTTGATAATGGTAGTTTTGTTTCGAAAAAGATTTGCTCCGATGGTTCAATGTTCTGATCCATAATTACTCCTTGCGCCTTTCAACATAAAATAACAAAGCCGTCATATCTGCCGGATTAATTCCACTGATGCGCATGGCTTGGCCGAAAGTTTCCGGCCGAAACTTTGTTAACTTTTCGCGGGCTTCCCGGGCCAGATTCGGAACTTTAGCGTAGTCAAGGTCGGCGGCAATTTTTCGTTGTTCAAGATTCTGAAGCTTTTTCGCTTGGTCACGTTCCTTATTTAAATATCCTTCGTAACGATATTCAATGGACAGTTCCTTAAAGACCTGAGGGTCAATGGACTGATCAACATACAATTGTTGAATCAGTGGCAAGTCAATATCGGGTCGTTTTAATAGTTCCGCAATATTAAACCGATTCTTCGGGGGAGAAACCTTGCGTGCCTCAAAAAGTTGCCGAACATGCTCATCAGGAGAAAAAAAGGTTTCGGTAAAAGTTTTCCGATATTCGTCTTTTACTGCTTGTTTTGCCTGATACTTTTGGGCTTCAGCCGCTCCCAAAAGACCGCTATCCAAACCATACTGTGCCAGCCTGGTATCGGCATTGTCCGAACGCAGCGAAAGCCGAAATTCAGCCCGAGATGTTAAGACGCGATACGGTTCAAAATTCTCTTTGGTTACCAGATCATCAATTAAAACGCCGATATAAGCTTCGGAACGTTTCAGAACCAGCGGTTCTTTTCCTTGCACTCTTCGCGCGGCATTAATTCCGGCAATTAATCCTTGGGCGGCGGCTTCTTCGTAACCCGAACTGCCATTCACCTGCCCGGCCGAGAACAAGCCGGGCACTATTTTTGATTCTAATGAAGCAAAAAATTGATCGCTATTTAAAGCGTCATATTCGATAGCGTAACCGGGTCGCACAATTTCCACGTTTTCCAATCCGGGGATCGTGCGTAAAAACAACTCTTGGACATACTCGGGCAAACTGGTGGATAAACCGGCCAGATACATCTCATCACGGTGCTGTCCTTCCGGTTCGATAAACACTTGATGCCGTTCTTTATCCGGAAACTGAATCAACTTACTCTCAATTGATGGGCAATAGCGCGGTCCAACCCCTGAAATATCGCCGGTGTATAAGGCGGCTTCATGCAGATGCGCGCGGATTACTTGATGGGTTTCACTTTGAGTATAAGTGAGCCAGCATAATTGTTCGATCCGTTCCTGCCAAGGCTGCCAAAAGGAAAAACCGTGTTCACGAAAACCACCCGGTTGCGGAATCGTTTTGGAAAAATCGATCGAACGACTGCGCACACGCGCCGGCGTCCCGGTTTTATAGCGAGTTAGCGATAATCCGATCTTTTTCAAATTATCCGACAAAAAGTTGGCAGGCAACTGCCCCATGGGGCCTGAGGGATAATTAAGTTTTCCGATAAAGATCCTACCTTGCAGAAAAGTTCCCGTCGCGAGCACAATGGCGCGCGCTTCGTAGGTAATTCCGGTACGGACTTTAATGCCGGAAGCCATCCCGTTTTGATCAAGGACAACTTCCTCCACTTCAGCTTGGCGAATGGTCAGATTGGGCAGACGCTCCAGTTCCTCAATCATTACTTGCTGATAGAGATTCTTATCGGCTTGGGCGCGCAACGCCCAGACTGCCGGACCTTTTTGGGTATTTAAAAGGCGCATTTGTAAGTAAGTCCGGTCAGCCACCCGACCCATGATTCCACCCAAAGCGTCAATTTCCCGTACCAAATGTCCTTTGGCGGGGCCGCCAATTGAAGGATTACACGGCATAAAAGCAATATTATTATAATTTAGGGTGCATAGAAGGGTCCGGACGCCCATTTTAGCAGCGGCATAGGCCGCTTCGCACCCGGCATGGCCGGCTCCAATTACAATAACATCATAAACTGGTTGGGTCATTTTCTCGGGCTCCTTCGACTCTTCCAAACTGCAATAGTAACAGCGCCCGGTCATCGGCGGTTAGTTCCGGAATCCGTAACGCCTGTCCCAAGGATAACGGTCGAATTTTTCCCAATATTACCGTTCCTTGGGGAGATAAATTCACTAACGTTCGGTAATCAAACTCTCGTGGGATTAATCTTGATTCCAAACGGATTGTTTCATCAAGATTGTTCTGTTGCCGACTAAGATATCCTGCTAACTTCAGATCGGTTATCGCCAATTCTTTCACCGGCGGGAGGTAATCGTTAAGCTCCGGAAACTCGTTTTCGAGAATCGCCGTATCAATCTCCGGGAAGAGTATGATTTCTTTTAATCGGTAACTACGCTCCGGGTTTTTCAACTGATACTTCTGCCAAAACTCCGCATCTTTTTTTACTTTAACCGATTCCACCGTCGCTTGAAAAGATTGAAGTTGTTTGGAAAATTTATCCATCCATTGAACTCGATCCTCGTTCAACAGTCCAATTTGCTTTGCGTGATCGGCTAGCCGGACCAAGGCGTTATCCAACCGGAAAAATAACCGGTATTCAGCTAAGGAAGTCATCATCCGATAAGGTTCTTCCGTTCCTTTGGTCGCCAAATCGTCAAGTAGCACTCCAATATAGGAGGACGTGCGACTGGGAATATACGGCGGCAAATTTCTAACCTTTCGGGCCGCGTTTATCCCGGCGACAATTCCCTGGGCTGCTGCTTCTTCATATCCAGAGGTCCCATTGATCTGACCGGCGGTGAAGAGGTTGCCAATCACCTTCGACTCTAAAGCCGGGGTGAATTGAAACGACGCAAGACAATCATATTCGACTGCGTAACCGGGCCGCACGATCTCGGCTTGTTCCAGACCGGGGATTGTCGCAAGAATCTGTTCCTGAACAGTCTCCGGCATCGCGGTGGTCAATCCCAGTAAATACATCTCTTCCGTATAAATGCCTTCGGGTTCCAAAAAGATTAAGTGATCGGTTTTTTTCGGGAAGTTGATTACTTTCCGATCAATTGACGGACAAAAATGCGGTCCTTTACTGTTGATCGATCCGGAGAAGATCGGCGACAAGTTTAAATTATTGCGAATAAACTCAATGGTTTCAGGGGTGGTTTTCGTAACCCAGCAGTGGTGTTGTTGGCGGGGACGCTTAATTCCGTCCCATGAGAAACCCCATTGAATATTTTGAAACGGTTGGGGCGTCATTTTTGAAAAATCGACTGACTGGCGATGAATCCGCGGCGGAGTGGCTGTTTGGAACCGCCTTAATTGGATCCCATGCTTGGTGAGACTTTCACTCAACTCGGTGGCCGAAGGTTCGCCTTGTCGCCCCCCGGCATAACGAATATTACCCATGACAACTTGGCCGTTGAGAAAGGTCCCCGTCGCCAACAGGGTTGTTTTCGAAAAATATTGGCGTCCTGATTTTACGATAACTCCTTTTACCTGTTGTTCATCGACAATTAACTCTTTGACCAACCCTTGTTTCACGTGCAAATGAGGTTGCCGTAGCAACCGTAGTGTCATTTCTGCTTGATATATCCGTTTATCGGCTTGAGCCCGAAGGGCAGTGACGGCAGGACCCCGTGATTCATTGATCCGGCGCATATTAAGATACGAATCGTCAATCACTTTACCCATCTCGCCACCCAAGGCGTCCAATTCCCTGACCAAATGACTTTTGGCGGCGGGACCGCCAATCGCCGGATTACATGACATTGCCGCAATGGTATCCGGCGTAATTGTAAGTAATAATGTTTCCGCACCGAGGCGGGCGGCGGCTAAGGCAGCTTCACAGCCGGCATGTCCGGCGCCAACGACAATCACGTCGTAAATCAAGGGAAGTCATCCTCTCTAAAACCATAAGTCCTGATATACGCCATATTATCAATAAAGAGGGGCAAGCTTAACTTATTTTCCGATACAGAACTTTTCAAATATCCCGTGGATCACCGCTTCCGAAACGTTTTTCCCAGTGATCTCGCCGAAGGCTTGCAGTGCCGTCCGCAAATCGATCGCCAATAAGTCTTCCGTCATCCCAAGTTCCAATCCGTTTTGAAAGGTTTCCAAGCTAGCAATGGCGTCACGCAGCGCGTTACGGTGTCTGATATTGGATAACATCGGACGATCGTCCGGATGCAGATCGCCAACCCCTACCAAAGCAACGATCGCTTGTAGAATCTGATCAAGGCCACGCTCGTTTTTCACCGATACGTCAATTACCTTTTGGGGCTGAAGCCGGTCAATCGATTGGCGGTCCAACAGCGACGGCAGATCGGTTTTATTGATCACGACCAGTAATTTGCGACCGGCAAGTTTGGCGGCAATCGCTTGGTCTTCGGATGTAAAGGGGGTATTATTGTCAAACACCAATAGGACCAGATCTGCTTCGGTAATCATTTGTTCAGCTTTGGAGATGCCAATTTGCTCAATGGGATTGATGGTTTCCCGCAGCCCTGCCGTGTCAATTAGTCGAACCGGTATGCCTTGCACTTGAAAGAAACCTTCGACAATATCGCGAGTGGTTCCCGGAATATTCGTAACAATCGCTTTTTCCTCTTGAAGCAGGGAATTTAAAAGACTTGATTTACCGACATTGGGTCGACCGGCGATGACAACCGAAATCCCCTCTTTTATTTTACGACCTTCGTCAATCGTATCATAGATCGCATTAAGTTGGTTTCTAATATTGAAAACATTGAACGCAAGCTGCTCTTTTTCTAAATCGTCAATTCCTTCTTCGGGAAAATCCAGGATCGCTTCGATATGAATCAATATTTGATAAAGTTCCGTCTCCAATCGTTGAAGATGATTGGAGGTTTTCCCGGAAAGTTGTGCTAAAGCCAGTTGATGCGCTTTATCGGTTTTCGCGCGAATCAAATCAATAATGCCTTCGGCTTGAACCAGATCAATCCGGCCGTTTAAGAAGGCGCGCTGGGTAAATTCGCCGGGATTGGCTAACCGGGCGCCGTTGGCAGTGATCACTGCTAATATTTTTTGCAACAAAAACATGCTGCCGTGTGTTTGGATCTCTACCGTGTCTTCAGCGGTAAAACTGTGGGGCTGCGCCGCATAAAAAAATAAGACCTCATCAATTAGCCGGTTCGTCAAGGGATCAATAAAATTCCCATAATAAAGCCGATGGTCTTGAATTTGCCTGAACTTTGATCCCTTTTTAGTTCGTAATAAAGCGTACGCTAAATTTAACGAATCCGAGCCGCTAATCCGAATGACTCCGATTCCGGATTCGCCGACCGGTGTCGCAATTGCGGCAATCGTATCGTGAAACAGCATGATCTTCCCCCAAAAACATAAATTAAAGATAAAACCCGGTTAAACCGGGTTTCTGTCCTCGAAGTCTTGTGGAGATATAATTACATGACGGTAAGGGTCTTCCCCTTCACTATAAGTAAAAACTTCTTTATATCCTTGAAGAGTCGAGTGGATAATCCGGCGCTCCTGCGGGCTCATTGGTTCAAGAACTTGCTTTCTTCCTTCCCGCTTCACTTTATCAGCCAATTTCACAGCCAATCTACGTAAGGCTTCTTCACGGCGGCGGCGATATCCCTCCACGTCAATGATGATTCGTTCCTTTTCGACCCGGCTTTTATTGACCGCTAAATTAACAAGATATTGAATGGCATCTAGAGTTTGTCCGTGTTTACCGATCAATATTCCAAGGTCTTTGCCGTTAATATTCAAGGTTGTATAGTCTTTTTTCCGAAAGATCTCGACTTGAGCCGGTACTCCCATGTTCACCAACATTTCGCGGAGAAAAAGTCCCGCGATTTGAGCCAAATCCTCTTTTACCGTTACCGTCGCTTTATACGTTTTGGTAGTGATAAAACCTAACAGCGATTTGGTACTTTCTTCAGCGATTTGGATATCAACTTGCTCACGATTCACACCAAGTTCCCGTAAGGCTTCGGCGATCGCTTCTTCTGAAGTTTTTCCGACTTTTACGACTGATTTCATTATTTACTATACCCTCCTTTGAGCGCAAAGGTAAGTTATTTTTTTTCAGTGGGCTCTTCTTTATCTTTCTTCTCTTGTAAGTGTTCTTTTACAATAAAATACTCATTGATCAAATATTGTTGTCCGATTCCAATCAAATTGCTGGTGAACCAGTATAAGCCGACACCGGCGCTGACCGTATAGGTGATAAAACCTAAAAATGCAGGCATAAAATACATTAACATCTTTTGATTAGGATCCGCCGGGGCAGTCACAGTAGTCAATTTCTGTTGATAAAAAGTGCTTATTCCCGATAAAACGGCTAGAATTATATTATTCTTCGCCATCAGGTCAATTCCGAGAAAATGGGAGTTTTTCATTAAGTCGCCCAAATATTTGGGGTCGGAAAGCAAATAATAGAAACCGATTAAAATTGGTATCTGCAGTAATGTTGGAAGGCAACTGCCAAACGGATTGACATTCTCTTTTTTATATAGCTCCATGGTCCGACGTTGCATTTCTTCGGGATTATCTTTATATTTGTCTTGAATCTCTTTCAACTTGGGTTGAACCCTTTTCATCTTATCCATCGAACGGAATTGCTTAAGCGTTGTCGGGAATAAGATAAATTTCAAGATAAGAGTCAGGACAATAATGGATAGACCCCAGTTGTTAAAGTAGTTATTGAAAAAAATCAAGACATCTTTAAATATGTAAACCAGCCAGTCTAAGTTCATTCCAAACAAATGAGACATTCCTTTCCGAATTCAGTTGTTTAAGGTACCGGATCGTATCCTCCCTTAGTAAACGGGTGGCACCGGAAAATTCGTTTGATTCCTAAATGTAATCCCTTAAACAAACCAAATTTATTTATCGCTTGAATCATATAATCGGAACACGAAGGATAAAAACGACAAGATCTGGGCATCAAAGGTGAAAAAACCCTTTTATAAATAAAAATAAAAAAAAGGATTATACCCTTCATGGGGAATCCTCCATCTTTTTGTAAGCTTTTGAAGATCTGAGGTCCGCAATACCAAGTATATGAGAAATTTCATCAATTATACTATTAAATTGAACGGAAAGAACCGAAGCCTTGGCGACAAAAAGAATATCAAGGCCCAGATTGTTTTTTGTCTCGTATTGGGCAGCAGCTTCGCGCAGTTGCCGTTTAATCCGGTTGCGCGTGACCGCCGTTCCTAATTTTTTGCCGACACAAAACCCGAAACGGTGGTGCGCCAAAAAATTAGGAAGAAAATAGACCACTATATACCTACCGGAAATTGAGTGGCCTTTTTCGAAGATCTTTTGAAAATCAGAGTTTTTTTTGATTATTACATATCGATTCTTCAATCATAACATCTCACGCAGATAGTCTTTTACGGCCCTTAGCACGGCGACGGTTGATGGTTTTACGACCGCCTTTGGTGGACATGCGAACTAAAAAGCCATGATCCTTTTTATATTTGCGCCGATTCGGCTGATAAGTCATCTTCATAATTGTTCACCTCACTAGTAAAGAAAAATACACGAGTATAATTATAACGGTGGTATTGTAAAGTGTCAATAGTTTAGACAATTTCTCCAAAAAAGAGGCAATCTCTTGTTTACAAATTACCGTTGCCAGGAGTTTACCTGTGGATAAATGCCATCGCTCCAACGGATTTTTGATTTGCCAAAAGTTAGAGATTTTGTTATTATTATTAGGAGTTTAAAAATTATCCACAGGGTGTGTATAATTTTGTGGATAACTTAAAATTTGTGGATAACCTTAATTATCAGCCGTTGCCAGCTTTTTATTGGCAATTTTTAAAAGCCGGAAAATCAGTCACGGTATAGGTTTTGAAAGTTTTCCACAATTTATTCACAGGTCTGAATAACTTATGAGGTGTAAATTTATATGGAAGATTTTGTCGTCATTTGGGAAAAAACCTTGGAAGCAGTTTCGTCGTTTCTAAGTAAACCAAGTTTCGAAACCTGGTTGAAGCCAACGAAACCTGTTTCATTTGATGATAAGGTGATGTTGGTGGAAGTCCCAAATGATTTCGCCAGGGATTGGCTTGAATCAAGATATTCGCCATTGTTATCGGCAACGATCAAAGAAATTGCCGATGCTGAGATCGAGATTAAATTTGTCACTCCCGACCGGGAGGAATCGATCCAGAAAATCGCTCCGGTTGTCACTCAAACTCAAGTAAGTCCCGCTCAACCCGGCCAATTAAACCCAAAATACACCTTCGAAAGTTTTGTGGTTGGCGAAAGCAACCGTTTTGCCCACGCGGCTTCGTTAGCAGTTGCCGAAGCGCCGGGGAAAGCCTACAACCCTTTATTTATCTATGGCGGCGTTGGTCTGGGAAAAACTCACTTAATGCAGGCGATCGGTCAATTTGTGTTAAAAAATCACGCCAACTACCGCGTAGTTTACGTTTCCTCCGAAAAATTCACCAACGAGTTGATCAATGCCATCCGTTATAATCGGACGCCCCAATTTCGTGACACCTATCGCAATGTCGAAGTGTTGATGATTGATGATATTCAATTTTTTGTTGGGAAGGAAAGTACCCAAGAAGAATTTTTTCACACCTTTAACACGTTGTATGAATCGGGAAAACAGATTGTGATATCCAGCGACCGGCCGCCGAAAGAGATCCCGACTTTGGAAGACCGTCTGCGTTCCCGCTTTGAATGGGGCTTGATCACCGATATTCAGGCGCCCGATTTAGAGACCCGGATCGCCATTTTACGAAAAAAAGCGGCGTTGGAGGGTTGGAATCTACCCAATGACGTTATCGTCAATATTGCCGATCAGATCAATTCCAATATTCGCGAATTGGAAGGAACCTTAATCCGGATTATTGCCTATGCCTCATTTCATAACAAACAGGTCAACTTGGAACTGGCCAATGAAGTTTTAAAAGATGTCAATTCCTCCAAATCTAAACGGGTGACCATTCCCTTGATCCAACAAGCCGTCTCAGAGTTTTTCGATATCGAAGTGGATGAGTTAAAAGCGCAGCGACGATCGAAAAATGTCGCTTTTCCACGCCAGATCGCAATGTATTTGGTCCGGGAATTGACCGATTATTCGTTACCCAAAATCGGACAAGAATTCGGCGGCAGGGATCATACAACTGTCATCCATGCCTATGAGAAGATTCAGGACTTGATGAAATCTGATATGGAAGTGGATCGCATCGTCAAAAATTTAATCCACAAACTCGGTCAATAAACTGTGGATATATAACGAACAATCTGTGGATAAAAGTTATCCACAGGGGTCTAATTTTGTGAATTGTGTTAATTTGTGAATTGTTGATCATTTTATCCACAATGAATCAAACTCTAAAACAAATATGTATCAAGGGTTTTAAGAGTTATCCACATATCAACAGCGCCTAATACTACGACTGATCTTATTTCTAATATTAAATAAAATAAAAGATAGTTGTGAATAGGGGGATGAAAAATGAATATTGTTTGTCAACAAGACGAGTTAGCCCGCTTTCTTCAAATAACGGCTCGAGCATTAGCCACCAAATCAACGTTGCCTATTTTAACCGGTATATTGCTGGAAACGAAGATTGATAGTCTACGCTGTGTTGCGACCGATTTGGAAATTGCAATTGAGGCGAGGGTTCCCAATATTCAAATTATTGCAGCCGGATCCGTTGTGTTGCCGGGAAAAACTTTCGTTGAGATCATCCGTCATCTACCGTCGACACCGGTAACCATTGAATACGATGAAAACGCAAAGATGGTCAATATCAAGAGCCATCATTCAACCTATCAACTTCCCACCTTGCCGATTGAAGAGTTTCCAAACTTTCCGGAGATCAAAAACGAGCAAGTTTTCGAAATTAACGGCGAACAAGCCAAAGAAGCGATCAAACAGACGATTTATGCAACATTGGCTGAAGATCCCCGCCCGTTTTTATCCAGCATTTTATGGGAATTTACTGAGAATAATCTCCGTTTGGTGGCGACTGATGTCAATCGGTTGGCAATTAAGGATTTAGCAATTAAAAGCGAAGTCCAGAAAAACGCCTTAGTTCCGGTACGGGCTCTGAAAGAGTTGGCCAATATCTTCGGAACGTTACTTGATGAGAGTTTAAAAATTCAGTTTGATGAAAAACTAATCTTCGTCAAAGGCGCGGGAATTACTTTCTCATCCAGATTGGTGGAAGCCCAATTTCCTCGCTACGAACAGGTTATCCCTAAAGATTTCAACGGTTCGGCTAAAGTAAACCGTTCCAAGTTGATTGAAGCGCTGGAGCGAACCGCTTTGGTCAGTTTCTCAATTAAGTTAAGTTTGAAAGAGCAACAAATGGTGATTACCGCCAAAGAACCGGATAAGGGAAGATCTTACGAGGAATTAGAGATCGAAGCCGAGGGTCCTGATATTGATATTGGTTTTAACGCTCGCTTTATCCTGGAGTTTTTAAAGACAGTTGATGACGATTCGATAATAATCAAGTATATCCAGGATCAAAAACCCGTACTTTTACTCGGTGAAGGACAAGAGGATTATCGGTACGTCGTAATGCCGTTGAAACTTTCTGTTTAAAGCCAGGGTTACCTGGCTTTAACTTTACTCTTACGCTTATAAGCCAAACCGGAGAAGCGATTTCGTGACGAAATAAGCTCGTTCAATCACTCAACAAGCTCATTTTGTGAATAAGTGAGAATGTTTTGTTAATAAACGATCTATTTTTGGGGATAACCGAGCTCATTTTGTTATGGAACAAGCTTATTTTGTTAATAAGTGAGAATGTTTTGTGGATAAGTGATCTATTTATGTGAATAACTGATCTATTTCTGTGACTAAATAAGCTCATTTTGTTAATAAATAAATTATTGCCGTGGATAAAAAAATCCGGCGGACCAATAGGGTTCCGCTTTTCCGTCATAATGTAATTAAGACAGCGAAAAATTTCAAGTCTTTAGGAGGAGTAGTTCATATCATGGCAGATCATATCGTAAACATTGATACCGACCAAATTAATTTGGGACAGTTTCTGAAGTGGGCTGCAATTGTCGGATCGGGAATCGAAGCAAAATTTTTGATCTCGGAAGGAATGGTTTCAGTGAACGAAGAAATAGAAACACAACGAGGACGAAAATTAGTTCCCGGCGATCGGGTGACGGTCCGGAAAGAAACCTATTATGTCAAACACGAATAACGCGAATGCCCATTACTGAACTGAATCTAAAAAATTTCCGCAACTACGATTCCCAAATTTTACATTTCTCACCGCATATCAATATCTTTTACGGACAAAATGCCCAGGGAAAAACCAATATTCTTGAGGCGATCGCTCTGTTATGCATTGGTCGTTCGTTTCGGACGCGCAAAGATGACGAATTAATCCGCTGGGAACATGATAGCTGCTTTTTGAAAGGTCTTTTTCAACAGGAAATAACCCAGTCACAAATTGAGATCGGTATCGGCCATCATGAAAAACGGATCAAAATTGATGGTCAAGTTTGTAAGAATCAAGAGTTATTCGGAAGAATCCCCGTAGTCATCTTTGCTCCGGATGATTTGCAGATCGTCAAAGGAGGTCCGCAACATCGCCGGGATTTTCTAGATTTTTATCTGGCCCAAACCGAACCGCATTATCGATTTATTTATTATAATTACCAACGAGTGTTACAACAGCGGAACCGGTTGTTAAAGTCCCAACCCGCCCCGGTGGAGTTGACGGTTTGGGATGAACAACTGATTGAAAAAGGACTCAAGGTAATCAAGTATCGGCTGGCAATGATACTTGACGTATTGCCATATGCTCAAAAAGCCCAAATTGATATCAGCGGGAATGTTGAAGATTTGAAAATGAGCTATAGCAGTTTTAATAACTTACTGCTCACCGAATGGGATGAAACCCGGATGCGCCAGGAATTTCAAAATGAACTACACCGGGTGCAACGTCAAGAGATTGAGCGTCAGATCACGCTCGTCGGCCCCCATCGCGACGATATCCGGTTAAGCTTTGACGATCGAATCGACTTACGCAGTTTTGGGTCGCAGGGACAACAAAGAACAGCCGTGTTGGCATTAAAACTCGGACTGATCGAAAAGATCAAAGCGACTCGCGGCGAATATCCAATTCTCTTGTTTGATGACGTAATGTCGGAATTTGATGATTTGCGTAAGAAAAATTTATTAGCGTGTTTATTAAGTTCGGCCCAGACTGTTTTAACCTCGACCAACCGTGGGGATTTCCCCATCACCGATCATGAAACATTACGTTTTGAAGTTTCTAAAGGAGTCGCAACCAATGTCGGTGAATGTATTTAACAAAATCATTGAGAATTATCTGAAACGGAACGGTTCCTGGACCCGGATGAAAGGGGAGTTGGCAGTCTTTTACTGGCCTAAAATTGCCGGGTTTGATCTCGCGCAAAAGGTGGAGGCTGTTCGTTATCAAGACGGAGCGCTTTTTTTAAAGACCGACAATCCGGCGTTGGCGCATCAATTGACTTTGATGAGTATGGACATTGTCAAACGTTATCAGAAAGTCCTCGGCCGGGGCGTGATCCGCAATATTAAGCTAAAAGTGGCTCCGATCCAGATAACCGCGGAAGAAAAAAAAGTGGTTGCCCCGGAACTTCCATTGAATCATCAAGAAGAGTGGTTTATTCAAGAATGTGCGCAAGAAATTAAAGATCCCGATCTTGAAGCCCGATTTACCCAAATGATGCGGAAGTCATTGCAAAATACCAAGCGTAAAGAGATGGAAGGTTACCGCCGTTGTGCCCGATGTGGAACGTTAACTGACAAACATTATTCACTTTGTTGTTGTTGTCAATATCGGACCGGCGATCCGCGATAGAACCTGAAGCGTTTTGGGGCGTTCAAGCGATTGCGCGCACTGGCGTTTATGCGATTCCGCACAAAAAATTATCCCACGATTTCCGGACAGGAGGAGATGACTTGTTCATTCATTTAGGTGGCGATACCTTGGTACGGACCGATGAGATTATTGCGTTGATCAATCTAGAAAGCACGCAAGGAATCCAAAGTATCCAGGATTTGTTAGGAAAATTAGCGGCCAAAGGGTGCGTCGAAAAACTGGATAACCAAAATCATAAATCCGCGGCAATTTTGGCCAATAAAGTGATCATATCGCCGATTTCGACAGTAACTTTGAGAAAACGGGCGGAATTTGTTGATAATTTATAACTAAATTGTGAAACGCCCAATCATTGAAAAGGGGTTTTTAGTGAATGGATGAGGAAATGAACGTGCAAAAGAATCATGCTGATTATAATGCGGATCAAATTCAGGTATTGGAAGGTTTGGAAGCCGTCCGGAAACGGCCCAGTATGTATATTGGCAGTACCGATCTCCGCGGTTTGCACCATCTGGTTTATGAAGTGGTTGACAATAGTATTGACGAGGCGTTAGCCGGCTATTGCGATCAGGTCATTGTTACCTTGCATGAGGACGGCGCGGTTTCAGTCGAGGATAACGGGCGCGGGATTCCCGTTGGTATCCAATCGCAAACCCAGAAATCAGCTTTGGAAGTTGTGATGACCATCCTTCATGCCGGCGGAAAGTTTGGCGGCGAAGGTTACAAAGTGTCCGGCGGTTTACACGGTGTCGGTGTCTCGGTTGTTAACGCTTTATCCTATAAGTTGGAAGCCCGAGTCAAACTGGACGGCCATTTATATTTTCAAAGTTACCAACAGGGAAAACCGGATGAACCGGTGCGAAAGATCGGCGATGCTGAAAGTTCCGGGACCACCATCAAATTTTGGGCTGATCCGGAAATTTTTGAGACGGTCGATTTCAGTTTTGATTATTTAACCCATCGTCTGCGGGAATTAGCCTATTTAAACCGAGGCGTCAAAATTGTCCTGAAAGACGAAAAAGGGAATCGCGAAGCGGTTTATCAATATCAGGGCGGAATTGTCTCGTTTGTTGAAAACTTAAATAAGACCAAAGACCCGATTCACAAGGATATTATTTATCTCCACAAAAAGATTGAAGATTACGAATTTGAAGTAGCGGTCCAATATAACGACGGTTTTGTAGAAAGTGTCTTCACTTTTGCCAACAATATCAACACTCACGAGGGGGGCTCGCATTTATCCGGTTTCCGGGCCGCGTTAACGCGGAGTTTGAATGACTACGCGCGCAAAAATAATCTGATTAAAGAAAACGAAGCCTCGCTCTCCGGAGATGACGTCCGGGAGGGTTTAACGGCGGTAATCAGCATCAAGTTGCGTTCACCCCAATTTGAAGGTCAGACCAAAACCAAGTTGGGTAACAGCGAAGTGAAAGGTTTGGTTGAATCCACTGTTAATGACGGATTAGCGGAGTTTTTTGAAGAAAATCCGATCGCGGCCAAGAAGATTATTGAAAAATGTTTCTTAGCGGCTAAAGCACGAGAAGCAGCCAGAAAAGCCAAAGAATTGACGCGGCGCAAAAGCGCTCTTGAGGTTGGATCTCTCCCGGGCAAATTGGCCGACTGTTCGTACCGGGAACCGGAATTGACCGAGTTATACCTCGTCGAAGGCGATTCGGCCGGCGGTTCCGCCAAACAAGGACGGGATCGGCGCTTCCAAGCGATTCTCCCGTTGCGGGGTAAAATCATCAATGTTGAAAAAGCCAGTCTAGACAAAGTTCTCAGCAATGAAGAGATTAAAGCGATGATCACCGCTTTGGGAACCGGGTTTGGTGAAGATTTTGACCTGAGCAAGTTGCGGTATCACAAAATCATCACCATGACCGATGCCGATGTCGACGGTTCCCATATCCGGACGTTGTTGTTGACCTTTTTCTATCGTTTCATGAACCCGTTGATTGCCAACGGCAATGTCTATATTGCGCAACCCCCGCTATATTATGTCAAACAGAGCAAAAACGAATATTATGCTTATTCCGATAAAGAACTAGAAGAGTTATTGGCCCAAATCGGCAAACAGAATATTGTGGTTCAGCGTTATAAAGGTCTCGGTGAAATGAATGCCGAACAATTGTGGGAAACGACCATGAATCCCGAAGGTAGGACCGTGCTCCAAGTTACGTTGGATGACGCCATCGAGGCCGATCAGACCTTTTCCATGTTGATGGGGGATAAAGTGGAGCCGCGCCGTGATTATATCCTCGAACATGCGACGGAAGTCCGGAATCTTGACATCTAAGCTGAACCACGGACACTGGCTGTCAGTCGCGGCGATTTTGGCGGCGGTTGTGATCTGGGGTTTTTCGTTTTTAAGCATTAAAGTAACCGTGGCAGTCATTGGGCCGATGACGCTGACTTTTCTCCGGTTTGTGCTGGCATCTGGGGTGCTTTATTTGGTAAAACGTTGGTTGAAGCCGACGGAACGGGTGGCCCGGGGTGATTGGTGGTTAATGGGTGTGACCGGGATCATCGGGATTACCTTATATTACTTTTTTGAGAACAACGGGGTCAAGCTAATTACTGCGGCTGCCGCTTCAATCATCATTGCCACGATTCCGATCTTGACCTTGCTGACTGAATTCCTGTTTTTTAAGGCCAAATTGACTTTCTTTAAAATTTTTGGCGTCATTATCTCCCTAATCGGGGTTTACTTAGTGGTGGGCGGCGATCATTTCGTCGCAGGTAACACTCAAACCGGTTTGGGGTATCTCTTGATGAGCGGCGCGGGGGTGGTTTGGGTTGTCTACGTGATTGTCACCCGGCCGTTATTTGCGAAATATTCTAATTTGACGATCGTAACTTATCAATCATATTTTGCCACGCTTTCGTTGATCCCCTTTGTGTTGATGGAAGATACCCGATGGTCGGCGGTTAGCCTGGTGATCGTCGTGAACTTGGTCTTTATGGGTGTCTTTTGTTCAGCGGCCGCTTATTATTTTTATGTTTACGCTCTCGAACATTTGGGCGCCAACCGGTCAGCGCTATTTTTGAATTTTATACCGGTGGTTTCGGTAATCTGCGCTTGGTTGATTTTGAAGGAACAATTGAGCTGGGTTCAAATGATCGGGGGTTTTTTTATTATGGCAGCGGTTCCATTGACTGAATGGCAATGGCCGTTGACAGCGAAGCTAAAAAGGACTGCGTTAAGTGAAATTGACATAATCTAACTTATAAGCAAGCAATTTCTGAAAAACCGTGCTTGCAAAAGTAAAATTGAGTGTGGTAATATAGTTAAGTGCCGATTATGGATACAAGTTGTTTCTCAGCAAATCAAGCTGAGCTTGATGCGGAGTTTATGAAAGAAGCTTTGGCTGAAGCCATCCAAGCGGCTGATTTGGGGGAAGTTCCCATCGGGGCTTTGGTGGTTGTGGATGGCCAAGTTATAGGCAGGGGTCATAACCTTCGCGAAAACGACGGCGATCCCACTGCTCATGCTGAAATTATGGCAATCCGCGCTGCAGCCGCAGTACGGAAACATTGGCGCTTGGCAAACGCCACCCTTTATACGACGTTGGAACCGTGTCCCATGTGTGCCGGCGCAATGGTTCAAGCCCGGGTGAAGCGGTTGGTGTACGGAGCGGCCGATCCCAAAGCCGGCGCCGCCGGAAGTTTGATGAATATCGTTCAAGATGGTCGTTTAAACCACCGCTTGGAGGTCACGGCCGGTATTTTGGCCGAAGAATGCGGTCAAATACTGAAGGATTTTTTTCAAAAACGTCGCTGATTTACGGCAAATTTTTAAGATTGCTAACGTTTCGGAGAGATGGCTGAGCGGTTGAAGGCGCCCGCCTCGAAAGCGGGTAGGGATTTACGTCCCTCGCGAGTTCGAATCTCGCTCTCTCCGCCATATAAATTACTGATTGGTTGGAGAATTTGCCAAAATTTATCCGAAGAAAAAGATAGTTTATTCATAGCTTTTCTGCTATAATATTGTTTGTTCTGGAGAGATGGCCGAGTGGTCGAAGGCGCACGCCTGGAACGCGTGTAGGTGTAACAGCCTCTAGGGTTCGAATCCCTATCTCTCCGCCATTAAAAAAGCTAACCAGCTGAAGCTGGTTTTTTTGTTGGTTGAGTACGGATCAAAGACTTATTCAAACACCAAATCGGTAAAAAATGGACTGTTGCTTATTTCACTGAATATGATAAAATAGATATTACTCATTTGATATTATGTTTTTCAGTTTGTGGCTATGCTAGACGGGGAGGTAGCGGTGCCTTGTAACCTGCAACCCGCTATAGCAGGGTTTAATTCCTTGTCTTAGGTCGGTTTTCGTGAGTCCGGCTGAATCAAGTAGTGTTGAGGATTGGGTCTTGCGCAACGAAAACCTACGAACCCCGTCAGGTCCGGAAGGAAGCAGCGGTAAGTAGGAACCTTCGTGTGCCGTGGGGTTGCCTGGTCGGAGCTGGCTAATTTGGTACGTTCGGGAAAGCTTGGTCGAAGCAAGGTGCATGGTCACATCATTTTTATAAAAAACACCGGGATTAAATATCTCGGTGTTTTTTTGGAATAATGTTTGACAGCCAATACTAGGGCGCCCAGAATGAAATTAACCAAATAACAGGGGAGTGACGGGTGTAAAATAGGAGAAACTTCGGATCGGTTTAAAATCGAAATCCAATATTGCTATTTTAAGCGAAAAAATATACGATATATTGTATACAGATCTTCGAAAACGGCATTATGGAAGAGCGTCGTAGCAGGAATCTTCCAATAAATAGCCAATAATACTATCATTATTTGAAGTACTGGAGTTTCGCGGAATGCAGATTCTTGCCCATGCAAAAATCAATCTGGCGTTGGATGTTTTACATAAGCGTCCCGAGGGTTACCATGAAGTCGATATGGTGATGCAAAGTTTGGAGTTGGCCGATACGGTTCGGCTAACTCCGGCGCCAGCTTTGGAACTGGAATGCGACCACCCGGCGGTTCCATGTGATGAACGGAACTTGGCCTGGCGGGCAGCGCGGTTGCTTCAGGAAACCATGGGAATATCCCACGGGGTACGGATTGTCATTGAGAAAAAAATTCCGGTCGCTGCCGGTTTGGCTGGGGGCAGTAGCAATGCCGCCGCAGTATTGATCGGTCTAAATCAATTATGGAAATTGGGTTTAAGCAGTCGCCAACTTCAAACGCTTGGCGTCAAAATCGGCGCCGATGTCCCGTTTTGTATCGTCGGCGGGACAATGCGCGCTCAAGGAATCGGCGAAATCTTGACGCCGATTCAGCCGCAGACCGTTTGCCGCGTGTTGTTGGTTACGCCAAATATAGCGGTACCAACTGCGCATATTTATCAACAGTTACGAGTGGACGAGATCACGCGACACCCCAACCTCCCCGGTTTGATAAACTCACTTGAATTGGGTGCTGCCGACCAAATTGGCGCTGATTGGGGCAATGTTTTGGAACCGGTTGCCGTGGCAAACTTTCCGGAAGTGACCGCGGTCAAACAACGCTTTGCCCGCCATGGCTTAAGGAGTCTGATGTCAGGGAGCGGCCCGTCGGTTTTCGCCCTGGACCCGCCGGAAACAGTCGCCCAAACTTTATTAAACGACCTGCCGGACGCTTGGTTTGGCTGTATCACAAAATTCAAAGCATGAATTATGAGGTGTAATCGATGGACCGCAAACCGTTAGTACCAATCCGCTTGGATAATTACAAACCCCTCCGTGAATTAGTTTTTGAATCATTACGGGAAGCAATTCTTTCCGGACAGCTTAAACCCGGTGAACGGTTAATGGAGATCCAACTTGCCGAAGAGATGGGTGTCAGCCGAACTCCGGTACGAGAAGCCATTCGTAAGCTGGAACTGGAAGGAACGGTCGTGATGATTCCCAGAAAAGGCGCCTATGTGGCCGGTCTTTCCATGAAAGACATTGCCGATGTGTTTGAGATCCGGGGCGCTCTCGAAGGACTAGCAGCGGAGTTGGCTTCCGAGCGCATTACGGAAGAAGAGATGGAAGAGTTGGAACGGTATCTTGTGAAAACCGCCGAAGATATTGATGTTGGGGACTTAGGTCAAGTGGTTCAGACCGATACCGATTTTCATAGTCTTTTATATCGGGCTAGCCGGAACAGTCGTTTGTCGCAGATCATACATAACTTACGCGAGCAAATTCAGCGTTTTCGGGCGACGTCGTTATCTTATCCGGGGCGTATGAAAAATGCTTTGGAAGAGCATCGTAAAATCGTCGAAGCGATTGCCGCTCGTGACGGGGATCTTGCCCGGAAGTTGGCCCAAGAGCATATCGAAAACGCTGAAAATAGTATGATGAGCATGCTGCATGAGGATAAAAGGTTTGGGGGTAACTGAATGAATGCTGTCATATTGGCTGGCGCGCTTAATTCCGGTTCGTTACGGACAGTGAGCACAGCAAGGTATGAAGCGGAGATTGAGATCGCCGGACGGCCAATGCTTGATTATGTCATCTCAGCCTTACAGCAGGTCTCGGCGATCGATCGGATCGTGGTGGTTGGTTCGGCCCAAATGGTTTCGGGGGAGATTGCCGGCCCGAAATTGATTCCGGTCGAATCGGGCCTGACAATGATTGATAGTTTGCTCAAAGGAATCAACGCCTTAGACTCACTGGAACCGGTTTTGGTCGCCACCTCGGATATACCGTTAATAACCCGTGAAGCGGTGGAAGACTTTTTAAGACGTTGTCAACAGATCGCTGGGGACATATATTATTCGTTTGTGCCGAAAGAAACCAACGAAGCAAAATATCCTGGAGTCCAACGGACTTACGTTACGCTCAAAGACGGTACGTTTACCGGAGGGAATCTCGCGTTGATCGCTCCCAGTGTCATCCGGGATAACCAGGCCATGTTGCGTCGCGCCGCTGAGTTACGGAAGAAACCCGTGCAATTATGCAAAATGCTCGGCTGGCGTTATCTTTTAAAACTGATCGTCGGCCGGCTGACCATTGGTGAGATTGAACAGCGTATTAATTCGGCGTTTAAAATTCAAGCCGTCGGTGTTGTCTCACCCTACCCCGAGGTTGGAATCGATGTGGATAAGCCCAGTGATTTTCGTTTAGCCACTAAAGTCCTCTCAAAATAAAGCGCAGTTACTAATATTCCCCCTTTTTTGCGTTAACGTCAAAGAAGGGGGTTTTTTGTTTCTGTGCGAATCGGGGCGGAAGCAAAGGGAAATCGAGAAATAGTTTAATTTAAGTTACAAATATTTAACCCAATTGTAAATAGACATTTCTGGTCAAGTTAGAAAATTTAGTAAAAAACTTTACATAGCCAGAAGGAATTTGAATTAGTTTATGGAATTTACTAAATACTTCAACTGAAGGATTGAATAGAAAGGTGAGTGGACTTATGAACATCACTGATGTACGCCTCAAAAAAGTCAGTACCGACGGAAAAATGAAAGCGATTGCCTCGATCACCATCGATGACGCTTTTGTTGTTAGAGATATCCGCGTTATTGAGGGGCAGAATGGTCTTTTTGTGGCGATGCCGAGCCGAAAGACTCCGGAGGGAGAATTCCGTGACATTGCCCACCCGATTACTACAACTGCCCGAGAGCTGATTCAAACCGCTATTTTAAAAGAGTACGAACGGGCTGAATAATTGGTTATTATAAAGCAATAGCCGCCTTGAGGTGGCTATTTTTGTAATCCAGAAAAGTCGATCGCGTCGTTTTAGCGCCTTTCCGCCATATTACGGATCATCCGCCGTTGGCCGAGGATGTTCAATGGAAAACTTAACATCCAATATTAACCAATTGAATTTTTATTGACATCCGGAAGAATGCTTGCTATACTATATTTTGTTCAATGGGGCGTAGCCAAGTTGGTAAGGCACGGGACTTTGACTCCCGCATGCGTTGGTTCGAGTCCAGCCGCCCCAGCCATTGATCAGTTAACAAAGAACTCAGTAAGAGTTCTTTTTTTATTTGTTTGGGAAGGAACCATAATGCCAATGGCGAATACCACCTTCATAATGGGTTACCAAATCATTAGGGTACATACAATAGATCGATTGTCTGTTAACTGACTGTTTGGGATAACCTTCGGTCGTTTGGATAGGGAGGGTTTTTTCAGATCATGCCGCAATTAGCCGCGATTATTTTAGCTGCCGGCCAAGGGACTCGGATGAAATCAAAACTTCCGAAAGTCATCCATCCGCTTTTAGGTAAACCAATGTTATCCTACGTCATCGAAACTGCCAAACAAAGCGGTGCGGACCCGGTATTCGTCGTCGTTGGTTTTGGTAAAGCCAAAGTCATGGAGGTCATGGGTCCGGAGATTCAATACGTTTGGCAACAGGAACAATTAGGGACCGGTCATGCGGTAAAGATCGCCCGCCAGCAATTATTGCCGTTAGCCGGGGAGGTATTGGTTCTGTACGGGGATACCCCCTTATTGCAGGCGGAAACTATCAAAGAATTACTTGAGCTAAAACAGCGTGAAGCGGCCTCCGCCGCGATTTTAACCATTGAAATGACAAACCCGACCGGTTACGGACGGATGATTCGCAATTCAGCCGGAGATATTGTTGGAATTATCGAAGAAAAAGACGCCTCTTCGGAACAGAAAGCCATTACCGAAGTGAATACCGGCGTTTATTGCTTTGATGGCGCAACGCTATTGGAAACCTTGGAAGAAATTGAGCCGCGGAACGCCCAAGGTGAATATTATTTGACCGATGTCTTCAAAATATTGGTGGACCGCGGTCTAAAAGTTGTCGGATATAAGACCGAAGCTGCCGAAGAGGTGATGGGACCAAATGACCGGGTCCAACTCACCCGCACCGAAGGTTATCTGAAGCGCAGCATCAATGAACATTGGATGTATGAAGGGGTAACTATCACTGACCCTGATCACACCTATATTGGACCTGATGTCCAAATCGGTCGCGATACCACAATCTTACCCGGAACCATGTTGTACGGCCGGACGATCATTGGTGAAGATTGCGTGATTGGGCCAAATTGCCGGATTGAAGATTCAATCATTGCCAATCAAACCGTGATTCAGTTCAGTCAAGTGCTCCAAGCCAAATTGGGTGCTGCCAATCAGGTGGGACCGTTTGCCTATATCCGCCCTGGCACCGAGACAGCTGCTAACGTGAAAGTCGGGGATTTTGTCGAGCTAAAAAATACGCAGATCGGGATGGGAAGTAAAGTCCCGCATCTGACCTATCTTGGCGACACGGAAGTTGGTTCGGGGGTTAATATCGGGGCAGGAACAATCACCTGCAATTATGATGGCGTCAATAAACACCGCACTGTGATCGGGGACAACGCCTTTATTGGCAGCAATGCCAATCTGGTGGCTCCGGTAACGATTGGTACGGGCGCTACCATTGCTGCCGGGTCGACCATCACCAAAGCCGTCCCGAAAGACGCATTGGGATTGGCCCGCTCCAAACAGGAGAACAAAGCGAATTGGCGCACGCTTCGGAAGCGGAATTGAGTTTGTTTATTTCGGATTTACTCGTAATCGGAAGGAACGGCGATTTCCTAATTGCCGGACTCCAACAACGTTACGGCCGTTAAGAAATCGCTTATTCGAGGAGGACATTGGATGAACCTTGTGGTATCAGCCCAACCTCGGGAAGCGTTAGGTACCCGATCAGTCGGGCGGCTTCGAAACGAAGGAAAGATTCCCGCCGTAATCTACGGTAAAGGGAAACCGAATCAGAATATCATGTTGGATGGCGGCGCGGTCGGTCAGTCATTGCAAAACGCTGTCGGCAAATTAGTGACTTTAAAGCAGGCGAACGGCGCATCGGAAAGCGAGGAACAGGTATTGATCACCAATCTCCAGCACCATCCGGTGAAACGGAATATCATCCATATTGATTTCTTCCGGGTGGCAATGGATCGACCCGTTACAGTCAAAGTTTCAGTACAACTCGTCAACGAAGGGCAACGGGAGAATGATGGTGCGATCTTGGAGACGCTGCTTCATCAGATTGAGGTAACTTGCTTGCCGGGGTTACTTCCCGATCAGATTGCCGTGGATGTCAGTGCGTTAAACATTGGCGAGACGATCCAGGTACGGGAGCTCAAGTTGCCGTCAGGAATTAAAGTGGAGACGAGCCCAAATGATGTGATCGTTGTCGCGGCGGCGCCACGGGTAGCGGTTGAACCTGAACCGGCCGAAGCAGTCGCAGGACGTGAATTAGTCGAAAGTACGACCTAGAGCAGCGTGATTATACAGTGGTGGTGGTTTCCCAATGTATTGTATCGTAGGACTTGGAAATCCAGGGCATGAGTATCATGAAACCCGGCATAATGCCGGGTTTTTGGTGGTTGACCGGATTGCGGACGAGTGTGGCGCAACAATTAACCGCTCGGATTTCCGGAGCTTATATTGTAAGGTCAATTATCAAGGATATGACATTTTGCTGGTTAAACCGCAGACCTATATGAATTTAAGCGGAGAGGCAGTCGCGGCGATCACCGCATATTATAAAGTCAATCCCGACCATGTGTTGGTCATTTATGACGACTTGGATCTTCCCCTGGGTGGATTGCGCTTTCGCCAAGCGGGCAGTGCCGGTGGGCATAAAGGATTAACCTCTATCATTAATATATTAAAAACCCAAGCGATTCCCAGATTGCGGGTGGGAATCGGGCGGCCCCCGGCCCCAATTCCGGTAGTTGATTATGTATTGACAAAATTCACCAAACTAGAGCGTCCAGTGGTGGAAGGGATTGTTTCGAAAGGCGCCCAAGCCGGACTGGCCTTTGTTACCCATGGGGTCAACTATACGATGAATCATTTCAATATAACACCGTCCGCAACCAACAACGCCGGTCAAACCAATCGCTGAGCAATTGCCGGTGGAGAATTACACATCGTTCATGATTGATCAAAACACCCCAAGCGCTCGCATAAACAGGGTGAATCAGAGAAAAGCTATCATCAATGAGCGAACTGATGGCAGGGTTGGTTGCGTTATTTGCCGCTTGGCTTTGGGATCGCTTGCTATACCGTAGCGGACTGCCGGAGAAACTCCGGGTAGGAATCGGAGTTCCGATCGGCGAAGAATTATTAAAGCTAGGGGCTGCAAGCTATTTTGGCATCCCATTGATTTTGATCCATCCAATATTTGGTTTTGGGGAGGGCCTGTTTGAATCAATCAGGCTCTATAAGGTATTGCATTGGCAGACAGTTTTGGTCGGCGTATTCACTCATTTATTATTTGGAATTGCCTATGTATCAGTTAAGTCAACCACTGTAAGCCTGTTCAGTGCGATCATATTACATTCGCTTTGGAACCAAGGAATTTTAGCCTATCAAAAACGTTGCAAGTGACTTGGATCATTGAGAAATAAATGATAGAACGGAATTTGCGCTTAAAATTCCGTTCAGGTTAATCCCATCAGTGAATAGAATGTAGCGAACCATGTTTACTGGCTCGTTCGGCGTCGCAGGAGGACTTAATGAATCAATTACTAGCGGAACTGGCTAGTCATTCCGAATTTCGGAGGTTGAAAGATTATTTTCGGAAAGGTGAACCAGACCTGATTACCGGCATCAGCGGCACCCAAAAAGCGGCGGTGATTGCCGGATTTACCCATGATTTAAACCGCAAATGCCTAGTGATCAGTTACAGTAATTCCCAAGCTTATCGTCTCGCGCTTGATCTCGAATGTTTGCTGGGAGCCGAAAGCGTCGCCTACTTTCCGAAAAATGAACTTTACCCCCACGAACAGGCGTTTGAACCGGAGGTAACGGCGCAACGGGTTGAAACCCTCGGAAAAATATTGTTACGTGATACGCTGGTGGTGGTTACCTCATGGGAAGCAATGCAACGCCGCTTGCTTCCGCCGGCGAAGTTTTTAGATTTTACCCTCCGGTTCACCGTCGGAACTGAAATTGCGCTCACGGGTCTGTTAAACCGGCTCACGGTGATGGGATATGAACGGGTCGATCTGGTGCAAGCTGCCGGTCAATTTAGCCGTAGAGGGGATATTGTCGACGTTTTTCCGTTGGATCGGGACCAACCGATCCGGATGGAATTTTTCGGTGACGAGATCGATTCCATCCGGAGCTTTCGGGTCGAAGATCAAATTTCCCATGAAACCTTGCGTGAAATATTGATTTTTCCGGCTCGCGAGGGGCTTTGGAACCAGGCGGATTTTGACCGGATAAAGCCGTTGATCCAAACCGATCTGCACCGGCAGCTGGGAAAGTTGGAAGAGTTCGGCCGGGTAAAAGAGGCCGAAAATTTGGCAAACCGCATTAACGAGGCGATGGAGCGTTTATCCCAAGGCCATCAGCTACCCGGGGCGGATCAATTTTTACCGTGGGTCGAGCCGCAAATGGGTACGATCTTGAATTATCTTGGCGACGCCCGGATCATTCTTGACGAACCGGTGCGTGGGCGGGATACCTTCCGTTTGACGGAAGAGGAGACAGCCGGAACCTATACCAGTTTCTTGGAAAAAGGGGTTGTGCTTCCGAAAGAACAAGAGATTTTTGTGGGATTAGACGAGTTAGAATTGGTGTTACGCGCTTACAAGCCGTGGTCGTTATCATTGCTGGCCAAGACTCCGAAGGGCTTTGCGCCGGATAATACCTTTACTATGTCGTTTCGAACTCCTCCGACGTTTCATGGGAAAGTCGAATTGTTGACGAATGAATTGAACCGTTGGTTAAAAGAAGACCGAACCATTGTCCTCGCTGTCGCCGTGAAGGAGAAAGCCCGCCGTTTACGGGAGGTCCTGCGCGAACAGGGGGTTACTTCCCATCTCGTGCTGCCAGGGGAGGAACGCGACTTAACGCCGCGTTCGGTCCGGATCGAGGTGACCGATTACGAGACCGGTTTTGAATGGCTGCCCGGTAATATCATTGTCCTGACCGAAAACGAGATTTACGGACGGCAGCGGAAGAAGTATCAAGCCCGGTTCCAGCAGGAAGGAACCAAAATCAGCGCTTTCACCGAGTTGAAGGTCGGCGATTACGTAGTTCATATCAATCACGGGATCGGCCGGTATATGGGGATCGAAACCTTGGAGATCGCCGGCGGTCATCGCGATTACTTAAAGATAGAATACTCCGGCGAAGACCGGTTGTTTGTCCCGACCGACCAGATTAATTTCCTGCAAAAATATATCGGGGTTGAAGACGCTCCCCCTAAAGTGAACAAGTTAGGCGGCAGCGACTGGCAGAAGGTTAAAGCGAAGGTTAAAGAGTCCATCCGCGATATGGCGGAGCAACTATTGGAGCTCTATGCCCAGCGCGAAGTGGCCTCGGGGATTATTTTCCCGACGGACACTGTTTGGCAGCATGAATTCGAAGAGGCTTTTTTCTTTGAAGAGACCCCCGATCAGTTGCGCGCCATTGAGGAGATCAAGCGCGACATGGAACGGGCCAAACCCATGGATCGGCTCCTCTGTGGCGATGTGGGTTATGGCAAAACCGAGGTGGCGATGCGCGCCGCTTTCAAAGCATTGATGGGCGGCAAACAGGTCGGGGTTTTGGTTCCGACCACGATCTTAGCCCAGCAACATTTCATCAATTTCCGGGAGCGTTTCGCCGGATTTCCGGTGAAAATCCGGGTGTTAAGCCGGTTTCAATCACCCAAGGAACAGGCCGAAACGATTCAGGGAATTCTCAGCGGCGAGGTGGACCTGGTCATCGGAACGCACCGGCTGCTCTCGGCGGACCTGCATTTTAAAGACTTGGGACTGCTGGTTGTCGATGAAGAACAACGGTTTGGCGTCGCCCATAAAGAACGTTTGAAAGAGCTGCGTAAAAACGTCGACGTCCTCACACTGACGGCGACCCCGATCCCCCGGACGTTGCATATGTCATTGGTCGGCATCCGGGATATCAGTATTATAGAGACTCCGCCGATGGGCCGTTTCCCCATCCGGACCCATGTTCAGGAATATAATGAGGAAGTGATCCGGGAAGCAATCCAACGGGAGATGGACCGGGGCGGTCAAGTTTATTTTGTCTATAACCGGGTTGAAACCATTGAACGCATGGCATCCTATTTGCAGAACCTGTTACCGAAAGCCCGAATCGCTATCGCCCACGGCCAGATGAACGAGGACCAACTGGAACGGGTAATGATGGATTTCTACGATAACGAAGCGGATCTCCTGCTTTGCACCACGATCATTGAAACCGGGTTGGATATCCCGAACGTCAATACTTTGATCGTCTATGACGCCGACCGTTTCGGGCTGGCGCAACTGTATCAATTACGGGGCCGGGTCGGCCGTTCCAACCGGATTGCCCACGCTTATTTCTGTTACCGTAAGGATAAGACCTTAAGTGAGAATGCGGAGAAACGTCTGGCGGCGATTCGGGAATTCACCGAGTTGGGATCCGGTTTCAAAATCGCCATGCGGGATTTGGAGATTCGCGGCGCGGGGAATCTGTTGGGGCCGGAACAACACGGCCAGATCGCGGCGGTCGGATTTGAATTATACTGCCGCTTGCTGGAAGAGGCGATTCGCGAGAAGCAAGGGGAAGTGGCCCCGGAACTTCCGGAACCGGTCGTCGAGTTGCCGATGGATGCGTATCTTCCTTCGCAATATATTACCGACAACAAGTTAAAAGTGGATATGTATAAGAAGATCGCCAATGCCCTGACAGTGGAGGCGGTCGAGGCGGTCGCCGACGAACTGTTGGACCGGTTCGGCGAGCCGCCCCAAGCCGTCACCAACCTGGTTAATATTGCCCAGATTAAAGCGCTGGCCAAACAGATCGGTTTTTCAGCGATCACCAAAGAACGGAATGAGTTTGTCGCCAAGCTGCACTTGGGATTGGTGGTTGATTACGAGAAGGTGCTGGCGGTTTTGCAAAAATACCGTTCCAATTTCCGTTACCAACCGGGCCGGCCCCCGGTTTTCAAATGGAAAGCGCTGCCTGATCCGGAGTTGCTTACGATGATCCTGGATACGTTGAAAACCCTCAAGTAAAAAAAGCATTAGAGCGAAGGTAACCCGGGCGCCCCGGCTAAACTTTGCTCTGATGCTGATGCCATTTCGAAAATATTTTGAGCAGCTTTCTATCTAACTGTAATTTAATAAAAGATCTTCAACCGGTCGACTCCTCGCATATCCTCCATCGCCTCCCGATTTATCTGGCAGCCTTGCTCATAGGTTTTCAACCCGGCAGCGCGATTACCGTTTAAAACTTCCGACCGGGCGATCCGGAAATAAATTCGGTAATTGACCGGAAAATAAGTCAGCGCTTTCCGGTAAGCGCTGACCGCCTGATGATACCGTCGTTGTTGAAAGTATAAGTCCCCGATCAAACTGTACACTTGGTAGCGGTTGGGAAAATGTTGGCGTAATTGGTTGACTAACTGTTCGGCTTGCGCATAGTCGCGTTGGGCGAGTATTTCATTACGGCACCGCGCTCCGGCCCGGATTAAGGTATAGACGTAACGGTAACGGTATTGATAGTTCCAAGGCGCCATGGCAACGGTCGTCCGGTATGCCGCCAACGATCGGGCATAATGGTGGTAGCGGGCTTGTTTGAAGGCTCTTTGGTAGTATGTGTCGGATCGGGTGAAATTGAGCAAGACGCTACCCCAAACAATGAAAAGGACGAGCGCCAACCCGACTGCGACCGGATGGATCCGGTCCGACCGGCTAGGCCGCGCTGAAGGAAAAGCCAGGCTCAGTAACATACCGGCTTCCACCCAAAATAAATAGCTATAATGGACTAAGGGATAGGCAAACTGGACAAAAACTAAGTAACCGATGGCGGATGCCGATAAAGTAATTGTAGCCATGTCGGGAGCGGTTGCGGCAGATTTGAAGTTCCGCAACGAATATTTGATCATCAGTCCCAACAGCAACAGATACGAACCGAGCCCGACGATCCCTTGGGTGGCCAAGTAATGCAGCAGTTCATTGTGGACTTGACGTAAGTCGCGCTCAGGACCCCAGTGGTTGACGGCGTTAACGGACTGGATACGGTGAAAGGAATCTTGAAAAGTACCTAAACCCTGTCCAAGCACAGGGTGTTCGCGGAAGACCCGCCAAGCGGTTGACCAGATTAACCCACGGCCGCTGTCTTGGCCGGTCGAAAGCGACTGAATCCGGGAATTTAAGTTATAGTCTTTAAACGAACCCGGGTTACAGCTTGCGAGCATTTGACCGGAGATTAATCCTAGGATCAAAATGACCACAAAGCCGGGGAAGAGTGATTCCGGGTTGCTGAATAACCGACCGCGCAGCGAAGTCGAAAAGAACAATAAAAGTAGCGGAAGGGTCACCCAGAATGGCCAATAAGCCATAGAAATCAAGAGGATGGCGCCGGAACCGCCGATCATTGCCCAACGCTGCCAGAATGATTTTTTGTGAAAATTGAAACGGTTCAGGTGGAACCAGCAGAAAATCAAAGCAATCAGCAGACCCAACCAAGCCGCTCTCGAAAAGGTCAAAGCCAGAACCGCCATATTTAGGTAAGCGCAGCCAAACAGGATCGAACGGATCGGCTGGGAAGGCTCCCGGTGCAACCGCCAGAGCAGTAGCGGCAGCACCATCGTCAGGAAGACGCCCAATGAATTGGGGTCACCCAGCAAACTTTTGATCCGGGCCACTTCCTCATGGGTAATGGGATCGCCGAAAAAGTATTGGAATACGCCGAAAACAGCGAGAATAAATGCTGCGAAGATCATGGTGTCTAAAAAGACATGGAGTTCGGAAGCTTCTTTGATCAGGAGGAAAGCGGCTAGACCAAAGATTAAAAAGCCGAATTGAACCAGCAGTGACTCGGACTGACCGTAGGCGCCGAATAATCCGTTCAACGGATCGGACAGCCGCAGGGTTTGCCAGATTTGGACCGCCATAAAAACCAAGGCGGCCCCGGTTAGCGACCGGGGGAATCCGGACAAATCGCGCCGGTAGTAAATGACAAACACCAGCAAAACAAATATTGCCAACAGAAATAACGCCATCTTTGAAGTGGCGAATTGGTCAAAATGGTGGGGCCAATAGGTTAAGGGAAGCAGAAAACAGAAAGCGAATAAAAGTTTGACAGGCCATGCTAATTTCAAATTCTCACCTCGTTTTTGTTTCCCGAAGAACGGATCGAAAACCCCAACTTCATTTTAGGGTAATTTGTTGCGACATTTGGGATCAGGTATCGCTTGCGCCAGTCTTCTTAACCTCAAGCCGCTTCCAGGCGGGATTGATCGGTGTAATTAAAAGAAATTATTGGCTAGATTTTGAAAAACTCCTGCCCTGCATCTTTGTGGTATGGATAAAAAAATTTGGGGTAAGCTAAAAATGCTCAAGTAAGGTTTCAACATGACGAAATCAGCGGATCTTGTCACAACGCCAGCGAGGAAGATTCGCCTGTCTTTTGCGTGTTTATGAAACCGGCAATTGATAGTACAAAGGCTAAACTGCTGTAAAGTGGAAAAATGAATAAAACATTTGGCTTAGCTATATACTATCAATAAAAGCGCCAGCTTACATTATGAAAGTCCACTCCGGGTCACGCGGGTGGCAGGTCCTCTGCAATCGAAAATAAGATGAATAAAAGGAGGGATAAGGGGATGAAGGCGACCGGAATTGTACGGCGGATCGATGATCTAGGCCGGGTGGTCATCCCCAAGGAGATCCGTAGAACGTTGCGGATTCGAGAGGGCGACCCGTTAGAGATTTTTGTAGACCGGGAAGGGGAAGTTATCCTTAAGAAATATTCTCCCATTGGTGAGTTAGGTGATTTCGCAAAGGAATACGCGGACTCTCTTTACGAATCAACCGGGCATATTGCCTGTATTGCCGACCGGGATATGGTTATTGCAGTATCAGGCGCGCCGAAGAAGGAATTTCTGGATAAACCCATCTCGAAAGCAGTCGAAAAAGCGATCGAAGATCGTAAAGTGGTTCTAATGCCCAAACCCGGCGAGCATAAGTTTTGTGATGCTTGTCCTGTCAAAGAAGAAGAAGGCAAATGCAAATTCTCAGCTCAGGTCATTGCACCGATTATTGCCGAGGGCGATCCGATCGGAGCCGTTATTCTCTCCAGTAAAGAGCCGAATGTAGTCATGGGTGACTTGGAAGTGAAAATAGCCGAGACTGCAGCAGGTTTCTTAGCAAAACAGATGGAGCAATAAGTCAGCATCGCGGTACCTGCCAACCGAAAGCTTTTAGGCTGACGCTGATTTCGTCAAAAATTAACCAGTCGTTTCGGGTGTAGAAAAAATGTCGCAAAATTGACATCTGAATTGTGACATAGCGCAACAAATGAAAAAGTGGGGGGTAACCACCACTTTTTAGTTTGTATTTATGACAATCGAGGAACTGAGGCGGACTTACCAAGCCACTGAAAAACCTCCGCTCTGAAAGATTGATCTACAATAGATAGGGAGTAGCTTGTTTTAGGCTATCAATATATTGTCGGTCAATGTTATTTCGAGCAGTTTTTCAGTGGCCTCGGACTTACCCCTCAGTTTTACTATTGTTGGAGCCGGTAAACGCCGAGAGGACGGAGTTGATTAATCCGGGATTAATCTTGGAAGTCAAGTCGGAGTTGGAGAGGAAATTCATCAATAACGGCAACAGATCCGCCAACGGGGGCTGCTCGCCGTTGCCCTTTGAACTTAAACCTTTGACAAGATTCATAACATCTAGCGCCGGGAATTCGTGGGTTTCGTCGCCCATGCTTAAAAAGAAATTGACCAGCTTTTGGCCGCGCGGGCTTAAAAAGGGTTTTGTTAATGACAAATAGAGCATATCATTAGGTTGCAAAAAAGGATGCTCCACTTTCTCCTGGAGGGAGTCTCTTTTTTCATCGTGACTATTGCCGGATTCAGATCGGTGTCCCATGTTGTTCGTTAACCTCCTATCTAAGTTAAAAGCAAATCGGCTGCTTGGTCCCGATTGTTTCTGGTGACAGATATCACTATAATTTATGAACAGGCCAAAGGATTGGGAACATGGAAGTCCGTTATTTTCGATAGACCGGCTGTTGAATGGCAAAAAGAAGCCGGGGTTGTTGCCAGATCCAGGAATTATTTCATAAGAATTAGGTAAAATCCTCGCATCGCAACAGGAAAATCAAGGCGGTTGCGAGAATACAAACGATTGCTAAAAGTCGCTAACGGATCAGCGGATCAATTGACCGTTGTTTCATAAAATTTGCCAATGATGGGAAATGTATTATACTGTTGAAAACGAGAGGAGATCTGCCAATGTCCAATCAGATTAAATTTGGAACTGACGGATGGCGCGATTTGATGTATGACCGGTTTAACCTCCCCAATGTCCGCCGGGTTGTCAAAGCCATCGCCAAATACACCAAGGATAATCAAGGTGCGGAACGCGGAATTGTCATCGGGTATGACGCCCGGTTCTTTTCCGACCTGTTTGCCCGCGAGACAGCCCGGCTGTTAATGGCGGAAGGAATCAAGGTTTTTTTCGGGGTCCGGGACTTCCCGACTCCGGTCGTGGCCTACGCGGTCAAACTTTATGGCGCGTTTGGCGCGGTCATGTTCACCGCCAGTCATAATCCGCCCGAGTATAACGGCATTAAGTTTATCCCCGAGTACGCCGGCCCGGCGTCGTTGGAGATTACCCAGGCGATTGAAGCCAATTTGGCGCTGGTTGCCGAGGAAGTCCAGGCCGACCACGCGGTGGCTGGGGGCAAGTTGGCGGCCCATCCCTTGCTGCAGGAGGTTGACCCGACCGAACGATACTTGGAACAGTTGCGGCAACTGGTCGATGTCCAAGCCATTCGCGAATCGGGGTTACGGATCGTGGTCGATCCGATGAATGCCACCGGCCGTGGTTTTATCGCCCAGTTGCTCGACGGATGCCCGGTCGAAGAGATGCATAGCCAACGCGATCCGTTATTTGGCGGTTTTATGCCGGACCCGCAGGATAAATTCTTGGGCGAGCTGAAAGAGCGGGTGAAAAACTCCCCCAAAGCCATTGGGCTGGCCACTGACGGCGACGCCGATCGTTTTGGCATTGTCGACAGCGACGGAACCTACCTCACGCCGAATCAGGTCATTCCGTTACTGCTTTATCATTTAGTGAAGACCCGGGGTTATCGGGGCGTGGTCGGACGGACGGTCGCCACCACCCATATGATTGATAAACTTGGCGCTTTGTTTGAAGTGGCGGCCATTGAAACGCCGGTCGGTTTTAAATATATCGGTGAATTGATGCGAACCCAGCCGGTGATTGTCGGCGGCGAAGAGAGCGGCGGCTTAAGCGTGCGCGGCCATATCCCGGAGAAGGACGGCATCTTGGCGTGTCTCTTGATGGCGGAGATGATGGCCGTTACCAAGCAACCGCTGCAGGCGACCCTGAACGAGTTGTATGAAAAGGTCGGCCGGTTCTATACCAATCGCCTGGACATTCATCTGACCGATGCCGAAAAGGCGGCGATCCTCAGCCGTTGTCAAGGGGCTCCGCCGGAAACGGTCGGTTCGCTCAAGGTTCGCGAGCTCCGGACGACCGACGGGTTTAAATTTGTCCTGGAAGACGACAGTTGGTTTTTGATCCGCCCTTCGGGAACGGAAGCGTTGATTCGGGTGTATTTTGAAGCCGGATCGCCCCAGGCTTTGGAAGGTTTGATCCAGCCGGTTCAGGAACTGTTGCGGCAATGGGGGAACTAACGGTTGGTTGAGCATGATACTTTGGCGCCGTGGCCCGATTCAGTCCAGGTTTTGGAGACGGAATACCGTTTGGTCACGGTCGATTTGACCATTGCCGACCGGCGGCTGGAGCTGTTAAAGGTCGCCAATATCGACGATTTGTTAGACCGGGTCGACGACCCGGATGAGATTCCGTTCTGGGCGGACCTGTGGCCTTCTTCGATTGGCTTGGCCCGTTATTTGTTGCAGCATCGCAACCTGATCGCCGGTAAAACCTTGTTGGAGTTAGGTGCCGGTGTCGGATTGGCGGGAATCGCCGCCAAACTGGCCGGGGCCCGGGTGGTCCAGTCAGATTTCAGTCCGGAGGCGCTCAAGTTTACGGCCGCCAATTGCATTCGCAACCGGGTGGCAGTCGGAGCGCAACTGTTGGCCGATTGGCGGCAATTTCCGGCGGAGGCCGGCCCGTTTGACTTGATTATCGGGGCGGACATCCTTTATGAGAAGACTCTGCACGGAGCGTTGCGGCAGATCTTTTTGGAGCGCCTCCAGCCGGACGGGGCGGTTTGGTTGGCCGATCCCGGCCGCGATTACGCCAGGAAGTTTATGGAGGAATGGCCGGAACCGCAGGGGGTCAGCAAGGCGTTAATCCCAGTGGAATATGAACGAAAACAGTTTTCGATCGACCTCTACCGCTTGAGCCGGTGAGGGGAACCTGCCAACGGAATTATCGTTATAATATTTGACGAATGCAGACGCGTCAATTCCAAACGCCGCGCTGTACGAGTCATCCGAAACGATTGGCAGGAGGTCTGGCAAACGGTGAACCAATTTCAGTTTGACGCGCATCAACGGCAAGCGCCCTTTATCATAACGGCTTTAATCGCTGGAATCATGGGAGCGTTGCTGGTGATTCTGGCAGTGAAATTTACCGGACTCGGCGTCGCGTTGGTCAATCCACCCCAGGTTGCGGCAGATCCGGCGCCGCCGCAGATACCGACGGCGGCGAAACCGGTTTCGCTTAGCCAATATGAAAATGCCACGATCGAAGTGATTGACCGGGTGGGTCCGGCGGTGGTCATGATCACCACCAACACTTTGGTCCAGGACTTTGACTTTTTTAGCGGCCCGGAGGTTAAAAACATTCAAGGGTTGGGTTCGGGCGTTATTTATCGAAAAGACGGCTATATCTTAACCAATAATCATGTGATCAACGGGTTGACCGGGATGGCCGACAAGATTATGGTGGTCCTCTCCAACGGCAAATCCTATCCGGCCAAAGTGATTGGGCTGGACTCCCAGACCGATCTGGCGGTGTTGAAGATCAACGCCACTAACCTGCCGGTGCCGGCTTGGGCCGACTCCGACCGAGTGCAGGTCGGCCAGACCGCCATCGCCATCGGCAATCCGTTGGCCGAAAACCTCAAAAACACCGTGACGGTCGGCGTGGTCAGCGCCAAGGGCCGGATCGTGGCGGTCAGCGAAGATCAACAGCTGCGCAATATGATTCAAACCGACGCTTCGATCAATCCCGGGAATTCCGGCGGACCGCTCCTGGACAGCAGCGGCCATATTATCGGCTTGAATACGGCGATCGCGGCCAAGTCTCAGGGAATCGGGTTTACGATTCCCAGCAATACGGTGAAAACCGTCGCCGGACAGCTGATCAGTAAAGGGTATGTCTCCCGGCCGGGTCTGGGAATCGCTTATATCCACTTCACCCCCGAAAATGTCGCGATTTTGGAAGCGCGGCTGCGCCATCAGCTTCCGGTGGACTACGGCATCTTTGTCATGAAGGTGCTCGAAGGAAGCCCGGCCGATAAGGCGGGAATTCTGCCCGGCGATATCATCGCCGCCGTCAATGGCGAAGGAGTCTCCGAACTCGACCCGATCAAGGAAGCCATCGCCAAATATCCGGTGGGAACCAAACTGAAGCTCAAGTATCAACGGGGCGATAAAATCAAACAGGCGACCGTCAAGATCGGTGAGATGAAACGGTAAGGCGGGTAGTTGATTAAAAGACCAAAAACCATTATTCAAACGGATAATGGTTTTTTTATCGGGATAAATTATTAATCTAGGGGGATAAATGTTTTTACAAGGTAGATAAATATTTAAGTAAGGTCAATAAATATTATTGTCATCACGATAAATGTTTTTTCGTGCGGAAGAAATATTTAATTGAGGTGGATAAATATTTTTGTCAGGTCAATAAATAGATTTACTCCATGGAAAATATTTTTATTGCGATGGAAAATATTTTTATCAAGATCGAAAATGTTTTTATGAAGGGTTTTGTGATAAATTGCGAAGAAATTGCGCGTAGTAATAAAGAAAAAAGATGGAAATGGTGGCGCCAATCTCCACCCAGCCGTGAACGACAGGGCTAGGTATACAAAACCATTCGAAAGCCCCTCCGGGGCTCGGCAGACTTCGAAGTACAAACCCAGCCCGGAAGGGCTTGAGACCGGTTGTTAACTTAGCCCAGACCTTCAGGTCTGGGCGGACGGAAGCAACATTCAGCGTATTTTCACTATAGGTTCGTTTGGTGTCAAAGCTCTTTAGATTTCAAGATAGCCAATTGATAATCATTCTTAATAATAAACATTGTTAACAAATTAGATCCCGAACGTTATCCTTCCGATAACAAACAAATCTTACCCCGGTGGTAGGATGAAGGTAACAAAGGTTACGAACAAACGGTAGTGACCGGGAAATAACCTTGACGAAAGGATGGGGTTTTGATGACGACCAAATTCAATACCGGCAAATGGAATCAGGAGATCAACGTCCGCGATTTTATCCAAACCAACTATACCCCGTACGACGGCGATCCCAGTTTTCTGGCTGGGCCCACCGGGAGCACCGTCCGGCTCTGGGAGAAAGTCCAGGAATTGATGGACCGGGAGCGGCAGCGCGGCGGGATTATGGATATCGATCCCGACACCATCTCCACCATCACCTCCCACCGGCCGGGTTATATCGATCAAGAACTGGAGACCATTGTCGGGTTGCAGACCGACGCGCCGTTAAAACGGGCGATTATGCCGTTCGGCGGGGTCCGGATGGTACAAACCTCGTTGAAGACGTACGGTCGGACGATGAACCCCGAGGTCGACCACGTTTTTAAATACCGGAAGACCCATAATGACGGAGTGTTTGACGTTTACACCGACGAGATGAAGAAGGCGCGCCATACCGGGATCATTACCGGCTTGCCCGACGCTTACGGCCGGGGCCGGATCATCGGCGATTACCGCCGGGTTCCCCTGTACGGCGTTGACTTTTTGATCGCCAAAAAGCAAGCGGCCAAAGCCAATTACGTCTTTGACATTATGGATTCCCAAGTCATCCAGCAACGGGAGGAACTGAGCGAACAGATCCGGGCGCTGGAGGAACTGAAGCAGATGGCGGCCGGTTACGGTTTTGACATCAGCGGGCCGGCCCGGGATACCAAGGAGGCCATTCAATGGCTTTACTTCGGCTACCTGGCGGCGATCAAGGAACAAAACGGCGCGGCGATGAGCTTGGGCCGGGTCGCCACCTTCCTCGATATTTACGCCGAGCGGGATCTCCGCGCCGGACGGTATAGCGAAGCGCAGCTTCAGGAGCTGGTGGACCATTTTGTCCTGAAACTGCGGATGGTCCGTTTCTTGCGCACCCCCTCCTACGACGAGCTGTTTTCGGGTGACCCGACCTGGGTGACCGAATCGCTTGGAGGCGTGGGGACCGACGGCCGGCAGATGGTCACCCGGATGACCTACCGCTTCCTGCACACCCTGACCAACCTGGGTCCGGCGCCGGAGCCGAACATGACGGTGTTATGGTCGCCGCGGCTGCCGGAGCCGTTTAAACGCTACTGCGCCAAACTGTCGGTGGCGACTTCGTCGATTCAATATGAAAACGACGATCTGATGCGCGAGAAGTTCGGCGATGATTACGCCATCGCTTGTTGCGTTTCGGCGATGCGGATCGGCAAACAGATGCAATTTTTCGGGGCGCGGGCCAATTTGGCCAAAGCATTGCTCTATGCCATCAACGGCGGGAAAGACGAGATCTATAACGAACAGGTCGGGCCGGCGCTGGCGCCGTTGACCGGCGAAACTTTGGACTACCAAACGGTGCTGGAACGCTTCGACCAGATGCTGGAGTGGCTGGCCAAACTGTATATCAACACCTTGAATATCATCCATTATATGCACGATAAGTACAGCTACGAGCGAATCCAGATGGCGTTGCACGACGAGGAGATCCTGCGCACTTCGGCTTGCGGGATCGCCGGGCTGTCGGTGGCGGTGGATTCGTTGTCGGCCATCAAATACGCCAAGGTGAAGGCCATCCGCAATGAGCAGGGCCTGGTGACTGATTATGAGATCGAAGGGGATTATCCGAAGTTCGGCAATAACGATCCGGCGGTGGATGAGATCGCGGTCGAGTTGGTCAAGAGCTTTATGAACAAACTGAGCAAACACAAGACCTACCGGCATAGCAAACCGACTTTATCGATCCTGACCATCACCTCCAATGTGGTTTACGGCAAGAAAACCGGCAGCACCCCGGACGGCCGGAAATATGGCGAACCCTTTGCCCCCGGCGCCAATCCGATGCATAAGCGGGACACCAAAGGCTGCGTGGCTTCGATGGCATCGGTCGCTAAGCTCCCTTACGACTACAGCGAGGACGGGATTTCATACACTTTCTCGATTGTGCCGGGGGCTTTGGGCAAGACCGAGGCGGAACGGTATACCAACCTGTACACTTTAATGGACGGCTACTTCGGCGAAGGCGGTCACCATATCAATGTCAATGTCTTAAACAAAGAAGTGTTGTTGGACGCGATGGACCATCCCGAAAAGTATCCGCAACTGACGATCCGGGTCTCCGGTTACGCGGTCAACTTTATCAAGCTGAACCGGGAACAACAACTTGATGTGATTAACCGGACGTTCCACGAACGGTTTTGATCCCCTCGTTAGGGACGAAAGAGAGCTGACGTTGGGTCAAAGGAGGTGGCGGCGGTGACAACAGGTTATGTGCATTCGATCGAAACCGGCGGTACGGTGGATGGACCGGGACTCCGTTATGTGGTTTTTTTGCAGGGCTGTCCGTTACGGTGCAAGTTTTGCCATAACCCCGACACCTGGCAAGGCGACCGCGGAACCGTATATACCGTTGACGAGCTGGTTAGCGATATTCTGAAATACAAACGGTTTATCCAACACGGCGGCGTGACGCTGACCGGCGGGGAACCGCTGTTGCAGGCGGAGTTTACCGCCGCAGTGTTGCGGCGTTGCGCGGAGCACGGCCTGCATACCGCCATCGACACCGCCGGCGCGATTCCGCTGGCCCAAGCCCGGCCCGCCGTGGACGCCGCATCGTTAATCCTGCTGGACATCAAGCAAATTGACGACGCCAAGTGCCGCGCGTTGACCGGTCAAGGCAACGGGCTTGCCCTGGAGTTGCTGGACTATTGCCAGCAAACCGGGAAGGAAGTCTGGATCCGCCATGTGGTGGTCCCCGGCCTCACCGACGATCGCGCGGAGCTGGAGCGGCTGGCGCAAACCATCGCCCGCTACCCGGTGGTCAGCCGGGTGGAGATCCTGCCCTTTCATAAACTGGGCGAATACAAATGGCGTCAACTGGGGTTGGCGTATGAATTAACCGCCACCCCGGAACCAACGCCGGAAGCGATTAAGCCGATCCGGGCCTTGTTTGCCAAGTATGGTTTAAATGTGACGTGAACCGTCGGGGGCGAAGCCCCATCGGAGCCGTTTGCTAAAAAAAGGGGGCTGACTTTACGGTCAGCCCTTGAACATTCGCTCGCTCGTTCATAAGGAGGAAAGGAAACAAGCGATTAGAACCGGTAAGCAACACCCAAGGTCGCGCCTTGATTGGTGAGACTGGAATCGCCAGGGTTATCAATGTCGGAGTTAACATAGCGATATCCGACGAAACCGGAAACTTGATCGGTAAAATTGTAATTTCCTTGAATTTTGGCAATGAGAATATCGGCGTCATTACCGTCATACGCGGCTTTGTTGGCATCAATTGAACCGTTCACTGAAAAACCCAGTGATCCGGAGAGCGTAAATTTCTCATTAAACTGATAAGTAGCGTCCGCGCCAATGATAACACCGTCGAGCTTTGTGTCGGCTTGGTCGTCGTAGCTTTCTTTGTAATAACCTAAGGTAAGATCGGTATTAAACTGATCGTTTTGGAAAACCCGGTAACCGAATTTAACTTCGTACGAGTTAAAATCTAAATCGCTGCCCGCGGCTTTGCCTTTTTTTTGCGTTCCGGAAAGGTATTCCAAGCCGACTTTGTATTTGTCAAAATTGTATTCGCCATTCAAAACAATCCCGACTTTCTGATCGTCATCCCGGTTTGCCAGATCGTTGTTCCATTGTCCGCCGCCAAAAGCTCCGAGTGAAATATTACTGGCCATTGCGGCCGCTGAGAAAGATACAATCAGGCAACCTACCATTCCGAGGGTTAACAAGCTTTTTTTCATGATAATCGCTCCTTTGTGAATAATATTTATGTTCATTCATGAACTTAAAAATAATTATAACAAATATTCACGATATGGGAAGACTTTAGCAAGAGTTTTAATCAAAGCGAAACAACCAATCGTTGCGCAAACCGGCATTGAATTTAGAGAAAGCAGATTGAGAGGGAGCTTGGCGGGCCGGAAGCATGGAAACAAAAGGGAATATACCAGCAGTCGCCCAATAACAAGAACGCAATAATCAAGAAACAAAATCGCAACAAAAATAGGTTCCAATAGATGAGCTTTACCAACAGCACTATTGTTCAAAAGGAATAAAAGTAAACCTTGATCGCTTGATAAACCTGTAAATTCACGGTATAATCGGATTGTATGAAAAAATAATTTTAAAATTTCCCTAGATTAGTATTGCGTATGAGTAACATTTTGTGATATATTATCTATAGACAATGTAATCGTTAATCCGGATGAACGTGGAAGCCGATTCCTTGGCCAGGGAACGCTTCCCAGGCGCCATGATCGACAGCATTTTAAACAAATCGTCAAGGGGGATTTTTGATCATGACCAATCATACCATTTCCGAACGGATTCGCCGGACCCAAAACATGCTGGCGGGGTTGCTCGCCAATGCCGAGCGGATGAACAAGCGGGGTTTGGATACCCAGTTCGTCAGTGAATTTACCCTTGCTTACCAGGACACCATCGACCTGGACAACAGTCACGAGGCAGCCAAGGCGCAGATGAAAGTGAAAACGGCGGAGTTCCACACCCAACTGCGCAAGACCGAGGAGTTTTACCGCGAGGCCAAAAAAGTGATCAAGCTGGAGATACCGCAGGAGTCGTGGAAACAGTTCGGGATTTATGATCAGCACTAGCGAACCGGAGCCCGGTTCGTAACCCAAAAAACGATGTCGCATTCCGTGCGATATGGACAACCAAATATTGTTTTGCGCGCCGTCACTTGGGTGACGGCGTTGCCGTTGCCAAACTTAAATTTCTAGAAGACGGCACCCCCGGTGCTTCCCCGCGGTGAGTTTTTATATTATGATGATAGGAAAAACCATGGGCAAATGGAAAGAGGGGAACGCTTTCATGACCGAGCAGTTGCCGCGGGAAACCGCCTTACTGATCATCGATGTCCAAAACGCCATTGACGAACCGGTCTGGTCCCGCTATGGTGAACGCAACCATCCCCGCGCCGAGTTGCGGATGGCGGAAATCTTGCAAAAATGGCGGGCGAGCGGCCGGCCGGTCTTTCATATCAAACATGAGTCGCGTCAGGTCAACTCCAGCTACCGGCCGGGTCAAGCCGGCTGCGACTTTAAAGAGTGCGTCACACCTCAAGTGGGGGAAACGATCGTAATCAAGCACGTTAACAACGCCTTTATCGGAACGGATCTGGAATCCCGCTTGAAAGAAAAGGGCATCGCCGTTCTGGTGATCTTTGGTGTGATCACCAACAACTCGGTGGAGGCGATGGTACGCATGGCGGGCAACCTGGGGTTTAAAACATATCTGGTGGAAGACGCTTGTTTTACCTTTGCCCAGCCGGACTACGCCGGCCGGCTGCGGACCGCCGCCGAGGTGCACGCGATGAGTTTGGCTAATCTGGATGGGGAATACTGCGCGGTGGTTGGGACAGCGGAATTGCTGCGGATGTTGTGAGGTAAATGAGGGTTACAACCAGCTGTCCTCATTCTATCTTCCCCATGGAGAGAAACGAACTGAGGCGCTTTGAAGCTTTTTAATTCCTGCTCTGATAGAGCTTTCGTTTCTCCTCGTCAAAATCGGCAGGGTGCATAAGAAAGCAACTACCTGATTAAGTGATTCTCAAAGTTTACAACTCATATCAGGTATTTAATCTTTATTTTTGATAAAATAAGGATGGGGTGAAGTAAATGTCTATTCAAACAATCGAAACAATGGTCCATTGGGTAGAAAAGAACGTCAGCAAGCATCCAACCCTAATTGAAATGTCATTCAATGTAGGCTACTCGCCGTATTATTGCTCATTGAAGTTCCGTGAACATGTTGGAATGACGTATAAACAGTTTCTTTCACAGTGCCGGTTAAAGGCCGCGGTCCAGGATCTGATCAATACCAATGATAAAATCACGGCGATTGCTTTCCGGTATGGTTATTCATCATCCGAATCACTGACAAGGGCTTTTGTTGCCGCTTTCAAATGTTCGCCGCGACAATTTCGAAAATCTTTGCCGGACATAGCGCTTCCGGGGTTTTAAACCATTGTCAATGTGGGGTGTTTCTAATGTCAAAGTCACCTAAATTAGGCAGGAATGAAGCATGCTGGTGCGGCAGCGGGCAAAAATACAAAAAGTGTCATGCAATGACTGATGAAAAAATAGCAGACTACGCTGCCAAAGGCTTCGAGACGCCAGACCGCGGCTTGCTGAAGACCCAAACACAGCTTGAGGGCATCCGTGAGAGCAGTAAGCTTAATATCGCGCTGTTGGACTATATCGAAGCTTTTCTTATGGAAGGTGTAACCACTGAAGAGCTCGACCGGCTTATCCAGACCAAAACACAAGAACTCGGCGGCATACCGGCTACGCTCAACTACCACGGATTTCCCAAAAGCGTGTGTATCTCGATCAACGATGTGGTCTGCCACGGTATTCCGTCCAGTCAAACAAAGCTACAAAACGGGGATATTGTAAACATTGACGTGTCGACTATCTATCATGGCTATTTCTCAGACTCCTCGCGCATGTTTGGTATTGGCGAAGTCTCCGCCGCAAAAAGCAAACTCGTTCATGTGGCAAAAGAATGTATGGAACTGGGAGTGCAACAGGTAAAGCCGTGGGGATTTCTTGGCGATATTGGGCAGGCGGTGAATGACCACGCGCAAAAGAATGGTTATACTGTTGTGGAAGACATCGGCGGTCATGGCATCGGTCTGAAGTTTCATGAAGATCCGTGGGTCGGTTTTGTGTCCAAACGGGGGACCGGAATGTTGCTCGTACCCGGACTGGTTTTCACTGTAGAACCGATGATCAATCTGGGAACGGCAGCAATATTTACCGACAAAAAAGATGGCTGGACAGTTTACACAGTTGATGGAAAACCGTCTGCCCAATGGGAGCAGACGGTTTTGGTAACAGAGGTCGGTTGTGAAGTGTTGACGTATTAGCAACTTTTCGGAATCGGCAGCGTATTCGCCGCGTGCGGCATCAGATACGTCCGCAACCGCTCCCCTTTGGCTTGATGGGCGATTTGCAACGCTGCCGCGACCGTCGGCACCACCCGGATGTCGGCGTTGGCCACCGCCGCCGGCTCCAGCTCCGACACCAGGATCATCAAGCACTTACTGGCGATCTCGCTGACATAGTAGCCGACAAACTTGGCGATACTGTAATCGGCGCGTAAGCCGTCCTCGCGGGCCAGCAAGGTATCGTAATTTTGAATGATCCCCCGGATCTCCTCATTGCCCAGTCCTTCCCGGCATTCGCTGAGAACAATCATCACGCCGCCCGGCTCAATCGCTTCAAAGACATTGAGAATGGTTTTGATGGTCTGATAGAAATTGATATCTTTCGGGAAACCGCCCGCCGAAGCGATGGCCAGTTCGGCCCGTTGGGCAATGGCGACGCTGTCTTGGGCGGCCACGATCCGGCAGCCCTCGGCATGGGCCGCCCGGTAATCGCCGGCGACGGCATGACCGATCCGGCCGTTGGCGTCCATGATCACGTTGAATAAAAAGGCCGGTTTGACCATTGCCGCCGCTTCCAGCATATCTTCATGAATGGGATTGTCAATCACCTTGCCGCTGCGGGCCGCCGGGTTGGAACCGCCGCCGTGTTCGGGATTGAGCGACATGGCGTGATTGGCCATGATCGTTTGATAACTGGCGATGCCCGGGACCACCGACTTTTTGCCGCCGCTCCAACCGGCCAGCAAGTGGTAGACGATGGCGCCGGTCAGAATCAGACGGTCGCAAGCTAAGGCGGCTTGATTGATGGTAACGGGCGTGCCGTAGGAGGTCGTGCCAAGGTAGGTCAGGCTGGCTTCGTCCTGACAGTCATGGTCGATGACCGTAAACCGTTGGGATAAATCCGGGCCGAGCAGCACTTCGTGTTCGGCCGGGGTATGTCGGCGATGGGAACCGGTGGCCGCCAAGAAGGTAATCTTGGCATCGGGGATGCCGGCGGCGTTTAGCTCGGCGACTAAAAACGGCAAATAGACGCGCATCTTTTGCCACGCCCGGGTAATGTCGGCGATGACGATGCAGACCGTCTCCCCCGGTTTGACCAGCTCGCCCAGACGGGGACTGCCGATCGGATGGGCCAAAGCTGCTTGGATCACCTCGGCTTCGGTCCGGCGATCGTCGGGCGGTTGGCTGTCGATGATGCCGAGGAGATTTTCGGCCGGGATCGGCACAGTCAGTTCGGTTTGGCCGTATTTCAAGGAATAATCGGGCATGGCGCTTCCTCCAGACAACAGTCGGACTCAAATGAAAATCTTTTTTTAAAGATAACTCCGTTTGGCGGCAATTACAATACCCGAAACCGTTAACAATCCGCAACTGGATCGAAAAACCAGTCGGTTGCAGGAAATTGGGACGGTCTTTCGAAATAAATGCCTATAGTGAGAATGGTACAAAGGGAGAAAGCGAATTGAAGATCATCACCGTCGGCCGGTTGAAAGAAGCTTATCTGCTCGCGGCTCAAGCTGAATATCTAAAACGGCTGCGGCCTTATCTAAAACTGGAACTAATCGAAGTGCCGGATCTGCCCGGTCCGGACCGGATGAGTCCCGCCGAGGCAGCGCAACTGCGGAAGCGCGAGGGCGAACAGATTGAACGCTATTTGGATCCCAAAGACTATCTGGTGGTCCTGGATAGCGGCGGCAAGCAACTCTCCTCGCCGGAACTGGCCGAGTTTTTGCGGGAGCGGGATTTGAACGCCGAAAACGTGGCTTTTGTGATCGGCGGTTCACTGGGGGTGGCGGAGAAGTTAAGGCAACAAGCGCGGTTGCGGTTGAGCTTTTCCAAGCTGACCTTTCCGCATCAGTTGTTTCGGGTGATGTTGCTGGAGCAGGTGTATCGGGGGTGTAAGATTAATCGGGGGGAGAAGTATCACAAGTGAGGGCGAAATTTTTAAAAACTTAGCTTACTATGAAAGGGACAGGTCTTCTATCTGTCCTTTAACATTTCGCCTTTGTCATTCGCATAATTGTTTTATAAAAATTCAGCTTCTATATAGTCGGTATGGCAGATAACCTCCTATTGGTAAAATATTGGATTTATATTATTCCGAAAGTTTACTTAATGTGTTATAATTTTCAAAACTTTAAACTCATTTTAGTGTGAAAGAGCCTACTGGAAATTATTTATATTTGGGGAGGATTGAATGGATTTACGACTTACATTTAATGAAGATGTGTTAAATTATGATAAAATGCGTCCAACATACGTAAAAGACTTATATGATGATGTAATTCAGTTTTCGAATTTGGACATTAATAAAAGAGCGCTTGAAATTGGTATTGGAACAGGTCAGGCAACATTACCCTTTTTGAATAGTGGATGTATAGTTACGGCTGTTGAACTCGGTAAAGATTTAGCAGAGTTTTCAAAAGGAAAATTCTCAAAATATAATAATTTCGATATTATCAATAATGATTTTGAAAGTGTTGACCTTAGAAATAGTCCTTTTGATTTGATTTATTCCGCGACCGCATTTCATTGGATACCACAAGAAACAGGGTATACAAAAGCATATCAACTTTTGAAAAGCGGTGGAGTATTGGCGCTGTTTTGGAATCACCCATCACGACCTGAAGATGACCTTCATAATGCCATGGAGAAGATCTATGACAAATATATGCCTGCTACTCATCCGAAGTCAAAGGCGCATAAGTTCAGTGAAGAGAAGTGTTTCGAAATCGTCAATACAATAAAACAATATGGTTTTGTTGATGTAAATTATAAGTTGTATTATCAAACAAGAATATTTGACGCAAACAACTATATTGCACTTCTTAGTACTTACTCAGATCATAGGGCATTGCAAAAAAATAAATGGAGACTTTTTGAGGAAGAAATGAGAGTTGCGATAAGCAACAACGGTGGACAAGTTATCATACATGATACAATGGATTTATATTTATCGATAAAACCTTAATTTCTACTAATAATCCCCCGAATTGTTACGATGATATTGACCGTCAATCTTTTCCGATATACTGGCCAAAACAAAGATTACTTTTATCGGGAAAACAAAAAAAGGAGCGCAAATGGCTACCTACTTAAGAAATCAAATTGCGAAGTTAACGGGAGTGAGCAGTGAGACAATACGGTATTATGAGAAGAGGGGCTTAATTGAACCTCAACGGATGGAAAATGGGTACCGGATTTACCTCGATGATACCGTCGACCGGCTTAATTTTATTAAGCATTCCAAGGAGGCCGGATTTACATTAGAGGAGACTCGGCAGACTTTACAACTCTTTCATTATCAACTGAACTCCGAGGAAATATCGAACATTATGGCAATGGGGGTTAAAGACAAGATTCAAAGGATCGATGAGCAAATCGACCGCTTAATGGAGATGCGGAAAGTACTTATGAAAATCGACGAAGGTTTACAACAGAAACACCAGTGCCCTTCTATGCAAGGACTGCTAAATGATAACCAATAAGGATTTGACATTGTACCATACTCCAGGCTTTATAATTTGAAATAATATGATAGAGTCGAAGGAGTATGACAAATGAAAACGGTTATTTATTATTTTTCCGGAACCGGGAACTCATTGGCAATCGCAAAACAATTAGCGAAGGATTGGGGAGATGAGGTAGAAATACAGTCCATCGTTGAGTGCCTGAAAACTCGGCGCCTGACGGCCGACGCCGCTATAATCGGATTGGTTTTTCCAGTGTATTTTTTAAACATACCGGAGCTTGTGAAGGAGTTCATAACTAAAATTGAATTCAAGACCAATCTTTATATTTTTGCAGTGGCGACATGCAATACCGAAGTGGGATTTAGTTTATTTTCTATCAAACAAATACTAGGCCGGCAGGGCCAATCTTTAGCCTTCGGCGTGGCAATCAATATGCCAGGAAACGGTATTTTCGGCAAGATTGACAAGACAAGCCCCCTGGATGTGCAAAAGGAACGGCTAGCTCACTCCAGGTTAAAAGTAGCTTCGATACTTGAAATGATTAACCAAAAACATCAAGGTACCATCGAAGGTAGCGATGCGTTGAAAATCCATGTTGTTTCCTTCCTGATGACATTTTATATAAAGAAAATTTACCGCCCTGAAAGGCGGTTCCGGATTCAGAACAACTGTACTGGCTGTGGGAGCTGTGCCCAAGTGTGTGCTGTTAAAAACATCCGGTTGGACTCCAAAAATAAACCAGTCTGGGGTGAAAATTGCGCCCATTGTTTAGCTTGTTTTCATTGGTGTCCGATGCAAGCGATCAATATGGACGAGGTTACCATCGGTAAGCGGAGATACCACCATCCGGAGATAAAGATCGGAGATATGAAAACCTATAAGTAGGCTTGGAGCGATCTGCTTTATGCCCCGGTTAAGGATAAGACGAAACCAATTAAAATTAAGGCAGTACCTTATGGTTTATGGGGAAATGGTCAACCCGGCGAAAGGATGGTATGGTTAACCAGAAATAAGTAGGGTTCCCTGAAAAACCCCGAAAACGGTTGTAAATACCTAAATATAGTAACTGTTGGGGTGCGCAAATTAAACTTTGACCGCCAAGGAATACGAAAATCGCGGTGATTATCCCGAGGCTTATTGTTAAATTCATTTTCCCGAACTATAATAACTGATTGAGCTTGCTTACAGGCTCTTCATTATTCTCTACACGTTTTATATTATTCACAAAGAAATCATATCTTTTTTTATGGAATTTGCGGCCGTCAGGCATGCCTGCCGTATGGGGGGTAAGTATCACATTACCCAGATTCCGGAGTTCACTGTCGGTTGGAAGCGGTTCAGTTTCAAACACATCCAGGCATGCGCCTGAAATGTCTCTATTTTTTAATGCAGCTATCAAGTCTCTTTCATTGACAATCCCGCCGCGGGATGTATTGATAAAAAGTGCGGTATTCTTCATTTTCTTGAATACTGCCTTGTTGATTAGCTGTTTGGTTTGCTGATTCAGGGATAGATGGACACTTACTATGTCCGATGCGGTTACAAGATTATCGAAATTCGTCATTTTTACAAAATTGTCAGACTGTACAACGGTATTTCTAGCATAAGCCAGCACATTCATATCAAAAACCCTGCAAAACTCAGCTACTTTTTTACCGATGGCGCCCAAGCCGATAATCCCAATCGTTTTACCCTTTAACTCACTCCCTGTATAGTCCAATTGATTTTCATCCATTCTGTTTTTCATGAAAGCATCAAGAAACGGTATGTTTTTATAATAAGACAATATCAGTGCCATTACGTGCTCGGCCACTGCCTGCGCATTCACTCCTGCAGCATTGGCTACCCAAATGCCGAGCTGCGTACAGGCATCGATATCTACATTATCAAATCCTGCGCCCGTCTGTACCAATTTTAAATTTTTGGCTATCGAAAGCAGGTTGTGGTCCACCTTAACATGTTCGGGTATGATTACCTGGCAATCTTCAATATGATGCAGCATTTCTTTCCCGGGCGGGACAATTACAATATCCCAGTCTTCTGGAAAATTCCTTGCAATATTTGATTTTGAGGTCTCGGTAAAATAACCGACTATGAGAATCTTCATTGTTAATCCACCTTTCATGTGCTATACCATGCTTTGAAGAAACCCGTTTGATGTTTGCAATATTGGCTACAAATGATTGTTTTGTCCATGATGATATCATAGCATTTAGATACGAATGTGAAAATATCCGATACATAAAACGATGAAAGATGGTTTGAAATGGGTCATTGGTGTAAGTTTTGTGGAGCTTCAAAACCAAACGAAGCGTTTTCTGGTGGGGGTCATAAACGGCATATTTTCAAATGAATAAAAATTGCGATGATCGGTAGTAGAAAAAATGCTGTAGCGGATAGCCCCACCCCGATCGAAAAGACGTTGGCGATAATACCAATTACCGGACCTCCTAATACTTCCCCAAGCGCATTTATTTGGGCATTGGTTGAGAGTACAGTGGCCCTGGCATTTCCCTTAATATGACGGTTCATCAGGGAATTCAGTATCGGTTTATTGATTGCCCGTATCATATTTAGTGTTAAGTAAGTCGCCAGCATAAGCTGAAAATTTTTCGTGAGTCCAAAAATAATCATGCTCAGCATATAAATAACGTTGGTGATCAATAATATTTCAATGCTGTTATGATCACCCTTAATATTGCGGTTATTGATTACCTGAATCATCAAGGAGCTAATCAGCATTCCCAGAATTCCGAAGATTCCAAACCAGGTCACTGGCTTGAAATTTAGCAATTGGGGGAAAACAGTATCCTTAAGAAAGTGAGCAACATTTAACCGATCGTAACCTTCACTTGCCAGTCCGGTAAAAAGGGCAATCAGCATCATCATGATTAAAATAGGTTCCGCTGCAATGATTTTTAGACCCGATTTAAAAGCAAAGCTCATTTTTCGAAAGGTATTTAACTCCGACGGCGCGGCTGAACGAAAGTGCTTCTCTGGCATAAATATGGCTAAAAATAAACTGAGGACAATAAACATTCCCCCTCCGAAACAAATTGGGAAAGCAAGGGAGTGATTCCCAAGAGCGGTGCTTACAACGATTCCAATAATCGAACTAATCTGGCCCACTTGAGCCCCTTTTAAGTATACTTTGCTTATGTTTAAGGCTGGTTCCTCTTCCGCAATCCACGCTTCTACGGCTCCGCTTGTAAAGGTTGAGCCAATGCCCCAGAGTATCTGGGAAACAAGTATCGCAAAATAATTCGGGAAGCTGCCCTGGATGATAAAACCGCAACCAATCATGGCGATTCCAATAATAATGGATAGTTTGCGACTATAGGTATCCGCCACGACTCCGGTAGGGATTTCAAAGAAAAAATTGACCACTTCAAATGTAGTTCCGGCAAGAACCAACTGTAAAGAGTTTAGATGCACTACTTCAATTTGATATACCATTGTGACGGTGAAAATCAATGACGAGAATAGCGCATTTAGGCAAGAAAATAGAAGATACATTTTGTATGCTGGAAATTTATTAAACATTTATCCTCCTTAGCTTTTTGCTATTAAACAGACTCCACAGGGGATGAAAGTGGAATTGATATAAAATGTAACGGATGTTACATTATTAATTGTAACACTCATTACATTTTATATCAACATTATTTTCCATACAAGTAATTAAAATAAACGAGCCTCTCCAAATAGTGACTCTGGAAAGGCTCGTTTAAAACAGCAACAGTTTGTGTCTTCTAAATCATTCATCTTCCATTACCGATTATTTTCATCGCGCTGATAAACTTCATTTGAAAAATCTTGCAGTCTTAATTTCGCTTTCTTTAGTATTTCTATGGCATGAACTTGCTGTTCTGATTTAAAATAGCTCTTTTTGGTGATCGTCTCATACCACCGCTGGAATTTTTTGTATTCCTCTTCATGCTCGATTATCTCAGAAAAACTAAAATCACCCTGCGTTCTTTCAGTGTCAATCTCATCAACAAAATGTTGGCAATTACGAATAAATTCTTCATACTCCTCGTCAATTTGTTTGATAAACTCCGCGACAATGTCCTTTTCGTCCTCCTCATTTAGAAAACGGATTATTCCTAAGGTTGCTCTCCCTCCAAATGCGTTAACCTGTTCCCGAAGATTGCGTAGGACAGAATATAAATCTTCATTATAGGGGAGTAAAACAACTCCCTGCTGAAGGTATACCGCTCCAAGTTCCTTGATCAATCTCCAAACAGCCACTCTATTCTTTGACGGTTCTTTCGGAATTTTATATGTAAAAGTCAAAAATTCTTTATCCATATTCTTCATACCTCGTTTTAATCAAGCCTAAATATATTATAATACAATATCGAACTTCGTTCAAAATGTATATAGTAGATGGTATAAACTAAAGATCCGGAGAACCGCATCATTAACGATGGGAAAATAAGTAAAATTTTTGTCGAAATTTTATCAATTTGGAAGGAGTTCTTTGCCTTTAAGGGAATATAAGTAAAACTCTTAAAAGCATAGTTGTAAAATTGTCAAAACAGGAACGGCCTATTGTCATTACACGTCACTGGCACCATATGTTTGTCGATTCGGCAAGCGCAGCTGTCGGACGTTGGGTATTATTGGGCGAGCCGGTTTATCCTGAATATAATGGTTTTAAGTAATATTCTAATGGAGGGAATTACATTATGAAAAAAGTGGTCGCGTTTATGGGGAGTCCAAGGAAAAATGGCAACACGGCTACCTTAGTTAATGAAGTTATTCGCGGAGCACAAGATGTTGGCGCCGAAACAACTGTTTTTAACCTGTATGATTTGAACATTAAACCCTGCCAAGGCTGCCTCGTTTGTCGCAAGACCGGACACTGCTTCATACAAGACGACTTTCAGAACATGTTTAAACATATTGTCGATGCCGATGTTGTGATTTTCGGCTCGCCCGTATACATTTGGCAGGTTACAGCTCAAATGAAGTTGTTATGGGATAGACTCTGCGGCTTGTTTGATGAAAACTTCAAGCCCAGGTATGCTGCCAAAAGACTAATCATGGTATATTCTCAAGGAAATCCAAACCCACAGTCTTTTCAGACATCCTTTCAAACCAATGAAGCTGTGCTTAAGATGTTTGGGTTAAATGTAGTTGATACCATTCTAGTAACGGGCGGCGGAGACCCTGACACCTCGGCTAATAATAAAGAACTATTATCAAAAGCTTATGAAATAGGAAAAGTCGTTTAGCCAATCACTTTTTGGAAAATGCTTTGTTGAAGCAGACCCTGAGGCAATTTTTGTTTTGGGATAAATCGCTTTCGCTGGTTCAAGAATGTCCTCCTCCCGGCATGGCCTGTTGACATTTAGGTCACGATATACATTACTGGTGCTGGTAAAGACAAATCTTGTGACATCTGTTGCTAGAGCTGCGTTAGCTAATGCAATCGTTGCATCTAGATTCACTGCTCGAGCTACCTCTTCACTAATGCCACCGCGAAATTGGGCGGCGATATGAACTACAGCATCAACGCCCTGTATGGCTTCGGTGAGATTCGGATTATCCAAAAGATCACCCAGGATCACTTCTGCCCCTTGTTCTTTCAACGCCGCTGCCCGCTCGGCATTTCTTACTAGAATACGGACTGCATGACACAGGTCGGTTATACAACCGAAACGGCAAGTAATATGTTCCGTGAATCCAAAGCCCCATGGGGATGTTTCTTTAGCAATCAGCGGCGTTTTAAAGCAGGTGTCCGCCGGACACTTCAATGTCCTGGGCGGTGACCCAACCGAAATCATCGGATAATAAGTTCACAATGACCTTGGCAATATCTTCGGGTTGGCCGATCCGGCCGAATGCGGATTGCTCTGCCAGCGGTTTGATGAATTCAGGATGCCGGTCGAAGGCGCCATCGCCAAAATTGCTGTGGGTAGGACCGGGCGAAACGGCGTTGACCCGGATTTTGCGCGCCGCAAGTTCTTTGGCAATGTAGCGAGTCCAAGCTGACAACGCTGCTTTTAACGAGCCGTAGACGGAGTACCCTGGAAACGATTGATTCTTGGAAGTGCTTGAGGTATTGACGATCGCGCCGGCATCCGCCATGAATTGGACGAGCTGTTGCGTTAAGAAAACCGGTCCGCTGAAGTTCGTATTGAGAATCTTGTCGAAGTATTCTTCGCTCAGCTCCATGAACATCATGGGCCCTCCGACACCGCCATTATTGACCAAATAATCAAAAGTCGTCCGGTTCCATACTTCGTTGAGATTTTTTTTTACTGCTTGAACGAAAGCCGCGAAGGTTGATCGTTGAGTCAGATCCAACTTCAGCGCTACCACGCGTACTCCCGTATTCTCCTCGATTTCCGCAACAACCGCTGCCGCTCGATCCGGATAGGAATTGTAGGTTAGGATGACGCCAATTCCCCGCTTGCCAAGTTCAAGGGCGGTTGCTTTTCCAATGCCATTACTGCCGCCGGTTACAATTGCGATTTTCATATGATCCTCCATACTATTTGATCGTAATTCTATTTTACCCGTATTTGTTGCAATAACCTAGCTTTGATCGTGCCTTTTAATTGCCTAAAACCACCATTCAAGTCCGAAATCGGGTTGGGAAATAAGAGGTCGCGTGGTAGAATAAACATATGAATAAAGTATTAGCTGAAATTATCGATTTAGTGAAAAACGCAGGGACTCGACCCAGCGAGACCGGAATACCTGGACTAAGCATGATTAAGGGAGACATTCCCACCCATCAGTTAGCGGCGCTCTACAAGCCGATGATCGGTTTTACGATTCAGGGAACAAAAATCCTTACAATCGGGGATCGTAGTGCCGCCTTGAACGGACCTTCATATTACGTGTTACCGGTCCATGTACCCGCGACAGCGACTGTCCATCCCGAGCGTGACGGACGTCCTTACATGTCCCTCGGTCTTGAGTTAAATCAGGATGCTCTTCAGAGTTTGCTAAGAGATCTTCCTGACGATCGAATGCCAACCGCTTCGGAAAATTTCGCGGCTTGTGAAATAGACACCGAACACATGGAGGCATGGCTGCGGCTATTGCGATTAACAAAAACGCCAAGCGCTATTCCGGCGCTTGCGCCGGCCTATGAACGCGAAATCCTTTATCGCGTTTTGATGGGACCCCAAGGATGGTATCTACGGCAACTTGGCTTGCGCGAAAGTAATTACACCAAGATTTGTCAGACTGTCAAATGGCTTCGCGAGAACTATATGAAGTCATTTGACGTCGGTGAGCTTGCTTCAAAATCGGGAATGGCGGTAAATACCTTTCACCGTCAGTTTAAACGGGCAACCGGTTTAAGTCCGATTCAATTTCAAAAACGGTTACGGCTTTTGGAGGCCCGAAACCTGATTTCCTTTGAGGGCTATGCGGTAGCCAGCGCCGCCTATCAAGTTGGCTATCAAAGCCCCTCGCAGTTTAATCGCGAGTATTCCCGCTTCTTTGGTGCACCTCCGGCCCGGGACACTGCGCGGCTAAGGTTTATGAGCGGTGAAATGTAAAAAAATTCGTTACGCTTTGTTAAATACAAGATACTAGCAGAAGGAAAAGAAAGGGTTAAATTGAATATATCGTCATGAATGTAAATTAAATATGGTAAGGAGGTGGCCGTTATTACCAACCCCAAAACGAATAATGAGCGATTGGTGTTTGTTGATTGGTTACGGGTTTTAGCCACTTTGGTAGTTTTCTGCTATCATACAGCCCGATTTTTTGATGAAGACGGGTGGCACGTTAAGTATGCCGAGTCTTTTACGGAAATGACGCTATTGACAGGCTTTATCTCTCAATGGTTAATGCCGTTGTTTTTTGTATTATCGGCTGTCAGCATATATTATTCGCTGCGGTTTCGCAGCCCGGGTCGCTTTGTGTTGGAGCGGATCAAACGAATTTTACTCCCGTTTATCGTTGGGGTATTGATACTGATACCGCCTCAGGTTTATTTGGAACGCCTTAGTCATATGCAATTTAGGGGATCGTTCTGGCAGTTTTTGCCTCATTATTTTGACGGGTTTTATGGATTTGGAGGCAATTTTGCCTGGATGGGGCTCCACCTGTGGTATTTGTTATTTCTATTCCTATTTTCGTTGTTGACGTTACCGTTGTTCTGGTGGGGATGTAACAGAACGGGCGGGACTTTGAGTGAATTTTGGACCCGGATTGCATCATCAAAACCCGGGGTAATCTATCTGTTTGCTTTGCCCATGATGATATTGGAGACAATTATCGACCCCCGTTCGGACCTTGGCCGAAGAGACTTCGGCGGGTGGAGTCTTCCGATCTATCTGGCGGTATTGATTGTCGGCTTCTTCACGCTTACGACTCCGGCGATGCGGGAAGCGATGCGGCGACTGCGCAAAATGTCCTTAGTGATGGGGGTGGTCACCGCTTCAACTCTGGCTGTGCTAATGTTAAGTTTAGGCAATCCCGGGAGGGACGGCCAATATTCTGAATGGTATGCCCTTTTGAGGGCTTTCAATTCATGGGTTTGGATCGTTTCCATCCTGGGATTTGGAATTCAATACTTAAACTTTACCAACCGGTTTCTTGAGTATGGCAGTGAAGCGTCGTTGCCTTTTTATATCATTCACCAAACGGTGATCCTCATCGTGGGTTATGCGGTCCTTGACTGGCCGCTTCCAATGCTCGTGAAATACGGATTAATCGGAATTAGTTCGTTTGCATTGATTCTTGGGATCTATGAATTGATCGTTCGCCGCTGGAACGGAATTCGGTTATTGTTTGGAATGAAACCTAAAAAGCCAAATTTAGCTTCGGAAACAATAGCTTCAGGCCAATCGGTAAAAACCTAAATGTCATTGACTCCGGTTACCTCTGCGGCAATTGCTACGATCTTATCGATAACCCATCATATACTCTCTTTTTTCCGCAAGTAAAGTCAAGCAATGCAATTTCCGTTACTCTATAATGACTATAGAGTGGTTGAAGCGAGGTGAACAGACGAATGTGCGAGTGGCACAAGCAAATCCAAATAATCGTTGATGAAATCGACGAGTGTATTAAAAATCGTAACGGTGAAGTAATAACGCTACGGGTTCTTGCTCGCAAGTTAGGTTATTCCGAATTTCATACTACGAGAAAATTTAAGGAAATCGCGGGTATGCAATTTAGGGATTATTTGCGGCATAGAAAATTAGCCTTTGCACTAAAAGAGGTTCGGGATAGTGAAAAAAACATTTTGGATATTGCTTTTAATTATGGTTTTTCATCACATGAAGCCTTTACCAGAGCTTTCAAGGCAACATATGGTGTAACTCCAAGTAAATACCGGAAAAAGCCTATGCCGGTCGCCCTTCGTACAAAAATAAACCCTTTCGACCGCTACTTTTTGGGATTTGGAGAGATTGGTATGATGAAATCCACCGATAATGTTAAAATTTATTTTGTAATCATTCCCGCACATAAATTTTTGCACATTAAAAACTATGAGAGTAATGGATATTGGGATTTTTGGCAAAAGCAAAGCCTTATTCCGGGTCAGGACTGCGAAACAATCTGCGGCTTACTCGATAGTATCAAGGGAAAAATGGATGACAATGGTGGGAGTGAATCCAACAGCGGCAGCGGTCAAATTATGGCGTACATCAATGACCCGGACGGCAGACTCTGCGATTGGGGTATTCCGCGTATAGAGTGTTATGGTGTACGTCTTCCTTTTGATTATAATGGCCAAGTACCACCACACATGCTTATGATTGATGTTCCCGAAGCCGAGTATATTGTTTTTGAACATGGGCCATTCGATTACGAGCAGGAAAATCGTAGCGTGGAGGAAAAGATGGAAAAGGCCATGGCAACTTTTGATTTTGCAGACACCGGTTACTGTTTTGATACTTCCCCCGGAAGAATAATTTACTTTTATCATGATCCGGAGCGGTTTTGGAAGTATATCAGACCCGTACGGAAGTTATAATCAAGCAAAAGCACCTGCCCGATGTGTGATAGGCGCTGTTTATGAGGTAGCTGAAGGGTAAATTTCTTGCCCTGCCATTCTTTTTTTGTTCGGTTCCCCGATGCGCAGTGGTTGGGCGAGGATGCGCAGTGGTTGGGCGAGGATGCGCAGTCGTCGAGCAAGGATGCGCAGTCGTCGAGCAAGGATGCGCAGTCGTTGAGAAATTTTTTTAAAAAGGCTTGTAGTGTTATTTCATACATGTATACTGATAGTAACGGCGCCGTAAATAAATGGGAATAGGAGATTTATTTATGGAACAATTTCAATTAAAAGCGATTGGCAAGGTTCAAGTCGATGATCATGGTATGAAATTAGTATTAGACAAAGCCTATATTCCTGCAATTACAAACCTTGCGGATTTTCGGTATATTCAGGTGTTATGGTGGTTTGATAAATATGATAAAGCTGAGTCCCGGGCAAAACTGATTGAAAACAATCCTTATAAAAATGCACCGGAACGCCTGGGAACTTTTGCGACCCGTTCTCCGGAACGGCCCAACCCGATTGGAGTTACCTGCGGCTATGTAACGTATGTCGATTATCCAAAGGGGATTGTCGGTTTGGCGTATATCGATGCCGATAATGGAACACCGGTTTTGGATATTAAGCCGTACATCCCGAGTCTGGATCGGGTAGAAAAGCCCCAGATGCCAAAGTGGTGTTCGAATTGGCCGAAAAACGTGGAGGAGTCGGGTGAGTTTGATTGGAGCACGGTCTTTAACTTTTAACGCTTCGAAGCACTAACGGCCCCGAAAGCTCTCAAACCTCGGAAGAATCGGGGTTTGAGAGCTCTTTTGTTTAGGCGTTGCGTATGCGGACGGACGGTTGTTGCTAGAATACTGATTAACGCTGAATATTTCTTCTTGTTAATTCGGTTAAGCCGATTGGCCAAGTTACATAAATCTTACAAAAAGAAGCGTCAAGCAGGAATTGGAAGCTGATTATGGAACAACATGATAACCAATTTTAAGTGATTAAGGAGTTGCGACGGATGATTAGTCAAAATGGGCTAAGTTCGGTAGCCGGTTTTCAGTTCGCCGGGCTTTCGCTGGGAGGGCAAAAACGTAATCTGGGTCTGGTGTATGCGACGGAACCCGATACGATCGGGACGGCGGTTTATACCCGGAGTGATGTGGTAGCCGCGCCGGTCATTGTCTCGCAAAAAATGGATCAATTAGGTCACGGGAAGCGGGCGGTGTTAATTAATAGCGGCATTGCCAATGCTTTTACCGGAAAACAAGGGTTAATTGACGCCGAAGCGTGTATCAACAAAGTTGCCAGTTATTTAGGGATAGCGGCGAGTCAATGTTACATCGGTTCCACGGGCGTAATCGGCAAAAAACTTAATAGCGAGGTCATCCAGGGACAGTTGCAGACGTTGGTTGACAGTCTTACGCCCGATGCCGATCTTGATTTTGTGGAAGCCATTATGACCACCGACACTCGGCCGAAACAAGCCTCCGTTTCCTTTCAATTAAACGGGAAAACAGTTACGATTGCCGCTTGCGCCAAAGGTTCGGGCATGATTATGCCCAACATGGCGACAATGCTCAGCGTGGTCCTGACCGACGCCGCGATCTCTTTTGAGTTATTACAGCAAGCGTTGCGGGATGCGGTTGCAGATACGTTCAACTGTATTTCGGTCGACGGGGATACCAGCACCAATGACTCGGTATTTTTGCTGGCGAACGGGTTGGCCGGCAATGACCGGATTGAAACCGCGGGGAATGATTATCAAACCTTCTATCAACATCTCCAACAGTTGCTGGAGCATATGGCGAAAGAGATCGTTAACGACGGTGAAGGGATTACCAAGTTTATCACCATTGACGTCTTGGGGACTCCCGAGCGCGCCAAAGCCCGGGCAGTCGCTTTTTCCATCGCCAATTCGCCGCTGGTCAAAACGGCCTTTTACGGGGAAGACCTTAATTGGGGCCGGATCTTGATGGCGATCGGCAAGGCGATGACCGGGATGGACTGCAGTATCCTGGATATTTACATCAATCGGTATTTGGTGGTCAAACAAGGCGAGCCGCAGTTAAACGAGGAAGAATATCAAAAAGCCAAACAATCCTTGAAAAATCATGCGATCGACATCGTGATTGATTTTAATCAAGGCGCCCAAGGCATTCGGGTTTGGACGTGTGATTTCTCGTTGGAGTATGTCAAGATTAACGCGCATTACACAACTTGAGGAAGCGAATTAAACCCGGCGCCAATATCGCAATCTGTCAAATAACCAGCCACTGACGTAATTTGTCAGTGGCCTTTTAATGTAAGCAAATCAAACCCCAAGCCCCGGCAACAATGGATCAGAATTCACATTTTTTGCGCATGACTGATTCAAGCGGGAGACGAACCTACGGTCTTCAATAAAAAAGGCTGACGGGCACATTTTTGGCATAATTTAACTTAATTACATCTATATGAACGAAATGTTAATGTCTTGGTTAAATGTGCGAATATACCGCAAACTATTTAAATTTATTTGATTTTTAAATTAATATATTGTAAATTCCGCACAATCTGTTTAATATAGAAAATATGAGTCTAATTTACTGCAAAAATTGCCATGGAGGTCATTTTGAAGGGAGGGTAGTTGGTAACCGTAAGTGCTTCAAAAATGGATTTGAAAGGAGCAACTAATGTACCCCAAAATCATTGCCAGTTTTTTGGCGGTAGTTTTCGCCATTTCACTTGCTACTACGACTGTTTTAGCGGCGAGCGCACAACTTAATACACCACTGGATCCGGCGTCGCCGGTATATTTGTACGACGACGGCATCACCGGGACGATCAGTTATGGCGGGCAAACCATTCAATTGGGACCGCATGCGTTATACGTCGACGGCACACTGACCAAAGCGCAAATTGCCGCAATGCCCTCGTATATGCAACCTTATGTTTTCAACGATGTGAGCGGTGTGCTTGACAAAGAGGACAAAGTTCCGGTCGTGCCCTATCTTAACGGGCTGATAGGACAAGGAAACGACGGTACGGCGGCGAATCCGGTCAATGTCTACATTGCCCCGTATGTCTATTGGTGCGATGACTATAAAAACACGGCCGTCACAACCACGTCAAGCCCAAACGGTTTGTTTGGCACCGTCATTAAGTGCAACTATCTTAAACTGACCGGTTTGACCAACGACCGCAATAAAGTGATCTTGTGTGGAAACCGTGGACAATCTCACGGCGCCAACGGCAACTGGACGGTATTCAATATCACCAGCAACGGCTTTGCCACGCAACATTTGACAATTGCCAACTATTGCAGCATCCCGCTGGACTATCCGTTGAAGCCTTCGCTAAGCATGGCGGCGCGGACCAGCACGATTACCCAGGCCCAACTGGTCAGCTTGACCGGCGACATGGCCTACGCGTATGACACCTCTTTCCGGAGCAGGTTGAATCTGCTGCCGTTCTCCGGAACCAGAACCCTCTATAATGAATGCCATTTTGAATCTACGGATGACTCGATCGCCGGCGGTTCCGGAATCGTCTACTTGAACTGCGATTTTGATTTTTATGGCGATTGCCCCGCCGGTGGAACCAGCGGCGTTACTTTCTTAGGGTGCACTTTTAGGATTCATAACAGCGATCGCCAAGGCTTTGGGAAAACACCCGGCGCCGTTACGGCGGTTGATTGTAAATATTACACCGACCCGGGAGTAACATTTGACCCTAAGAATATCGTTTGGTCGGTGTATGCCGATTCGAAGTTACCGACATTACGTGGGTATCAATACAATGTGACACTTAACGATCAACCGATCACCGTCTCCGGAGCTTCTCCTTATAACCAAACGACCGACATGCAAGATTATCTGGAGTTGTTGAAGGCGTATAAGTTTACCCATAACGGCCAGACCTACTACAATACTTACAACCTGTTGCGCGGCTCGAACGGTTGGGACCCGCTGGGCATTAAAGCCGTCGCCGATGAGGCGCTCGGCAACAACCAAATTCCAACCGCCCTTACCCTTAAACTGGCGAGCGGTTCGGCGGCGACACTCACCTCGGGCGGCTCAACCACTTTAACCGCCTCGTTAAACATCGGCAGCGCGCCAATGGGCAGTTTGAATTGGTCGGTCGTTGGTCCGGGTGCGTCCGCCGTATCTTTTACCACCGCCGGCAATAACGCCACGGCCACCATTAATCTGCCCGCGGATCAAGACCTCCCGGAAACCTTTATGATCCAGGCGCGGAACGCGTTAGGACTTTGCGGGGCGTATCGGATTACCGTAAACCCGACACCAAGCGCTGCGCCAAGCTTTACGGCCAACCCGACGGTCTCCAACCCGTCCAACGGACAGGTTGCGGTATCGTACCAAATCAGTACCGATAAATTGGACCGATCGTATATCACCTGGTACCGCTGCACCGACGCCGGCGGTGCCAACCCGGTTGCGGTTGCGGTGACAAGATATCCGGATATCGTCAACGACTTGCCGCTCAAATCATACACGCTGACCGACGGCGACGTGGGGTATTACCTAATGGTTTCCGTCGTTCCGAAAGACATACGTTCTTTGGTTGGAACCGCTTTGACGGCGATTGCTTCTAGAGCGGTTACGACAGCCGACGTGAAACAATATTATATTGAGACCGATTTTAAAAACTTTGTTACCGACGGTTCGTTAATTACCAGAGTGCCAACGCCGGGATTTTGGACGGTGAACCAATACATTCCGCCGGATACCACCGACTTTGCCGCCTATCCGTGGCGTAGGGCGACGCAACTGATTACGGCCAATAATAACGCTCCGTTCACTTATGGAACAGGACAAGACGGGGCGGCCGGTTATGGACTGATGCCGGCGGTACAAGGCGGCGAAGTGTTGTATACGCCGACAGCGGGCAACGTTGGTAATATGAAGGTGACCCTGCAAGCCGATCCCGAAAAAACGGCCGGACAAGGGTTTGGCAGCGCCACCAACCAATATCTTGATCTGTTCATCAATTACGATCCGATCACCCGCAACGGGTACTCCGTCCGGGTCGAACGCACCCCGATGCAGTCGGACGGGGTCAATATCAGTTTGATGAAGTTTCAAAACGGTTATTCGTATTATTTAGCGATTGACCAAGCCAGTAACGTTACAGATGAAAACCAAGCCAGTTGGGCGAAAGATTCTGCTGTAAATGAAGACGCGAAGAAAACGATCAAAACAGCGGGCTATCTTGCCAATTGCACTCTGGCGGTATGGACGCGGGGGAATAAAATCTATGCCTCCTTGGCGACCACCAATACCAATCCGCTGACGCCCTCCCAAATTGCGGAAAGACTGGTTCAGAATGTAGAGTTGTCCGCAACCATGGATGCCTATCTTCCGGCCGGGAATGGCGCCGGATTTGTCAACACTGGTACAATCGGCCTCGGTAACCGTTCCATGATGCACAATCTCAAAATTGAATGGAATCTGGCGGGACCGGTCTTCGATCCGATTGAAGACCAAAACCTCCAAGTAGGGCAAACGGTGCAATTTACCGTCAATGCCACGGACCCGGAGAATGATTCCGTGGACTATGCCGTCAGCGGCTTGCCCGACGGCGCCACTTTCGATCCGACGACCAAGACGTTTAGTTGGACTCCAAGTTCAAGTCAAGTTGGAAGTTATACGGTGCGTTTCGAAGCGACCGACGGTCAATTGACCGGCAGTAAAGATGTTGTGATTACGGTCGAAGCCACTGTAACCGACAGCGCCGCGCTGGCTGGCGAGGATATACCCGAGGCCATGATCGCCGGTAATACTTACACCGTACAGGTTGCGGTGAAGAACATCGGGACCAGCGCTTGGACTCGTGCCGGCAGGTATGAGTTGGCGGCTGTCAATAATTCGGATCCGTTCGCGGCCAATCGCCAAACCCTCACCGGCAACGACAGCGTCGCTCCGGGACAAGTCAAGATCTTTACGATTACGATGAAAGCGCCGAGCATGCCGGGGCAATACACTACCGACTGGCAGATGGTCCACGGGACCCAGACGGTTGGTGCGGCGTTGGTAACCAAGACCGTCACCGTAACCAAAGGCGACGACGTCATCTATGTCAGTGACGATATTCCCACGGCGATGATTGCCGGTCAAAGTTATACCGTGCATATTACAGTCACCAATAACGGCGCTACCACCTGGACGGCGGCCGATCGTTATAAGTTGGGGGCCGTCGGTGAAACCGATCCCTTCGCAGCTTCGCGGATTCACTTGGACGCCGCCGCGGCGATCGCTCCGGGCGCTACAACCACGTTCGTCTTTACGATGAAAGCTCCCGCAACCGCCGGAACGTACATCACCGATTGGCGAATGATTCAGGAACGGGTTTCCTGGTTTGGTCCGGTGCTCGTTCGCAAGGCGGTCACGGTCAGCGCCGCTGCGATCACGCCGGGATCAACCGCCACAGCCGGTGTCAAAATTATCAACAGCACCGCCGGGTTGACTGAAGACGCGGCTGCCGCCGTAATTGAGAATACGACCGTTCCCGCGGCGATGACGGCCGGTCAAAGTTATACGGTGAGCGTTACCGTCAAAAATACCGGCAGCGAAACTTGGACCGCCGCTCAAGGGTATAAGTTGGTGCCGTTGGCGGATGGAAGCCTGTTTACCTCGGCTCAAGGTTTGGATCCGAACGACCAGATCGCTCCCGGACAGGAAAAGACCTTTACCTTCACGATGAAAGCTCCGGCGACCGTCGGAACCTATAATCTTGATTGGCAAATGGTCCAAGTTGAAACTGCTTGGTTAGGAGCTAGACTATCGCTGGATATCGCAGTTCAATAGTCTTTTACGGCAAGGATGCACGAAGGCTCCCGGTGGATGCCGGGAGCCCCTCAATGAACGGAACACTTTTAGGAGGTTTAAATAGTTATGCCAAAACGAACACTATGGATGGTGCTTTTGAGTGTATTGTTGGCGACGGTCCTCGCCGGCTGCGGCGGGGGTGGCGGGAAATCAACGCCTCCCCGGACTGTCAGTGTCGATTATTATGGAATGGAAGTCGGCGCCAAGTATTCTTATCATTCGACGTATACCGATCAAATCAACAATGCGTTATCCAATCAAAGCGACCTGGCGGCGGTAGTCTACTCCGTGGATACCAACACCACCCCGGGGACCGCGATTTATAAAGTTGGGGATCAAACCGTCGGTTCGGCCAATATCGAAGGGGCATATATCGCGAAAGAAACAACTGGTAATGTGTCGCAATATAGAACTTGGGGGACTTGGGCCAATAATGGAACTCCGGATAACCTATCCGAACCTAGTTGGCTAATGACAAATCCTATCACCAACGTATTGCCGGCGATCCAATCTGTGAAAGTTACCGTTCCCGCAGGTACTTTTGATGCGTATGTCTTAGAGGATGAAATCACCAGTACCGATGGCACATCGGTACAAACCACTCAATACTGGTTTGTCCCCTATATTTACGGTTTTGTTAAGAAAATTGAGGATTATACCTTAAACGGCGTCGCCCAGTCCCATACCGAAACCGTACTGACTAAAGTTCAATTTGGCGTCAACACGACAATTCCCGCCGCCGCGTTTCAAACCAAACTTAGCGCCAAAACTGTCAGCGCCGGCTCCGTTCTAAGCCCTTACCGTAAGAAGTAGCCGCAAAAAATTATTTCATTGCTAAACGTTAGTATTATTTCAGGGCCGTTCCTTATTATAGGGGACGGCCCTTTTGGATGGGACGCAGGTTTTCCAGTTTACTTTTGGAAGGAAAAAGTGTTGATAGCACGAAATAAAGCTTTTACATATCGGAAAATTTGGTTATTCCGGTTTTGGATTGATAAAACTAAATTGAGGACAAATGAATATTTTAATAGATAGTGTAATTTTCGTAGAAATATAGTCAAAGTTCCGAATTGAGTTGGAAATGCCCGGTGTAGTGATTTGCTAAACGCACCAGACTACGCGATATGATAGTTAATTACCAAAGGAGACAGACAAATGGCGAAGATCGCTTTTATGGCCATCACTCAGGATATGATGAAGCAGGGGGAGCAAGCGGCGAAGGATTTCGATATGGATGTCGAGGTCAAGTTGGTCGCTTCGGACTCGGTGGTGGACGAAGCTAACTTGGCCGTGAAAAACGGCGCCGCGATTATCGTTGCCCGGGGGACGCAAGCGTATTTGCTGCAAAAACACACCCAAATTCCCGTTGTGGAGGTCGTGCTTAACGGTCAGGAACTGGCGTTGTTGATTACCGAAGCCTGGAAACTGACGGGGAAAAAAGCCCCGGTAATCGGTATTGCCGGTGTGAAAAGCATGTTTAGCAATGTTAAGCCGTTTGCGGAGATCTTTAACCTAACCATCCGCGAGTATTTTGTGGAGACGGGCGAAGAATTGGAAGCGGCGGTGGAGCGGGCGTGGCACGACCGGGTGGATATCATTATCGGCGGAGAGATCGTTATTGAATGCGCCCAAAAAAGAGGCATCCCCACTTTGTTTCTAAAATCTCAGCTCGACAGCATTAAGGATGCGTTCCGGAACGCGAAACGGATTGCCTATGCAATCGAGCTGGAGAAGACCAATACTGCCGAACTGCGGACGATTCTCAACTATTCCTTTGACGGAATTATCCGTCTCGACAATCGGGGTTATGTGACGGTCGTCAACTATATGGCGGAAAAGATTTTGGGAATCAGTTCCGATGAAATGCTGGGCAAGCCGATTACCGATATTTTAAAGCTCCCGGATGAAAATCAGATCCACCAAGTGCTACATGAGGGGAAAAATCTCTATTCCATTATCATCAATAACGACAACATGGCTTTGGTGGCGAACATGGCCAATATGACGGTGGACAATATTTCTCAGGGCGTGATTTTGTCGTTTCGGGAATTTAAAAAGATTGAGGAATTGGAAGCCGAGATTCGTAAGAAGCTTTACACCAAAGGGTATGTGGCCGAACATACTTTCAGCCATTTGGTCGGCCGGTCGCAGCGGATGAAGGAATTGAAGGCGGCCGGAAATACGTACGCCAAATATGATCTGCCGGTTTTGCTCAATGGAGAGTTGGGGACCGGCAAAAGCATGTTCGCAGAATGTATTCATAACGCCAGTCTTAGGCATAACAGCCCGTTTATGACTGTAAATTGCCAGGGGTTGCCGCCGGCGTTTTTACAAAAGCAACTCTTTGGGTATGTGGTCGAAAATCCCTATACCAATTATACCAGCCGGGTTGTTAAAGGCGCTTTGGAACTGGCCCATACCGGAACGCTTTTTTTGGATCATGTCGCCGAATTGGACACCTATAGTCAAACCAATTTATTACGAATGTTACAGCAAGGAACGTTCTTGCGACTGGAAAGCGAGAAGACCTATCCGGTGAATGTGCGAATTATCTGCGCCACCGATGTCGATCTGCTTCGTTTGGTCCAGGAAGGCCGTTTCAATGAAGAATTATACTACGAGCTGAGCGTCCTGGAACTGCAGCTGCCGCCGTTGCGGCAACGAACCGAAGACATCGAGGCCTTACTGGACTATTATATGGCAGAATACGGCAATCTTTACCGAAAATATATTATCCTCACCGACGCGGCCCGGGAAGTTATTACGGCTTATCCTTGGTATGGCAATGCCCAACAATTAAAACGCTTCTGTGAGAAGTTGGTGATCATGGCCGATAAAAAAGTACTGGATATCGAGATAGTCAACCAAAGCCTGGCGGCTTTCACGGCGGTTTGGGATGAGAATAAGTTTGGAGCGAACCAAGCTACCGCAAAGGTGGTGGTGTTTCAAAACCCGGAATCGTCCCTGATTCTGCAGTCGTTGGAGAGACACCGCGGCAACCGGCGGTTGGTCGCCGCAGAGTTGGGAATCAGCACTACGACCTTATGGCGCAAGATCAAAAAATATCAGATCAGCTATAAATTTGATGTCTGACTATCGTCGCCCCCGATGAAATACGTAGTTATCCATGGTTTTGCATGATATGGCGCACTCTGTCAACCGACCCGCTTCGGTCGATTATCCCGGGATAATCGACCGTTTTTTATTTGACAAACGAGTGAAATGTTTGAAAATATTCTGCAATAAAAATGTAATAATAATTGCATTTTTTGAAAATTGCCACGAATAAAATTTGAAAAAGCGGTGTTTTTGTTGGTTCGGATGATTGCGGTGATCAAAATTTTAAGTTTATAATTAATCATAAAGCAATAAAAATTTAAAAAAACATCAAATAACTCGACAAATATTCATTTTTTGCAACGAATTTGCAACAATTGGTGGGGTCAATGGAAAAAAGGAGGCGCTCCATGGAAACGAGGTTGAGAAAACATCCCGACCGGCTGACTTTTGTTACTGTTGCTTGAATCACTTCGCTCGAAATTGAACTTACAGGAGGCAGTTCTTATATGAGTTCATTTGTATTTAAACGAATAACGCAAATCGTAGGAGTTTTACTTATTGTTTCGATTTTTATCTTTATGTTGATGTCGTTTTTGCCGGGCGATCCGGTCTACGCCATGTTGGGCGAGGAAGTGAGTCCCGAAGAGTACGCTCGGGTTTTCAAGGAGTTACAACTGGATAAACCGATTTATGTGCGCTATTTCACCTGGCTCGGCCATGCGGTCACGGGAGATTTCGGCCAATCCCTGCAATTTCATAAAAGTACGGCGGAATTGTTAAAAGAGCGCGTGCCGATCACGTTGTTCCTGTCGATGCTGGCTTTTTTAATCAGTATGCCGTTTGGCGTGTTATTCGGGGTAGTCAGCGCGGTGTTCCGGGGTAAAAAATTGGACACCGGAGTCACCTTGGCCGCGAATCTAACCGCTTGCATGCCGCAGTTCTGGGTCGGCGTTCTGGTGATGTATGTGTTTTCAATGCGCTTGGGCTGGTTGCCTTCATATGGTTTCACCTGGCCTTGGGTTGATTTTGTTCAAAGCATGAAACAGTTGGCGATGCCGTTGTTTTGTTTGGCTTTGGGCGGTGTGGCGGCGACCACCCGCCAAACCCGCTCGAGCATGCTGGAAGTGATCCGGCAGGATTATGTGCGAACTGCGCGGAGCAAGGGGCTGCCGGAGCAAAAAGTCATTTTGGTGCATGCCTTAAAAAACGGCGTCATCCCGATCATCACCTTAATGGGAATGCGGCTCGGCGTATTGGTGGGCGGTTCGATGTTTGTCGAATCGGTTTTTGCGATTCCCGGCATGGGTTCGCTGTTTGTCCATGCCATTGAGTCGCGGGATATTCCGGTGGTGCAAGCTTGCGTCTTGTTGACCGCGGTCGTTTCGTGTCTTGCCAATCTCGGGACGGATATTCTTTACATGATGGTTGATCCCAGAATTCGCTATGAATAAGGAGGTGAAGAGCATGATTGGACAGACAACGGATTCAAATGATTTACGTCAAGCGAAGAAACACCAACAACAGAAAGCTCTGAAATTTGTTAAAAGTTTGTTTAAACGGCGGATTGTAATGATCGGGGCCATTGGGGTGTTGGTATTTGTTTTCATCTCGTTATTTGCGCCCTGGATCGCTCCATTCGATCCGGATGAGGCCCATTTCGCCGACTCGTTAGTCACCCCGAACGGCGCCTATCTTTTGGGTACCGACATGCATGGCCGCGACGTGTTAAGCCGGATTATTTACGGAGCGCGGGTATCGTTGATCATCGGGGTATTGGCGGTGGGAATTGCCTGTGTCATCGGCACATTCCTAGGAATGTGCGCCGCGTATTTCGGTGGTTGGGTGGATGATCTGATCAACCGTCTGACCGAGTCGTTGCGGGCGATTCCCCAGGTGGTGCTGGCGATGGCGTTAACCGCGGTATTCGGCAGCGGAATGAAAAATCTGGCGATTATTTTAGGCATTTCCACAATCTCCGGTTATGTGCGCATGATGCGCGGCCAGGTGCTTACGATCAAGCAATCCGATTTTGTGATGGCGGGCAAGTTGCAAGGCAACAGTGATTTCCGCTTAATGATGCGTCATATTTTGCCAAACAGCATTTCTCCGATTATCGTTATGATGACCCAACAAGTTGGCGCCACCATTCTGGCGGAGGCCGGATTGAGTTTTCTTGGCCTGGGTATCAGCGCGCCGATGGCGTCGTGGGGAAGTATGGTAAGCGAAGGACGAAACTATCTGCTGCAAAACCCTGTATATGCGTTGGCGCCGGGCGTTTGCGTGGCGTTGCTGGTAATCTCCTTGAATATGTTTGGAGATGGTATCCGTGATGCGCTTGACCCCAGGTTGCGTGGAGAATTATAGAAAGGCGGCAGAGACAGGATATGGACCGTTTGCTTGAGGTTAAAAATATTCAAACGAGTTTTTTCGTTGAAGGCAAAGAAGTTAAAGCGGTGGATCGGGTTTCGCTGTATTTAAATCCCGGCGAGATCATCGGGATCGTCGGAGAAAGCGGCAGCGGCAAATCCGTGACAATGCTCAGCGTTTTACAGCTGATTGCCGCGCCGGGCAAAGTCGTCGGCGGAGAAGTTTATCTGCAAGGTTTCGAAAACAATCTGCTGCAATACCCGGCGCAAAGCCCTGAAATGCGGATGGTGCGCGGGGGCAAGATCAGTATGATCTTTCAGGAACCCATGACTTCGCTCAATCCGGTGTTGACCATCGGCTATCAGATCCAGGAAAACATTATGTTGCATTTAAACCTGGATAAACAGGCCGCCCGGGAACGAACCATCGCAATGCTCAAACTGGTAAATATTCCCGACGCCGAGGACCGGTTTGACTATTACCCGCAGCAGTTTTCCGGCGGAATGCGGCAGCGGATTATGATTGCCATGGCGATGTCCTCCAACCCGACCATCCTGATTGCGGACGAGGCGACGACCGCCCTTGACGTAACCACCCAGGCGCAACTGCTGGAAATGTTGCGCGATGTGGCGAAAAAGACCAATACCGCCGTGGTGCTGGTCACGCACAATTTGGGAATTGTCGCCCGTTTCGCCGAACGAATCTATGTCATGTACTCGGGAAATGTGGTTGAAACCAGCGCCACCAAAACAATCTTTCAAAACCCGCAACATCCTTACACCCGGGGATTGCTCAAGGCGATTCCGCGTTTGGATGACGATAAAGGCCGGGTGCTGTTGCCGATCGACGGTATCCCGTTAAACCCGGTTGACCGGCCGTCGTATTGCCCGTTTTACGGTCGCTGCCAGTACCGGAAACCGTCCTGCATGGAACGGCCTATTCCGGAACTGAACGAAGCGGTTTCCGGACAGGCGGTCGCTTGCTGGCTGTCCCGGGAGGAGCGCGAAACGCGGGAATTGGAATTGGCGGGCCGGAGCCCCAAAGCTGTCCCGCAGAACGCGATCAAGGATGAAATTTGTCTGGCCGTCGCGAATGTCCGGAAATATTTTCCCATTTATCAAGGGATCATGCGTAAAAAGGTAGGTGATGTCAAGGCAATTGAGGAAATCAGTTTTTCGGTACGCCAAGGGGAAACCTTGGGTATTGTCGGCGAAAGCGGCTGTGGCAAGACGACGCTGGCCCGCTGCATTATGCGGGTTTACCGTCCGGAGGAAGGGCAAATTTGCTTCGAAGGGAAAGACATCGCGACCCTTAACGACAAACAACTATCGCCGTATCGTCACAAGATCTCCATGATTTTTCAGGATCCGTTTTCGTCGCTTGACCCGCGGCAGACCGCGGGATCGGTTGTCGGTGAGTCGCTGCTGATTCATAAGATGGTGAAGAACCAAGCGGAGTATGACCGCCGGGTGGACGAGTTGTTTCGAATTGTCGGACTCGATCCGGCTTTAAAAGAACGGGTTCCCCACGAGTTTTCAGGCGGTCAGCGGCAACGAATCGGGATTGCCAGGGCAATTTCTTCCAACCCGTCGCTGATCATTTGCGATGAGCCCATTTCCGCTTTGGATGTGTCAATCCAAGCGCAGATCATCAATTTGTTGGAAGAGTTAAAAGCGAAATTGGGCATCAGCTATTTATTTATCGCGCATGATCTGGCAGTTGTCAAACATATCAGCGATCGAATTTTAGTAATGTACCTTGGGCGGGTAGTTGAAATCGCCGATTGCCTCGATCTTTACGACAATCCGCTTCACCCGTATACCAAAGCGTTGCTGTCGGCGGTGCCCATTGCCGATCCGGTGGTGGAGGCGAAACGGGAACGAATCGCCTTGTCCGGCGAGGTGCCGAGCATTGCCAAACGGCCCTCCGGTTGCGCCTTTCACGACCGGTGTCCCCAAGCAACCAAACGCTGTTTTGAAGCGGTCCCGACTATTAGTAACAATGTGGGAAACAACCACCAAGTCGCTTGTTTTCTGTATCAGTGAGTGTTTGGCGTGACGAAGTCTTTCTTCAAGCCAAACGAAAAAAACCGATCAAAAGGGGAGAGTAATTTGAAAAGATTCATTAATTCAAGAGTCGTGATGCTTTTGGTATTGGTTATGGTCGTTTGCCTGACCGGGCTCACCGGCGACAGTATGAATAACACGGTCGCTGCCGCGGTTAAGAAACCGAAGCAGGGCGGTTCGCTCAAGATCGCCGCCGACAATTCGCCGACAACTTTCTTTATGCCCAAATCGGAAACGACCGGTAACAATAAGATGGTCATGCCCGCAGTCGAATCGCTGGGCCGTTTGAATTCGAAAGGGGTCTACGAACCCTGGTTGGCGGAAGCGTTTAGCGTTGATCCCAACAAATTGACTTTCACGATTAAACTTCGTCCCAACGTGCTTTTCCACGATGGTTCGAAACTCACGGCGGAGGTCGTGAAGTGGAATTTCGAACAGATGATCAAAAACGGCAAGGAGAGCGAGCTGTCCAATCCCAAATCATTTGAGATCGTGGATGACCGGACCCTCGTCATTCGCTTTGCCGAATGGGCCAACAACTGGCAAGACGTGATCAGCGACGTCCAAATCATCTCCAAAGAAGCCTATGAAAAACATGGCGAGGCGTGGTGCGCCATCAACTGCGTCGGCACCGGACCGTTTGTTCTGGAAAAATATGTTCAGGGCAGTAAATTACAGTTCAAACGTTTCAATAATTACCGGATTAAAGGTCTGCCTTATCTCGACAATTTGGAGATCGACATCATTCCTGATTTGAACACGGAAATTTCGGCGTTTTTAAATAAAGAGGTTGACTGTTTGATGACCAACGACGCCGTGGCGATCCGGTCATTGGAAGGCGCCGGTTTTAAAAACACCGGGAAGAAATCGCCGAACCTTGCGGATATCGACTACTTCCTGTTTAACAGCAAAGATCCGGCGGTTCCTTTCTCCAAATTGGAAGTTCGCCAGGCGGTAATGCACAGCATCGATTATAAAAACGTCGCCAGAGCCTTAACCGGCGGGCTGGGCTTTGCCACCAACCAATTCGGAATTGAGGGCGCTTATTCCTATAATCCAACGGTCAAATTTTATCCTTACAATCTGAAAAAAGCCAAGGAATTGTTGAAAAAAGCCGGCTATCCCAATGGCTTTGCCACCACCATCTTTACCCGGGCCGATCTGAAGCAAACCGCCGAGGCGCTGCAAGCGTCAATTAAACCAATCGGCATCAATGCCAAAATTCAAGTGCTGGATAAAGCGCTGCTGAACAAGATGCAGACCGCCGACAGCATGCAGGGGATTGTCATTGGCAAGGGCGCCAGTCAATTGGATTTCACCAAAAACTATATCCGGTTATACTCGTCGGAAGGAATTAAAAATCAAGGGTTGATGATTTTCCCGGCAGATTACGAGAAAGCTTTGTTTGGAGCCCGGGCCGCCAAAACCTTGGCGGAAAAGAAACAATTGCTCCAAATCGCCTCGAAGAAGCTAGTCGAGGAGTACTGTCTGTTGGTGCCGCTGGATGTCGCTTTCTATCAAAGTTTCACCCAAAAGAACGTGTATGGTTTGGGAATGTATGAAGTAAGTCTTCAGGCTTGGACTCCGGAAGCGGCTTGGGTAGAGTAAAGTAAACAAAACGTATGAATTGTCCGGACTACCACGGGTAACCTCCGCGGTAGTCCGGCAACATCAAACAATAAGAGGGTAACCCCGATGACGAACCAAATCAAAGCGCAGCAGATCATCAGCTCAAAGATTAGTGATGACGAACTGCTTTTTCTGAAGCAACTGGGGATCGAATACGCTTCCGTGCAGTTTACCCGCGAGGATAGCAATTACGATGCAGTGATGCGGCTGCAAGAACGGCTGTCCCGTTATGGGATTGCCATTAGCGACGCCGGCAGCCGTCATCTATACAAAAACCCCGCCATTCACCTTGGGCTGCCCGACCGTGACGCCGCGATCGAACAATATAACGACTTTACCCGGTGGTTGGGTAAAGCGGGCATTTCAACCGGTTTTATGACCTGGGAGCCGAACGGCGTCCTGAATTCCCGTTTCGACACGGGCGAACATACCCGGGGCGCTGTTTCGCGGATTGTCGATATTCGCGAAATGGAACAACGGCCTTACACGCACGGCCGGGAATATCCGGAAGCAGAGATTTGGGCGAATTTTAAATACTTTTTAGACGCAGTCCTGCCCGTCTGTGAAGCGGCCAAGGTGCGAATCGCGTTGCATCCCAACGATCCGCCGGTTCCGATGTTGGTCGGGATTCACAATTTGATCCATCGCGTGGCCGATTATAAACGGGCTTTCGCCTTAGCCGGCAATAGTCCGTATCTTGGCATGAAAATGTGCGTCGGCTGCTGGTTGGAAGGCGGCCCGGGATTTGGGGATTTGATGGAGGATATCGCGTATTTCTGTCGGGAACGGAAAGTGTTTTCGGTTCATTTCCGGAATGTCAGCGCTCCGGTGCCTTATTTTGAGGAAACGTTTCTGGAAAACGGGTATATGGATATGTACCGGGTGATGCGGCGTTTTGTGGATGCTCAGTATGACGGCTTCATTACAGTGGATCATGTGCCTGATTTTGTAGCGAGTTGCGGCGGTAAAAACGCGGCGTACGCCTATTCGATCGGCTACATGAAAGCGCTGATTCATTGCGCTCAAGCTGATAAAGAAGAGCAAAAGGGATGATATTATGATTACTTATCACAAGAAATACCGGTTGCCGTGCCGGTTGGATACTGAGCAGTGGACCGTGGCCAAAGCGGAACAATTGCTATCTGCCGCTTGCGTGCATATTTCCGATCACCGGGCTCCGTTAAGCGAAGGTGGCCTTCATGATTATTATTCCAACGGGGATTATTGGTGGCCGGACCCTTCAAAACCTGCCGGCTTGCCGTATATCCACCGGGATGGGCAAAGTAATTTGGATAACTTTATGGAACACCGGAAAGCGTTACGCGCGATGCGGACCGCTGTGGCCCACCTGGCCGCCGCGTTTCGTTATACCAAGGATGAACGGTTTGCGGAGAAAGCCTGCCGGATCCTGCGGGAATTTTTTGTCGATGAAGCGACATATATGGCGCCCCATTTGACATACGCCCAGGCTTTGCCGGGTATCTGCGCCGGACGGGGAATCGGTCTCATTGATACGTTGCATTTGATTGATCTTCCCTTTGCGGTCAAAGCCCTCAAAGGTTCCAGTTATATGACGGAAGAATTGTACCGGAAGCTCAAAGGGTGGTTTGCCCAATATTTGCAATGGATGCTGACCCACCCTAACGGGCATGCGGAAATGAACACCACCAACAATCATGCGGTTTGTTTTTTTGTCCAAGCCGCAACCTTCGCGCTTTTTACTGAAAACGAGGATGTGTTGGAATTTTGCCGGCAGCGGTATCAAACCGCGTTGCTGGGACAAATGGCCGATGACGGCTCTTTTCCCCGGGAGTTGGGACGGACCAAGCCCTATAGTTATTCCCTGTTTGTAATGGATAATATGGTGACATTGTGCCACTTGCTGTCATCCGATGAAGACGACTTGTGGGAATATACAACGGACAAAGGGCAGAACATTGTCAAGGGACTTGATTTCATTATGCCGTATGTAAAACGCAAGGAAACCTGGCCTTATGCCAACGATGTGGAACATTTCCAGTCATGGCCCGCGCGCCAGTCGTTTATGCTGTTTGCCGGATTGACGCTTGGCCGGGAAGAATATCTCAAGTTTTATTTCAGCCTGCCGGTCGAATCCGGAGATCCGGAAGTGCGTAGGAATGTTGCGATTCGCCAGCCCATGCTGTTTTTATAAATGAAAGGAGTAGATTGTGATGAAAATCGGATTTATCGGACTAGGCATCATGGGTAAACCCATGAGTAAAAATTTACTTAAAGCGGGGTACCAATTGGTTGTTTGCGACAGAAACCAAACTGCCGTCGCCGAAGTTGTTGCCCTCGGCGCGACCGCCGCTCCGGACGGAGCAAAGATTGGAGAAGCTTGCGATTTGATCATTACCATGTTACCCAATTCACCGCATGTCAAAGAAGTGGTGCTGGGTAAAAATGGCGTTATCGAAGGGGCGAAGGCCGGAACGGTAGTGATTGATATGAGTTCCATTGATCCGATGGCCAGCAAGGAGATTGGCGCCGCATTGAATCAAAAGGGACTTGAGATGTTGGACGCTCCGGTCAGCGGCGGCGAACCGAAAGCCGTCGACGGCACGATTTCGGTGATGGTTGGCGGCAAAAAGGCGCTGTTCGACCAATATTACGATGTATTGAAAGCCATGGCGGGTTCGGTGGTCTATGTCGGCGAACTCGGCGCCGGCAATGTGACCAAACTGGCCAATCAAGTGATTGTGGCCCTCAATATCGCGGCGATGTCCGAAGCGTTGACCTTGGCGACCAAAGCGGGGGTTGATCCGGATCTGGTATTTCAAGCGATCCGGGGAGGGTTGGCCGGCTCAACCGTGCTGGACGCCAAAGCCCCTTTGGTCATGGACCGCAAGTTTAACCCCGGCTTCCGGATTGAACTGCATATCAAAGATCTTGCGAATGCGCTCAACGCCTCGCATCAGTTAAGCGTGCCGCTGCCCTTGACATCGCAAGTCATGGAAATGATGCAAGCACTCAAGGCGGACGGTTTGGAAAAGGAAGATCACTGCAGCATTATTAAATACTATGAGAAAATCGCCAACGTTACAGTTGCCCGTTAATAACGCGGCGTTTTGGAGCGGCGAGTATTCGCCGCCGGTTCCCGGTTTATCCTCCTTATCATAAACCACGCCGGATGATAAGAAAGCGGCTGTCAAATAATTATTAACAACAATTTGCGTGGAGAAAAGGCGACAACAATGAATTTTAAACCATACGGCATTGTTCCTCCCATGGTAACCCCCCTTACCGCCGAGGAAAAAATTAACGAGACGGCTTTACGCAAGCTGGTCAACTATTTAATCGCTAGCGGAGTGCACGGATTGTTTCCCAATGGGACGACCGGCGAGTTCTACGCTTTGTCCAATGACGAGTTCCGCCAGCTCCTGGAAATTACGGTTGATGAGACGCGTGGCAGAGTTCCGGTATACGCCGGCGTCAACCACATTACGACGCGCGGGATTATCGAGCTGGCCCAAATTGCCGAGGAAGTGGGGGTTGATGCGCTTTCGGTGCTGACGCCAATGTTCTTGACGCCCAGTCAAAACCAAATTTATACCCATTATGAAAGTTTGGCGAAGAACACCAGCCTGCCGATTATCCTGTATAATAACAAGCCCAAGACCGGGGTGGACATCGCTCCGGCGACAGCGGCGCGTTTGGCCGCTATTGACAATATCATCGGGATCAAAGATAGCACCGGCGATATGACGACAACCGAAGAATACCTGCGACTGACCCGGAACAAGGACTTTTCGGTTATGATGGGGAGAGATACTCTGATCTACGCCGCGCTTTGCTACGGCGCCACCGGGGCGGTAGCCTCCTGCGCCAATGTCGCGCCGAAACTGATCGTCGATATCTATAACAAATTTATGGCCGGCGACCATGACGGCGCCCGCGAAGCTCAATTTAAAGTGGCTCCGTTACGAATCGCCTTTAATCTGGGGACATTTCCCGCAGTGATCAAAACCGGCTTGCGGTTATTAGGGATTGAGACCGGTAATTGTTTTGAGCCGGCCGGACCGCTAACCGATGAAGAAACCCTCCAGTTGCGAAAGATTATGATTGAGATGGAATTGATTTAAGCTACTTTAGAAAATACCTTCGAAGCCCAACTGCGATCCTTTTGTCCTTTAAAAGGACAACCACAATGCTTCGTTGCCTATTCAATCTTTTATAGAGTTCAACGCCTTGTGGTTACCCTTTTAAAGGGATAGGGATCGCACTTTGACCAGAAATTCATTCCTTCGCTTGCCCTCTACAAGTAGGAGTGGGCGACTACTTAAAAGATGCGTCGAAACCCAAACTGACGAACGGCTGGTTTGGGTTTCGTTTTTTTGTGGATAAGTAAGCTTGCCTGATAAGCAGCGATGGAAGTGCATGAACAATATCGGATGGTTTCTCGTCTGACTGTAAAATCGACTCAGACCGGTGAGGCTAATTACCGCGGTTGGCTGCAGTGGAACTCGCGGCATGGTTGCCGGAAACCGCTGGGAACTTCAATTGACAGGGATGGCGAGGACAACATGGATCGACAGCTACGATATGGTTTCATTGATTTTTTAAAAGGAGTGGGCATTTTTTTAGTGGTATGGGGACATACCATGACACCGCGTTCCGCTTATATTTACTCGTTTCATATGCCGTTATTCTTTTTTTTATCTGGTTTTGTCCATCAAAACAAGCCGCTCGGCAAGTTCATTTTTGCCAAAATCAACGCCCTCTATATTCCGTACGCCCTTTTTACGGTATTGTCCTGGTTGTTTTATCTACTCCGGTATTGGGTCTACGGCAATTACCGCGAAATCTTCGCCCATTTGTCCAAATTGCTCTCGCTTTTTACGGGGTTGGCGGATAATGGGGGCAACAACCCGATTTGGTACTTGACCTGTATCTTCGTGGTTAGCATTTTTTTCCGGATGATCTCAAAAATTGCCGACTCCAAAATCAGATTCGGGGTCATCGGCGTTTTTTCCCTGATCGGTTACTGGTTGAGCCGGGCCGACATCAGCTTATATTTCAATGCGGACATTGCCTGTACCGGTTTGGTCTTTTATTCCGTCGGCTACCTGGTCCGGCAGCGCGATCTGCTCCGGCACCTGGCCCATTTGAAGCGTTGGACTTGGAGCGCCGTCGTGGTTGGCGCGGAGTTATTACATATCGTCAGTACCCGTTTGAATGTTAAGTTGGCCGAAATTACGCGGGTCAATATGGCGGGGAACCTGCTCGGCGACTACTTTTTGTTTTATAGCGCCTCGCTGTTGGGGGTGTTCGTCTTTTTGGCCATTGGGTACCGGATTGGCAATTGGCAGCTCGTTAATTATTTCGGGGTGAACTCGCTGCTGATTTTAGCCACCCATAAACCGTTGCTGTTGTTGTTCGATACCCAGGTTGGAAAATACCTTGACATTCCCGAGAAGTTATACGGATTGATTGCGACGGTGGCGGTCTTGGCGTTAACGGTCCCGCTTATCGCGTTCATCAACCGGAAAGCGCCCCAGGCGATCGGGAAGCAACCGTTGTTGCGCTGGGAAACCGTAACGCATTGGCTGAGTAAAGGGCGCTATTTACCCAACTAGTGCAAAAGCCGCCGGTACCTTCTTCGCATCAGGTACGTCGGCTTTTACGATAACTTCTAATTAAGCTCGACTTCGCGGCGTTTCAATTCGGTGGCGATTAGCTTCTTCACTTTCGGGGTGATTTTCGCCAAAACCCTATGGTCGAGCCATTCGATCTTTTTCCAGGTCATGCCGCATAGTTTCAGTTGAGCATAGGTGGCCATCAATTCGGAACTGGGAATTTCGTTTATTTTAACCCGATGGGTCAGGATATCGGATAGTATTGCGAAACATTTCACCGGTTCCTGATTGACCAGCATATCTTGGCAAGTCTCTTTAAATAAATCAATCTCCTTGATTTCTTTGGAGGAAAAAAGGTTGATTAAAGCACTCATTGTTGATGCCGACTCCTTTGGTGTGTAATCGATGTTCGAACGTCGGCACTTGAGCGCCAACATCGCATAACCATATCACACCTTGAAAGCATAGACAACTCCTTCGAGTAAATTTCTAAAATAACACTGTGTCCCCACCGCTACCGGCCTGGATGGGAAACGCGGTTGGAGACCAAAAGTCCGCAACGCGTTAGATTTTATTTAAAAAGTCAAAAGCGGATGGGGGTAAGGCGGTGGGATTGCCAAAGGTTTCATTGACCGTCTTGATCGCGAGGATCTCGGCCAGCGGCAATCCGTTGTTGCTGTTGGTCAAGACGATAACGCCGCTTTTGGATTGCGGGTGAACCAACAGCATATTTTGGTAGGTGACATTGTTGCCCCATTGCCATAGGAAATTGCCGGCGGGGCGGATCAGGATGCCGATTCCCAATCCCCAATAAACTTGCGGCAGATATTTGACGGCCGGGGTTGCGATTAATGCCGCGGTCTCCGGCTTGATCAGGGTGGGTTGGCACAATTCCATGGCGAAATTAGCGATATCGGCCGCGGTGGCAATTAAACTATAGGAAGCATTGGCCTTCACCTTGCGTAGGGGTTCTTTCAGAATTTTTTTCCCGGAATAATGGCCCAGCGCCATATCTTTTTCGAAAAAGTCCTGATAATTGAAGCTACTATGTTTCATCGCGAGCGGTCCGAAGAGCGCGGCGTCGACAAACGTTGCGAAGGTTTCGCCGGTCACGGCTTCGATCACTTGCTGCAAATAACGGAAACCGGCGCTGGAATAGGAGAAATAAGCGCCCGGGGTAAAATAAATCTTGCGGTCGTTACCGGACGCATCGTTGGAAAGCCCGGAAGTATGGGTTAAAATCATCCGCAGGGTGATTTTTTGCGCTTTTTTTTGGTCGGGGAGGTAGGGAGTTTTTAAGTATTTGGTCAGCGGTTCGTCCAACGACAGTAAACCGCGTTCCACCAAAATGAGCGCCGCATAGGCGGTCACGGGTTTACTGATGGAAGCGGCGATGAATAAAGTGTTTTCATCAATCGAGTTGGCCGAATCGGCCGGCCGGGAATAGTCTTTTACCCCGAACCCTTTGTTATAGACCAGCGCCCCGTTGGTAAAGGCGGCAACAGCCACGCCGGGGATGCGGCGTTTGGCCATTGCCGGAGCGGTGTATTGTTCGATCGAAGAAAAGTCCACCGTAGGCTCCTGCGGAGGAGCTTCATCGCTCCAAACCGGGTTGGCCGTGGTGAAAAGAAAAAGCAGCGCGAAGAAACCCCAAAAAATATCGAACTGTTTCATGTTTTTGCCTCGACTTCGTTGCTGTTTCCATTGATTTTCCGCCGCATAAACGTTACATGCGAATTTTTCTGTAAAGGAGCGGAGGGTATTTCCCTTCATAATACATATGTTATAACATTTTTTGTTTCAATATTCAAGTTTTGGCAATTAAACGTGTTTCATTTCAAGCTTTGGCAAGGGAAATATTATGACAGGTCAAAGAATTTCCTCAGGACCTCCTCCCATTGCCGTGAGATGGTTTCCCAGTCGAATTCGGGCATTCTGGCGCGGGCCAGGGCCTTCCGGGACCATTCGGTTAGCAGGTTGCGATCTTGGGAGAGTAGCGTCAAAATACGGGTTAGATCGCCGGGGTCAATGACGCCGTTTGCTTCCGGCGGTTGCAGTTTGGTTAGCAAACCGTGGCTGGCCCAAATTTCTTGGCAGGCGGTATGCGCCGGTACAATCTGGCAGGCCCCAGTGGCCGCATGTTCCAACGCGATCAATCCCCAACCTTCTCCGGTGGACGTATTGACGCCGATGTCACAAGCGTTGTAGATGAGATTTAGTCTTTCGTCCGTCGTGGCGGGATGACCTTCGGACGGTTTGAGGCCGAGCAGGCGTTGGCTAATGCCTAAGGTACTGGCCGATTGCAGAATGTCGATGCCTTTGTCGGTATTTCCCATGTGGAGATACAGATAAAGCCGAGGATGGAAAGGCGCCAGCGCGGCGAAGGATTGCAGTGTGAGATCAATCCGTTTGCGACAGGTGTTGCGGTTGGCGTTTAAGACGATCAAGGCCTCCGCCAAGTCGGGACGATCTGGAAACAGGGTATGGCGGGCCTGCGGTTTCCCTCCCGGCAAAGGATAAAATTTCGCGGTAGCAACACCATGCGGAATGATTTCCAACGGCGGCAGGGAAACCCGCGTGGAGCCGTGGCCGGGCAGTTCCGCTTCGGCAAGCAGGGTATCCCGCCCGTTTTTCGAATAACAGACCAAAAGCCCAAGATCGGTTAGGCTGGCAACCCGGGAACGGTCGGGCGCTTGTCCCTCGACCGGACAATAAAAAATGGTCCGCCGGGTTAGACCGAAACGACGAATGGCCGGATAATAAAGAGGATACAACCAAAAATCATGACAGATCCAAATGACCTTCGGTTGATATTGACGAAGCAGTTCCGGTAAATAGGCGATGCCCAACCGGTCGGCGGGGAGGGGACTTGGTTCGAGGACCCAAGCCCCGACTACTTTTTCACCATGGTAATTGATACCGAACTGGACAATTCGAAACCGTTCACTCAATGCTGCAGCCAGGGTGGATATGACACGGGCAAACCCGGTAGGTTTGCCCGCTTGACCGATCATCAGAATATCACAAGGAGTCATGTGACGGCTTAAAACGCATAGTAAAGCGTCGACTTCAACGTAACCGCAAGATCGGACGTGAATTTAAAATCAAAGGTTTCGACGTTGACATCCGCGTCACCCACGTTGCCGACGAGCACATAATAGGCGGGATACTCCATCCAAAAATTGTGATTGTCCATTTCGCTGCCGGGATCGGCTGTTTTTACCCAATAATCCAGTCCCGCGCCGCCGCCGTTTAATTTTAAAAATTCATAAAAAGCCGACGGCGGAGTCAGATTGACGCCGATCCCAAAGGACGCCATCACGAAAACGTTGCCCGCTTTTAAAAATTCGCTGTTATTCAAGTCGTTCAGCATGGTTTGATAAAGGGTGAGATACGCGTCATACCATGACCAATTGGTGGGATCTAATGAATAATATTGGTTGGATAATACCGTCGCTGTCGATTTGGCTAAAAACAGCAATTGGAATCCAACCGGCGATATCGGCGGAGTTTTTGGGACCAACGCGGTACCGTTCAGGGTGATCTGCGGAGGAATGGGAGCCGCTTGAATCGGCCATGGGGTAACTTGGGATTGGGTTATGATGGATAGATTGTTCTTTTTCATGTTTTGCCTCCTTTATCTTTTTGACGCGCCATACCCGGTCGCTTGGTAAGGGTGGGTAGTCGTTGCAAACCGGCGTAACACATTCGGCAAGTCGTCCATGCCGGCCGTACTCGGTTCTTGCCGAGGGCTGAAGCGGTTTATAAAATGGAAAATGTTTACTTTAAATTTACCATAAAAATTTTATAACCGCAATGATTGTTCGAAAAATAATAGATTTAAACTTTTACGGGAAAAGAACCGAATTTAGCTTGATTTATCGGACGGCGGCAGGATATCGCGGCGGGACTCGCGAAGAATTAAGTTTGAAATGAATCGTATCGTTACGTATTCCCGTCAGGGCAGTCTTTGGTGAGACGGAAGTTTGATAATTTGAGGTGAAAGTTATGAAACAACTGATGACCGGCAATGAAGCGATCGCTCGCGGCGCTTATGAGGCCGGAGTCAAACTGGGCAGCGCGTATCCCGGCACTCCCAGTACCGAGATTTTCGAAAATCTGGCAAAGTATGGCGAGTCGTTGTATTGCGAATGGGCGCCCAATGAGAAGGTCGCCGTCGAGGTCGCTTACGGCGCTTCCATCGCCGGGGTCCGCTCCATCTGCGCGATGAAACATGTCGGCCTGAATGTGGCCGCCGATCCGGTCTTTACAGCCACGTATCAGGGCGTGGGGCGGGGTTTCGTCATCGTCAGCGCCGACGACCCCGATTCGCACTCGTCCCAAAATGAACAGGATAACCGCTACTACGCCAAGTTTGCGAAAATGGCTTTGATCGAACCTGCCGACAGTCAGGAATGCAAAGACTTTTTGGCGGAGGCGTATCGCATTTCCGAAGCGTTTGATATTCCCGTGTTGTTCCGGGTCACCACCCGGGTTTGTCATTCCAAAAGTCTGGTGGAAACGGGCGAACGGACGGAAGTACCCACGCCGGAGTATCGACGGAATGCGCGCAAATTCGTGTGCACGCCGGCCAACGCGAAGCTCAATCATCCGATCTTGGAGCAAAAACTGCGGGATTTGGAGCGATATGCCAACGAAAGCCCATTAAACAAGCTGGAAATGAAAGGGACCAAAATCGGGGTTGTCACCGCTTCGATCGCGTATCAATACGCCAAGGAAGTTTTCCCGGAGGACACCTCCTTTTTAAAACTGGGCTTTACCTATCCTTTGCCACTGGATTTGATCCGCGATTTCGCCGCGAAGGTTGAACAACTTTACGTGGTGGAAGAGTTGGAACCGTTTATGGAGGAACAGTTGCAAGCGGCCGGTATCGCCTGTACCGGCAAAGCGGTGATTCCCAACATCGGAGAGCTGAATCCGGAGATTATCGCCAAAGGGGTTTTTAATCTCCAACCGGAAACAGTCAAACCCGAGGCGGAGGTGGTGCCGCGTCCGCCGGCGTTATGTCCGGGTTGTCCCCACCGCGGTTTCTTTTATACCCTGGCGCAAGGTCGCGATTATGTCATCGCCGGCGACATCGGCTGTTATACGTTGGGGTCGGCTCCGCCGTTAGGCGCGATGGATTCGGTAGTCTGCATGGGTGGCGGTTTCTCGGTCGGTATGGGAATGGCGAAGGCCTTTGAAATTACCGGGCAACCGGCGAAGAAAGTTTTTGGGGTTTTGGGCGACTCCACCTTTTTCCACAGCGGCATGACCGGAGCGGTCGAAATGATCTACAATCAAGGAAAAATGATTCCCTGTATTTTGGACAACAGCATCACCGGCATGACCGGGCATCAGGACAATCCGGGCAGCGGCGTCAATCTGATGGGTCAACCGGCGCCGTTGATTCAGATCGAAAAAGTGCTTGCGGCTTGCGGCTATGAGCGGATTATCATTGTGGACCCGCAGGATTTGGCGGCGATGGCAAAGGCGGTGGCGGACGCTTTGGCGAGCGAGGCGCCGGCGGCGATCATCACCCGTCGTCCCTGCCTCCTGATTAAAACCATCAAACACGAGATCGGCAAATGCGTAGTGAACCAAGCGGTATGCCGGAGCTGTAAAAAGTGTCTGAAAGTGGGCTGCCCCGCGTTGGGCCTGCAAGACGGCAAAGCCGCCATCGACCCAACCCTTTGCGTCGGCTGTACGGTGTGCGTCCAGGTCTGCCCGTTTGGCGCGATGGAAAGAGCAGGTGATCAATGATGAATGCGGTAAAAAATATTCTATTGGTTGGTGTCGGCGGTCAAGGGACCATTCTGGTCAGTAAGATCTTAACCCAAGGGTTGACGCAAGCCGGTTACGATGTCAAGATGAGTGAAATACACGGCATGGCGCAGCGGGGCGGCAGCGTTTCCACTCAGGTGCGTTATGGCGAAAAAGTCTATTCACCCATTATCGGACGGGGTTGCGCCGATATTTTAGTCGCATTTGAAAAAATGGAGGCGGTCCGGTACGCGGAGTTTTTGAAGCCCGCCGGCATAGCGATCATCAACGATTATGCCATCGCGCCGATGCCGGTGGCCGCCGGAATGGCGGTTTACCCGGAGGGTTCGATTGCCGCCATGTCCAAGGCGTTTCAAACGATCTCCTTTAACGCGGCGGCCATCGCTCAACAGATCGGCAACTCCCGGACGATGAATATCGTCCTGTTCGGCGCGATGGTGAAAGCGTTTGGGCTGACCGAGATCAATTGGGAGCAAGTGCTCCGGACCGAGTTGCCCCAAAAGGTACTGGAGGTAAATTTAAAGGCCTTTCGGGCCGGCGGGGAAATGGTGTAATTTAATTAATTTAGAATAAAGAATAAGGACCTAGGCATAGCCTAGGTCTTTTATTTATCGGAGAACCCCCAATGTGACAATCTGCCAACCTCTTCGTATTGACCTTCGCTTTGTATTGTAACAGCAACTTCGCGGCAGCCAATTTGTCTTGGGTGGCGGCTGCGATTAGCGGTGTGTTGCCCACCTGCTTCTCTCGGGCATTAGCGTCGGCGCCGTTCGGAGCGCTCTTTTTGGTGCTTTACTAAGGAAACCGCATTATAAGCACATCAATAAAATGAGTAAATTTATTATCGGAGTAATATTACAAGATAATGCTATCTTTAGCAAAATAGTTTAGAGGTAACCATAACCAATTGTAAGTATTTATTTATTTAAATTTACTTATAATTAAGAAATATTTTACTTTAATAATTTAACCTTTAATAGCTGAAAAATAACAAATTAAACAAATTGGTGGATTTAGACCAAAAAAACCTTAAATAAATGTAAAAGATTTTCCGATTGTTAAAATTAGAAATTATAGAAGATTGAAGACCGTATTATAAGTGTTAGGTTGGGGGATAAAAAAGTGGTTCAGCTTATTTTAGTTCTTGGAAATATTATTGCGCCGCTGGTCGCGGGTTTATTCTTCTTATTGCTTTTTTTATATTTTACTTTAGTTAAGCCCACAGCCGCCTTCTCTCATAAGTATTTTGTTATTTATCTTATCTCGTTTAGCGTCTTTTTAGTTGGACGTCCTTTGCAATTATTTCTGGGTCCGCATCCGTTTCCGCTAATTATCTGCAATGGACGGTTCTTTTTACTGTGTGCGATATGCGCGCCGGCGGCACTGCTAACAACCGGGACTTTTACGAAAAGTAAAGATCGAGTGAAAAAACGCCTGGTTTTTTTGGTTGGTTTTATTTTGGGTTTGATTTATATCCTTTTTAATACGTTCGGCACCCCGGGGTCATATGAATATTTTCAGATTGGTGGGATTATTGCTTACGACAATCTGACTCCGAATCTGATTCCGCCTTTGTACGGCCGGGAAATTACGTTGCTAATCCAGTTAGTTGTAGGGTTTGGGTTGTTATTCTCAAGTTTCTTCAAGATAATCAGTGCCAAAATGAACAGTAGAAAAGAAACCACTCCCAATTACACGAATTTTTTGTTTAATTATGGGATTTTCATTTTTGGGTTTTCATTATTTCTAGGTACTTTATTTAAACAATGGTGGATCATCTATTGCGGCTCCGTGGTTAGTGCCATAATTGTCAGTCGGGGAGTACTGCTCGATATTAGGGAGATCCATATTAAAATGGAACGGGTAATTCCTTTCTTAAAAGAAGAATTCATCCATAACATTTCGTTCGCTTCCACTCCGGATGCCAAGATCCAAGAGATCGTTCAGTTACTTGGCAAGGAAAGTTTTTTTGATACATTTCTCGCCATTAAAGTTAGTTATGGGTATGCAAAACATCAAATCTTAAACGAAACGGATTTGGTTCAACAAATCATCAGTGAAACCTTACTCGGGAAGTTGGGAAGAGAAGATTTTTTGATAATATCGTTAGGTAACGACCGGTTGGCCGTTTGCCTATCGTTGCTTGACAGTTTGAAACAGAATCCGCATTGGATCATCGATCTTACCGAGCAAATCCGCGCGGAGGTAGAACATAATACCCCCCTCCGGATAACCATGGGAATTGGTCGTACTTACGATAAAGTCGAAAACTTGCGTCTCTCGTTCCAAGAAGCTTCCAATGCTTTGGATTACGCTTTAAAGATTAGTGAAAATCATGTGGTTCATGTTGCAACCATTAAAAAGCTAGAAGCAGGTTGGCTCCAGTATCCATTGCGGGAACGGGAAAAGTTATTCTTGTGTATTCGTAACGGCAAAATTGAAGAAACTGAAGCAATACTGGAAGATTTCTTGGTAAAGTTGAGCGCCGCTTATGAGGATAAATTTGATATTTTAAAAGTTAAAATGTTTGAGATGTTGCAACTGCTTATTGAGGTAGGTGGTAAAGGTGGCGTCGATGAAGAAAAGTTGCTTGAATTGAGTGTGGAATACTTAAATAAACTAAGTATCAGTAATACTCACGCCGACCTAAAGATCCGGTTCAAAAGGGTATGTAACCAAATGGTGCAGCTTATAGCGAAATCCGCTAAAGACCGTACCAATGGCGTCATTAAAATTGCGAAAAATTATATTGAGGAAAATTATCAACGGCAATTTACCATTAACGAAGTCGCGAAACAATTGGCGATCACTCCTTCCCATCTTATGCATTTGTTTAAGCAAAAAACCGGGTCAACGTTTGGCGACTATTTAACTGCATTCCGCATGAAAAAAGCCATTGATTTGTTGGCTAATACCGAGTTGAGCATTGCGGATATTGCCAACCTTGTCGGCTATCAAGATTCCAATTATTTTAGCCGGATTTTCAAAAGCAACCAAGGTATGACTCCCAGTGAATTTAAAAATAAGTAGTAAGCCGCCTTTGCTAAATAATCTCGACACATGATTTTTTGGCTTATTTTGTTAATTGGCGAAAAAGCGTTAAGCCGATAGAGAAATCCTAAGTTCTAAAAATCCATCCTATTTAGGGGTGGATTTTTTATGGAAGAAAAACTCTGTGACATCTTGGAGAATTGTTTGGTCGATTGGTTATTAAATTAAGAATTTTAATAAAATATATGATTGCAAAAACTTGAAACAAGCCGCATTTTATGGCGTTAAAGCCGTGTCAATGCTGGAATTGCAGTTTTGTCTAGAAAGATTACAGTTTCGTCTAGTTACTAAATGTAACCAGGATGTTAATATTGAGAAAAATCGAAAACTGTTTCCATTCGTTTTCGACGGAAAACAGGACTTTTGTATAAAAAAGATCATGAAGAGTTTTGCAACATTTTCGATAAGGGGGTGATGTATCTTTTCAAAAACTTACGGAGGTGGTTTGGCTTCCGGTTTGGAACTTTTGATCCGATGAGGGAGGGAATTGGATGTAAGTGAATTGGGTTGTTCGAATAGCAGACTTTTCGGGGAAAACTTTAAATCACTGATTTGAAGGAGAGTGTTCTATGAGCGCAAGCAGAAGATTTGTTTCATTGAAATCAATTATTACGGTATGTATATTAGTGCTCACGCTCCTTTGCGCCTCGACCTTGGTCATGGCGGAGGACGGATCTTCATTATGGCTGCGGTACGTCCAATGCAGCGATTCGCAGAAATTGGGAGAGTATCGAAGCGCTGCCACTGAAATTGTGGTTCAGGATTTCGACGTTACGGCTGCGCCAACCATCGCGCTCATTCGCAATGAGCTGAAGGTGGGCTTGGATGGGCTGTTGGGTCAAGACGTCCCGCTGACGGCTGGCAACGTGACTGAAATTACTCATGCTGGTTCCGTTGTCGTGGGAACTCCGGAGAGTTCTCCAATCATTAATTCCTTAAATTTAACCGAATCGTTAAACCCGTTAGGCGATGAGGGGTATCTGATCAAATCGACCACGGTAAACGGTCATCCCGTCACCGTGATCGCGTCGAAAGGAAAGTTTGGAGCTTTATATGGTGCGTTCGCGTATTTGCGACTGATGCAAACCCAAAAGTCAGTCAAAAATTTGGCGATTGCCGATAAACCCAAAATCAAGCTCCGTCAGTTGGACCATTGGGAGACCGAACGTAACTATGCCGGCGGCAACTTCATTGATTGGAATTCGCTGCCGAACACGCTCCTGCCGCGTTATACCGTTTTTGCGCGTGCCTGCGCTTCGGTCGGAATCAATGCCTTTGTGTTTAACAATGTGAATACTTCTTCAACGTATTTAGGCGATGCCTACATTCTCAAAGAAAAGGCATTGGCCGATCTTTTCCGGCCCTATGGTATTAAAGTATATTTAGTAGCCCCGTATAATTCACCGACGAAGCAAGCATCAGCTAGTCTTGGCGGGGGAATAGTGGTAGCAAAACAAGCTACTGCTGATCCGACCGTTGCGTCTGTTGCCGATTGGTGGAATGCGGAAGTGAAAGCCATCTATTCACAGATTCCCGATTTTGGTGGATTTTTAGTCAAAGCCGGTTCCGAAGGACAATCCGGCCCCGGCGACTATGGCAAATCGCATTCGCAAGGCGCCAATTTATTGGCTCGCGCGTTGGCTCCGTACGGAGGGACTTGTTTGTGGCGTTCCTTCGTGTATGACGCCACGGTTGATCCGGATCGTTTGGCCAGATGTTACAAAGATTTCCACCCTCTAGACGGCCAGTTCGACGATAACGCCTTCGTGCAATCGAAATTTGGGCCGTTGGACTTCATGCCGCGCGAAACATTTAACCCGTTATTCGGCGGTTTACCCAACACTAATCAAGCGATTGAACTCCAGATCACCCAAGAATATACCGGACAAGGCAAAAAAATATGTTATTTGCCTTTGATCTGGCAAGAAATTTTGTATACCGACACGTATGCCAATGGACCGGGCACCTTGGTTGGAAAAATCGTCGACGGAACCGCTTACGGCAACGAACGGACGGCTTTTGTCGGTGTTGCCAATATCGGTTCCGCCGTTAACATGACCGGTCAACATTTTGGTCAAGCTAATTTTTATGCATTTGGCCGGATGGCTTGGAACTGGACGATTTCTCCCCAGAACCTGGCTGACGATTGGGCGAGAATGACCTGGAGCAATGACGGTTATGCGGTCGAAACAATTGTCGCCATGTTGATGGGCTCGCGCGAATCAGTGGTTGATCATCAGGAACCGTTGGGATTGGCGCATCAACAAAGTCAGACATCTACCGGAGACCATTATACTCCGGGTCCTGGCGAATCCGGTAATCCGCCGGAATGGTACGGCTCGTACTATAACAAAGCGGACGAGGCGGGTCTGGGATACGACCGGAGCATTACCGGTAGTAATTTCGTCGGTCAATATTACGAACCGTTACGCAGCATGTGGGGCAATATCGACACCTGTCCCGAAAACTTACTGGCATGGTTTCATCATGTGCCTTGGGATTTCAAAATGAAATCCGGACGAATCTTTTGGGACGAATTGGCGAACCGTTATCAAATCGGCGTTCATTATATAACAAATATGAGGGCGCAATGGGATAGCGTGCAACCGTATGTCGACAGCGACCGGTTTACCGCCGTTAAAAACTTGTTGGTTGTCAACGAAACGGATGCCGGCGTCTGGCGCGATACCTCCCTAAATTATTTCGGAACCTTTAGCAAGCGGCCCATACCGGACGATCCGATGCAGTTGAGCACTCTTACGATTAACGCAGTACCGGTTAACGGTTTTAGCCCAAGCGGATATACCTATACCGTAAAAATTCCGTATGGTGGCGGAGCACCGGTTTTGGGGGCCATTGCTAATGATAATAGCCTGAAGTTGACCATTACGCAGGCTACCGAGGTTCCCGGTCAAGGATTTGTCAAGGTATACAGCAGCACCACCTATGGCGATTTGCTGGCGGTTTATACCGTTAACTTTACCTATGACAGTTCATTAACAGGAATCGCAATTGATGGTGAAAACTTAGCCAACTTTAATCCGTCTACCTTAACTTACAACGTTAAGACGAAGTTTGGAACGATCCCGCAAGTAACTGCGACATCGGCTGATCCAAGCGCCACCGTTACCATTGCTCAAGTGACGTCCATCCCCGGGCAGGCAACGGTGACGATTGCGGTTGGTGGTCTTCAAACTGTCTACACGATAAACTTTGCTTACGACGCTTCCTTAACCAGCCTCACGGTGGACGGAGCGCAGTTGGCCAACTTTAGTCCGACGACCATGTCGTATACGGTACGGACATTAAATAGCACGATACCGCAAGTGGCGGCCACTCCGTTTGATCCAGCGGCTACAGTGACAGTCACGCAAGCGATGGCTAATCCGGGACAAGCCACGGTGACGGTTGCTGTGGCAGGGTTACAAGCGGTGTATTCGGTCAACTTGGTTGTCTCTCCCAACGGCGTATTCGTCGAATCCGGCGGGAAGGTTAGCATTGAGGCGGAGGCGGCTTTGGTAAGCGCCACTGATGCCGACGCCTTTAATACGCAACGAAGCAGTCATGCCTGGAGCGGTGTAGCCGGTACTTCGGGAACCGCAGTGCAATGTCTGCCGGATAATGGTAGCCAATGGACTACCAATACCACCCCGAGCTATTTGGACGCCAATGCGCCGCAGTTGGGATATGGCATCAAATTCACAACCGCCGGCAACTATCGGGTTTGGTTATTAGTAAAAGGGCCGGATGGAGCCGGGGATTCGATTTTGGTTGGTTTAGATGATCAATATAAGTTTACAAAATCATCAGGGATCCCTACAAACGGCGTGTTAAGCTGGGTAAACGCCGGGACGATCAATAATATAAGCGCCGGTATTCACATTTTAAATCTTTGGGCGCGTGAAGACGGTCTTACCCTTGATAAAATCTATCTTACCACCGGGACGGAAACCCCGACTGGAACCGGCGATGACATGTCGGGACGGCAATTGCCGGGTGTGCCGACGTTTGACGCCATCGGCAACCAAAACGTCAATGAGGGTAGCCTCTTGCAATTCGCTGTTAACGCAGTTGATTCCAACGGGGCGCAAGTGAGCTATTCCGTAAGCGGTTTGCCGGCCGGCGCCGGTTTCGATCCGGCCACCAAAACCTTTAGCTGGACTCCGGATTTCAAACAGGCGGGCGCTTATACGGTGAGCTTCGCAGCCAGTAACGGAGCGTTTGTTATTCGTAAAAACGTCGCCATTACGGTCAAAGACGTCAACCAAGTTCCAGTCTTTGACGCGATTGCGGATAAGAGCCTCAACCTTGGACAAACGCTGGAATTTTCCGTCAACGCAACAGACGTTGATAACGATAACATAACGTATTCGGTCATCGGCTTGCCGACTGGAGCAAGTTTTAATGCGGAAACCAAAACTTTCAGTTGGACTCCAAGCCTCGGTCAAGTAGGTACCCATACGATTCAGTTTGTCGCAAACGACGGCAAAGTCAACGGTAGCCAAAGTGTTTCGATTATCGTTATTGCCACGGTAACCGACAGCGCGGCTTTGGTCAGCGAGGATATTCCTGCGGCGATGGCGGCTGGAAAAGCCTATACCGTGCATATTAAGGTAAAAAATAGCGGACTGTCCGATTGGAGCGCCGCCAGCGGTTATAAGTTAGTTGCGGTTGGCGATGGGGATCCCTTTACGATGATCAGTAGTTTTCCGGTAAGTGATGTCGTCGCATCGGGACAAGAAGCAACCTTTACGATTACGATGAAAGCGCCGACCAGGTCGGGCAGCTTCACGACGGATTGGCAAATGGTTCACGGGTCGCAATGGATTGGAAGCGCGCCGCAACTCAAAAAGGTTGTAACAGTCACTAACGGCGATGACACTATTGTGATTCGCGAGAATATTCCAGCCACGATGACGGCCGGCCAAAGTTATACTGTCCGAATCACGGTCCGAAATACCGGCGACACCTCTTGGACCGCGGCGGATGGTTATAAGTTGGGAGCCGTAGGCGAAACCGATCCCTTCGCGGTCTCCCGGATTCATTTGGATGCTAACGAGTCGGTCGCGCCGGGCGCCGAAAAAACCTTCACATTCACGATGAAAGCTCCGCAAACCGCCGGTACGTATGTCACCGACTGGAGAATGATTCAAGAACGAGTTACCTGGTTCGGACCGGTCTTGGTAAGCAAGGAAATCACAGTCAAAGCAAGTCCCGTTGTACCGTCGGGATCAACTGTATCAAGTGTCATTCAACTGACCGAACTCGCGGCAGAGGCTGACGCCGCCGCCGTCGTGAGCGCGTCGGTTCCGCAGCGGATGATTGCCGGCCAGAGTTATACGGTGAGCATAACGGTTAAGAACACCGGCGCGGAAACTTGGACTGCTGTCAAAGGGTATCAGTTAGTCCCATTGGCGGATGCGAACCTGTTTGCGGCGGTGCAAGGATTGGATGCTCAAGACAATATCGCCCCCGGGCAGGAAAAGACCTTTACCTTTACGATCAAAGCTCCGGCCAAGGCTGGAACGTACAAGCTGGATTGGCAAATGAGTCAAGAAGGTGTTGCCTGGTTGGGCGGTAAAGTTGCCCTGGATATCGAAGTGAAATAGCTATTATCATCCTATTATAAAAAGGGCTCTCGGTTTCGGCCGAGAGCCCATCGGTGAAAAGGATCACTTGAGGAGGTTTTACAATGATGCAAAAGAAAACTCTGGGATTGCTTCTTTTGAGCGTGTCGTTAGCCGTAGCCCTTGCCGGATGCGGCGGCGGCGGAAAGTCCAATCCTACGCCTGCCCGGACCGTAAGTACGGATTATTATGGCATGGAAGTCGGAGCCAAGTATTCGTATCATACCACGTATACCGATAAAATTAATACTTCGTTATCCAATGAATTTGATCTGTCGACAGTGGTTTATTCGGTGGATAACAGCACCCCGGGGACTTCGGTTTTCAAAGTCGGCGCGAAACACGACGGGTCGACAAGTGTCGAAGGTGAGTATGTCGCGAAAATTACATCCAACAACGTTGTGAATTATCGTTCGTACGGCGCATGGGCGAATAACGGCTCCGATAATTATGACAGTAGTCACTCCTCGTTGTTAATGTCGGATCCAGTTACGAGAGAATTTTCCGTGCTCCAGGAGAGTATTACGGTTCCGGCGGGCGCCTTCAATGCCTATAGGTTTACAGAAACCGCTCAGGGCAAGGATGCCACCGATGTGCAAACCACGACTACTTGGTTTGTCCCCTATATTTTTGATTGTGTCAAAAAGACCGAAGATTATACCAAAAACGGGGTTTTGCAATCTACGACGGTTACTGTTCTTACGAAAACTCAATTTGGAGTGAATACGACCATTCCGGTTGCTTCGTTCTCCAAGGCCAGTTCCGGTGTTCCTAGCGCTTACTCTATATTGAAACCGTTCCGGAAGCAATAAAGGTGGTTTATGTCGAAAGAATATGAAGGCAACTTACAAGGAGCCGTTACCAAGCAATTCGAATAACGGTTCAAAATAGCAAATATAATATAGCATTAAAAGTAGGTATTTCGATTAAAATACCTACTTTTATGAAAGGAAGGGCCATTCTAAAATTAGAATGGCCCTTTCGAATTCATGGGAATGAATTATGTTACGATTATCACTGGAGATAACCAAAACAAGCTAAATTGAGATAAATGGCACCTATTTTTACGGGATATGGAAGATAAATACTGCAAAACGAATCGCAGTTTGTTTGAAACTACGGCCACATTTATACCATATATCGACACTTTTTGGCGAAAGATTAACAAATTCTGTTCGTAAAATTTAAAAAATACCCTGAAAAAACGTATATTTTGGAAAATTTGCATGTAAGGTTCCATTATTTATTATGGTTGACGAGCTATTCGCCGTCAATTTTTACGTCATATTTTGAAAGGGGTGCCGATAGGAATGGCGCGAAGAGGAGAAAACGTTTATAAACGAAAGGACGGACGTTGGGAGGGGCGTATTTTGAAACCGGATGGAAAGTATTGTTATGTCTACGCGAAGACCTATAAGGAAGTAAAAGAAAAACAGAAAAATTATCAGGAGCATCTGAAACTACGTGAAGTGAAAGGAACAACCGCACTTTCGACCGCGACGGAGTTGTTTGAATTTTGGCTAAAAAATCATGTTTTTGATCGGGTCAAACCCTCTACCTATGAGAACTATCATTATTGTATCGAAAAACATGTAATTCCTTTTTTTGAGTACGGATCCAATCGCTATATAACGGAAACTACAGTTGGAGTGTTTGAAAAAACGATCAAAGACAATCCGTTTCTGTCGGAATCCTACAAAAGAAAGATTCTGACGATATTCAAAACAGCGTTGAAAGAAATTTTAAGAGGTTCGGCGGATTATTCGTCAATATTGGAGCGCATCAAGCTTCCGAAGACCAAAAATAGCGCAGCGCAAGTTTTTTCCATCAAAGAACAACGACTTGTTGAAAACGCCGTAATGGAGTTTAACGATAGGCGAGCCCTCGGAATACTCCTATGTTTTTATTCGGGAATACGGCTTGGCGAACTTTGCGCCCTGAAGTGGAGCGATATTGATCTTGAAGCCGGGACGATGGCGATCATGCGGACGGTGTCCCGTATTAGCACTTTTCAATGTTCCAATACGAAAACCGCGTTGCTTGTGGGGACCCCGAAAAGTCAGAAAGCTGTTAGGAAAATCCCTTTACCCAAATTTTTGCTCAACCTGACCGGCGAATCGACGGCGTTCCCATTCCGGGAAAACGCTTATGTCTTATCCGGTTTGTCAACTCCGATTGATCCCCGAACGTATCAAAAGATTTATAAGAAGGTATTGGCTAAAGCGGGGGTAAAAGACCGCAAATTTCATGCAATCAGACATACGTTTGCCACACGGTCCTTGGAACTCGGTGTGGACATTAAGACACTCAGCGAGATATTGGGACATTCCAATGTCTCCATTACGCTTAATATTTATGCGCACTCCTTTATCGAGCAAAAACGGATCGCCATTGACAAGCTGAATGAGATGCATCTCGCCTTCAACGGAATTAAGCCTTTCGCCGTCACGCCCTCCGTCATGTTGAGTTGAAACACGAGTGAATTGGGATGTTTCCGGTGGATAACCGTAGTTTCAAACAAACTGCGATCATTAAAATTAGCGTGTCCGATTAATAGATTCCCCCGTTAAGAGGCATCTATTCCCAAGGGGTTTATATTTTTGGATATGGCTACAGAGCTTTTCGTTAGTGTCTTAATCTTCATATACATGATTCTACTGCAAAAATAAAAGGAAATGGAGGTTGAAAATAGACCGGGGGTCCTCATTGGAAATAATTACAATTGAAATGACTTGTGAAGCGGTAGCTCAGTGGTGAGGACACGTAAAGGAATCACGGTAAAACGCTTGGAAAGGAGAATGAGTAAAATCGTTACTTGATCCCACCTGCTGCGCAACAATGTAGTTGGATGTCCGGATCAATTAAGGATAACATCCGACCCTTTATTCACGGAAGAAAGGACCAATATGAAGGAGCTAAAGGAATGAAAATGCGATTGCAATTTAAAAGTATCAAAAGTCAAATGTTAACGTCGGTCGTCGCCCTCATTACGGTAGTTTGCATCGGATTGGCGGTAAGCTCATATTTCATTACTGCGGCCGGGTTAAAAGACAGTTTGGATCAGTCGTTAAAACAGATCGTTTCTCAAGCTGTCGCAATTGTCGAAGGCCGGGTCAACCGCTATTTCAGTCAATTAAACGCTTTGGCTGCGGTTGATTTATTTGAAGATATCCAAGGGAATAAAGCTCAAATTAAAACGTTGATCACAAAAGTAGCCCAGGCTAACGGTCATATCAATATGACCGTCGTCAACGCCCGCGGCGAAGGTTGGAATACCGACGGCGACAGTGTCAATCTGGCCGACCGCGAGTATTTTAAGCAAATCATGAAGGGTCAGGACACGATCTCCGATCCGTTAATCAGCAAAACTACCGGCAAACGGATCATTGTGCTAGGGGTCCCGCTTAAAAACAAAGAAAATGTGATTAGCGGCGCCCTGTTGTTGAGCCGGGACGGCGACGGACTCAGTCAACTGATCGCGGATGTGGGGTACGGTAAAACCGGCAAAGCATATATGATCAATAAACAAGGAACAGCGATTGCCCATTATGATCAGGAAAAAGTGATCAAACAGGATAATACGTTCGAAAATGTCAAGACCAATCCGGGGTTGCAGGGCTTGGCCAATGTTCAACGCCGGATGGTCGCCGGGGAAAGCGGCATCGCCGACTATCAGTATCTCGGGGTGGCCAAATACATCGCTTTTGCTCCGGTGCTCGGAACCGGATGGTCCTTGGCGTTGACTACTCCCAAGAGCGAAGTATACGCATCGTTGAACCATCAGCGGGATGTCGTCGTGATTATTTCCTTGATCTTCTTGGCCTTGGGTGGGACAGTCAGCTATTTTTTCGCCGCTCGAATCAGTAATCCGGTCGAAACCGCTGTCGCTCATTTAAGCGAAGTAGCTCGCGGCAATTTGGAAAAGGACCTACCGGAGCAGTTATTGAGCCGCGGCGATGAGATCGGCAAATTGGCGCAGGCCGTTCAAAATATCAGCGAAGATTTGCGGGAGAAAGCCGCCGCCGCCGAACAGATCGCCAACGGCGATTTGAATGTGCAATTGCAAATGAAGTCGGAGCAAGATATTTTGACGCAAAACTTGAATATTATGGCTCAAAATATTCATAAGGTGATCGAGGATATCAATCTGCTGGCCGGGGCGGCGACGGCCGGGGACTTGTCGGTGCGGGCCGCGGCGGAGCGCCATCGCGGCGAGTATCGCAAAATCGTGACCGGGATCAATGAAACGTTGGACGCGGTGATTTTGCCGCTGAATGACGCCAATCAGGTTTTGCAAAAGTTGAGCGTCAATGATTATACGTCAGCCGTTCCGGCCGAACGTTATCAGGGAATGCTGCGACAGTTCGCCGAAAATATTAATGTCGTACGGACGCAGTTGCTAAGCATTCAAGATACCTTTATTCAGGTAGCCGCCGGGGATATCAGTCGCCTGGAAGATTTGCGCAAGATCGGGAAACGGTCCGCAAATGATCAGATGACGCCAGCCGCGATGAAGATGATGCAAGCGATCCGGGATTTAATCGTTGAAGTCGACCGAATCAGCGCGGCTGCGGTCGGTGGCGATCTCGCGGTTCGTGGCGCCAGGGATCAATTTGAAGGGGGTTATCGGGAAATTGTCAGCGGGTTTAACCGGACCCTGGATGCCATTATCGAACCGATTCGCGAGACCTCCGCAGTATTACAGGAGATGGCCACCGGCAACCTAACTGTCGGAGTTGGTAACAATTATCAGGGTGACCATGCGATTCTCGCCCAAGCGGTCAATAAAACCATTGACTCGTTTAACGAAGTGTTAAGCGAATTTTTTAGCGCCTCCAGTCAAGTGGCGAGCGGCTCCCAACAAGTCTCCGCTTCCAGCCAGATTTTATCGCAAGCCGCTTCGGAACAGGCCAGCACTACGGAAGAGATTACCGCGTCAATGACTGAAATCGCGGTTCAAACCAAGCGGAACGCGGAAAGCGCCGCGCAAGCTAACAATCTGTCCAAAGAAGTTAAAATTCAGGCGACCGCCGGTAATGAGCAAATGCAGACGATGTTGGAATCGATGAAGACGATTAATGATTCGTCGGTAAATATCTCCAAGATTATTAAAGTCATTGATGAGATTGCTTTTCAAACAAACATCCTGGCGTTGAACGCAGCGGTGGAAGCGGCCCGGGCCGGTCAACACGGCCGAGGATTTGCCGTGGTTGCCGAGGAAGTGCGTAATTTGGCTGCTCGGAGCGCTAATGCTGCCAAAGAGACGACGGAGATGATTGAGAGTTCAATTCAAAGGGTTGAAATAGGCACGCGGATTGCTCATGAAACGGCCGCATCGTTGAACCGGATTGTCGATGGCGTCACTAAAGCGGCTGATTTAGTAGGAGATATCGCCATTGCCTCGAATGATCAAGCGTCGGGAATTTCTCAAGTCAATCAAGGGCTGAATCAAATCGCAATGGTTACTCAGACCAATACGGCAACCGCCCAACAGAGCGCGGCGACTAGCGAGGAATTGGCCAGTCAGGCGGAGATGCTCAAAGAAAACGTGCAACGTTTTACGTTGAAAAAAGAAGGAAAACTTCGAAAATCGGCAATGGACAAGCGGATGTTGCCGGTGCCGGAAGAATCCCAAAAACCGGCCATAACAGTATATTCCGGCGATGATAAGTATTAAGAAGCAACTGCGACTGGATTTGTGAATCAGCGAGCTTGCCGAAGTCTTCCGCAAGCTGGATTTGTGGATAAGTGAGCTGGATATGTGAATAAGTAAGCTTGCTAAGTCATTCGGCAAGCTGGATTTGTGGATAAGTCAGCTGGATTTGTGAATAAGTGAGCTTGCGGAGTCATTCCGCAAGCTGGATTTGTGGATAAGTCAGCTGGATTTGTGAATAAGTAAGCTGGCGGAGTCGTTCCGCAAGCCGGATCTGTGGATAACTCATCGAGGGGAGTCTTTCATAAGGACATCGTTTTTGGCGGTATCGCATTGGCACAGCTAGAAATTAAGAATTAAATTGACAAAGCAACTCATTGTAACTATAATGGTTACAACGGGGGAGATAATTGTGATGCAAATCAGCAGTAGGTTTACGGTGGCAATTCATATTCTTGCTTCATTGGCCATCGGTAATGATAAAGTGTGTACCTCGGAAGTGATTGCCGGCAGCATCCAAAATAACCCGGTGGTGGTCCGGAGATTGATTGGCATGTTGAAGAAGGCGGGATTGATCGACGTCAATAGCGGTTGCGGCGGGGCCTATCTTTTAAAGCCGGTGAGCGAGATTACGCTTTTCGATGTTTATCAAGCCGTTGAAGTTGTTGAAGCGGAAAAGCTTTTTCAGATCCATGAAAACACCAATCCGGAATGTGTCATCGGCGCCAATATTCAGCAAGTTTTGCAATGGTTGTTGCCAAAAGCCCAAACGGCCCTGGAGGATGTGTTGCGCGGCTACACCATGGCGGAGGTCGTTGCAAGCGTATTGGCAAAAAAGTTAAATTGAAGGATTTAATTTTTTTTGAAGCTCATGTAACCGGAATGGTTACAGTTACAACAAACCCCATCCGGTGATGACAAACCGGTAAGGTTCACGGCGAAAAAATAAAATATAAGGAGATTTGAGCGATGGATTTTTTAGAATTAGCCCAAAAAAGATACTCGGCGCGCAAGTATGAACCCCAAAAAGTCGAGGCGGACAAGGTGCATAAAATCCTTGAAGCGGCGCGAGTCGCTCCCTCCGGCGGCAACAAGCAGCCGGTTAAGTTACTGGTGCTGCAGGAAGCTGCGGAACTGGCAAAAGTGGCGAAAGCCGCAAACGCTTTTCAGGCGCCGCTAGTCATCATTGCTTGCGGTGATCATCATACCGCCGGAGTGATCCCGTTTAACCAGAAAAGTGTTGTCGATATTGACACCAGTATCGCGACGGATCACATGATGATGGAAGCAACTTCGCTGGGATTGGGAAGTGTGTGGATCTGCGGTTTTGATCCCGCGGTGATTCGCCGGGAGTTTAACTTGCCGGAGCATCTTGAGCCAATTAACATTCTGGCGATCGGATATGCGGCCGGAGAGCCGGCCTCGCCCACCCGTCACGACAAAACGCGTAAATCCTTCAATGAACTGGTTTTAAGCTGAGAGACCACGAAAAATACGGAAACTTCGTTCAACAAATAAACGGTCAACACCGGTGGAAACGGCGATTGAAAAAAGGGGAGGATCACCTGATGGTTACCCATATTATCTTCGTAAAGCTTATCGAGGGCAGTGAACAAGCCATCGACCGCATGAAGCAGATGCTGCTTGGGATGAAGGGAAAAATTGAGTGTCTCAAGGATCTAACGGTTGGGGTCGATTTCGGCCATGCCGAGATTTCCTATGATCTCGCGATGATCGCTCAATTCGCGTCCAAAGAAGACCTCAATCGTTATCTAGCCCATCCAACCCATATTGAAGTGGGAGAATATATTAAAACCGTTCAGGCCAAGGTTGCCGCGGTGGATTATGAGGATTGACTAGTGGTGATTTTCTTACCCGAACAGATTTTTGTAATTGGATTGATTATTATGAAAATTAGTGATAGAATCAAAACAAATCAAATCTAACCATAATTATTTCTAAATAATTATCAATACGAATTGCGATAGGTGCCCTTTGGGGCTTAATAGGGAAGACCGGTGTAATACCGGCGCGGTCCCGCCACTGTAATGGGGAGCGAACCCAAGTAATGCCACTGGAACGAAAGTTTCGGGAAGGTTTGGGCGAGCGAGGATCCAGAGCCAGGATAACTGCCTATTCAGCAAATCTCCGTATCGACCCACGAGCGACGGGTAGGGGATGTTTCAATGCATATAACTCCCTCCCGGCTTATTGTAGCCGGGATTTTTATTGGAGTTCAGTATGTTTTGAATAAACTGAAAACCTCCCATCCGGGAGGTTTTTTCATGCGCGGAAAGCCGTGTTTGAAAAGAAGAATCAACCAAATTGAAAGAAGGAGTGAAACCAATGAAAAAAGGTGTTGGGTTTGTCGTGGTTGCGGCATTCATCGCCCTAAGCCTCGGAGTGACGGGTTGGAAACCGATGACGTATGCGGCAGGAGAAAAACCGGTGAAAAAAGCCATTTTGGTCGTTAGTTTCGGCACGACGTTTGCGGATACCCGCAAGGTGACGACCGACGCGGTGGAAGCCAAAATTCGGAAAACCTTCCCCGATTATGAGGTCCGGCGTGCTTTTACTTCCCGGATCATCATTAAGAAATTGGCCGATGAGGCAGGGTTGAAAGTTGATACGGAACGCCAGGCGCTGGAGCGTTTGAAAACCGAAGGGTTCAGTCAAGTGATCGTCCAGCCGTTGCATATTGAAGCGGGCGACGAATACGAAAAACTAAAAAACGCGGTTAGTAGTTACGAAAAAGACTTCGCCAAAATTACGGTTGGCCGTCCAGTGTTGTATTATACAGGGCAAGAAGGCGAAAAGCCCGATGATTACTTATTCCTGATCAAAGCGTTACAAGCGCAACTGCCTAAACTGGCGCAAGGCGAGGCCGTCGCGGTGATGGGTCATGGCGGCGTCCATCCGTCCAATACCGCCTACGCGGCGCTGCAGTTGAAACTCCAAGACGCGGGAATCCACAATGTTTTCGTGTTCACCGTGGAAGGGTATCCGACATACGAAAATCTTTTGGACAAGCTTAAAGAGAAAAAGATTAAAAAAGTGACCTTGATGCCCTTAATGTTGGTCGCCGGCGACCATGCCAACAACGACATGGCCGGAACCGAGGATGATTCGTTTAAAACGCAATTGACCAAGGCCGGATTTCAAGTGGCCGCGTATCTCCACGGTTTAGGAGAAAACCCAGTGATCCAGGACATCTACGTGCAGCATGTTAAGGACGCCATTGAAAATAAATATAACGAACGGGGCAAAGACCGACCGCCCATCCCGGTCATCCATTAAAGCGACCGGCCGAAGCCAAAGCCGACCCAATGGCCGGAATTGACTTCGGCTTTCGCCTTTTTTGAAATCAATCAACAGTGAGGTAAGGTATGACTGGAGCATTTTACGGTATCGGTGTGGGACCCGGCGACCCCGAGCTGTTAACGGTCAAGGCGATTCGGCTGATTCAACAGGCTGATGTCGTCATCGCGCCAAAAACCGAGAAAAAAGAGGACAGCGTGGCTTTGACCATCGCCAAGCCGTATTTGAAAGAAGCTACGCCCATCGTGAAGCTGGTCTTTCCGATGGTGTTTGAGCGGGAGACGCTTACTGCGGCCTGGCAGGAGAATAAAAACGCCATTCTGCAGTTGCTGGCTGCGGGCAAAAAGGTCGTCTTCCTGACATTGGGCGATCCCATGTTTTACAGCACGTATATCTACATCTTTCATTTGTTGCAAAACTGCGGTTATCCGGTGGAGACGGTTCCGGGCGTTCCGGCGTTTTGCGCAATGGCCAGCCGGTTAGGGTATCCGTTGGCGGACGGGAACGATGTTGTCAGCGTAATTCCGGCCACCGTTTCCGAAGCGCGCTTGGATCAGGCTTTGGCGCTTTCCGACAATGTGGTGCTGATGAAGGTCTATAAAAATTGGCGGCAGGTTGTCGCCCAACTTAACCGGCACGGCTTGGCCGGCAACGCGGTGATGGTCAGCCGTTGCGGCCTGGCCGACGAACAAGTGCTGGAAAATTTGAACGCTGTCGATGATCAGCAGATCAATTATTTATCAACAATCTTGGCGCGCCGGGTTAAAGTTTGAACCGACGCGCGGATTCAATCGAGGTGGCGGATTTGAAAGAGTATTGGCGCTTGAGTGTTTGCATCGTCTTGCTGGCGGCGTTAGTCGCGACAGTCCCCGCTCTGCCTGCCGGACCAGTGCTGGCGGCAACGGGCGTCCGGTCCGAATATCTGAAAATTACGGATGACGCTGACCGGACCGTCGTTTTACAGCGAAAGCCCAAGCGGATCGTGGTATTGTCACCGTCGTTCCTGGAATTGCTTTACGCGGTTGGCGGGAAAGCCGTCGGCCGCCCCAATTCCACCGCGGAACTTGACAGTCTGCCCAAAGAGGGGCGCAAACTGCCGGAAGTTGGTTTTGTCTACAACATTAACATTGAAAAAGTCGCGGCCTTGCAACCGGATCTGGTGATCGCGATGGCGGGCATGCATAACCGGCTGGTCCCCATCTTCGAGAGCAATCGGCTTCCGGTGCTGGTCCTTAAATATAAAACCTATGACGACGTCTTTGCCAAGATCACGCTGTTTGGGCAAATCGCGGGCGTCGAAAGCAAAGCGGCCGCCACGACCCGGGCGATCAAAACGAAACTCAAGCAGATCATCGCTAAAATACCGGCTCAGCCTTACAAAATTGCGATCTTGCACGCGACCGCCAAAAGCGTGAGTTTGGAGTTGGAAAACAGTATCGCCGGCAACACCGCCAAACTGCTGCGGCTGCGCAATATTACCGCCGGAAGCGGACCGGCCGTCGGCGACGCCGACACGATTCCCTACAGTTTGGAGCGGTTGGTCGCCAGCGATCCGGATCTGATTTTTGTGGTCACCATGGGGAAAGCCACGGAGATCGCCAAGACCATGAGCGCCGAGGTGGAAAACAATCCGGCCTGGTCGACGTTGCGGGCGGTCCGTAATAAGAAAGTGATTTTTCTGCCGTCGGAGCTCTTTTTGCTCAATCCCGGAATCAGAATTCCCGAAACCGCCGCCTACATGGCGAAACTTGTCTATCCGGGAGTTTATGGCAGTGGTGAATAAATTGGAAACAGCCAGAGGGGTTTGTGACAGAAAAGTTTGGCGAGTCGCGGTGTTGGTTGGGTTACTGGTCTGCGCCGCCGCAGTGCTGGGGGCGAGCCTCATGAAAGGGGCGGTTGCGATCCCACCAGCGGAGATCGTTAAAGCGTTTTGGGCGGAAAAACCCGGCATGTATCAACAGATCATCTGGAACATCCGTTTACCGCGTACATTGGTCGGGGCGTTCGTCGGCATGAATCTCGCACTTGCCGGTGCTATTTTACAGACGGTAATGAAAAACCCGCTGGCCGACCCCCATATCATTGGAGTTTCTTCCGGAGCCGGCTTGGCCGGAATGATTATTTTAATCCTGTATCCGCAAATGGAGTCGTTGTTGACCCCGGTGGCGTTTATCGGGGCGATCGGAGCGGCTGGTCTGGTTTATAGCCTGGCTTGGAAAGGCGGTATCCGGCCGGCCCGAATTGTCTTGGCCGGAGTTGCCGTGGCGGCGTTTTTAGGGTCGGGGACAACGGCGCTGCTGGTGTTTTACAGCGATCGGGTTCACGGCGCGTTGATGTGGATGGCTGGGGGCTTGGCGGCCCGCAGTTGGCCGCAACTGCGGATCATTTTGCCCTATTCCGTACTGGGTGGTCTCGCGGCGTTGGCGGGAGCGCAAAAATTGAACGTGCTTAACCTGGGGGATGAAGTCGCCCGGGGACTGGGACTCAATGTGGAGTTGACCCGGTTGGCGCTGACGGCGGTTGCGGCCTTGCTGGCTGCCAGCGCCGTCAGCGTCGTTGGCCTGTTGGGGTTTGTCGGCCTGATCGTCCCGCACACAGCCCGCTTGCTGGTGGGTTCCGACCACCGAATGTTGTTGCCGGCGACAGCGCTTTTGGGAATGGGAACAGTGATGCTCAGCGATCTGGCGGCGCGACTACTGTTTGCTCCGATTGAGTTGCCGGTCGGCATTATCATGGCATTACTCGGAGCGCCGTTCTTTCTCTACCTCTTACGGAGGGACACTTGAATGGCTGAACTGATTGGAGAGGGCATTACGGCGGGTTACGGCGATCGCACCGTCATTCGGCGCCTTTCATTGGCGGTGGCGGCGGGGAAGATTCTATCGATCATCGGACCCAACGGTTCGGGGAAGAGTACCCTGCTAAAAACGTTGGCTCGTAATATTCAGCCGCTGGAAGGGGCAGTGTTGCTTGACGGAGAGGACATCCGGCATCTCGCCGGAAAACAACTGGCCCGGCGGTTGGCCATGTTGCATCAAACCGCGACTGCGCCGTCCGATCTAACCGTACGTGATCTGGTGGAATACGGCCGGTTTCCGTTCCGGAACTGGTGGCGCGGCGCTACCGCCGCCGATGGGGCGATTGCAGCTTGGGCATTGAATCAAACGGGCTTGACGTCTTTAGCCGCCAGACCGGTCAGCACCCTTTCAGGCGGAGAGCGGCAACGGGCGTGGATCGCGCTGGCTTTGACGCAGCAACCGGAGGTTTTGCTACTGGACGAGCCGACCACTCATTTGGATATCAGCCATCAGCTTGAGATTTTGGATCTCATCGCCAAACTCAATCAAGAACAGCGAATCACCATTCTCATGGTGCTGCACGATATCAATTACGCGTCGTTTTACTCGGATACGGTCGCCGTGTTGACGCAGGGAAAGTTGTTCGCGGCCGGTCCGCCCCACGAAGTTGTAACATCGTCCATGTTGCGAGAGGTGTTTCAAGTGGAAGCCGATGTCTGGCAAAATGCCAACGGCCGGCCGGTCAGTATGGCGCGACGCTTGGCGGCGGTTCCTCCAGGATCATGGCGAACAACGGAAAATATACCTCAATGAGGGTCTGCGGCAGACCCAAAAGGAAAAAGGATAAAGCGCGACATGTTAAAGGATATGCAATGGGTAAAACCTGAAGAGATTGAGCAAGAAAGTTTCCGGATCATCAGCCGGATGCTGGGGGAGCGGACCTTCGATCCGTGGCAGGAACCGGTGATCAAGCGGGTGATCCATACCACGGCCGATTTCGATTACGCCGATTCGTTGGTTTTTAGCGAAAACGCGGTTCAAAGAGGAATTGCCGCTATCAAAAACGGTTGTCGGCTCGTTACCGACACCCGGATGGCGGAAGCCGGCATTAATAAAAAACGCTTGAACTCTTTTGGCGGACAGGTGCAATGTTATATGGACCATCCCGACATTGCTCAAAAGGCGCAAGCATTGGACGTGACCCGGGCCACCCTTTGTATGGAACAAGCCGTTTTAGATCCGCAATGTCAAATATTTGTGATTGGCAATGCGCCAACCGCGTTGATCCGGCTTTACGAACTGATCATGGCGTCGCAAGTTCAACCGGAGTTGGTGATCGGAGTGCCGGTTGGTTTTGTCAATGTGGTGGAAGCCAAAGCGATGCTGAAAAACGCTCCGGTGCCTTATATCATCGCCGAAGGACGCAAGGGCGGCAGTAATGTCGCGGCCGCGATCGTCAACGCCTTGCTGTATATGGCCGATCATGGATGAATATCGTTTTGATTCAGGCAAAAAATTGCGGAAAGGTTATACGACCGGCTCCTGCGCGGCCGGGGCGGCCAAGGCTGCGGTGCATTTGTTGACTGCTAGCGCTCCGGTCACTTCGGTGGAGATTACTACGCCGGGCGGCCGGAGTTTGATGTTGCCGGTTGCGGATTGCCTTGTTGCAAACGGGATTGCCCGTTGTGCCATTGTGAAGGATGCCGGGGATGATCCGGATGTTACCGATGGTATTAAGATTTTTGCGGAGGCGTCTTTAACTACTGACGGCAAGGTACGGATTGAAGGAGGCGCGGGCATCGGGCGGGTGACCTTGCCCGGCCTGAAAATTCCGCCGGGACAAGCGGCGATCAATCCGGTGCCGCTGGCGATGATTGAAAGCGAAGTGAAACGGGTGTTACCACCCGATCGGGGCGCCCGGATCGTGCTCAGTATTCCCGGCGGGGCGGAGTTGGCGGCGCGGACCTTCAATCCGAAGTTAGGGATTGTCGGCGGACTTTCAATCCTGGGAACCACCGGCATTGTCGAACCCATGTCCCAGGAAGCGCTGAAGGAATCATTGGCCTTAAAGCTAAGTGTCGTGCGTTCGCAAGGGTCATCCCAAGCGGTTTTTGTCTTCGGCAATTACGGTGAGCATTTTGCAACGAAGTTGGGAATCGATCCCCGTTATGAAGTGAAAATCAGCAATTTTATCGGTTTCATGCTGGAGAAGGCCTTGGAATACGGGTTTCAGGAGATTTTAATCCTCGGTCATTTGGGCAAGTTGGTGAAAGTGGCGGCGGGGATATTTCAAACCCACAGCCGGGTGGCGGATGCCCGCGCCGAGATTCTTTGCGCTTACGCGGCGCTGGCCGGTGCGCCTCAACCGGTATTGGCGGAGATTTACGCCTGTCCGACTACGGAAGCGGCGGCCGCAATTATGGAACGTTGCAATATCCGCGGGGTGTATCAGCGAATCACCGATCAGGTTGCGAAACGTTGCGAAGGGTATGTCGCTGGAAAAATCAGCGTCGGAGCGATTTTGTTTGATTCGCAAGACCGCTTGTTGGCGATGGATGCGACGGCGGCGGAGATCATGAAAGGGATGACAAGATGAGCGGCGTTTATATCGTGGGGATCGGTCCCGGCCATCCGGATTGGCTAACTCCCGTTGCGAAAGAAGTGGTCGCCGGGTGTCAAGTACTCATCGGCGGAGTGCGTAATCTAGCCTTATTTCCCGATTGGTCCGGCGAAAAGATTACGATCGCCGATAATCTGGATGATATTTGCAATTTCCTGGCCGAAAATCACAAAAGCAAACGAATTGGCGTGGTGGTGACCGGCGATCCCGGTCTTTTCAGTATGCTTCAGACCATCCGGACCCGTTTGCCCCAATGCCCGGTGGAAGTGGTCCCGGGCATCAGTTCATTGCAGTATTTGGCTGCGAAAATCCAAACCTCATGGCATACTTGGCGAATCATCAGCCTGCATGGCAAAGACGATGCCAATCTCCGGTCCGAATTGATCAGACACCGCCAAGTTTGTTTGTTTACGGGCGGTAAACACACTCCCGAGAAAATCTGTCAAGAACTGCTGCGGCAGGGAGTAACGGCAGCCCGGGTAATCGTGGGAGAGAATCTGTCCGATCCCCGGGAGCGAATCGTGCAAGGGACAGTTCAGGAAATAAGCCGTCAACGGTTTGAAAGTCTTTCCCTCATGCTAATTGCCCGGATCGATGCTCCGCCGGTCCAGTGGCCCTTTCAAACCCCCGGCATTCCCGATGCCTTGTTTGTGAGAGGGGACGTCCCGATGACCAAAGAAGAAGTCAGAGCGGTTTCGCTCACTAAATTACGCTTGCAACCGGGGCATTTGGTCTATGACATCGGCGCCGGAACCGGTTCGGTGGCGGTCGAATGCGCGTTGCAATGCCGGGAAGGCCAAGTTTACGCCATCGAGAAAGCGGCGGTTGCTTGCGACTTAATTGCGGAGAACGCCAACCGGTTTGGCGTTTTCAATCTTCAAATTATTCCCGGGGAAGCCCCCGGGGCGCTCGCCGGCTTACCCGAGCCGGACCGGGTGTTTATCGGCGGAAGCGGCCGCCAGCTGTTGCCCATCTTGGCTACGTTATCCCGGTTCCGGCGTGAGATTCGGGTGGTCATTAACGCCGTGACCCTTGAAACCTGTCATGAAGCGTTAACCGGACTGGCGGAGAATGGCTTTGACGCCGTCGAAGTGGTGAATGTCGCTTTATCCCGGGGAGAGCGGGTCGGCGGGAAACATCTGTTGCGGGCGCTTAACCCGGTTTTCGTAATTAACGCCCAACGCCAAGCAGTATAAATGCAGCGCTGTTAGGGATAGGATGCGCCGGAAACCGAATTGTTTGTCGGAATCAAAACGAATGGGGATAACAAGATGATTTATTTTGTCGGCGCCGGCCCGGGAGATCCGGAATTGATTACGGTGAAGGGAAAACGGTTATTGGAGACGGCCGATCTGATCATTTACGCCGGCTCGCTGGTTAATCCGGCGTTGCTGGCCGATGTCAAACCCGGATGCGCCATTTATGACAGCGCCGGGATGACGTTAGACGAGGTGTTGAGGCTTTTGGAGGCGGGTTACGCGCAAGGACGGAAGGTTGTTCGACTCCATACGGGCGACCCGTCCCTCTTCGGCGCGATCCGTGAACAATTGGACGGTTTGGCCCAAAAGGGGATTCCCTGTCAAATCGTGCCGGGAGTCAGTTCGTTTGCGGCGACCGCAGCGACTTTACAAGCCGAATATACGCTTCCCGGAGTCGCTCAGACGTTGATCCTGACCCGGATGGAAGGGCGAACTCCGGTCCCCCCAACCGAAAGTTTGGAAGCGCTGGCGTCCCACCAAGCCAGCATGGTGATTTTCTTAAGTATTCAAATGATCGATCAAATGGTGGAGCAATTAATGAAACATTATCCGCCGACCACTCCGGCGGCGGTTGTTTATAAAGCTTCCTGGCCGGAAGAGCAGATTATCCGCGGTTCTCTCGACACGATCGCCGGGATGGTAAAAGAAGCGGGCATTGTTAAAACCGCCTTGCTGACGGTGGGTAATTTTTTGGGAGCGGAGTATCAATTATCCAAACTGTACGATCCCCACTTCAGCCATGAATTCCGCAACGGGTCGGAAGATCACCCCAAAAACGGCAATTTCTAAAACTCATGCAAAGGATGAAAGCGAATGAACAATTATCTTGAGATCCTGACGGGAATAAAACCGCTACGTCAGGAGGTTATGGCAGAAGCTTGGCGCCGACTGGACAGTCTGATTAAACCCATCGGGAGTCTGGGACGGCTGGAAGAGATAGCGGCCCAAATCAGCGGCATTACCGGCCGGGTGCGGAACGAGATTGCCAAAAAGTGCATTGTGGTAATGGCTGCCGATAACGGGGTCTGCGCGGAGGGGGTCAGTTCTTGTCCGAAGGAGATCACCGCGATTCAAACCCTTAATTTTGTCCGCGGCATCGCCGGCGTTAATGTTTTGGCCGGGGTCGCCGGCGCCGAGCTGCGGATTGTCGATATCGGAATTGACGCCGAACTGGCCAATCCGGGAATCATTGACTGCAAGATCCGGCGCGGCACGTCCAACATGGCTCAGGGTCCGGCAATGTCCCGCGCGGAAGCCGTTCGGGGCATCGAAGCGGGAATCGCGATCGTCGCCCAACTGGCGGATGAAGGATACAACTTGCTGGGCACCGGCGAAATGGGAGCCGGCAATACCAGTACCAGCAGCGCGATTTTAATGGCGTTTACCGGGTGCGACGCGGAGACGGCGGTGGGGAAGGGAGCAGGATTGACCGACCCCGACTTCGCTAAGAAAAAAGCGGTCATCACCACTGCGTTAATTGTCAATCAGCCGGACCGAAACGATCCGTTGGATGTCCTGGCGAAAGTGGGCGGTTTTGATATCGCCGGCTTGGTTGGTTGTTATCTGGGGGCCGCCTATTACCGGATTCCCATTGTCATCGATGGATTTATTGCCGCGGCGGCGGCGTTAACGGCCGTCCGGTTGAACCCGTTGGTCAAAGATTACCTCATCGCGTCCCACGCCTCGGCGGAACCGGGTTTCCGGCGGCTGATGCAGGAACTCGGAATGGAAGCGGCGTTCAATCTGCAAATGCGCCTCGGCGAGGGAACGGGCTGCGCGTTGGGTTTCCAAGTGATTGAAGCGGCTTTGGCGGTGATGAACCGGATGGGGACGTTTGCCGAGATGAATATGGCAAACGACTTTTTAGTGGATATCCGCTAATGAGTGCGTTAATTCTGATTACCGGCGGCACCCGGAGCGGTAAAAGCGCTTTTGCGGAGCAACTGGCAGTAAACACGGGCGGACCGGTTCTGTATATCGCAACCGCGACAGTTTGCGACGCCGAGATGGCGGAACGGATTGCGCAACACCGGCGGCGCCGGCCGGCCACTTGGGAAACGGTTGAGGCGTTTCGCGATCTGGATCGGATCATTATGGATTCGGTTTCCGGCAAAACAGCCGTTATTTTGGATTGTGTCACGGTGATGCTAAATAACTTGCTGTTTGTTCCGGGACGGGACTGGGATGAAATTACGACCGCCCAAGCCAAGGTTGTGGAGCAAGAAGTGTTACGGGAGTTTACCAAGTTGACGGTGGCGGCGGAAACCGCGCCGGTGCCAGTTTTGGTGGTTACCAATGAATTGGGGATGGGTGTGGTACCCGGAACGAAACTCAGCCGTTTTTTTGTCGACCTTCACGGTGCGGTCAACCGGCAATTGGCCGCGGCGGCCCGGGAAGTATACTTTTGTGTGAGCGGAATACCATTGCGGCTGAAGCCGCAGCCGGCATCCCCGGCCGAATCCGAGAAACAATGAAAGGGCGTTATCCCGTGAAACAAGCATTGAAGCGACTGTTGTTAATGCTCCAGTTTTTAACGACCTTTCCCATTCGTTACGATTTGCGGGCGCAAGCGGTTGATTATGGCAAGGGGTTGGTTTATGCTCCGCTCGTCGGTTTGGGAATCGGTTTTTTGCTTCTGGCGGCGCGGGCGATTCTGGGGTACCGGTTTTCGCCGTTGCTTACCGCGGCCGGCATGGTGATTTCCTATATCATTTTCACTGGCGGGTTGCACTTGGACGGGTGGAGCGATACTGCCGACGGCGTCTTCTCGAACCGGCCCAAGGAACGGATGTTGGAGATCATGAAGGATAGCCGGGTGGGGACCTATGCGGTTTTGGCGCTGGTCAGCCTGATTATTTTGAACATATTGTTGTTGGCGGAGTTCAAGGAGCGGATGACGCCGTTTATTGTATTGATGCCGGTAGCCGGCCGGATGGCATTACCGGTGGCGGCCGGGATCGAACGGTATGCCCGTGCCGACGGCTTGGCAAAATCGTTTGTTGACTATTGCGGTTTGCCCGAAGCGGTTGGCGGAGTACTGGTTTATCTCGGGATCAGCCTGGTTTTTCTGGGCTGGCGTTGGCTTGGTTTTGCCGTATTGCCGGTAATCTTCGCATTACTGGTGGTGAAATGGTTGGCGCGCAAGATCACCGGCGTCACCGGTGATATTTTGGGCGCGGTCTGCGAATTGACGCAAACGTTTTACCTGCTCATTGCTTATCTTGCCATGAAGTAATCAGGGAGTGCTGCAAAAATGCTCGAACTATATTTAATCCGGCATGGCGAGACCGACCGGAACCGCCAAGGGGCTTATCTCGGTTGGACCGACGTTGAACTGAACCAAACCGGTTGGCGTCAGGCGGAGGCGCTCCGGGAAAAACTCCGTTCGGTCAAAGCAGACGTGATTTTCAGTAGCCCGTTGCGACGGGCGTTGGACACCGCGAAAATCATCAATTGTGACCGGGACTTGGAGGTTCGTCCTGCGGCAGCATTGAAGGAAAGGAACTTTGGCAGCTGGGAGGACTTGACCTTCACCGAGATTCAAACGAAGTATCCGGTCGAGTGTCAAGCCTGGCTCAACGATCCGGACTATCCGATAACCGGCGCTGAGCGCCCAAGCCAGGTTCAGGGGCGGGTCGACGGGTTTCTCCGCAACTTGCTTGAATCATCCCGTCAGGGCTGTTACATCATGGTGAGTCATGCGGGTTGCATTCGGATGATGTTGGCTGTTTTATTGGGTTTGCCGCCTGAAGCGTCCTGGCGTTTTACGATTGACCACTGCGGCATTGCGCAAGTGAGGATCAATGCGGCGGGCTACGCCAGTTTAATAAGGCTGAACGGATAGCGCGGAGGGGGAAAGGGAATGCGTCTGGCGGTGGTTAGTTTAACTAAAAACGGAGCGGCTTTGGCCGAAACGATCGTTGAGCGGTTACCCGTCGATCATTACGCCCGTTGGAATTCCCCGGGAACCCAAACCGCAACCCGTCTGTTTTCCGGTAAAATTACGCCGTTGGTAGGAGAACTTTTTGAGAATTATGACGGTATTATTTTCATTATGGCTTGCGGAATTGTTGTCCGGAGCGTCGCCCGGTTTTTAACGGATAAAAAAAATGACCCGGCAATCCTGGTCGTTGATGAAAAAGGCGAACATGTAATCAGTTTTTTATCGGGCCACTACGGCGGAGCCAATCAATTGGCGCGACAGATTGCCGCGTTGATTGAGGGGCACGCCGTGATCACTACGGCTACCGACGTAAATCAGGTGATCGCTTTTGATGTTTTTAGCCGTGAGAATGACTGCGTCATTGAGAACGAATTGTTATTGAAGTCGGTCAGCGCCGTTTTGGTGAACGGCGGGACTGTCGTTTTACACACGCCACACCGGTTGCGGGGGGAACTTTCGCCGCAGCTTCGGTTGGCCGATTCTTCCGAAACGCCCGCGTCGGCCGAGTGGGCGGTGGTCGTCGATAATGATACCGCCAATCAACCCGCTGCCCGCCAGGTGCTTTTGATTCGTCCCCAAAATTTGATTTTGGGAATCGGATGCAAAAAAGGCACATCGAAAGCAGCGATTGCCGATGCGATCACAGATTTCTTCCAAAGAAACCACAAGAGTTTTTTAGCGCTTAAAAGGATGGTTTCGATTGAACATAAAGCCGCCGAACCCGGTATTCTCGAATATTGTGCCGAGCATCACGTCGTGTTTCAAACGTTTACCGCGGCGGAGTTGCTTCCCGTCGCTGAACAATTGGCGAGTTCGCCTTTTGTAAAGCAAACGGTCGGAGTCGGAAACGTGGCGGAAGCCGCCGCGTTATCGGGGGGAGTCCATACCCGTCTAATCTGCGGCAAGACGGTCTATCCCGGAATCACCCTCGCCTTGGCGGAGGAAGAAAGGGAGTTTCAATTGTGAATATTGCGGTCATCGGCATCAACTTTCGTTCTGCCCCGTTGGAAGTGCGCGAGCGATTCTGTTTCAATCTTGAAGAACAGCAGCATTTTTTGGAGTACTTCAAACAACGCCATCCAGCGGGTGAATGGGCCCTTTTATCCACCTGTAACCGGACCGAGCTGTATCATCACGGGACAGAACAGCAATTTAACGCTACGGAGTTCGAAAATGAGCTTTGCCATTATAAAAAGCTCGATAGTAGCGAGTTCCGGAAATATTTTTACGTCTATCAGGGTAAAGCCGCAGTGCGCCATCTGTTTCGGGTGGCTTGCGGTCTGGACTCTCTGGTGTTGGGAGAAGATCAGATTTTAGGTCAAGTTAAAAAAGCCCATCAAACTGCTCTGACAGCGGGAACCAGTAAGGCGGTTCTAAATACTTTATTTCGAAAGGCCGTTACCGGTGTCAAACTGATTAAGAGCCAGACCAAACTCGCCAAAGGGCCGGTCTCCGCAGCGAAGGCCGCGGTGGAGAAGGCGCTGGCAACTTATGGCCCTGCCCGCTGCCGGACTGCTTTGGTGATCGGTTCGGGCACGATGGGGGTCTTAACGGTTAATAGTTTACTAAAGCAGGGCGTAGCTCAGATTTATATAGCAGCGCGGCGCTTGAGCAAGGTACGTCCGATCTTCAGTAATCGACCGCAAGTAACCCCGGTAGCCTATGACTGCCGGTATCAATATATGGACGGGGCTGATTTGATTTTCAGTATGACCGCCAGTCCCCATTACGCAATTTCCCGCTCCGAACTGACGCCGGCTTTGATTACTTCCAAAAAGCGGGTCTTGATGGACTTGGCGGTTCCGCGTGATATTGATCGAGAAATCGCCACGCTTCCGGGGATTTGTCTCTTGAATATTGACAGTCTTGGGGAAGCTTGCCGGGAAGAATTGCAACACCACGCTTTGGATATCGCGAAGGCGGAAACGATCATCGACGAACAACTGGCGGGATTTGAAAAATGGTATCAATCGCGGCAAGTTTTTCCGCTGATCCAACAGATTGAAGCGACGGTCTGGGAAGAGGTGTCCGTCAAGATCAATCAGACCTTGTTGAAACTTAATATCAGCGATCCCAAGGAACAAGCGAAAATTGTCCGGGGTATGCGAAGTATCGCCGGTTTATTAATGAATCGCTGCGTGTACCGGATCAAAGATAGCGCTTCAGGCGCCGAAGCCGGTATCTACTATCGATGTTTGGACAGAGCCATGCGTTTGGAGGAAATCAATGAAGATCTACGTGGTCGGAATCGGACCTGGCGCCAAAGAAGATATGACGCCGCGAGCGGTCAAGGCATTACAAAACAGTGATTGGATTATCGGCTATCAAGTTTATGTCGATTTAGTGAAAGACTTATTCCCCGGCAAGCAGTTCCTCGCTTCGACGATGACCCGGGAGGTTGAACGTTGCGAAGCGGCGTTGGCGCGAGCGTTGACCGGAGCAACGGTTGCGCTGGTCAGCGGCGGCGACAGCGGTATTTACGGCATGGCCGGAATCATGCTGGAGGTGCTGCATCGTTCCGGGACCGCTGTGGCGGTGGAGGTTATTCCCGGATTGACCGCGGCGAGTGCCGCTGCCGCGATTCTCGGCGCGCCGTTGATGCACGATTTTGCGGTGATCAGTCTGAGTGACCGGTTGACGCCATGGGAACAGATTGCCGCGCGAATCGCCGCTGCCGCAGCCGCCGATTTCGTAATCTGCCTTTATAATCCCAAAAGTAAACAACGGACGACTCAAATTACGGTCGCGGCCGAGCTTATCGGAGGATACCGGGACGGGAAGACGCCGGTAGGAATTGTCCGTCATGCGGGCCGGGTCGGTGAGAGTCATGATCTGACTACTTTGGAGCAGATGACGGCGCTGACGATCGACATGTTCAGCATTGTCATGATCGGCAATTCCCGAACGTATATTGAACGGGGGCGGATGATCACCCCGCGCGGGTACTTCGATGAACAATAAGACGTTGGTCATTTTGTTGATCGCCGGCACGATCGATGCCCGGACTATCATTGAGCGACTGGCGCCGGAACCGGTGCAGCTTCATGCAACAGTAACCACGGATCTTGGGACCGAATATTTGCGGCAATATCCGGGGCTCCGTATCCATCAGGGACGATTGGATCAAACGGAGATGGTCCGGTTGATCGGCGCCATCGGGCCGGACCTGGTGATTGACGCATCGCATCCTTTTGCCAAAGCAGCCTCTTTAAACGCTATGGCGGCTTGCCGTGAGAGCGGGACCCCCTACTTGCGGTTTGAGCGTGAAGCCACTGATAGCGAGGCGGGGGCGGACCTGATTTGGGCGAGGGATTTTGACGATGCGGCCCGTAAAGCGGCAGAACTGACCGGGAAAATTCTATTGACGATCGGCAGCAATCATCTGGAGCCTTTCACCCGTCAGATCGGCGATTTTCGGGAACGCCTGTTTATCCGGGTGTTACCGTTGCAGGAGGTCATCGCGAAATGCGAACGCCTCGGATTTTCCGCCGCGCGGATCATTGGGATGAAAGGGCCGTTTTCGGTTGAAATGAATCGGGCCATGCTCCGCTATTGTCAGGCGCAAGCGCTGGTAACCAAAGAAAGCGGGGAAGCCGGCGGCAATCAGGCGAAGCTGGCTGCGGCCAGGGAATTGGCGATCCCGGTGATCATGATCCGGCGACCGGAGTTGGAATACGGTTGGACGGTGGACTCAGTCGAACAAGTGCTGCGGGCGGTTAAGGAGATGCTGAACTGATCATGGCTTATTTTCCTTTGTATATCGATCTGAAAAAACGAAGGTGTCTAGTGATCGGCGGAGGGCAGGTCGCATGGCGCAAAATTCAAACCCTCCTCCAGTTTGAGGCGGAAATCGTCGTGATCAGCGCTGCAGTGGTCCCGGAAATTCAGCAACTCCACGATTTGAGGAAGTTGACTTATTGGAAGAAATCTTATCAGAACGGAGATTTAAGCGGTTTTTTCTTGGTGATCGCCGCTACCTCCGATCCCGCGTTAAACGATGCGGTTTACGACGATGCTGTGCGGATGAACGTCTGGGTTAATTCCGCCGATGATCCGGAAAAATGTACCTTTGTTTTTCCGGCGGTGGTGAAAAATGACGCTTTGGTCGTTGGGGTGACCAGTTCGGGCCGATTTCCCGCTCTCACGCGGTTATTACGGGAGAAAATTGCATCGTTCGCGATTTTTCAGCGGGAAACCGCTTTGGAAACCTGGGCTGAGTTCCGGCGCAAAATTCAGACGGAAGTTGCCGATCCGGATAAACGCCGACAGCTTTTACGGGCTGCCGGAAGAGCCATTCTTGACGATCCGGCCGGCGATCCCCGGATGGTCCTTGAAAAAATAGACGGAGAAAAACGTGATGCGGAAGCTTAAAATCGGCACCCGGGAAAGCCGTTTGGCGATTGCCCAAACCCGGATCGTTATTGATAAAGTCCGTGAGCGCTATCCGGATCTGGAGTTGGAGATGGTAACCATCAAAACCAGCGGCGATCTGATCCTGGACCGGGCGTTGGATCAGGTGGGCGGCAAAGGACTGTTTATCAAAGAGATTGAATTGGCTTTGCTGCAGGGGACAATCGACCTGGCGGTGCACAGTATGAAAGATCTGCCCGTCCAAATCGCTCCGGGACTGACGATCGCCGCCATTTCCGAACGGGAGGATCCGCGCGACGTATTGGTGAGTCGCGCGGGAGCAACCCTCGTTGAATTGCCGGCAGGAGCAGTGGTGGGTACCAGCAGCTTGCGCCGGAGCAAACAGCTCCTGGCGCTGCGGCCGGATCTGACGATCCGGTTATTACGGGGCAATATCGTCACCCGTCTCGAAAAATTGGCGCAACATCAGTATGATGCCATAATCCTGGCCGCTGCCGGACTGAAACGGCTGGGACTGCAAGACCGGATCACGCAGTATTTTGCGGTGGAAGAGATGATCCCTGCGGTATGCCAGGGGTTTTTGGCGATCGAAACCCGGCGAGATGACGATGCTGGTTTTCTCAAAGAAACCGTGCATTGCGAGGAAGGGGCGGTATGCGCCAAAGCTGAACGCGGTTTTTTGATCCGCTTAAACGGCGGTTGCAGTGTTCCGATGGGCGCGCATGCGGTGACCGATGGCGACTGTTTGAAAATTACCGGAATGCTGGCGGCGAATGATCGACCGGAAATCTATCGGGCAACGGTGGCAGGTCCCGTCGCCCAGGGGAAAGCCTTGGGAGAACGGCTTGCCGAGCAAATTCTAGCCCAAAGCGGAGGGGTGCGTTGATGGGAAACGGAGTGGTCCAACTGATCGGGGCCGGCCCGGGCGATAAAAAACTGATGACCGTGAAAGCCGTTGAGTGTTTGGCCCAGGCCGAGGTGATCGTCTACGACCGGCTCCTTGGGGAAGAGATATTACAATACGCCAATCCCGATGCGGAACTGATCTATGTCGGCAAAGGTCCGGAGTGTCACTGGGCGACGCAGGCGCAGATCAATGCGATCCTAATCGAAAAAGCGCTGACCGGCAAACGGGTGGCCCGGGTGAAAGGGGGCGATCCCTTTGTTTTCGGGCGGGGCGGCGAGGAAGCGGAAGCATTAGTCGAGCGGGGAATCGCCTTTCAAATTGTACCGGGCGTCTCGTCGGCGGTAGCGGTGCCGGCTTACGCCGGCATTCCGGTGACGCACCGCGATTATTGCTCTTCATTTCACGTGATCACCGGTCACGAAGATCCGGACAAGACCGACGGTCAGTTGAATTACGAACAACTGGCCGTGCTGGATGGGACGTTAATTTTTTTGATGGGTGTCGGTAACCTGGCGGCCATTACCGCCAACTTGATCCGCCATGGCAAGGCGCCGGCGACTCCCGCAGCAATTATCCAAAACGGGACAAGCGTTGGGCAAAGAGTGCTGGTCGCGCCATTGGCGGAACTGGCCGAAGCGGCGGCCAAGGCGGGAATTGGTTCACCGGCAGTGATCGTCATTGGTCCGGTGGTTGCTTTGCGGAAGAAATTAAACTGGTTTCCCCACGGCCCGTTGGCCGGAAAACGGATTTTGGTCACCCGGGCCCGAGAACAAGCGTCCAAACTTGTCCGCTTGATTGAAGAATTGGGCGGGGTCGCGCTGGAGTATCCGATGATCAAGGTGGTCGCTGCCGATGGGGCGGACCAAGCGGAGTTTCGGAAAGCCGCGGTGCGGTTAGCGGAGTTCTCCTGGGTGGTCTTTACCAGCGCCAATGGGGTGGATTATTTCTTCCGGTTGTTGCAGGAAGAAGAGATCGACCGGCGTCAACTGGCGGGGCTGAAATTTGCCGTCAATGGAGCAGCGACCGCTCAAGCCTTATGGCAGTATGGTTTCAAAGCCGATCTCGTTCCTTCCGAATATACTGCGACCGCTTTGCTTGGTGCGATGCTTGCAAGGTTAAGTGGCACGGACCGGGTATTATTGACCCGGGCTAAGCAAGCTTCGGAAGAATTGGTCCAGGGATTGACGGCGGCGGGAATCACCTGTGAGGCGGTTACGGCCTATCAAACATTAGCGGATGAAAATGCTGCGGCGGCATTCCGCGCCAATTTACCAAAAGACGGGTTTGATATTATAACATTCACGAGTTCGTCAACGGTGCGCCATTTCCTGAGTTTGCTCGGGGGAACGCGCCCTGCTTGGCTGGAACGTAGTAAAGTCGTTGCGATCGGTCCGGTGACAACTCAAACTGCGTTGGAAATGGGTCTTAAAGTCGCTGCGACGGCCGAAACCCATACCGTGGAAGGTTTGATCGCTAAAATATTGGAACTGGTCAATCAATAAAACCTGGTTCGAACCGGTTTGGAATAACAACATGGCTACGGAAAGAAGGTTTAATCATGACAATACGACCGCGCCGGCTGCGGACCAGTCCGGCAATGCGCAGTTTGGTAAGGGAAACGACGGTGCAAACTTCGGATCTGGTATATCCGTTATTTGTTGCCGAGGGACTGGCCCAAAAACGGGAAATCCCCTCAATGCCGGGAATTTATAATTTATCATTACAAGACTACCTAAAGGAACTGGAGGAAGTCGCCGCGCTGGAGATCCCGGCGGTTTTACTCTTCGGAATTCCGGAACACAAAGATGAAACGGGATCCGGGGCCTACCATCCAAACGGAATTATTCAACAGGCCTTGCGCTTGGGTAAAGAGCGCTTTCCGCACTTGCTGTTCATTGCCGATGTCTGTTTATGCGAATATACGTCGCATGGCCATTGCGGCTTGATCCAAGACGGTCGGGTCTTAAACGATACGACCTTACCGCTCTTAAGCGCGACCGCGCTTAGCTATGCGCAGTCCGGCGCCGATATCATCGCACCTTCGGATATGATGGACGGGCGGATCGGCGCGATTCGCCGGACCCTTGCCGAACACGGCTATGTCGACACGGCGTTGCTCGCTTATAGCGCCAAATATGCCTCGTCATTTTACGGCCCGTTCCGGGAGGCGGCTCAATCCCGGCCGCTCTTCGGTGATCGCAAAACCTATCAGATGGATTATGCCAATCTCCGGGAAGCGGTGAAAGAGGTGGAGTTGGACTTGGCCGAAGGCGCGGATATGGTGATGGTTAAGCCGGCTTTGGCTTATTTGGATGTGATCCGGGCGATCAGCACGCAAGTTCAGGTTCCGGTGGCCGCCTACAATGTCAGCGGCGAGTATGCGATGATCAAAGCGGCCGCCGCGCAAGGCTGGATCGACGAACCGGGTGTGGTGATGGAGACGGTCACGGCGATCAAGCGGGCCGGCGCCAAGATCATCATCACCTATTTCGCCAAAGAGATTGCGGGGTGGTTGCGCCATGAATAATCCGCTTTCCCACCAATTGTTCGCCGCTGCCGGCCGCGTGATTCCGGGTGGGGTGAACAGCCCGGTCAGAGCTTTTCGCAGCGTGGGGTTGGAACCGCTTTTTATCAAAAAAGCCCAGGGTAGCCGGATCACCGATGTCGACGGACATGAGTATTTGGATTATGTTTGTTCTTGGGGGCCGTTGATTTTGGGTCATGCCCATCCCGAAGTGATTGCGGCGATTACCGAAGCGGCTCAGGACGGGACCAGCTTTGGAGCTCCCACCGAGCGGGAGGTGATCCTGGCGGAAATGATCAGCGCGGCGTTGCCTTCGGTGGAGATGGTGCGCATGGTCAATTCCGGGACGGAAGCGGTGATGAGTGCGCTCCGATTGGCCCGGGGCTACACCGGCCGGTCGAAGATCGTCAAATTTACCGGCTGTTATCACGGGCATAGCGATCCATTGTTGGTGAAGGCCGGTTCGGGGTTGTTGACTTTGGGGACGCCCGATAGCGCCGGGGTACCGGCGGATTTTGTCGCCGCCACGATTATGGCGCCTTATAATGACGGGGACTATTTGACGGATCTGTTCCGAAAGATCGGCCCGGAGCTGGCGGCGGTGATTGTGGAACCGGTGGCCGGAAACATGGGGCTGGTTGAACCGCAACCGGAATTTTTGCAATTGTTGCGGCGGTTGACTGAAAGCTACGGCGTTGTGCTCATTTTTGACGAGGTGATCACCGGGTTCCGGGTTTCCTACGGCGGAGCGCAAGGCTATTATGGCGTTATTCCCGATCTGACCACCTTGGGCAAGATCATCGGCGGCGGCATGCCGGTAGGAGCATACGGCGGCAAAAAAGCGATCATGAACTTGGTGGCGCCGTTGGGTCCGGTCTATCAAGCCGGAACTTTATCGGGCAATCCGGTGGCGATGGCGGCCGGAATCGCCACTTTGAGACAGTTGCAAACCAATCCCGACGTCTACCGGGAATTGGATGCGAAAGCCCAACGGCTGGAGCAAACGTATGTCGAGGCCGCCGCCCGTCATGGCCTGGCCTTGACAGTCAACCGGGTCGGTTCCTTGCTTAGCCCCTTCTTTACCGCGGACCGGGTAATCAATTATGAAACGGCACTCCGGGCGGATACGGTAATGTTTGCCCGTTATTTCAAATTAATGTTGGACAAGGGGATTTATCTGCCGCCGTCCCAATTTGAAGCGCTGTTTTTATCGGCCGCCCATAGCGACGCCGACTTGGATCGGACCATCGCGGCGGTGTGGGACAGCTTTGCCGAATTGGGCTGTTGATCGTACGGCGACTTCCATCAATGAAAGGAGGCAACGGCGGATGGGAATGGCCAGGTTGATCCTTGCCGGAACCGGGAGCGGTTGCGGGAAAACGACGCTGACAATGGGCTTGCTCTCTTTGTTGCGGCGCCGGGGGCTGACGGTGCAGCCTTTTAAAGTGGGTCCGGATTTTATCGACCCGATGTTTCATCAATATGTCACCAGCAGGCCGTCTGCCAATTTGGACTCCTGGTTGCTGGATGAAGCGATATTGCGGCGGCTGTTTGCGACGCGGGCCGCTGACGCCGATCTGGCGGTCATCGAGGGAGTGATGGGACTGTTTGACGGGCAACGCGGCGTTTCCCTCCAGGGCAGTACCGCCCAGGTGGCCCAGATCCTGCAAACGCCGGTTGTGCTGGTGGTCAACGCGGCGGGAATGTCGTTGAGTGTTGCCGCCTTGATCCGGGGGTATCAGCAATTTGTCCCGGGGCTGCCGATTCAAGGGGTCATTCTCAACCAGCTAAAGAGCAAGAGCCACTTTTTACTGCTCAAACGGATCATTGAAACGGAAAACGGCGTACAGGTCCTGGGTTACCTACCTTATTTGCCGGAAATAACCTTACCCAGTCGGCATTTGGGGTTGGTTCCCCAGGCGGAAATCGACGGTTTGACGGAGAAGCTCGGGCGTTTGACCGGGATATTGGCCGACACGATCGATCTGGAAGCCCTCGTCGCGCTGGCCGGCAGCGCGGGACCCCTTGACGCGCCGCGGAGCGACCGGCGGGCGCTTGGCCGGGTGCGGTTGGGCGTCGCCCAGGATGCGGCGTTTAACTTTTATTATCATGATAATTTCGCGCTGTTGCGACAGCTCGGAGCGGAATTGATCTTTTTTAGCCCGTTGTGCGACGTTCAACTGCCGGAGGGACTCGACGGCCTTTATTTCGGCGGCGGCTATCCGGAGGTTTTTGCCGCGACCCTTTCCGCCAACCGGTCAATGCGGGAAAGCGTACGGCGGGCGGCCGAGCGGGGAATGCCGGTTTACGCCGAATGCGGCGGACTGCTTTACCTCTGTCGCAGTTTGACCGATCAGCTAGGGGCGACCCATGAAATGTGCGCCGTTTTTCCGGTGGCCGGTCAAATCACCGGTTCATTGCAGCATTTCGGGTACGTGGAAGTTGCAACGATCCGCGACACGCTTTTGGGACCGGCCGGGCAACGCATCCGCGCCCATGAATTTCATTATTCGGAAATCACCGGCCTGACGGAGCAACTGGCGGCGGAACAAGCCTACCGGATGACCAAAGAGCGGGCGGATGGCGCGGCCGGTTGTTGGTCCGGCGGGCTGACGTATCAAAATGTGCTGGCCGCTTACCCCCATCTGCATTTCGAAGCCAATCCGTCCCTGGCCGAAAACTGGCTGCGCCGTTGCGCGGCCTATGCGAAAGGGAGTTGTTGATGACGCGGACCAAACGCATAATGATCCAAGGCGTGGCTTCGGCGGTCGGCAAAAGTCTGATCACCGCCGGGTTATGCCGCATCTTCCGGCAAGACGGCTTCAAGGTCGCGCCGTTTAAAGCGCAAAATATGGCGCTGAACTCATTTATCACCGCGGACGGACTGGAGATGGGACGGGCGCAAGTGGTGCAGGCGGAGGCGGCGGGATTGCCGCCCGACGTCCGGATGAATCCGGTGTTGTTGAAACCGACGACCGATCGGAACGCCCAGGTCATTGTGGGCGGCAAGGTTTACGGCAATATGTCGGCCGTGGAATACCATGAATTCAAACCGCAACTGGCCGGTCTGGTCAAGGGGCATTATGACGCCTTGGCCGCCGCCAACGAGATCGTGGTGATCGAAGGGGCCGGCAGTCCGGCGGAGATTAATCTCCGGGACAAGGATATCGTCAATATGGGCATGGCCGAGTTGGCGGACGCGCCGGTATTGCTGGTGGGCGATATCGACCGGGGCGGGGTTTTCGCCGCGCTTGCCGGGACAATGCTGTTGCTGGCCGAGGGTGAGCGGCAACGGGTGCAAGGAGTGGTCATCAATAAATTCCGGGGCGACCGGAGTATCCTGCAACCGGGAATCGTGATGCTGGAAGAGATCGTCAAACGTCCGGTACTTGGAGTGGTGCCCTATCTGAAGCTCAATATCGAGGATGAGGACAGTCTGACTGAACGGTTCACCCGGCAGCAACCCCAAACCGCCGGTGTGGACATCGCCGTCGTCAAATTGCCCCGTTTATCAAACTTTACCGATTTTAACGTTTTGGAGAACCTTGAGGATGTCAGTCTCCGCTATGTGGAAACGGTAGCGAGCCTTGGCGAACCGGATCTGATCATTTTGCCGGGTACCAAAAATACCTTGGAGGATTTGGCGTACCTCCGCCGCTCGGGTTTGGAGAACGCTCTGATCCGCCAACACCGGCGCGGCGCGATCATTGCCGGAATTTGCGGCGGTTTTCAGATGCTGGGGAAAACCATTGCCGATCCCTACCGGATGGAAAGCGAGCTGGAGCAGAGCGCCGGAATGGGGTTGTTGAACATCGACACCGTGTTGGAGCGGGAGAAGCGGACCGTCCAAATCGCGGGCAAGCTCATCCATGATCAGGGGCTGTTTGCCGGGTTGGGCGGACTTGCCCTGGCCGGGTATGAGATTCATCTCGGTGTCACGACCTGCCATGAAGGGACGGTTCCTTTGATCGAACTGGAGCAGCCGTTTGGGAACGAAAACAACGGGGTCAACGGTGGGGTCTGCAACCTCCAGGGCAGCGTTTTCGGCAGTTATCTGCACGGCTTGTTTGACAATGTCCGGTTCACGGCGGGGCTGATTAATAATATCCGGTCCCGTAAAGGACTGAATCCCTTGGCGGGGATGCCAACCGACTACCGCAGTTTTAAAGAGAGTCAATACGATCTGCTGGCGGAGCAACTCCGGTTAAACCTCGATCTCGGACAGATTTACCGGATCATGGAAAACTGGGGGTCGTGACGGGATGATCGTGATCGATCTGGTCTGCGCTTATTTGCTTGATTTGTTAATCGGCGATCCGCACTGGTTGTATCATCCGGTCCGGTTGATCGGCGCTTGGATCCATGGGTTGGAACCAATCCTGCGCCGTTGGACCGGAGGCGGTCGCGCCAATACGCGTCCGATTCGGGAGCGCTGGGCGGGAATTATTTTGGCCGGGGCCACCACGGCGGTGAGCTTTGGCGCGGTTTGGCTGATGTTGCGGCTGGCGTTGTGGTTGGGCGGCGCGGTGGGATATCATCTGCTGAATATTTATTTGATCTATACGGCGTTGGCCACCCGTTGCCTGGCGGTGGAAGCGGTCAAGGTACGGCAGGCGTTATCCGGACTGGACTTAACCGCCGCCCGGCAACAATTAGGTATGTTGGTCGGCAGGGAGACGACGAACTTGACGGAGCCGGAAGTGATCCGGGCGGTGGTGGAGACGACGGCTGAGAATACGGTGGACGGAGTGATTGCGCCGTTATGCTACGCGGTGCTCGGCGGGTGTTTCGGAATGGCGGCGCCGTTGGTATACGCCTTTAAGGCGGTTAGCACGTTGGATTCAATGGTGGGTTATAAAAACGAACGGTATCAGTATTTTGGCTGGGCCTCCGCCAAACTGGACGATGGTGCCAATTTTCTCCCGGCTCGGTTGACCGGATTGCTGATTCCGTGCGCCGCCGGACTGCTGGGGTTTGATTCGCGGCAAAGCTTCCGGACGATGCTCCGGGACCGCCGCTGTCACGACAGCCCCAATTGCGCCTATCCCGAAGCGGCGGTCGCCGGCGCGTTAGGGATTCAACTGGGCGGCGCCAACGTCTATTTTGGCCGGATCGTCGCCAAACCGACCTTGGGCGACCCGTTGAAACCGTTGGAGGCCGGGGATATTGGCGCGACCGTGAAGTTGCTTTACGTGACTTCGTTGCTGGGAGCGGGATTAGGATTGTTGATTTTGTATTTTGAGAGGATTTTGTAATGGACGGGCATGGCGGCAACGTGTATCAGGCGGAAGCGGAATGGGGTTGCCAACGGGAAAATTTGTTGGATTTCAGCGCCAATATCAATCCGTTGGGCACGCCGGAAATCTTAAAAGGCTATCTGCGGGAACGGCTGGAGCGGCTCGGCGATTATCCGGACCCGGATCAGCGCAAGCTGCGGGCAAGCATCGCCCGGTATTTGCAGACACCGGAGGAAGGGGTTATCGCCGGCAACGGCGCGGCGGAAATCATTTATCTGGTGTTCCGGGTCTTGCGGCCCCGGCGGGTTTTGATCGTCGCCCCGACGTTTTCGGAGTATCAACCGGCGGCAATGGCGACGGGCGCGGCGGTGACCTATTTCACGCTGGATCCGGCGGACGGGTTTCGAGTGGATTTGGCGCGGCTTAGCGCGGCGCTCAACGGGATGGATTGTCTGATGCTTTGCAACCCGAACAATCCCACCGCCACGTTGTTGCCCCTGACGCAACTGCGCGAGTTGGCCGCCCTCACCCAAGCGGCCGGGGCGGCCTGCATCGTCGACGAGGCGTTTATCGAACTGACGGTGGGCGGCAACGTCAATTCCCTGGTCCCGTTGTTGGACGAGTTTCCGCAATTGTTTCTGATCCGGGCTTTTACGAAAATTTTCGCCATTCCCGGGTTGCGGGTGGGATACGGGTTGGGCCGGCCGGAGTTGATCGCCGCGTTGCGCCGGGCGCAATTACCCTGGTCGGTCAATCTGTTGGCCGACGCGGTCGCCGATTTCCTGCCCCGGGCGGAAGATTATTTGCAACGGACGCAGGAGTGGCTCCATTCCGAACTAGGGTGGCTGGCCCGATCCTTACGGATGTTGCCGGGGCTGCGGGTGTTTGAACCGCGAACCAACTTTATCTTAGTGGAGCTTTGCGCGGGGATGACGGTTGCGGTTTTACAGCAACGGCTGGCGGCGCGGGGCGTTTTAATCCGGGCGGCCGCCAATTTTCAGGGTTTAAACGAACGGTATTTCCGGGTCGCCGTCCGCGACCGGGCGAGCAACCGGATCTTGCTGCGGTGGTTGGGCGAAATCCTCGGCGCGGCAAACGCGGTGGAAGCAGAAGGAGAGCGGTTTCGATGCGGGGACTGATTCACATCTATACCGGTGACGGCAAGGGAAAAACCACAGCGGCGTTGGGCTTGAGTCTCCGGGCGTATGGCCGGGGCCAACGGGTGGCGTTGATTCAATTTCTGAAAGGCCGCGAAACCGGAGAGTTGACTGTGCTCCGGCAGTTGGGCGCGGGGTATCTAATCCAACGCCATCCGGAACTGACCAAATTTGTCAAGGATCTCAATCCTACCGAACGGGCGGCTGCGGCGGCGACCGTGAACGAACTGTGGAATTTGGCTCAAACGCTCGCGGCGGACGGCGCTTGCGAGCTGTTGATTTTGGACGAGGTGATGGCGGCGATCGCCACGGGGTTGCTGCCGCTCGCAGCGGTGATCGCTTGGTTACGGGAAAAACCGGCCGCCGTGGAAGTGGTCTTGACGGGGCGGCGCGCTCCGGTAGAACTGGTCGAGCTGGCCGATTACGTTTCCGAGGTTCGAGCGGTAAAACATCCCTTTGAGCGCGGGATCGGCGCCAGGGAAGGGATTGAATATTGAGGGCAGGCTAAGGCGTTATTAACACCGAAAGGTGCTCAATAGATTAACGCGAGGGTCGAAAGCGTATCGAGATGTAGTGGTGATGAGGGCTGTTGCAAATGGACTTGTAAGTTCATAAACAACAACAGCCCTTTTTTCATTACTTTCATCCCTTCGCATATTTTTTGGAATTCAAGCTTCAATGATTGATTCGGCAATTAATTGGATCCTTTTAACAATAGTTTAGAGTTATTTTAATTAAAAATTAAGGGGAAAAATTTTTACACCTTTTCAATAAACGAAAGAGAGTTTACAATATAATGAGGAAATTTATCAAATCCCGGATGGGATTCATTGATCGATTTGTTAACTTTCAGAAAAATAATGACGATAAAGAGGTGTCGTTATGGGTGGTTTTCAGACTGCCATTATCGGCTGTGGAACAATTTGCGGCATTCATGCGGCTGCGGTCCAAGCAACGCCGGAAGCGCGTTTGGCGGCAGTGGTGGATAACGATCGGCAAAAGGTGGTTGCCGCCGCCGCGCAATATGATTGTCGCTATTACACCGATTATCGCCAAATGTTACAGGACCCGCAGATCGATGTCGTTCATATCTGCACCCCGCATTATTTACATGCCGAAATGGCCAAGCAAGCGTTGCGATCGGGTAAACACGTTGTGTTGGAAAAACCGATGGCGATTTCATTGGCCGATGCGGCGGAGCTGACCCGTGTCGCCGATAAATCCGGGAAGCAGCTTGGCGTCTGTTTTCAAAATCGTTATAACAGCACATCGCTGCGGATCAAGTCGTTACTTGATTCCGGACAAGCCGGCGCCGTCCGTCACGCCCGCGCTAAGCTACAATGGCATCGTGACGCCGCTTATTACCGCAATAGCGGATGGCGGGGCGCTTGGGCCACCGAGGGCGGCGGTGTTTTAATTAATCAAGCCATTCATACTTTGGATCTGCTCCAATGGTTTGTCGGCGAATTGTATCGCATCGAAGGGGCCACCGCCACGAATGGTTTGAAAGGCGTGATTGAAGTGGAAGATACCGCCCAAGCCTTTTTGACCTTTACCAACGGAGTGACGGCCGAATTTTTCGCTACGGTTTGCAATGCGGAAAATGACCCGGTGGAGATTGAGCTCGAATGTGAACAGCAAACCCTGAAGTTGGCCGGAGACCTGACGGTCGTCGACCGGAACGGCGGGGTTGAACTATTTGCGGAACAAAATGTCCGGACCGGCGCCAAAGCTTACTGGGGCTGCAGCCATGCGGCCTTAATCGCGGATTTTTACCGGTGCTTACAAACCGGCGAACCGTTCGCCCTGGGGGGCCGGGCCGCCATTACCGCACTTAAGCTTGTCAAAGCGATCTATTATTCGGCCCGGAACCATCGTCCCGTCTTATGGGAGGATCCGGGGATCGATTGACTTTTTAACGCCTATTTCACAAGCCGCGCCACAGGGGTCGAAATAAATTGAGAGGTCGCTTGCTAATTCATTAAAAATCAACTATAATTAATACCGAACATTCAGTATGAATGAATAAGGAGCCCCGATGGCCAATAATATTCCAAATGCCAAAAATCGGATTATGCAAGCCGCTATTAAGGTTTTTGCCGACAAAAGCTTTGAAGGTTCACGGATTGAGGAGATTGCCAAGACAGCGGGAGTCCCTAAGTCGTTAATATACTATCACTTTAAAAGCAAGGAAGAAATCCTGACGGTTTTAATCGATGGATTTATTCAGGAGTATCGCGGGTTGCTGCAAGTGGCCCAAGCGGATAGCCATCAAACCAAAGCGGCGCGGTTGCCGGAGCGGATGCAAGATCATTACCGGGATTTTAACGAAAAAAACGCCGATCTAATACGGATTATTCTAATGGATTCCTTAAAAAAAACGGCCAAACAGCCAATCATTTATCAAATTGTCGAAGCGTTGGTAAAAGTCGACGAAGCGTTTGCTGAAAAAAACGCTCAGCTGCCCTATGAACGGAAAGAACGCTTAATGGCTGAGTTTTTTACTAATATCATTCCAACCTACGCCTTTTTATGTTTTAGTGATTCATGGCTCGATTATTTTGAAATGGACCAAGCGGAATACCAAAAAACGTTTATTAAAATTTTTACGGCGACTCATGGCGCATACCATAAATATCATGAATAAAAATTTTTTGATTGTGTTTTACTGAACGTTCAGTTCTAAAAGGAGAATATGAGAGGAGCTTGATCATGAAAGTTTTAATTCTAAACGGTTCACCACGGCAAGAAGGATCGACAGTCCAAATCTTACACGCGATCCAAGCGGGTATTCCCGGCGAACACCAAGTTGAATGGGTGGATGTGTATCAACTAACGGTAAAACCCTGCCTGGGGTGTTTGCGTTGCAGACCGAATCACGAATGTGTTTTAGCGGGAGATGACGCCCAACGGATCGGCGGAAAAATGCTGGCGGCCGACGCCGTGATCATTGGCACGCCATCGTATTGGAGAAATATGAGCGGGGTTTTGAAAAATCTTTTTGACCGGAATGTCACTACCTTCGAGGATTTCTCCCAGGGGAGATTTCCCAAACCTCGTCAAAAAGGGAAAAAAGCAATGATTATTGCCGTAGCGGCCGCCCCGTGGCCGTTTAACGATAGCGGCGCCGTAAATTCGGTAAAACGGGTATTGCGGGGCGGCGCTTACCAAATAGCCGGAATCATCAATTACGGCGGAACCAGTATTCGCAAAGAAGTTCCCGCCAAGGTTTTGGAGCGCGCGAATAGGTTGGGAAGCGCGTTGGTTAAGTAGTCGTCCACGCTAGCTACCCGTCGCTGCTCGCGCAAGCGAATTAAGAAAATTAGGTGACGACATAGGCCAAAAGTTATTCTAAGTAGTGTCCACCCCGACTGGTCGGGGCAAGCGAAGGAATGAAAATGGGGCGCGACTCACCCCCCTTCGATAGCCAATACTTGATCCAACTTTTTACAATCCCCCTCTCTTTTGAATGACAGCCGGTTCGAAGCGGTGGAAGAGAGGGGGCGCCATGGGATATTTTCTCAAAAGCTAACAATTTGGAACAAGCGAAGTCTATTTTTTCAAGTAGTCGGCCTCCCCGGCACGCCGGGGGGCCGATGACACTATCCCGGTCCGGCGCTTCGATAGATTAAGCAGAAATCAAGTTGAAAAAACCGTACGATTGGCCTTTGAAAATTTCGTTCAATTTACGTATACTTATATTAAAGATAATCGGACGTTTTATGCTAATTACGGCAACCGAGTTCAAAGAGAATATAGGCAAATATCTCGCTCTTTCGGAGATCAGGCACAGCCACCGAACCAACAAAGCGAGGGCAAGAAAATGAAGATTGAAACGCAAAGACTTGTTTTACGAGAATTGGTTATGGAGGACTTAGCGGCTTTACATTGCATATATTGCTTCTCAAAAGGTAGCCCAGAAAAATGGAATGAGACTAATCGCGGAATCGCCTGATGAAAATAACAAAATAACCAATGTGTATGCCATAACGTTAGAAGAATATTTGACCCTTAAAAATTGATTTACCCTATTGACTTTTTATAGCTGCTCATTCTCCTTCGTAGTATGTAGGAGTTATTTTTGTTGCCTGAATTGCCAACAAATAATTGGTAGTTAAGTAGTCCGCCACTCCGGCATGCAAATCAGTCATTCCTGCAACATTTGATCACCGTTTCACAATAACACCCCAAAGGCTAATTAAATCGGCTGCTTGAAACATATCGACTGTCGCTCCTTTGAGCTCAACCGGCGGAGTCGATACCAATGGCGCAACCAACTCATTATTTGAAAAGTCCACGGTTGCCAAAAGCGTTTTGAAAAAGTTATTTCTCACAAATTGCGAATCCGTTGCGTTAAATCTTTTCAATGTTGCTTCAGCCATGGACGACTCAGTAAAATCAACGTGTTCAAACGAGACATCCGTCAGTTTTGTTTTATTGAAATTTGCATATTGTAAATTCGATTGTTCAAAAATTGTTTGTTTGATTACCGTATCGCTCATATCGATCCCAATACATTTACAGGATATAAATTTACACCGTTCGAAATAGGCTCCGGAAAATTTACTGTTTGACAAGTCGCAATCATGAAATAGAACATCAACAAAGCTTGCCTTTTCAAAATTGCAATGATGAAAGATACTATCCTCGAAAATGCTCTTGCGAATATCCATTTTACCGAATTCCGCGTCTTGAATCCGCGTTTCGCGGCTTGCAACGGCGACGATCGGCAACTCTTCCAGCAGAAAGGGCCGGGCATAGCAAGAAAGATCAGCAATCCGGGTGAGCTCTTTTGGTATTTGCGGATGGACGATATTCATATTCGTTTTTACAACCGATCCTTAAGAATATAGTTACAACATCAAGCTTTCACATCAAGAACATTAATTTGACATATAAACAATACTCCCTTTCTGGTTCCTACATTTTATAGAGGGGATGATTTTTAATTGTCGAAATCATACCGTTAATACTCAAACTAATTCACTATTTAACTTGTTTTTTTGAAAGGTAATAATCAACGAGAAGTACTTGAATAATCTTATTTTATATGAAACAGTTGAATGGCTAATTACAATTTAACTTTCGTCTCACATAGAAAGGATTCATCGAATGAAACTTGGGATGCCGGCATTAATCGAATTACCGGATATCAACAGCAATATTGCAATATGTAAGGATTTGGGGCTTTCATTTATTGAATTAAATATGAACATACCCGACTTTTGCCCGGAAAATCTGGCTCCCGATTTGATAAGAAAATTATCCAACGAAAAAAATATTGAGTTTACTTTACATTTGCCCGAAGAAATTGATTTGGCATCGTTTCATCCAGCGATTCGGCGAGCCAATTTAGACCGTTGTTGTGAAGCAATAATTTGGGCATCACAAGCCGGTATTCATTTGGTAAATCTTCACATCAATTCCGGTATATTTTTTACTTTGCCTAGTCAAAAGGTCTGGATCTACGAGAAATATCAAGCAAAATTTTTACAAAACTTAATAACTTCATTCAAAAAGCTATTGAAAACAGCAGAGAAATCAAACGTAAGGGTATGTATAGAAAATTGTAATAACTTTTATTATTCATTTATTACCGGAGCAATCGCTAAGTTAGCAGAGATGGATGGACTCTTTTTCACTTGGGATACTGGACATGACGGGAAATCGGGTTTTAAAGAAAAAGAAATTCTTTTAAAATGGGAAGGCAAAATTAGCCATATGCATTTACATGATTATAATGGAAAAAGCGATCACCAAGTACTTTTTAGCGGAATAATTGATATCCATGAAATGCTTAGGTTCGCCGGAAATCGTAATTTGCGAGTTGTAATAGAAGTTAAGACTGTGGATGCGCTAAAGAAGTCTGTTGAATTGCTGCAAAGTTTTCGCGCTAGTCATCCAACCCGCTTAACGTAAGAACGATTATTTTGTCGGTTTCATCGTCCCCGTTTACAGACCTTCCTCAATTATCATCTACCATTTAAATCACGGTTTACTTCTTCCCGGTTACTTTACTCGTACCGTTTAGACCTTGATCTTCTCCACTCCCCGCCCAACCAGCGCCACCCAATAGCCGAAGCGGATGCCGTCCATCAGGCCTTCGTTGTAGATCAATTCATCCTGGCGGCAGAACTGCTCCAGGCGGACGCAGTCGTATTGGTCGAGCAATTGCCGGTCGGGCGCTGACAGTTGGTCGCTGAGTTGTTGCAGCAGTTTATCCGGACGCTCGCCCAGTTGCCGGTGTTCGGGGTCGGCGATGACGATCTCGTCGTGGATTTGGACGAGGCGGTCGAGAATGAATTTTTGGATGCCGGTGGTACGGGAGTTGAGCATGGGACGTGGCCTCCTTTTAAGCTAATACTTGAGAGATTAATGTTTTTTGCAATGTTCAACAAAAATAACATTTCATGAAGTTTAGCATTAAAGAGGGAAACTTTGGAATTTGCAGAATAAGTTACACAGGTTACGCCAAATTAGCCTCTTTCGTTATACGAGGAGGAAAAAATAAACCGTTTTTACATTATTGGAATTATTTTACTTGACATTATTCTACATTATTCATTACCTATTTGTCAACAAATAATGTGATAATTTTGAATCATTACTCTTTATCGATGATCATTAATAAATGAGGTGGCATTACTCCATGAGCATTGGCGAAAAACTCAAACAGCTGCGTAAAGGGAAAAACATCTCCCAACAAGAATTAGCCGAAATATTAGAGGTTCATCCCAAGCATATTAGCCGATACGAAAACAATGCTTCGCGCCCCTCAATTGATGCATTATTAAAACTTCGCGACCTTTTTCATGTGAGTTTGGATTATTTAGTAACGGATGCGGACTCCAATGAAATTCAAATTCATGATAAAGAGCTTAAGAAATACTTTGAAGCGGTTGAAAAGTTAAGTGAGGAAGATCAGAAAGTTATTAAGAAAGTAATTGAGGCGATGTTAATAAAGAATCGGCTGATACCTTGAGGGAAAAAACAGATAGGAGACTGTCCAAGTGGTTAAATTTGCATTAGACAGACTCATGTTTGAGAGAAATAAAATGAAGGTTCCGGAGTTACAAGAAAAAAGCGGGGTAAATAAAAATACCCTGTATGCGATTTATAATAATACAAGCACACGGGTAGATTTATCGGTGATTGAGCGGATTTGTAAGGCGCTCAATTGTGAGCCTGGGGGTTTGATTGTAAGGGAAAGAAATGAATGATAAACATTAGATTCACTGGTTTAAGGCATCGGCCCTGTGAAGGCTAAACAGATTAAAGCTATCTTGGAATTAACCAAGATTCTTGCGTCAATGCCAAATACGGACGGTTTATTATTCGGCGACCTCAAGATGTAGTGGATTTTCTTATGCCTAAGTTACGTTATGAAGACCGGGAGCATTTTGTTGTTCTTCATTTGAATACGAAGAACCAGATACTTAAGTATGAAACTGTTGCAGTAGGTATACTTGGTTCAACGCCGGTTCGTCCCCGGGAAGTTTTTAAGAATGCTGTCATTAATTCGGCCGCCGGAGTGGTTTTAGGCCATAATCATCGGAGATGATTAATACCACTGCATTGGCAACGATAATGAGCTTGTTTTATTTTGCCTACACCAAAAGCCAATGTTTTCAATGAAAGCATTGGCTTTTGGTGTAGCCGTTATTACAATCCTTGACCTGATCGGAACAGTAACATCAAAAATTTATCTCAGCCCATCATTTTTTGGATCATTTTATCAAATACTCGGTCACTGGTGATTCGTTTTAAAAAAACGGAAGGCTTTGCGGCGTATCCGACAAGATAGCGTGTTTTAGGCTTTTTGGCCGTTACGGCCTTTGCGATAGTTTTGGCAATCACTTCAGGCTTTGAAAGGTTGTCACCTGTATATACTTTCATCATGCCCTCTGCAACATGACTTGCCTGTGCGGCATAAGCGCCCTTGGCGGAAGACTGTTTCAAATGTTCCGCCGCAATGATTCCCCAGTCAGTTTTGATTCCACCGGGTTCCATCACAATGATATCAATGCCGAAGGGTGCTACTTCCATACGCAGACAGTCGGAAAAGCCTTCCACGGCAAATTTGGTGGTGTGGTACCAACCGCCGAATGGTGTGGCAATCTTACCGCCCATGGATGATATATTCACGATTTTACCGAACTTATTCTTGCGCATAGAGGGTAGCACAAGCTGTGTCATCCGTGCAAGACCAAACAAATTGACATCCAACTGACGGCGCGCTTCTTCCATCGTTACATCTTCGATGGCACCATAGGAACCATATCCGGCATTATTGACCAGCACATCGATACGGCCTTCCTTTTCAAAAATTGTATTCACGCAGGAAATCATGGAAGCTTCGTCCGTTACATCAAGTGCAACGGTGTGAATACCTTTTCCGGCAAAGTTTTTCATTTTGTCTGTCCGGCGGGCTGCTCCATAGACGGTAAATCCCTTTGCCTGAAGTTCCAATGCAGTTGCCATTCCAATGCCGGATGATGCACCTGTAATTAAAGCAACTTTTTTATTCATGTTGAACCTCCAATCTATTATTGACACTGTGTCAACAATTTAATTATAACAAGTAATTGACACCACGTCAATTATTTTGATTGAAATCTTCTGAATGCTGTGTTAGCATAGGGGATGAAGGAGAGACGACGATGGATTTTGTAAGAGCGAGAACCCAGGAACAGATAACAGGCAGGCAGAAAGAAATCATCAATGCCTGCGATCGGCTATTCAGCCAAAATGGATATGAGGGCGTAAACTTTAAGGCAATTTCTGAATTGACCTCTATTACCCGCCCGACAATATATAATTACTATAAAACGAAAGACGAAGTTTTACTTGACCTTTTGAAGCGGGAAATGCTGAATTGGCAGGCTTGCCTTGTCGAAGTAATGGATACTACTGCTATGATGACAAAGGAACAATATAGTACCTGCTTGACGGAGACTTTGTTATCGCACGATAAGATGCTGAAGCTGTCTTCCATCCTCTTTACATTTCTCGAAAACAACAGCGGTATTGAGAAGCTAGCGGATTTCAAAAAGGAAGTTATGAAAGTTCTGGGCACTATTGCAGCAAGCGTGGATAAATATTTCCCCACGGCCACCGCTGAGAACAAGGCTGTTTTTGTGGCGGCATTTTATGCATATATTCTTGGAGTGTATCCCATGTCTCATCTGTCGCAAAAACAGCTTGAGGCCATTCAGTGGGCGGGGATTGATTACGTAGCGCCTAATTTTCAAAACATGTGCTATCATGGGATATTACTTCTGCTGTCTGATTTGTGATTCAGATCCAGTTCAGTAGAACTATTTTAAACTCTCCCGTACAATGTCAACGACAAATTTCAGCCACTTCGATTCTTTCATCAAACATTACCCATAAACTTCTTTCTTTCAATTTCTGGGCAATAAGTAAGGTGATTTTTCCACAATCATTTCTTAATGCTCCATTTTTACATTTCCAATTTAATCCAAACAATTGCGATTCGTCTTAGATACGCTGGTACTACCCCTATTTGGGAATACTGGTATGTTCAAATGAAATTTAAACATAACCGAAACGAACTGTCACGTTTCCATCCAAGCGGAGACCCAAGCTTGATGAGTTTCTTTACGAAATAAAACAAAAAAACACAGCCTAGAATGATAGACTGTGTTTTTTTGATGAAACTCGCTCTCAATCTGCTGAAATAGATTGAGGGCGTTTATTTGATATTCGCATGCGCAGCGCCTTTAGACCTTGATCTTCTCCACTCCCCGCCCGACCAGCGCCACCCAATAGCCGAAGCGGATGCCGTCCATCAGGCCTTCGTTGTAGATCAATTCATCCTGGCGGCAGAGTTGTTCCAGGCGGGCGCAGTCGTATTGGTCGAGCAATTGCCGGTCCGACGCCGGCAATCTGTCGGTGAGTTGTTGCAGCAGTTCATCGGGACGCTCGCCCAGTTGCTGGTGTTCGGGGTCGGCAATGACGATCCCGTCGTGGATTTGGACGAGGCGGTCGAGAATGGATTTTTGGATGCCAGTGGTACGGGAGTTGAGCATAGGACGGGCCTCCTAAACTTGCATAAATTGATCGAACGCTTAGCTCCATATTCATCTTACTTTACCTTCAAAGAGGGAAATATCCGGAATACGGAGAATAATTAAGCAAGCTATGTACGGTATTCCGATAACATAACCATATTAGCTCTTGTTATGCTTGTTCAGTATGACATTGATTGTGTTTACGAACGATTCGGTCTCCATATGGTGACTGACAAGTTTATTATATATCACCATTTGGTGACTGTCAAATAATAATTGCGTTTCATTTTTTCTTTTCCCAACAACAGATATAGGTGGTGATCGGTAGATTGGAACCAAAAGAAGCTTTCGCGAAGCGTTTGAAAGAACTTCGGGAAGAACATCAGTTAACCCAGGAACAACTCGCCGATAAACTGGATACCAATAAACAGACGTTAAGCCGCTATGAGAAGAATCAACGGGAACCGGGGATTAATATTGTGGCGAAGATTGCAACTTTTTTTGGGGTATCGATTGATTATTTGGCGGGAAGGAAAGAAAAGAAGTAAATCGAGCTGATGTTGAAGTTTGTAATGAAACTCGCCCTCAATCTGCTGAAATAGATTGAGGGCGTTTATTTGATATTCGCATGCGCAGCGCCTTTTAGACCTTGATCTTCTCTACTCCCCACCCAACCCGCGCCACCCAGTAGCCGAAGCGGATGCCGTCCATTAGGCCTTCGTTGTAGATTAATTCATCCTGGCGGCAGAGCTGCTCCAGGCGGGCACAGTCGTATTGGTCGAGCAATTGTCGGTCCAGCGTTGGCAATCGGTCGGTGAGTTGTTGCAGTAGTTCATCGGGACGCTCGCCCAGTTGCTGGTGTTCGGGGTCGGCGATGACGATCTCGTCGTGGATTTGGACGAGGCGGTCGAGAATGAATTTTTGGATGCCGGTGGCGCGGGAGTTGAGCATGGGACGTGGCCTCCTTTAACTAATTGCTATCTTCGTTACTTGCTATAAAAATCACCATCAGGTATCTTTAGAGTGACAAAGCGTATCGATCATTGTCACAACTTCATTATTAATAACACCTACTTCATTGTATAATTTCCAAACTTTATTGTCAATACTTCATTGTATTTTTTCCAGCAATAATTTGCTAAATTCCAGCATTCCATTTATAATATTGATCAAAGTAGGAGGTTACCCCAGATGATTAAATTTGCATTAGACAGACTCATGTTTGAACGGAATAAAATGAAAGTTCCGGAGTTACAGGAAAAAAGCGGGGTAAATAAAAATACCCTGTATGCGATTTATAATAATACATCCACACGGGTAGATTTATCGGTGATTGAAAGAATTTGTAAGGCGCTGGATTGTGAACCGGGGGATTTGATTGTGAGGGAGAGGGATTAATAATAAAAAAACTAGTTCATTTAAATGAAAATAATTATCTCTGTTTCTATAATAAATCTTCAAGGAACATTAACAATCTTCTCTCACTTCGTCCAAGTCACCATTTTCAATTTGTATTTTTGCTTCCTTCATAAATTCAAGTTTTTTATCCTCGTTGAAAACTACTTGATATCTTGCTTGCTTAATTTCGCCAATTTGCTTATAAATATTAAGTAGAACAGCCCATAGGCCCATTTGCCCAAAACACCAAATTAATAAACCAATTCGTTTATCAGCTTGGTTTTCATTGAAGATAATTATTGCTTCATTATCATCTATCTTCAAATTCAATTTTACAAGAATATAAGTATACGTTATTGAATCCTTTTCCCGTAATTGTTTTAATTTTTCTAAATCAAAAGGTATAACTTTAAGAAATAGCTTTCTTAGAAAATAGGTATCCTCAAATACTGGCAAAAAAGTATCAAAATTATTTAAAAGATAGGATCCAGGAAAAAATTCAATTAATAATCGAGCAGCCTCGAAATCGGACCATTTCCTCCAATTCTCTTCAATACAACTAGCCCAAGAATCATTCCAATTCGATAATAAATACTTATATCCCCTGTTTCTTAATTGTTTCCATTGTGATAGAAGGAAGAAAGAAATTATATCTTTTTTATCTTTTTCCGGAATAAATTCAGCTATATGTGAAAGACAATAACCACAACTTTGTCTTTTATTAGAAGGTAAACTATCCATTGATTTCATTAAGCTATATATTAATTCTCGATGGAAATCATAATATTCAATTTTTATATCGCGGCAGATTTTCTTCATGATTATTGACCTTTTTTTAGCTTCTTGTTCAAAAGAAATATCAAAGAATGAACAAGCTTGAGAAGGGTCTAAACATGTAACCATTGCTGAAAATAATGATACTAGATTCGAATCAGTATCGATAGATTCAAAAGAGGATATAACACTTAAACGGTCCATAATTTTCACCTTTTAGACAAGTCCTAGTCCGATTTGTTAGATACAATAATAAATGTAACTATTTAAGCTGTAATTAATAAAACAATTCTTAGTGAATACCCCATATGCGCGTTTCAAAACTCTCCAAAAATAATTCAATTTTGTATTGATAATTTACTTCTTGTTACCATTGATTCCGACCAATAATTCTATCTTTTGCTTCTTTTTCTACTCTTGTTGTACATAGTTTAACCTTTATTGTTTTTAGAGGAACTTAGCCTATAATTATTCTAACACTTCGTAAAACTGAAAAGTCCTCTTCATTCACTTCTTCGTTTAACCATTCTCTTCTACGTCGCTTCACCCATAATTTTACTTCACTATCATCTTGAATTTCTTCTGGAATTGGAAAAGTCCGAGCAAACGCATGCGCAGCAACTCTATTTCGATAGCCATATCGGAACCACGCCAATGAATCGCGATTACAACATCCATTTCGAATACAAAGGGGTAATAGCGACATTTCTCCTAATTGTTCACCTAAGTGATCTGATTCTTCGAGGATGACCAATAATGCTCCAGCAAATAAAGACAAATGGTGCATAACATATCCTACAAATGAGAAGATGGAAGGAATTGGAGCCTGTCCTTGACTTCTTTTTCCATCTATTTCTTTAATCTCTATCTTCAAATATGTTGCAGCCATTTCTGCATAGGTATTTCCGTTCATATACATCCATACTAAATTGGACAACTCTGACCACAACTCTGTCCAATCATCTGGAAATTCCCAGTCTACTGCAAATTCATTCTCACCAATTTTTTCCAACATTCTGTCAAGGACAGTATTCATCCTCCTCACTTCGACTGGTAAAATTTTACGAATATCTTTTGGCGGCATCCAACTCATCACTTTAATAAAAATCTGTAAACAGCCTTCCATATTAGCGGTTCCAGTATCTTCGATAAAATCACGACAATTAAGCAAGCCTTTCCACAATCGCCAGCATGTTAGTAAATCAATGCCCCCCTTCATTGCTGCCATTGGCATCCATCCTGGCATTTCATATTCTTGAAGAAGACTCAATTCAATATTTCTAATTCGTCCAGCAGCAACTTCAACTGATATCTCATCCTGTCGTCTTTGTGCAAGATAAGCTCCGAATGTATGATTAAGAACATCAACATTTTGTGTATGCTCTCCACCGAGTTGAGCGACTAATTCAAATTCTTCGGCAGTAAACGCATTTAAGGGTGCCTCAGGAGTAAGGCGTTCTATAAAAGATGCTATTGGTGAAGTAACTTGAACGCATCTATCTGAACCACTCATTAGGTTATACCTCTCTATGACACGATCAACTCCAATTCCTTCCCGCAAAGGGCCCCTAAAAGGATTATCCGAAACCAATATTGCAAGGCCATGATTTGCAATCATGGCTCGTCCTGCACGCCCAAAAGCATTTAGAATCGTTGCGTCTGAACTACGAATACCATGCATATTATCCGCTGCTTGACGAGCGTCACCGAGTGAAGACCCTGCTACTATAACGACATCTGCTGGCAAGTTAAGTCCTTGTGCCAAAGTTGGCGTTGCGAATAGAAGTCCTACGGACTTATTTCCAAAGCTCCTTTCTACTGCTGCCTGCTCTGTTTCAAGCAATGCACTCGAATGAACACCTATACCTTTTCGAAGCAATTCTCCGACTTTTGACGAAGCTCCAAGCTCAATATTAGCTAAGTCAAGCAACGCACGTGTATGATGATCTAAATCAATTTCGCAATCTAGATTAATATTTTCTGCACAGCTAAATACATGATGTTTACTCGTAAGAATAAAACATAATACACTTGAACCATTTCTATAAAATACCTCGGACAATTGCCTCCCTGCAGTATTTTTCCAACCAGTCCAATCAATATCAGGAGAGCTTCGCTTGGCTTTAGCCTTAAAAGAAATTGGTATAGAAACGGAAACATAGTCTTCTATACTTCCTCCAGCATTCCATTGCAAACGCATTCCACCCAATAACCCTAATGGCGCATCAAATTTAATGTTTTTCCTAGAAGTTGGTAATGTTCGAAACTGTGCTCTTGCAGCATCATAAGCTTCCCTAGTTTTTTCATTATCAGCAATCAATAAACTACGTAATGTCCGACAAGGGCGCCAAGGAACCTGTATCAGAGCTACTTCTTGCCCATTGCGTAAACTCTGTAACCACTTTCTCACGTCTCGTCCATTGGATACCATTGCTGACATCAAAAGGAGTCGAGTGCCTGGATTAATTGTAAGAATTTGAGCTAAACAAAGATCTAGCGTAATTCCCCTAATATTGTCATTGATTAAATGAAATTCATCTACGATACAAAGTTGACAATTCAAAAAAACATTAGGATTGATCCTGAATACCATGGCACACTTTTCTGGGGTCATCACTGCTACTGACATATTTGGCGGAGTATCGAGATATTCCCCGGTCAAGCTTGTATATTCTTGCCCCCCGATAAAAGAGAGTATCTGTGCTTCATCAAACGGCTCAAATGCAGATCTCAAATCACGTTGAACCTGATTAACCAAAGCATTAGTTGGTGCAAGATACAATACCCATCCATTCTGCATCGCTTGACTGCATGCCAACTCAGCCAGGAAACTCTTACCACTTCCAGTCGGCACAACAACAACAGCATCAGAGTATGGACCTGGAAATGCCTTCATTACATACTCGTTTGCTGATGGCCAAAGAAAAGGACGTCGGGAGGCACGAGAGGCCAGATATCGTTCATAATAAGCTTTAGCTTCCAAATCTATTGCTGGACGTGGTAAATGGTGCATTACCGATAATGGTGAACTTGCTCGTATGACATATATTAGTAAAGTACAAAGATGCAACAAATCCGAGAATCGTCCACTAGTGAAGATACTCGCAGTTGGTTTCAACTGCCTTAAAAGGCATTGTAACCCTTGTTCAGCTCCATTTGTTTCATTTTGCCCTATCAACCAATCACCATAAGATTTGATTAAAGAACCAATACGAACCATAACCGCAGTTCGCGCCGCAGTTATTGTATCAAATTGATTATAATCTATATCCGGGACACTTGGAAAATTATTAAGACTTCCTGTAGCAAGAGCACAAATTGTACTTTGAAGATAATAGACCGCTATGCGGTCTCGTTGCTCATGGTCATATATCTCTAAGAAAAGATTTTCATTTAATTTAGGCACCGAACAATGTGCATTGACTTGATAGTCACTAGCTAAATATAACAAAGCACATTCAATTTGAGCATAGGTTATATTCACACTAATGGCACAATCTTGTCGAATGGTTTTTGCAAAACTGCACCATAAATCAATCGCTTCAGCGGCAATGAATGCATAAGATCTAGCTCTACTAAGCATTTGTTCGTTAGTAGGTGTAGGTTCATTAAATAAACACTGTTCAATTGTATTGGCAAGACGTCGAAGATAATCACTAGCCTTCAAAATGGCATCCTGAGATCCCTCAAGCTTTGAACCATTTAAACGTAATTGAATTATAGCAAAATAAAGCCTAGATAACCGCCGTCGACATTCCTCCCAATTTGTTTCGGTTAATTGAGGAAGCTGTTGTAAAAGTTCTTCAGCGAATTCATCATACATACCCCACAACCTCCCGTACTTTCTTGTGCATATCATGTGCGACTTTATCAAAAAAAGAATCATAACCGTTTACACAATGTGGCATAATAATAACTGGCGCAATAAGATTTAAAAAAGAAGCTCTTCTATTTCTGGACCATTGTACTGTAGCCCCTCTTGCTTCGTAATGTGGATTAGGAATTAACGTTCTCTCATTCTTCCATAGTGATGATGAAAGTTGCTGTCTGTAAGGTTCATCAATTACTGCTCGAAAAGAAGTAACCATTTGTCGAAGACGTGTATCATGTTCTCCATCTTCTATTGCCTTAAGCATATTTACAGCATCGCTGATAGCTCCATTTGGATTATTGCGATATGCCTTAGTTTCAACAAATGACATACCTAAAGATCCATCTCCTTTTACATATAATGCTGTAACATCAAGTCCATGATCTTTTGGAGAAATATGAGGAAAATCAAGGGCGATAATGGTCCCTTGCGAGTGAAGTTCAGTTTTTCTCATTGCGACCCACAAGCAACAATGCCAGAGCCCTTCAGCAATCCATGGATTTCTCCATTTAGACTTCCAATCAGTTGATGTTTCTTCCGAATGCTTAGGCTGTACAACAATTTCATCTACTGATCGAAGAAGAGCAGTAACATCATCTGGATTATTTCCTATAAGCTCAGAACAGATTCTCCCGGCTTGATCTATAACACTAGCACGTAAGGCTACAAGATACGAAGATAATGCATTGATCGCGTTTACATTTTGCCACCCTGTAACTTCAACTACTTCATGAGTATCAGCAATCGTAGTATTTACATTCAATATTTCGCTGAGAATAGATTGTGCATCAATTATTGAGCTCTGAAGTTGATCAGATATAGGCATTGTAGATAACTCCAATACAGTTTTTTCACTTATTTCCTTGAATCCACCGTTTGAGTATTCAATATATTCTTTCAATACAGCGCAGAAAAATTGCGTTTATCATCCCCTCTCAAAATCTTCTAACGAGCCTGATATCTTTTTCAATCGAGGTTGTAACAAATGGTTTACAGAAGGGATAAAGCGCTTAACGATAGAAGCCCGAGCCGAAATTCATTTCACGAATGCACAATTCAGCACGGAAAACCTGCACCAAAACAGAATGAAAGGTTTGACTGCAACCATTCCATCCTCAGGAACGGCTAAAGACACATAGTATCTTATAGAATAGATTCTCCATAACACTATTCCACATATATCCAAAAAATCCTACATAAGTGATTATTTATATAAAAACCTTTCAAAAAATCAAAACCATTTTGTTTTGTTATGAAATGGATTTATTCTTAAATGTTTAATTATTCCAACAATGATGAATGCCACAATTTAATATAATCCCTCTAAATTACGTAGTTGCTCTTCCGATTTTTTAAACAGACTGCTCCGATTACCGAGCAAGAATATAATGAGCTTTTGAAAAGCAATGTAAAGGAGTAAAGATAAACCCTCTCAATATTTCTCTTAAATTGTCGGGGAACGGCTTCTTTTCTGTTACACAAAAAACTCGCCAATCTGCGAGTCTATATTAGATTTATATCAACTTTTCTCTTTACCCTTTTCCCTTTACTCTTCCGAAAACAAAAAGTACTCATCCATTCTGGACGAGTACTTTTTATTTTTGATTGACTTGAAAGGAATTGAACCCATTTTAAAGAAACATCATTACTGGTCCAACCATTACAATTATTTATCGTATCATAAGTGACTCATTCCTGATCAATTAGCTTATTTCTCGAACTTTTTCCCGGCATTGGCCGAACTCTTTCCTTTATAACCGGTGCCTTTCTTTGCATCCCAGGAATTTTTGGCCGGATGTCCAGAATCTGTTCCCGCATAACCGGAATTCTTGCCCTTATATCCCGAAGATTTTCCGGCATAACCTGGACTCTTCCCTTTATATCCATGACCTTCCTCTGAATATTTGGGGCTCGTCTCGAAGGAGCGCGGTGCTTTATCATAAGTTCGGGCTCCCTTCCCACGATTGCCGTAAGCTTTGCCCTCAATATTTGCGGATTGGTCAGGAAGCTCTTTCAAACCACTATTAATTTTTCTTTTTAAAACTGCGATAAGCTCTCGGGTGTAATCCTGCTCTTGATTAAAAGTAACGCAAGATACCAATTCCCACCCCACATTACCGAGTTGGTTAATCACCATATTAAAATTATTGCTATCAGGTTTTCCTTCCTTCGTTTTATTAACTTCAATATTAATCGTTTTGTATTCCCACTTTTCCAAAAAAACACGTCCTTAATTTTATATTTTTCGTGATAATTGATTCTTAAAAACCCACTCCATTTTTATTGATGTAGTTAACCAAGAATCTTATTATAACATACTATCACATTTATTATACTAGCAGTATGCACATGCGTATTTATCAAACCGGCCGGGGTTTTCTCCCACTCATTCCAGCCGGTGCTGTTGTTTATGGTATCCACATACCACTCAAACTCACCTATTCTGACCCCGTACACCCTTATCGTTTCGAGATCTTCGCCACACAATCCACATGCATCGTGTTAACATAACAACTTAAAAGAAAACACATCTAGGCTAACGTAATGGTCTGTGATAAAATATCATATTCTTTAGACTTTATCATCGTGCCACACTCAACGTGTCATCTGATAGAAACGCAATACGGATCTATAAATGACAGTTTTGAATGTTTTCTTTCGAGGAACATGTCCACAGTATCATTACAGTTTTTATCCGTTCTCGAGAATAAGTCAATATTGCCAGTGGGGTTGGATGCTATCCGTCTCTAGTAACAAATCTTTCCCATATTGATACAATGCGTACTCTGTGAATCAAACTCGTTTAGCATTTGGCAAATCGTTGTACATTATTAAGCATTTAGCCAAGATCAGCGAACCGCTCTCTATAAATTCACGATGTTCTAAAAGGTTCCAGAACTATGTTCATACTTGCGTTTCGCTTCCTCAACCGAGTGATTCCCGAACGCATCATTAATTGAGGATATAAGTTCACTTATCTGCTCCTTAGAATAACCTAATGACTTGGCGGCAAATAGTACATAGCCACAGCAAGCACTATTTGACCAGGTTTCGCTGCACAATAAAGCCATGATATTTCTGTTTTTATTCTCTTGTTCAGTATTCATGCTTATTGCCCCTTACACACAATCTCAATAAGCATATGCAAATACAGGCCTTATTTATGATAAATGATAACTAATTTTCTAATTCAACTAGCATAGATTCTTGCTCCAAGCGAATTTTATTTGCAATTAAATAATTAATACAATCATAACAATCCAACAATTCATGCTTTGCGGTCAATAGCTTTAGTTTTTCGGCATATTGCTCTGTTATCGGGGCAGTCAAGTGTTTATAATTTACTAGTTCGGAGGTATTCATCCGAAAAGGTTTGATTTCTTTTCGAATTTCGCGTCTTAAACGTGCTAACATGCTAAATCCTCCGTAATCGATATCACTCCAATGTGCCCAAGTGCAGCCTTCCGGCATCTTTTCGCTGATGGCGAGAAAAAAATGTTTTTTAGAGGGGCTATACTGTCCCGCGTGGTAAAGAACAAGTTCATCATCCACCATGCTTTTTTGTATATATTCAATGTAATTTGCTCGGTTTTCAATGCTCAATATCCGTTTTACATACGGTGATATCACCAAATTTCCCCTTAATAAATCGGATATACTGAGGCTGCCGCCAAAACGAAGAGGAGCAAAGTCAACCACTTCATCTTCAATTATCAAACTGACCTTTCCACAGAATTCAAATTGCTCAGGATATTTGACGATCCCGACCTGACGAAGTATATCCTCATCGCGGGTATCATCATCACACTCCAGATATTTTCTTAAAATACTTATGATACGGGATCTTGTTGCCTTCTCAAATTTCTTTGAATCTCCAAAACACTGTAGTGAGAATACTCTTTCGGTGATTTCCGGACCAGTCATCTTATCTATCGCACATATAGCTTGGAATAAGTGATTTCGCTCCGTTTTGTCGTTAGGGATAGAGGTGACCATGCTGCGTTTTTGGGAAATCACAGTATAAGCATCATGGAAAAAATTCTTAAACCACGGAGAAGATACCTGTTCATGCATATCCAGAATCTCCAGGCAGATTTCATCGACAACATCACTCTTCGGTTTGCGCCCGGCAATTTTATAAGCGAATTCCATTTTATCTGTGTTCAGCCAAACCTTCGCAATGATGTGATCTCGTTCACCTTTCATCCACTCAAAGGATATCAAATCCAATTCGGACAACTCTGTTACCGCCCGGTTTACAGAAATTCTCCGCTCGCTTTGCTCAATATCATAATAAGGGAAATCACTTTTTCCACTGTCGTAGAATTTTAGCAGGATTCTGCGTGTCGGTTGCTTTTTGTCTGTGAAGAAGCTGCTGCGCTCATATTTGTCCAATAACGCCGAGAGTATTTTTTTCTGAATTGTACTACTCATAGATGATTTCCTCGACTTGTTTGGGATCAAAACTCCGGATGCAAGTGTGCTTGCCGTTCCTTAAAACACAGAGGTTCCTGTCTACAAGCGTTGCGATATCGCCTATCTTATCAGGTGGGGCGGATAAAATGACTTGAAACTCAAACTTCCGCAGCAATTCAATACTCCTGACGATTCGTTCGCCATCCATTTTAGAAAAGGCCTCGTCAAAAATAATAAGCCGAGATGTCCTATAGCTTTTTTCTCTTCCAGCGCGGTATAGTTGAGCGAAAGAGGCCAGGACAGCAATGTAAAATGGAGTCTGTGTCTCACCGCCGGATTTTTTACCAAGTGTTTTGGATAACCGTTGGGGTACGCCATCCGGTCCTACAACCTCAAGGTCAAAGACCAAATACGTTCGATAATCGGTGAATTCATGAACACGCTTTTCGTATTCAGAGCTTCCCTGTGAGCCGCCCACTCCGTCTTCATTGGTTATGATTGCGAATAAATCCTCGATTTCCTCCTTATACTTTGCATTAAATTGTCCTGAAAGTAGATTGTATCCGCCTTGCAGAAGCATTTCATCGACAATCATGTCATAATAACGCTTGTACTCCGGTTTTGGAATCATGCGAAACCGAAATTCATCCTCACCAAAATAAGCTCCCTTTATCGCACTATTTATGTCGTCAATTTGGCGCCTAGCATTGTTGATATTATTTTGCAAGCGGCTCAGGAAGTCTTCCTGAAATTGCTCAAAAGCTTTTGAGCGTGCATCTGTGATTCTGGTCAAATAATCAGGCAGCTTATTATCGGTGAGTTCGAGCCAAGCATCATCATAGACATCATTGCTTTCTGCCTTGATGTCAAAGCCCATTTTATATTCTTTATTATATATGCGTCGCAGTTCCACTATTCTTTCCCATGCATCATCTTTTGCGTTTTTGGCTCTACTTCGTTCCCTTGGAAAAGCGTCTGCGATATGATCAGCTTTTTTTCTTGACGATAATTCCCGTTCATATCTAGGAGCGCCTGTTTCTCGGATCCAATCCTCACTGTACCCGGCTGCAATATCTGCTTCCTTCTCTTTCAGTTCCTTCGTAAGTTTTGGAATTGTTTCATCCTGTAAACGGCGCAGCGTTTCTTCAAGCTTTCCGCTGGTTTCCGAATCTTGACGCAACAGCTGATCTTGTTCTGAAATGCTTTTATCCAGCGCCGCAATACGGTTTTTCAGAGAATCTATGGCGCTTGTGTCAATTGCTTCACGGCTTTTTCGCAGAGTGGACAAATCCAATTCGAGCGCTGGAATAGAAGATACGTTCCTTGCAGCAGAAACAGCGTACTCTATTTCAGTATTACTCAGTAAAGTCAGTCCGCCGGTGTAATCAAGTCCGATTTTTATGCCGGCGCAAACCGCGACTCGCTCAGTCAATAAGTTAATCTCTCGTTTAACGGCGTCAAGCCTTCTTTGAATAGCGCCTTGACCAATGGCCGGCTTTGCCCAGCGTTCCGGATTCATTGCTCTGACAACAAAGTTTTGATACAGCATTCCTTCGTCGGTCACCGAAGTGCGAAAACGTCGCAGTTCTCCCACGCTTTCGCACTTTTGAACTCGCCCTAAGGTGTAGTCTAAGAAAATTTTTACATCTGAGTCGGCTGTTTCAATCTCTTCCGCCAGGCTCCCTGTGTCTGCCGCAGGGTTTAAGCGTCTTAGTTTTTCAATATCGACAATTCCTGTGCCATAGATAGCTTGCTGGCGCTTAATTGAATCGTAGACACGCAGAGCCGCTGTAAAATGTTCCTGCGGCACAATGATATAAAACTTTTGAGTATTGAGGTATCCTTCAATGGCATTGCGCCAGCGGTCATTTTTTATTTCGGCGGCTTCTGCGACAATGCGTACATTGACATCCTGCTTGGCAATTATGCGAAGGCGGGAAATCACCGCTGCTTTCAAATCAAGTGCATCCGGCGGGAAACGATAAATCCCCTTTTCAAGTGATTGCTGCTCGGCCATGAGTTCTGAGCGTTGCTTTGCCAGAGTTTCTTGTTCATCGCGCAAGCGCGCCGCTAATTCGATGGAGTGCCGTTTCAGACTATCAGCGGCAGCAGAATAATCAGCCAGCCCGGCTTCCCCAACCTTCACCACGGCTTCCGCGTCCATTTTTAACAAGGATCTACTACTTTCGAGAAAGGTGCGCCCTTCCGCGCAAATGTCACTGATGCGGGATGCAACACCCTGTTGCATTAAGCCTGTTTTTGCCGCCTCGACTTTTTGGAGCATTACCTCGGTGTGTTTTCGCCATGCAGAAATACGTGACGAAAGGATATCCAGCGTCTTTTCATATTCCATTTGAAGGGTACGGATTTGGACCTCTTTTTCAGCAATCTGCCGGTCAATTGTATCTAATGCTTGCGCAGCACTGTCATTTAATAGCTGGGACTTTAATGTGTCTCGTTGCTCACGAAGTTTTGCAAGACGAATAACCGCATCCGCTATTTTCGTTTTCAATGCAGCAAGTTGCCCCTCGACTTTTTTAGCGCCTGCCAAAGCTAAATCCAGCTCGGCGCTTTTCATATCTGCGGATGCACGATCAATTAAATAAGAATACAACCGTTCATTACTTCTCTGCGTGGTATAGCTTTGGTGTACACTCACAATTTTGTCCAGCAACGAAATTCTCTCTTTGAGAACAGCGGCTTCCCCTTCAAGCCGCTTATAGCTTCTGATGTTTTCTTGCATATGGCTCACATCAACAGCTTGTTGCGTATCACAAACAAAGTCAGAAATGAACTTCTGAATATCCACATCCGGATTAAAAGATACCGCTTTTTTCAGAAGACCTGCAAAGCGATCACGTAAACCGCCAAGCTTGCCGTATAGTTTGGTTCGGAAATCTCTTCCCACATCGGTTGTCTCATAATGACCGGTATAGCGCTCTTTGAGAAAAGTCCGCAACGCAGTAATATCCATTGGCGTATTTCCACGCAGGAATCCATGATTATGCATCTCGCCATTATAAAGGAAGAACAATTTTTGTGTGTCGTTTTCTGAATATGTATCAAAGCAGCAACCTACAGTAAAAGCCTTTTTCTTTTCTTTATCGTAGAACTCCAACACAATATAGCTTGTAAATCTGCCACTTCGAAGATAACGAAATCCAGAATCCTCATCATCGCCCAATTCACCCATGAGATAGCCTTTTAATGTACGATTACCCCGGCCGCTTGCTGCCTTATTAAAGAAACTGCCGCTTGTATCGCCCAGCAATATCAATTGCAAGGCATCGATAATGGTTGATTTTCCCGAAGCATTTTTTCCTGTGAGAAAATTCAATTGACCGAATTCGATCAATTCATGATTAAAATAATGCCAATGAATCAGCAGGAGTTTGCGTAAGATTTTCATTCCGAATCCTCCTGTTCTTCGGATTCTATTGCCGTATCCATATCGGTATCATCCGCTCGCAGTTCTTCTAATTCTACCATCATATCATTGATTCCTTGGTTCGGAATAATGGACAGGATGGACGGGAAAATTAACACACCGTTTCCGTCGGCGCTCCAAGCTGTGGTTTCAGTTTTTTGGATAATATTAAAATGGGAAAGGGCGCGTTGTGCTTCAAGCCGCTCCTTTTGCGTTGTTTTGCCTTTATTGAGAAGCCCCAGCGTCCTCATTTTCTCCACAATAGATCCTGTATCAGTTCGTACAATGTGCAAATTGTCCCCCTGCTCCCGTCCTTCTTCATATATCAAGCGGCAGGTGTAAAGGAACAATGTTGTAAAACGGTCTATACGCAAGCGGTTGTGATCATATTCGTTAGTAAGCGAGATAACTCCATAGTTATCATCCTTTTCCAGCTTCCAACCAGACACAGAAAAGTAGTCGCGCATACAATCAAACAGCCGATTGACCATTCGATAATCTCCGTTTGGTTCGGTCCACTGTTTGTCTGGTTTGTACACATCGCGAACAAGATATGTATGCGACAGGAGGTAGTTGGCAAGCCTGCGAAATTCACCCTTATCATAATTGGACAAGGCTTCAAAAGTCTCACTCCACAAGGTTTGCAGCCTCCTTTTTTACGATTGTCATATCAGGGATTAAATATCCGTTCCGCCGGACTTGCCCTTCCCTCATCTCAACGGTATACGGCATCCCTCTGTCATTTTGCCGGATCACGGCCAGAATGAGCAAAATAAAATCGGCATCATCGGTTATGGGTATATGCTTTGCATCCACTCGACTGGTACCCGCTGCAAAAAATCCTTCAACAAAAGCGCGCACCCTCGCGGCAGGATATCCGTTTTTTATTTGTTCCAGCAAATACCCTTTTGCGAGTTCGGCAAATGAATCATCCTGCTCTATGGTGAGCGGAGCTCTGTCAATGCGCCGGCTTTTGATGTTTTTGTGGTATAAAGACCGCGCGTCAAAAAACTCCTGTCTGCTAATCCGAATGTTTTTCTCCATAATCCCGGCAAGCTGATCACGTTTTCCTTCTGTCATGCTTGCGTATGTTTTTAACAGATCTGCAAGCTTGCCTTTAATGGATTGATCTGCGGTCATCAGGTATTGGATTTTTTCAATAGAACTTTTGGTATATGTGCTGTGTTTTCGATCTATCTCGCTAACAAGGTCGCCGACTGCCTGATATGCATCCAGAATGTAATCAATCGCTTTGACGATTTCCGCGTCGGCTTCCGTTTCATCCTCATACTTTTTTATGCTCATGGCGCGATCACGCATCGTTTGCATCAGGGTCTCGTCCGCCAGAATATCAGTTAGTAAGCTTTGAATCGGAACCATATACCGATGGACGGAGTCCATTGTCTTAATGGGGTGGTAGATACGATCCGACATTCTTTTGTACTCACCAAAGTGATCCTGCAGGAGTAGATTGACATCTTGCTGTTCCACAATGCCTCTAAGAAAGCCCCGTATTCCATGGTAGAGCGAACGCAATGCATATTGTAATTGTTCTGTGTTGGCTTTAGCGGATAAAACAGCCTCATACATATGCGATTCATTCTCCGTCTTGGCTTGTTTTAATCCGGAAAAGGTTGCAAAAACCAAGGAGTTATATTCTTGCAAGGCATTGTTGCCCAACTCGCTGAGTAGTTTCATGACGGGAATTGCATAACTGCGCGGCGTGATAATTTCAATAAAAGAGCCATCCAAAAACTCTTTATCAACCCAGCCTGTTTTGGTAAAGCGATCTAATATTATTCTGGCTTTCCCGCTTAAGGTCAGTCCGCTTTCCTGCAGCACATCATCTTCCTCTAATTCAAAGGCTTGATCTTCTAAGATTGAAATCAAGGATGCAATATAGTCGTCCACACGTATGTTCAACTCAAACTTGAACATTTCATGTAGAATCATTAGCGCATCAAAATAGATTTCTCGATTCCTAGAAGATAAAATCGAAAAGAAATTACCTGGAACTACGTCAAACAGCTTCAAATCATCACCGCCTCGTATCATCATCTTTGAGTAATAAAAATTTCGAATATAAAACTTGCCTTATCTGAATCCGATAATAGCGCGTATGTAAAAAAATAGCCATAATGGTTGTGTCAAGATTTTTGTGTAAACCGCAAAATTAAAAAAGATATTTGTTTAACCGATCCTCGAAGAGGATCGAAAGTTGTGCGAGAATGGACTTCCAATCCAGGACGGAGCGAGTCCAGGACTTCGTCACATCCATAGTAACCAAATAAAGAATTTTAAGAAGAGACTG
>JAEZFP010000068.1 GCA_023417475.1 Bacillota bacterium | reverse complement strand
ATACGTATTCTTCGCTGAGTACTATCGACAAGTACGTGTAAACTAAAGAACCGCCGTATACCGAACGGTACGTACGGTGGTGTGAGAGGTCGGTAGGTGAATTAATTACCTACCTCCTACTCGATCTTGAGCGGTGGGCGGATTCTCGGATCCTTTGTTAAAATATGCAATCAAGATATTGTGGATAGCAGTTGGAGTTCTTGGAAGGAATTGATAGATTATCCTCGAATTTAACAAAACAAATATCCAACAATAACCACTCTCAACTGTTTGATAACGGTTACAGGTTATGCAGGGAGTAAAGGGGATGAAAGGGGAAGCGGTATGAAGATCACCAAACAACGGGCGTATTTGTTTTTATCAGCATTGATTTTCCTATGGATAGGAGTAATTGGTACTCTCCCGGGGATGGCCGCAACGAAAAATCCGACCACAAAACGGTTTAAAATTTTACATATCATGAGTTATCATTCGCCTTGGGAGTGGACGGACACGATGTTGGCCGGGTTTAAGGATTCTTTGAGCGATGTCAATGTCGAATATAAAGTGTATCAAATGGACACCAAACGAAACAGCAGTGAGGAATGGAAAGAACGCGTCGGTAAAGAAGCCAGGCATTTAATTGACTCCTGGAAGCCGGACCTTGTCTATACCACAGATGACGACGCGTGCAAATATGTTACGAAATACTATGTCAATACCCAACTGCCCATTGTTTGCGCGGCAGTCAATGAAGATCCCAAAGTCTATGGATTTACCGGCAGCAAGAACGTTACCGGCGTCTTAGAAATTGAGCATTTTGTTGAAAGCGTAAAACTACTAAAGCAAGTTGATCCGGCGGTCAAAAATATCGCAGTGGTACTCGACGATGCGCCGATGTGGGATCCGGTCGTGGCCAGAATGCGGGAAAAACTGAGCCAACTTCCACAGGTGCGTTTTGTTCGGTGGGATACGATCGTAACTTGGGCGGAGTTCAAACAAAAGATGTTGGAGTATCAAAAGACGGTTGACGCGGTCGCTTTAATCGGAATTTTTAATTATAAAGACGAAAACGGGAAAAATGTTCGTTATCAGGATGTGCTGAAATGGACCGCCCAATACAGCAAGTTACCGGATTTCAGTTTTTGGACCGATCGGGCTTCGTTTGGAACCCTTTGCGTGGTCTCGGTATCCGGTTATCAACAGGGATTGGCTGCGGGAAAAATGGCGCGGGCGATTTTAGTTGAGAGGAAAAGCCCGGCCAGTATCCCGATGATCGCCACGACCAAAGGGGAACCAATCATCAGTTTGGCCCGAGCCAATACGTTGGGAATAAAAATTCGGAGCAAGCTTTTATTAACAGCCCAAGTATATAAAGAATATATCTGGGATAAGCAATAATTAATCGGAATATGGCGCACGATTTGTGCTTTACTTGAAATCATTCGATGAGATATACCGAACATTCGATAGATATAAGGAGCAAACGATGACCAAAAATGATTCGATTTTGCCAATGGTAGGGAATTTCTTCGAGAAGATCAGTAGACATAAAATGTTCTCTAAACTCCAAAATAAAATTGCGATAATTTTGACAGCGATTTTATTTGTCATGGTAGGTATTAATAACTGGATCAGCGGTTCAATCTTTGTTTCCGAATATTCGGAGGCGTTAAAGTCGGAAATGATGGTGGTCGGTGAAGGACTCAAAAATCAGATGGATCGCTTGTTGGGTTTAGGAATGGCTTTTGAAGACTTAATGGGTTTTGAAGAACAATGCTCCGACGTGGTCAACAAATATAAATACATCTCCTATGCTGCAGTGGTAAACCGCGAGGGCCGGGTATTGTTTCATAACGATGAAACGCGGCATCGAATGAAAATCCGTAACCCGGAATTAATTGCGGCCATCAAAAGCGAAAGCCAACTGACTGTGAACTATACGGAAAACGGTCAACAAAGCATCGGCATCGTCATTCCGATTATCAATGAAGCGAAGTTTTTAGGCGCAGTGGTACTTACCGTGCCGCAAAGTGTGATCATGGAAAAAGTCGCTATGTTTGTCGGATATTCGGTTTTGGTTTCGGTTTTCTGTTTTGCGGCGGCGTTATTTTCGATTATGACCGCTCTTTCGATCTGGGTTAATCAGCCATTGACCAAGCTGACGAGCTTGATGGAGGAGGTTGGAAAAGGAAATCTCACGATTAATATCGGAAGCAATTCAAGGGATGAGATCGGGGAAGCCATCGAGAACTTCAGTAAAATGATCGCCAATATCCGCAGTTTGATCATTAAGGTCAACACGTCCGCGCATAACGTAATTAATTATTCGGAGCAGATCGCCCAAGCTTCGGATCAATCGTATTCGGCTTCCGAACAGATTGCCGTGACGATGCAGGATATCACCAAAGGCTCTTCCGATCAGACCAATGAAATATCAGTGATCGCCGGTTACATGGATGATTTATCGCAAGGATTAAACAAAGTCGGACAAGATATGGGGACCGTCACCGCGATTGTCAACAACACTCAGGGTTTGAGTGAAACCGCCATTGAAACCGTGCAGATTTTAACCGACAAGGCCACTGAAACCAACACGGTATCCAAAGGGATAGTCGACGATATTAACAGTTTAAATCAGTTTATGATTCAAATTGACGACATCGTCAAAGTAATTGCCGGAATAACCGAGCAAACCAACTTGTTAGCCTTAAATGCGGCGATTGAAGCGGCCCGGGCGGGCGATAAAGGCAAAGGGTTCGCCGTCGTTGCCGAAGAGATCCGGAAACTGGCCGATCAATCGAAAGATGCCGCGACGACCATTAAACGGATTTTAAACAATATTCAGCATAAAACCTTTTTAACCGTTAAAGTTGCCAATAATGCCATGCTGACCATCGAACAGCAGATGCTGGCGGTTAAAGATGCCGATAAGGCGTTTGCGACAATTTTCGAGCAGATGGATCGCATTATTCATCAGGCGAACGAGGTCGAACACTCAGTCAACTCGATTATGACCCTCAAAGCCAAAACTGTTGCAGCCATTGAAAACATTCATTCATTTTCGGAAGAAACCGCGGCGACAACTGAAGAAGTATCCGCAAGCACCCAGGAGCAAAAGCAAAATTACAAGGAATTGTTGCGGTTTACCAAACATCTCAGCGAGATGGCGGAAGAATTAAACGAATCTATCACGATTTTTAAAGTGTAAAACGCCAACCAGTTCCGGGCGTTTTTTTAGAACGGTGAACTAAATTAAGGGAAATATAGCGGCCAAACGTGTCCTAAATATTACTGCGACAACTATCGTTAAAATTAGTTTACGATCCAAACGTTTAGATAGGGTTCGGCGCGGCAATATCGAAATTAATGGTTGACTTTTAGCGAAGGAGTGCGTTCAGATGAGCATAGATAGCGTCAAACAATATTTTAGAGACCGCAACCTTGACTTAAACGTAATTGAATTTAAGGAAAGCAGCGCCACGGTTGAATTGGCCGCCCAACTACTGGGTGTCGAGCCGGCGCGGATTGCCAAAACCATGGCGTTTCAGTTGAAAGAGCGGGCGGTATTGATTATCGCCAAAGGGGATGCCCGGGTCGACAACCGGAAATACAAAGATTACTTTGGGGAAAAGGCCAAAATGTTGAAAGCCGATCAAGTGAGCGCCGTCACCGGTCACCCGATCGGAGGCGTTTGTCCGTTCGGTTTAAGCAGTCCGCTCGCGATTTATCTGGATGAAAATTTAAAAGAGTTTGATTATGTCTATCCGGCCGGGGGATCCCCTCATTCGGCCGTGCGCATCACCGTCAACCAGTTGGCTGAAGTAACCCAAGGACAATGGGTGGATGTTTGTTCGTAACGGGGCGAAAATGTAGTGAATCAACAAGAGCATTTTGTTACTCAAGGAGATCATTTTACGAATAAGTGATCTCTTTTCATTTGGCCTGGACAGAGCGAAGGATTGAGTCAGGAAATGCTTATAAGCGGGCGGTATCCGGGAACAATAGGAGTGATCACGGTATTTCTTGAGGATGGAAGACTTTGAGTCCATGAAAAACGCGCGGATTACGTTGAAAATACTGTCAGTTTATTTGGTCCATCAATTGATTGTTTTTGGAAGTATTTATTTGAATCACACGTTGTACGCGCCCCGAGGCAGTTTCAAGGGGGTGGGGGTACTCTGGCCTTTATTGGCCAATTGGGATGGGGAATGGTATTTACGAATCGTCACGGATGGATATAATCAGCATTCCGCCGCTTTTTTTCCGCTGTACCCCTTGTTGATCGGGTTGTTACACAGCTTCGGGATAAAACCGTTGACGGCAGGGTTGCTCATTTCTAACGTGTGTTTGTTGGGGATCTGTTTTTTATTCTTTATGATGATAAGTAAGGATTATGATCAAAAAGTCGCATTCAAGGCTTTGTGGTATCTGATGCTTTTTCCTACTTCCTTTTTTTTGAATGTCGTATATACGGAAGCGTTATTTTTACTAGGGGTATTGGTGGCTTTCGCAAGCGCACGCCAAGGACGATGGTTGCTTGCCGGAATCGGAGGGTTGTGCGCGGCGGCGACCCGCAATTGGGGAGTGTTTATTGTGATCCCCTTAATTGTCGAATATTTGCATCAAATCAACTTTAACTGGCGCCGGATCCAAGGGCGAATTGGCTGGTTAGGAATTATTCCGGTCGGGCTCTTAAGTTACATGTTTTTTTTACAGAGCCGATTTGGCGACCCCTTCCTTTTTGTCAAGGTGCAAGCAAGTTGGTTGCGGGGTGCTTCGCTTCCCTGGGATGCGTTTTTGTTTACGATTGGCAATATTGTTAATGACCGTTACTGGGGACGCAATTTTCTGGATTTGCTGGTCACGGTTCCGGCAATGGGGATGTTGCTCAGCGGCTTTCGAAAGAAAATCCGTGTTTCATATCTGGTTTATGGAGTCATCGGCTTTTTAATTCCGTTGTTTGCCGCTTCGCCCCGGGCCGGACTGTTTAGTATGCCGCGATTTGTAATGGTGCTGTTTCCGATCTATCTGGGCATCGCGGTTGGTTTCAACCGGTCTGAACCGGAACGGGGAATCATCGCTTTGTTTGCCGGTGCGCTAGCGCATTTTAGCGTCTTATTTTCGCAACTACGCTGGATTGCGTAACGAATGGAGTTGCCTAATGTTAAGCGTAATCATTCCGACTTACAACGAATGCGCCAATCTCCCGAAGCTTACCGCGGCATTAATCCGGGTGCTGAACCATACTCGGTTCGAAATTCTCTTTGTCGACGATAGCATTGATGATACGTTTCAAATCATTCAAGATTTAGCCAAGCATGATCCAAGAATTCGCTGGATGCACCGGCATCACCAAAGAGGTCTGGCCACCGCGGTAGTGTTAGGTTTTGCCAAAGCCAAAGGTGATATAGTTTGTGTGATGGATGGAGATTTACAACATCCTCCCGAGTTATTGCCGGAAATGTTAGCGCAAATTAATTCCGGAGCCGATTTGGTCGTTCCAAGCCGCTTTCTAAAAAATGGGAACACGCGGGGATTGACCGGCCCGCGGAAAATCATCGCCATGGGCGCCCGGGCCTTAACCTGGTTTCTGCTGCCCAAATCGCGCTGGATTTCCGACCCGCTGAGCGGTTTTTTTATGGTGCGCCGGACCCGGTTGCAAGAAATCACCTTCAATCCGACCGGCTGGAAAATCCTCTTAGAGGTCCTTGTTAAGGGTCATTTTTCCGAGATTGTTGAAGTTCCCTATTGTTTCGAACCACGGTGTTTCGAAGCTTCGAAAATGTCGGGCCGGGAACAGCTCAATTTTTTACGTCACTTATTGCGGCTGATTGTCGAAAATCCGGTTGAAAATTGGTTTTGGCGGCTAACCATCGCCGAACTTTGTGGCTTGAGCTTGTTATTGCCGCTGTTTACGAGCGTGACGGGTTCATTGGCGGCTCCGGCTTATTTGGCGGTTTTGGCCGGAGGGATCCTATTGATCTTCCCGGCGTTTACCGTAGCAATTCCGCCAGTGAAAACGCAGGTTTTATTCCGGCGCTTACTGGCGATCCGTTTGTCCGGGATTGCCGTTTTGGGAAGCGGGATGCTGGAACAAAGCCAATGGACGGATAATGATGTTGGGCTGGTAATATTAACGGTGGGCTTGGCGGTACTCTGGAACCATTTATTGTTAGAATATTGGGTTAGACGTCTCTATTATCTGGAGACGCTGGACAAGGTCGCCAAGCCCGAATTGGCAACCAATTAGCTTTCAATGACAACCGGAGTCCCGACTTTAACATAATTATAGAACTCCTCAATGCTTTGATTGGTTAATCCCACGCAACCATAGGTCCAGTTTGATCCTAGACTTGCTCTACTGCCGCCATGAATTCCAACTCCGCCGCCCAAGGCCGAATTTTGGGGCGGTGTACCCAAATTAGCAATAGCTTCAGTGATCTGATCGTAGGTGAACCGGTTGATTAATCCTTGTTCCAAACCGCGATTGGCAGCTTCGGCATTGGGATAGCTTAACCGCAGCCATCTGGTGCCTAAAAATTCATCGGAAGGTTGGATCTGAAGCTTTTCAGTAACATAAAAGGTTCCTTCCGGCGTTTTGTGGTCACCGGCAACCCGTTTGTCGCCGGGGCCGGAATCGCCCAGTTCAACCGGGTAGGTTTTTAAAAGTTTGCCGTCAAGAAACAAGGATAGATACTTGTCCGATTTTTTGACGTAAATGGTCAAATCATGACCGCTGACGGTTACGCCCCGGTTATTGAGAATGGTAGTCAAGGGCAGGTTATTGTCGGTTGCCGTTTGGCGCGGAGCGACTGGTTTGGCTGGTTCTTTTTCGTTTTGGGAGTCCGCTTTCGCTGGAACGGTCGCGGTCGCCTTTGGTTGGGTTGCGGCGATCGGTGACGTAATCTTCGGCGCCGTTGCGTTCTCCGCAAGTTGCTGGGGTTGGGATCTATTTGCGAACGCAATGCCGGTTACGACTGCGAGTACCAGACATAATGTTATTATTAATGCAATCATTGTTTCTTTTGATTCGCGCATCTTCATCTCTCCTTTAGTGCAAATTACATTCCTCATCTTAACATAATAATTTGCATAAAAGAGAAGGTAAATCTATGAAAGCATTCCAAAAACACCACTTTCGGCAAATGAAATTCAAAATGACTTAAAGCCGATCAGGACCAGTCCGACGATGATTAACGCAGCGCCGATAAGCTTTAGCGGAGTTAGCGCTTCTCCAAGAAAAAACCACCCCGCCCACAGGGTTATCAAAGGAGATGAGGCTAAAATCAAGGAAGTGGGTCCGATGGCGCCTTTTTTGATTGCCGCATAATACGCCAAATCACCGATAAAGGTTGCAAAGAAGGCTTCCATGCCGAGATAAAACCAACGTTTGGCCGGAATGTTAAAGATTTTATCAAACCCGCCGTGGCCGATGATTAACCCGCTGACCAAACAGACAGTAATAATGGTCCGGGCGGTTAATCCGACATAGGGATTGATGCCGCGCAAACCCACTTTTCCGAACAGAGGCGCGATGCCCCAACATAAGGCCGCAAAGAAGGAAATGATCAAAACATTCATCCAATTCTCCTTAGCATTCTAATATTACCAATGTTGAGGACGTCCTCGTTCGATTACGTACGGTAACGGACGGTAATAATCGGCGCCCAGATATTTTTCTTTGGCGGCGCCATTGGACTCGGTAATGGTAATCCAGGATTTTACCAACATACCGTCCGCACCCGGTACGATAACTTTTTCTTCACCCGGTGACAGATTTTTATTGTAGCGATATAATTTATAGGTTTTTTGGCGATTTAAGATCTGATGCCGCCATTTAATCTCCGGCGGTTTGGCTAATCCGTAAAACGCAATAAAGAGAGTGTTTTCTTTCGTTTGCGACCAAATCAAAATGGGAAAACCGTAGTTGTTTTTGAAACGGAAGTCCTTCACACCCATATAAACTGTAGCATCCTGACCGGCGGGAACATAGGGAACCAACATGCTGTGCGGGTGACGTTCGACAATAGTAGTGTTGGCCAATATGGCGACATTGTATAGGGTGGATGCGATTTTACATACTCCGCCGCCGGTTGACAAAAAAACTTGGGGACCGACATAGGTCGGACCTTGGCGAAAACCTTGTTTCACTGAATAGGGACCAATCTGTGAGTTCATGGAGAATATTTTTCCCGGTTGAAGCAGCGTCCCCGCCAATATCCGAGCGGCTAAACTGACATTGTATTCTTCACCCGGGAGCGGGTCTGGTAACGTGGTTTGAAAGGCGGAAAGGCGAATCGGGGTGTTATAGGTATGGATTGCTTTGATAAACTCCGGTTCCAGCTCCCATGGCAACTGTTGCGTAACGACTCGGCCATACTGGTGCGGATCTTGAATCTCGGCCGGCAGGTTTGACGGTAGGGCATTGGTGAAAACCGAAGAATGTTTTGTAACCAAAACACCGCTTAACATCCCGGCTAAAAATAAAACCAACAGCAAAATCAGTCGCTTCCGATCAAGACTCTTCAAATGCCCATCGTCTCACTTTGCATTTTTATCAATCTATAGTCAATGCTCAGTCAAATAGCGTTGTTCAGCGAATCCATATATCTTTATTTGCGGCAATCTTCGGGTATACGCGGATTGATAAAATTTTTGTGAAAAGAGCAGCCCCTTGTATTAGTGGCTGCCCTTTGAATGTTTTAGCAAGTTCTATATTCCATAGACCTCGAATTCCCATAAGGAGTAACCATAAGGTGTTCCTCTTTGCGTTCCCAAAAGCCGGACAAAACGACCGGTCACCGAACCGCTTAAGGTGGTGGTACCGCCGCTGCCATTGGTAGTCGAGTAAACATTAACCCAGTTCGAACCGTCATTGGAAATTTGAATCTTGTATGATTTCGCATAGGCGGTTTCCCAACGTAAAATAAGTTTGTGAATGGTACTGACTTTCCCAAGATCGACATAAATCCATTGCGGATCGATCTTTTCCGCACTGGCCCAACGGGTCGCGACGTTGCCGTCAACGGCTTTAGCGGCGGTCCGGGTCGAGCCTTCGATCGTGGACGCAACTACCTTCTTAGATAAGGCTAAGTTGGTATCGGTTTGGGGTTGGGGCTCCGGTGCAGGTGTCGGCACAGGTGTCGGTTGCGGAACCGGAGTTGGTGTTGGTGCTGGTGCGGTATTGTTTAACGCCAAATCCACTGCTTTATTCACATTAATCAGTCCAAACCCATAGTAATTGTCAAAACCGGCGGCTCCTTTGTCAGTCACCGCTTGTTGAATTAACGTATTGACGGCGGTGGCGGAGAGATTGGGGTTGGCAGCCCGAACTAAGGCGACGACTCCCGAGACGAAAGGAGTTGCCATCGATGTTCCACTCAGATAAGTGTAAGCTGAAGTTCCGCCAATATACGTACTAAGAATTTGGGAACCGGGTGCCGTAACATCAAGTTCGCGACCGTAATTGGAGTAACTGGCCCGGTTGCCGGTGCTGTCAATGGCGCCAACGGTAATTACACCGTTACAATTACCGGGGAGATTTACCGCGCCGTTATCATTGCCGGAAGCCGCCACGACATTGACGCCGCGATTCAGAGCATAATTAACCGCTTCCTGCATCGCTTGACTGGTGCCGGGTCCGCCTAAACTCATGCTAATTACTTTCGCGCCATGATCGGCAGCATATTTAATGCCGTTGATAATTGTGTTTATGTCACCGGACCCATTGTCATCTAGCACTTTAACGGGCATGATTTTACTGCCGCCGGCAACACCGGCAACCCCTTTGGCGTTGTTGCTCAACGCTGCGGCAATGCCCGAAACATGGGTGCCATGCCCTTGACCGTCGGTCGGGTCGTTGTCGTTATTGACAAAGTCATACCCGGGAACAATGCTGTTTTGTAAATCCTCGTGGTTTTTATTGATTCCCGTGTCTAAAACCGCGATTGTCACGGAAGCGCGTTTGGCTGGGTCTACTTTATCCCAGGCGGGTTCAGCCTGGGTCATCGCCGGGCCCCATTGTTCGGAATAACGGGTGTCATTGGGGCGGGATTGGGCGTGTAATACATAGTTTGGTTCAGCATACTCAACATCAGGATTGGTTTTCAGCGCTTGTAAGGTTTGAAAATAATTTTTATCCTCGGTTAATTTAACCATGGCGATATGCAGCGGATTATTAACCGACGTCAGGATACCTTTGTTCTCCTTGGCGGTTGCGGTAATTGATCCGTTGGTAGCAGCGGTGGCAACGGTTGAATCGCTTTTATATTTCACGATAATTTCGCGGGGACGAATTTCACCGTTGGTGACGATTTTTTGTGGGGAACTTCCATATCCGTAATAATAAACTCCGTTTCGTTTATAAATAACAGCTTTGGAATGATTGTCTTTCACAATGATCGTGGGTGCTTTATCAGCAGCTGGAGTGAGGCTGACCATCGCTTGGGTTGCTTGGGGAAAAAGGAAACTGCTGAAAGCAGCTAATAACATAAATAAGCGGGTTTTGGTATTGTTGCTCATCGTTTTCATTCATACCTCCAAACAGATTGAAAGCAGTTTCCGGCGGGTATCGCATGACGGAAACTACTTATGTATAACAAGGGGATGGTAAAAAAGTCAAAAACGATATGTATAATTATAACCATTTGCAAATGTAATGAAAGGTTTATTTATTAGCAGCTAAGTTAAAAAATAGCAATAGCGAGCTTGAAAAAAACCAACAAGAAGTTAGCGAATTACAATTGACTTTTGGATATTATTTCAATAGTATTTATATATCAATCAATTTTACTATGTAAAAATTGATGTTATAATTTATCAAATATTAAAAATGAAAGGGGTTTTTTAGCCTTGAATTTGCAACGGCCAAATGCCAATGAAGCGACGCGAACCGCAAACCGTTCGAAAGACGTTGCGCCGGTAAGCGGGATTTGCTCGCGCTGTGTTGACGGTTGTCGTGGGAACTGCGAGGTATTCAAAGCGACTTTTCGGGGACGTGAGGTAATTTACCCGGGCCCGTTTGGTGAAGTTACGGCGGGCGCCGACAAAGATTACCCTATTGATTATTCACATTTGAATATTCATGGTTACGCCTTTGGAGCCAAAGGGCTGCCGGGAGGAGTTTCCGCAAATCCGGATACGGCAATTTTTCCTGCTGTCACCACGGAAACAAGTTATGGCTGGGATATCAAAGTAGGAATGGCTGTCCCTGTTTTTACGGGAGCTTTGGGTTCGACGGAGATCGCCCGGAAGAACTGGGAACACTTTGCAGTTGGTGCAGCTATTTCCGGAATAACCATTGTCTGTGGTGAAAATGTCTGTGGTATCGATCCGGGGTTGGTGCTTGACAGTCATCATAAAATCAAAGAATCTCCGGAAATGGATCGGCGAATTGCCACATATAAGCAATATTATCATGGGAAAGGCGAGATTTTGATTCAAATGAACGTCGAAGATACTCGCCTGGGTGTCGCCGAATATGTGTTACATAAACATGGAATCGAAACGATCGAATTAAAATGGGGTCAAGGCGCCAAATGTATTGGCGGCGAAATCAAAGTGAATTCATTGGAACGCGCGCTCGAACTACAACGGCGCGGTTATATCATTACCCCGGATCCTTCCGATCCGGTGATTCAAGCGGCTTTTAAGGACGGGGCGATTAAAGAGTTTGAACGTCACAGCCGGTTGGGTTTTGTCAGTGAAGAGGGATTCATGATGGAAATCGAACGTCTGCGTAAACTGGGCTTTAAACGAATAACCCTTAAGACGGGCGCCTATGGTCTGCGGGAATTAGCCATGGCGTTAAAATGGTCATCCAAAGCAAAGATCGACTTATTAACGATTGACGGTTCTTCCGGCGGAACGGGAATGAGCCCGTGGCGCATGATGGAAGAGTGGGGGATGCCTTCGCTTTATCTGCATTCCGCGGCGTATGAATTTGCGAACATTTTAAATGACAACAATGAGCGCGTCCCGGACCTTGCTTTTGCGGGAGGTTTTAGTTCCGAAGACGGTATTTTCAAGGCGCTAGCGCTCGGAGCGCCCTATGTGAAAGCAGTTTGTATGGGAAGGGCATTAATGATCCCGGGGATGGTCGGCAAAAATATTGCCAAATGGATGGCAGAAAAGGATCTCCCGAAGACAGTCAGTGAATTCGGAACGACTCCGGAAGAGATTTTCGTCTGTTATGAAAAAGTAAAAAATCTGGTCGGAGCAGCCGCAATCAAACAAATACCGCTTGGGGCAATTGGTATTTACAGTTACGCCGACAGGTTAAAGGTCGGTTTGCAACAATTAATGGCCGGCGCGCGGTGTTTTAATCTTCCGGCGATTTCCCGGAACGACCTGATGTCATTAACCGAGGAATGTGCGAAAGTCACGGGAATTCCTTACTTAATGCAGTCGTATCGAGCGGAGGCATTGGAGATTTTGACGAAAAACTAAACCGATTATCAAGGGGGCGGACTGTCGCAAAATGAACTTTTTGTTCACTTTGCGACAGTCCGCTCCTAACTTCCGCTAATTCTCCCGCCCGATCCCCGCCTGTGGATAACTTATCCCATTGTGTCGCAAAATGATCTCATTCAGTCGCTCAATCCGATCATTTTGTGAATAACTCATCTGTATTATTAACAAAATGATCTCTTTTTGTGGATAACTGATCTACGTTATTAACAAAATGGTCGTTTTTTGTGGATAACTCAGCTATGTTATTCACAAAATGATCTCTTTCTGTGAATAACGCTTCTATTTCTGTTAGTAAACGATCTATTTCTGTGGATAAACGGAATGGTTGCGGATTACGTAAAGAACGATAATTATTCAAGTTTTGAGGAGTTCGATGCTTGATTTGTGATTAACGAAGGAATATGATATATAGAAATGAAGTCGTTTTGGAGTGGCGCACGCGCCGACTCAAGCAAAAACAGTCCCTCGCATTGCTGGGTGAATATTTTTTGGAAGAAGGATTAACGATGTCGTACTTTACCCCCGATCGCGACCAAGCTTTGGCGCTTTTAACCGAATTCAATCAGAACGAAAGCCTGATCCGGCATGGATTGGCAGTTGAGGCGGTGATGCGCCATTTCGCCCAAAAATTTGGGGAAGATCCCGAAGTTTGGGGTTTGATTGGATTGGTTCATGATCTTGACTATGAACAATTTCCGGAACAACATTGTTTTAAATGCCGGGAGATTTTGACGGAGCGGAATTGGCCCGAAAGTTACATCCGCGCGATTGAAAGTCACGGTTGGAAGCTAGTGAATGAGGTTGAACCGCAATCGCAGTTGGAGAAGGTGCTTTATACCATTGACGAACTCACCGGATTAATCGCGGCTGCCGCTTTAGTCCGGCCCAGTAAGAGTATTCTTGATATCGAATTGAAATCTGTGAAGAAGAAATGGAAAGAAAAAAGTTTTGCCGCCGGCGTGAATCGCGACGTGATCATTGATGGAGCCGCCCTCATCGGAATGGAGCTCGACGTGGTGATTGCCGAAACAATCCTCGGCATGCAGACGGTTGCTGAAACCATCGGTTTGAAAGGGAATGTGGCGTAAGCTTTTTTTAGTGGTTTTTTACGGAATGGCGAATAGATCTTAATTGAATAAACAAAATCAACGGCTCTGAATGGGGAAGAAGGTTTGTTCAATTAATAACCGTCAGCAATTTGGCTGACGGTTATTAATTGTCAGTATGTTGTCGGAGGATCGCCGATGTTTAGCTCGGCAATCGGGACGTCAAACCGGATATTAGAATCCAGCGCGGTTACTTCCGCAGTACCGTTGTTTTTAATTTGTTCTAACCAGATGGGTGTCTGGTTATAAAGCACTTCGATTACGCCATGAGATTCCATAATCTGCTTTGCCCGATCGGCATCCATCATAATCAACTCCCTCAGCCACATTATCTCCGGAAAATGCTTTCGATATGAACTGGATATACTATCAACGATCGTTCCCGGTTCGTTGGTAAACGCATGGAAGGAGGTGGCGGAATGAATAACGATCAAACAAAAAGTCAAAACCATAAGCAAACCAAACAAAGCAACGCGCAGTCCAATGCCGAGACTGCTTCCGAGTTGACCCAATCAAAAAACAAAGCCAAAGCTGATCAAAGTGAAGCACCGCAAGTTGATCCGGGGATTGATTATATGCGGTGGTCGGACTGACAAAAAAGCCCCGATAAGGAGGCCACTGAAAACGGCGGTTATGAAAGATTTGGCTGCAAGCTTCAGGTTATCGATAAATTGTAGCCAAATGTTAATTCCCGGGGGTTTTCAGTGGCTTGCCTATAAAGGGCTTTTAAATTGCTGGTCCTATCGTACGGAACGGATGGTCGCGTCTTTGTCGACTCGAATTTTAATAATATCCCCGGCTTTCGCATCGTAGGGTAAGAGGGAACGCGGAGTACGGATAATTGTTCCGTTATTCAATTTAATAACGCCGAGATCATCTTCAAATCCAACCAATACAACCCTAACTACCAAAATCAATCACCTAGATTCCATTGAAACGTTTAACGAAATTTAGGAAGGGTATGGGTCATTCGCTCATGGTTGGGACCTAGAATATTCTATGTTTTGCTTGCGAAAGAGTGTTATGGCGATTTGCCCGTTTGCTTGATCCGTTTAGGGGGTTGGCAATGGGGTCGCCGGAGCCGGGCTGCTTTTTGGAGAATATTTGTCAATGTTAAATAAGCGGAAACATAACCGGTCCATGACGTGCTCCATCTGGTCAAACCAAGGGCTGTTGGCCGGAACGTCCTGAATTTCGGGGAAAGAATAACGGACCGTGTCACGCAAGAATTCGCTTTTTTGGTTTTCGTTCCCGGGTAAATAAAAGAAAGATAAGGCGATCTTGTGCTCTTCGTTAATTCCCATGACCAAAAAACAAAGTCCTTTGAGCCAAAGGTAACGATTGACGGTGGATTCGATTTGGAGCGGGTTGTAAACCCGTTTAAAACTGTCGCCGACAAAGGAACGGGTTTTTTCGTAAACTGTTCGGGAGCGTTCCAACGTATCCGAAATTAACTGCGAAGGTGGTTTTGGCGTATCGGAACGCTGTAGTTGGCGATATTTGTCGGTCATGTAAGTTTGCATGTGCGGGAACACTTGATTTTGATTATACTTTGTGACCATTTGGGCTAAGAGTTGTTTCCGGAAAGCTCGCTTCTGCTCAAGCGTCAGTTCGATGACGGACGGATTGTCAATACTAATTTGAGAAGACGCGGCCCAAACCAGCGTGGTTGCCCCGGTCAAAACGAGAATCAACAGACTAAAAACCCAATGGCGCCAAGAGTGCATGAAGGAATTCCTTTCGTTAAGAGATTAAACAGGCCGATCAATATACCTATTTTACCGTTTTATTAATGAAAAATCAAATTGTCATATTAGGATTTGTTGTCTTTTGGAAAGGATTTCCGAGCGATTTTTGGCGGGGGGTTTGTAATTTCTCCCTGGTTTACAGCGGAGCTTCACCGGCAAAACTAAATGAGGAGGGAAGGTTAAATGAACGATTATCAACCAATTGTTTTTGAGAACCGCTTTTTCGTGGATTTAGAGGAAGAGGATATTCAGTATTTAAATAAGCGCGAGGCAGCTAAATTCGCCGGGAATCCGCAATTTCCCGAAGCGGCGGCAGCGGTTGAGCGACGAATGGGTCCCGGGAGTTGGGATGAGCACTGGTTAACCATCGACAACTCCGGACGTAGAGTGTATGCTAGGGTTTATTCAGGTGCGGGACACGCGGTAGCGTTGACCGCCGACGGGAAAGTGGTTCGCGAAATGGATTACCCGGTTGAGGAGACGTAAATTAGTTAATTAGAATCATTCCGGTTACGGCGGGAACGTATTTTTGAATGTTGAAGATCTTATAGCCCAATCGCTCCATGATTTGAGTCATATTTTGGTACCAGAAACGATTCGCCGGAATATCGGGAACTTCAGGAAACGAATAATGGATGATATCCCGAAGAAAATCTTTCTTTATCCCTTGGTTTTCCGGCAGGTAAAAATAGGACAATCCGATTTCGTGCTCTTGATTGATTCCCAATAAAAAGAAGCATAATCCTTTGAGCCATAAATAGCGTTCAATCGAATGTTCCACAGCGTCGGGATCGAAGTTTTGAAAACTATTGCCCACAAACGGTTTGGTTTTTTCGTAGACAACCTGGGATTTTTGAAAAGCTTCCTTAATAATCACTGCCGGTTGCCTGGGTTCACGTCCTTTTTCAAGCTGTTGAAACTTGACGTTCATATATTGCTGAAGCCGAAAGAACGTCTGGTTTTGACTGTATTTCGTTAAGATTTCTTCCAAGGTTTTTTGTTGTTGAAGCTGTTTTGCCGCGTACGATAATTCAATCGATTGCGGTTTATTTTTTTCCTCCGGTAAACCGGACGCCCCGAAAACGGTCGGTGTCAAGCAGCCCAAGATCAAAGCGGATGCTATCAGAAATTGTTTCATCGAATCCTCACTGTGTTAAAGTCAGATTCTATTGTAACACCCGTTTTGAATGATAATGATTACATAAATGTTAAAAATTATATATTGAAGGTTATCGGCTATTGCTATCAAAAAATGGCGCGGTTAACTCGGTCTCTTCATCAAGCAGTGCGGATAACCATTTTAAAAAGGGCTTTGTTTCGGCGTTATCTACCAATTCTCGTCCGACGTGCCGGACAGCTTTAACAAAACGCGGATCCAAATCGGAACGTTGGTAATTTTGGGCTAGCGGACAAAGCGCGGTTGCCCGGGGATCAAATTTGACAATTAATACGTCTTTGGCGGTCAGGTAGGGAGTTAGCGGGAAGATACGGCAAGCCAACGGTCGAATGGAACGAGTGCATTGCCCTTGACAGGAAGCGAAAAAAACCGGTTTTCCCGGAAGATAATACAATTCAGTGGGCGCAATTCGTAAAAAATCCGCCGAATGCGGGAGCCTCTCCTCGCCTGGGAATAAATACATTCCCAGATCAGCGTCGGTATTTTGGCAACACGCTTGGCGGCACAGTTTGCCGCAATCGGTTTGCAGCGGTGTGATCTTATTGAATGTCTGATACAAACGGGCATAAAAAGCGTTCATTATCCGTCTCCCGTCTGCGAAATTTGTAAAACAATTCGGGATCACCGGCATAAATCCTTTCACATGCGTTTTTTTGGCTTGATTATCCTGTTTTGACAAATAGCCACGGCAGGACAGTTCGAGCAATTGTAGAAACCCATCTTTAACAGCCGTTTCATTAGGATTTCTGATTTGAACGGCAGCAAATTGATAAGGAGGGTTCTGGTTGATTAGAAAAACATTTTTTGTAACAGTCGCAGTTGTCGTCATGCTCATTACTTTATCCGTCGCCGCATTTGCCAACCCTTATACTTTAGGAGCGGAAAACGGTAAGATTCTCGCCCCGGCCGGACTGGGATTCGATTTGTTCGCTAACGTAAACCAACCCCAGCAGACGGGAATTTCGCTCAATTCGGAGCTTAGTTACGGGATCTCTTCCGCGCTGACTTTAACGGGTAGTTTCCGGAATTTGAATAGTGATGATCGTCAAACAATGGTCAAAGCCTTTTTCAGCCCAATGCATGGGGGAACGGGCTATACCGTCTACCTTGGTTATGATCTGGGAGCGGGAGAAATTCCAGTCTATGGTTTGTCATTATGGTCCGATATGAAATACCTCTTTGGTTATGTAAATTTGGAATCCAATGATCAGACGCTGACAGTCACCCCGGGCGTTAATGTACGGTTCGGTTCAAAGCTACGCGTCGGCGGCGAATTGGCCCTGAACTTAAGTGACGGCTCCAAACAGAACTTACGGTTGGGGACAAGTTACGCCCTGAGCAAGAAGCTAAACGCCAAAGTTTCAATAGATACCGGATTTGATCGCGATGTAACCCCGGTGATTACCACCGGTTTGGCGATGCAATTTTAAATCTTGAGTGACAAGCGAAAAAAGACTGCCGGTGCGGAGAGGCCACTGAAAAACTGCGCGAAATAACATTGACAAGAGCGGAGGTTTTTCAGTGGCTTGGGTGCGGGCAGTCTTTTTTCGTAGGGTTCAGTGTTTTTTTATAAAAATTTTGAATTTTTTAGTAAAATTATCGGAATTATGTGCTTGTTTAAGCAGGAATTTCTGGACGATCCCCGAATTTTTCTAATTATGAATCAGAGAGTCTTTGGAAACACTGCCGTTTATGGAGTGTTTGGCGATCCGGTTGCTCATAGTTTATCGCCGTTGATGCATAACGCCGCCTTCGCCGAACTGGGATTGAACTGCATCTATATTCCCTTTCATGTGAAATTGACGGAGTTGTCCGTTGCCATGCAAGGGCTGCGGGTTTTGGGCATTCAAGGGGTCAATCTAACCATCCCGCATAAACAAGCCGTTATTCCGGAATTGGATGAAGTGGTTGGCGATTCGCTCGTAAGCGGTTCGGTGAATACCGTTAAACTTCAAGATGGCCGTTTGCTCGGAACAAGTACCGATGGCAGCGGTTTTTTGCAGTCTTTACGCGAAGAGGGCAACTTCGATCCAATGGCGAAAGCGGTTTTGCTTTTCGGAGCCGGCGGTTCCGCTGCGGCGATCGTCTATCGTTTGATCCAAGCGGGAATCGCTTCGTTGACCGTTGTGAATCGCGACCGGGCTCGGCTCGGAGAATTACAAGAAGCTGTTAAAGCGAAAACCGACTTTTTAATTGAAACAGTCCCGTTACGTCAATTGGAACAGCTGGATTGGCAACGGTTTCAGTTAATCATCAATACAACTTCGGTCGGGTTACATGAAGATATCTCGTTAATACCCCAACAGCACCTTCAACCGGACCATTTTGTCTACGACTTAGTGTATCGTAAAGGGGAGACCCGTTTGATTCGAGATGCCGCCCAAGTAGGCTGCAGGCATTTGTCCGGGTTATCTTTACTGCTATACCAAGGAGCGCATAGTTTCGCCTGGTGGTTAGGGAAGGAACCACCCCTGGTAGCTATGCGCGCGGCTTTGCATAAGTAATAACCATCGGAATTGGGCATATCAATGAAAGAGGCGGTGGCTGTAGTGAATTATAAAAACTATATGGAAGATGTGATTGTTGAAGTTTTAAAAGACTTTTATCAGCAATATCCGGAATATTGTTGTTGTGAGCGTTGTAAGGCGGATACTATTGTGATCGCGCTCTCCAACCTTCGGGGGAAATATGCGGTCAGTCCCGAGGGAGAGGTGTTTGCCAGACTATCCCGTGACGACCGTCAAGTCAGAGCCGACGCCTTACGGATCATCATTGAAGCGTCCCAACAGGTATCCCAAAACCCCCATCATTAAAAACTACTGCCGCGGTTTTCGCTATTATAAATTTCGCATTCGCCATAAGTAAGATGAACGCAGGAATCACAGCCTGCGTTTTCTATTGGCTGCGGCACGAGGTTCTTCGTTGTATGAATCGGTTCATACTGACTGCATTCATGAGGCGTTGGTTTCAAATTCGCCGGAATATTCACCAAGTTTCACATCCAATCTATTCATTTGCTTGCTTATTTTGTGGTTGGACTGAACAAAATATTCCGAGAATTTTGAAGCCGGCGATCAAGGATTGATGAAAGTGTTGACTCCTTTTTGCATTGTGCTCTCGGTTATTTAATGTATATTCCATAAAAATTTGAAACTGCTTGGCTTGTTTATCGTAGTTGGATCCGTTATAATTAAATTCCATATTATTGTGCGGCGCTTTGGAACAGCAAGGTAAGTTGACAAGTAGCGGGTTTGCGGGTACCCGACGGATTAAACTCGATCGAAACAATGATCAAGGCGGTTTTCGGCAATGCGGCCACCGAAGTGGGCCTTTCTTGTCGCGCCAATTGCTTATTGAACTGCTAAACCGAAACTGAGCACAAAGCGGAGGTGTTTTGTTTATTGGGTCTGTTTAATAAACAAGATCGCGTGTTATTGATTCCTCTAGGCGGGCTTGGGGAAATCGGCAAAAACATGATGGCGGTTGAGTATAATCGGGAAATCATAGTGATTGACGCGGGTTTGATGTTTCCCGACGAGGATATGTTGGGGATTGATCTGGTAATTCCCGATATTGCGTATTTGCTGGAGAACCGGGACCGGGTGCGCGGGATTGTACTGACGCACGGACATGAAGATCATATCGGCGCGTTGCCGTATATTTTGAAACAGCTGAATGTATCGGTTTACGGGACCAAATTGACGTTGGGTTTAGCCAAAGGCAAGTTCGAAGAGCATAATATGGTTCGCGATGTGCGCACCATTTGTGTAAAAGCGGGCGATGAAGTCAAAATCGGCGGCTTCGCCGTTGAATTCATTCATGTCAATCATAGCATTGCCGATGTGGTTGCCCTGGCGATCCATACCCCGGTCGGCGTAATCTTACATACCGCTGATTTCAAATTTGATCACACTCCGGTGGACGGAAAGGTTACCGATTTTCGGAAACTGGCTGAACTGGGAGACAAAGGAGTTTTAGTTTTACTTTCCGACAGTACCAATGTTGAACGCGATGGGTATACCCCTTCGGAGCGGGAGCTAAGCAAAAATTTCAATGAGCTTTTTGTGCAGGCGGCCGGCCGGATTCTCGTGGCGACATTCGCTTCGAATATTCACCGGATTCAACAGATTATGGATACAGCGTTCAACCATGACCGGAAGATTGCCTTAGTTGGGCGTAGTATGGTGAATGTCGTTTCCATCGCAATCGAGCTTGGGTATTTAAAGGTTCCGGAAGGGTTGATCGTGGATATTGACGATCTCGACTGTTATCCGGTAAATCGCATCGCCATGATTACCACCGGAACCCAAGGCGAACCGATGTCGGCCTTGACCCGGATGGCAACCTCCGATCACCGTAAAATTAATATTATTCCCGGCGACACCGTCTTAATCTCCGCTTCGACGATTCCGGGCAATGAAAAGCTGGTTGCCCGGACCATCAACCAGCTTTTTAAACAAGGGGCGACCGTGATTTATGAATCCGATTCCGGAATCCATGTTTCGGGACATGCTAGTCAGGAAGAGCAGAAATTAATGCTCAATTTGGTCAAACCCCGCTTTTTCCTCCCGGTTCACGGCGAATACCGTCATTTGGTTCAACATGCCCATTTGGCGGTTGCGGTTGGAATCGATAGCGAAAATGTCTTAATTGCCGAAAACGGGGATGTCGTTGAGGTAACCGGCGAACGAATCCGCGTCGCCAGTAAAGTCGCCTCCGGTCGGATCTTTGTTGACGGGCTGGGCGTGGGGGATGTCGGAAACATTGTTTTGCGCGACCGGAAACAACTTTCCCAGGACGGTATCTTAATTGTGGTTGTAACCATTGAGAAAGAGACGGGTAAGATTATGGCGGGACCGGATATTGTTTCGCGGGGGTTTGTGTATGTCCGTGAATCGGAGGAATTAATTGAAGAAGCCAAAGAGAAAGTGAAGACGGCAATTGAAAGTTGTTCGCAAAATTCCGATTGGGCGACCATGAAAAACCAGATCCGAGAGGTTCTAAGCAAACACCTCTATGGAAGGATGAAGCGTCGTCCCATGATTCTTCCGATTATTATGGAAATTTGATTTAATGGTCGTCAAAGGGATTATCCAGGTTATTGAGGATTAAACGCAATTCATCCTCCCATTTTAATTGATGATAGGTCAATATTTCTTTTCGAACCAACGATGGCGTATGGCAATTTGTACAAACAATGCCGTACACATCGTTTTTTCGATTAATCGTATTGTGAAGCGTATCGACGCCGCAGCGCGGGCATAAATAGATATGTTCATGGTCTTGATTCAAGTAAAACAACTCCTTACCCAATAAGTTGTTCATAGTATTTTGAGAAACCCGCCAAATCATGCTGGCAACTAAAGCTAAGGTAAATTGAAAATTCCAGCTAAGTTGTAGCAAATAACGATTGCCAATTTGCAGGATGCCCAACGGCAATAGCCGGCTAATCCGAGGGCGTAATCCGTGAAAAATCCGTAAAAATCGCGCGAGTGTATAAAAAATTGCAGGAATGGCAGATGTTTCCACGAATTAAATAGGCGGAGGTGGCGACATGCAATCGGAGGAGCTCAAATACTGGCTATGGTGGAATCGTGTTCCCGGAATCGGCTCGAGTCGTTTTTTTAAGTTACTCGAAACGTTTGGTAGTATGAAAGAGGCTTGGAACGCTTCCTCGGACCAATTAAGTCAATTGATCGGCGTGAAAAATGTTAATTTTAAGCTTAAAACCCAAGTCTGGGATCCGGAATTGGAATTGCGGAAAATTGAACGCCGCGGGTTTAGGATTTATTGTTTTCCGGATCCCAAATATCCCCCGCTATTAAAGAAGATCGCCGACCCGCCCCCGCTTTTTTATGCCTGGGGAAGCTTTGAGTATGGCGATGACCTGGCGATTGCGATTGTCGGCACCCGTAATCCGTCCCCGCAAGGGGAGTATATGGCGCGGGACTTGGCTACGAATCTCAGTTATCAAGGGTTGACCGTCGTCAGCGGCATGGCGCGGGGGATTGACTCCCAGGCGCATCAAGGAGCCTTGGAAGCGAATGGCCGCACGGTTGCTGTTTTGGGTTGCGGCTTGGATATTGTTTATCCGGCCGAAAATCAACGATTGATGGAGCAGATCGCCGCTCATGGAGCGGTTATTAGTGAATACGCTTTGGGCGCCAAACCTCATGCCGCCAATTTTCCGGCCCGAAACCGCATCATCAGCGGGTTAAGTTTGGGGGTCGTGGTTGTGGAAGCGGCTGAAGATAGCGGTTCATTGATCACAGCCGGGTTTGCCGCGGAGCAAGGACGGGAAGTGTTCGCCGTTCCCGGAAATATTGGAAACGATGGGAGCAAAGGACCCCATAAACTGATTCGGCAAGGCGCCAAGCTGATTGAGAATTTCGGGGATATTTTAGACGAGTTGGCCATTCCCTGCTTGGAGGCGGCCGAAGTGGCGGCGGCATTGGTCCAATCGGACGATCCGACGGAGCAACAGGTATTGGAAACAATGAGCCGCGAACCTTTACATATTGATCAAATATTACGCCGCAGCGGCGTTGGTTCCGCGACCCTCAACATGGTGTTGATCAATTTGGAATTGAAGGGAATTGTTAAACGTTTCCCGGGCCAGTTATATATTCGGATAAAATAATTGTTACAAATTACTAGATTTTATTATATACTATGATTAAAATTATCGTTCTCGCAAAGGGTGGAAACGGAAGGGTTGGAAACCTTTTAAACTAAAGGAGTTCCTTTTCTGTGCCGAAAGATTAGTTAGTAGCCCAGACAAGGGGATGAAACCATGGAACGTGTTATGGAAATCGCCAATTATGTGATGAAACAAGTATTATTTCAAGGGGACAGTTCAATTTCCGAAAGAAATTTAATTGCCGATTTAATTGAGTTGGGCTATCAGCCCAATGAAATTGAGGCGGCTTTTCGACTCCTGTATTCGATTCCTACGAGCTTAAAAACCAGTGTCGTGGAACACAATCTTGGCAGCAACGGGTATCGCATTTTTAGTAAAGCTGAAACCCGGAAACTTTCCATAGCATGTCAAAGTGAAATTTTACGGTTAAGCAACGCTCATTTAATTTCCGCGGTCGAGCGCGAGAAAATCATGAGCGAAGCGGTTGACTTGGAAATTGCGGAAGTCGGCTTAAAAGAACTGGAGTTAATCCTGCATAAAGTGATTCAGGATGAGGAACGATTATTATTAATTCTTTATCATCCGCAAGAGATGGAGTCATGCCTTGCATTAAATTAACCGTCTATGGGTTAGCGAATAACCCTTTTTTTATGAATTTTTATCAGTGTTTTGTAAACTCGTTGCTAATTTGTGAAACACGTTCATCTGGGTGGAGGTATCTTTTGTGAAATCATTGGTAATCGTTGAATCACCGGCCAAAGCAAAAACCATTGAGAAGTACTTAGGCAAAAAGTATATGGTGCGAGCGTCCATGGGTCATGTTGTGGATCTTCCCAAGAGTCAATTTGGAGTGGACGTTCAAAACGGTTTTAAACCGAAATATATTAATATCCGCGGGAAAGGTAAGATTATTCAAGAGCTAAAGGAATCGGCCAAAAAAGCGGATTCCATCTTTCTCGCCACCGACCCTGATCGCGAAGGAGAAGCGATCTCCTGGCATTTGGCGAATATTTTGGATTTGAAGCAAGAGCGCTGCCAACGGGTTGAGTTTCACGAGATTACAAAACGGGCGGTCGAGAACTCGTTAAAAAATCCCCGTCCCATTGATATTGATAAAGTCAATGCGCAACAGGCGCGGCGGATTCTTGACCGTATCGTCGGTTATGAATTAAGTCCGTTGTTATGGCGCAAGGTCCGGCGGGGCCTAAGCGCCGGTCGCGTCCAATCGGTCGCGGTCCGTCTAATCTGCGAGCGGGAACAAGAGATTCGTGAATTTGTCCAGGAAGAATATTGGACAATTGTCGGCGCTTTCAAAACTGCCAAAAAGGCTTCGTTTTCCGCCAAACTAACCTCCAGGGGCAAAAAAAAGTTGGAGATTGCCAATGCTGAAACGGCGCAGACGATTGCGGCCGAACTGAAAAAACATCAATATGCGGTCACAGAGGTCAAACGGAAAGAAAAATTTCGCTACCCGGCAGCTCCGTTTACGACAAGCAGTTTGCAGCAAGAAGCTGCGCGGAAACTGGGTTTTGGCGCGAAAAAGACAATGATGTTGGCGCAGCAACTTTATGAAGGAATCGAGTTGGGGGATGCCGGCAGCGATGGATTGATCACTTATATGCGAACCGATTCGGTGCGGATTGCCGAAGAGGCTCAGATTGCGGCGCGGGATACCATCAAAGAACGGTACGGCGCTGAATTTTTACCCGACAAGTCCCCGGTATATAAGACCAAAACCGCCGGCGCGCAGGAAGCCCATGAGGCGATTCGCCCGACCCAAGTCGACAGAACCCCGGAAGCGGTCAAAGCGTTTTTGTCGCGTGATCAGTTTCGGCTTTACCAATTGATTTGGGCCCGTTTTGTCGCCAGCCAAATACGCCCCGCCATAATGGATACGGTCGGCGTAGAGATCAAAGGGGGAGACTTTGTTTTCCGGGCCAATGGCAGTATGTTGAAGTTTTCCGGTTTTCTCGAGGTTTATCAGGAAGGGATTGACGATGATTCTCCGGAAGAAGAAGGAAGTTTACCGGAGTTGTCCGAAGGAGAGAAGGTAACGCTTGGCAAGATCGACCCCAAACAGCATTTTACCCAACCCCCGCCGCGCTACACCGAGGCAACGCTGATTAAAACGCTGGAGGAGAAAGGAATCGGCCGGCCCAGCACATTTGCTCCGACCATTGATACGATTATCAAGCGTAATTACGTTTTAATTGAAGAAAAACGCTTTAAACCAACTGATCTTGGTCAAGTGGTTGTTGACCTTTTAAAACAAAAGTTTGGCCAGATTATTGACTATGAGTTCACCGCCGAAATGGAAGAAAAACTCGACCAAATCGCCGAAGGAAACGTTGATTGGGTTAAGGTCTTGGCCGATTTCTACGGCACCTTCAGCGAAGAACTGGCTCAAGCCAAAGAAACGGTTGAGCGCGTCGAAGTTCCGGTGGAGGAAAGCGACGAAAAATGTGAAAAATGCGGCCGCACGATGGTCTATAAATACGGTCGGTTCGGCAAGTTCCTGGCCTGTCCCGGTTATCCCGAATGCAAAAACGCCAAACCGTTACGGAAGGTCTTAGGGTTAAAGTGCCCCAAGTGCGGTCAAGGCGAAATTGTCGAACGCAAGTCAAAAAAAGGCCGGATGTTTTATGGTTGTAACAAATATCCCGAATGTGACTTTGTTACCTGGGAACGCCCGTATAAGGAAGCCTGCCCTACCTGCGGTTCGATGTGCACCGTCAAGGGCGGCAAGACCCAAACCAAACAAGTCACTTGTACCAATGCCAACTGCGGTTACACGGTTGAACTGACCGAAGGCGGAACCGAATGACGGTTGTTCATGTGATCGGGGCCGGGCTGGCGGGATCGGAAGCCGCCTGGCAGTTAACCCAACGCAATATCGCGGTTCGGTTATACGAGATGCGTCCGCATAAGATGACCCCGGCGCATCATACCGGGGGATTTGCCGAATTGGTCTGTAGCAACTCTTTACGGGGCGCTTCGTTGGAAAATGCCGTCGGACTTTTAAAAGAAGAATTACGGGGGATGAATTCTTTAGTAATGCGGGCCGCGAACGCAACCAGAGTTCCGGCCGGCGGCGCGTTGGCTGTTGATCGCGGGGCTTTTTCAAAATATATCTCGACCACCCTTGCGGAACAGCCGTTAATTGAGATCGTCCGTCAAGAAGTCACCGCAATCCCCGACGGTCCGGTAATTATAGCTACCGGGCCTTTAACTTCACCGGACCTGGCAACAGCGATCCAAGCCCAAACCGGACAGCAGTACTTCTATTTCTACGACGCGGCGGCTCCCATTGTCACGGCGGAATCGCTCAACCGCGAGCTGGTTTTTGAGGCGTCGCGTTACGATAAAGGGGACGGTGTTTATCTTAATTGTCCGTTCACCAAAGAAGAGTATGAAAGGTTTTGGAACGAACTGACCGCGGCGGAGGTATCCGAGGCCCATCTGCCCAATGAACGGGCGATTTTTTTTGAGGGTTGCATGCCGGTGGAAGTTTTGGGCAAACGCGGACCGGATACGTTACGATATGGCCCAATGAAACCGGTTGGAATCGACGATCCCCGTACGGGGCGTTGGCCGTATGCGCTGGTGCAACTGCGCCCGGAAGACCGCGATGGTAATTTATATAATTTGGTCGGTTTTCAAACTCATTTAAAATGGGGCGAGCAGAAACGGGTCTTTCGGATGATTCCCGGATTGGAAAATGCCGAGTTTGTCCGCTACGGAGTGATGCACCGGAACACCTATATCAATTCACCGACCGTGCTGCAGCCGACGTATCAAGCCAAGTTTCGTCCCGAGCTGTTTTTTGCCGGTCAGATTACCGGAGTCGAAGGTTATGTCGAATCGACCAGCGCCGGATTGGTGGCGGGAATCAACTGCGCCCGACTGGTTCAGGGAGCCGAACCGCTCGTCTTTCCTCAGGAGACGGCTACCGGAGCCTTGGCTCATTATATTTGCAACGCCGATTCACGGTATTTTCAGCCGATGAATATCAATTTTGGGTTAATCCCGTCGTTGGGCGAGCGTATCAAAAATAAAAAGGAACGTTATTTGCAAATTTCCCAGCGAGCATTGGATATTCTACAGAAAAATGTACTTGATACAATTTTTTGAATTTTTGAAGTAAGGTTCGAATTATTTAGATTAAACAGATAATTCTTTGGTTTTTTATTGTTAAAAACAAATTAATATGCTAATATCAAGGTGAAGATTTTGGAAAATTTCGTCGATGAATTTTTAACCAATCTTCGAGTCGCTAAAAATTACTCGTCCAAAACGCTTGAAAGTTATGGGCTTGATCTTGGTCAGTTCATTGATTTTTTAAACGAAAAAAAGGTTGTTGACCTACGTTCGGTCGACCACATCATGATTCGGGAATTTTTATCCCTGCTTAAGCAGAGTGATTATGCGAAGAGCTCGATGGCTAGAAAGTTAGCCTGTATCCGTTCGTTTTTTAAATTTTTGTGCCGGGAAGGAGTTTTGGAGAAAAACCCGGTTTTAGGGATAACCTCCCCCAAACGGGATAAAAGGTTGCCGCAATTTTTAGTTCAACAAGAAGTCACTGATTTGCTGGAATTACCGGACGGCAACAAGCAACTTGAGGTTCGGGATTTGGCGATTTTAGAACTTTTATACTCAAGCGGTCTGCGCCTTCAGGAAGTTGTGGGTTTGAACTTGGCTGATCTTGACTTGTCTCGCGGTTATTTGCGGGTGTTTGGCAAGGGGTCAAAAGAAAGAATGGTTCCGTTCGGGGGAGCGGCGCGACGCGCTTTAGAAAAATACTTAAGAGAGGTGAGGCCGGCTCTATTAAAACGACAACTGTCAAGTCAAACAAAAGCGGTAACCAACGTATTCCTGAATTTCCGTGGGACAAGGCTGAGCGGCCGGAGTATCCAACGAATGTTTGATAAATACATCCAGCAATTGGCCATAAATCGCAAGGTGAGTCCACACACCATCCGGCATACCTTTGCCACCCATTTGTTGGAGAATGGAGCTGATTTACGAGTAGTTCAAGAATTATTAGGACATGTTGACATCTCGACAACTCAAATTTATACTCATTTGACACGAGAAAAGATTCGCTCAGTGTATCTTAAAAGTCATCCACGGGCTTAGCGTTATTCCCGTATATGTAGAGAGAAAAGTGGAATCGCTTTCAGGGAGGTTCAAATCTCTAGAATCAAGGAGCGATTACAAAATGGTTGACAATTTTAATGCGGTTAAGGGGTTGCTTAAGTTAAATAATATCAATTTAGAAAAGTTAGTCAAAGAGATATCCGGTATTATCAATTGCGAAATTTTTCTGATCAGTGAAAATGGCGAGGTTCTCGCCTGTCAAAGCAGTTTGTTCCCGGCGTCGGAGACCCAGCGAAAACCGGAGTTAAAACCGGAGTTCAAACAACGTTTAAGTTTTGTTTTTGAAACAACGCTTAATCTGCCTGTTGACAGCTGCTTTTTGAATGAACCCAATTTGAGTTTGCCGTATCAGTTTATGACATTAATTCCGATTCGGAAGACGCAAGGCACCTCTGGGCATATGATTTTCGCTCAAAAACGGCAACTTACGACCGATGAGCTAATCTTGGCGGAAACGGCGGCCTTGGTGGTTTGTATTTACATGTATGAACAAAATCTCAAGACCGATTTGGCAGACCGTCAATCGTTTAATGCGTTACAAGTCCTTAATTCGTTGTCGTTTTCCGAGATTAAAGCGATTCGCAATGTCTTTGAAGTCCTCAACGGCATGGAAGGTTTTTTAATCGCCAGCAAGGTGGCGGATCGCATCGGCATCTCCCGTTCGGTGATCGTCAATGCGATGCGTAAGTTAGAAAGCGCCGGAGTGGTTGAATCACGGTCATTAGGGATCAAAGGAACCTATATCAAAATAAAAGACCAGCAGTTTCTCGGGGCATTATTTGAACGTTTCAATAGTTGACGATAGAAGCGAAAAGCGCGCCAAACGGCGCGCTTTTCGCTTCGCATGGGGGCGTGATTGTTAAAATGTCAACCGGTGCCAGCAATCCTATAAAATGCAACATAATTATGTGAAACTAATGAAACATCTGGCCTATTCACAAAATGGTCATCTAGCTGTAGAATGAGTTCATGAACTTTGAAAAACACATACGCCGGTAAACAATTTATGTATCATGAATTCCATTTGTTTATCGCGAAAGGAGTGGTGCGAAGCACGAAAGATGTTTCTTGTTTCTCCAAAGAATCTTGTTACCATGAATCGCAGTTTTCGTCTCAGCAAAAATTAAATTATAATTCTTTAGGAGGCACACATTTTGAAAAAGTTATTAACATCAATCGTAACATTCTCTTTAGTAGTATCTACCGCAGTAGCCGTTTCCGCTGCTCCTAATGTCAATGGTGAAGTATCTTATAAAATGGGTTTGACCGGTTCGATTCAAGACAACGCTTCATTTGAGGGGAAAATCAATTTTGACGGCCAACTGGACAAAAATCTTGATTACCACCTGCAGTTGAAACGGGGAATGGATCAGACCGATAACCTTGGTAATACTACCGACAGCATTAGCCTTCATGAAGCCAGCTTCACCTATAAAAATAAATTAGCCGATATTCAAGTTGGTCAATTCGAATACAATCCTTCGGTGATGACCATCATGGATTCCAGCACCCAAGAAATGTTGGCTCCGGTTGCGATTAAGGTTATGCCGAAAGTTGGCGAAAACATCAACTTGGCCATCGGTTACCAACCGAAAGCCGATTCCGACTTTAACGCCGGCGCCTATCAGGTTGAAGCCGACTACAACTTCGGTATCGCTAGCGTTGGCGTGAACTATCAGAAGAACGAAGCCAATCCGGAAGATTCATTGGTATGGCAAGTTACCGCTCAACCGACCAAAAACGTGAACGTTTATGGCGAATACGGTAAAGACTTCAATGACAATGACGTTGCGAAAGTTGGCGCTTCGGTTAACGTGAACAAAGCGTATGTTCGCGGCGAATATGACATGGAAGCCGCTGACAATCAATCCGCATGGGCAACCCGCCTCGGTTACAACTTCACCAACAATCTGTCAACCGAATTGAGAACTTTCGGTGAATCCGAAGACAAGAGCGTTGACACCACCAACCAAATTCGTGTGAAATACAGCTTCTAATCGTAGTCAATCGTTTTTTAAGAGGCAGCCAACCGGCTGCCTCTTTTCTATATCCGGCCAACAAAGTTGCTTTTCGTAGTAAAGTATTATAAAATGAGTGCCAGATAAGCTGCAATAAATAACCATTCGGATGATCAGCTTACAAACTGAAAGAAAGGAAATCAACCATGAAACTTGGAACCTTTGCACTGGCGGAACGGGCCTTTCCGGGGATCTTGTTTGGAGATCGGGTGGTTGATCTGGACAAAGCGGCGAAACTTGGCGGCGGGTCAACCACTTTTACTACAATGCGCGCTGTATTGGAGAATTTCCGGACAGTCCTAACGCTACTCCCCGAATTCGACCCGTCGGATCAAGCGTATACATATTCCTTGAAACAATTACGTGTTTTGGCACCGTTAGCCGATCCGCCGAAAATCATCTGCATCGGCTTGAACTATCTGGACCACGCCAAAGAATCCGGTCATTTTGAAGTCCCAACCGAACCGGTCTTTTTTAATAAATTCAATACGTCGATCGTTGGACCGGGGGCGGCGGTTGAGCTCCCCCGAGTTTCCCGGGAGGTCGATTACGAAGCGGAGCTCGCGTTGGTCATCGGCAAACGGGGAAAACGGATTCCCGAAGCGGAAGCGTTGGATTATGTGTTTGGCTATACCGCGTTTAATGACATCAGCGCCCGGGACCTCCAATTTCGCGGCGGACAATGGATCAAAGGCAAGGCGTTGGACACGTTTGCTCCAACCGGCCCGTATCTGGTCACCGCCGATGAAATCGGCGATCCCCATGCTTTGCGGATTCAAATGAAACTGAACGGCCGGATCATGCAAGATTCCTCAACTGCCAATTTGATCTTTGGGATTCCCTATTTGATTAGCTTTCTTTCGGAGTTATTTACCTTGGAAGTTGGGGATATTATTGCTACCGGAACGCCTCCGGGAGTCGGTTTTGCACGGAAACCGCCGGTCTTTTTAAAAAACGGCGATCAAATGACCGTCACCATTGACAAGATTGGTAGTTTAACCAATCCGGTTCAAGGAAGTAACGGATCATTTGGGGAATCTTTGAATAATAAAGGATAATTAACTAGATGGCCAAATATAACGACAATGGTTTTTTACCGGTTTCCCGGGCGGACATGGAGGCCCGGGGCTGGGACGAGCTAGACTTTTTATTGATTAGCGGTGACGCTTATGTCGATCATCCCAGTTTTGGACATGCGATCATCACCCGGCAACTGGAGAGCCAGGGTTTCCGGGTGGGAATCATCGCCCAACCCGATTGGAAAGATGTAGCTGATTTCAAACGTTTGGGACGGCCTAAACTGGCGGTGCTGATCGCCTCCGGCGTAATTGATTCGATGGTGAATCATTATACGGCCAGCAAAAAACCGCGAAGCAATGACGCGTACTCGCCGGGCGGAACCGCCGGTCACCGGCCCGACCGGGCGGTGATCGTTTATGCTAACCGGATTCGCGAGGCGTTTAAGGATATTCCCGTCATTATCGGAGGGGTCGAGGCCAGTTTGCGGCGGTTTGCCCACTACGATTACTGGGATAACGCCGTCCGCCGTTCAATTTTGGTTGACTCCAAGGCGGATCTGTTGATTTACGGTATGGGGGAGAAGCCGCTGTCGGAGTTGGCCGCCCGCCTGGCGGCCGGCGAGCCGGTTGCGGCCATTCGTAACCTGCGTGGAACCGCTTATTTAATCAATCAAGATCAGTTCGGGCAGTCCGTTGCGCCGAATGAGCAAGGTCAAACGTGGCTGGAGGTTCCTTCATTTGAAACCGTTTCCCAAAACAAACGAAAATACGCCGAAGCATTCAAGATTCAATCCGAGGAACAAGATTCGCTGCGGGGCCGCAGCATCGTCCAACCCCATGGTAACCGATATCTGGTTCAAAATCCGCCGGCCTTGCCGTTAACCGTCCCGGAGATGGACCGGGTCTACGCGCTTCCCTACCAACGCGCTTACCATCCCAGTTATCAAGCGGAGGGCGGGGTGCCGGCCATCGCCGAAGTGGAGTTTAGCATCACCAGTCACCGCGGCTGTTACGGCGGATGTGCTTTTTGCGCGTTACATTTTCATCAAGGACGGATCATTCAAAAGCGGAGTCAGCAGTCAATCATCAATGAAGCGCAGCAAATGGTCTGGCAGGATAATTTTAAAGGATATATCCACGACGTGGGCGGGCCGACCGCCAATTTCCGGAATCGCGCCTGTAAACACCAGGAAAAGCATGGCGTCTGCAAAGATAAACAATGTTTGGAAAACGGCGGCTGCCGTCAGTTGATTGTCGACCACTCGGAATATTTGCACCTGTTGCGGAAATTGCGGGAGATTCCCGAAGTGAAAAAAGTGTTTATCCGCTCGGGAATCCGTTACGACTATCTGATGCTTGATAAGGATGACGCCTTTTTTCGGGAACTTTGCGAGCACCATGTGAGCGGTCAGTTGAAAGTCGCTCCCGAGCATGTGGTGGAGCGGGTGCTGCAGCGGATGGGAAAACCCGGGCGGGAAGTTTATGACCGGTTCGTCCGCAAATTTTACGAGATCAACCGGGCGGTCGGCAAAGAACAATATTTGGTTCCCTATCTGTTATCGAGCCATCCCGGCAGCGACATAAAAGCAGCCGTGGAACTGGCCGAGTATTTACGGGATATCCGTTATACTCCCGAGCAAGTGCAAGATTTTTACCCCACGCCGGGGAGCTTGGCAACGACCATGTTCTATACGGAACTGGATCCCCGCACCATGGAACAAGTATACGTTCCGAAAAGCCCAAAGGAAAAAGCGATGCAACGGGCGTTACTGCAATATCGCCGTCCCGAGAACTATCAATTGGTGAAAGAAGCATTGGAGGCGGCCGGTCGGACCGATTTGATCGGTTTCGGCCCTCAATGTTTGATTCGGCCCCGGGCAGCCCAACGAAATTTCCAGCCGAAAGCGGCGGTTGGTAATCAGCCGAATTTTAACAAGCGGCATAAAAAACCCAAAATTGATTGAATTTTAAAATTTGGTGACAGTCTCACATTTCACTTGTAAATTAGGTGTTCTGTGATAGAATAGAGAGAAATAATTTTGAGAAGGGAGCGGTGAACCGGTTGCCGAGCGATCGATTTATAATCGAGGAAGCATTAACTTTTGATGATGTATTATTGGTTCCGGCCCAGTCGGATGTGTTGCCAAGCGAGGTGAACACGTCCACCCAGTTAACCAAAAATATCACATTAAATATCCCCTTAATCAGCTCCGCTATGGATACGGTCACAGAAGCGCGGTTGGCGATTGCGATCGCCAGAGAAGGTGGATTGGGAATTATTCATAAAAATATGTCCATTGATCAACAGGCGTTGGAAGTGGACCGGGTCAAACGGTCGGAACACGGGGTGATTTCCGATCCGATTTATTTGGCCCCGGATAACTCAATCAATGACGCGTTGGAGATCATGGAACGGTATCGTATCTCCGGCGTGCCGATTACTGCGAACGGCAAACTGGTCGGTATTCTAACCAACCGCGATCTTCGCTTCGAAACCAACTTCGATCAACCCATTAAAGACGTCATGACCAAAGATAACCTGATCACCGCTGCAGTGGGAACCACTCTCGAAGAGGCGAAACTGCTCCTTAAACAGCACCGGATTGAAAAATTGCCGTTAGTCGATAAAGATTTTAACCTGAAAGGGTTAATTACCATTAAGGACATTCAAAAAGCGCTCCAATACCCCAACTCGGCCAAAGATCAAAAAGGACGGCTGTTGGTTGGCGCCGCGGTGGGGATTACCGGAACCATTGAACGCGCCGGAGCGCTTTTGGAGGCCGGCGTCGACCTGATTGCCATTGATTCCGCCCACGGACATAGCCGGAACGTTATTGAGACTGTTCGGGAACTAAAGCGGCAATTCCCCAAGATGGAGTTGATGGCGGGTAATGTCGCGACTGCGGCGGCGACGGTTGATCTGATTGAAGCCGGCGCCGACGCGATCAAAGTGGGAATCGGTCCGGGTTCCATCTGTACCACGCGGGTGGTCGCCGGGATCGGCGTACCCCAGATTACGGCCGTTAAAAACTGCTCGGCGGCAGCCGCAAAATATAAAGTGCCGGTGATTAGCGACGGCGGGATCAAATATTCCGGCGATATCACGAAAGCCATTGCCGCCGGCGCCGATGTCGTCATGATCGGCAGCCTTTTTGCCGGTACCGAAGAAAGCCCTGGCGAAATGGAGATTTATCAAGGTCGGAGTTACAAAGTCTATCGAGGAATGGGATCGGTCTCGGCGATGAAGCAAGGGAGCAAAGACCGGTATTTTCAACAAGACCAGCGGAAATTGGTGCCGGAAGGGATCGAAGGCCGGGTCGCTTTTAAAGGATCGCTTTCAGAGACCACCTTCCAATTGGTAGGAGGACTACGGGCCGGAATGGGTTATTGCGGTTGCCGCACCATTGAAGATCTTAAAACCAAAACTCAGTTTATCAAGATCAGCGCCGCCGGCTTACGGGAAAGTCACCCTCACGATATTCAAATTACCAAAGAAGCGCCAAACTATTCGGTGGATGATTGACCGTACCAACGGATTAACGGGCAAAAACGAGGGCAACCTCGTTTTTTTGACATAAGTCTCAACTAGGGAAATTGCATTATGCAATTTCCTTTTATGAATCAAGGGAAATATTGTCGCAGTCAAGATTGTCCCCAATCTTTAGTGCGACATATATAACAATTTGAAATTTCTTTCGGGGATTGGCAGGGGAAAGCTTACAGTATCCTGAATTATAACACGATAAAAAAATTGTGAGGGAATGATTGGATGACTTTGGCCAACTGGATTACGTTACTCCGGTTGTTTTTAGCGCCGTTTATCTTGTGGCAATTTGTCGCCGACAGTCCAAACAGCCTTTACTGGGCGGTTTTTTTAGCGGTGGTCGCTGGGTTGACGGATCTGATCGACGGTTGGGTGGCGCGACATTTCAACCAAGTCAGCGAGCTTGGAAAAATTCTCGACCCGCTATCCGATAAAACCTTAATCATCTTCATCTTACTGGGCTATTCGCTACGCTGGTCCCTGCCCGCCTGGATGATCGGTATTTATTTGGTCAAGGAAACGATCCAAGTCATTGCGGGGGGATTTGTGTTTAAGCGGCAACACCGGATGATTCCTTCGAATTACTGGGGAAAAACCGCCACCGGCTGTTTCTTCTTGGGATTTGTGGTCTTTTTGTTCAATGCCGTCGTTGGCCAATGGATTATCGGGATTGCCATCGGGCTCTCGATTTATGCGTTTTATACCTATTATCTGACATTTCGGAAATTGAACGCGCCGGATCAAAGTTAATAATACCTCGCAGAAAAATGGAATCAAATTGTTAAATGGAAGTTGGCTGTTTTTAGCAAATATGATTGATTAATATAATTACAAAACGCTAAATTGGTTTGTCAAGGCGATAAATGTTTATGTCAGGTCAATAAATACTATTGTCAGGTCAATAATTGTTTTTTTAAGGTCAATAAATACTATTGCAAGGTCAATAATTGTTTTTGTAGGGTCGATAAATAATATTGCCGGGTCAAAAAATATTATTGCGGGTTTTAAAAATGCTATTGTCAAGTGATTAATCTTTTTTAGCAGATAATAAAAAGTATTGTTCACCACGAAATGTTTTTTAGCGCCATTATAGTTATTGTTTTCACCTTTTAAACGGCTTTTGGGCCGTTTTTTTATTTTTATAGCAAAAATATAAATCTATGGCGACTATACGGCGCAAAAAATCAATATCCGATGCAATCGGTCAATATTTCCTGCGGCAACCATCTACGATGAAAAAATATACAATTATTTATTGCCGGTTACCTGGTATGAAAAGGTGGGTCCCGCTCATAATAACTTTAACTTGGTCAGGAGGAAAACATGCTGAATATTTTGATTTTAACCCTCGCCTCAATTGGGCCGGGACTGTTATGGTTATGGTATTTTTACCGGCAGGACCGTTTTGAACCGGAACCGCTCGGGATGATCTTAAAAGTTTTCCTGATGGGACTGTTATTAGTGATCCCGGCAGGGTTAATGGAACAGTTGTGGCGGGCGCAAATGGTGGAAGCGATTCGCACTGCCAATTGGTTAAATTTTCTTGTGATCGCTTTTTTGGTCGTCGCGCTAATTGAAGAAGGGTTGAAATCAGGTTTTCTGATTTGGTTAGTAAGTCGGAGCCGCGAATTGGACGAACCGGCCGACGGAATTATTTATGGTATTACGCTTGGATTGGGTTTTGCCTCATTGGAAAACTTCCTTTGGGCAAGTGTCTTCGGGTACCGGGTCGCCGCCATGCGGGCGGTGGTAACGACCTTAGCCCATGCGACATTTACCGGTTGGATGGGAAGTTATATCGCCAAGTACAAGTTATCGGCGATCAGCGACACCTCGCTGTTATGGAAGGGTTTTGGGTTGGCTTGGATTATTCACGGGTCGTATGATTTTTTATTGTTTCTGCGGACGCCAATTGCTTCAATCATCGCCTTTGGCACCATCGGGTTCCTGCTTTTCCGGTTGTACCGGATCCTCCAGCAACAGGTGGCCAATTCCCCGTTTCGGGGCGGCGATTAACAATACTCGGGAATCAATTATTTATTTCAACTTAGATAGCCTTGATTTTGTACACTCCTTTTTGGTATACTTTTAAAGGAATTTCCAAAGGGGAGTGTATTTTATGTCCGGCCATTCCAAGTGGGCAACGATTAAACGCAAAAAAGAGGTCACCGACCAGAAACGGGCAGGCGCTTTTACAAAGGTTACTCGGGAAATTATCGTGGCTGCGAAAGCGGGCGGCGGAGATTCCGCCAACAATTTCCGGTTGCGTTTGGCGATCATAAAAGCGAAAGATGTTAATATGCCCAATGATAATATTCAACGGGCGATCAAACGCGGGATTGGCGAGAGCGAAGCCTCGCAATATGAAGAAGTTTATTACGAAGGGTACGGCCCGGCCGGCGTCGCTTTGTTGGTGCAAAGTTTGACCGACAATCGGAACCGGACAGCCGGCGACATGCGGTATATTTTTTCGCGAAATTACGGCAACCTCGGCGAAGCGGGTTGTGTGGCCTGGATTTTTGAGCAAAAAGGGTTAGTGACCGTTGACGCCGAAGCGTATGGCAAAAGTGAAGAAGCGCTATTTGAGGTAGCGATTGAAGCCGGCGCCGAAGATCTGAAAAACCAGGAAGAAAATTTTGAGATTTATACCGAAGCCGTCCAATTGGAAACCGTCCGGCAGTACCTGGAGAATCAAAAGATTCCGCTCAAATCCGCCGAACTAACCATGGTTCCAAGCAATACGGTGGAGGTCAACGATGTCGAACAGGCCAAGCAGTTGATCAAACTGGTGGATGCGTTGGAAGATAACGACGATGTCCAAAACGTCTACGGAAATTTTGAAATTTCCGACAGCATTATGGAAGAGTTAAATAAATAACGGCAATCGGAACGATTAAGAGCGCGCAGGCGCTCTTTTTTGCATAAAAAAATCGTCAAAATCGTAATAATCTTACCAGGTTTGGATATGCTAACCTAAAAGAAGGTGATTTCAGTGAAATTACCGCCAATTTACCGGACATTGCTCCGGTGCGTAGCAGTAATCCTGGTAGTAACGGTTACTTTACTATGGGCGTATCGCAATCCGGATAAAATCGAACAATTACGCGGAATGTTGGGGCCGTCGTTCCCGGCCGCTCCCCAAACATGGAGCGTAACCAAGCATCAACAATTTAGTTTATGTGGTCATCATGAATCGGAACAAATTACCTTTACCAATCAGTCGGAGTTCCAAACGGCGGTCGCGAAAAAGCTGAAAAACCGTTCGCTCACTAAGAAGGGTAATGGTTACGAGTACACCATTAACTCGAATAACTTTTGCCGTTCCTGTCGTGAAAATCATTTCTTGGGACTGCATGGTCAGGAGGTGGTGGTTTATCGGGGAACTCCGTTGCAACCCGGTCCGATCCTCGAAAAAGTGATGTTAAAGACCAACCTGTTACCGGAAGCCGAGCTGAAAGATTTGCAAAGCGGTATACCGTTCCGGGATTCCCGCGATAAGCTTCAATTAATCGAAGGACTCAATGGATTGATCACAGAATAAAGCCCGTCCTCGGACGGGCTTGAATTCTTTCCGACAACCTACTTTTGGCCCCGCTTTGTGCATGCACACCCACGGCAAACTGCCGTTTTTTACCGGCTGAACTATTAACTGTCGAATCCGACAAGTTAGTCCACCATGCTCCTAACGGAGGGTTGCCCCTCAGAGCATGTACGGTTGGAATTTGGTGCTGTCGGAAAGTTCAGTATATAGTATGTGGTGGCCCCGCTATTTTATGCCCGGATTGTCCCAAAAAATTTCTTCTAAGGCAGGAAATATTATGTTAAAGACGAATATTTAAACCGTTAGGTAACCAAATCTTAATATACTGTTCACAATTTTTTTGGACCATATTACAAAAGGAGGGACTTTATTGAAGAAGTACAAGATTGAGCAGATCAGGAACATGGTACTGATGGGACATGGCGGTTGCGGCAAAACCATGCTTGCCGAGGCCTTGTTATTTTCCGTCAAAGCAATCGACCGTTTTGGAAAAGTGGATGACGGGACTTCCACCATGGATTATGACGCCGAAGAGATTAAGCGGAAGATCAGTCTCAGCACTTCTGTAGCCCCGTTGGAATATAAGGACCATAAAATTAATTTGTTGGACACCCCGGGATTTTTTGATTTTGTCGGAGAAGTGAAAGGCGCAATTCGCGCAGTGGACGCCGCTTGTATTGTCGCTTGCGCTGTCTCCGGAGTTGAAGTCGGCACGGAGAAAGCATGGTCGTACGCGGAACAAAACAACTTGGCCCGCATCATTGTTATTAATAAAATGGATCGTGAAAACGCCAACTTTGATAATACCTATAAAGCATTACGGGAACGTTTGGGAAAACAGGTGATCCCAGTGATCATTCCCATCGGCGCTGCCGACAAATTCCAGGGCGTCGTTGATGTGGTGCATAACAAAGCTTATTATGTTGAGGGCGGTAAGGTTTTTGAAAGGCCGGTCCCGGCTGACTTGACCGCGACGGTTCAGGAGTATTGTACGACGTTGACCGAAGCCGCCGCCGAAGCCGACGATGACTTGATCTCAAAATATCTCGACGGAACCGACTTGACCCAGGAAGAATTGATTATGGGCACCCGCAAGGGCGTGATCAGCGGCAAAATTGTCCCGGTAATGGCGGCATCCGCCTTAAAACAGATCGGAATCGCCAATCTCTTGGACATGATCGCCGACTTCCTGCCTTCGCCCGCCGATCGCGGTGAAGTTGACGGGGTCAATCCAAACTCGAAAGCGGAAGAAAAACGGCGCTCCGCCGAGAATGAACCGTTTTCGGCGCTGGTTTTTAAAACCATGGCCGATCCCTTCGTTGGCAAATTGACGTTATTCCGGGTCTTTTCGGGTACCGCCAAATCCGATTCCTATGTTTTCAACTCCAGTAAAGGGGTGCCGGAACGGATTGGCCAGTTATTCATCCTCAAGGGGAAAACGCAAGAACCCGTCGCCGAGTTAAGCGCCGGAGATATTGGCGCGGTCGCCAAACTACAGGAGACCTTTACCGGGCAGACCTTATGCGATAAAGATAAACCCATTGTTTTCCCGGAGATTGATTTTCCGAAGCCCAAATTGTCATTGGCAGTCGAACCGAAAGCCAAAGGCGACGAAGATAAGATCGGGAGCGGGTTGGCCCGGCTTACCGAGGAAGATCCGACGTTTGCGGTGAAAAAAGATCCGGTGACCCACGAGATGGTCGCCTCGGGAATGGGCGATTTGCACATTGAAGTGATCACCAGTAAGTTGCATAAAAAGTTCGGAGTCGATGTCAACTTGAAACCTCCGAAAATTGCTTATAAAGAAACCATTAAAGGGCATGTTAAGGTTGAAGGAAAACACAAGAAACAGAGCGGTGGCCGCGGCCAATTCGGTCACGTTTGGATTGAAATGGATCCCAAACCGACGGGAGCCGGATTTGAATTTGTCGATAAAATATTCGGCGGGTCGGTCCCACGCAACTTTATTCCGGCCGTCGAAAAAGGAATTGTGGAGACGATGGAACGGGGCGTTTTGGCCGGTTACCCCGTGGTGGACGTCCGGGTAACCTTGATCGACGGTTCCTACCATCCGGTCGACTCCTCGGAAATGGCGTTTAAAATCGCCGCCCGTTTGGCGTTTAAAAAAGGTTTTATGGACGCAAAACCAATTTTGCTGGAACCGGTGCTGAGCGTGGTCGTCCGGACTCCCGAGGAATTTATGGGTGATGTCATCGGCGACTTAAATAAAAAACGCGGCAAGATCCTCGGTATGGAGCCGGACGGTAAGGAACAGGTCGTCAAAGCCCTGGCGCCCCAGGCGGAACTGACCAAATACGCGATTGATTTGCGTTCAATGACTCAAGGCCGGGCGGATTTCACCGCCACCTTCGACCATTTTGAAGAAGTTCCGGCCCATCAAGCCGAAGCGATTATTGCCGAAGCGAAAAAACATATGGTTGAAGAGGATGAATAACGGATCGATGATCGGCGGGTTGAAAAACCCGCCTTTACATTGCATTATTAGCGGCGATACCCCACGATACGCAGAAACCGCCGGTCAACCGCATCATAATAGGTTAACGGTTGGTCCAAAAGGTCTTGAGTATGCGCTGCGAAATAAATCCGGTCCAACTTGGGCGCTTCATACTTTGTAATGAACAACGAATGCTCAAACAAACCCCGTTGGCGAAATCCCAGTTGAACCAGGTCGCCCGCGCTAACTCCCCGCATATCAACTTGTTCGGCAAATGGCCCCTCGGCTTGATTGCCAATTAGGAAATCATATAAAAAAGCGACCGCCGTCCACGACGGCGCCTTGTCATTGGCATTATGATAATACCATCCAAAAGAACGGTTGTAATTCATAACGCCACATCCGGCGTAGAGTATTTGGGAGATAAAATTGGTACAGTCTCCGCCGATATTTGAATAGTCGAAAAAGTCTGGATTCCTGCTCAAAGCCCACTTTCTGGCATAATCCGCTGCTGCGGACCGGTTGAATTCATTGACCGCCATCAATTGAACATCACCTTCTCTTAAAATCGCATTGAATAGTTTTTGCACCATCTGGATTTATTTTATCGGAAAGCAAATGAAATGGTGATTCGATAGAGGGTTTGATGGAAAAATTTACGTAACGATCTTGAATTTTTCATACTTCATGATAAAATGAGATTAGAGCCTCGAACTTAGGATTGCATGGTATAGCAGATTGACTCGTCAGTTAAAGCTTCCTCTATACTTAGCCCAAGGGAAGGCCATCACTAGCCCAAGCGGCTAATATTTAGGAGGTTTTCATGTACCAAGACAAAACGTTAACCTGCAAAGACTGCGGCTCAGAGTTTACTTTCTCAGCCAGCGAGCAAGAGTTCTACGCTTCCAAGGGTTTTGAGAACGAACCTGGTCGTTGCTCTTCTTGCCGCGCTGCCCGCAAACAACAACGGGGTGGTTCCAGCAGCGGTCAACGTTCACGCCAAATGTTTGATGCAGTATGCTCCGAATGCGGCGCCAGCACCCAAGTGCCTTTCCGTCCGACCGGTGAAAAACCAGTTTACTGCCGTGATTGCTTCCAATCCCGGAAACAAGCTTAATTTACTTGATATTGATAAGAGGCCCCAGAACATCGCGGGGCCTTTTTTTTATAACAAATTTTGTTGCGATGTAACAATTGCCATTGCAGCGACGAGGAGATCCGATGCAGCGACGTTTGTCCATGGTTATCTGGCTCTGTTTGGTCGGGATCAGTTTGGCGCCGGTTTCCGCTCAACCGAAACGGGTTTTTATTATTTTTACCCCGGGCTTTTGGGGATGTATCGATAAGTTGCCTTCGCAAAGTCGGCAATGGTTGGAAAAATCCCCATATCCGCATTTTAAAAAACATCAGGAAGCTTCATTTTTAAACGGCGAAAATTATCAAGCCATCCCCCAAAAGTATTTGGCCTTGGGGAAGGGACCGGGTTTTTCCAAAAATTTCTTAAAACCCTATGCGAAATTAGTTGCCGAGTTGTCGTATTGGGCGCGGAAAGTCAATCGTACCGAAAATCATCAAAAGATCAAGCTAATCCAGGATTGGCAAACAGAACTGTCGGAAGTTGGGGAGATCAACTTGATCTTCCTAAAATACGATTGGCGCTTGGAAGTGCCGCAAGTTGAACGGGATTATGTGGCGCCGCTGCTCGAACGGATCGAGGAGCAATGGCCGGATTCGCAATGGGATTGGGTGGGGCATAGCTTAGGGGGGTTGGTCGGACGGTATGTCGTATCAAAGCATCCCGGGCGCTTCCGTTCATTAATCTCAATCGGCGGACCCCACTACGGCATTTATGAAATTGGCAGCCAGCGCCGCGGCGAAAAAATTTTTTATGGCAACCAATGGGATCTAAACTATGCTCAAGAGCTGGGGTTAAAATTGACCGAACAGTACTTTTTCGGGACAAAGCTGGTTGAATCGGGTCTCAACTATCCGCGTACCGCCGCCGAATTTGCAAACCGCTATACACCAATGATGCGTTGGCTCGACCCCAACGAAGGTTTGCTGGCGGACGGCTTTGGATCGTTGCCAAAGTTGAAGGAAGCCGTACCCCACGCCATCGCTTTTTATGGATTAGGCTACGGTTCCTACGACCTCCAAGGCGTCTATCATCCGGAGCTCCCCAATGGGATCGGTGTCGGCTCCGGGATTGAACCCAAGGATAATCCAGATTACGCTCAGTCCGGCGATGGCAGGATTGATCCTGTGAGCGCCAAAGGCCCCTTCGAACGAACGGTCTGTCTGGGAAAAGAGCTGCAACACGGCGAGTTGATGTGGTCGCCGTTGCTATTGACTTTTTTAATCGACCGCTACTATTATGAGGGGCGGATGAGTCCTTCACAAATTAAAGCAGTTTTCCTGCGCCGGGGTATCTATTGGCAGGAACCGATTGACTGGGTATTGCAGGCGCGACAGGCATGGTAGTGAAAATGAGGGAGATTTTTTAAAATGTTTCACATTTTGGATATTTATTTTTAACTTAATTGAAAACATTGGAAATGACATTTTCGAAAGGATTTTTGTATTTTCATGGTGAATTCATCTTTTCGAACGGAGGTGAAATGCCATGGAGAAAAAAGAAGTTTTATTGGAGACATTGAAATTTTTAAAAGAAGAACCGGTCACATCAGAGTTCGCGATTTTTGAATACTTTAAAGACATGTTAACCCGTCGCGGCGAGATTGGGCAAAAAGTACAATATTCCGGTTTATCCATCTCAACTTCCTATGTGAATATGTCGGAGTCTGATCAACGGTTAATCAATGATGTCATCTGGGATCTGATCATTGAACGGATCATTACTCCGGGCAAAGACTACGGTATCTATGAACTTCCGCATCTTTACGTATCGGATACCGAAAAGTTAAATCAAAAATATGCCAGTCTTACATAAACCGCCGCGAGGCGGTTTTTTTTTACTGTCGTTGCGGCCGCTGCATGAGACGGACTTCTCTTGGTTACAATGTAAGTAAACAAAAGGAGGCAGTCAAGAATTGAAGATAAAAGATATCATGACCAATGAAGTGGCCTATGTCAGTCCCGATACCAATGTGGTGCAGGCGGCGCAATTAATGCAGAAGCATGACGTGGGATCGGTGCCCGTCTGCCAGGGAGATCAGATCATCGGCATGATCACCGACCGCGACATCGTGGTTCGCAACATTGCCCACGGTAAAGATCCCAAAGTAACTCCGGTTCGGGACGTAATGACTTCGCAGGTTCAGGCGATCAGTTCGGATATGGATTTGCATCAGGCGGCCGCCATTATGGCCAATTCGCAAATTCGCCGGTTGCCGGTCGTCGATAACGACCGTTTAGTGGGCATCGTAGCCTTGGGCGACCTGGCGACCCAAGCGAAAACCGATGTCGAACTCGCGAAAACCCTGGGAATGGTCTCCAATCCCTCGCAACCGGAAAACCTTTAAGGCAGGAGTCCATCATGGCAGAGAACGATGAAGTTTGGATCCAATCCTTTGTGAATGAAAAACGTCCGGCACTCGAAGGGATCGTTGAAGATATCATCGGTCCGCAGGCGTTAATGGACGAGGTGGTATTGGGAAAACCGCTGCCGCCGGAGGACGAATTATTCCAGACTATGTTGCGCAAGAAAAAAAGATAGACCGTTTCCCCGCGAAACGGTCTATCTTTTTTTCAGTTTGCATAACCGGTTATCATTGTCTTTGAAAAGGGATTACCACGGTCAATGCCGAATGTATCCTCAAGGAACAATGAACGGAGAAACGATCAATGTTTCGGAAATTCCATCGCGCTGGCGTCATCGCGTTGCTCATCCTGTTGCTGATCGGCTCATCGGTACCGGGGGTCCGGGCGGTCCGAAATAAAAACTCCATCTTGGCGACATTAAACCTCGGCCACCCCCGGTTGCTGGCGACTATGGGCGATTTTAATCAATTGAAAGAACGGATTGATCAGGAGGCGTTTTTAAAAAGATGGTATCAAGCGCTCGCAAAGCAAGGATCCGGTATATTGAAAGAGCCGGTTAGCCGTTTTGGCAAGGATCGCCAAAGCTTGATGGGAATCAGCCGTCAAATCTTGCGCCGGGTTTATCTGCTGGGAATGTTATTTCGTTTAAACGGGGATACGGCCTACCCCGAGCGGGTTTGGCAGGAGTTGCAGGCGATCGTCGACTTTGAAATGAAAGACGGAATCATCGCCGTCGAAAACGCCGAGATGATCCATGCCTTAGCCATTGGTTATGATTGGCTTTATGATCAATGGAATGACTCGCAACGCAAAATCCTCCGCAACGCAATTATTGATCAGGGGATCCGTCCGGCAATTCAATATTTTCGTTCCGGAAAAGGATGGGTTAATCAGCAATCGTCCTACTTCAATCTCGTTTGCAACAGTGGTTTCGGGATCGGCGCCTTGGCCGTCGCTTCTGAAAATCCCGATCTGGCCGAAACGTTGATTCAAGGAACATTGCAATCGTTACCGAACTCGTTAAGCGGGTTTCAACCGGACGGCGCTTGGGATGAGGGATTAAGTTACTGGGATTATGGCACTTATTACGTAACAGTTTATTTGGCGGCGTTGGATTCGGCGCTTGGCAAAGATTTCGAACTGTCGAACCAGCCCGGGCTGGACCGGACCGCGTTATTCTCAATGTATCTGACCGCGAACAACTTCGGTTTTTATTACGGGGATGCGGCGCCGGGAGCTTTTGGCGCGGAACAACTGTTTTGGCTCGCCAGCCGCTATCATTTGCCCGAAGTGGCGTGGTACCAACGGAATGCCGCTGATCGCAATCCGGCGCCGCTGGATCTGTTATGGTATCGGCCAACCCAAGTCAATCCTCCCGAAAAGACGCTTTTTCCATTGGATCGTTACTTCCGCGGCGCCGAAGTGGTGATGTTGCGCAGTTCCTGGCAGGAGCAGGCGATCATTGCAGGGATTAAAGGCAGTCAAACGTTGAATCGCAATTTCACTGACCTTGACCAAGGCGCCTTTGTGCTTTCCAGTAATGGGGTGGAGTGGGCCGGAGAATTAGGCGCCGATCAATATGACCTGCCCGGCTATTTTGATTTTACCAATTGGCAACGTTGGACCTACTATCGAAAAATGGGCGAAGGTCAAAACACGCTCGTCATCAATCCCGGGACGGGTCCGGAACAGGACCCCGCGGCCCGTTCGGAAGTGATCTATTTTTCATCCAAGCCCGCTGAGGCGGCAACCATTGTTGATCTCAGCCAAGCGTATGCCCGGCAAGTGAAGAAAGCTTGGCGCGGACTGTTTTTGATCAATCAACGCCGTCAGATCGTCGTCCGGGATGAGTTGAGTTTGAAGGAACCCAGCCGGGTTTGGTGGTTCATGCATACGCAAGCCAAAGTGGAGTTGCAACCCGATCGGCGCAGCGCCTTGCTGAGCTCAGGAACCGAACGATTATGGGTTAAAGTGCTGGAGCCGTCAAACGCCCAATTGCAAGTGTTACCGGCAAAACCGTTTATGAAATCGCCCAATCCGTTTGGTCAAAATCCCAATCACCAATATCGGAAGCTGGCGATTAACTTGAACGGCGTGAAAGAATTACGGCTGGGAGTGTTGATGGTTCCTTTGCGGAAGGGTGAAACTCCACCGAAACAGCTTCCGAAAATGCAACCGTTTGTAAAAATAATGGAGCGTCAATAACAAATTATGGTATAATTAGAACGGTAAACAGGTAAAAGGTAAGGTGGAACGCCGTGAATCGCTATGCGGTAATTACCGCGGATATCATCAATTCAAAACTTGCCGAACAATTCGCGGCCAAATTGAAACCGGCTTTCAGTCAGCTACATTACCCTAGCTTGCTAACGCCATTTACACTCTCGCGCGGGGATGAAATCCAAGCGGTCTGCAATGAACCGGCAACACTGCCACAGATCCTGCGCGAACTGCGGTATCACTGTCTGCCGCTTCAGATCCGGGTGGGCGTGGGTATTGGTAGTATCGAAGCTTTTGATCAGACGATGAATTCCTGGGAAATGAACGGTGAAGCCTTTTTTCGCGCCCGGAATGCGTTGGATTCATTTGCCAAAGACAAATTCCCCGGCACTCGCTTTTGCACCCCCGACAATTATTTCGATTTGGCGTTGAACACGATCTATCTATTGAATGATACGTACATCGCCCGTTGGACCGACGCCCAATGGGAAGCGGTGCATTTCTATCAATTATACGGAACCTATCAAAAGGCGGCGGAAGTTTTGAAAATTGCCCGTCAAAATGTGCAAAAGCGTTGTTATGCCGCCCATTGGCCTGAAATTAATCGTACTGAGCAAAATGTTAAGCAACTATTGTCCGAACGGTATCCAATTTTTCACCCGTGCGAGGGTGTACTGGAAAAATGAACCTGGATTTTGGTGCGGTAAAGACTGACCAATGGTGGTGAAACATGGAATCACTATTATTGACGTTCATGAGTCATGGCATTTCCGACTTTATGTTACAATCAACCAATTTGGCAAGACGGAAAGCTCAGCGACGTTTGGGGGCTTTTTTAATTCATGGTTTGATCACATTTTTCGTATTGCTGTTGGTGCTTCACTTTTATAGTTTTGGGACAATGTTGCCATTCATTGTCGTGGTAACGGTCCTCCATATTGCTGTGGATTACATTAAAGCGCTTTTGACTCCCAAAAACAAATACGGATTGGATTTACTCTGGTTTTTAGTCGACCAGCTCGGACACTTCTTGATGATTTTTGTGGTGTGGCAGTGGTTTGATCTGTCTGTCAATCCGGCGATCGCCACGTTTTATCAGAACCTGATCAGCCCCAAAACACTTACGGTATTGACCCAACCGGTCAAACCTCAGCTAAACTACTCGTTCAACCAATTGTTAATGATCGCGAACGGTTATATCTATATTTGTATCGGTGGAGTATTTTTAGTCCGAAAGCTTTTGAATAGTATTGAAAAACAACCGTTGCGGGTCGAACATAGTTCGAAAATACAATCCGGAACGTATATAGGGATCTTGGAACGGTTTTTAATATTAACCTTTGTGCAATGCCAAAGCCTGCCGTCGGTCGCATTTATCCTTACCGCCAAATCGATCGCCCGCTTTAATGAGTTGAATGACCGAAGCTTCGCGGAATATTATTTGATGGGTACGTTAACCAGTACCACCATGGCGATCGGCGGGGGTTTTTTACTGAATTTTTTAGCGGCTTGGATTCGTTAAATTCTATTTGATTGTGATTTCAATCCGTGATGTAAGAGTATACTTGCCTTTCTTTTTGGAATAATATCCCGGAGAGCTTGTTTTTGCTCGTAAAAATGAAAGGTGGTATTTTAATGGAAGTTTCAGTTGATCAAGACCTCTGTATAAGTTGCGGTTTATGTGTTTCCAGTTGTCCCGATGTTTTTACTTGGAATAGCGATGAAAAGGCTGTGGCGAATGAGAAGGCAGTCTCATCCGATAATGAGGACTGTGTGAAAGACGCAGCGGACGGGTGTCCGACCGACGCCATCGCGACCAATTGATTCGCTTTGGTTTTTCCCCAAAACGATAACTGATGTTCTAGCCTGTCTTTCTCCCCCATATACATAAATATAAGGGGAGAGGCTTGGAATGATTAAAAATAGCGAATTATACTCTTTTCAAGAGAAAGAAGCAGAGCAAGTTTTGGAAACCCTAACCGACCCGGGGGAGAGTGCTGGCGAGCCCCTTAATCCAGGTCCGGCCCGTTGGGTTTATCAGACAATCATTGCGTTCTTGTCTTTAATTTTAGTGTTGGCAACCTGCGGGATAGGTCAATCATGGTCAAATTGGCTGCGAAGCAAGATTCATTATGCGGTGAACGCACCCACCACAGCCACCTTTGGCAAGCTTACCGAATACCCGCTCCTGCACAGCTTGATCCAGAACACTCAAAAATGGATCCGGTTGGAACGGGCGTTACCGGCAACGGCGCCCTTTGAGACGGCGCCCGCTTCGACCGGAGGGTTGGGAAAGCTAAATCCGGTATGGCCGGTCCAAGGAAACGTCGTGACATCCTATGGCTGGAATACCAATCCCCAAACCCATCTTCGCGAATTCTCCCACGGGATAACCATTCATGGTCCGGCTGAAGCCGAAGTGTACGCAATGGCCGATGGTACGATTGAGCAGGTTACCAACCACGGGAATAGCGGTTGGAGCATAACGATCAATCATGGCGATGGCTGGAAATCAATTTATTCCGGTTTAGCGACGGTTTGGGTATCAACAGGCCAAACCGTTCAAACAGGCGCAACCGTCGCCCAATTAAAAAAGGACAATCCCGCATTAAAGTTGGAGCTATATCAACAAGAGCAACCGGTTGACCCATTGTCCATCTTAAAAACGCGGGAGTAGGCCGGGTTTTTGGAAAGAAATTGCTATAAAAACGATCGTGCTTTGATAAGGTATGGGGAACTAATTACGAAAATTGTATAACTTCGTTAATGTACAAGTAGGCTAGAGAATGAAGTTAGGCATTTTCAGATTGGTCATCCATACCTTAAATTTTGGATAAGTTCTTGCAGAAAAAGGCTAGATGCGGTAGAATTAACCTGCTCTTAACAAATTTCCGCCTTGATTGACCATGGAAATGACGGCTTTTTTTACGGAGAATCGGGTCAATCGGTGCGATTACCCTTCGTAATGCAAATAATCGCGAAATTATTTTTTTGGGGGTTTTTTCTACGACAAGTTGGGAAAAGATTGAAAGTTCATTGGGAAGTGTCACGAAACCCGGGCGTTATACCGGCGGAGAATATAACATTCAAGTGAAGGATTGGGAACAAACCGAGTTAAAAGTCGCCTTGGCTTTTCCGGATGTTTACGAGATCGGTCTTTCGCATTTGGGCTTACGGATTCTCTACGAGTTGATCAATAAGCAACCGGCGATGCTTGCGGAACGCGTTTACGCGCCCTGGATTGATTTTCAGGCGCTATTACGGAAGCGGCAAGCCCGTTTGATGTCACTTGAGAATAAACGGGATCTCTGTGAGTTTGACCTGGTCGGTTTTTCACTCCAATACGAGCTAAGTTACACTAATATTTTGACCATGCTGGAGTTGGGGGGCATTCCTTTACGCGCCGCGGAACGCAAGGGGACTGACCCGCTTGTCATGGGTGGCGGTCCTTGCGCCTTGAATCCCGAACCGGTTGCGGATTTCTTTGATTTCCTGATGATCGGCGAAGCCGAGGAGATCTTACCGGTGGTCTTATCCAAAATTCAAGCATGGAAACAATCGCAGTCCGCTAAAGATGTTTTACTGCGGGAGTTGGAAAAACTTGAAGGGATTTATGTTCCGGCGCATTTTGAAGTAAGTTACCATCCCGATGGCCGGATCGAGCGGATCGCGGCCTTAACCGGAGCTGAACCCCAACGGTCGGTGGTCCGCAATTACGGTGAAAGTTTTTTCCCGCAAAAATGGCTGGTCCCTTATTTGGATATCGTTCATGACCGGGTCGCCTATGAGATCCAAAGAGGTTGTTCCAAAGGATGCCGGTTTTGTCAAGCGGGGATGATTTACCGGCCGGTGAGAGAAAGGCCGGCAACCACGGTTTTAAATTCCTTACAAGAGTTATTGCAAGACACGGGTTATGAAGAATTGTCTTTGACCTCGTTAAGCAGCGCCGACTACAGTCAGATTGAACAACTGCTAACCGAAGCCTGCGGTTGTTTCACGCCGCAAGGCATCAATGTTTCATTGCCGTCATTACGGATCGACTCCTTCTCCATCGACTTGGCCAAGCAGTTTCAGAGCAATCGCAAGGGGAGTTTGACTTTTGCCCCGGAGGCCGGAACCGACCGGTTGCGCCGGGTAATTAATAAAGGCGTAACCGAAGCGGATCTATATACGGCTGCCCATGCCGCTTTTAAAGCGGGTTGGCAAAAATTAAAACTCTATTTTATGCTTGGATTGCCGACCGAGACCGAGGCGGATTTGAATGCCATCGCCGATCTCGCCTTTGAGGTGCTTCGAATCGGCAGGCAATATCATTCCCGCGCCAATGTTTTGCGCGTGACGGTCAGCGTCTCCACCTTTGTGCCCAAAGCAAATACGCCGTTTCAATGGCGCAGTCAGATTTCGGTGGCGCAAACCAAGGAAAAACAACAATTATTGCAGAGCAAAATCCGTGGTCGCCAGCTTGAATTAAATTGGCATGATCCTCATATGAGTTATCTGGAAGGAATTATGGCGCGCGGCGATCGCCGGTTAAGCGCGGTGATTGAGTCCGCCTGGCGCAAAGGCGCCCAATTTGACGGATGGAGCGACCAATTTCAGATTGCGGATTGGAATGAAGCATTTAATGAATTGGGGCTGGATCCGCTGTTTTATTCGCGCCAACGCAGTTATGACGAAGTCTTGCCCTGGTATCATTTGAACGCCGGCCCAACGGTCGCATTTTTGCAGGCTGAAGATGAACGGGCCAATCAAGGAATTTTAACCGAAGATTGCCGTGATCATGAGTGTATGCAATGTGGCGTCTGCCCGGGACTCAATGTATCAAAAAAGGTTGAGGGTAAGCTGAATGGCTAAATATAGGGTTCGTTTCGCCAAAGAAAAAGCGGTCCGTTACTTATCTCATTTGGACGTGATCAAAGCCGTGGAACGGGCGGTTCGGCGCGCCGGTTTACAAATGGTTTATTCCGAGGGATTCCATCCGCATCCCAAATTGAGTTTCGGCCCGGCTTTGGCGGTAGGAATTTGCAGCGTCGACGAGTATTTTGATATTGAGCTGGTCAATGATTATGAAACGGATAGTTTAATCAATTTACTAAACAGGGCGCTTCCGGGCGGGCTCCGGATCCTGCAGGTTCGTAAGATCGAAGCTCACCATGTCAAACCTTTAAATGCGATTATCAATCGGGCATCCTATTTGGTTGAGCTTCGCAATCCGGATGGCAATGCTCCGAAAATCGCATCCGAGCTGGATGATTTGATGAAACAAACCGAATTGATGGTCACCCGGACGAACAAGGATGGGCAAAAAACAGTAAACATTCGCCCGTGGCTGCATAAGTTAAGTACGGAAGATAATGATAACCGGATTACGATGCTCCGGATGGTCGGCGAGATCGGAAGCGGCGGTCATCTGCGACCGGAGGACGTCGTTAAATTGCTGGAAGAACCGCATGAGGTTCTTAATGTTATCCGAAATGGCATGTGGCATGAAGAAAAAGGGCAGGTTATAAAGCCAATGGATTTCTGTGATCGAACCGGAGGAGTTTAATGACCAAAGAGATCCTGATCAATATTGGCGTTGATGAGACTAGACTGGCGATCTTAGAAGATAGTGTACTGGTGGAATTCACAATTGAGCGCCCTGACGAACAACGGCGTGCCGGCAATATTTATCGGGGACGGGTTGAGAATGTACTACCGGGAATGCAAGCTGCGTTTGTTGATATCGGCGAAGAAAAAAACGCCTTTTTATATATAGATGACGTAATATCCAAAGAAGGCGAAGACTCCAATGTCGATGTAAAACGCTGCTCCATTCAGGATTTGCTTCATGAAGGGCAAGAGATCGTTGTTCAAATGATCAAAGAGCCGATTGGTACTAAAGGACCACGCGTCGTAACCCAGGTCACCATCCCCGGGCGTTATTTGGTATTGGTGCCTTCAGTGGATTATGTCGGCGTTTCGCGGCGCATCGTGGAAGAGGCGGAACGGGAACGGTTGAAAACTGCGGTAAGTAAGTTCAAAAAAGCGGGTTTGGGTTTGATTGTCCGGACCGCCGCCGAAGAAGTCGACGCGGCCGAATTGCAAAGCGATTATGAATTTTTGATCAAAGTATGGGATAAAGTCAAACGGAAGATTAGTAAGGGGCCTTGCCCGGCCTTGATCTATCAAGATCACGATCTTTTATATCGAATTCTGCGCGACTACTTAAGCAAGGATGTTGAGCGGTTGATTATCGACAATAACGATGCGTATGTTAAGGCGTTGGATATTGTCAAAACCTTAGCTCCGGCTTTACGTAGCCGTGTTCAACTGTATTCGGGCGAAATTCCCCTGTTTCAGCTATACTCTGTGGAGAGCCAAGTCGAACGGGCTTTATGTAAAAAAGTCTGGTTGGATTGCGGCGCTTACCTGATTTTTGACCAAACGGAAGCTCTAGCCGTTATTGACGTCAATACCGGCAAATTTACCGGTACAACGTCATTGGAAGATACCGTTTTTCAAACCAATTTGATGGCGGTCAAAGAGATTGCCCGCCAGATTCGTTTGCGCAATCTAGCCGGTATTATCATTATCGATTTTATTGATATGAGTTCCGACCAGCAACGGGATAAAGTCATCGCCCTACTCGAAAAGGAGTTGAGCCGTGATAAGACAAAAGTAAATGTCTTGGGATTCACATCACTAGGGTTACTGGAGTTAACCCGCAAAAAAGTGCGTCAAAGTTTACGGGAGATTTTTCAGACCGAGTGTGAAAGTTGTGAAGGAACCGGCTATATTTTGACGTTGGATAGCCTGTCCAATAAAGCGATTCGACTGATCTTACAGATTGCAAAGGATGTTCATGACGAAGCGATGCTACTTGGGGTCAATCCGCAGATCGCCTCCTTGTTAATCGGCCCGGGCGGCACCAATCAAGAAAAGTTGGAGCGAAAACTTAAAAAGACACTGTTCATTAAAGGCCAGGAGAGTCTGGATATCGATCAGGTCAGGCTATTGGACTCCGGGACCAAAGAAAAGATTATGAATCTGGCGTTGCCGGTCAAAGAAGGCGACGAGGTCGAAATTCGCATCGTTGAACATCATATTACCAATCCCGGGGACGGAATCGGTCGCATCGAAGGTTATGTGATTGATGTCGAGGGGGCGGGAGCATTCGTCGGTAAAAAAGTGCAAGCGTTAATTACGAAATCATATAAAACCTATGCTAAGGCAAGAATCATTGATTGACTTATCAATCCAGGCATGATATTATTTTATTTGTGGGTTTTTAGCCCCATGTAACCGCGCGAGTAGGTCTTAAAACACTGTTTACGGTGTACCGAATTCGGCGAGTCTAATGAGGGAGGTGTACCAATGTACGCTGTTATTGAATGTGGTGGAAAGCAGTATCGTGTTCAGGAAGGCGATTTTCTCAAAGTGGAGAAACTCCCGGTTGCCGTTGGTTCCAATGTCACCATTGATAAAGTTTTATTAATCGGTGGCGAGCAAACGGTAATTGGTAATCCATTTGTTGAAGGCGCCAAAGTTGTCGCTTCAGTCTTGAATCAAGACAAAAACAAGAAGATCTTGGTTTTCCATTATAAAGCCAAGAAAAACATCCGGGTTCGTTATGGACATCGTCAACCTTTCACAGGTTTATTGATTCAAAAGATCGTGAAAGCCGGTGAAAGCGCGGATGTCGCCGAACAACCCGTGAAAGCGAAGAAGGCCGCGAAGACCGCGAAAGCCGAACAAGCGGCAACTTCTGAAGTGAAAGCGACTAAAAGCGCTAAGGTTGAAACCGAAGCAAAACCAAAAGCGACTCGCGCCAAGAAAGCTGCTAAAACCGAAGCTTAATGGTGGAGATAGCGATAATCAAAGACCGTTCCGGACGTAAGTGCGGTTTTCGCTGTTCGGGACATGCCGATTATTTTGAACAAGGTTTTGATATTGTTTGTTCAGGAATTTCCGCGTTAACCCATACGACGGTTTTGGCATTGGAACAATTGGTTACGTTGCCACTGCAAATCGCGACCGATCCGGAAACTGCTTTTTTGGAGTGCCGGTGGGCGAACGCCACAGCGGAACAGCAAACACAAGCCGATTTATTGCTCAAAACCATGTGTTTGGGATTACGGGAAATTCAGAAACAATATCCCAAAAATTTAAGGCTCCGTGAATTGGAGGTGTAAGTAATGTTTCAATTTGATCTTCAGTTTTTCGCTCATAAAAAGGGAGTTGGAAGTTCCCGAAATGGACGGGATAGCGCAGCACAACGTTTAGGCGTTAAGCGATATGGCGGCCAAGAAGTTACCGCCGGTAGCATTCTGGTCCGTCAACGCGGAACCAAATTCCATCCGGGCAACAACGTGGGAATTGGTAAGGATGACACCTTGTTTGCATTGATTAACGGGTATGTTACTTTTGAACGAGTTGGCAAAACCGACAAACAAGTCAGTGTTTATCCTGAAAAAACGATCACTGCTTAATTTTTGAATTTATGACCTGGCAATTTGCCAGGTCTTTTCTTTCACTCAGGAATATCGGGCAAGAATATCCTGCTCCCTTTTTGCGCACAATGTTAATGAGTCGGATTTGGTTTTTTCAAATTTGACCGCAAGACGCAAGGGGGCTTTTTGGTATGAACAATCAGTGGAAACTTCTGCTACCGATCGTTGTGATCCTGCTGTTCGGCGCGGCGTTTTCGGTTTCGGCGAAAGCGGCGCTACCCCAAACTGCAATTGATTTAAAAGTTGACTGCCTGTCGGCGGTATTGATTGAACCGACAACCGGGGAGATTCTTTATCAAAAGAATGCCAATCAGCAATTGCCGCCGGCCAGTGTCACCAAGTTGATGGTGATGAACTTGGTTTTGGAAGCAATCGAACGAGGCGAACTAAAGTTAACCGACAAAATCACCGCTTCACCCGAAGCGTGTAAAATGGGCGGCTCTCAGATTTGGCTGGAACCCGGCGAACAAATGACCGTTTCCGATTTGCTTAAAGCGGTTTGCATTGTGTCCGCGAACGACGCATCATATGCCTTGGGAGAACATCTGGCCGGTTCGGAGGAGAACTTTATCACGTTAATGAATAAGCGTTCCAAAGAACTGGGCTTAAAAAATACCAATTTTGTCAATACCACCGGCTTGGATCCCGATAGCGGCGGTGTCGGCAATCAGACCTCGGCCATGGATATGGCGTTGCTCGCGCGGGAAGTAATCAAACATCCGCAGATCTTCAAGTGGACCGGGGTTTGGATTGACAGCTTGCGTGATGGAAAATCATTTTTACGGAATACCAATAAATTAGTACGTTTTTATCGGGGGTGCGACGGGTTAAAAACAGGTTTTACAGCTAAAGCCGGTTTTTGCTTGGTCGCAACCGCCAAACGCGACGGCGTGCGTTTAATTGCTGTGGTGATGAACTCGCCAACTTCGGATACCCGGTCAAAGGATGTCGGCAAACTGTTTAATTACGGTTTTACGAAATATAAAGCCCTGCAGGTTTATAAAGGGGGCGAGATCCTTGGTCAGGTTAAAGTGTTTCGGGGCCAACAAAATACAGTCGCCGCAATTGTGCCGCGGGAGTTATCAGCCATTATGAAACGCGAAACAAAGGGGAATGTCGTCACCGCTGTTAAACTGGATTCGATGGCTGACGCTCCGGTCCGGAAAGGGCAAACGATCGGCAAAGTGTCACTGGCCATTGACGGGAAAGCCTGTGGTGAGATGGAGTTGGTTGCCGCTGCTGACGTTAAACGCGCATCCTTTTTCCAAATTTGGTGGCAAATCTTCCGGCAAGTATTACGGGTTGGGGTAACCTAAAACCTAACAAAACTTCACGTTTCGTTGTTAGCCTGGTTCAAATGAACCGGGTTTTATTTTTTTCGAAGGTTTTTTACGCGATTATTTACTTTTAAAAACTACTACAAACAGTGATTTTTCGGGCTTTTTTGTCTTTATGCGCAGCAGGATCTAAACAGGGGATGGCGAATTCTTTCCAAAGATCTGGAAAGGAGGACTTCTTTTGGTAATTGAAACGGAACGAATCGGGACAAACCTCGTGGTCGAGTTGGAAGGCGAACTGGATTTGGAAACTTCACCGGCCTTTCGCGAAGTTGTGGAAGCGAAGTTAAATCAGTACGACACCATTAAACATTTGATTTTGGATCTACGAAAGGTTAATTTTATCGATAGTTCGGGATTGGGTGTGATTTTGGGTCGTTTTAAACGGTTGAGCCAACAAGGGGGCAAACTTTCGGCGATTAATGTATCGGCCCCAATCCATAGAATATTTCAACTTTCGGGTTTATTGAAGATTATGGATATTTATGAAACTCGTCAACAAGCACTAGACCGGTTTTGATGGAGGTAGGATATGTTAAGAAACTATTTTAAGATGGAATTTCCCAGTCTACCTCAGAACGTGGGGATGACACGTTCGATCGTAGCGACTTTTGCTGCCCAATTGGAATTCACCCTGTCGGAAGTGGAAGAGATCCGGGTGGCAGTGTCGGAAGCAGTCTCCAATTGTGTGATTCACGCCTATCCTCAAAAACCGGGACTGGTTCAGTTGGAGTTGTTGATTGAGCGGTTGACTTTGATTATTAAAGTGAAGGATTATGGAAAAGGGATCGACGACATTGAACAGGCGAAACAAGCCACTTTTTCGACCGATCCGGAACGAATGGGTTTGGGACTGGTTTTTATCGAATCGTTCATGGATGAGATGAACATTACCTCTACCCCAAAGGAAGGAACCACCGTAATTATGAAAAAGCGACCGGAACGGGGGTTCGTCAATGCCGGGATCTCAAGGAGCAGCTAAAAATGATATTTATCTGCCACCCAGTAATTTATTGACAGATGCCGAGTTTTTAAATTTAATCGCTCAATACCATGCTGGCAGCGCCGAAGCCAAAAATACCATCGTTCAACATAACTTGCGTTTGGTCATGAGTATTGCGCAACGCTTCAATTCCCGCGGCGAACTCGAAGATCTGTTTCAGATTGGGTGTATTGGCTTGATGAAAGCTGTCGAAAAATTCAACCCGGATTTTGGAGTCAAATTCTCCACATACGCCGTCCCGGTGATCATCGGCGAGATAAAGCAACATTTGCGTGACGAGGGACCGCTCAAAATCAGCCGGGGCTTAAAAGAGATCGCAGCCAAAGTCGAGCAAACCCGGAACCAACTTGCGAGTTTGCTTGGGAAAGAGCCCACTCTTTCGGAGTTGGAAGAAGCGTCGGGTTTGAGTCGGGAAGAGATCGCCGGGGCGTTGGAAGCGACTCGCCCGGTGAATTCCCTGCAGGAAATTTTGAAAGAAGACGATGGTGAAGCGTTTTGCCGGGAGCAATTGATCGGCGAAGAGGGTGAGCATCTTAAATGGCTGGAGCATTATGCATTGCGCGAGGTCATTCAAAAACTGCCCGAACGTCTGAAATCACTGATCTCGTTACGGTTCTTCGAAGAGAAAACCCAGACGGAAGTGGCGGAAATATTCGGTGTATCGCAGGTGCAGATCTGCCGTTTGGAAAAAGAAGCTCTCCATTTACTGCGAAAATTATATTTGAGTGATTAACATACATAAAGTAGTGATTTCTAAAATAAACAACATAATCATGCCAGGTTTTTCGGCACAATGATAAACGATACTTCTCGTATCGTTTTTTTCGTGATAAAATCAAGGCATCAAAGGGTAGGGGTGATTTTTATCAACGGAATGATCGTCCATTCACAACTTACTGAAGCAGAAGTCAAAGAACAGATGACCGCGATTGGCGTAGACCCCCGTGGAATCGAAATTATGACCGGAAAGTTTGAACATTTTGTGGTGCGGATCTTTGATGTTCAACCACGGCAAGCGGGGATCATTAAACAAGAAATGTTGGCGCGGGGGGGCGAAGCGGCGGTTTCGTGGCAGGTCAGTACCATGGATAAAAACGCCGGGATCAACAGCTTGCTGCTCTCCGGCACTTTGCGGCAACTGGAACAGTTAATCGTCAAACTCAAAATGCAACCGTTCGGGTTAGCGCAACTTGCTGAGAAGCTGGCATTGGCTATCGCGCAATATCGTAGCCATCCAAGTCAAACTTGGGAAGTAGGCGGAAAGGCCTATGACCTGACGACGAAAACCTTGGTCATGGGAATCATTAATCTTACGCCCGATTCATTTTCGAAAGATGGGTTAGCGGGGAGAAACTCGATCATTGACGCAGCGCTCCGGCAAGGAGAACAAATGATAGCGGACGGCGCCGATTTTTTAGACATTGGAGCGGAATCAACTCGGCCCGGTGCGGAGCGCGTTGACGAAGCGGAAGAAGAGCGCCGATTATTACCGGTTGTTCGAGAATTGGCGGCTGTCTTTAACGTCCCCATCTCCGTCGACACGTATAAACCAAGTGTGGCCGCGCAGGCTTTAAACATGGGAGCGGCCATCATCAATGACATTTGGGGTTTGCAATCACCATCTGATCCGGAACACCGGATGGCGCAATTGGTGGCGGAAACTAAAGCGCCGGTGATTGTAATGCATAATCAGGCGCAACCGGGCTATACCCATCTTTGGCGTGAAGTCATTGATTCGTTGGATCAATCCATCGCGCTGGCGGAATCATTCGGAGCGAGTCGCAGCCAGATCGTGGTCGATCCGGGGGTGGGTTTCGCAAAAACCTATCAAGATAATCTGGTCATCCTGCAACAGTTGGACCAGTTAAAAGTGTTGGGGTGCCCCATTTTGCTCGGAACTTCACGGAAATCAGTGGTTGGTTTGACGTTGGATCTTCCGGTGGCAGAACGTATGGAAGGAAGTTTGGCTACGGTAATTTGGGGAGCTGCCAAAGGAGCCAATATTGTCCGGGTTCATGATGTTAAAGCAACAGTGAGGGCGGTGAAGATGTTTGATGCCATTCGCAACAGCTCGTCAATATGAAGTTGCCATTGGTTTAGGTAGCAATCTGGGCGACGGCCCGGAAAACCTCCAACAGGCGGTGCAACGGATGACCGCCGCTTTTGGTGAAAAACCTGAATTATCTTCGGTGTTTTATAGCGAACCGGTCGAGGTGACAGAGCAGCCATGGTTTTTTAACCAGGTGGCATTGTTTCAGCTCCCTCCGGAGTTTCATCCGACCAAAATATTGAGAGAATTAAAACAAATTGAACAGCAGATGGGGAGGGTGCCGACCATTCGATACGGTCCGCGACGGATCGATCTGGATTTATTGATCTATGACGATTGGGTGTTGGAGACTGCCAACTTGGTGGTTCCGCATTTGAAAATGACGGAACGTTCCTTCGTTTTAATGCCGTTGCTGGAACTCAGACGGGAATTGATCCATCCACGTTTGCGAAGGCCCTTGGCTGAGATATATGAGGAAAACCGGGAACGATTGGCCGAATGTAAGAAGTGGCTTTGATAGAATAATTGACAGACTGTGGTTTATAACGCCCATTCACGATGTCATATCCGTGAGTGGGCGTTTTGCGTTGATGGTTCCATATTCATGTCAGCTTTTGACGAGACAAAACTGACCCGAATGCCAATCCGATGCAAATGGCTTCAAATATAACATTAAGAAAAATACCAGCTTAACGTCTTTTTTTCATAAGGCGTTTTCTTTTTTTACGCTCTTTACACACTGTTAATGTTTACTTGTAATATTTATGTCAGATATATCATTGACAAATTCCGTAAAACAAGGTATTTTAGATCTAAACCTAACACAAATATTACAATATTGAGAGGAGCGATTGAGATGCGTAAGATAGCGATTTACGGAAAAGGTGGTATCGGCAAGTCCACCACCACGCAAAACACAGTTGCCGGTTTGGCGGAAATGGGTAATAAGGTGATGGTTGTTGGATGTGACCCCAAAGCCGACTCCACTCGGTTGCTACTTGGCGGATTGGCCCAACGTTCAGTCCTGGATACCTTACGTGAAGAAGGCGAGGATCTTGACCTGGATGACGTCTTAAAAGAAGGCTTTTGCAACACCCGTTGCGTTGAGTCCGGCGGTCCGGAACCGGGAGTCGGTTGTGCCGGTCGAGGAATTATCACTTCAATTAACCTGTTGGAACAACTCGGCGCTTACGAGGAAGACAAGGCACTTGATTACGTATTCTACGATGTTCTCGGTGACGTTGTTTGCGGTGGATTTGCAATGCCGATTCGTGAAGGAAAAGCGCAAGAAATCTATATCGTGGTTTCTGGCGAAATGATGGCAATGTACGCCGCCAATAACATTTGTAAAGGAATTGTGAAGTTTGCCGAAGCTGGCGGAGTGCGGTTGGGCGGCTTGATCTGTAACAGCCGGAAAGTTGATAACGAACAAGCCATGATTGAAGCGCTCGCCAAACAATTGGGAACCCAGATGATCTATTTTGTTCCCCGCGACAATATGGTGCAACGGGCTGAAATTAACCGGAAAACCGTGATTGATTTCGACAAAAGCCACGAGCAAGCCGATCATTACCGGAATTTAGCCCGGCGGATCCATGAAAATGAAATGTTTGTCATCCCCAAACCGCTCGAAATTGAAGAGCTTGAAAAATTATTGATCGAATACGGCATTGCAAACTAATCAGCGGTAGTTACAAACGAAAGGTGGGCTTTAGCGATGTTAATGGTAAAAGCGATTGTTCGTCCGGAAAAATGTGATGATGTCATGGCAGCTTTAATGGAAGCGGGTTTTCCCGCTGTGACCAAAATATCGGTCTTCGGTCGAGGGAAACAACGCGGTTTGAAAGTCGGCGAGATTCATTATGACGAATTGCCGAAGGAACTGTTAATTGTGGTTGTTCCCAATAACGATAAAGAATTTGTCATCAAGACCATTATGGAAAGTGCTCGTACCGGAGCGAAAGGCGCTTTTGGTGACGGCAAAATTTTTGTGATTCCGGTTGAAGAAGTTTATACCATTAGTTCCGGTGTGAAAGAAGCCTAAACCGGTCAACGGAGAAGGTTCACCCGAACGAAGGAAAACTTGTCCGACACATCGTTGAATTGATTCAACGGATGATTACGGAAAATATGTCGCCGTAATCTTTGGGCAAAAAAATCAGGCGGCATCGAGGAAAGGGTGAGGATCGTGAAAGAAGTTATGGCTGTGATTCGGATGAACATGATGAATCAAACCAAAAAAGCATTATCGGATGCGGGGATTTCTTCTTTTACCGCGACTGGGCGCGTGGTGGGCCGCGGCAAAGGATTGGTTGATTTCAAAATATTAGAGGGCGCCGGCAGCGGCAGTGAGGAAGCAATCTCCTTGTTGGACCGGAATCCCCGTTTGGTAACAAAACGCTTAATCAGTGTAGTGGTACCGGATCAGTTGGTCGCGACGGTGATCGAGACGATTATTAAAGTGAATCAAACCGGTCAACCCGGCGACGGTAAAATATTTGTGCTCCCCGTCGCGGAATCGTTCCGAGTGCGGACTGGTGAATCGGGCGATCAGATATTAGATGCTTAAGGAGGGATCCCAATGATCAATAAGAAACCAACTCCCGAAGAGGTTAAAGAGGAATTAGTCAAAATATATCCGCCCAAAGTGGCGCGGAAACGCACCAAACAAATGGTGGTCAACGACCCCAGTCCGGAGACCATGCCGGAGATCAGCGCCAATGTTCGGACCATTCCGGGAATTATCACGCAACGCGGTTGTACATACGCCGGATGTAAGGGCGTGGTGCTCGGGCCGACCCGGGATATCTTAAATATCACCCACGGTCCGATTGGGTGCGGTTTTTACAGTTGGTTGACCCGGCGCAATCAGACCCGTCCCGAAGAGCCAACCGATGAAAATTTCATGACCTATTGTTTCTCCACCGATATGCAAGAAGACAACATCGTTTTCGGTGGTGAGAAGAAACTGAAACAGGCGATTCAAGAGGCTTACGATATCTTTCATCCCAAAGCGATCGGCGTATTCTCAACTTGCCCCGTCGGGTTAATCGGAGACGATGTTCACGCCGTTGCCCGCGAAATGAAAGAAAAGCTCGGTATCAACGTTTTCGGCTTCAGTTGTGAAGGGTATAAAGGGGTCAGCCAATCCGCCGGCCATCATATCGCCAATAATCAACTGTTCAAACATGTTGTTGGTTTGGATGATACCCCGCATGAAGAAAAATATAAGATCAATCTGTTGGGCGAGTACAACATCGGCGGCGACGCGTTTGTCCTGGAGGAACTCTTCAAGAAATGCGGCATCAAAGTGGTCGCCACCTTCAGCGGTAACTCGACCTACGGCGCCTTCGCCAACTCACATACCGCCGACCTCAACGCCATCATGTGTCACCGTTCCATCAACTACGTGGCCGAGATGATGGAGGAGAAGTTCGGTATTCCTTGGATCAAAGTGAACTTTATCGGAGCGGAAAGCTCGGCCAAGTCACTCCGGAAAATCGCGGCTTACTTTGAAGATCAAGAATTGAACGACCGCGTGGAGCAGGTGATTGCCGAAGAGATGGAAACGGTGGAGCGAGTCCGCAAGGAGATTCGCGAACGTTGCACCGGCAAGACGGCAATGCTTTTTGTCGGTGGTTCCCGCGCTCACCATTACCAGGATCTCTTCACGGAAATCGGCATGAAAACGCTGGCTGCCGGTTACGAATTCGCCCACCGCGACGATTATGAAGGCCGCCGCGTGATTCCGACGATCAAAATCGACGCGGATAGCCGTAATATTGAAGAGCTTGACATCGAGCGGGATCCGGTGCGTTTCCGCCCCCGTAAATCCGAGGAAGAGTTGGCCCGCTTAGCCGCCACCGGGTTTGAGTTCAAAGATTATGAAGGGATGATGTCCGAGATGGATCCGGAGTCGCTGGTCATCGACGATATCAGCCATTACGAGTCCGAACGGTTGATCGAACTCTACAAACCGGATGTTTTCTGCGCCGGAATTAAAGAAAAATACGCCATTCAGAAGATGGGCGTTCCTTGTAAACAGCTTCACAGTTATGATTACGGCGGGCCCTATGCCGGTTTTGAAGGCGCCATCAACTTCTTCAAAGATATTGACCAGATGGTCAACACCAAAGTATGGAGTTACATTAAAGCGCCTTGGGAGAAAAATCCCGAGCTGACCGCTACTTTTGTGTCGAACGAATCGAAATAAAATAATTCAGTCGTCATCAATTGTTTATTCACAAGAGGAGGGATACCATGTTATTACGACATACGCCGCCGGAAGTGAAAGAACGCGAGGCTTTGGTAGTCAACCCGGCGAAAACTTGTCAACCGATCGGCGCCATGTATGCGGCGTTGGGAATTCATAATTGTTTACCACATAGCCATGGTTCGCAAGGCTGTTGTTCCTACCATCGCAGCGCCTTGACCCGGCATTACAAGGAACCGGTTATGGCCTCGACCAGTTCGTTTACTGAAGGCGCTTCAGTCTTCGGTGGTCAGGCTAACTTGGTGGAGTCCATCAACAATATTTTTACAGTCTATAAACCGGATATCATTGCGGTTCATACCACGTGCCTCTCGGAGACGATCGGCGACGACGTGCCGCAGATTGTTTCCAAAGCAAACGATGAAGGCAAAGTTCCCGCAGGCAAATATGTTATTCACGCCAGCACTCCGAGTTACGTCGGTTCGCATGTGACCGGTTTCGCCAATATGACTAAAGCGATGGTCACCTATTTCTCGGAGAAGACCGGCGAGGCCAAGGATCAAGTCAATATCATCCCCGGTTGGGTTGAGCCCTCCGATATGCGGGAGATCAAACGGTTAGCGAAAGAAATGGGCGTAAAAACCGTTGTGTTTCCGGATACCTCCGATGTCTTGGACGCTCCGTTAACCGGCAAGCACCAGTTCTATCCGAAAGGTGGCGTTACCATCCCGGAGCTTCGCAGCACCGGCGATAGTAAAGCGACGATTGCCCTTGGCTCCTTCGCCTCGGCCCCTGCCGGTGAAGCGCTGGATTCGAAGTGTAAAGTGCCGTGTAAGACGTTGGAATTGCCCATCGGTTTATTGGGAACCGACCGCTTCGTCGATGCCCTGCGGACCGTGGCGGGAGTGGCCGTTCCCGATTCGATCACTGAGGAACGGGGCCGTTTGCTCGATTTAATCTCCGATATGCAACAATATTTTTATCGTAAAAAAGTCGCGTTGTTCGGCGATCCCGACCAACTGATCGCTTTGACCGAGTTCTTAACCACGTTGGGGATGATTCCGGCTCATATCGTGACCGGTACCCCGGGCCAACGTTTTGAACGGAAAATCAAGGAATTGCTGAAGGATGTGGCGCCTGAAGCCAATATCCGTCAAGCGGGAGATGCGTTCTTATTGCATCAATGGATTAAGAGTGAGCCGGTAGATCTGCTGATCGGCAACACCTATGGCAAATACATCGCTCGTGATGAAGATATTCCGTTTATCCGGTTCGGGTTCCCGATTTTAGATCGGGTAGGTCACTCTTACTTCCCAAGCGTCGGTTATGCCGGAGCGATGCGTTTAAGTGAAATGATTCTCGCCGCGATCATGGATCGGAAAGACCGTGACGCGTTGGATGAGAAGGTCGAATTAGTAATGTAAGCGCCGCAGGGCGGAGGTGATCCGAGTGGTCGACGTATTGGAAGCACGAAAACAACAAGTATTTCGCAAAGGCGCTGATCCATTCGCCATTGATTGCGACAAGAAAAGCTTGGCGGGTTCGGTTAGCCAACGGGCGTGTGTCTTTTGCGGTTCGCGGGTGGTCTTGTATCCAATCGCCGATGCGATTCATCTGGTTCATGGTCCGGTAGGTTGCGCCGCCTACACTTGGGATATCCGGGGTTCGCTTTCCTCCGGACCGGAACTGCACCGTCTCAGTTTTTCCACTGACTTACGCGAAATGGACGTGATTCATGGCGGCGAGAAAAAACTCTATCGTTCATTGATTGAGTTGATCGACCGCCATCAACCCAAAGCGGCCTTTGTCTATTCGACCTGTATCGTTGGGATTATCGGCGATGATGTCGATGCCGTCTGTAAACGGGTCAGCAAGGAAAAAGGGATCCCGGTTTTGTCGGTTCATTCGGAAGGGTTTAAAGGAACCAAAAAAGACGGGTATCGGGCGGCCTGTGAAGCGTTGCTGCAATTGGTCGGCACGGGACCGGTCAGCGGCATCAAGCCTTTTAGCATTAATATTTTGGGCGATTTCAATTTAGCCGGCGAAGTCTGGATGATCCGGAACTACTACGAAAAACTGGGAATTGACGTGGTAGCGACCATCACCGGCGACGGTAGAGTGGATCAAATCCGGCGCGCTCATGGAGCCGCTTTGAATCTGGTGCAATGTTCGGGCTCCATGAACTATCTGGCGAAGCAAATGAAAGAGAAATACGGCATCCCGTATCTGCAAGTCTCCTATTTCGGGATCGAAGATATGGCCGATGCGCTGTATAGCGTGGCTCGGTTCTTTAAGGACCCGGATTTGCTGCAGCGCACCCAGGAGTTAGTGCGGGAGGAGATCGCCGCAATCTATCCGCCGTTACTGGAATACCGTAAAGCGCTCGCCGGGAAGAAGGCGGCAATTTACGTGGGCGGAGCGTTTAAAGCCTTCTCGTTGGTAAAAGCGTTACGGTTGTTGGATATGCAAACCGCGGTGGTTGGTTCGCAAACCGGCAGTCGCGATGATTATGAACTGTTGAAAGAGCTCTGTGACGAAGGCACGATCATTGTCGATGATTCCAACCCGTTGGAATTGGCCGGGTTCATCAAAGAAAAACAGGTTGATCTGTTTATCGGCGGCGTCAAAGAACGGCCGATCGCCTATAAACTCGGAATTGGTTTTTGCGATCACAATCATGAACGGAAAATTGCTTTGGCCGGATTTGCGGGAATGCTCAATTTTGCCGCGGAAGTTCATGCCACCGTCTGCAGTCCGATCTGGAAGTTGGTGCCGCGTTTCACCCGGAGTAAAGGAGGGGATGGCCATGTTGCCCAAGGATGACAAAACGCCGAAAACGACCACGACCACCAATGCCTGCAAACTTTGCACGCCGTTGGGCGCCTGTCTGGCTTTCCGGGGAATTGCAGGCTCGATCCCTTTGTTGCATGGTTCGCAAGGTTGCGCCACCTATATCCGGCGTTATATTATCAGTCATTTTAAAGAACCGATCGACATCGCCTCCTCCAACTTCAGCGAGTCGAGCGCCATCTTCGGCGGCGGCGTCAATCTGTCAACCGCGCTTCAGAACGTTAACTCCCAATATCAACCGGAGTTGATCGCGGTGGCCAGTACTTGTTTGAGCGAAACCATCGGCGACGATGTGCCGTTGTTCATCCATCAATATCAACGCGAACATCCCGAAACGACGGCAAAGATTGTGCAAGTGTCGACTCCCAGTTATAAAGGAACCCACATTGACGGTTTCCACGCCGCCGTTTACGGAGCGGTTGAGGCGTTGGCGGAAGGGGGAGCTTCCGAAGCGCGGATCAATCTTTTTCCGGGAATGGTTTCTCCGGCCGATCTGCGTTATCTTAAAGAAGCGATGTTTTACTTTGATCAGGAGTACGCTTTATTATCGGATTATTCGGAGACGCTGGACGGCGAAATATGGAGCGACTATCAAAAGATTGCTCCGGGTGGCACGCCAATCAGCGCCATTCGCAAGATGGGGTGCTCGCTTGGTTCGATTGAATTCGGCGCCACCCAACCCTTGGAACGCTCGTCAGGACGATTGTTGGAGTCCCGTTTTGGGGTCCCTAGCCAACGCTGCGGAATGCCGATCGGCGTCCGGGCCACCGATCGGTTCTTTGAAATTTTAACCGTGCTGACCGGCAAAGCGATTCCCGCCATTTATCAAAGTGAACGGGGCCGTTTGATCGATTCCTACGTGGACGGTCATAAATACATCTTTGGCAAACGGGCGGTTGTTTACGGAGAAGAAGATCTGGTCGTCGCCATCGCCGGATTCCTGGCGGAGATTGGTATTATCCCGGTGCTTTGCGCTTCCGGCGGTGAAAGCGGCAACTTTGCCAAAGCGCTGCAGGACGTAGTGACGGAAAATTTTGAGACCGTAATCTGTCGGGAAGGCGCCGATTTTATGGACATTGCCGCAGAGGCGGAAGCCTTGAAACCGGATCTGATCATCGGCAACAGTAAAGGGTATCCTCTGGCCCGCAAACTGCAAATCCCCTTGATTCGGGTTGGCTTTCCCATCCATGACCGGGTTGGCGGCCAACGAATCCAACATTTGGGATACCGGGGAACCCAAGCATTATTCGATCAGGTGGTCAATGCGATCCTGGAAAAACGGCAAGCGGAATCGCCGATCGGCTACAGTTATATGTGAGATTGACCTGAAAAACCAGCGAAAACCTTGCTAACGGGGTGATTGTAATGAATCCGAATTTGGCATACCATCCTTGTTTTAATCCCGATGTGCGGCATCAATTCGGCCGGATCCATTTACCGGTGGCTCCGAAGTGTAATATTCAATGTAACTTCTGTAACCGGAAGTACGATTGTGTGAATGAAAGCCGTCCCGGAGTGACCAGCGCGGTCCTCCAACCGGAACAAGCCATCAATTATCTTGAGGAAGTATTGAGTCGTGATTCGCGGATTACCGTTGTCGGAATTGCCGGCCCCGGCGATCCCTTTGCCAACGCGAAGGAGACCTTGAAGACCATCCGGTTAATCCGGGCGCGTTTTCCCCAGATCAACGTTTGTCTCGCTTCCAACGGACTGAATGTGGTTCCGTATATCAAGGAACTGGCTGAGCTGAAAGTGAGCCATTTTACGATTACGATGAATGCGATCGATCCGGAAATCGGAGCGAAGATATATGCCTGGGCGCGTTACGGCAAGTCGATCTATCGCGGTTTGGCTGCGGCGGAGCTATTGCGGGATCAACAGCTGGAAGCGATCCGCCAGTTGAAGGAGAACGGCTTCCTGGTGAAGGTGAACAGCATCTTGATTCCAGGCGTCAATGAGGGCGAGATAGAGTCGATTGCGGAAAAGGTTGGGGCGTTGGGTGCGGACTATTTCAACTGTATTCCGGTGTTGCCGACCGCCGGAACGCCCTTCGAGAATACTCCGGCGCCTTCAGAAACGATGGTCAGTGAATTGCGGGAACGTTTAAAACAGTATTTACCGCAAATGACCCACTGTACGCGCTGCCGCGCCGATGCCGTGGGACTGCTGGGCGAAGCGATGAGTCCGGAACTGGCCCAAAGTTTGGCGCGACACGCCACGACGTTGCCGGAGGCGGCAAACCGTCCTTATGTCGCTGTTGCCAGCCGGGAAGGGTTTTTAGTCAATTTACATCTCGGTGAGGCGGAGTCCATTTATGTCTTTGGCCAATCCGCAGACGGATTCCAAGTGATTGATGTGCGTCCCACGCCACTCCCGGGAAGCGGTAAGGAACGTTGGTTACAATTAGCCGAGATTCTCCACGATTGCCGGGCGATTGTCAGTAGCGGCATCGGGAACTCGCCGCGCGAGACTTTGTCGGAACAGGGAATGCAAGTCATTGAGACCGAAGGAATCATTGAGCAAATCCTGCGGCCGATCTTCGCGGGAACCTTCATTCCGCGCAACCGGAAGTTTGTTTGCGGTGAGAGTTGTCGCGGCAACGGCCTTGGGTGTGGCTGAAATAATATAAAGGAGGATACCCCAATGGAAAAACCAAAGCATCATATTTTTGTCTGTACTAGCTCCCGGATGGTCGGGGAACCGAAAGGCGTCTGCGCCAAAAAGGACGGGGCGCAACTGATTCAATACATTGAATCGGAGGTTGACGACCGTGGCATGGAAGGGATTGCGGTTAGCAATACCGGATGTTTGAAGATGTGCGATCGCGGTCCGATCATGGTGATCTATCCGGAAAACTATTGGTATGGACGTATCGACGAAGCGGCGATCGACCGGATCCTGGATGCGTTGGAGAACGGCGAAGCGGTTGAGGAGCTGTTATTAACCTAAAGTCCATTAAGAGTTTGGGATGAAAGGCAGGGAGGACGATGGAACATTCCCAAAGGGTCTGGCTGATTGACTCCACGTTACGCGATGGCGAGCAGGCTCCCGGCGTCGTCTTTACCGAGGCCGAGAAATTGCGGCTCGCCACTGAATTAAGCGATCTCGGTTTGCCGGAGTTGGAAGCGGGCATCCCTGCCATGGGCGAGACAGAGATTAAAACCATCAAAGAACTGGTGGGCTTGAATTTGCGTTCCCGGTTGACCTGTTGGTGCCGGGCGGTCGAAACCGATCTGGCGCAAGCGGCGGAAGCGGGTGTGAACAGCGTTCACATCTCTTTTCCCGTTTCCGCCATTCATATGAAGGTCTTGGGCAAAGACGCCGCCTGGGTCATGCGGGTTTTGGAAAAGATTGTCCCGTTTGCCCGCGCGCACTTTTCCTATGTTTCCGTCGGAGCGCAAGACGCGTCCCGGGCCGAAGCGGATTTTTTAGGCGATTTTAGCGCCGCCGCCTTCGACTTGGGCGCTTTCCGGGTGCGCATTGCCGATACCGTAGGCATTTTAAGCCCGTCAAAAACCGCCCGGTTATTCGGCGACTTGCTGCGACGGGTGCCGGAGGCTAACTTGGAGTTTCACGGTCATAACGATTTGGGTTTGGCGACCGCCAATACCCTTGCGGCCATTGAGGCCGGCGCCCGGTCGGCCAGTGTCACGGTGAACGGGTTGGGTGAAAGAGCCGGCAACGCGGCTTTGGCGGAAGTGGTCATGGCTTTAAAAACGATTTATCAGTTCGATACGGGGATAGACAGTACGGGTCTGTATCGCGTCAGTCAAAACGTAGCCGCGGCCGCCAACCGTCCGCTACCGGTTGACAAACCGTTGGTGGGCGCCAAAGTTTTCAGTCATGAATCAGGCATCCACGGCCATGGCTTATTGAAGGATCGTGCCGCTTACGAAGGTTTTTCCGCCACAGAGGTCGGGCAAAGCGGGAGTTGTTTCGTCTTCGGCAAACATACCGGATCGGCGATGGTGGAACAGTTTTTAGCGAAACAAGGGATTTGCGTCACCCACGAAGAAGCGCTGGCCTTGAACCGGCAAATCCGTTCGCGAGCCGTGGAATTAAAACGGGAATGCCGTCCGGATGAAATTCTCAGTTGGTTCTACGGCAGGGATGAAGTGGTTGGTTCGAACTAAGCGTAGCTCGGGAAAAGTTTGGTTTTTCAATTTCCAAAAAATTAAGGCGCGTTTTCGATTGACAAACCCTTTTTGACGTGGTAAACTAGTTTTTGTCCGAACGGGGGAGTAGCTCAGTTGGTTAGAGCGCTACGTTGACATCGTAGAGGTCATTGGTTCGATCCCAACCTTCCCCACCATATTTTTTAAAACAAACGAGGTCTTTCGCCTCGTTTTTTGTTTTCCTTAAACGTTAATTTGCTGGTAAGGCAACCGTCGCCTCCCTTGGCGGGAGCAGTATACAAACCTTAGCCATCACATATAATAGGGTTAGGATGGGGGGATAAATAAATGTCTGAGATTACGATCAGTACCCTCAATGTCAACCCGGAGATACGCAGCAACCTCTTAAAAGAGGTTGATTTTCTGCAAAGAGAAGGAATTAACGTCCAGTTGACTGAGTCAAATGCGGGGAAGTTTCTGTTTTTGGAATACGCCGTCCAAGCAAGAGAACCGGATTTAAGGGATGCCCATGAAAAGATTTTACGTTATTATTTGGCCAATATCCTGACCGATCTGCTCATGAATACCGTAACCAAAGAGTTGATGACCCAGATCGTTAAAAACCGCTATCATTTCGTGGCCCCGGGCGATTTTCGGGCCATTGTTAAAAGCGCCTACTCTTATTTGAATAATCTTTACGAAGAAGGGGATATCAGCAAAACATTATACCGGCATAATCAGATTTTAACCAGTATCAGTCAATATTTGGAGACTGATTCGTTATTGTATTTGGAAGGGTTTTTACGATTCCGGCTTAAGGATTATTTTCAGGAGATGGAGGAGTCCATCGAACGGGCGATCGACAACTTTTTAGTCGAACGGGAATATCTGGAGTTCATTAAATTGCTCCGTTATTTCGTGGAGATTCAGGAACCGCGCATTGACGAAGTGCATGTCTTAATCAAGGATAAAGATACCTTTTATCTGTTGGATGAAGAGAAAAACCCCATCGATCAAGCGCAATTGGAAGGGGTGCTTTCGGAATTACATAGCGAAAACAGCGATGTCGAGTACGACGACCTGTTGTTAAGCGCCTTGATCACGATCTCGCCGCGCCGGATCGTCTTGCACGCCTTGGCCAAGATTGAGATTATGGACACGATCATGGGTGTCTTCCGGGAACGGGTCATTTTGTGCGACGGTTGTCAATTTTGCGGCAGTCATCCGGTTCCGGTCTTATTCGGACGGACGTTGCATCCCGATTACTCTTAACCTCCGCTCCGGCGGATTTTTATTTTGGGGGAATTCCGTTCGCCAAAACCGTTTTGGATCATTGCAAAATAGTTTTGGGTGAATGCAAAATGATTTTGAAAGAATCCCAAATCGATTGGGAACAATGCAAAATCATTTTGGCACGATCCAAAATGGCTTTGGACAAATCCAAAATGGTTTTGTGAAGATCCAAAATGGTTTTGGGTCATCACAAAGTGTTTCGGGCACCTGCCAAAATGATTTTGGAACCATTCAAAACCTTTTGGGTCAAAGCGCAGTTTACCAAAATGTCACCTTAAAAAGCAATTCGCAGGTTGACAGTTGGCGCCGACTTTGGTAAGCTAATATCAATAAAGTCCTTTAAGACTAGTCCTGCGAGGCTAGGAAGGGGTATTTGAAATTTGTACTTAACCTTCTTATGCCATGCGCACAAGAAGGTTTTTTGTTGCGCGGTAAAACTTTGGAGGGGGCGAACGAATGTTTAAGGTGAAAGCCCAAGTAATGGATGCGGATACAGTCCGCCGAGCCCTTTTCCGACTCTCGCATGAGATTACGGAACGGAATAAAGGGACCGACGATTTGGTGTTGGTGGGGATTCGAACCCGGGGCGTGCCGTTGGCGAATCGACTGGCGGATTTTATCAAACAACACGAAGGCGTCGAAATTCCGGTGGGCATGTTAGACATCACTTTTTACCGCGATGACCTTTCGTTAATCTCTTCGCAGCCGGTCTTGCACCGGACCGAAATACCGGGAAAAATTGCCGGCAAGAAGCTAATCTTGGTCGATGATGTCCTATTTACCGGGCGAACGGTTCGCGCCGCGTTGGATGCGTTGATGGATCTCGGCAGGGCGTCCAGTATTCAATTGGCGGTTTTGATCGACCGGGGTCATCGGGAATTACCGATTCGCGCCGACTATGTCGGTAAAAACGTTCCAACCTCAACCCGTGAAATCGTCCATGTGAAGCTGCAAGAGATTGATGGCGAAGATAGTGTAGTAATCAGTGAAAACGATTCCCTTTAAACTGTCCTGTGAGGCAGCAAGGGAGGAGCTGCAGTGATAATCCTCCCCTTTTTAGTAGGGGAGTTTTTTTATACCCGAAGAAAATACGATAGGAGCGGGAGCCAATGGTGAAACTGCCAAAAGATTTGTTGGGATTACGGGATTTAGCCACCGAACAGATTCAATTAATCTTGGATACGACCGAAGCATGTAAAGACATCTTTAACCGGGATCTGAAAAAACTGCCGACACTCCGGGGCAAAACGGTTGTGACCCTGTTTTTCGAACCGAGTACCCGGACCCGCACCTCATTTGAGATTGCTGGCAAGTGGATGAGCGCCGACGTGGTGAATCTGACCGTCTCCTCCAGTAGCGTGGCCAAAGGCGAAAGTTTCGTCGACACCGCCCGGACGTTGGAAGCGATGGGGGTCGATGTGATCATTATCCGGCATTCGTTGGGCGGAACGCCGAAGTTGTTGGCCGACTCGGTCGCGGCGCATGTCATCAACGCCGGCGACGGCGCTCACGAACATCCGACCCAAGGGTTGCTCGACCTGTACTCGATTCGGGAGCGAAAGAAGAGTTTTAACGGTTTGAATGTGGTCATCGTCGGTGACATCATGCACAGCCGGGTCGCCAAATCCAATATTTACGCTTTGACCAAACTCGGCGCCAAGGTCACGGTCGTCGGACCGCCTACTTTGATGCCGAAGGGAATCGGCGAGTTTGGCGTAACCGTCGCGACCGACCTGGACAAGGCATTACGCGACGCCGATGTGGTCAATATCTTACGAATCCAGCTGGAACGGCAGACCAAAGCATACTTCCCGACCTTGCGGGAGTACTCGAAACTGTTTGGAGTCAATCTAACCCGCTTGCAACAAGCGCGGCCCGACCTGATGGTAATGCATCCGGGGCCGGCCAATCTGGGTGTCGAAATCAGTGAAGCGGTTTCCGTCCATGACCAATCGGTCATCACCGAACAAGTGACCAACGGAGTGGCGGTGCGGATGGCGCTCTTGTACTTGTTAACCGGAGGAGGAAATAAAGATGAAATACTGCATTAAAGGTGGCGAGATTATTGACCCGGCCGGTGGGTATCTCGGAGTTGGCGATCTGCTGATCGACGGCGACCGGATCGCGGCGGTTGGTAGGGAATTGCCGGTGGAGGACGCTCAAATCATTCAGGCCGACGGCAAACTGATCTGTCCGGGCTTTATCGATATGCACTGCCATTTACGGGAACCGGGCCGGGAAGATAAAGAAACCATCGCCAGCGGCGCCCGCGCGGCGATTCGGGGCGGCTTTACGGGAGTCGCCTGTATGGCCAATACCAATCCCGTGGCCGACAGCGCGGTGGTGATCGAGTTTATCAAACAAAAGGCGGCCGCGAGCGGTTGGGCGAAAGTCTATCCGATCGGCGCGGTCACCAAGGGCCTCAAAGGCGAGGAGTTGGCGGAGATGGGCGAGATGGCCGCCGCCGGGGCCGTGGCTTTCTCCGACGACGGCAAGACGCTGACCAATCCCGCAGTGTTGCGTTCGGCGTTTGAATATGCTAAGCTATTTCAGTTACCATTACTGCTGCATGAGGAAGAACCGCAATTGGCCGGCGACGGCGTCATGCATGAAGGGTACTGGTCGACCGTACTTGGGTTACCGGGGATCCCGGCAGTGGCCGAGGATATCATGATCGCCCGGGACTTATTGCTGGCGGAATATACCGGTGGACAAGTTCATATCTGTCATCTTAGCACCGAGCGGAGCGTCGCCTTGGTGGCCGAGGCCAAACGGCGCGGCGTCGCGGTCAGTGCCGAAGTGACGCCGCATCATTTTACCTTAACCGATCAAGTGGTGGAGACGTACGACACTGCTTTCCGGGTCAGTCCGCCGCTCCGTTCTGCCGAACATCGCGAAGCCTTGCGGCAAGGTTTGCAAGACGGCGTCATCGACGTGATTGCCACCGACCACGCCCCCCATACTTTGGAAGAAAAACATCGCGAATTTTCGCGGGCGCTAACCGGCATGATCGGATTCGAAACCGCGTTGGGCGTTGCCTGGACCGAACTGGTGTTGGGCGGTTGGTTAACCAAGGAAGCGTTGGTCGAGAAACTGGCGGTCAATCCGGCCCGCGTGCTGAATCTGCCGGGCGGCAGTTTACGCAAAGACGCTTTGGCGGATGTGGTAATCTTCGATCCCGAATTCGTTTGGGAAGTGACGCCGGACCAAATTGCCTCGAAGTCGAAAAACTCGCCGTTCTTCGGTAAAAAGCTGCAAGGCAAAGTGGCAACGGTCTGGGTTAACGGAAATTTAAGATATCACAATCATCATTTTATTGAATAAATATTTCACTAAAATGTATATTTATGATACAATGACTTAAGACAACAGTAAGACCTAAATTTTCTAGGAGGTTCGTTCGGATGAAACAGGCCCGCCTGATATTGGAAGACGGTACGATATATTATGGACAATCGTTTGGAGCTGCAACGGAGATTGGCGGTGAGGTTGTTTTCAATACAGGAATGACCGGTTATCAAGAGATTCTGACCGACCCTTCGTACAGTGGCCAGATTGTAACCATGACCTATCCTTTGATCGGCAATTACGGTGTCAACCCAAACGATTACGAATCGCAACGGCCGCACGCCCGGGGTTTTGTCGTCCGGGAATATTGCGAAGTGCCCAGCAATTGGCGGGCATCCTTAACAGTTGACGCCTTTTTGAAACAATATGATATTCCGGGAATCGCCGGGATCGATACCCGTTCGCTGACCAAACAACTGCGGAGCAAAGGAACGATGCGCGGTTTGATCACCGCTTCCGACGAGTCCGACGCCGCGGTTTTGCAACGGGTCGCGGCCATCCCCGACCTCTCGGGCCAAGATTTTATCCGCGGTGTCACCACCGACCGGATTTATACCGAAGGCGACGGTACGAAGCATGTGGTGTTAGTCGATTTCGGCGCTAAAGCCAACATCGCGCGGAGCTTAGTGAATTATGGCTGTAAAGTCACGGTGGTGCCTTGTGATACGGCCAGCGAAACGATTTTGAAACTGAAACCCAACGGCATCATGCTTTCCAACGGCCCCGGCGACCCCAAAGACGTACCGTATGCAGTGAAAACCGTTCAAGAACTTAAAGGGAAGTTGCCGATCTTCGGAATCTGCCTGGGTCATCAAATCATCGGTCTGGCGTTGGGCGGCGACACCTATAAGTTGAAATTCGGCCACCGGGGCGGCAACCATCCGGTCAAAGACCTGATCAGTGGCAAGGTGATTATCACCTCCCAAAACCATGGCTTTGCGGTGCATCCCGATTCGCTCGATCCCGATGAAGCCATCGTCTCGCACCGCAATGTCAATGATGGAACGGTTGAAGGAATTCGCCACAAGCACCTGCCGTTGTTCTCGGTGCAATACCATCCCGAAGCGGCCCCCGGCCCAACCGACTCTGCATATTTATTCGAAGAGTTTGTATCTTATCTCTAAACAAGGTTTTGATTAAAATAATTTCAAGTGGGTGAAACCATGCCTTTAGATCAATCGCTTAAAAAAGTAATGGTGATTGGCTCCGGCCCGATCATCATCGGTCAAGCGGCGGAGTTTGATTACGCCGGTACCCAAGCTTGCCGTTCTTTACGTGAGGAAGGCCTCTCGGTGGTGCTGGTCAACTCCAATCCCGCGACGATCATGACCGACGCCAATATGGCGGACCGTGTTTATATTGAGCCGCTGACCGTGGATTCATTACGCAATATCATTGCCAAAGAGCGGCCCGATGGTTTGCTGCCTACCTTGGGCGGTCAGGTCGGATTGAACCTGGCGGTGAAATTGGCCGAGGCCGGTATTCTCGAAGAGTTTAAGGTTCGCCTGCTTGGGACGCCCTTAACCGCGATTCAAAAAGCGGAAGACCGCAATCTCTTCAAACAGACCATGCAAGAGATCGGCGAGCCGATTCCGGAAAGCGCGATCGTATCCAAGTTGGATGAAGCCTATGAATTTGCCGACCGGGTCGGTTATCCCTTGATTATCCGCCCGGCCTTTACCATGGGCGGCAGCGGCGGCGGGTTCGCCAATAACCGGACGGAATTGGAAGAGGTCACGACCCGCGGCTTGACCTTAAGCCCGATTACTCAGGTGTTGTTGGAACAGTCAATCGCCGGATATAAGGAAATTGAGTATGAAGTGATGCGGGATGCGAATAACGCCTGTATCACCGTTTGTAATATGGAAAACTTCGACCCGGTTGGGATTCACACCGGCGACAGTATCGTTGTAGCGCCTAGTCAAACGCTGGCTGACCGCGAGTATCAAATGTTGCGCGCCGCAGCGCTGAAGATCATCCGGGCGTTAGGGATTGAAGGCGGGTGTAACGTCCAGTTTGCCTTGGACCCGCACAGTTTTCAATACTATGTGATCGAAGTGAATCCGCGGGTGAGCCGTTCGAGCGCCCTGGCCTCAAAGGCCACCGGTTACCCCATCGCCAAAGTGGCGGCCAAGATTGCGGTCGGACTGCATCTGGACGAGATTAAAAATGCCGTCACCGGCAAAACCTATGCCTCGTTTGAGCCGGCCTTGGACTATGTGGTGACCAAAATTCCGCGTTGGCCGTTCGACAAGTTCAATCTGGCCGACCGTACCTTAAACACGCAAATGAAAGCCACCGGCGAAGTGATGGCGATTGACCGTTCGCTGGAAGCGGGATTGTTAAAAGCGGTCCGTTCCCTGGAAATCGGCCAATACGGCCTGTCGTTGCCCGGCATTGAAGACATCAATAATCAAGAGCTGGAAGCCGCCATTGTGGCCGCCGACGACCGGCGCCTCTTTTTGCTGGCGGAATGTCTGCGCCGCGGTTACACCATCGAGGACTTGAACCGGCGGACCAAGGTTGATCCGTTCTTTTTAAAGAAACTGTTGCACATTGTAACAATGGAGCAACGGTTACAAGCGGAAGGGTATCAAAATAGCGCAGTTCTGACCGCCGCCAAACAGCTGGGTTTTTCGGACCGCGAGATCGCCCGGCTGACGAAGGTTACCGAAGAAACAGTGCGCCAGTTCCGGTATGAGCATAATTTACGTCCGGTCTACAAGATGGTGGATACTTGCGCCGCCGAGTTCGAAGCGGCGACGCCGTACTTCTACTCCTGTTACGATCAGGAGAATGAAGCAATTCCCACCGCGAAACGGAAGATCGCGGTGATCGGCTCCGGCCCGATCCGGATCGGCCAAGGAATCGAATTTGACTACTGTAGCGTCCATTCGGTTTGGGCCTTAAAACAGGCGGGGATTGAAGCGATTATCATCAATAACAACCCGGAGACCGTCAGTACCGACTTTGATACCGGCGACCGGCTTTATTTTGAACCGTTGACCGTCGAGGATGTGTTGCATATCCTGGAGTTGGAACAACCGGAAGGAGTTATCGTGCAGTTTGGCGGCCAAACGGCCATTAACTTAGCGGCCAAACTGGAAAAAGCGGGGATTAAGATACTCGGCACGTCGGTTGATTCGATTGACTTAGCGGAAGACCGGAAGCGTTTTGATAAGTTGCTGGTCGAGTTGGGTATCCCGAAACCGGAAGGCCGGACGGTGGTCTCGTCCGAAGAAGCGTTGCAAGTCGCCGAAGCGATCGGATTCCCGGTGTTGGTACGACCGTCATACGTGTTGGGTGGCCGGGCGATGGAGATCGTCTATAATCTGGACGAACTCCGTGATTACCTGAACCGGGCCGTGAAGGCTTCGCCGGAGCATCCGGTGTTGGTCGACCGTTACGTCTCCGGCCGGGAATGTGAAGTTGACGCCATCTGCGACGGCGCGAACGTGTTGATTCCGGGAATCATGGAGCATCTGGAACGGGCGGGAGTACACTCCGGTGACTCCATCGCCATCTACCCAAGTCAACACTTAAGTATGGAAGAGCAGGAAAAGATCTTAAACTATACTATGAAGTTTGCCAAAGCCTTAAAGGTTGTAGGCTTGATTAATATTCAGTTTGTCATGACCGATGAAGAGGTCTACTGTATCGAAGTGAATCCCCGCTCCAGCCGGACGGTTCCTTTCATGAGCAAGATTACCGGAATCCCGATGGTGCAAGTCGCGACCAAAGCGGTGTTGGGCCAGTCCTTGCACGAGCAGGGTTACGCGGGCGGGTTATGGCCCGAGGCCAAACTGATTGCCGTCAAGGCGCCGGTCTTCTCATTCCAAAAACTGACCCAGGTCGATATCTCGCTTGGGCCGGAGATGAAGTCTACCGGCGAGGTGATGGGGGTTGATCCGACCTATCCCGGGGCGCTGTATAAAGCGTTCATTGCCGCCGGATTTAACTTGCCGCGCGGCGGCACGATCTTGGCGACCCTCTCCGACCGTGATAAAGCGGAAGCGTTACCGCTGTTGCAGAAGTTGTCGGAGCGCGGTTTCCGAATTATGGCGACCATGGGGACTGCCGCTTACCTCCGGGTCCGCGGCGTGCCGGTGATCAAGTTGAACAAAATTGACGAAGATTCGCCCAATCTCATGGATGCGATTAAAAACGGCGAAGTGCAGTTGCTGGTGAATACCATCACCCGCGGGAAGGAACCGGAACGGGATGGATTCAAAATTCGCCGCGCTTCGGTTGAACATAATATTCCTTGTCTGACCTCGCTGGATACTGTAACCGCCTTTTTGCAAGTTTTATTGGCGCTGGAGGAAGGGAAAGAGCCTAATAGCGTCCTGCCGATTCAGGATTTCCGGGGTTACCGGAACAAACAATTATTATGAACGAGGCGACGATGATACAGGTTCAAGCACTAATTCAGCAAGCGGAGATCCTCGGTTCCGGCTATTATCATTTTGAATTGCTGGCTCCGGCCATCGCCGAACAGGCGGTACCGGGACAGTTCATTGAAGTCCGGGTGGCGGAGTCGGACAGCCTCGATCCGTTGTTGGCGCGCCCGATCAGTATTTACCGGATTGATCGGCAGGCCGGAACCGTCGCGTTTATTTTTAAGGCGGTCGGCCGGGGAACCGGAATGCTGGCCGCCAAACAAACCGGAGAGTTACTGACAGTCTTTGGTCCGGTGGGCAATGGGTTTCAAGTGCCGGAATCAGCCCGGAATATCGCCTTAATTGCCGGCGGCGTCGGCATGCCGCCAATGTATTGCCTGGCTCAAAAGTTGGTGCAAGAGCGGCCCGGTTGCCGGATCAACCTGTTCTACGGTGGGCGTTCCCGGAGCGATCTGTTGGAGTTGGCACGTTGGAATGCGCTGGGGATTGAGCTGTTTCCGGTGACCGAGGATGGGAGTTATGGCGGCCAGGGGTTGGTGACAACCGCGTTGCTTGCGAAGCTGGGTGAGACCCCCTTTGATTTTCTGGCAGCTTGCGGACCTACCCCGATGTTGCAAGCGGTTCAACGGATCGGACTCGAAGCTGAAATCGCCGGACAAGTCTCGTTGGAGTCTTACATGGCTTGTGGCGTTGGCGCCTGCTTGGGTTGTGTCTGCAAAAGTAAACACGGTTACAGCCGGGTCTGCGTGGATGGGCCGGTTTTCGATCTGAAGGAGGTGGATCTGGAATGAAATCTTCTTCGTCAGCGGTTACCATTGCCGGATTACAATTGAAAAATCCGGTGTTGCCCGCTTCCGGAACCTACGGGTACGGACGGGAGTACTTACCGTTTTTCACGCCGGACGTCCTGGGCGCGGTTGTGACCAAAGGCGTTTCGCTTGAACCGTGGCCGGGCAATCCGCCACCCCGGGTTTATGAAACTCCGGCCGGCATGTTAAATGCCATTGGTCTTCAAAACCCCGGCGTGGAATATTTTATTAAGGAAGCTTTGCCGTTCTTACGGCAATATCAGACGCCGGTTATTGTCAATGTGGTTGGCAAGACGATCGCCGAATATGTTGGCGTGGTTGAACGACTCAATGATTACGCTGAAGTCTCCGGATACGAGCTCAATATCTCCTGTCCCAACGTGAAAGAGGGCGGGATCGCCTTTGGCACCGACCCGCGCTGCGCCTTTGAGATTACCCAAGCGGTCAGGGAAGCCACCGCCAAACCGTTAATTGTGAAGCTTTCGCCCAACGTCACCGACATCACGTTGATCGCCCAGCAAGTCGAGGCGGCGGGGGCTGACTGTATTAGTCTAATCAATACCTTATTGGGAATGGCGATTGATATCCGGAGGAAACGTCCGGTCTTAGGTAACACCGTCGGCGGATTGTCGGGACCGGCAATCAAACCGGTAGCGCTACGGATGGTCTGGCAAGTCTATCAAAAGGTTTCGGTGCCTTTGATTGGGATGGGCGGGATCACTTCGGCCAACGACGCGTTGGAGTTCATCATGGCCGGCGCTAGCGCGGTCGCGGTTGGTAGCGGGACTTTCCGGGATCCGCAGACGCCGGTCCGGATTATTGAGGGCATCCAGAGCTATCTTGAGCAAGCAAAGATCGACGTAACCGAGTTGATTGGAATCGCCCAGCAAAAGTAACTTAGGATCGTACCTCATACTTAAATAAATAAAAACTGGCGCTAAAAAAATCTAAATACGGGAGTGGGAACCATGCCGTTCGTCGGAATCGTAATGGGCAGTGACAGCGACCTGCCGTTGATGAAGCAAACCGCAGAAGTGTTGGAAGAGTTTGGCGTTGATTATGAAATCTCGGTCATTTCCGCGCATCGGTCGCCGAAACGGGCGATTGAATACGCCGCCACCGCATTGGAGCGAGGGCTGGAAGTGATCATCGCCGGTGCCGGCGGCGCCGCGCATTTGCCCGGCGTATTGGCGGCGATGACGCCGCTGCCGGTGATCGGGGTCCCGGTGAAGACGAGCACCCTTGACGGGGTAGACTCGTTGTATTCGATTGTTCAGATGCCCAGTGGGATTCCGGTGGCGACGGTCAGTATCAACGGAGCGAAAAATGCCGGTCTATTGGCCGTGCAAATGCTGGGAGCGATTGACTCCGAACTCCGGCAAAAGATGGTGGAGTACAAGAAGAAGTTGGCCAAAGAAGTCAACGACAAGTCGGTTTTGTTGCAAGAGATCGGGTATAAGGAATATTTGAAACAGAAAGAAGAGAAAAAAGGGTAAGTAAAACCAATCATTAAGCGAACACCTCCGCGCGGGGGTGTTTTTTATTTTTTTAGATATTAACTCATTATTAAGGACGGATCAAGAAATTATTAGGTGTATATTAATTTTAGCAGGAAATTGCTAGCTGACATCGAAAATTTTCTGTTTGTAGACAAGGAAGGTTCCCGTTCCGAAACGGGGAACATTTTTTTGCATTACGAGCCATTCGACAAATTTTAAAGGAGGAAAATTGATGAGACAGGCAAAACGAATTATTTCCCTGTTATTGGTCGCAGTGATGGTATTGGCGTTCTCATTGTCATTGACGGTCAACGCCGCCGACACTAACGTCAATGTCGTGGGCAAGGTTGCCGAGGTGCAAAAGTACGGCAACCTGACGCTGGATGTTAAACCGAAGGCTCTTTACGACGCGGGGTACCAATTGGGGGATATCCTCAAAGTTACGGTGAGTACGTTTTCGAATACGTACATATTGAAAATTCCTCTCTGTACCTCGTATAGCGATGTCGATACCGGCAGTCTGGTGGTACGGGACGACAAGGCTAACAATTTACTGATTGTCGCCATCAACATGGGCAATTTCTCCACCAAATACAATGTCAAAGTCGGCGATAAAGTGGCCTTCGCATTGGTGGAAAAGGAAGGTTATCTCGCGGAATATCAGCTGCGTCAGTTGAAACGCACCAATGTGCGCGCCAATTATGCAACGGATTCGATCTTCGCCAACTTCCGCAGCATTACAACGAGTGGCATTAAACCTGCGGTTTTATACCGCAGCAGCAGCCCGGTCAATAACGAATTGGGGCGCGCCGCCTATGCCAATGCCTTGGCCAAAGCGGTCGGAATCGCCACTGTGCTGAATCTATCGGATTCGGATGAAGAAATCAAAGGCTTTTTCGGATCCAAGGATTTCGCTTCCGACTATTATAAGTCCCTTTATGAAGCCGGCAAAGTGAAACCCTTGAATATGGATGTGAATATCGCCGGAGATGACTTCGGAAAGAAATTAGCCGAGGGCCTCCGTTTCTTAAGCAAAAATAACGGGCCGTATCTGATCCACTGCACCGAAGGCAAAGACCGCGCCGGTTTCGTCAGCGCGCTGTTGGAAGCGTTGCTGGGCGCCAAACTTGACGAAGTCGTCGCCGATTATATGACGACCTACGAGAATTATTACGGCGTGAAAAACGGGAGCGAGCAATACACCGCCATCGCCAACAGCAATATCGTCACCTCGTTAACCACGGTGGTGTGCGGGTATCCCAAAGGCGCCAATATTTCCGGCGTGAATCTGGCCGTCGCCACGGAGAACTATCTGAAAAAATACGGAATGACCGCTGCGGAAATTACCGCGCTGAAAACTAAACTGGCAGCGGCCTCCGTCTATAAAACCCCTAGCGTTGCCGGTAAGGTGAAAGAGATCGAAAAATACGGACACGCCGTCACCGAGATCACCATTGAGGATTTCGCCAAATTAGGATTTAAAGCGGGCGATATGGTAACGGCGGTCTTTAACAACGGCTTTGTACTGGAAGCGCCGTTCTTGGACGGCTACTATGTCGATGCCGGCAAACCGTTGGTCCGCGCTTATCCGGGTCAGACCAACATCGCGGTTTGCGTCAACTACGGCAAGCTCAATGAGATCGCTCGCGTCAAGGTCGGCGATCAAGTGACGATCATGCTGACCGGTCGCGGGGAGTATCTCACCCAATATGAGATCCGGAAGCTGAAACGGACCAATAACCGTGCCGATTATGCTTCTGATACGGTATTCGCCAATTTCCGCAATATCACGGTGGGCAATATCGCCAAATCCGTGTTGTACCGCAGTTCCAGCCCGATCAACAACGAACTGGGCCGGGCCGCGACCGCCGATAAACTGATTCAGGAAGCGAAGATCAATACGGTTGTCAATTTGGCCGATTCGACCGAAAATATCAAGACGTACCTTGCCGCCAAGGATTTCGCCTCCCCGTATTATGCCGAATTGCTGAAGAATAACCGGGTATTGTGTTTGAATATGGGTCTGGCCTATGGCAGCCCCGAGTTTAAAGCGAGCGTTGTCAAAGGTTTGGTGTTTATGACGGAGAATCAGGGACCCTATCTCTTCCATTGCACCGAAGGCAAGGACCGGGCCGGCTTCTTCGCGGCGTTTCTTGAGGCCTTAATGGGCGCCACCAAAAATGAGATTGTCGAAGATTACATGCAAAGCTATATCAATTATTATGGCGTCCAGAAAGGCACCGACAAGTACCAAGTGATTACCGGCGATGTCCTGGAAATGCTCAAAGTGATTGCCGGAACCGCCGATTTGGACAAGACGGATCTGGCCGCGGCCACACAGAAATATCTGCTCTCGGGCGGGATGACCGCGCAACAGATTGAGACCTTGAAAGCGAATTTGGCGGCGAAACGTTAAGCGTAGCTGACTAAATGAGCTAAAGTAGTGCGAAAAAAGCGGGGCTGACCTAAAAATTTTGGGTCAGCCCTAACTGTAAGGAGCTTACCGCTCGTTTACAATCCCATACTCCCGCCAGCTCTCCTTCGGCAGCTCCAACTTGATCCGCTTCCGGACCTTTCGATAGAGAACATTCAGATTTTCCAAATTAGCCTGACACTCCCTGGTCTTCTCCATCATCCGCGCTTTGTGCGCCAGGTGTTCGGAGTGGGTATCGATGGTATTTTGATAATAAGCATGGAGCTGGGTCACAAATTCGGTATCAAAGCCGAGTGCGGTCATTTGTTCGGTATTGGCTAGAATGCCGCCGAGCAGTTCGGACGCTTGTAACAGTTGCGCTTCGAACGTCCGAGGGACTTTGCGCGCTTTTACCGGGGCCGGGGTGGTAGCGGTTGTTTCGTTGCTTTCTTGATACATTAAATTACCTCCAATAAACGTAATTGATAGACGAAACCGTTCCGGAAGGTTTGCTATGGGTATAGTATAACATGCCGATTCCATATCGTCAACGGATGATTGTTTATGAACAACGAAAGCTAGAAGTGATATCGAGGAGATTTACGCTGGTGGAGGCGAGAAAATTTATTTTGTCAAGTCAATGGCTACGGACGCCAAAATGGCTTCGGATGTTGCCAAAATCGTTTTGCATGAATCCAAAATGGCTTTGGACAATGCCAAAATGATCTTGGATCAATCCAAAAAGGTTTTGGATAGTGCCAAAGCAGTTTTGGCAAAACTCAAAATGGTTGGGGCAGTTGCCAAAATGATTTTGGAATCTGCCAATCTGATTTTGCAAGAATCCAAAATGATTTTGGCGGATGACAAATTGGTTTTGGTTAATGACCCAATTCCCAACCGCCAATCGATTCAATACCAACGTTGTTGCGTTACAAACAGCACGTGATAACCGCCGCTCCCCAAAACCGCCTCGATCGCTGTGATAAATAACGGCCGGTAACGAAGGTCCAGCCAGTCTCGGGCCAGATCATTCGGAGCTTCGATCACTACCTTTCGCACTTCGGTATCCAACTCTAACAGTTGTAACGGCGCAATCCAGGTTGTATAACTTTCGAGCCGGACAGTCATCTTTAACGCATGTTTGATTTCATTCCAAAACCGCTCCTCATTGGCTGGAAGCGAACAATCTGGATTAGTCAACATCTCCGATAAACCTCCGCGATTTAGTCTCCGGAGAACTATGATAGCGGAAGCCCCGGAGTTTGTCCAAGCCTGAAAAAACTTAAAATCGTTGAAAATTGCCCTCGCCGGTTTTAACCAAACAGCCCAATTCCAGGTTAGGACGAGTAAGGTCGGATTCGTCAAGCGCGAATTATCAACGCCACGCTTGAAATATTTTCCATGGGCGTAACTTGACATATTGCCTGATGCTTGCTTAACCATTTTAAACCGTTTGAACATAAATTGCGGGATGCAGGGACTTGGTGTAGAATAAAGGCATAGGGCGCCTAAGTGTGAAAATGCGAATTTCCGCGCGCGCCTTCATCATAAAACGGCATTGCGCAAGGAGAAAATACAATCATGCAGTCGCAGTTGCAAAAGGTTGAAGCGGACGTCAAACAATACGCGCAGGTTTTAGCGAGCATTCTCAAAGTGGACGTGGACATTGTCGATCAACAGTTGTTTCGGATCGCCGGAACGGGGAAATTCACCGACCGGGTCGGAACCTATATTGAAAGCGAAGGCACCGGTTTCAAATGGGTGCTGGAAAACAAGCAGATGTTGATCATCGAAAATCCTCGCGAACACGCCATCTGCCAACAATGCCCCAGTTGCGACAGTTGCAAAGAGTTGTTTGAGATGTGTTGCCCGATTATCCTGGAGGGGGAGGCGATCGGCGCCATTGCGCTGGCTTGTTTTAAAGAAGAACAGAAGGCCTTTATCTTTCAGGATTTAGAAAACTATATGGATTTTCTCAAAAAAATCGCCGAACTGATCGCCTCCAAAGTCGGGGAGGTCAAAAATTATCAATCAATCATCGCCACCTCCCAGATGTTGGAGAAAGTAATGCAATTTGTCGAACAAGGCGTAGTGATCGTTCATGCCGACAACACCCTCAAATACGTAAACCAAGCGGCGGAAAAAATCTTCGGCAGCAGCAAAAAACAACTGGATTACCTCTATAAGATCAACGAATTTCGCATCCTTGCGGTAGGGCAGCAAAAAAACCTTACGGACCGGGAGTATATCGCGCGGATTCAAAAACGGAAGATCCGGTTGTTGGGGTACTCTTATCCGATCAGCATCGACGAGAGCAACTACGGCAAAGTCTATATCTTCCAGGATATCGCCGCCATTCAGGAGAAATTTATCGGCCAGACCAAGGAGAAGTACAATTTCGCCATGATCATCGGCGAAGACCCCAAAACGCTCCAATTGAAAGAACAAGCCCAAACCTTGGCCAAAACCAATAAAAATATTTTAATCTACGGCGAAAACGGTACCGGCAAAGAAATTTTGGCCCGGGCGATTCATAGCGAAAGCGTCCGCCGGGATCATCCGTTTATCACCATCACCTGTTCCGGGGTGATCGAATCTATTTTGGAACAAGAGATCTTCGGCAACTCGGAAAATGATAATCTAAGCAAAATCGAGCTGTTGAAGGAAGGGACGTTGTTTTTGGACGAAGTCGCCGATTTGCCGTTGCGGATTCAAGGGGAGTTGCTGCAATTATTCAGCGACAAAGCCCGTTTTTCCGGACGGGTGATCGCTTCTTCCAGTAAAAACCTTGAGGAGCTGATCGCCGAAAACCGGTTCCGCAAGGACTTGTACTATCTTTTTTATCCATTTACCCTGACGATTCCGCCTTTACGGGAGCGCCGGAACGACATTCCCATTTTGATCCGCTATTTTTTAGACCGTTACGCGTATTTGGAACGGAAACAAATCACCATGGACGATAAAGCCTACGCGCTGCTGTTGGACTATGCGTGGCTGGGCAATGTCCGCGAGATGGAAAACATCATCAGTTTTATCGTCGTGACCAATCAGAGCGGGTCGGTTGCGGCAGCGGACATCAACGATCTGTTGAAGATTGATGATCAAAGTAATGGCGATTCGTTTGACTTGGAAACGCTCGAAAAAACCACCATCAAAAAAGCGTTGGATCGCTACGGTAATGGCACTGACGGCAAACGCAAGGTGGCCAAAGTGTTGGGGATCAGCGCGGCAACCTTATATCGCAAATTGCAAAAATACGGAATCCGCGAAGCCAAAACCTATACCCTCGGCGAATAATAAATAAAACCAATGATATCAAAAAAAACCGCTTAAGGCGGTTTTTTTACTGGCTTGGATTCAGCACTGAAAATTCTCATTTTGAGAATTTTTTTTTAAAACAAAACACTTTTTCGGAACTGTTCGGGTAAATCCGGTGTTTTCCGTGAAAAACATTGAAAATTGGGTGGGTCTTGCTATAATGATGTCATGGTGATGTGATGATGATGTCAATAAATTGCCGAAAACGATTTCGACTTCGGAATAAAAACTGGGAAAAGTCATTGAAATGTAATTATTTGTTATATCATTGTCACCTATTTTCAATAAAGCAACGTAAAGATAACAGAGGCCAACAATGAAACAACCGATTCAATGGGTCAGAAATACCAATGTCAACAATGAAATCAACCAAATCGGATTCGACTATTTCAATCTGGACGAAATGGAACAAGTGCGGCGTTTTCACCGGACGATTCCCCAATATTCGGAAACCCCGTTGCGGCGGTTGGAGCATTTTGCGAATGAACTGGGGCTAAATGAAGTCTATGTCAAAGACGAGTCGTCGCGTTTCGGTTTAAACGCTTTTAAAGTCTTGGGCGCATCGTATGCCATCTGTAAACGGTTGGCCCAAGCGCTGAATCAAAATATCGAGACGATTGACTTCGGATATTTGCAGGCGCCGGAACGCAAGGCGCAGTTGCCCGACCTGAAGTTCGCCGCCGCCACCGACGGGAATCATGGCAAAGGCGTCGCCTGGGTAGCCAAACAACTCGGTTATCCCGCCATCATTCATATGCCGAAAGGGACGACGCCGGAACGCTGCCAAAACATCCGCGATTTAGGCAGTGAAGTGGTAGTGACGGATTACAATTATGACGATACCGTCAACCGTTTGGCCGAACTAGCCGATGTCCACAACTGGCTGATGATTCAGGATACCGAATGTTTGGGTTGCCGGGAGGTTCCGCTCTGGATTATGCAAGGATACGGGACCATGGCGGTTGAAATGTTAAATCAGCTAAACGGAGTCAGACCGACCCATATTTTCTTACAAGCGGGCGTAGGCGCTTTTGCGGCGGTGATGACGTTTATCTTCAAGACATTTTATAAAGAAGCCCCGCCGTTGATTATTATTGTGGAACCCGATCAAGCGGACTGTTTCTACCGTTCGATTCGCAACGGCCGGGAAATCGCGGTGACCGACGCAATGAATTCGATCATGGCCGGGTTGTGTTGCGGGGTCCCCAACCCGGTATCCTGGCGGATTCTTAAGGAGCAAGGCGATTATTTCGTATCGGTGCCGGATTGGGTCACGGCCAACGGCATGCGGATCCTAGGGAATCCGTTGTCCGGCGATCCGGCGGTAACCTCGGGCGAATCCGGCGCGGTCGCCATCGGGTTGTTGGCTTATTTGGCGCAAAACCCGGCCCTAAAGACCGCGCTGCAATTAGACGGCGCATCCAAAGTTGTCACCTTCAGTACCGAGGGCGATACCGATCAAACGATGTATCGCCGGATTGTTTGGTATGGCGCTTATCCCGATGAAAGAGAGGCGATCTCACGTGGAGACGGGTTGGGAAAATAAAGTGGTTCCGTTATGTCAGCAATTACTTCGCTTGCCAAGTTATTCCGGTCAGGAGCGGGAATTGGTCGAGTTCTTACACCGGACTTTTGCCGAATTGCAGTTTGACGAGGTCAATATTGACGCCTACGGCAGCGTTATGGCGACCATGCGCGGCAAACGCAACGGCCCCAAGGTATTGTTGGACGCGCACATCGATACGGTTCCGGTTGGCAATCCCGGTCAATGGTCGGTCGATCCTTTTGGCGGGGTGATTCGGGAGCAAAAGATCTATGGCCGTGGCGCGTCGGATATGAAAGGCGCTTTGAGCGCAATGATCGTGGCGGTGGCGGAATTTGCCGCGGCGACCGGCAAGGACTTCGCGGGCGAAATTACCATTGCCGGGGTGGTGCATGAGGAGTGTTTTGAAGGAATCGGCGCCACCAAAATTGCGGAACTGATCCAACCGGATCTGGTGATCATCGGCGAGGCGTCCGAACTGAACCTAAACATCGGACAACGGGGCCGGGCCGAGCTTACGCTGGAGACCTTCGGCGAAAGCGCCCATTCCTCCAACCCGGAGCAGGGGAAAAACGCCGTGTACGCCATGTGTCAACTGATCGCGGCGATTCGCGAATTGACGCCCGCAACCCATCCGTTGTTGGGAAAAGGGATTTTGGAATTGACCGATATTCAATCCGCGCCGTATCCCGGGGCGTCGGTGGTTCCCAATTACTGCAAGGCGACCTTCGACCGGCGCACGATCGTGGGCGAAGATGTCGCGACGGTTTTGGCGCCGTTGCAACGGCTGATTGAAACCTTTGGGGAAGCGGCAGCGGCCAAAGTTCAGATCGCCTATGGCCAAGAAACCTGTTACACCGGGGCGACCATTGCGGGGGAACGTTTCTTCCCGGCTTGGGTAATGGATCGGGACCATCTACTGATCCGGAAGGTCGCGGCCGGTTTGCAAAAAGCGTTCAATCAACCGGTTGAGCTCAAAGCTTATTCATTTTGCACCAACGGCAGTTTCTACGCGGGGATCAAAGGCATTCCCACCGTTGGATTCGGGCCCAGCCGTGAAAATTTGGCCCATATTGTCGACGAATACGTCGCGATACCCCAATTGACCGGGGCCTGTAAAGGGTATTATGGAATCCTGGCGAGTTTAACGTAAATAAGACACCGTTACCAAAACGTGTCTTAATAATAAACACATCAAAAAGGAGTGGTCTTCATGAGTTTCAAAGGTGTTTGGCAGACATTACCCGGTGAGATCCGCAAACCCAGTCTTTCTCATTTTGTGATGATGGCCTTGTTTACCGGGGTGGGCGTGGTCGTTGGAACCTTTGGCAGTATCGCGGTACCCCTGGGCTTTGTCTCCGCGTTTTGGCCGGGACAAGCGATTCAAGCGGTCAGCAGTATTTGGTATGGTGGTTGGGGCGGCGTCGCTTCGATTGTTTTCCCGATCATCTCCAACGCCATCTCCGGTTCGGCGGCGTTGCCGGTATCATTGGCGTACATCCCCGGCAACCTGGCCCAAGGAATTGTGGGCGGTTTAGCCTTCCGGATGTTGGGCGCCGATCCCCGGTTGACCAGTAAAAAAGATTGGGCTGTCTTCACTGTGTTTGGGATTTTGATCTCCAACATTATCGGGGCCGCCTGGGGCAGCACCGTATTACGGGCGTTTGGGTTGATCACTCCCGAAGCGCATTTGACCGTCTTTCTGGGTTGGTTCCTCGGTAATTCGGTGGCATCGTGGATTTTGGGCGTCATTATGCTGAAATTCATTTCCCCGATTGTCATGAAGACCAAAACGTTCTGCAAAGGGTTCTGGGCGTAATTCTACCATAATGAGGTGACGGTATGTCAAGAAACGCAAAGATGCAAAAAACAATCTTAGGATTTGTCCCGACACAGTCACCAATTTATAAACTCCATCCTGTCGTAAGGCTCATTATTTTCCTTACGACAGGATTTATGCCCCTGTTTATTGAGCGTCCGGAGGTCAATCTGATATTCCTCCTGCTGCTGCTGGGATTGTTCGTTTATGCGAAAGTCGATTTGAAACAGTTAAAAATCTACCTGCCCATGGTGGTCACAGTCGGAATATTTATCGCATTTACCTACACGTTGTTTCCCAATAAACAAGGGCGGGAATTTACTTTGGCCGAAATCGGGTCCTTGAAGCTCTACTACGGCTCAATGATCTGGGCGTTGTGCATTTATGTCCGGATTATCACCTTGGTTTTCTCGTCCATTTTTTACTTTTCGACCAACCGGGAGAAAGACATACTGGTCGCTTTCAGGAACATGAAAATTCCCTTCGCGGTCACGTATTTTATTGGATTGTCCTTGCGTTCGGCGGGAGTTTTTATGGAGGACTACCGGATCATCCGGGAGGCGGAGCAAGCCCGCGGGTTGGATATGACGGAATTGTCGTTGGCGGGAAAGGTCAAGCATTACTGCATGTATATGATTCCCTTATTCACTTTGGCGATCAGACGGTCGGAAGATATTAGCGTGGCGTTATACTCCAAAGGTACGGTCCTGCAAGGAACCTATCGCGGCAAAAAACGCCCCGATTATTTGTCCCATAACATGCGGACTCAAGGTTGGGACTACCTGATTGCCGGTTTGGTCATTTTGTTATTCGCCGGTGTGGTTTATCTTCAATTAAGTAGCAATCTGTTTGCTTTGAGCCACTCGCCGATTGATAGCTACTTTTTGCAGCTGCTGAGGGGAAGGTCGTAACGATGAATGCCATAGAGATCGAAAACTTAGCTTGGAAATATTTCGATACCGAAGAAAATGCCCTGAAAAATATCAATCTCGCCATCCCCGAGAACATCTTTTTAGGGGTGGTGGGTTCCAACGAGTCGGGCAAAACGACGCTGGTTTCTTGCATCAAAGGGATCATCCCCAATAGTTTTTCCGGCATCTATCAAGGCGTGGTGCGATTTTTCGGCGAAGACATCAAAGATAACGATTCGCGGGTGATTGCCGAAAACATCGGGATGGTCTTTAGCGATCCCGATGCCCAATTTACGACAATGAGCGTGGAAGAGGAGATCGCGTTTGGCCTTGAAAACATCGGCATCGACGAAACGGAAATCCAGGAGCGGATCGCTTGGGTTAGCGGGTTGACATCCATCAGCGACCTTTTGGACAAACCGCCTTATGATTTGTCCGGCGGTCAAAAGCAACGGGTCGCGATTGCCAGCGTAATTGCGATGAAACCGAAGATTATCATCTTAGATGAACCCACCTCGATGCTTGATCCCAAGTCCAAGGACGATATCTTCGAACTCCTGGAAATCATGAAACGCGAATTAAAGATTACCGTCATCGTTGTGGAGCATAACATCGAAAAAATCGCCGAGCTTTCCGATAAAATTCTCCTGATGAACCACGGCGAAGTCGTCCGTTATGAGGACGCCGACCGGTTTTTCTGCGATATCCCGTTAATCAAAGCAAACGGTTTAAAAGTACCCGAATCCATCGAATTTTTGTATCACCTCTATGAGAAAAAGGGAATCGCGAAAGTGGCTCCGGTGAAGTTTGCCGCGATTGTTGCCGAAATTCAGGCGATCGTCGGAGAACGGAGGGTACAGGCCGATGGCTGACATCATTGCGATCAACAAGCTGATTTATACCTATAGCGACGGGACCAACGCCCTGAATAATGTGAATTTGAACATCGAAAAAGGTGAGTTTGTCGCCTTAATCGGTCAAAACGGCTGTGGCAAGACAACCTTATCGAAGTGTCTCAATGGAATCCTCAAACCAACCAGCGGCACGATTCTGGTGGACGGGATCGATACTTCCAAAAATCGGATTCAAAAAGAGTTGGTCAAGCGGATCGGTTATGTTTTTCAAAATCCCGACCATCAAATTTTCAATAACAACGTTTATGACGAAATCGCTTATGCCCCGCGCAATATCGGACTTTCCGAGACCGAAGTCAAAGCCAGGGTGAATGAAGCGGCCCAAATCGCCGGAATTAAACCCGAATTATTCCCCGATCATCCGTTTTTCTTAACGAAAGGCCTGCGCCAACGGGTGGCCATCGCCTCCATCTTGTCCTTGAAACCGGAAGTGATCATCGTCGATGAACCCACCACGGGACAGGATTATAAGCAGTCGATTGAGGTCATGGAGTTCTTAAAGATGTTAAATGAGACCCATGGCCATACCATAATCATTGTTACGCATGAAATGCATATTGTCGCCCAATACGCCAAGCGGATTATCGTGATGACCCAAGGACAGGTTTGGCTGGACAGCAGTGTGCGGCAGATTTTCGCGGAACCGGAAAAACTCAAAGCAGCCTATGTCAAACCGCCGGTGGTGACGCAATTGGCGCAAGTGTTGATGCCCTACGGAATCCGGCCGGATGTGATCGATATTGACGAATTGAAAACGCAATGGGAGTGGCGATCATGAAAAAATTGCTCGTTATCAATCCCAACGCCTCGGAAAGCATGACCCGGAGTATCGCGCAGACGGTCGCCGCCCATCAAAGCGCCGGTTTCGCGGCGGAGGTGATCCGCAACCCCAAAGCCCCGGAAGTGTTGGAAAGTTTCGCCGATTATACCCAAGCCGGGCACGAAGTTCTGGCGTTGCTGAATCAGCTCCCGTTGACCGGCTACCACGGAATCGTCTTAGCATGTTTTGGTGATCCCTGTTTGGAGGCGCTTAAAGAGAAAGCGCCCGTTCCGGTCGTGGGGATCGCCGAAGCCTCCATGGCGCTGGCGTTATTGTTAGGCTATAAATTCAGTATCCTGGCAGCGGTTGACAAGGCGGCGACCATGATGGAGCAACTGGTGCTGAAAAACGGGCTTAAAAGTCGCTTGGCTTCGGTTGAATCGTTAAATTTGAGTATCGAAGCGATGCTCGCCGCGCCGGAGTTATTAAAGGAAAAAGTGTTGGAGCGGGGAGCGCACGCCATCAATCAGGGTTGTGAGGTTTTAATTTATGGGTGCGCCGGGATGACAATGTTGTCAACGGCGGAATTGTCGCAACATTTGGGGATTCCCGTCTTGGATCCGGTGGTCTGCGGTTTGACGGCCATCGAGGGGATCGTTGGTCACGGTTTGGGAGTTTCACGACAGGGTTTGTATCGATAAAGCGGGTTGGGAACGCTGCAACCGGAGAGACAGGTGAATGGAATGATCGATTTATTACTAAGCAATGGCCAAATTGTCACCCCGACCGACACCTATGCCGCGGACATCGCCATCGACGCCGGAAGGATTGTCGCCGTCGGTCAGTTGGGCAAGCTCCTCCAAGCCAAGCGGACGGTTGATCTGACCGGGAAATATGTTCTGCCCGGCGTCATTGAACCGCATATGCATGTGGAAGCGCCGTTCATGGGATGCCTGGGCCAACTGGATTTTTATACCGCGAGTAAGGTGGCGGCTTTTGGCGGGGTCACTTTTTTTATCGATTTTTCCAATACCGGCGTTGGCGATTCGGTTTTGGCCAAAGTTAAAGAGCGGCGGGACGATATGCGCCGTAGCGCCATTGATTATGGAATTCACGCCAAATTTGTCGAGGCGACTCCGCGAGTGCTCGCCGAGATACCGGAGATCGTCGCGTTTGGTTGTCCCAGTTTTAAAATGTTCATGACCTACAAAAAAGAAGGGGTCATGATTGACGACGAAGGTTTGATCCAAGTATTTAGCGCCGCCCGTACTCACGGCGCCTTGCCGGGCGTCCATGCCGAGAGTAATGCCATCGCCGAATTGAATGTGGAGCGGATGCGGGCGTCCGGCGATCTATCCTGGACCAACTTTCCCCTTTCCAAACCGAACCTGTGCGAAAAGGAGGCGGTTGACCGCGCCATTAACCTGGCCCGGTATGCCGGAAGTCCGTTATATATTTTCCACTTATCGTCGCAAGAAGGGCTGGACAGTGTCATTGCGGCCCAAAACGAGGGACAAGCGGTGATTGCCGAAACTTGCCCCCATTATCTGGTGTTGGATCAATCGCTCTACGAAGGCGGCGAAGGGTACCGGGCGATTATGAGCCCGCCGTTGCGGACTCCGGCGGACAACCTTGCTTTATGGCGGGGCTTGGCGTCGGGCGCCCTCAGCACCATCGGTTCCGATAACTGCACCTACTCGCTAGAAGAAAAACAGCGGTTTTTAGCGAAAGACGCCGCCGGGCGGATTATCCCGGACTTTACGAAAGTCGTCAACGGCGTCAGCGGTTTGGAAGAACGGCTGCCGCTTTTGTTGGAGTACGGCGTGCGGCAACGCCGACTCACCGTCAACCAGGTCTGCGCCTTGACTTCATACAATCCGGCGAAAATATTCGGTTTGTATCCCCAAAAAGGCGCCATCCAGACGGGGAGTGACGCCGACCTCGTGGTGGTCGATCTGGACAAAACCGAAGAATTGACCGAAGATTCGTTGCATTATCAAAATTCCTATACCCTATACGGCGGCCGGATCATCCACGGTTGGCCGGTCATGACGATCGCCGGCGGCCGGATCCTGGTCGAAGACGGCGTGTTTTACGGCGAACCGGGTTCGGGACGGTACATTCCCCGGAAGATCGGCTATTAGAATCGTCCAAGGCATTGCAACATGATCACTCAAGGAGAACCGGGATGCTGATTAAAAACGGAACCATTGTAGATGGGACATTACGGAAGGCTTTTCAAGGGGACATCCTGATCCGGGACGGCCTGATTCAGGCGGTGGAGCGGGGCATCGTAGTCGACGACCTTTTAGTGATCGACGCAACCGCCAAAATCGTCGCGCCGGGGTTTATCGATACCCATAGCCATTCGGATTTGCGCCTGTTGACCGATGGCAAAATGGAAGCTAAAGTCCGTCAGGGAATTACCACCGAGTTGATCGGTCAGGACGGAATCTCCATGGCCCCGCTGCCGCTGGGTTATATTGACAGTTGGCGGAAGAACATTGCCGGGTTGAATGGCGAAAGCGCTGCGATCAATTGGGAATACGAGACCACTGCGGGTTATCTCCAAGAATTGGCCAAGCGGCCATTGCAAACCAATATCGGTTATCTGGCGCCCCACGGCAATCTGCGCATGGAAGCGCTGGGCTTGGCGAATCGGAAAGCCACTGCCGCCGAATTAAACCGGATGACTGTCATCCTGGAGCGAGAACTGGCCGGCGGCGCGTTGGGCCTTTCAACCGGATTGATCTATATCCCTTGCGCCTATGGCGATACCGCGGAGTTAATCGCGTTATGCAAGGTGGTGGCCGCAGCGGGAAAAATCTTCGTAGTCCACCAACGCAGCGAAGCCGACGCAATCCTGGAATCGATGGACGAGGTATTGCGAATCGGCCGGGAAACCGGCGTGAAAGTGCATTTCTCCCATTTCAAGGTTTGCGGCAAAAAAAATTGGCGCCATTTTGAGGCGGTGCTGCGCAAATTGGATCAGGCGCGGGACGAAGGATTGGCAATATCCTTCGATCAGTATCCGTATCTCGCCGGCAGCACCATGTTGAGCGTGATTTTGCCGCCGTGGGCGCATGACGGCGGGACTGACCGTTTGCTTGAACGCTTGGCTGACCCGCTCCAACGGCGTCGGATGATTTGGGATATCGAACAAGGCAGCGCCGGTTGGGACAATTTCATCGATTTTGCCGGTTGCGACGGGATCTATGTCACCAGCGTCAAAACTTCTCAAAACGCGATAGCGGTCGGTAAAAATCTCATGGAAATCGGTAAGCTGCGGAATCAACCGCCGCTCGAAGCGACGCTGGATCTGTTGCTGGAAGAAGCAAACGCCGTCGGTATGGTTGATTTTTACGGTACGGAGGAGCACCTGATTCAAATTTTGCAACGGAGTGAACAAAATGTCTGTACCGACGGTTTGCTGAGCGGCAAACCTCATCCGCGAGTTTACGGCGCCTTTCCGCGTTTCATCCATCAATATGTCAAACAACAACCGGTGCTGTCGCTGGAGGAAGCCATCTATAAAATGACGTTCAAACCGGCGCAAACTTTTGCGTTAGCGCAACGGGGAGCGCTATTGGCGGGGTACCATGGCGATGTGACGGTTTTCGATTTGGAACGGATCCGCGATGTCGGGACGTACCAGGAACCGGAGCAGTTTCCGTTGGGGATCGAAAAAGTGATCGTCAACGGCGGCCTGGTGTATGACGGTCAAACGGTCACTGCCGGGGGTAATGGACAAATTATCCGTTGAACCTGGGGATTCAGCAAGCTTACTTATCCACAAATCCAGCTTGCAGAACGACTCAGCAAGCTTACTTATCCACAAATCCAGCTTGCGGAACGACTCGGCAAGCTTACTTATCCACAAATCCAGCTTGCCGAGCTTTCAAGCAAGCTAATTGCTCCTTCCGTTAATTTTGCCAAGCCGTAAATCATCAGAACCTAATCAAATGTTCCTTTACGCCGGTTGCACTGATAATCGCCACGGAAACCCGCTCTTTTGCCAACCCGATCCGCGCCTCGTCCACGGAAGGCCGGTCGTCTTGCGCCCAAACCTCAAACACATTCACAAATAGCCCGTGGGTGCCGGTGATCCGTTGCACCAGAAAGGATAAGTCTTGGGTGGCGGGATTGTCCGGCGCCAGCGCGTGATAACAACCGGCGTCCGGCGTTGCCAGGGAGAAAATTCGCATTTTTGAGTGAGGCAATTCCCATTCGGAAACGACCGGTTGATCCGACATTGCCCGGGTATGCACCGCCTTGAAATATTTAAACGGTTTTTGGGCGCTGAATTGACCGCCAAACGGAAGCAGGCCGGCAGCGGGTAAGAGGTTGCCGCGCACGTGCAGCGACCAATCAATCGTCCGGTTGGCGACTCCGTCGACTTTGAAAATGTCAATAAAATATCGCTCGCACCAGACAATGATCCGCCGCATGGCGACCCCCGAGTAGCTGGGTTCGTCCCATTCGATCCGGGTATGGCAGTTGGGGAGCTGCGCCGTGCCGTCCCAACGGACTTCCGTATCAAGCAGGAGCGAATCGGCGGTCCGTTCGTAACGGAGTATCTTCGGATTGGCCGGCGGTTGGTTCGCCTCATGAATCGTCACGGTATTATGGGTGCCGGTATTTTTGTAAAAGTCATAATGCAACTTGGCTCCGTACCCGGTGGTGCCTAAATCGGGAGCGATCCGGTCGCCAAACGCTTCAAACGAGATGGCCAACCGGTCGTAATGATCATGTTCGCCGCCGAACGGCGCATGCTTAATCAGCAGAAACCGTCGGTCGGATCCCCGGAAAACCGTCAGCCCGGAAGCGCCGGCCTGATGATAATCTGTGAAAAGCGGCGGGGCGGCTTTGGCAAGGTCGGGCGCGCCATAGAAAAACGAATTTAGATTCAGTCGTTTTGAACCGTTATAAAATTGATTGAGCAGCCAGGCGTATTCCGGAACGCCGTATTGTCCATAGGCGAACTCATAGAGAATACTAGGATCGCGGGGTTCCGGCCGGACAATGTCGTCGTTTAGCTGCGGGAAACTGCCGTCGGGGTGAATGACCCGGAACGGAAAATCAAACAACAGCCGGTAATTGGGGTGCTCGATCAGACGGTGGGGAGTGCGGCGGGCGAACTTTTCATACTCGACGAACTGTTCCAATGCATAAAAATGATAATGGAGCGTTCCCTCAAACCAAAATCCGTCCGCCAACAAGGAATGTTCCAGTTGATAGCGGAGACCGTAAGGAGCGTAAACCGCGAATTGTAGCAGATCCTCCCGTCCCGTCAGCATGGCGACGCTGGCGATGGCAGTGCTGACGATCACTTCATGATTGTGATTTTGATCCATCCGTTGGATTTTGAGATATTCGGCACTGGGGATCAGTAAATCATTTTCGATCAAGGTCCGTTCGTCCGGGGTCAACTCCGCTTGAATCAGATCGTAACCAAACGCCATATTCCGGGTCCAGAGGGCGTCAGACATACTTTGACTGAAAATCCGTCCCGGTTTGTTGTGAGGGATATTGCCGTGAACTTCGTAATGAGGGTAGGCGGCGGCGTACTGTAAAATGATGGCTTTGGCCTTTTCAAGATAGCAGCGGTCTTCCGTCAGTTGCCACAATAAGCCGCAATGATAAACGGCGCGGGCGTTATTTTCATTGACCGCCACCCACCAGGCGCCGTCATACGGTTCGCCGCTGAACACGGCGCCATCCACCGGGCAACGGTGACGGTGCGGTTGCCCCCAATCAAAGTCTAACCGGACCGAATGATCCGGGCAGAAATAATACAGATTCCAAGTGGCGATTCCCGTCGCCGGCACCAGAATCGGGCGTTCGATGACGGCTTGGTTCTGAGCGTGTAACCAACCGATGATTGCATCATCTGCGGTGACCCGTTCCCGAAATGTTTGAATTTCATCGTGGCTGAACTGGATCATGAGACTCCTCCATACTGAGGTAAATACGAGTTTAATTATACAAAACCAAAGCAGGGATTGATTTATCCAGTTCATTTCAGTTTTTGCCTGGAATTTAGGTGATGGGAAACCAATCCCGGTATTTTACCGTTTAAATGAAGGGAAGGCTAATTGAGAAATTGATTCTTTGTTTTGTTTTCGGCCCGGGATGAAGTATAATAATGATTAACATCTGTTAATCAGGAAATTGCATCGTGGAGGTTCCAATATGAATTGGTTGGATCGGATCGAACGGAAATTTGGCCGTTGGGCGATTCCGAATTTGATGTACTATATTATCGGATTAAACGCCTTAATCTACATCATGCGTTTGGTTGATCCAACCGACTCCGTAACCCGGCTGTTGGCGTTGGATCCCTTTCTGGTTCTTCAAGGACAGGTCTGGCGGCTAGTGACCTTCATCTTTATTCCGCCGTATACCTCGCCGTTGTTTATCATTTTTACCCTGTACTTTTATTATCTCGTTGGGGTGTCGCTGGAGCAAGAGTGGGGGAGTTTCCGGTTTAATTTATATTATGGCGTTGGCATGCTGGCCACCATCATCGCCGCGTTTATCGCCGGGGGAGCGACGGGAATCTATCTCAACCTCTCGTTGTTTTTGGCTTTTGCGTATCTCTTTCCCAACTTTGAAATCATGTTGTTTATGATTCTGCCGCTTAAAGTCAAGTATTTGGCCATCTTCAACTGGATTTGGATCGGCTACACGGTGCTGACCGGACCGCTGGCCGCAAAACTACTCGCCGTCGCCGCGGTCGTCAATTTCTTGGTCTTTTTCGGCAAAGACTTAATCACCAACTCCAAACAACGGAAAGGCGTTCATGACCGGCGTAAACGTTTTTTGGATGAGATCAGGGAGACGCCGGCAATTCACCGCTGCGCCGTCTGCGGCATCACCGAGAAGGTGGACCCGCGCATGGATTTTGCGTATTGTAAAATCTGCGGTACCGAAGATGAATATTGTCGAGAGCATATTCTTAACCATCCGCATGTGGGGAAAAAGCAGGAGTAACGGGGGAGGCCACTGAAAAACTGCTCGAAATAACATTGACCTACAATATATTGATAGCCTAAAACAAGCTACTCACTATATATTGTAGGTCAATCTTTCAGAGCGGAGGTTTTTCAGTGGCTTGGTAACGGGGGTTCACTTCTGGGCACTGACGCACAACCGGTTTTCTCATTAACACCCCCCAAGTTCACTTACTGTTAACCTTTTCGCGCGATGTTTGGTTGACAAAAGGGAACCGGTTTTGTTAGAATGAAATCAGCAATTGAATATTTTTTATGCACCTAGGGTTCCGTTCGGCATTCGCCGGGGACAGGTCCAAGTGGTGCAGGCACCGGAACGGTGTTACACCTTAGAGGGATAAAAACCCGGGCGGATAGGTTACAATCTTACCTATCCGCCCTATTTTTTTTGGTTCGATTTGAAATGTGGAAAAGCTTTTGTGATGGTTGTATTGATAAGGAAATATGTCGCGGTCAAAATACAAATATTGGTGAGACATATCATTTAGGAGGTCTGTCGATTTGGAACGTGATATTTTTTTGAACCTCAGCCCGCTTGACCATCGTTATTATGCCTCAAACGAAGCGCTCTTTAACGAATTGGCCGAGTTTTTTTCGGAGAATGCCTATATTCAGTATGAGCTGAAAGTGGAAGCGGCATTAACCCGGGTGCTGGCCAAGCGCGGTTTATGCAGTAAAGAGATTGCCGATGAAGTGGCGTCTGCTTGCAGTCAGGTTCAACCCGAAGAAGTATATCTGGAAGAAGAGAAAACCAAACATAATATCCGGGCTTTGGTGAATTGCATTCAAAGCCGGGTCAGCGAAGCGGCCCGCCCGTACGTCCATTTCACCACGACCTCCGTTGACATCATGGACTCCGCCACCGCGCTCCGCTTTAAAGAAGCCACTGAAAAAGTGGTCCTGCCGAAGATGCTGGAGTTGGAAGCGCTGCTGATCGCCTTGGCCCGGCGCGAGAAAGCCACATTACAAGTCGGCCGGACCCACGGCCAACATGCGGTTCCGATCACGTTTGGTTATGCCATGGCCGAATACGTCAGCCGGTTCGGTTCGCGGATCGAAGCGGTCAAAGCCACGTCCGAAAATCTCCGGGGCAAAATCGCCGGAGCGGTCGGCGCATACAATGCCAGTTCGTTATTTTTCAACGATCCGATGGAGTTTGAAGCCGAAGTGCTCTGGGAATTGGGCCTACAACCGTCGACCTATTCCACCCAGATCGTCGAGGCCGAATACCTGACTGATTATATCCATGCCATCATTTCCGCTTTTGGCGTCATCGCCAACTTGGCCGATGATATCCGCCATTTGCAACGGACCGAAATCGGCGAGGTGGGCGAGGCGTTTGAAGCGACTCAGGTTGGTTCCTCGACAATGCCGCATAAGCGGAATCCCTGGAATTTTGAACATGTCAAGAGCATGTGGAAAGAGTTTATGCCCCGGATGATCACCCTTTATGCCGACCAGATCTCCGAACATCAACGGGATCTGACCAACTCGGCATCAGGCCGGTTCGTTCCCGAAGTAGTGGTTGGTTTTGTCGCAGCGGTCGACCGCTTGACCCGGGTCATGAAAAAGTTAGTGGTCGATAAGGAACGGATGAACCGGAACTTCGAGCTGACCAAAGAGATGGTCATCGCCGAACCGCTTTATATATTACTGGCTTCATTAGGCCATCCCGACGCGCATGAAGCGGTCCGCCAGTTAACCCTGGAATCGCAGAAGTCCGGCAAAACCCTCCGTGAATTGTTGGTGACGAAAACCGAACTTTTCCCGTATTGGGAGCAGTTAACTCCGAAACAACGGGGTGTCCTGGAGCATCCCGAACAATACGTGGGCTTTGCGACTGGTAAAACCGAATATATCTGCGATATGTGGGAGAAACGGTTGTTGGTGTGAGGTCTGGAATTTGTTTTAAGCAGCCAAGACTAAAGACGAGGAGTTGAAGACCGTGTTTGAACAGACGGAACATTTCGGTGATGATTTTCTGTGGGAAGATCATCAAGAAGAGGCTTGCGGAGTTTTTGGAGTTTACAGCAATGACAGCGACTTTGATGCGGCGACCCTCTGTTATCTTGGCTTATACGCTTTGCAACACCGGGGCCAAGAGAGCGCGGGCATTGTGGTTTCCGACGGTACCCATATCGCCACCCATAAAAATATGGGGCTGGTCTCCAATGTGTTTAACCGCGATATCTTAGAGAATTTACACGGTCGCATCGGAATCGGTCATGTTCGCTATTCCACCACCGGTTCCAGTTTGTTGGCCAATGCCCAACCGTTGATGGGCCGTTGTTCCAAAGGAGTTTTGGCCGTAGCCCATAACGGAAACCTCGTCAATACCGAAGATTTGCGAATCAAGCTGGAGAATAACGGGTCGGTCTTTCAAACCACCACCGACACCGAAGTAATTATGAATCTGATTGCCCGCCATAGCCAAGAGAATCTGGCGGACTCCATCCTGAAAGCGGCGGAAAACCTGAAAGGCTCGTTTTGCCTGGTGGTCATGACCAAAGATACCTTGATCGGATTGCGGGATCCCCACGGCAACCGTCCGTTATGCCTCGGTAAACTGGCCGACGCCTATGTATTGGCTTCGGAGAGTTGCGCTTTCACCAGTATTGGGGCACGATTTATCCGGGATATCTTACCGGGCGAGATGATTGTGATCGACCGGGATGGCGTCCGGAGTTACCAGTTGCCGGAAGTGGATCAGAAAGCGCTTTGCATCTTTGAATATATTTATTTTGCCCGTCCCGACAGTAATATTGACGGTTTAAATGTCCACATGGCGCGGAAAGCAATGGGCCGGGAACTGGCGAAATTATTCACCGCTGCGGCTGACGTGGTGATTCCCGTTCCCGATACCGGGATCTCGACGGCTATCGGTTTCTCGGAGCAATCGGGCATCCCTTATGATGTCGGATTGATCAAAAACACTTATGTTGGCAGAACCTTTATCCAACCCAATCAAGCGTTGCGTGACCGCGGCGTCCGGATCAAGTTAAATCCGGTGGAAAGCGTCTTGCAAGGGAGACGGGTGGTCATCATCGACGACACCATTGTTCGCGGCACCACCAGCGGTAAGATCATCAATCTACTACGGGAAGCCGGTGCCAGGGAAGTTCATATGTGCGTCAGTGCTCCGCCAATTATGCATCCTTGTTATTACGGAATTGACACCTCGGTCCGTAAAGAACTGATCGCTTCGTCGCATACGGTCGAAGAGATTCGCCGCTTTATTGGCGCCGATTCACTGAACTACTTGACTTTGGAAGCGTTGTACCGGGCGGTCGAGCCGCAAAACCAATTGTGTGTGGCATGTTTCAATGGTAAATATCCAATCTCCATTCCCCAAGAGGAATGCCGGGATAAATATCTGTTGGAGGAGTGAGTATCATTTCAGATCTTTACAAAGAAGCCGGTGTGAATATTGATGCCGGAAACGAAGCGGTCCGCCGGATCAAAGGTTTGGTGCGGAGCACTCATAACGCACAAGTCATCGGTGATTTAGGCAGTTTCGGCGGCTTATTTTCCTTTCCCGCCGCCCAATATCGTAATCCGGTACTAGTCTCCAGTACCGACGGGGTCGGGACGAAATTAAAAATTGCGTTTTCCCTGCAAAAATACGACACAGTCGGTTATGATCTCGTCAATCACTGTGTGAACGATATTTTGGTTCAAGGCGCCCGGCCGTTGTTTTTTCTGGACTATATCGGGACCGGTGTCGTCGAACCGGCGATGATAGAAGCGGTGGTCGGCGGTTTGGCCCAAGGCTGTCGCGAGAACGGCTGCGTTTTAATCGGCGGCGAGACGGCCGAAATGCCAGGGATCTATGCGGCGGGTGAGTTCGATGTGGCGGGGACCATTGTCGGCGTCGTCGAACGGGACGAGCTGATCACTGGCTCCAATATCGCAGTCGGCGATATTGTAATGGGTTTGCCGTCCACCGGCTTGCACACCAATGGGTATTCGTTAGCCCGCAAGATCTGTTTTGACAAGCTTGGTTTACAACCGACCGACACTGTGCCGGGGATCGGTCAGCCGATCGGGTTGGAGCTTCTGACACCGCACCGTTCGTATTTTGAGCCGCTATATCCGTTAATTGGCCGGAAAATGGTTAAAGGAATGGCCCACATTACTGGCGGTGGTTTTATCGACAACATTCCCCGGATTCTCCCCGACGGTTGTGCGGTCCGGATTGACAAGGGGAGCTGGCCGGTGTTGCCGATTTTCGAGTTCCTGCAGCAGGAAGGCGGCGTTTCCGACGCTGAAACTTACCGGGTCTTTAATATGGGAATCGGGATGGTCGTCGTCATCGCCCCCGAACATGAAGCCGAATTCAACGCAGCGGTGCCGGAAAGTTACCGGATCGGTACGGTTAACGCCGGTGACCGGCAGGTTGTGGTCGCATAAATTATCCGTTTCGGGAGGTTCCTTTGAAACAACAGATCGGAGTTTTGGTCTCCGGGGGCGGGTCCAATCTTCAGGCATTGATTGACGCCGGTGAACGCGGAGCGATCCCGGCCGGGATCGGTGTGGTGATCAGCAATAAACCCGGTGTTTATGCCCTGGAACGGGCGGCGCGTCACGGAATCCCAACCCGGGTCGTCAATCATCGGGACTATGATTCAGTGACCGAGTTTACTCGAGCGATCCTCGCCGTGTTGCAAGAGTTCAACATCGGGTTGGTCTGTTTGGCCGGATTTTTGCGTATTCTCGACCCGGTGTTCTTTGAGACGTTTACGGATCGGGTCTTAAATATTCATCCTTCCTTATTGCCGGCGTTCGGCGGCAAAGGAATGTACGGTCACCATGTCCATGAGGCGGTTTTGCAATCCGGCACGAAGTATTCGGGGGCAACGGTTCATATCGTTACCGCCGAGCCGGATGTTGGCCCCATCGTGGCGCAGGGGATTGTTGAAGTGACCGACGCCGACACGGCGGATACCTTGGCAGCCCGGGTGTTGCAAATGGAACACCGGATTTATCCCGAGGCGGTGGCCCTGATGCTTAACGGCGGCATGCAAATTGACGGTTTGCGGGTGAAACGTAAGCCATAACCGATTTGTTTCATATTAAAGTTTTATCAATGATACCAATAGGAGGAACGATCATGGCAAAGATTCAAAGGGCTTTACTGAGTGTTTCGGACAAGGCCGGTTTGATTGAATTGGCAAAATTCCTCAATGCTTCCGGGGTCGAGATGATTTCGACCGGCGGGACTTATAAGGCGTTACAAGATGCGGGGTTGCCTGTCACGTACATCTCCGAGGTAACCAATTTTCCGGAGATCCTTGACGGCCGGGTGAAGACCTTACATCCGGCGATTCACGGCGGATTGTTGGCGATTCGTAATTCCGGCGAACATCAGGCTCAATTAGCCGAACAACAAATTAAACCCATTGATTTGGTGGTTGTCAACTTATATCCTTTCGCCGCGACCATTGCCAAACCGGGAGTCACTTTGGAAGATGCCATCGAAAATATTGATATCGGCGGTCCTTCCATGTTACGTTCGGCCGCAAAAAACCACCACGATGTCACTGTGGTGGTCGAACCTGAGGATTACCAGCGTTTAATCCAAGAGATGCAGGAGCATCAGGGTGAAACAACGTTAGAATTCCGTAAGCAATGTGCGCTGAAAGTCTTCCGAACCACGGCGCTTTATGATTCCATGATCTTCAATTATTTTAACGTCCAATATAATCCGGTCGAAGACGGTTACCCCGATCTTTTGCAACTGAGCTACCAAAAGAAGCAAGGATTGCGTTACGGTGAAAACCCCCATCAAAAAGCTTCATTTTATGTCGAGGTTCCCACTCCTCCGGGAACGATTGCGTCAGCCAAACAACTCCACGGTAAAGAACTTTCATTTAATAATATCAATGACGCCAATGCCGCCATCGAAATCGCCAAGGAATTCATCAATGAACCGGCGGTGGTGGCAATTAAACACGCCAATCCTTGCGGGATTGGCATTGGCGAAACCGCCTTTGCCGCATACCAAAAAGCCTATCAAAGCGACCCCGTTTCCATCTTTGGAGGAATTGTCGCTTTCAATCGCGAAGTAGATCTACAGTCGGCCGAAGCCATGAGTGAACTTTTCCTGGAGATTGTGATTGGTCCCGGTTTCACTGCGGAAGCCTTTGAATTGCTGGCCAGGAAGAAAAATCTCCGGTTGCTCGAACTGAAGGAACTCGGTCAGATTTCCCGCCAACCCGGCCTTGATTTGAAAAAAGTTGCCGGCGGTTTGCTGGTTCAAGAGCAAGACCTGGCGCAAGTAAAACTTCCCGATTTGAAAGTTGTCACGAAACGCCAACCCACTCCGGCCGAATTGGACGAGTTGCTATTCGGTTGGAAAGTGGTGAAACATGTGAAATCCAATGCGATCGTAGTGACCAGGGATTTTGGCACGATCGGGATCGGGCCGGGACAAACCAATCGCGTCGGCGCGGCCAAAATTGCGCTGGAACAAGCCGGGGCGAAAGCCAAAGGCGCCTGTCTGGCATCGGATGCATTCTTCCCAATGCCCGACAGCATCGAAACGGCGGCCAAAGCCGGCATTAGCGCCATTATTCAGCCGGGCGGTTCGATTAAAGACCAAGACTCGATTGCCATGGCGGACCAGTTTGGGATCGCGATGGTATTTACCGGGATTCGTCACTTTAAACATTAAACACGAGGTGCTGCATGTTAGATACAGTCGCCATTAAAAATTTGATACCCCATCGTTTTCCGTTTTTATTAGTGGATCGAATCGTTGAATGCGAAACCGGAAAATATGCTGTTGGGATTAAAAACATTACCGCCAATGATTTTTATCATTGTGAATTCACCCAAGGCAATCATATGTTCTCCGGCGCGTTACAAGTGGAAGCGATGGCGCAAGTCGCAGCCTTTGTGGTGATGGATCTGATCGAAGATAAAACGCGGATTCCGCTCTTTGCCAGCATTGACCGGGCCCGTTTCCGAAAGCAGGCGATCCCTGGCGATCAATTGCGAATGGAAGTGGTATTAAAGAAGTTCGTTAAAGGCCGGATCGGCAAGTTTGAGGCGAAATCATATATTGATGGAGTTCTCGCCAGTGAAGCATCAATCACTTGTATGATAACCGGCGGTGAATGATTAAACTACCAAGGTGAGCAAAATGAAGCTGGAGGTTGGATGATGGCGGTTGCAACGACCAAAATTAAGAGTTTCCCGATGATTGGCCGGGGTAAAGTTCGTGATATTTATGATTTAAATCAACATTTGCTGATCGTAGCAACGGATCGAATTTCAGCGTTTGATGTAGTGTTTGATCAACCGGTTCCTGACAAAGGGCGGGTTTTAACCGGGCTTTCGGTCTATTGGTTTCATCAAACCGCCGACCGCTTCCCGAACCACTTGATTACTGACAATATTGATGAAGTCCCGGGATTAACCGGCGACGAACGGGAGACATTACGCGGACGCTCAATGTTGGTGAAAAAGGGCGAAGTTGTCCCAATCGAGTGTGTCGTCCGGGGTTATTTAGCCGGAAGCGGCCTCAAAGATTACCAAAAGACCGGCATGGTTTCGGGAATCAAACTGCCGTCGGGATTGGTCGAGAGCAGTAAATTGCCGGAACCGATCTTCACTCCCACCACCAAAGAGAGTGCCGGACACGATCAACCGTTAACTTATGAGGAATTGGTCGCCAAAGTCGGCGCGGAATTGGCCAATCAGTTAAAAGAGTATTCGCTTAATCTGTATCAAACTGCAGCCAAACATGCCGAGACCAGCGGGATTATCATTGCCGACACCAAGTTTGAGTTCGCTTTCGTCGACGGCGTCTTAACGGTGGTCGACGAGATCTTCACGCCGGACTCCTCGCGTTTCTGGCCACTCGAACAATATCAGGCCGGTCAACCCCAACCGAGTTTTGATAAACAATATGTCCGGGATTACCTGGAAACCTTGGATTGGAACAAACAGCCGCCGGCCCCGGTACTGCCGGAAACGATCATCGAAAAGACCCGCGAAAAATACCTGGAGGCGTATCGTCAGATCGTTGGAAAATCTTTACTTTAAGAGCTTGTAAAATAAATCGTCGCTGTCAATCAGCGACTTTTCTTTCAATGTCGGGAGGAATTGCAATGAAGGTTATGGTGATTGGCAATGGCGGTCGTGAACACGCCATCGTTTGGAAATTAGCGCAAAGCCTATCGGCTTCCAAGATCTATTGTACGCCGGGAAACGGTGGAACTGCTGCGATTGCGGAAAATGTTCCGCTGGAGTCGATTGAAGCGATGGCGGAGTTTGCTTTCGCTCAACAAATCGATCTTACGGTGGTTGGTCCGGAAACTTATCTGGCGGCGGGTGCGGTAGACACCTTTCAAAGGAAAGGTTTGCGGATCTACGGGCCAAGCCAAGCCGCCGCACAGTTGGAGTCCAGCAAAGTATATCTCAAAGAATTTCTCCGCCGACATCAGATCCCTACCGCGCGTTATGAGAGTTTTACCGATCCCGAAGCGGCCCGTAATTACTTAAAAACCCAGCAAACCCCGATTGTTGTTAAAGCGGATGGTTTGGCAGCCGGAAAAGGGGTTGTTGTTGCCTTTGAGATGGAAACGGCGTTGCACGCAATCGATCAAATAATGACGGATCGGGTTTTCGGCGAATCCGGAGCGGCTGTGGTCATCGAAGAATATATGGATGGCGAAGAAGTATCCCTCCTGGCGTTTTGCGACGGCAATATTGCGGTGCCGATGCTGCCGGCGCAGGATCATAAACGGATTGGCGACGGTGATACCGGACCTAACACGGGCGGTATGGGGACCTATGCTCCAACGTCGGCTTATACGCCAGCCATTGCGGAACGGGTTGTCACGGAGATCCTTAACCCAACCATCGCCGCAATGAAAAAAGAGGGAACGCCATTTGTCGGGACGTTGTTCGCGGGGCTAATGATTACGAAAGACGGTCCGAAGATTATTGAATACAATGTCCGGTTCGGCGACCCCGAGACGCAAGTAGTATTACCGTTGCTCCAATCGGATCTCGCCCGGATCTTTTGGGATGCTACGGAAGGAAAATTAAACCCTGATCGGATTCAATGGGCAACCGATCAACAGGCGGTTTGTGTCGTTGCGGCCTCGCCGGGATATCCGGGACCTTATCCGACCGGGACCACGATCAACGGTCTGGAGCAAGTCACTGATTCGTTGATTTTTCATGCCGGAACCAAACGCGACCCAGACGGTCAAATCGTAACTGCCGGAGGCCGGGTGCTAAATATTGTTCATCTCGGCAAGACTATCCAAGCGGCAGTAGCTGGCGCTTACCAAGCTGTGCAACAGGTATCTTTTGAGGGAATCTACTACCGGAAAGATATTGCCGGGCGCGAATTGAATCGGGGTAAATAAATCTCTTTACTTGAGTTCTATTCTGCTTAAGTAGGCATAGGTTATTGTTAAAGTCCGTATCTTACGGGCTTTTTTGTTTATTTACGCTTATAAAAGGAGGGGTAAAAATGCCTCGTTTATTTTCCAGAAAGATGGGGTGGTTGCCTGATTATCCGGATTTTCGCGATTACACCGTCGAACATGCCAGCGTCGCTCCGCAATTGGTGAAGTTGGCCATGGTAAAATCCGGTGATGCGTCGTTGCCCGCGACCCTCGATCTTCGGAGTTGGTGCCCGCCCATTGAAAACCAGGGTGAACTCGGCTCTTGTACCGCCAATGCCGGGGTCGGATTGGTGGAATATTTCGAACGGCGCGCGTTTGGCAAGTATTTGGATGCATCGCGACTTTTTTTATATAAGACGACTCGCAACTTATTGCATTTAACCGGCGATACCGGAGCTTATCTCCGTTCAACCTTGGGGGCGTTGGCTTTATTCGGAGTGCCTCCGGAAGAATATTGGCCGTACAATATCGAACAATTCGATGTGGAACCCAATGCTTTTTGTTATTCGTTTGCCCAAAGTTTTCGGGCGTTAAAATATATCCGGATTGATCCGCCGGGAATCGCCAAAAAAGAACTGTTAAATCAGCTCAAGAAATACCTGGCCCAGGGATTCCCGGTAATCTTCGGATTCACGGTGTATCATTCAATTGAACAAGCGGAAAAAGATGGGAAGATTCCGTATCCTTTGGCGGGGGAATCGGTAATAGGCGGTCATGCGGTTATGGCGGTGGGTTACGATAACAAACTGAAGATTCCCAATCGTAATGCCAACGGTACCCAGACAACCGGCGCTTTGTTGATTCGTAACTCTTGGGGAACTGACTGGGGAATGGATGGCTATGGTTGGTTGCCTTATGAATATGTGTTGCGAGGGTTGGCTGAGGACTGGTGGACGATCTTGAAAAACGAATGGTTAGATACCGGCCAGTTTGGCGAGGTTCAAGGCAATTCCTGATTTGTAAAAAATAAGCGAAGAGTGAATATTCATTCTTCGCTTATTTTTACAAACGCATCGAGTTGACCGGGCCAGGAGAGCGGAAGATGTCTCCGTCCGTACAATGCGCCACTGCAATGAGGGCAATATTCCCTTCCATAGATAACCTCTTTACGGCAATCCGGACATTTTTTCATTTTGAATCCTCCTAATGAATTTGGGACATTCTTACCACGAATCGTTAATTGTCCCGATGGCTCATTATATGCCGGACATTTTTTGACTTTCCCAAGTTTACCGAATGGTAATCCAAATGAAACATTGGTTAATCAGTAAATTTTACGATTCTGAAATTGCCATTTGGCATAAATCAGCGTATTGTAATACGGGAACCCACATTTACGACAACGGAGACAACATGGATAAAAATATCATTCTTACTCAGGTCGCTACGCTTTTTCTCATGATGGCGGTAGGTTTTTATGCCCGGAAACGTAATTTTATCAACGCGGAGATCAATCGCGGTTTAACTGATTTATTATTGAATATTACGGCGCCCATGATTGCGATCTCGTCCTTTAATTTTGCTTTTTCCCGCGAGAAACTGATTGGAGCAGGAATTGTGTTCAGCCTTGGTGTGGGCACGCATTTGGTGGCGATCCTTTTATCGAAATTCTTATTCTGGAAAGCCAAAGTATCGCAACAAAAGATCCTCCGTATGGCAACCGTCTTTTCCAATTGCGGATTTATGGGATATCCGATCCTTGGAAGCTTTTACGGAAGTCAGGGAATTTTTTATACCTCCATCTATGTCATGGTGTTTAATATTTTTATCTGGACCTTTGGGGTGGCGCTTTTCACTGGAAAGACCGATCTGCAATGCCTCAAAAAAGCGCTTCTCAATCCGGGAATCCTCTCGGTTTTTATCGGGATGATTATTTTTTTGTTCTCAATCAAGTTGCCGGAACCCGTCAGTCAAACGCTTCAAATCGTCGGTTCGATGAATACTCCGCTTTCCATGTTAATTATTGGGGGAATGATTGCCGATATCAAAACTACGGATCTTTTTTCCGGACACGCCCTTTATTATGGTGCTTTGATTCGTTTGGTTGTGATGCCGTTACTTGTTTTAACTGTCTTTAAAAGCATTGGTTTTCACGGGATCCTGCCAGGAGTTTGCCTATTATTGACCGCAATGCCGGTTGCGGCCTTAACCGTGCCATTGGCGGAACAAAATTGCGGCGACGCCGTGTTTGCCTCGCGATTGGTATTTCTGACGACCATCCTGTCGGTATTTACGATTCCAATTTTCATTTTGTTATTGTAAAATAATAACGATTATCGAATGAACATAATTCTACCTATTACCCAACTATAAAAAAATTGAAATATCGTAATGAAGGTGAAACGTTGGAAAAACTTCAAACCGGTCGCTACCGTCACTTTAAAGGGAAGGAATATCAAGTGGTGGATGTTGCCCGACACAGTGAATCCTTGGAAGAGTATGTGGTATATCGGGCGCTTTATGGAGAACAGGGCCTTTGGGTACGACCGCTGTCCATGTTTTTGGAAACCGTTACGGTGGCCGGAGTAACCATACCCCGTTTCCAATATATTGGCGAGTGACGAAATTACGGCGTAAAGCCGTTTTTTTATTTGCGGAAGCGATATCTCACCGAGTGGTGATTGTTCTTTAGGATATGTAAATATTCGCATTACGGCAGGGAACGTCGACTTCGATCGCGAAAGAAACGATAAATATTTTATTATACGGTGAGCTATGGCAGATTTTGTTCATTTACACGTCCATACCCAATATTCGCTCTTGGATGGCGCCGCTGAGATCGGGCAACTCTTGGAACGAGTCAAAACCCTTGGGATGAGTTCGGTTGCCATTACTGATCATGGGGTCATGTATGGATGTCTAAAATTTTATCAACAGGCGAAACAAGCCGGGATCAAACCGATCCTCGGGTGTGAAGTTTATGTGGCGCCACGTTCGTTAACCGACAAAGCCCCCAAGATCGATGAAAACCCAACCCATCTTGTATTGCTGGCTGAAAATAACGAAGGGTATCGCAATCTGTTAAAGTTAGTTTCAATCGCCCATGTCGAAGGCTTTTATTATAAACCGCGGGTTGATCTTGAGACCTTGCGCCGCTATTCGCGGGGATTGATCGCTCTGTCGGCTTGTCTTTCCGGTCCGATTGCGCGACCGCTGTTAAATCAACGTTGGGACGAGGCCCGGCAAGCGCTTCAGGTTTATCAAGCGATTTTCGGCAACGATCGTTTTTATCTTGAGTTGCAATATCAACAGCTGGCCGAGCAAAGGAACGTTAACCGCGCTTTGGCGAGCTTGGCGGCGGAATACAACGCGCCGCTGGTCGCTACCAATGATGTTCATTATCTCACCCGGGACGACGCGACTGTCCATGATGTATTACTATGCATCCAGACTGGAAAAACCGTCGATGAACCCAACCGGATGAGATTTTCGACGCCGGAGTTTTATTTGAAAAGTCCGGCTGAAATGGCGGAGATCTTTATCGACTATCCCGAAGCGGTCGCCAACACCGTTCGAATTGCCGAGCGGTGCCAGGTTGAGCTGGAATTGGGCAAGTTTCACATGCCCCAATATCAAATACCCGATAACGGACGTCCCGAGGGGTATCTAGAACAATTATGCCGGGAAGGTATCGTCGAACGCGGTTTGACTTGGGATGAAACCCGAGAGGCGCGACTTCGTTATGAATTGAATGTCATTACGGAAATGGGTTTTCCAGGCTATTTTTTGGTCGTCCGCGACTTCGTTCGTTTTGCCAAAGAAAACCGGATTATGGTAGGCCCGGGTCGTGGCTCGGCTGCCGGGAGTCTGGTCGCCTACCTGCTCGGGATCACCAATCTGGATCCGATTGAGCATAATTTACTTTTCGAACGTTTTTTAAACCCGGAACGGATCTCCATGCCCGATATCGATATCGATTTTTGCTTCGAACGCCGGGGCGAAGTGATCAATTACGTCCGTAAGCGCTTTGGCGAAGATCGCGTCGCCCAAATTATCACCTTTGGTACCATGGCCGCCCGGGCGGCTGTGCGGGATGTCGGCCGGGCGCTGGGATTACCCTATGGTGAGGTGGATCGCGTCGCTAAAATGATCCCGCACGAGTTGGGAATCTCGCTGGAAGAAGCGCGGGCCGGCTCGCCGGAACTACGTGAGCTTGAAGCCGGGAACCCCAAGATCGCCCGATTGCTGAAGATTGCCGAACGGATTGAGGGATTTCCGCGTCACGCGTCAACTCATGCCGCCGGCGTCGTGATCGCCGGTGAACCGCTCACGAATTATGTCCCGTTGACCCGTTCCAATGAGGGTGAAGTTTCAACGCAATTTTCGATGGAAGATATCGAAGCCATCGGTTTATTAAAGATGGATTTTCTGGGATTGCGGACCTTAACGGTACTCCGCGATACCATCAATTTGGTAGAGCGAAACCGGGGCCAACGGCTCGATTTGGATCAGATCCCGCTAGATGATTCCCCATCCTATAAGATGTTGGCTGAGGGACATACCTTAGGCGTTTTTCAGTTGGAAAGTGGAGGAATCCGCCGTCTGCTGGTTCGCTTAAAGCCGGAACGGATTAATGATTTAACCGCGCTGATGGCGTTATATCGTCCGGGGCCTTTAGGCAGCGGCATGGTTGATGACTTTATCAAAGTGCGCCACGGTCAACAGTCGGCGAACTATCTGCACCCTTCGTTGGAACCGATTTTACGGGAGACGGGTGGCGTCATCTTATACCAAGAACAAGTTATGCAGATTGCCAGCAATCTTGGGGGATTTTCACTCGGACAGGCGGATCTGGTCCGCCGGGCAATGGGGAAGAAAAAACCGGAGGTCTTGGCGGCGTTACGGGAACAATTTGTGAGAGGAGCCGTCGCCCACAACATCTCGGCTCCGTGCGCCACGCAGATCTTCGACTTGATGGAGTATTTCTCCGGTTACGGATTTAATAAATCACATTCGGCGGCTTACGCTTTGGTTGTATATCAAACTGCCTATTTTAAAGCGAACTACCCGCAAGAATATATCGCCGCATTGTTAACGAGCGTGATTGGAAACCCCGATAAAGTCGGACTGTATATTGAAGAATGCCGGCGGATGAAATTGCCGGTCTATCGTCCGGATATCAACCAGAGCGCGCATTCGTTCCAACCCGAAAAAGAGGGTATCCGCTTTGGATTGTTAGGGATCAAAAATGTGGGAGTCGGAGCGATTGATCGGCTGATTGAGGAGAGAAAAAATGGACCGTACCGTTCGTTGTTCGATTTTTGCGACCGGGTGAATAATCAACTGGTCAATAAACGGGTGATTGAAAGTCTGATTCTCGCGGGAGCCCTTGATTTTACCGGAGCGAATCGTCGCCAAATGGTAAACGGGTTGGATCGGATTTTGGAGAACACCTTTAAAAAGACGAACAAAAACCAATTGACGTTGTTAGATTCATTTAACGAAGACGGGTTTCGTTACGATCCGGGTTTGCCGGATCTCCCCGAGTTTTCTCAAAAAGAGCTATTACAGCAGGAAAAAGAGTATCTGGGAGTTTACCTCTCCGGTCACCCGTTGGACGAATGGCGGAACAAATTTCTGCAAAACAAAATTTTAGCCATTGGAGAACTGGAAGAAGAAGTCGATGGGAAAGAGGTTTTATTGGGAGGTATCATCAGTAGTTGGCGTCCGATGACTACCAAATCCGGTTCGATGATGGCCGGTTGCCGATTGGAAGATTGGACCGGAACCGTTGAAGTAATCATCTTTCCCAAACTCTTTGCGGAAGTAAAGGATGGCTACCAACCGGACCGAGTCGTTGTGATTAAAGGACGACTGGAGCGGCAAGAAGAGGGTGCCAAACTACTTGCTTCGCAATTGCGTTGGCTAACTGCGCCGTAATTCAAAGTAATAAAGACGCACGACAAGGTTCGAGCCGTAAAAAGAGTGTAAATAATGATTGTAATAAGCGACTCATCCGATGCAGCTTACGACAATTGAACCATAAAGTAACTTACGAGCAGGAGGAGATTGAAGATGAGTTTACGCGAGGAAGCTTTGGCATTACACCGGGAATACCGGGGAAAATTGGCAGTCGTCAGCAAGGTGCCGGTCCGCGACGCCCACGATTTGAGTTTGGCTTATTCGCCCGGAGTGGCGGAACCATGTAAGGAGATTGCGCAAAACGCCGAGCTGGTCTACGAATACACGAACCGTGGCAATGTGGTGGCAGTTATTTCCGATGGAACCGCAGTCTTGGGCCTTGGGGATATCGGACCGTTGGCTGGAATGCCGGTAATGGAGGGCAAAGCGGTCCTGTTTAAACGGTTTGCCGATATCGACAGCGTGCCGATCTGTCTTGACACCAAAGACATTGATCAATTAATCCAAACCATTCGTTTACTGGAGCCGTCGTTTGGCGGGATCAATCTGGAAGATATTTCGGGACCGCGTTGCTTTGAAATTGAGGAACGGCTGAAAGCGACAATGCAGATCCCGGTTTTTCACGATGACCAACACGGCACGGCGGCGGTGGTTTGCGCGGCCTTATTGAACGCTTTGAAAGTGGTTGGTAAAACAATCGCAGGCATCAAAGTTGTTGTCAACGGCGCCGGCGCCGCCGGAGTCGCCATTACCAAAATGTTACTGCTGGTGGGTGTCACGCCGACCAATCTCCGGCTTTGTGATCGGCCCGGGATCCTGTTTCCTAATGGCGGAACGGCCAATCCCTATCAGGAAGAGTTGGCGAAACTGACCAATCCCGGCAACGAGCGAGGCGATTTAGCCCATGCCCTTACCGGGGCCGACGTTTTTATCGGGGTATCCGCTCCGAATATTGTTAGCGAAACGATGGTTAAAGCAATGAATGAGCGGGCGATCGTCTTTGGAATGGCCAATCCGGTGCCTGAGATCATGCCGGATCGGGCAATCGCCGCCGGAGCGCTGATTGCCGGATCGGGCCGTTCCGATCTCCCCAATCAGATCAATAATATTATCGGATTTCCGGGGATCTTCCGCGGCGCGCTTGATGTCCGGGCCACCCAGATCAATGAAGCGATGAAAGTCGCGGCGATCCGGGCCATCGCCGACTTAATTCCCGAGCATGAATTGGGCGTGGAAAATATCATACCTAAAGCATTTGACCGGCGGATCGTTCCCGCAGTGGCCACAGCGGTCGCCAAAGCCGCCATGGCAACTGGCGTGGCGAAATCGTCCAAAACCGTGGAAGAGCTCCAAGCCGGTTTTATCCGGCGCGGTCTTTTGTAAAATAATCGGTTAACGCTTCAATTTACTGGTATTTATCATTTCGGACCGGCATATTTTGTAGAGGGTGATTGGAATGACGATCTTTCCGAAAATGCTGGTTCTGTTAGTGATCCATCTTGGCGCAATCGGCTACTTGATCTGGCGTCAGCTTAAAGTGGGCAATCCTTTTGCCAAAGCATTGCTGTTGACCTGGAATACGGTGGTGGCGCCGCAGCCGACTCCCGAATATAGTATTCAGACGAAGTGCGGTTGGGGGACGGTTTTGTCCAAAACTTGGTGGATGATGCTTTTTTTGTTTCTCGTGTTTTGGTTGATTTTTCAAGAATGGTACCTTTGGACTGTAATACTGTTTTTAATTGTAGTGCATATTGTATGGTATCGTTGCGGCCATCTGAAGCAAGCACATTTTAACCGTGTTTTTAACCTGAATGAAGGTTGGGGAATCATCTACCAAACCGTCTCCGGTGATTCGGACCTCAATGCGAAAACTTTGGCCGAGTTGGATCTCCGCAAAAAGAATCTGTTAGTTCTGGCGATTGAGCGCGGCGGACAAATTACCGCTTTTCCAAAGGGGACCGAAACCTTAAGCGAAGCGGATCGGGTGATTATCTTTGGGGAATTGACGGCTTTTGAAGCAAATAAGAATTAGCGAGATATGTCGAACGCAATTTTCATGCTTGACACTGCTTCGGGCTTATGACTATAATGAATCAGATAATCAAATGGTAAAACCCGGGGGTTATAATGGAACAAGCAACCATCAACGAGGATATTGGCGGGGAGTATGTCGCTGTCAGAGCATTAGAAGACGGAGTCACAATTATTGGATTGACCCGGGGCAAAGACACCAAATTTCATCATACTGAAAAGTTGGACCGCGGTGAAGTGATGGTCTTTCAGTTCACGGAACATACGTCGGCGATGAAGATTCGCGGCAAGGCGGAGATTTATACCAAGTTAGGCGCCATCAAGTGTGGCAAGGATTTTTTAGAATAGAATAGAGTAGAGTAGAGAAAGAGCGCCTGAGTAAGTTTTGAAGTTAGCATTATGAGATATAGTTTTAGACGAGTATGTTTGAGATAGTTTTAAAAACCAGTTGAGACAGTAGAGAGCAGAATAGTTGAGTGTAGTGGAGATGAGCTGAGAGATCATGGTTTTTTTAAGGCCAGATTCTTAGGAGTCTGGTCTTTTATTATTTTTAAGGAGGAGCCGAGTTGAGTCGAGAAGCTTTTTTAGAAAATTTGCCCTTGGTACGGTTCAAAGATGTTGCGAGTTCCTTTCGGATCAGGCAAGTAGTGGTAGGCGCGGGCAAGCCGGTGATCGTCGCCGGTCCATGCGCGGTGGAGTCCGGCGAACAGATTTTGCAGGTCGCCCAATACATTAAAGAACGTGGAGCGCAGGGCCTACGGGGCGGTGTCTTCAAACCGCGAAGTTCACCGTACAGTTTTCAAGGTCTGGGCGAGGAGGGGTTAAAGCTCCTGGCCGAAGCGCGCGAACAGACGGGTCTGTTTACGGTGGTTGAAGTAACCGCTATTGATCAGATCGGGCTGGTAGCGGAGCATGCCGATGTCCTGCAAATCGGCAGTCGCAATATGCAAAACTTTGAATTGTTGAAAGCGGTCGGACGTTCCCGGAAACCGGTCTTGTTGAAACGGGGCTTATCCGCGACGATCCAAGAACTATTGCAAGCGGCGGAGTACATTTTAGTCGAAGGAAACACCCAAGTGATTCTCTGCGAACGGGGGATTCGCACTTTTGAGACCATGACCCGTAACACGTTGGATATCAATGCGATTCCTTTACTCAAACAGTTAACGCATCTGCCGATTTTTGCCGATCCCAGCCATGGCACCGGCCGCAGCGAACTGGTTGTTCCGGTGGCAAAAGCCGCCATTTCGGCGGGGGTTGACGGCCTAATCATTGAAGTCCATCCCAATCCAGCGGCAGCTTTGTCTGATGGCCACCAATCCCTTGACTTTCATCAATTTCAAGTATTAATGGAAGGCATAAATCCGGCTGATCCCTTACTGTCCGCTCACAATCCCAACCCATTACATTACCCCATCTCGCTGACTGAATTCCAACAACGCCAAAAGGACGGATACCGCTTCATCCCAATTATGGGAGAATTATTTAACGATACCGAGACGCCGGTCACGTTATTTGCCAAGTTGACTGCCGCGGAACAAAAAGGGCGTTTTTTACTTGAAAGCGTTGAACGGGGTGAACAGGTTGGCCGTTATTCGTTCGTGGGATGGGATCCGTTATTTATGATTACGGCGAAAGGCGACCTTACCGTGATTCAAAGTCAAGCAGATGAGCGGGAGATCGCTCATTCCGATCCGTTACGCGAGGTTCAAAAGTTGTTGAACGAGATGCGGGTTGCGCCGATTCCGGTTGATATTCCGATGTATGGCGGCGCTGTCGGTTATCTCGGGTATGATTACGCGCGCCTCATCGAACGTTTGCCCGCTCGAAACGAACCGGCCGAAGAACCGGATCTTTGTTGGATGATCCCGCGTTATCTCGCTTGTTTTGATCATGTGCTTCATAAAATCCGTTTGATCAAATTAGTGGATACCGCAACAAGCGCAGCGGAAGATGGTCTTTATCAGAGCGCCTTGGCCGATCTGGATCAGGTTGCCGAGCAACTACAACAGCCGTTGGTTCTTAACGCCATGCCCAATCATGAGACCGATCACTCAGCAGGCGAGCATTTATTCTCCACCCAGCAGGAGTATGAAGCGGGAGTCGAGCGGATTAAAGAGTACATCCGGGCGGGGGACGCCTTTCAAGTCGTCTTGTCGCAGCGGGTTGAACGGGAATATCGTAACGATCCCTTTTTATTCTACCGTGCCTTACGGACAGTCAACCCCTCGCCGTATCTGTTTTATTTTGATTTTGGCCGGTTCCAACTGGCGGGTTCGTCACCGGAAGTGATGGTTCGCAAGGAAGCAAGTTTGGTAACGTTAAAGCCGATTGCCGGCACGCGTCGTCGTGGCGCCACCGTGCAGGAGGATGAAAAACTCAAACAAGAACTGATGGCGGATGCCAAGGAGCGCGCCGAGCATGTTATGTTGGTTGATCTGGGCCGCAACGATCTCGGTCGTGTTTGCCGTTTCGGTTCGGTGAAAGTAACGGATCTGATGAGTGTCGAAAATTATTCCCATGTCATCCATATCGTTTCGGAAATTCAAGGGGAATTGCTTCCGGAGTATACGGGAGTTGAATTGCTACGGGCGGTATTTCCCGCCGGGACGCTCTCGGGGGCGCCAAAGATCCGGGCCATGGAGATCATTGACGAATTGGAACCGGTCAGCCGGGGTTTTTATGGTGGAGCAGTCGGATATTTGGGTTTTAACGGAAATTTGGATACCTGTATCACCATCCGGACGGTCTTCTTCCGGGAACAAAAAGCCATCTTTCAAGTTGGCGCGGGAATTGTCGCCGATTCGATTCCGGCAGCTGAATATCAGGAGACCATGAACAAGGCCGGCGCGTTACTGACCGCTTTGGCAAAGGTAGGAGGGTGAAGTAATGCTGGTTGTTATTGATAATTATGATTCGTTCACTTACAATCTGGTCCAGTACTTTGGGGAGTTGGGAAGTTCCCCGCAAGTGTTTCGTAACGATCAACTTTCACTGGATGATCTGATTGCTTGCGCTCCTGAACGATTGGTCATCTCACCGGGACCCTGTACTCCGAGGGAGAGCGGGATTTCGATCGCAGCCATCCGGTATTTCTCAGGTAAAATCCCGCTTTTAGGGGTTTGTCTTGGGCATCAATGCATCGGCGAAGCCTTTGGAGGCCGGGTAATTAGAGCCCCGGAGCCGGTTCATGGGAAACAGGCCCAAATCATTCATAATGGCCGCGACCTTTTCGCGGGGTTGAGCTCACCATTTGCAGCCGTGCGGTATCATTCATTGGTAGTGGAAAGAGATTCGCTGCCGGCCGCGTTGGAAGTTACCGCCACCGAACCGGGGGGATTGATTATGGGATTACGCCATCAAACCCACCCCACCTTCGGTCTCCAATTTCACCCGGAATCGGTTTTTACCGAGGCGGGCAAAGTGATGCTGGCGAACTTTTTACGAGCCGGTCTGCCGGCGGCTTAATGTCAAAATTATCATAGAGGAGCTGAGTAGAGTGTTGCAAGCGAGTTTAGCCAAGATTATTCAAGGAATCGACCTTACGGAGCACGAGATGATCGCGACCACCGCCGCAATCATGGAAGGTCAGGCGACTCCGGCCCAGATTGGCGGGTTTCTAACCGGATTGCGTTTAAAAGGAGAGACAGTGCCGGAGATTACCGGCGCGGCGAAAGTAATGCGGGACAAAGCGTTAAAAGTCAACTTCACGGCGCCGGTGATCATTGATACGTGCGGTACCGGCGGTGACAGCGCCAATACGTTCAACATCTCAACTACCGTGGCATTTGTCGTGGCGGCGGCGGGGATACCGGTTGCCAAACATGGCAACCGCGCCGTATCAAGCCGTTGCGGCAGCGCCGATCTGCTTGAAGCGTTGGGAGTAAAAGTCGACCTGGCTCCCGATCGGGTTACCGAATGTTTGAAAGCAACCGGAATGGGCTTTTTGTTTGCGCCGGTCTTTCATTTGGCGATGAAACATGCCATCGGGCCGCGCCGCGAATTGGGATTCCGGACCATTTTTAATTTGTTGGGCCCGTTGACAAACCCGGCGAATGCCAATTGCCAACTGATCGGGGTCTATCAACCGGAACTAACCGGAGTGATCGCCCAAGTCCTCGCCAAGCTTGGGGTGGACCGGGCGATGGTTGTCCACGGGGCCGGCGGATTGGATGAGTTGTCGTTGGCAGGGGCCAATCAGGTAAGCCTACTCCGGGACGGACAGGTTAATACCTATCGGTTTGCCGCCGCCGACTATGGGTTGGAAGCAGCCCCCAACGAGACGTTGCGGGGCGAAGATCCCCAAAGGAACGCCTCGATTACGGAAGCGATTTTAAAAGGAAACGAACAAGGGCCAAAACTAACGGTGGTTTTACTAAATGCCGGGGCGGCCTTGATGGTAGCGGGTAAAGCGGCCGATCTGGCCGAGGGAATTGCGTTGGCGCGCACGATCATCCAATCCGGTTTGGCCTATCAGAAGCTGGAACAGCTTCGAAAGGTGGCGGTCTGAACATCATGTTCCTGGATGAGATCATTCATTATAAACGGCAAGAGATCGCCAGACAAAAGGAGCTTACGCCAAGCGCCGGCTTAGCGCGGCAGGTTGCCCAAGGTCCCACGGGCATGGGGCGGGATTTCAGCCAAGCCTTGACCCGACCCGGCATCGCGTTAATCGCCGAAATCAAAAAAGCCTCTCCGTCCAAGGGTTTGCTTTGTCCGGATCTCGATCCGGGACGGTTGGCGGAAATCTATGAAGCTTCGGGCGCGACGGCGATTTCCGTTTTGACTGATGAACGTTTTTTTCAAGGATCATTGCAGAATTTGCGGGAAGCCCGGGAAAAGACCAAAAAGACACCATTGCTCCGCAAAGATTTTATCCTTGATCCCTACCAATTGCTTCAGGCAAAAATTCACGGGGCCGATGCGGTATTACTGATCGTCGCCGCGTTAGACCGGAGCGAGTTGAAACGGTATATTCAGGAAACCGTTGCGTTGGGGATGACGCCTTTGGTCGAGGTGCATAATCTACCGGAGTTGCAAACTGCGTTAGAGGTTGATGCCCGGGTGATTGGAATAAATAATCGTGATTTAACAACGTTTCAAGTTGATCTCAATACAACCTTCAAGCTGATGACGAACCTTCCCAAGGGGATCATTGCCGTTGCCGAAAGCGGCATTAGCGGAAGAAAAGAGCTTCTTCAACTTGAAGCCGCCGGCGTTGGAGGAGTTTTGATCGGTGAAAGTATTGTCACCGCCGCCGATCCCGGGCAAAAGATTCGCGAATTGTTGGGGATTGCGTCATGATTCCGGTGAAAGTTTGCGGGATTACCCGGCTACAAGATGCCTTACTGGCAATTCAGTATGGCGCAACCGCGGTTGGTTTTGTTTTCGCCGCTTCGCCGCGCCAGGTTTCAATGGCTACCGCGGCGTCAATCATTGGTCAACTATCGCCGTTGGTGACCCGGGTCGGCGTTTTCGTCAATGAAACTCCCGCGCGTATTCAAGCGATCATGGAATATTGCCGGCTCGACTTGGCCCAACTACATGGGGACGAATCCATTGCAACGGTCAATGCGTTGGCCGGAAAAGCAATCAAAACGTTCCGGGCGGGTAAGGATCAACCGGCGCCCGAGTGGCGGGACGCGAATGTACGGGCGATATTAGTGGATGCATACGTTCCGGGAGTTTCGGGTGGAACGGGTCAATCGTTCAACTGGGAATTGTTTGGGGAATATCGGAAACTGGGTCATCCGTTAATTTTAGCCGGGGGATTAAATGCAGCCAATATCAGAGACGCCATCCGGCTTGCGCAACCGGATGCGGTTGACCTATCCAGCGGTTTGGAAGCTAAACCGGGAATCAAAGATGAATCGAAACTGGCTGAGTTTGCCAAAGAATTATATCATTTCAAGGAGTTGATTTAGTTGGAACCAACCAGTCAAGGATATTATGGTCAATTTGGCGGCCGTTATGTTCCCGAAACGTTAGTTGCCGCTTTGGAGGAGATGGAAGCCGCTTACCGCCGTTATGCGACGGACCCGGAGTTTATCGCTGAACTGCAAGATTTGTATACCCATTATTCCGGCAGACCGACGCCGTTGTATTATGCCGAACGTTTCAGCCGGGAACTCGGCGGAGCGCAGGTTTATTTCAAACGGGAAGATCTCAACCATACCGGCGCTCACAAGATTAACAATGCGTTGGGCCAGATTTTGCTGGCGAAACGGATGGGGAAAAAACGGATTATTGCAGAAACGGGCGCCGGACAACACGGGGTCGCAACCGCGACTGTCGCCGCGAAATTCGGTCTTCAGTGTACGGTGTACATGGGTGAAGTCGATGTTGCCCGTCAGTCGCTCAATGTTTTTCGAATGAAATTGTTGGGTACCGAAGTGGTTTCAGTCCGTTCGGGCAGTAAAACGTTGAAAGACGCGATCAATGAAGCGCTGCGTGATTGGGTGGCCTCAGTCGACGATACATTTTATCTATTCGGAACCGCCGCCGGACCGCATCCTTTTCCAATGATCGTCCGGGACTTTCAAGCAATCATCGGTCGCGAGGCCCGGCAACAGATTCAGGGGATGAGCGGAAAACTTCCGGATTATGTTTTGGCCTGTATTGGTGGCGGCAGTAATGCGATCGGTATTTTTCATGAGTTTATCAACGACCCCGCAGTGAAGTTGCTGGGCATCGAGGCGGCGGGGCGGGGATTGGAAACCGGCGCGCACGCCGCTTCGCTAACTATGGGCCAACCGGGCGTTTTGCACGGCGCCTTGAGTTATTTGCTTTCGGATGCCGACGGCCAGATTCAAGAAGCTTATTCGGTTTCGGCCGGCTTGGATTATCCGGGAGTTGGTCCGGAGCATAGTTATTTGAAAGACATAGGCCGGGTCCAATATGCGGCGGTAACGGATCAAGAAGCCGTGACTGCTTTTGAATACTTGACCAAGACGGAGGGGATTATTCCGGCTTTGGAAAGCGCCCATGCGATTGCAATGGGAATGAAATTGGCGCCGACCCTCCCGCCGGATAAAATTATCGTAATCAATCTCTCCGGCCGCGGTGATAAAGATATTCATACGGTGGCCGGGATCATGGGGGTGAGTTTATGAATCAAGTGATGGCAAAGTTTGCCGCCTTAAAGAGCCGTCGCCAAAAAGCGTTGGTTACCTATGTAATGGGTGGCGATCCGCAACTTTCCGAGACCCCGCGAATTCTTGAAATGCTGGCTGGAGCGGGAGCTGATCTGATTGAAGTGGGGATTCCGTTTTCAGATCCGATTGCCGATGGTCCGGTGATTCAGGCGGCGGGACACCGTTCACTGGAGAATGGTTGCACGGTCGGCAAATTACTGGCAACATTAAAACAAGCCATTGCCAATCTGGATATTCCGGTCGTTTTAATGACCTATTACAATTCAATTTACCGCCGTGGGCTCGAACGGTTTATGACTGAAGCGCAAGCTGCCGGAGTCGCCGGGTTAATTATTCCCGATCTCTTACCGGACGATTCGGAAACCATTCGACGTCTCGCCGAGGAACATGAGATCGGAATGAATTTTTTGATCGCTCCAACCAGCGTTGAAACGCGGATTAAACAAGCGGATTTGGCTTCAACCGGTTTTATTTATGCAGTATCGGTTAGAGGGATTACCGGCGTTCGCAATCAATTGCCCGTTGATTTGGGTGATTTTATGGGAAGAGTCAAAGCCAATACGACGAAACCGGTGGCAATCGGATTTGGGATCGCCACTCCGGAGCAAGTGCGGACGGTAGCTCCGTTGGCCGACGGGGTGATTGTCGGCAGTGCGGTTGTGCAATCCATTGCGGCGGACCCTAGTCTTCAAAGCGCGGGAAATTTAGTGCGTTCGTTGAGAGAAGCGTTGGACGAACTCGCTTGATTTTTAATCACCAAATATCAAAGAGCTGTTGCGAATGAACCAAGCGATTTGCAACAGCTTTTTTCAGCTCGCTCACCCCGAATATTACTCGAGCAAGCTTACTTATCCACAAATCCAGCTTGCGGAATGACCGAGCAAGCTTACTTATCCACAAATCCAGCTTGCGGAACGACTGAGCAAGCTTACTTATCCACAAATCCAGCTTGCGGAACGACCGAGCAAGCTTACTTATTCACAAATCCAGCTTGCGGAACGACCGAGCAAGCTTACTTATCCACAAATCCAGCTTGCGGAACGACCGAGCAAGCTTACTTATCCACAAATCCAGCTTGCGGAACGACCGAGCAAGCGCGCTTCAGGTTGGTCGCTTTTTAATTTGTGAATTGGGATGAGTACCGGAACGATATGGTCCATTTGTAATCCGTTATTATATGGTACAGTTAGATTTTGACAATGGCGGTTTTTCCATTAACTATAACAAGTATCTAATTTGTGGGAAAATAGAGGGAATAATTGAAAAACAGCGAAAAATAAACGAGTTATGGAGTTGTTACAGCTATATATACATTGCACAAAACAACCTGATGCAATTTTTGGGATAACGGGGTGGGGTATCAATGAACCTGGGTTTTCCGATCCGCTTGATTGTTTTGAGTTTTTCATTAATTTTGGCAATTGCCATGATCACTTACGGGCTTTTTAAGGGGAAAAAAAACGCGATCCTCATCAGTTATCTTTGGGTGCTTATTCTCCTTTCAATCTGGTTATCCGCGCAAATTTTGCGAGTCTTCTCATTTCATCAGCCGGTGGAATGGTTGTTCGTCCGCTACGAATACATTGCCATTTGTTTTATCAGCTTAAGCTGGTTGTTTTTTTGCTTGACCTATACCGAAAATACTTTTGTAAAGCGAAATTTTCGTTTAAGTCTGTTTGGGTTAGCCGTCCCTCCGACCTTATCGTTACTGGCGGTTTTGACCAATCAAAGCCATCATTTGTTCTTTGGCGACGGCGATGTCAATTTCAGCAAGTATTCGATTTTGTTTTGGATCCATACCATTACTTCCTACAGTTATTGCGTGATTGGCACCGTTCTTTTGGTACGTTATTCCGTGAAACAATTCGGTTATGTAAAAAAACAAGCCTGGTCACTGATATTTGCCGCCCTCGTTCCGGTCAGTTTAAATATTGTATTAGTAAGCGGCGCTCTAAATCCCGGGTTTGATATTACTCCGGTTGGTTTGACTTTCACGTTGCTTTTTTTTGTTATTGCGGTTTTCCGGTATAAGTTTTTAAATATTATCCCGATTGCCTATCGCGAAATCGTCGTGAATATGAAAGAAGCTATATTAGTTATTGATAATTTTGGCGAGATTGTTCATTCCAATCAAGCCTTTGTACAAAATATTCAGCGTTTTTTGCCTGAAACCAGTGATATCCATCAGTTGGTCGCCAATTTACAAAATAATGTTGAATCCAGCGCGGCAACCGAGCGAGTTCTGAAAGCCATCGGTAGTGAGACGGTAACCTCAATCAGCGGCGAGTTAAATTTGGCGCATCCGACATTACGCAGCTTTCAAGTGAATGTCCAACCAATCACCAACGGTATGGAGGTCATCGGCAGACTGGTAACTTTTAGTGATGTCACGGAATACAAACAGATGCTTTTAAAATTAAACGCGCAAAATACCCAGTTGATTGAGAAGAACAACCAATTAAAAGATTACTCGGCGACTGTCGCCGAATTGGCCATCTCCAAAGAAAGAAACCGGTTGGCGCGGGATGTTCACGATACAATTGGGCAGACAATGACGTTATTAGTCACATTGTTACAGGTCAGCAGCATGAATTGCTATACCAATCCCCAAAAAACCGAGGAAAAACTGGCGCAAGCGATGAAAGTGGCGCAAGACGGGTTAACGGAAATCCGCCGCTCAATCGTTGGGTTGGCACCCGAGAAGGTTGGCAATACCAGTTTGGCTGGGATTATCAATCAATTAATCGCCGAATACCGTACGACCGGATTGCAAATTGATTTTTCAATGAAGGGTTTGGAACTGGAATATTCGCAATTGATCTATGACGCGATCTATCGGCTTTGTCAAGAAGCTCTCACCAATTCCCTGCGGCATGGCAAAGCCAAAAAAGCCCTCATCGATTTAGCATTATTTAATGATTTGATCCAATTTCAAGTGCGTGACGACGGGATTGGTTGTGATAAGCTGGAAAAGGGCTTTGGTTTATCAGCAATGGAAAAGCGGGTTGAAGCAATGGGCGGTCAAATTCAATTTTGCGCCAATGAATTAACCGGTTTTGAAATTCAAGTGGAGATTCCGGTGATTCACCGGAAAAACTAAGCGATTTTTTATTCTCAAAATGCGTCTTTTGGAATCATATTCCACCTCTTTGTTGGCATACTATGAAAAAAAGGTTGTCTGCAAAAAGGGGGATTTTCAATGTCTGAAACGCAGGAATTGGAATTGAAGAAGGTTTTTGATAAAGATCGTTACTGGAATGGCGTTTTTACCGGTGTTTTTATCGGATGTTTCTTAATATCGATACTGCTTTTGTTTTATGTCCGGGTTCGGGGATTAACCGTGGCGATTGATCCGGAACGAATTGCCGGGTTGGCGCAACTTAAAATCCAGGCTGAGGCGAAACGGAGTATTCCTCAGGTGCTTCAAGGCATTAAGCAGGAATTGCCGGGGAAAATCAGTTCCAACCTAACTGAGTTAGATAATTTGCAAATTAGCATCGGTAAGACTCAGGTTAAACTGCCTAATGAGGCCGTCAACGCCATCCGTTCCGAATTCAACCGGATTATGGAGGAAGCGATTATTAACACCTTAAATGACTATAATACCACCCAATATGAAGCCAAGATCGGGCAAAACGCCTATGAAATGGTACGAAATACGCTGCGGCAGGAAGTGATTGGCAAAACATACATTGTCAAAACTTCGCAATGGTTTACTCTTCCGGTCAAAATAGTGGGAACATCCAAAAATTCAATCCCGACCAAAATCTAAGAACATGGTTTACGATCATCGAAAATATGGCGCCAAATTTTTGTCCGGAAATTTTGGAACGACATATATATATAAATACGTAGGTGAGGTTTTAGAATGTAACTCGGTCATAACAGGGATTTTTTTGGCGATTGCCAGCTGAAATAACCTCTACCTGCTCTTGACTAACGGAATTGATTGTGTTAACGTTTGGTCAAGATAATCTCCACTGGAGGAAACGTTGATACAGGTAATTCCATTTTTTGCGAATGATGAGCCCCTCTATCTACCTGTACTTGCAAGGGGGCTTTCCGATCTTGCGTCACTGCGGTTAAATTCGATAGGAATTGAATCGCAAGTTAATGTATACATGGAACATAAAAATCTGCAAACCTACCCCGAGCAACCGGTTGCTGACGTAGCCTGGGGCGGCGAAGAATTATGGTTGGTCGGTACGTTGAAAGGCGCGGGCAAGCTCGAACTGTCACTGCGTTTATTCAATCCGGAATTACAACAGGTGATTTTTCAAAGTTCAATCAAAGCCCCTGAAGCTGGCTTCCTCGTTGCTTGGGAACAGTTGTTCAAAAAGGTAATGGTGTTTTTAGCCGGAGCTGAAGATTTTGAATCAAAACATAATATGTACACGGAGTCGCTGGAAGCATTCTTGGCATTTCGCCGGGGGTTGGAAAGTTTGGCGCAGGCCAAAAATGACCGGGCGCAAACCGAAGGCTTGGAAAATTTACTAAAAGCGGTAGCGTACGACCCGGATTTCGTTGAAGCGGCCGATATTTTAATCTTATTTTTGGTTCAAAATGAAGTTAGCAAAAATTATGAACGTTCGGTGGATATTTTGGAGCGTTTGCGGCAAATTGCCAACTATCACCCCCGGATTCCGCTGGTCTTGGCCGAAGTTTATCTACAATGGGGCAAACCGGAAAAAGCGGCGGCAATTTTAGAAGAATTGACCGAAGCGTTTCCCGAATATTCCGATGGCTGGATTCGCCGGGCATTGCTTTATCATTCACAACAACAATTGGATGAGGCATTATCCGCATTGCAAAACGTTTTAACCGTCGATCCCAACAATTTAACAGCCCATGATTTAATGGGTGCGGTTTTGGCGGGGAAAGGCGAGATTGAAGAAGCGGAGCGCGTATGGAAGCAAGCCCTGGCCCTTGATCCGTCGCGGGTTAACATATTAACCAATTTAGCGCTTTTGGCGGAAGAGAAAGAAGCATTTGATCAAGCGGAAGTTTTTTATAAAGAGGGTTTAAGCACCGGTTCGGATTGGTGGGGAGTTTACCATTACTACGGAACTTTTTGTTTGCGTCGCAAACGTTTTGAGGAAGCGGTTGCCTTGTTGGATGAGGCAGTTAGACTGAACTCGACGCATTATCTCTCCATTCAAAATTTGGCGTTCGCCCAATTGCAATTGGAACAATACCAAGAGGCTCAAGATTCGTTATTGCAATTACTGCGACTGGCATCCGACAACCAAGCCCGACGTCAAACATTGCAATTACTCAATGAGTTAAACGATCCGATTATCAAAACCGAAGTTAATTTGCGCAAACTTTATCAGGAATGGGAAACAGGCAAGCGGCTTGCGATCGCTGCCAATGTTTTGAAAAGTTACGTAAAAGCTCGTAAACTGTGGTATTATTGGTATTTGGCAGGCAAGATCATTGCCGACAGCGGTTGTGCGCAAATGGGAGTTTTGGTTTCAAAACGGGGTCTTCGATATGAACCCGGTTTCCCGCTTTATCAAAATCTGGGGTTGTATTACTGGCGGAAAAAACAGTATCGCAAAGCATTGCCCTTTTTACGCCAAGCCTACCAACTGCACCAAAGCGAGCAAGAGATAACCGACGCTTATTTACAGACATTATTACATTTAGGAGAAGTTGAGGAACTTCATACGAATATCAAAGGGTTTTCATCGTTAAACAATCACGAGATAAGGATTGGTCATCCATAAGCCTCAGTGACGAAAAATTCAGGAGGTTCAATTATGAACTGGACATGGTTGATTTTCGGAGCTTTCATTGCACTTATCATTCTAAAAATTGTGATGAAAACGCTAAAAATTACCTTGTTTTTCGCATTGATCGGGTTATTGATCTTTGCGTATTTCTTTCTTCAACATGGTTCCTTATTTAAAGGATAAGTAGCTGACAGGAGGTTACCGATGAGTCGCAACCGAGAAGGTGAAGGCGAAACTGTCCAGGCGGTAGTCCGAGCCCTTGCCTTATTAGAAATCCTTTCTCGTGAAACGGACTCCGTCTCAATATCCGAGTTGGCAAAGGCGGCTAATTTAAAACTCACCACCGCGCACCGATTGGTTAATACGTTGATGAAACAAGGTTTTGTTCAACAAGACGCCAGTTCGTTACGGTATAAACTAGGACTGAAAGCCTTCGAAATCGGAATTGCGGCGATGGCGGCGTTGGATCTTAATTCAATTGCCAGACCGTACTTGAAAAAGTTAGCCGCATCGACCACCGAGACCACCAATTTGGCGATTTTGGACGGACACGAAGTTGTCTATATTGATCAATTAGAATCTACCAACATGGTTATTGTCAAAATGTTCGCTCGCATTGGCAGCCGCGGTCCGGCTTATTGTACCGGTACCGGTAAAGTGCTATTGGCGGGGTTGTCCGAAGAGGAACTGCGGAATCGTTTTGCCAAAGTAAAGTTTATTCCATTCACTCAATATACTATTACCCATATCGATCAACTGGTCCAAGCTTTAACCAAGATTCAACGGGACGGGTATGCGTTGGATTTTTCCGAACGCGACGAGGGCGTGACTTGCGTTGCGGCCCCGATAAAAAATTATGAAAATAGAGTTCAAGCCGCAATCAGTGTTTCAGGGCCAATTCACCGGATGACTGACGAACGGATCGCTCAGGAAATATTGCCTGAAGTATTGGAGGCGGCCGGTAAAATTTCGGAACAATTGGGCTATCGTAGGGCAATGGGGCATTTGTCCGGTTGACGCAGTATGATGAAAAGCCAGGCGTATCTTCGCTTAGGAATATTATATTACTTGTCAAGTTATTATAAATGTGGTAAACTTAACTGGTAAGTTTAGAAAGAGTGGGGAAACCCACTCTTTCGATTTGTTAATCGAAAGGAAGAAGATCTTGTCCAAAGAACGGGTTGATGTGATTGTCACAAGGTTGGGAGAAGCGCTGGCGGAGCAGTTGGGTTATGAGCTTGTGGAGGTTGAATATCATAAAGAAGGACCGGACTGGATCCTCCGCTGTACAATCGATTCCGACCAGGGAATTACCACCGATGACTGCCAACGTTTTAGCGTAGCGTTAGAGAAAGCGCTTGATGAAGCTGATCCGATTCCTGGGAGTTACCTGCTGGAAATATCATCGCCCGGTATCGAACGACCATTAAAAAAAGAACGTGATTATCAACGATTCGTACATAATCAGGTTGAGATTAAACTGTTTAAAGCATTGAACAACCAAAAAGCCTACCGTGGCGAACTTTTGGGACTCAGCAACCAAGGTTCCGAGGTTTTGGTTTTACTCAAAATAAGTGATGAGCTGAGTTTGGAGATTCCGTTAAAAGACATCGTAAAAGCCCGTCTTATCCCGGAGATCTTCGCAAATGAAGGGGGTATTAAAAAGAAATGAATCACGAGTTTATGGATGCTCTGGAACAGATCGAAAAAGAAAAAGGGATTAGTAAGGAAATTTTATTGGATGCGATTGAAACAGCTTTGGCCTCCGCGTATAAACGAGATCAAAAAGTAGCCCAGAGCATAGAAGTTCGTGTTGATCCCGGTACGGGGTCATTTCACGTTTATACCCATAAAACGGTTGTCGAAGAAGTAGAAGACGATAAAAACGAGATTAGTCTCGAAGATGCGCAAAAAATCAATCCGATTTACGAATTGGGGGATTTGGTTGAATTCGAAATTTTTCCTAAAGAATTTGGCCGGATTGCCGCCCAAACTGCCAAACAAGTTGTGGTACAGCGGATTCGCGAGGCGGAACGCAGTATCATCTATGATGAATTTGTCAACCGGGTTGGGGATCTCATAACCGGTGTGGTTCAACGTTATGAACAACGGAATTTGTTTGTCGATTTAGGTCGAATCGAAGGAATCCTGCCCAGCAATGAGCAGATGCCTACCGAACAATACGAACCGGGGATGCGTTTGAAGACCTATGTTGTCGAAGTGAAAAAGACCACCAAAGGTCCCCAAGTTCTCTTGTCTAGAACCAGACCGGGTTTGTTAAAACGCCTTTTTGAATTGGAAGTGCCTGAAATCCAGGACGGGATTGTTGAGATCAAATCGGTCTCCCGGGAACCCGGTTATCGCTCCAAAATCGCCGTACATAGCCGTGATCATCAAATCGATCCGGTCGGAGCTTGTGTGGGGAATCGTGGGATTCGGGTACAGATGATCGTTCGGGAATTAAAAGGGGAGAAGATCGATATCGTACCGTGGAGCGCTGATCCGATCGAATTTATCATCAGTGCGCTAAGCCCCGCGAAAGTAAGCGAAGTTAAAATCCTACCTTCGAAGAAAACAGCGATTGTCATTGTGCCGGATTTTCAATTATCCTTAGCAATTGGTAAAGAAGGTCAAAATGCACGGTTGGCCGCGAAACTTACCGGTTGGAAAATTGATATTAAGAGCGAATCTCAGGCGGCGGATCAAGCTGAACTGATTGAGAAATTAATCTATGAAGAGCTTGGTTTCCGTGAACAGGTGGCTGCCCCGGTTTCCGTGGCTGTCCCGGTTGTCGCCGAAATGACTGAACCTGAAGTGGAACCAACTTCTCAAACGTTGACCGCGGTTGAAGCGACGGTCGAAGAATTGGAAGCGCCGCTTGAGACCGAAGCGGAAATGAGCGAAACCGAGCTACCGGAACCATATTATGAAGGGGAAGAAGAGCCGGCATTTGTTGAAAAAACCGATGAAGAAGAAACGGTAGTAAAAAAGAAGAGCAAAAAAGGTAAAGTCGCTCCGAAACACTTGGCAAAGGTCGAGTTGGATGATGAACCAATCTCTCTGGATGAGGGATATTTCTTCTCCGATGTTTTGGGTGAACGCCAAGCCAAAAAAACAGGTGCGACTCATGATTTAACTGCTTCCGACCCTGTAGCTGAAGGAAACGCTGATGATGGCGGTAATGAAACCGCTGGCGGATTTACCATCGGACAATTATTCGGAGAGGAGTTAAACAAAGCAAAAAAGGACAAAAGCACCAAAAAGGGGGATAAATAATTGAAAGTAAGAAAAATCCCTCAACGCACTTGCCTGGGTTGTAAAAGTGTCTTTCCGAAGAAAGAGTTGCTTCGCGTGGTACGAACTCCGGAAGGTGAAGTTACCATTGATCCAACGGGCAAAAAATCCGGTCGTGGTGCCTACACATGTCCTAAAGTAGAGTGTTTGGAACTGGCGTTTAAAGGTTCAATGCTCGAACGGGCTTTGGAAATTGAGATTACTCCTCAGCAAAAAGATACATTACGTTCGGAAATGGTGAAATTTATTAAATGAAAACAGTAGCGTCTGTGTTAGGTCTTGCTGCCAAAGCAGGGCGTCTTCTTACGGGTTCGGCCGCTGTTGAAGAGGGAATTCGGCGTGGTCGAGCTCAAGTAGTGGTATGTGCCAATGATCTTTCGGCAAAAACCATTAAAAATTTTAAATATTTATGTGAACAGAAAACAATCAGTTTTTTTACATACGGAACGATCGCCGAGTTAGGCCGTTGTATTGGCGCTCCGGGACGTGGCGTGATAGCAGTAACTTCGAATGATTTTTCCAAGATGATCTGTTCTTTATTAACAGACGGAGGTGAAGAGCCATAAATAAGGTTCGAGTGCATGAATTAAGCAAAGAATTAAATATTTCGATAAAAGATTTAATGGCTTATCTGAACGGACAGGGAGCAAATGTTCGTAATCATATGAGCACAATCGAAGACAAGTTTGTAGACCAAGCAAGAGAGGTCTATCCGACCGTTCCCAAACCGGCAAAGGCAGCTACATCCAATCGTCCCCAAACTCCCGAAGAGATTAAAAAAGATCTCTTCCAAACCAAACCTGTTCAAAATCCTAACATGAGACCAGCGACACCGGCACCGGCGAATCAACGGGTATCCCAAAATAATGATAATAAAGTTTCAGTCGGGAGTAATAATCAAGTGCAACGTGAGTTTACAAAAACTACTGAGAATACCGCTTCGCCACAAACGGTTCATGGCACGGAAAATAAACCGCAACCCGATCGTACTGCTCCCCATCCCGGGGTTGAGTCAAAAGGGGACGATAAACCCGTTTCTCGAAACGACCAGCGTCCCGACTCCAACGGAGCGGAAGGGAAAACCGGTTTCGATAGAAATCAAAATCCAAACCAACCAAACCGGAATTTCAATCAAAATCGTCCGATGACACCGAACCCAAATCGTCCCCAAAATCAAGGACATTATTCCGAACAAAATCGGGGACAATATCAAAATCGTGGTCCGGCACAAGGCCAAAATCAGGGGCAAAGCCGTCCACCATATCAAGGGCAAAATCGTGGACCGAATCAAAGCCAGAATCAAGGGCAAAACCGGGGACCCAATCAAGGAAATGCCGCTCCGAACAATCGTTTCGGCAAGCCGGCGCCTCGTGGCAATTCCCAAGGTTATAACGATAGATTTGATAAGCGTGCCGGGAAATCCACCCCATCAAAAACGCCGGGACGTTTTCCAACTCGGCCCGTCAAACATGAAGGTCCCGCAACAACTGTCAAATCGGTGCAATTACCAACTCAAATGGCCGTCAAGGAATTTGCACAGTTAATTGAGGTTTCGGCCAGTGATGTCATTAAAAAATTAATGGGCTTAGGCATGATGGCAACCATTAATCAAGAAATTGATATTGACACCATGACCTTAATTGCCGACGAATATGGAATTTCAGCGACTGCGGCGCGGACTGAAGAAGAAAAATTACAAGTTGAAGAGATTGAAGACGATCCGGCGTCGCTGATACCGCGTCCACCGGTGGTTACGATTATGGGGCACGTTGACCACGGAAAGACTTCGTTGCTGGATGCGATCCGCGAAACCAATGTAACTGCCCAAGAAGCAGGAGGAATTACCCAACACATCGGCGCTTATCAAGTTGAGCTGAATGACCGCAAAATTACGTTCCTGGATACCCCGGGTCATGCTGCCTTTACAGCGATGCGCGCGCGCGGCGCTCAAGTTACCGATATTGCCATCCTGGTAGTTGCCGCCGATGACGGGGTAATGCCGCAAACCATTGAAGCGATCAATCACGCGAAAGACGCCAATGTTTCGATCATTGTCGCAATCAATAAAATTGATAAGCCGGGAGCCAATCCCGACCGGATCAAACAAGATTTGACGGAGTACGGGTTGGTTGCGGAAGAATGGGGTGGCGACACCATCTTTGTACCGGTTTCGGCCAAACAACGAATCGGTATTGAACAACTGTTAGAAATGATCCTCCTGGTGGCCGATATGAAGGATTATCGTGCCAATCCGATTCGTCCGGCCAAAGGGACGATTGTCGAAGCGGAATTGGATAAAGGCCGGGGGCCCGTTGCCACGGTGTTGGTACAGACCGGAACCCTCCAAGCCGGGGATTCGATTATCGCCGGAGCCGCTGCCGGTCGAGTCCGCGTATTAAATAATGACAAAGGGAAACGGGTTAAAAAAGCTGGACCTTCCACTCCGGTCGAAGTGATTGGGTTTACGGAAGTTCCTGAAGCCGGCGATATCCTTTATGTCATTACCGAAGATCGTTTAGCCCGTGAACTAGCCGATAAACGGATGCAGTTTAAACGCGAAAGCGAGCTGAAGAAGAATCAAAAAGTGACCCTGGATGACCTCTTCTCCAAGATTAAAGAAGGGGAAATCAAGGAATTGAAGATTATTATCAAAGCGGATGTTCAAGGGTCAGTTGAAGCGACCCGCCAATCATTGGAGAGGCTCTCCAATGAAGAGGTTCGGGTAAAGGTGATTCACGGCGGTGTTGGCGCCATCAGTGAACATGACGTTATGTTGGCTTCTGCTTCGAACGCGATTATTATCGGATTTAACGTTCGTCCCGATCCGAATGCGAAGCGGAGCGCTGAAAAGGAAAGCGTCGATATCCGTCTCTACCGCATTATTTATAATGTGATTGAGGATGTTCAAAAAGCTTTGGAAGGCATGCTTTCCCCGGAATATAAAGAAGTGGTTCAGGGTCGCGCTGAAGTCAGAGCCGTCTATAAAGTTCCTAAAGTTGGGAATATTGCCGGATGTTATGTCCTGGAAGGGAAAATCAGCCGCAATAGCGATATCCGTTTAATCCGTGACAATATCGTCATCCATGAAGGAAAGATTGATTCGTTAAAACGGTTTAAAGACGATGCCAAAGAAGTTCAGGAAGGTTATGAATGTGGCGTTGGCGTGGAACGGTTTAACGATATTAAAGAAGGCGATATCGTTGAAGCCTTTGCAATGGAAGAGATTAAGCGCAAAAGTTAACGCGGTTCCTACCGATGGAGGGGTTTTGATTGACAGAACATCGAGCTGAGAGACTCGGGGAATTAATCAAAGAAGAAGTAGGCCAAATTTTACAGCGGGGCCTTAAAGACCCCCGAATAGGATTCGTTAGCGTTACAGGGGTAGAAGTCTCCAATGATTACAGCCATGTGAAAATTTTTGTCAGCATCCTAGGTGACGAACAGTCCAAAAATGCAGCTTTGCAAGGGCTGGAAAGCGCCAAGGGTTATATTCGTACCGAGCTGGGTAAAAGAATCCGGATGCGTCATACGCCCGAAGTTCATATTATCGCCGACAACTCGATTGAACGCGGTTCAAGAATCTTTGAACTGTTGGAAGAGATCAAAAAGTCGGATAAAGGAGAGAATTCCTAGTGACCGGCCTTTTCCGTCAGTTTTTTGATCTAATTCAAACCAAACAACGATTTTTAGTAACTTGTCACGTTCACCCTGATGGCGATGCGATCGGTTCATTGCTGGCAATCGGATTGACCATCGCCAATCAGGGGAAAACCGTGAAAATGGTTTGTATGGACGGGATTCCGACTGTTTATAACTTTTTGGAAAATAGCGATCAGATCAAAGACCAAGTTGAAAATTTTCAACCGGATGTGATCGTCTGTGTGGATTGCGCGGAAAAAGAGCGCGTCGCTTTACCAACGGAATTTTGGGCTATTCCGGGGGTTTTGGTCGTCAATATCGATCATCATATCAGCAATACCGGATTTGGCGATCTGAATATTGTTGACCCGCAAGCCGCGGCGACCGGCGAGTTGATTTTTCGGATTATAACCGACGGTCAAATTCCTTTGAATCGGGCGATTGCCGGGGCAATTTACACCGCCACCGCCACCGATACCGGATTTTTCCGTTATTCAAGCACCAGCTCTTATACACTAGAATTAGCTTCGGTGCTGGTGAAGAATTTTCAGGTTGAACCGGCTAAAATTGCCGAATATGTCCATGAACAAAAAAGCTATAATTCGATACGCTTATTGGGAAATGTAATTAATACGTTAAAGCTCGGGTGCAATGGTAAGATTGCTTGGATGGTACTGGACCAGCAAATGTTGGGTCAGTTTCCGGTTGAAAATGAGGAGACTGAAAGTTACGTTAATTACGCCCGTTCCATCGAAGGTGTCGAGGTTGGTTTGCTTTTTAAAGAGTTAAAGCCGAATGAAGTGAAGATTAGCTGGCGTTCCTCTTCCGCAGTGGATGTTAGTAAATTAGCCGCCAATTTTGGCGGTGGCGGTCACGCCCGGGCCGCCGGATGTTCCGTTAACGGCCCGGTCCAGCAAGTTGTCAATGAAGTGATTGCATACGTCAGTACGTATTATGGCGCCTAATATGTGGCATGGTATATTAAATATCAATAAAGAACGGGGCATGACCTCCCATCAAGTAGTTGCTTCCTTACGCCAAATATTGCGCCAAAAGGCAATTGGCCATACAGGCACCTTAGACCCAGAAGCAACCGGCGTTTTAGTTGTGGGACTGGGGCAAGCGACTCGTTCTTTTTCGTTTTTGGATGAAACAAAGAAATGTTATCAGGCGGAGCTTGTCTTTGGTCAAGCTACCGATACCCAGGATGCAACCGGCAGCATACTTTTTGAAAACAAAGAAGTGACATTCCGCCATCGTTCGTTGCTTCAAGCGATTGCACACTTAACCGGAAATATCGATCAGATCCCGCCGATGTATTCGGCAGTCAAGGTACAGGGTAGGAAATTGTACGATTTGGCCCGTAAGGGCGAGGTTATTGAGCGGGACGCCCGGCCGATTAAAGTTTACCAATGGGAATGTTTAAATCCCCAAGATACTTACGGGTATTGCGACAGGTTGGCGGTCAAAATTATCTGTTCCAAGGGCACCTATATCCGAACGCTAATTCACGATTTGGGCGAGCTTTTGGGTTGCGGCGCTCATATGGGGAGTTTGGTGCGTTTACAATCCGGAGTTTTTCAAATTGCAGACAGCATCACGCTGGCTACAGTGAAAGAATTGCTCAGTCAAGATCAGCTCGCCGAGCGCTTAATTACCATTAATGAAGCTTTGAGCCACTTTGAAGCGTTGTCCCTTGATGATGAGGACAGCGTAAAAGTGTTAAACGGCGGGAAAATCTCTACGGCGAAGTATCCGGCGGAACCGGGCACAACGGTGGTACGAATGATTGATCATACTTCGACGGTAATCGCTATTGCCGAACTCCACAATAAAGAAACCCACAATTATTGGCAACCTGTTAAAGTTTTTCGTTATGAGTGACAAAGGAGTTTCCGAATTCAATGAAAGTATGGAGTTCGATCACCCAAAGCCAACAAGAATTATCAAAGGATTCACTGGCAACAGTCGTTACGATTGGCAATTTCGATGGGGTTCACCGCGGCCATCAAGCGATCATTGATCGAACCGTACGCTTGGCGAAGTTTCAAAATTTAACTTCCCTTGCGGTGACTTTTATTAACCATACGGAAAGTTTGTTGCATAAAGCGCCACCTTTGATCAACCTTCCGGCGATTCGCAGAGAACGTTTGGCAACACAAGGGCTCGACGCGTTATTGGAGCTACAGTTCGATCAGCAACTCTCCGAAACCCAACCTGAAGAATTTTTCGATTTATACCTTGTAAAGGCTTTGCGGGCACGATTGATCGTGGTTGGCTATGATTTTCGTTTTGGGTCGAACGGCCGGGGCGATTTTACTCTTTTACAATCACTCGGTACGCAATATGGCGTTGCAATTGAACGGGTTGAACCGGTCCAAATCGGCGGAGTCACGGCGAGTAGTTCGAAAATCCGTCAATATCTGCTTGACGGGCAATTGGAACTCGCCAATCAAATGTTAGGGTATGATTTTTATATTGAGAGTCAGGTTATTCCCGGTGAACAACGCGGACGAACCATAGGGTTTCCAACCGCTAATTTAATGATTGGCAAGGAATTTATCTTACCGCGCTACGGTGTTTATTGCGTGCGATTGACAGCCGGAGATCAGATGTATCACGGCATTGCCAATGTTGGAATTAAGCCGACTTTTGGCGGGGAGATTCCCTTGGTTGAGGTGTTCTTGTTTGATGTATCACTGAATTTATATGGCAACCATGTCAAAGTTGATTTCTTGCGTTTTATCCGGTCCGAAGCCCGCTTTTCCGGGTTGGAAGAGCTTAAGGAACAAATTGCCAAAGATATTATTGTCGCTAAAAATTTTTTTAATGATTAATCCGACATCGTAACGCTTAGTACCATAAACACGCAATTTTATATCTGTAAAAAACACTGGCAGCAGCCAGGCCACTGAAAAACCCCGTTCTGAAAGATTGACCTACAAATATATAATGAGTAGCTTGTTTTAGGCTATCAATATATTGTAGGCCAATGTTATTTGGAGCAGTTTTTCAGTGGCCTCGCGGCAGCCGGTGATTTTTTTTGTAAATTTTTAGGCATTTAACAGGTAAAATGATGTGTTAAGTAAACTTATCGTAAAAATAAATTAACAAATGAACGAATGTGACTGGAATCAAAAGAATATAATATAATGGTTGATTTTGCATTGATAAATGTGGATTATTGCATGGTTAATATCGTACATAGGCCGGAAAATAAAACCATATTGAAAATTTAACATTAAATTTACGTAACTGTTTACAAAAAAATTAACATTATCAGAAGGAACTGGCAGGTTAAATGGAGAATCTAACTTTTATCATCAGTGTTCCGGATCTGAAACTTGCTGAGTGCCGCGTTGGCGGCTTTTGTCACGTTTGGATACCCGGAAGCCAGAATTTCCTCATCGTATTATTCGACTTTACCGGAGAGGGTTTTAAATGAAATTCTCTCCTGTAGAAATAAAAGAATTAATACACTAGGAGGTATTTTCATGGCAAAATATGTTTATCTTTTCAACGAGGGCAATGCCTCAATGAGAAACCTTCTTGGGGGTAAGGGAGCTAATCTGGCTGAAATGACCGGATTGGGCCTGCCGGTTCCAAGAGGATTTACGGTTTCCACAGAAGCTTGTACCCGCTATTATGCTGATGGACAAATGATTGCAGCTGAGATCGAAGAACAGATCTATGAAGCATTAGCAAAAACTGAACAGATTGTTGGAAAAAAGTTTGGCGATCCCAATAATCCGTTTTTAGTATCGGTACGTTCCGGAGCCCGGGCATCGATGCCCGGAATGATGGACACCATTTTGAACTTGGGGCTAAATGACGTTGTGGTTGAAGGTTTGGCCAAATTAACAAATAATCCGCGTTTTGCCTACGATAGTTATCGCCGGTTTATCCAGATGTTCAGTGACGTAGTGATGGAAGTTGAAAAAGTTAAGTTCGAAAAGATTCTTGACGCTGTTAAAGAAGAGAACGGCGCTAAGTTTGATACGGATTTGACCGCTGATAATCTGCAAGAGGTCGTTAAACGCTATAAGGCACTCTATAAGAAAGAAAAAGGATCCGATTTTCCGCAAGAACCGAAAATCCAACTAATGGAAGCCGTCAAAGCGGTATTCCGGTCCTGGGATAACCCCCGGGCAAACATTTATCGTCGTCTTAATGATATTCCGGGCGATTGGGGTACTGCCGTTAATGTCCAAGAGATGGTTTACGGCAATATGGGGAACGACTCCGGAACCGGCGTCGCTTTTACCCGGAACCCCTCAACCGGTGAAAAGAAACTGTATGGCGAATTTTTGATCAACGCGCAAGGTGAAGATGTGGTCGCCGGCATCCGGACACCCCAATCAATCGACCAATTAAAAGAGATTATGGCGGATGTGTATAATCAATTTGCCAATACAGCCGAGACTCTCGAAAAACATTATCGCGATATGCAAGACATGGAATTCACGATTGAACGCGGCAAACTCTTTATGCTGCAAACCCGAAATGGCAAACGGACTGCGGCGGCAGCGTTGAAAATTGCCGTCGATCTGGTTAACGAGGGAATGGCAACCCGGTCGGAAGCGATTATGAAAGTGGATCCGAAACAATTGGACGCTGTTTTACATCCGAATTTTGAACCGAAAGCGTTAAAGGCGGCAACGCCGATCGCGAAAGGATTGCCGGCTTCGCCCGGCGCGGCCACCGGAAAGGTTTATTTTGAGGCCGATGACGCGGTTGCCGCTTATAAAGCCGGTGAAAAGAAAGTAATTTTAGTTCGCTTGGAAACTTCACCGGAAGACATTGAAGGGATGCACGTATCCCAGGGTATTTTGACGGGACGGGGCGGTATGACGTCGCACGCGGCGGTTGTGGCCCGCGGCATGGGCACTTGTTGCGTCGCGGGATGCGGCGAGATTAAAATCAATGAAGAGGCGCGATTCTTCCTTGATAAAAACGGCAAAAAATATGTTGAAGGCGATTGGATTTCCCTTGACGGCTCGACCGGCAATGTCTATGGCGATAAATTGCCGACCATTGAGCCGGAAATGACCGGTGATTTTGCGACTTTAATGCAATGGGCCGATGAAATTCGGACCTTAAAAGTCCGGACCAACGCCGATACCCCGAACGATGCCGCGACTGCCCGTAAATTTGGGGCCGAAGGAATCGGTCTCTGCCGGACGGAGCACATGTTCTTTGAACCCGACCGGATCCCGGCAATGCGCGAAATGATCGTCGCCCGGACTGAAGAACAACGGCGTAAAGCGTTGGAAAAACTGTTGCCGATGCAACGAAGCGATTTTGAAGGGTTATTCCGTGAAATGAAAGGATACCCGGTAACCATCCGCTTCCTGGATCCGCCGCTCCATGAGTTCTTACCGCAAGCGGAAGAGGACATCCGCGCCTTGGCCAAAGAGATGGGAATCACCTTTGACGATCTGAAAGCGGTTGTGGCCGATTTGCATGAATTCAACCCGATGATGGGACATCGCGGTTGCCGTTTGGCAGTTACCTATCCCGAAATCGCCGAGATGCAAACCCGCGCAGTGATCGAAGCCGCCATCAATGTCAATAAAGAAGACATGAATGTCGTGCCGGAAATCATGATTCCGCTGGTTGGCGAAATTAAAGAATTAAAATATGTAAAAGATGTTGTCGTTAAAACGGCCGATGCGGTGATCGCCAAAGCCGGTGTCAAACTGGAATATAAAGTCGGAACCATGATTGAAATTCCGCGGGCGGCCTTGACGGCGGATGAAATCGCAAAAGAAGCCGAGTTTTTCTCGTTTGGAACCAACGACCTTACGCAGATGACGTTTGGGTTTAGCCGTGACGATGCCGGTAAATTTCTTGAGGAATACTATAATAAGAAGATTTATGAATCCGATCCCTTTGCCAAGCTCGACCAGATTGGTGTCGGTAAATTGGTAGAACTCTCCGCTAAATTGGGCAAACAAACCCGCCCGGATATCAAATTGGGAATCTGTGGCGAACATGGTGGCGATCCTTCGTCGATTGAATTTTGCCACCGGGTGGGTTTGAATTACGTCTCTTGTTCTCCGTTCCGGGTTCCGATTGCCCGATTGGCCGCGGCGCAAGCGGCGGTAAAAAAAGAAGGGGATTTGGGACAGAAATAACTAAAATCTAGTATTAAAAAGCGGAAACGAACAATCGTTTCCGCTTTTTGCTAGGTGCGCCAAGCATGGGGATGACTTGGCGGTGAACCTTTACACCGTCCTGAAGTCCATTCTCGCACAACGACTGCGCATGCTTGCCAATCAAAAAAGGCTACTGGAGAACCTCCAATAGCCCGATCTGAAACGATCACTTAATAATCGCACGGTAATAAATTCGGATACGTACGTGCAAACTGAAAAACGCCGTATACCGAACTTGCTGTGTGTGGTTGCGGCTAACTGATCTTGGTTGGGACGAATAGGTCGATTAAACCAATCACCAAGGAGGCTAATAATGCTCCGATAACCGAAACCGACATACCGGGGACAATAAACTGAGTTATATAAATAACCACCGCCGAAACGAGAAAACCTACGACTCCGTGCGCATAAGGAGTAAGTTTTCTGCCTAAAACCAATTCGATTAGGTAGCTTATTCCGGCGATTACAACCGCTGCCAATAAAGCGCTAATGAAGTTTAATGACTTAAACCCCGGAACAATTGCGCCAATGAACATTAAAACCAAAGCGGCTACCACGAAACGTACTAATGTCCGAAGCCAATCCATGCGATCACCTCCTTAAGCAAGAATAACGATTTTAGCTTATCCATTCCAAAGGGGTCTATACTCTCTGCCGGTTACAAAATATTTCCCTTTCATTGAACTACCCAGTCGGTTTGGCGATTCGATTGAGTTTTTAACAATACTTTGGATAAAATAACCGGAGACTGTCAAGCGGAGGCGAAAAACGATGCGGAGAATCGTAGGAGTTTTTACCCATGTGGATGATGCTCGGAACGCTTTGGGGCGAATCAAAAAAGCGGGTTGGGATCAGACGGAGATTTCAGTATTTATTAAGCAGCCGGCGCGGGATTTTTCCAATGAATTTGCGGATGACTTCAGTATGGAAAGAAATATTAAACAGCGCCGATTGCACTGGGAAGGTTTAAAACAGGAAACCATTACCGAAATTGGCCTGGTGCAGATCGGAGCGACCAATCGTCAAAATTCGTTTGACCCTTCGGAAATACTCAAAAATTATGCGAACGCCATACCTTACCAACTACAAAAGAGTGTCGTCGGAATCATCGAAGTCGCGGATGAACTGACCGATGAGGTCTATACGATTTTAGACAGCAAAGGGGCGGATATTGTTGTTGACCAGCGGATTGACAAATAAAAATTTGAAGCAGACGCCTCCCGCCGCCGCCATAGTTGCCTTGCTCGCGAGCGATGGTAATTTTCAGCAATAACCTTGCGGATGAACCTATTTTCAGTCGGTAAAGCATTTTATTATGGAATAATGAAGGAGTTGTTAGGAGAAAAAGCGAATATAGTTCAAGTTTAAGGAGGATTTAATGACAGATAATGGTACGCTGATTAAGGCGATTGAGCCTGGAAGCATTGCCGAGGAACTTGAACTTGAACCTGGGGATTATTTGCTTTCAATCAATGGTGTAAAGCCGGTTGACTATATTGAATACTTGATGGTTAGTGCCGACGAAGATATTGCGCTTGAAATTTATCGAACCAAAACTGAGACTGTCGAAACCATTGAATTTGATAAAGAACCCGACGAATCGCTCGGGTTAGTCTTTGATACTGCGGTGTTTGACGGAATTCGTGAATGCGCCAATCACTGTTTATTCTGTTTCGTCCACCAACTGCCTCCCGGGCAACGGGATTCGCTGTATATCCGCGATGACGACTACCGGTTGTCTTTTTTACAAGGGGCCTACGTAACACTGACTAATTTGACCGAGCCCGATTGGGAACGCATAGCCCAACAACAGCTAAGTCCCCTTTATATATCGGTGCATGCAACGGACTCGGCGGTCCGGCAACGACTGCTGGGTTCAAAAAAAGCGGCGTCGATTTTGGAACAATTAAAACGTTTGGCGGATTTGGGAATCACCGTACATACCCAAGCGGTTGTTTGCCCGGGAATTAATGATGGCCCGGTTTTGGAAAAGACCATTAACGAGCTGGCGGCATTGTGGCCGGCGGTTGCGTCGTTGGCGATCGTGCCGGTTGGGTTAACCGGTCACCGTTCAAAGTTATTTTCTTTACGAACATTTAATCAAGCCGAAGCCGGACAGGTGTTGGAAATTGTCGAAAGGGTTCAGCCACAGTTTTTGGCTACCATGGAGACGCGTTTTGTTTTTGCTGCCGATGAATGGTACCTATTGGCGGGAAAATCGTTGCCGGCGGACGAGGCGTATGAAGATTACCTGCAATTGGATAACGGAGTCGGTTTATTACGCTGGTTTATTACTGAATTTCATGAGGTTTATCCGGGGCTTAGCCGCAAAATGGAACGTTTGAAAGGCAATTTAGTAATTATTACCGGACAAGCCGCCCTAGGATTATGGCAGGAGATTGGGTCTTTCATTGAATCGAAAAACCCTCGCTTAAAAGTAGAATTGTTACCGGTTTTAAACCGGTTTTTTGGCCAGACCGTAACTGTTACCGGTCTTTTGACGGGAAGGGATATCGCGGCGGCAATTCAAAGCCACCAGGGGCAGGAGACCGAAGCTACCTGCTATCTGATACCGCAAATCACGTTAAAACAAGGGGCTGAATTATTTTTAGATGGTTTATCCATCACCGAACTGAAGGAAACATGCGCTTCGAAACAGGTCGAGGTAGTACCGACGCGAGCCCGGGATTGGCTCCACTGGATTACAAATGAGGGATGTGTTGCAGGTTGTCTCGAGCAGTCATAGCGATCGTTGGCCGGCCGAATGTGGGTAAGTCAACGCTTTTTAACCGTCTGGTCCAACAACGTCTGGCGATCGTTGAAGATACTCCCGGAGTAACTCGTGATCGACTTTACGCTGATGGAAAATGGCTTGATCGTAATTTTTTAGTGATCGACACGGGTGGCATCACGGATGAACGGGATCCCGTTCAAACTCAAATCCGCAAACAAGTCGACATGGCGTTGGAAGAAGCGGATGTGGTGATTATGGTTGTCGACGGCCGAGAATCATTGACGGCTTCCGATCATCAAGTGGCGTCCTTGTTGCGAAAAAGTCAAAAACCGATGACGCTTGCGGTGAATAAGATTGAAAATCCCACGCAAATCGTTGACTCCGATGTTTACAGTTTGGGATTGGGGGAACCCATTCCCATCTCGGCGGAGCATGGGAAAAATATCGGCGATCTATTGGATGCGGTCATTGCCAATCTTCCCCCCGAGACCGAAGATTTGCGTGAGGATCTCATTCGGGTAACTTTTGTGGGACGACCCAATGTCGGAAAATCGTCCTTGGTCAACTCACTGTTGGGCAAAGAACGGGTTATCGTCAGCGATCAACCGGGTACCACCCGGGATGCGATTGACGTTCCCTTAAGTGTCCATGGTCATCATTACCTGTTGGTCGATACCGCCGGGATTCGGCGCAAGTCTAAAGTGGAAGAGTCGGTTGAATATTATAGCGTGTTGCGAGCATTGCGGGCAATCGAACGCTCCGATGTTGTGATTTTGGTGATTGATGCGACCGGGGAAGTATCAGAGCAGGATTTGCGAATCGCCGGACTCGTCAAAGACGCCGGGAAGGCGTGCCTGATTGCAGTGAATAAATGGGATTTAATAGAAAAAGACAATCAAACGGTGGGGATCTATGAGGAAAAGATCCGTCGTTCGCTTGATTTCCTTGACTATGCGCCGTTAATTTTTATTTCCGCCAAAACCGGGCAACGATTGACTAAGATTTTTCCCGTGGTGAATCAAGTCATGGAGAGTTATACGTTTCGAATCCCCAATAATAAGTTAAACCAGATCATTTCCGAAGCGATTGCCATCCATCACCCGCCGTCCAATAAAGGAAGGCCGTTTAAAATCTATTTTACGCGGCAATCCGGCGTAAAGCCACCCTCATTCCAATTTACGGTGAATGACCCGGAAGGACTCCATTATTCGTACCGACGTTATTTGGAAAATAAACTGCGCGAATATTTTAACTTTGTTGGAACGCCGATCAAGTTTGAGCTCAAATCAAGTAGTAGTAAAAACGTAGATTAGCGGGTGTGACAAAATGGAATTTATTAAATTTTTGATTGTCGCGGTGGTTGCGTATTTTATCGGCACGATAACAACGGGGGATATTGTCGCCAAAATCAAAGGGATTGATCTCCGGAATAGCGGTAGTGGCAATATTGGCGCCACCAACGTATTTCGAGTTCTCGGCACGGTTTATGGAGCATTGGTTTTGGTTGGCGACAGTCTCAAAGGAATTGTTGCGGTTTTGTTGGGAGAATACCTACTCCGCCCGATTGGCGGATTTAACCCGGCGATTTTAACCGGGGTTTTGGCCATCGTTGGCCACAATTGGCCGATTCATTCCGGCTTTAAGGGAGGCAAAGGCATCGCCACCTCCTTAGGGGTCATGATTGGCTTAACTCCGTACAGTCTCGTGGTGGCCTTACCGGTGTGGCTAGTTTTCCTTTTTTGCTCCGGTTATGTTTCCTTGGCATCGATTTTGGCCGCGATCTCGTATCCGATTTCTGTTTTTATCTTTTATCATGATGATCCTTCCAGACAGATTTTTGCGATTGCGATCGGGGTTTTAGCCATCTATCGTCACCATACGAATATCAAGCGTTTATTGCGTGGTGAAGAAAATCGGATTTTATATAAAAATCGTGGAGGGTCCAAGAAATAATGGTTTCAGTTATTGGAAGCGGTGGCTGGGGAACGGCCTTGGCGATACACTGCGCTCAAAAAGGGTTGCCAGTAAAATTATGGTCTTTTGAGTCTGAGGTGATCGCAGAGGTCAATCACCACCATACCAACCAAACCTTTTTACCGGGCATCATTTTGCCTCAAACCATTGTCGCCAGTTCTTCCCTTGCTGAAGTCGTAAATGATGCCAAATTTATTATTATGGCGGTGCCAACCCAATGGTTGCGCAGCGTGTCAAAACAGTTGGCCTCCGTCATTAACCCCGAGAGCATAATCATTAGCGCCGCGAAAGGCATTGAAGTTCAAAGTTTAAAAACTCTGGATCTGGTTTTACAAGAAGAGTTGACCATGATTGATCCTGGCGCTATCGTCGCTCTTTCCGGCCCGAATCATGCGGAAGAGGTGGCGCGGGGAGTTCCTTCGGCTACGGTTGTCGCTACTCCGATTTTACGATATGCGGAAGCGGTCCAAGATCTGCTCATCTCCCCCCGTTTTCGGGTGTATACAAATCCGGACCGAATTGGCGTTCAACTCGGCGGTGCTTTAAAAAATATTATTGCATTGGCAGCCGGAATTTCCGACGGCTTGGGATTTGGCGATAATACCAAAGCGGCTTTGGTTACCCGCGGTTTGGCCGAAATGGCCCGATTGGGGTTGGCGCTTGGCGCTCAAACTCCGACATTCGCGGGACTGTCGGGAATGGGCGACCTTTTTGTAACCGCCGCGAGCATTCACAGCCGCAATGCGTGGGCTGGTCGCGAACTGGGTAAGGGGCGATCGCTTCAGGAGATTTTAGGTTCGACCAAGATGGTGGTCGAGGGAGTAGCGACTACGCAAGCGGCCTATCGTCTAGCTATCAAAGAACAGGTAGAAATGCCCATTGTGGGTATTGTTCATCAAATATTGTATGAAGGATTATCTCCGAAAGAGGGAGTCAGTCAATTGATGGAACGGATGCGCACTCACGAGATGGAAGAGGTCGTTTCGGGAACCTACACTTGGATCGAGCAATAATTAATTAACTACTTTATATAATTTCACTGCGATCAATCAAAAAAATATAAGACAAAAAATGAAGTAAAACGGTTCATGATGAACCGTTTTTTGTTTTAAAAAAAGCGGTTGATTAATATATTACATTAACCCGATGTACTTGAGATTGATTGTTTCCCTTCCGACAATCCGGAACTGGTTTGACCGCAATTTGCAAAAGCATTTGGTAATATTGGAATTAATGTACCAATATATATATATTGGTAATGGTTGGCCAGGATTGAAAGAAATAAAGGGGGGATGAACCAATTCCCGTTATCATATATGCTGTTTAAAATTTTGAAAAGGGGGGAGAAGGATGGAAAGGTATGATATCTTTCAAGATATCGCCGAACGTACCGAAGGTGATATCTATATCGGAGTTGTAGGGCCGGTACGGACAGGGAAGTCAACGTTTATCAAACGATTTATGGAACTGATGGTTATCCCGAATATCACTAATTACTACGATCAGCAACGCGCCCAAGATGAACTGCCTCAAAGCGGTAATGGACGAACCATCATGACCACTGAGCCGAAATTTATTCCAAGTGACGCCGTTGAAGTTACGGTTGCCGAAAATATTCAATTCCGGGTGCGGTTGGTAGATTGTGTTGGTTATGCCGTAGAAGGCGCTTTAGGTTATGAAAACGAATCGGGTCCGCGGATGGTCATCACTCCGTGGCAGGAAGAACCGGTGAGTTTTATTGAAGCGGCGGAGATGGGTACGCGTAAAGTGATTACCGATCACTCGACCATCGGGTTGGTCATCACCACCGACGGCAGTATCACTGAATTGCAGCGAGAATCGTATGTTCCCGCTGAAGAAAGAGTTATTAGCGAATTAAATGCGTTAGGGAAGCCATTTGTCGTGGTGTTGAATTCGCTTCACCCTGAAAGCTCGGAAACGCTGGAACTAGCCGCCGAATTACAACAAAAATATCAAGTTCCGGTCGTTCCCGTCAATTGTCAACAGATGACGAACACCCAGATTGAGATCGTGTTGCAAGAAATTTTATATATGTTTCCATTACGGGAGATCCGGGTCGATTTTCCAAAATGGGTGGAGGAACTGGAGACAGGGCACTGGTTGCGTTCCCGGTTTGAAGATGCCGTATTTACGGCGGTCGCCCAAGTAGATCGGGTAAAAGATATTGATCGGGTAATCAGCAATCTAAAAGAGACCGAAGATGTAAAAGATGTATACATGCACCGGGTTGCGTTGGGTGAAGGTTCGGTATATGTAGAGATGTTGACTGAGCGGGAACTCTTCTACAAGGTATTGGAAGAAATGTCCGGTTTCACCGTGACCGGCGACCATCATTTAATGCGGATGATGCGCGAACTGTCAGTTGCCAAACGTGAATACGATAAGTTAGCAGGGGCCCTGTCGCAAGTTCGCCAAACCGGTTATGGGGTTGTTAATCCCGTCATGGAAGAGTTAACCTTGGCCGAACCCGAGTTGATCCGGCACGGCAACCGTTTTGGAGTAAAACTCAAAGCGAGCGCTCCGTCAATTCATTTGATTAAGGCCGACATTATGACTGAGGTGAGCCCGATCGTCGGGACGGAGAAACAGGGAGAAGAATTTGTGCGCTACTTAACCAGTGAGTTTGAGAAAGATCCTTCCCGGATTTGGCAAACGGATTTCTTTGGAAAGACCATGTATGACTTGGTAAAAGAAGGAATTCAGTCAAAATTGGCGCGAATGCCGGACAATGCCCAAGAAAAGCTACAAGAGACTTTAACAAAAATAATCAACGAAGGTAGTGGCGGTTTAATCTGCATTATCTTATAAAGATGGTCCATCGAGACCATTTTTTTTATGCGGATTTTCCCGAAAAGATATTCATGGTAACAAAAATGTCTTCTCAATTACTCTCCATAAAAAAACTTTAATATTTTATGAAAATTCCGCTAATGTTTTTGGTAATTGATGTCGACATTAGTAATGTAGGCTTTTCGAAGGTTCTCCTTGAAAAAAACGGCTTTTAAAACGTTTCTAGCTGCGACAATTAAGAAAACACTGGATATACCTGAAAAAAAAACGTGTTTTTTTGTTTTAAAAGCAGGAGATAGGGGAAAAATCTAGAATAAACTTACATAGAAGTTTATGCCAATTTGAACCTTCGGGTTTATGAAATTGGTTTCCACATTTTTCGGAAGGAGGTGAACTGTTCATGACCAAAACCGAACTCATCGACAAAGTCGCCGAGAAGAGTGGTTTAACCAAAAAGGATTCGGGAAAAGCGATTGACGCAGTTATTAGCGCTATGACCCAAGCATTAGCCAAAGGTGAAAAAGTTCAATTAGTGGGCTTTGGAAGCTTTGAAGTCCGTAAGCGGGAGGCCCGCAAAGGCCGCAACCCTCAAACTGGCGCTGAAATTAAGATCGCTGCCAGAAAAGTCCCGGTGTTTAAAGCTGGCAAAGCTTTGAAAGATGCTGTGGGCAAGAAGTAATAAATGGTAATATCTAAGAATGGACCGTTCGGTCCATTCTTTTTATATCCGTACCGTTCTTACCGAAATTCCTGTCGAATAACATTATTGCAGGAAAGGTGGGATCTGAGTGCGGGTTTTTTATATGCGTTCACTGGTAGGGATCGCGATTGTGCTGGCGGTCGTTTTTGGGTTGGGCTATTTGGTTGGCTTGTTTAATTGCGGATATTGGGCTACTGAGGGACGATTTACAAGAGAGATGCCGGTATTTTATGTGAAAAAAGGAGTGCCGGAAATCTGTTTGACCTTTGATATCAGTTGGGGAGATAAAACTTTGCCGCTGGTGTTGAATGTTTTAAAACAAAATCAGGTGCCGGCTACGTTTTTCATATCCGGACCCTGGGCAGTTCGTAACCGGGACGCGCTCAAAATGATTTACAACGACGGACATGAGATCGCCAGTCATGGCGACCGTCATATTAATCTAAGCGAATACCCGAAGGATGTGGTGAAGAATAATATTAGCAAAGCACATCAAGATTTGCTTTCGGTTGTTAATAAGGTAGCTCCCTATTTTCGTCCCCCCAACGGCGATTATGATGACTTGGTAATTGATACCGCCCGTGAATTGGGATTTGAAACGATTATTTGGTCGGTTGATTCTTTGGATTGGAAAAATCCGGGGGCGCAGTATATGGTCAACCGGGTTTTATCCAAAACATTCGCCGGAGCGATTATACTCTGTCACGCCAGCGACTCTAGCAAACAAATTCACTTGGCGTTACCGGAAATAATTCAAGGGCTGAGAGCGAAAGGTTATAAGTTCGTGACGCTTAGCCAATTAGCGCGAGACGGTGATTTGATCCGTCGCGATCCGCGTTAGTCGAACCGTATTCCAACTAGAGAAAGAAAATAATATTATTCTGGATTTGGACGAATTGGAAATTAACAATGAATAATTTTATGTTATAATTGACATGCTGAAATTTTTTTAACTGACGTACGTTTATCAAGGTAAATCTACCTGAGGTGAAATGAATATGACCAATAAAAACGGAAAAAAAGTCCAATCGTCCAAGAAACCTTATTCAATCAAGCAATTTGTCAGAGATATTTTGGAAGTGGTTGTTCCGGCAGTGGTGTTATTTTTAGTGATCCACACTTTCTTTTTAGAATCACGGTTTGTACCCTCTCCTTCGATGGTCCCGACCATTGAAGTTCAAGACCGTTTCTTACTTAATAAAACGGCGTATTGGTTTAAAACGCCCCAACGTTATGATGTGATTATCTTTAAACCACCGGTTGAAGCCGGTTCCTCTGAAGATTTCGTTAAACGGGTCATCGGTTTGCCGGGTGAAACCTTACGGGTCCATGGCGGCGTTGTTTATATTAATAATAAACCGTTGCCGGAGTCCTATATTACCCCTGATCGGGCGCCGATTTCGGAATTTAGCCCAATAATTATCCCGGAGGGGCAGTTATTTATGATGGGAGATAATCGTAATAACAGCCAGGATAGTCGTTATTGGGGGACATTGCCCATTAAGGATGTCAAGGGTCAGGCTTGGTGGAGATTTTGGCCGCTCAACCGGATGGGGTTGATTCGCTAATCGTTAATGGGACCATATTATTTTTGTGATTTCTTTATTACGCTAGGCAGGTTGAAGCATGGCATTATTACAAATTCGCGAACTAGAAAAATATTATGGCGCGGTTCCGCTTTTACAAGGTGTGACATTCGAGATTCATGCCGGTGAAAAATGGGGTCTCGTCGGGAAAAACGGATCCGGAAAAACCACATTGATGCGGATCATCACGAATCAGGAAGACTATGATCTTGGTTCCATAGCTTGGACTCAAAACAGTCAAATCGGATATTTACGCCAAGAAGCCGATTTTAGCGATGAACTTACGGTTTATCAAGAATTGCGCAGTATCTTCCAAAACCTTGATGAACTTCAAAATCAACTGCACCAATTACAGGCGGCAATGTCGGAACCGGGAATTGAGCCGGACGCCTTAGAACGGTTGATTGAAGAACATCATCAACTGACAGAGCTGTTTGAACAGAAAGGCGGCTATCTGGTCGAGGGCAGGATTCAGGGCGTTTTGCGCGGTTTAGGCATCCCCAAAGAACGTTGGGCCGACACGGCAGCTACTTTCAGCGGTGGAGAGCGGACGCGCTTGGGGTTGGCCAAAATTCTGCTCTCCGCCAATGATATTTTATTGTTGGACGAGCCCACCAACTACTTGGATATCAATTCCATTGAATGGCTGGAGCAATTTTTGCAGGATTTCAAAGGAGCGGTATTGCTCATCTCCCATGACCGTTTTTTCCTGGATCGTGTGATACAAGGGATTTTTGAGATCGAAAACTGTCGGTTGACCCGGTTTAAAGGGAATTACTCATCTTACCGGCAACAAAAAGCGGCTTTATATCAAGCGCAGTTAAAAGCGTATGACTTGCAACAACGGGAGATTGCCCGTCAGGAAAAGTTTGTCCGTGAATCACGCTCCACCGAAAAAAGCAAGCGAAAAGCGCATAGTATCGAGAAACGCTTGAACTTAATGGAGCGAGTTGAGCGACCTCAAACAGATGTCACAACGGTGAAAATGACATTTCGGGGTATCGAAGCGACTGGCAAAAAAGTTCTTGAGGTTGAAGCCCTTTCCAAAACCTTTGGTTTCCGATTGTTGCTGGATCGGATCAATCTGCAACTTTGGGCTGGCGAGAAGGTTGGCTTAATTGGCCCGAATGGTTCGGGAAAAACCACTCTTTTAAAGATGATTATGGGCCAGGAACAGCCTGATGACGGTCAAGTGCGGTTTGGATACGAAGTTCAGCCCGGTTATTTTTCACAGTTTACGGCGGAATCCGATATCGAAGGAACGCCGTTTAGCCAAGTGATGGCAATGGCGGACCTTGATAATACGGAAGCCCGTACGATTTTAGCCCGTTTTTTATTCCGGGGTGAAGATGTCTTCAAATCCATGGCCGACCTAAGCGGCGGCGAGCGTAGACGTTTAGGGCTGATTCGTTTGATTTTATCCAAAGCGAACTTTTTGATCCTCGATGAACCGACCAATCATCTTGATTTGGATTCGATCGAGGTATTGGAAGAGGCGATCAGCGAGTATCCCGGGACAGTGTTGTTAGTCTCTCATGATCGTTACTTTTTAACACAAGTCGCGCAACGTTTCTTGGTAATTGATGAAGGGACTTTGCATCAATTTGAATCATATGATGATTATCTGCTCTGGCATACCAGCAAAACGAATGGTCAAAGCGAGGTTGAAAAGCCCAAAAGCGAGGCTCAAGCCCGACGGGAACAGACCAAAGAGGTTCAGCGGGAGCAAAAGAAGAAACAGCGGGCTTTAGAACAGCTCGAAAAGGTTATTTACGAGTTAGAGGAGGGTAAAAGCCAACTTCAGCAACGGCTTTGTGATCCTCAAATCAGTACCGATTATGTGCAAACGATTGAGTTAAGTTCGAAATTGGAAACGATCGAAACCGATTTGGCTAAGGCATATGCCGAATGGGAACGACTCCAAGGAGAATTGGCTTAATCTGAACGATCAGGAGTATTGGCGTTTTCTCCAATATTTACAGAAAGGAACTCCAAATACTTCAACGAATATATTTCTTGTTATAACTATAAGAAAAATCATGGATTAGCTGCAGGAGGTGGTAGCCGGTGTTAAATGTAGGAGAACAAGAAGCTGTTCCGTTTAAAGAAAATTTACCTTTACTGCCCTTGCGGGGAATGATCGTTTTTCCATTTATGGTCATCCCGTTGGATGTTGGTAGGGACAAATCCATTAGCGCCTTGGAAGAGGCGATGGTTCAAGATCGTTTAATCGTTTTGGCCGCCCAGCGTCAGGCAAAGGTCAATGAACCGGAACCGGAAGATATTTATGCGATGGGAACCATTGCCGAGGTTAAACAATTATTAAAGCTACCTGATGGGACCATTCGGGTCTTGGTGGAAGGTCTGCAACGGGCCAAAATTGTCAAATTTCTTCAATCAGAACCGCATTATCGGGTGCAATTGGAAGAAGTTCCCGAGTCCGATGAAAAGACGGTCGAAGTTGAAGCTTTAATGCGTTCAACGCTTTACCAATTTGAGCAATTGATTAAATTAAGTAAAAAAATTCCCCCGGAAGTGTTGACCTCGGTCTCAAATATCGAGGATCCGGGGCGGTTGGCTGACATTATCTCATCCCATTTGAATTTGAAAGTGGAAGAGAAACAGGATATTTTGGAAGCGGTCACTTCACAATCCCGCTTGGAGACGCTTTGTGCCTTTCTGGTGAAGGAGATTGATATTCTGGAGATGGAACGGAAGATTCACTTACGCGTCCGGAAACAGATGGAAAAGACCCAGAAAGAATATTATTTACGGGAACAGATGAAAGCTATTCAAAAAGAACTTGGCGACGGCGATGAACGGGCTGCCGAAGTCGAAGAACTACGTTCCAAACTGGCTGAGTTAACTGTCCCGCAAGAAGTTGAGGAAAAAGCGCTGAAAGAGATCGACCGTTTGTCCAAGATGCCGCCGATGGCTGCCGAGGCAACTGTCGTCCGGAATTATATTGATTGGATCTTGGCCCTGCCGTGGAACAAGTTGACTGAGGATAATTTGGATGTAGGTGCGGCTGAGGTTGTCTTAAACGAAGACCATTACGGTTTGGAAAAAGTGAAAGAGCGTATCCTTGAGTATCTGGCGGTATGCCAATTGACCAAAGCATTGAAAGGGCCGATTTTGTGTCTGGTCGGACCGCCCGGGGTTGGGAAAACTTCATTGGCAAAATCGGTTGCCCGCTCGTTGAATCGTAAATTTGTCCGTTTCTCCCTAGGCGGGGTACGCGACGAAGCTGAAATCCGCGGGCATCGTCGCACTTATGTTGGAGCGATGCCCGGTAAGATCATTCAGATTATGAAGCAAGCTGGAACTAAAAATCCAGTGATCTTGTTGGACGAGATTGACAAGATGAGCTCGGACTTCCGTGGCGACCCGGCTTCGGCGTTACTTGAGGTGCTTGACCCGGAACAAAACTGTAATTTTGGCGATCATTATCTCGAATTATCCTTTGATCTTTCCCAAGTGCTATTTATTACCACCGCCAATACGTTCCACGGGATTCCCCGACCTTTATTGGATCGGATGGAAGTGATCAACTTATCCGGTTATACCGAAGAGGAGAAAGTTGAAATCGCCAAACGGCATTTGGTTCCGAAAAAAGTGAAAGAACACGGACTTGATGAAAAGAGCATTGTTTTCAACGAGAAGTTTCTGCGGCAGTTGATCGCCGGTTACACTCGCGAATCGGGAGTGCGTAGCCTGGAACGACAGCTAGCGACCGTTTGCCGGAAAGCTGCTTTGGATATCGTGAAATCTTCCCGGAAGTCGATCCGTTTAAACAAGGTTTACCTTGATAAATATTTGGGTGCGCCAAAGTTCCGTCACAATCTGGCGGAAGAAATCGATCAAATCGGTTTGGCGACCGGCCTTGCCTGGACTGAGGTTGGCGGCGATATTTTGCTGGTTGAGGTGTCCTTGGTCAAAGGAAAAGGTCAGTTGCTCTTAACCGGTAAACTCGGCGAAGTGATGCGGGAATCAGCGCACGCCGCTTACAGCTATATTCGTTCCCGGGTCAAAGAGTTGGGCATTCCGGAAGATTTCCATGAACGTTATGATCTGCATATCCATGTTCCGGAAGGGGCGATTCCAAAAGATGGTCCCTCGGCGGGAATCACCATTGCGACTGCCTTGGTTTCCGCCTTGACCAATCGCCCGATTCGGAAAGATGTGGCGATGACCGGAGAGATTACCCTGCGTGGCCGGGTACTGCCGATCGGCGGGTTAAAAGAAAAACTGTTGGCCGCCCATCGCGGCGGAATCAAGAAAATCCTGATCCCGAAAGAAAACCAGAAAGACCTGGAAGAGATTCCAGTCAATATCTTACGCAAAGTCGCTGTGGTTCCGGTGGAATCCATGGATGAGGTGTGGCGCGAGGCGTTGGTCCCCAAAATGCAAGTTGTTTCAGTCGGTTAGTTTCATTATTTATGATATAATGGGAAGGGAGCGGCAAAGGCCTCTCCCTTTTACAATTTTTTAAAGTGGAAACAAAAACGAGCGGTTCGCCAGAAAGGATTACGAGAATATGATCCCGAAATAAATGGGCATATATTTATTAAGCGCGTTTTGAAGATTTCAGAGGAAAAGAGGGTTGTAATCAGTGTTAGAACGAACGCTGACAGTGCTTGAGTTTTTCAAGATTATTGATAGATTAACTACTTATGCCAGTTCCGCGCGGGGCAAAGAATTGGCGCAAGAACTTCGTCCGGTCACCAGTATTCAGGAGGTTAAAGAGAAACAACAGATTACCACTGAAGCGGTGAGTCTGTTAATTGAAGCTGACCGCATCCCGTTAGGGGGCTTTTTTGATATTCGGCTTCACCTACGGAAAGCGGCGATCGGCGGGGTGCTTACCGCGTCTGAACTTCAAGAAGTTGGGGCAACCATGCGGGCTTCCCGGTTAATGCGGGAGTTTCTAACCGGAAAACAGGAGAATTTGGATATTCTTGCCGATTGGGGTGGCAGGTTGGCCACTTTTCCGGCAATTGAGCGAGAGTTGGAACGGTGCATTGCCGATAATGGCGAGCTGAACGATAGCGCCAGTCCAAAGTTGCATTCATTACGTTCCCAGATTAAGGTCTATCAAAACCGGGTCCGGGATAAATTGGATTCAATTGTGCATTCTTCGGAAAACAGTAAATATTTACAGGATCCGATTGTCACGGTCCGGAACGATCGCTACGTCATCCCGGTGAAGCAAGAGTACCGCTCCTTGTTTCCGGGAATCGTTCATGATCAATCGGCTAGCGGCGCCACCCTGTTTATTGAGCCGATCAGCGTGGTTGAACTCAGTAATCAGTTACGGGTTATCGAATCGCAGGAAGTTGAAGAAATTACCCGTATCTTAACCGAACTATCGGGTCGGATTAAAGAAGTCCACCAGCCGGTGGCCACTGCAGTCGAAATTTTGGCGCGGTTGGACTTGGCATTCGCCAAAGGTCGGTACAGTTTGGCGATTCAAGCGGTTGAACCTGAACTGAATTCCGAGGGCCTTATTGAACTTTATGACGCCCGTCACCCCTTATTAACCGGGAAAGTCGTTCCGACCACCGTGTTTTTGGGACGTAATTTTGACACGTTGGTGATCACCGGTCCGAATACGGGCGGGAAGACGGTTACGTTGAAGACCGTTGGATTACTGACGTTAATGGCGCAATCGGGATTGCATATTCCGGCCGCGCTTGGTTCGAAGCTTGCAGTCTTTCAAAAAGTATTTTGTGATATTGGCGATGAACAAAGTATCGAGCAGAGTTTATCGACCTTCTCTTCCCATTTGACACAGATTGTCACGATCATGGCCGGCGTCAAGGGAGCGGATTGTTTAGTATTGTTGGATGAATTAGGGGCAGGGACCGATCCGGCGGAAGGGGCCGCTTTAGCCATGAGTATTTTGACCCATCTTCACGAGTTGCAAGTTCGCACCGTTGCCACCACCCACTATAGCGAGTTAAAAGTGTTTGCCTATAAAACACCGGGTATTCGCAATGCCGCAGTTGAATTCGATATTGCGACACTCCGGCCGACCTATCGACTGATGATCGGTCTGCCCGGCAGCAGTCAAGCGTTTGAAATCGCCACTAAATTGGGACTCCCCAAATTCCTAGTCGATAATGCCCGGGGGTATATCTCTGCCGAAGAAGTGAAAGTGGAACATATTTTGCGGGAAATCGAGGCCGACAGCAAACGGGCGCGGGAGGACCGGATCGCCGGCGAAGCCGCCCGGGCTAAAGGGGAGTCGTTCAAAAGTCAATATGAAGCCGAAATGGTAAAGTTGCGTCAGGAAAAAGCCGAGATCTTGCGGCAGGCCAAAGCTGAGGCACGGGAATTGCTGTTGGAGGCGCGTCGTGACAGTGAAAACCTGTTACGCCGGTTAAAAGAAGCATCCCGTGACGAGATGAACGGTATTGTCAATGAAGCCCGGCAACGGATCGCGAAAGATTTGGAAAAATTCAGCGAACCCAAACCGGAACCGCTTTTCTCCGGCGAGCTGATCAGCGCCGACGAGCTAAAACCGGGCAGTAAAGTACGGGCGCTTTCCTTAGGTCAAACCGGAACGGTGATCGCAGTGAATGACAGTTCGGCATTGGTGCAATTGGGAATTATGAAGGTAAACCTGCCCTTGTCCGATATGGAACTCGTTCCGGAGACAAAAGTCAAAATAAATCCTGCGCCGCGGCGTAAAAGCGGTGAAACCGGTCTTGAAGCGGCCAAAAACATCTCCGCTGAAGTGAATCTGCGGGGGATGACAGTGGACGAAGCCCTTTATGAATTGGAGAAGTATCTTGATCAAGCGTTATTGGCGGGCCTCGAACGTTTCCGGATCATTCACGGCAAGGGTACCGGCGCTTTGCGCATCGGAGTCCAACAATTTTTAAAAGACCACCCGTTTGTCAAAAGTTTTGCATTTGCCGAACAAAATGAGGGTGGTATCGGGGCAACGGTTGTCGTTTTGAAAAAATAATCACCGGAGGTGGCACGATGGGTGAAAATACTACCAAATACGGAGAATTGCAGGGCTTAATCGGTTTGGAGCGTTATGGCGACGGCGGAATAAAAGAATGTACCCTAAATCAACCGAATGAGCTTGTTACCGATTACGGAGTGTTGGTCCCGCAATATGAAAATGAAGGTCCCCGGCGGAAATATGGGAATTCGCTCTCTTTTTATGAAGACGGCCAGCTAAAAAGCATCGCGTTGCATACTCAACAACCGATTCGAACCCCAATTGGCGTTTTCCCGGCCGAATTAATCACTTTTTATCCCGGTGGGGCGATTCGACGCCTGTTTCCCCTCAACGGAAAAATATCCGGATTTTGGAGCGAAGCCAACGAGTATGGTTTGGCTCAGGTCTTTCCCTTTGAATTTCCTTTTGGTTCATTTACCGCTAAAATTATCAGCATACATTTCTACGAAACCCGAGCGGTCAATAGCCTTACGTTTTGGCCGGGGGAAAAGATTACCGTTCAAGCTCCGGTGGGGCGGGTGGAAGTCCGCAACGGCTTAGCGCTCTATCCGGACGGACAACTGAAATCGCTGGAGCCGCATAAGCCGATTCGGCTCACCACGCCGATCGGGGAATTGACGGCTTATAATAATCAGCCCGTCGGAGTCCATGGGGATTGCAATTCACTAGTATTTGCTTCAAATGGCGCGGTTGCTTCTTTATTGACAACGACGAACCGGATCACGGTAATTGATCGTCAAAAAAATATGGAAACCAGTTATCAGCCGGGCAGGAAACAGAGTCTCTTCAATGAAGAGATGATGGATGTGATTCCCTTAGCTATTGAGTTCACTGAGTCGGCCGTCAAGTTTAACCAGCAGCTTGATCAGTGGTATCAACTTTCGCAATACCGTTTCGAAGTCAGCGAACTGCCGGATTTACCACAAAGTAGCTGTTCTTGTCTGGAATGGGATTTCAGTCAGCATCAAGCGGAGCAATCATGATAGCGCGTTCTTGGCATGGAGCGGTTCCGTTTGAACATGGGGAGGCTTTTGCGAAATATCTCAATCTAAGCGGTGTAGCGGAGGCGACAACGACTCCGGGTAACCTGGGAGTGAACGTTTACCGCAGCGTTCAGGACGGGTATGAACATTTTTTTATGGTTTCATATTGGATAGATTTTGAAGCGATTGAAGCTTTCGACGGTTCAAAACTGGATCTTGCGGTAACATATCCCGACGATACACAATATGGTTTGATCTCTGATCCGCTCGTGTTGCATCATAAAGTTGAACGTATGGCCAATATACCCTTTGTTCAAGATTAAGTGTCTGAAATCTTCGGCCTTGATGGTTGAAAATTAAAACAGCACCGGTCGTGCTCACGACCGGTGCTGTTTTAATTTTCTTGGATCTGATAGAGGAGATTGTCCTCAATTTGGTAGAAGAGCGGGGTCACTAAAATATTGGGATAACGCGCGCGCATTCGTTGCGCTTCCAGTAAAACAAAATCGATCTCATTACTGATCTCGTAAAACGGCGCAAACTGATCGAAGTGTTCTTCGGCCCGTTCCGGCTCCCAACCGCCGTTTTCAACCAGTCCGGTGACGAAATCCGTTTTCTTGCTGTAGAGATTGACCATGCCGCACTGATTATGGGCAGTAAGGGCAATCGCTTTCACTTTACCGATTCCGACCGCGTATGAAACTTTAAACTCGCTATAGCGAAGATTACCGCCGCCGGTACGGAGCACATAAGCAAAATTATCAGGTGTTCGCAAAAACTTGCGGTTATCCATACACATGCCCACCAGTAACTCCGCCCGGGAATAGGAAGCAAATTGCCGGTTTAAATTGTGGTATTCCAAAAGCAGGCCAATCGGCGTACCGCGAAATTCCGGGAAAATATCTGCGCAGCTGGCTACCTCACGTAAACGATCCATTCAATCCCTCACTAATAAGGATAATTCGAAGTTTTGCCGTTCAGGTAGGGTAGCCGCGTGGTCAATCCTTATGGGATCAACGCCTGATAATCCCTAACGTCGCCACCCTCGATACAACATTCTATAATTTTGCGTCCGAGCGGGTTCAAGTCGGATACCAGAAACGGGTGTAATTCTTTTTTAAAGAAATCCCAAAGAATCTGGGCGCCGGCGTCGTAACCCGCTTCGCCAACTTCCGATTGTAAATTCACTTGTAAAAACTTTTTCGGCAGGAAGGTTCCGTCCACTTTTAACGATTCCAACGCGTATCCCAGAATTGAGCACCGGGCCGGTGTGATTTGCTCCGGACGGAAACGGACGCTACCGCGCCGCGCTAAATATTCCCGGGCAATCCATTGGGTCATAAAGCCAACTTTATAAATTCCGACATGTTGATTGGGAATTAAAGTATAACTGGTGCCAGGGGTATGAATAATCTGTTCCAAGAGCAAGTTGGCTTGATCCACTTTTCGGCCGGTGGCAAACGGCCAATAGGAACCGACACCTTCGCTTTCCAAACCGGACCCGCCGATAATGCTCGGATTTTCGAAACCGCGGGGAGCAACCAACCGCCATAACCAAGCCAAAGCCGGGGGAAGGATATGAAAGAATCCAATAATCCCATAACTTGGATTGTCTTTTGTACAAGGCGGCACCCGCACTCCAAAGCTACGGACATCAACTTCCACCGGTTCATCCACAGTTCCCGGTACAAAACGACGGGGAATAACTATCCGGGGATTGGGACAGGGTTTACCAGGCGCATCCAAAGTGTGTTCCCAAAGTAAACAGGTTGAATTGGGAACTCCTTTGACATTTAAGAAAATGAGCGGTTCCGGGGGGTGAATGGTTAATTTTTCATAGTATGGGTCGGTGCCATATTTTTTAATATGGTTAACCCGCAAAAACCAGCCGTCTTCGGCGTCTTTGACTACCAGTTTGCGACTGCCCTGCAGCGCGGGATGGCAAAGGGCCATATCGTCGGTGACCGGTTGCAGTTGACAGGTTTCTTTCAACTCCAAATAAACCTTTTCACCGGTTTTGCCATGTTCGGCCAAGAGCGCCCGACCGTCCAATTCGAGATGGATCTGCTCGATCATTTCGCTTTTTCCAGCGCCACTGGCGCCTTCGTGCATCATAATCAGCATATTTTCGTAGGGGGTGATTACTCGAACGGTCGAACCATGGGCGGTTAACCACCCTTCGGTTTCTCCGATATTCAACAAAACCCCGTAAATTCCTTTTTTGGCACTCGGCCCGGGGTATAAATTATATGAGTATAGTTCGTGGAAGTCCGGTAATCGGTTATGGACCACGATTTGTTTTCCATTAAAATACGTATGACGGAATGGCGGAGCTAAATAGATTACTGCTTTAGGGGTAAAACCGTCCGGTATTTCGTTCGCCGGAATAAAACCTTGCAGATCAGCCAGAGCCGCCGCAAAAAAACCGGCGTTGGCCGGAGCGACCAGTAGCGCGGGATAGCCGAATTCCCGTCCGCCAGCCATAAACGGCATGACGATTAATTCCCGGGAAGCAAGCCAGTCATGGGTTAGTTGACGCAACGGCGCGAAATTCGCTCCAAAACGGTCTTCATAACGGGGTTTATCGGTTTCACCTTCATCGGCGACAATTAAACAATCGGGATCACGACGGCGCATATAAAGATCGGTGAAGTTGACGGCAATCCCGTTGGAACAACGAGCTAGCGTCGCCTCAACCACCGTACCATTACCCGGTATTTCATAACTGACCTCGTTATAGTCTTGATCATGATGGGCCAGTTCGAATAGATGTTCCCGGCTTTCCGGAATAATCAAACCGGGAGCCTTTTTGAGGATCGTGCGTAAATCGGTTGGCATTACCAGTTGTTCGAAGATTTTCATTGGTGATGAATCCACCTCCATTAATTATTAACAGAAAAAAATGAAGCCAACAAATCACCCTTTTCAAAGGGTGTTTGCAGGCCAATCTTTAACAATTCTTCTTTGGCAAGAACAATTGCCAAACTACTTAGCCATTTTAAAAATACTGATTGGTTAGATTTATACCATTTTTAGCGGGCAAATTCAAGTATTCACCAGGAATAATACAAAATACATAAAGTTTACGATACAGAAACAAGAATAATTTAAGTTAGTTTAATAGATATTCCGACAAAAGAGTAAAATTCCTATCATACCGGCTTGGGAATTGCTCCCATCGGTAGCGATGCACCCACCCTGGCGAAGTTACAAAACGCCGCCGCGGCAATTAGTTGTAGTGGTGTTATTGATCTTCAACCAAGTTTGATCGATCCCTCGTTGGATATGTGGATAAGTCAGCTTGCTCGAAGTCTCGGTAAGCAATTGGTAACGGTATTAAAAAGCTGTTGCATTATGAACTTATTTAGGTCACTTTGCAACAGCTTCTTTTATCGGCACAAACGATCGTTCTGATTGAAGGAACGGGTTAACGACGATGAATATTGCAATGCGTCGTGGGTTGTTCACCGTCATTAAAGATCTCGACAAAAACTTGATTCTCCGGACAGTAGGGAGTCGCGAGCAAGCCGCTTTCGCCACAGATCTTAACCGAGACGGGTTTCTTTTTGAAACCGATGATATTTTGATTGTGAGCGGAGTTCGGGTCGGTTCCTACCCCGGGTGAGCTATTATTATTGCTCGGGGGATTATCGGTCGGCATGGTTTGACCACTGCCGTGAATATGACAGGTAGTGGTTGGTTGGGTACCGTCCAAGTAGCTTTCAAAACGAGTCTCGGGACAATTTGAGGTAGCAAGTTCGCCGCTTTGGGTACAGATCTCAATTCCGGAAACAACGCCGGCCGGCGGTATGAAATCGGAAGGCGGGGTCTCCGACAGGGCTCTCCGCATGAAAATTCCCCATAGTTCCGCGGCCTTACCGCTGCCAATTACCGCGCCGTTAAGACGCACCGGAAGTTTTTGCGCATCGTTGCCAATCCAGACGGAAGCGATCAGATCAGGAGTATATCCGACAAACCAAGCATTGGTGTAATCACTGGAAGTACCGGTTTTTCCGGCGGCTGGCCGATCGATAATCGCGGCCCGACCGGTGCCGCGCAGGATAACACCGCGCAGCATATCGGTTACTAAAAAAGCGGTGTCTTCGGAAATCGCAATTTTTTTATGAGGCCGATCGGAATAGAGCAAATTGCCGTTGGTGTCCTTCACTTCTAAAATGGCGATTGGTTGCACGTAAATTCCTTGATTGGCCAGTGGCGAATAAGCGGCGGTCAATTCCAACGGAGTCACGCCTTTGGTCAAACCCCCCAGCGCCAGAGAAGACAAGTTCAGATCATTTTGCGGTCCGTTAACGATTAAATTTTTTAGTCCCATATTTTGAGCATATTTCAATACCGTACTGGGGCCGAGATTTTCCACTAATTTGATGGCGACCATGTTGACCGATTCTTCTAATGCCTGGCGAAGCGTAATATCGCCACGAAAGATATTATCATAGTTATGCGGTTCCCATCGGCCGACCGCCGTTTGATACACGAGTGGTTCATCCCGGACGATCGAGCCGGGCGTATATTGGCGGCTGTCAATCGCGGCGGTATAGGCGAACGGTTTCATTGCCGAACCAGGTTGGCGATAAGCATGTACGGCCCGGTTTAATTGGGTATTGCTAAAATCTCGCCCTCCGACCATGGCTTTGATGTAACCGGTTTTCGGGTCAATGGCCACAATCGCCAGTTGCGGTTGCAATACACCATGGTCGTCATTTTTCCCCCCACCCAATGAGGCGGCCGCTTCATCGGCGGCTTGTTGGGCCAACGGGTCCAAGGTAGTGTAGATTTTATAGCCGCCGGTAATTAAGGCTTCTTCATCGACAACCCCTTTTAGATTTTGAACCACATAATCAATAAAATAAGCGGCGCGCCGTCTGGCTGCGGAAAGGGGAATTACATCCAACGGCTTTTTGTCGTAAAAATCGGCTTCCGCTTGGGTAATCGAACCGTACTTAACCATCTGTGAAAGGACAACGGAACGACGATCCAAAGCCGCCTCGGGGTTTAAGTAAGGGGAGAAACCGCTGGGACTTTTGGGTAAACCGGCCAGTAACGCGATTTGATGCAACTTTAAATCGGAAACGCTTTTTCCAAAGTATAATCGGGACGCCGTTTCAACTCCGTAAGCGCTATGACCAAAATAAATCTGATTAAGATAACGCTCTAAAATTTCATCTTTGGTATAATTCCGTTCAATGCTCATTGCTAGAAAAACTTCTTGAATCTTTCGGGTAATCGCTTTTTTCTGGGTTAATAAGACGTTTCTCGCCAATTGTTGGGTGATGGTGCTGGCGCCTTCAACGTAGCCGCCGCCTTTAATATCCACCCAAAGCGCCCGGCCGATTGAACGTAGATCAATACCCGAATGTTCGTAAAAACGATTATCTTCAACATTAACAATGGCTTTCTTCAGCATAGCTGGCATTTTGCTCAGCGGAACCTCTAACCGGTTTTCCACGTAGAGCCGGGTGAATTCTTTTTTGTTGCAATCATAAAAGATAGTCGCCAGTTTCGGCGGCGTCAATTTCACCAAATTGCTATTGGCGGTAATCATAAGTACAAATAAAACGCCTAAAAAAATCCCGGCGAAAACAGTGAAACTAATGATCAGTGTTTTTTTGACATCAAATTTTTTAACAGGTTGACGAGAACGAGTAGTCTTTTTGGAGATTGGCATTGATTACCTCCTGAGTTATTCGGGGCAAATTATTCGTTCACACAAATTATACCACATGCGGGAAGCGACTCGAAAAAGTTTTTCACGACCAGGGAGTGATTCGCATATTATATCTTTACTGTGTGAGACATAATGATTGGATGGGGCGATGTTATGCGTTTCAATCTAAGAAAACGTGTTGTTTTCTTTCAAGTTCCACCGTATAAAAAACGCTGGGTTCGTTCATGTCTTTCTTTGGGAATGTTATTATTGATTTCGACGCTTAGTTTTTATATGGTCGACTTCCGGATTCGTCCGACCTTGATTCAGTTGGCACGGGTGACCGCCCACAAAATTGCGATCCAGGCGATTAACGAATCAATCCAAGCCAATATTGCTTCCAATCTGGAATACTGTAATTTGATGAGGATCCAAACCAACAGTGAAGGAAGAGTTACTTTGATGCAACCGAATACCGGAAAGATTAACAAGATTACTTCGGTCGCCACGATGGCGGTTCAAAAACGGTTGCAGAATTTGCCGGAACAAGAAGTGACAATTCCGGTATGGCAAGCGTTTGGTTCTAAAATTTTGGCTGGCTCGGGCCCGAAGATCCCCGTGCGCATTTTTCCGGTCGGGATTGTTGAAAGCGCTATTCACGATCAATTCGATCAAGCCGGAATCAACCAAACCAGGCACCGCATTTTTATCAGAGTAAAAGTCAATGTGCGAATTGTGGTCCCGTTAGTTACGGAGGAAGTAGAAGCTTTTTCCGACATCCCGCTCACCGAAGCCATTATCGTGGGTGAAGTTCCCGACGTTTTTGTTCATGGCGCCAGCGGAGTGATTATCCCGGGAAACGGAACGAACGGGAGTAAATAATTTGGGGTTTATCCCAGGAAATTAACTGTTGTTGTGGAATAAAGAGCTGATTCGCTTTTTGGTGGTCTCCCGCGCGAGTCAGCGAATATTTGATTTTTTTAAGGTGATTAATATGGAAATGCCACGCCGCTTAGAAGAGTATTTTGAATTAGCGCGTCAACTGTATCAAACTGGCCCTTCACACGATTTTTCCCATATTGAACGGGTTTTTCGTCTTTCGCTTACCATTGGCCGTTCGGAAAACGCCGATTTGGAAATTATAGGTATTGCTGCACTTTTTCATGATATTGCCCGGGAAGAAGAGAATACCAGTGGCGGCCTGATCTGTCATGCCGCCGCAAGTGCCGAACGCACCCGGAAGCTATTGATCGAAAGAATGTTGGAGCGGGGGAAGATTGAGGCGATCTGCGCTTGTATCGCCACCCACCGTTTCCGCGATCATAACGATCCCCAGACGCTTGAGGCCAAATGTTTATTTGATGCCGATAAACTTGATTCCTTGGGAGCGGTCGGAATTGCCCGAGCCTACCTGTGGTTGGGCGAACGGGGCGGCACTGTATATGTCGCGCAAGAGATTTGGGAACAAACCGATTTTGAGAGCAACCGTCCGGAAGAAGATTCCTTGCAGCGCGAATGGCATATAAAGTTGCGAAATGTGAAAGATTGTCTCTATACCCAAACGGCGCGGCAAATCGCCGCAAAACGGCATCAAACGATGAAAAATTTTCTATCGGTTTTGGAAAGTGAAGTTTTGGGGGAAGAATAAGAAAAGTGCCAATGGTATAGAACGCTGCATACGGGAGAATGTCCATGATCCAATGGGAACTGGTTAAGAACGAAACTGCGCAATTGTTACAAGAACTGATCCGCATAAACACCACCAATCCCCCGGGCAATGAGTTGGCGGCGGCTGTGCTTCTGCAAACGGTTTTTCAAGCCGAAGGAATCGAGACGCAAATTTATGAGACAGCGCCGGCCCGGGGAAGCCTGATCGCACGTTTGCCGGGAAAAAGCGAAGCCAAATCGTTAATTCTATTAGGCCACACCGATGTGGTCGGGGCAAATCCCGCCCAATGGAGCCACCCGCCGTTTGCCGGGGAAATCGTTGCTGATTTTGTTTGGGGACGCGGCGCCTTGGATATGAAAGGGATGTTGGCGATGGAGGCGATGGCGCTGATTCTGTTAAAGCGCAATCAGATCGTTCCGGAGCGGGATATTCTTTTTATCGCCGTCGCCGATGAAGAAACCGGCGGCGGACAAGGTATCGAATGGCTGATGGAGCAAGACATACCCGGATTACGCGAGGCGGAGTATGTCATTAATGAGGGAAGTACCGGAACGATTCGTGAGGGCGTTCCGGTATTCGCATGCCAGACCGGGGAAAAGGGAGTTTTATGGATCAAACTGACGATTCCGGGTATGGCGGGACATGCCTCAATACCAACTGCCGATAATGCGATTGTTAAAATGATGAAGGTGATCAACCGGCTTCAAAAAGGAAAGCAGCCTGTCACTTTTTCCAATTCAAGCAGAGCGTACATTAAAGAGTTAGCCCTTCAAAAAGGATTGAGTTTGAGCGCCGAACATTTGGCGTTGGATTATAGCCTCCAGCTATTTGTCGCGCAGCACTTGAAGGAAGAACGGTCGGTCCAAGCGATGCTATATAACACCATCTCGCCCACGATCATTCAAAGCGGATCAAAAGTCAACATATTGCCGGAATTTTGCGAGTTAACCCTAGATTGCCGGCTTTTACCGGGGGAAACGCCGGGAAAATTCTTGGACAAACTGCAAAAAACCATCAATGATCCTTCCGTGACTTATGAAATCATTCAAGCTGCCGACCCGACCGAATCGCCTTATGATACCGCGTTATTTGCAGTAATTCAGGATGTGGTTCGGGAAGAACGCTCGGACGCGATCGTCGTTCCTTATCTTTCGCCGCTATCGACTGACTCGCGTTTTTTCCGTTTTCGTAATATAACCGCCTACGGTTTAATCCCGATCATGATTAGCGAAGCGGAACTTCAAACCATTCACGGGGTCGACGAGCGAATTTCCCTTGACAATATTGAACGGGGAACCCGTATTCTCTTTAAAATCGCACAGCAAATTTAACAAGTTTTCTACGGTTTTTAAACGTTGGAGTGCCGGGTTTTTTATTTGCACTTCATTCGAAAAAGAAGGATTTACCAGAATTGTGAGGAAGTCTATAATAATATAATCGAATGCAATTTTTATAGTCGCCCAACCGGGTTTCATGCGTTGCGCTTGTGGGGCATCGGCGCTCCTGACAATGTTGGTAGTTTTAATGTGAAAGGGGATGAGCGAGATTGTACAATCCCTTTGGTAAGCGTCATGGAGAATTAGTTCTTGGCGACTTGAAACAATTATTTGATCTGAAAACGGTTGAAGGTTATTACCTTCAATTTATGCCCGAATTTCCTTCGGCGGAGAAACTAAGTCAAAGCATCGCCTCGTTTGCCAATACCTATGGTGGTTGGATCATTATTGGAGCGAAATCCGACCAACATGTACCTCTTGAAATCTGCGGTTTTAATCTAGGAAATGTTGCGAATCCGGTTGAACGAGTGACTGAAATTATTAACAACGAGATTGATCCGGTCCCGGTTTTCTATCAACAATTATTGATTTTACGTCCGCAATGGGGAGTTTTAGTCATTTATGTTCCGGAAAATCAAGAAATGCCTTTTATCACCAAAGACGGTCGTATTTATCGTCGGACCCATGATGCTTCGGAACCGGTTCCCGAAATAAATCGTTATTCCCTCGATCGCTTGTTTGACATGGGGCGGTCGATATTTCAACAATTCGAGTCGTTTTGTGAAGATCAAACCAATTTCCCCAAACAAGCCGAGGTCAGCTCGGTTCAGCTTTACTTAAAGCCGTATCCAATTGGCATTGTTGACAAGCGCCATTTAATATCGGAGAATTACCTCAATTGGCATTTGAAGCAGTGCAAAGCCCAAGTGAAAATTCCCTTCAGCGGGTCAATGGTCATGGTGAGCGGTTATACCCCTTTTAACTTCGGTCAAGTTACCGACCATTCGATTGTGTTGCGTCAAATGGATCCGGTAGTGGAAGAGGGTTCTTCATTAACGGGCGAATATTTTACCGACGGTAGCGTCAAGTTTTTTATTCCCTTACATTATCATCCGGTTTTGTCAAAATGGAATCTAAATCAGATCGGTTCAAATCAAGTACGCAACTGCTTAAGTAAAATCTTGGCTCGCAAGGAAACCAACCCAAGTTCGCTTTATTTTCTGGCAACAGACCACCTTTGGTTAACAATCGCTAGTTTATTGAGTTATTATCAAAATTGGCTTAGCGAAGACCCGCTAGCTTCGAATCTGTTATTTGCGGTGAAGATCAATCTGAAATCCCGTTCGATTCCCTTTTTCGATTCAGCGGAATGGGGGGAATATGTGGAACGGTTCGGGCTGCCGATTATCAATCGGAACTTGCTGAAGATCCCCAGTACCAACGGTCGCGGTGGTGGCGCTCAAGTCCTCATCCGCAAAGATTGGCCGCTTTGGTTGGAGATCTGTTATTTTATTAGTTTGGCATTGGGTTTACCGCCGGAATTATATTCGAATATCTTATTAAAGACGATTGAACGGGCGGCGAAGGACATTGCGTTCGACGGCGGGGAACTGCGTACGCTTCGATATTAAATGAAAAAGAGGACCGGGGTCAGTCCTCGTAACGTTTCAATCTCCAAACGACGTGCCGATGTTTTTCGCGAAATAAACCAATTCGCCAGCGGCGGGGACGGTTTTTAATTTTCCGACGGCTTCCGCTAACGGGACGGAAGTGATCTGACTCCCATGGAGACTAACCATTAATCCGGATTGTTCTTGGTGAATCAGTTCAATTGCCGCCGCGCCATAACGGGTTGAAAGAATCCGGTCAAAAGCGGACGGCGGACCGCCTCGTTGTAAATGACCCAGGACGGTCACCCGAGTTTCGATACCGGCGAGTTTCTCCAAATCCTCCCCAAGTTTCTGACCGATACCTCCAAGCCGGATAGGATCGGGACTGTCAACCATTTTACTCACCACGAACTGGCCGTCCTTGGGTTTGGCTCCTTCCGCAACAACTACAATACTAAAACTTTTACCGGAGTTTTTTCGTTCGATGATTTTTTGAGCAACTCTATTTAGATCATAGGGGATCTCGGGAATCAGGATTACATCGGCGCCACCGGCTACACCGGACTGCAGCGCAATCCATCCCGCATACCGTCCCATAACTTCCAGGATCATAATCCGATGGTGGGATTCGGCGGTCGTGTGCAGCTTATCAATGGCATCGGTGGCGGTATCGACCGCAGTCATGAAACCAAACGTCAGGTCGGTGGCAGATAAATCATTATCGATCGTTTTTGGTACGCCGATGACTTTCACCCCTTTATTGGCAAAGTCGCGTGCGCTTGAGAGTGTTCCATCGCCGCCGATAATCACTAAATAATCAATTCCGTTGTTTTTAAGGTTTTCGATCACATGATCGGACATATCGGCATACGTAAAACTACCATTTTTTGCAACTTTAAAATGAAAGGGATTATCCCGATTGGAAGTCCCTAAAATCGTTCCGCCCCGGTCCAATATTCCGGAAACATTGTTTGATTTGAGCGGAATTGAATCATTGTTGACCAAGCCGTAATAACCGTCTCTAAAACCGACCACTTCCCATGCGTACTTGCCGATCGCTGTTTTGACTACGGCACGGATTACTGCGTTTAAACCGGGACAGTCGCCGCCGCCCGTTAAAATTCCGATTTTTTTGGTCATCGAATATCCTCCGTTTTGATGGCGTTATTATTCGGGTGATAATATATTATATTTACTGTATCGTTAGAAAAACCTTCCAAATTGCCGTGGAAACAAAAAAATTCCCTGAATTGATTGTTATCGTATAGAAAGCAAGACAGACTTTATTTAGTTGCGGATGAAGCAAATTGCTTTTTTGTTCACAAGTTGCAGGAAAAACTGGTAAACAGGTCGAAAGAGCGTTAAGCTGTTTGAAGCGCCCATTGTCATACGTAAGGGAGCGAGAATCGTGAATATATCGGAAGACGGACCGATGTTCTATCCACTCAAATTTCAACCCGTATATAAAGATTATCTTTGGGGCGGTCGCAATTTGACCAAGTTGGGGAGAAAGCTGCCTCCCGGGATCATTGCCGAAAGTTGGGAGGTTTCGACGCATCCGGATGGATTCAGTGTGATCGCCAATGGGGAATTCAAAGGGAAAACACTGACCGCATGGCTTGAACAGTTTGGCGGTGCAGCCCTGGGCACCGCGATGATTGATCGTTTTCACAATCAATTTCCGCTATTGGTGAAATTGATTGATGCCAAACAACAATTATCGGTGCAGGTGCACCCCGATGATGAATATGCGCGGCAATACGAATCCGGTTACGGTAAAAACGAGATATGGTATATTGTTGATGCGCAACCCGGAGCGCATATCATCTATGATTTTACACCGGGAACCACCCGGATTGTTTTTGAAAAAGCGGTTCAGGAAGGCCGGATCGGCGACTGTCTCCAGCAGGTTCCGGTCGCTCCCGGCGACGCTTTCGATATTCCCGCCGGAACCGTTCATGGAATCGGGGCGGGGATTATCATTGCGGAGATTCAACAAAGCTCCAATCTGACCTATCGCCTGTATGATTATGATCGGGTGGATCAGTCGGGAAATAAACGCCCGCTCCATATTGACCAAGCTTTGGCAGTAGCAGACTTTGATTCGATCGGACGTAGACCGCAGTTGGCGGGACTTAAGATCCGGAAAGGACTTGACAATCAAACCCGCTATTTGGTGGCGAATCAATTTTTTGCTGTTGAATCCACCGAGTTAAATGGAACAATAAATGAAATTGCAACCGGTGACCGTTTTTATCTTTATCTATTCCTAAAGGGTTCCGGGACGATCCGCTATGCCGGGGGGCAGGTTGTCATTCAAACTCCGGAAGCGGTTTTTATTCCGGCAAAGCTAGGTGAGTACTCGATTCAAGGGAATTTGCAGTTTTTAAAAGCGTATCTTCCCGATCTGCAACAGCAGATCATCGAACCGCTCCGGGAAGCCGGTTATGATGAAGCAACGATCCGGGAAACGCTTTGCATACGGTAGCAGAGGAGGATACCATGGGAACAGTTTCAGTTGAGCAAATTACGTATGGCGGTTGGGAAGATTGTTATCGAATCACCGATGGCGTTGTTGAAGTTGTGGCGGTTGCGACCATCGGACCGCGTTTGATTCGCTTGGGGTATTGCGACGGCCCCAATCTGTTTGCGGAATTTCCGGAGCAGCTCGGGCAGAAAAACGGTTCGGAATGGCAGATCTATGGCGGGCATCGTCTTTGGCATAGCCCGGAATCAAAAACCCGGACGTATTGGCCCGATAATCGCAAAGTTGAGGCAATTGTGAAACCCAATGGTTTGGTGTTGAAACAGCCGACCGAAGGCAATGCGGGAATCGCCAAAGAAATTGCGATTGAACTTGATCCAAACACTCATGATTTTACGCTGATTCACCGTCTTACCAATCAAGGGGTCTGGCCGGTGCAATTCGCTCCCTGGGCGTTATCGGTTATGCAAACGGGAGGAACGGCGATTATCCCTCAGTTTCGGGTTGCGGATCCCGAAGGATTATTGCCGAACCGTTACTTGAGTTTATGGCCGTATACCGATATGAACGATTCCCGGGTTACCTGGGGCGGTCGGTTTATTATGATCAATCAAGACACTCATCAAGATAATCCGTTTAAAATTGGGATCTCCGTTCCGGAAGGTTGGGCCGCCTATTTGAATCAAGGGTATCTGTTGCTGAAACGTTTTGCTTACTCCGCGACCGACCAATATCCGGATAACGGCGTCAATGTCGAAGTATATACCAATCATCGTTTTTTGGAATTAGAAACTTTGGGCGGCATTCAAACAGTGCCGTCAGGCGCAACGGTCCAACATATCGAAACTTGGCAATTAAATCGGAGAATCGGCGCGATCCGCACGGAGCAGGATGTGGCAACGGAAATTTTACCTTTGGTCAAATAAACCGTTTTGCTCTATCCATTGATAGGTTATGATCATTTCGTTTACACTAGATGAGTCGCACTAATTGAAACCGTGGTTTGACCACGGTTTTTGATTAAACAAACCAAATGCAATCTTCGGCAGTAGGAAGGGTGGTCCCGCTTTGTCCATCATCATGGTTGATAATTTAAGCAAATATTTTAAAACGGTTGAGAAAGAAGAAGGTCTAAAAGGTTCGTTAAAAAGTCTTTTTTCCCGCCAATATATTGACAATAAGGCAGTGGATCAAATCAGTTTTACGATTGACGAAGGAGAACTGGTCGGATTTCTTGGTCCGAACGGAGCCGGTAAAACGACTACGTTAAAAATGTTGTCCGGCTTGATTCATCCCACTTCGGGCCGGGCGAAAGTCATGGGGTTTACACCTTGGGAACGAAAGAATGAATACCGCCGTCAATATTCGCTGGTGATGGGGCAGAAAAACCAGTTGTGGATGGACTTGCCGGCACTTGAATCATTTTATCTCAATCAAGAAATATATCAAATTCCCCAAACGCAATTTCGGACGATCCTCGATGAACTGGTGGCTTTATTGGATGTCGAATCAGTGCTTAAAGTGCAGGTGCGTCGGTTATCGCTCGGGGAACGGATGAAGATGGAGTTAATTGCCGCACTCTTACACCAACCGCGGGTATTATTCCTGGACGAACCGACGATTGGTTTAGATATCATTAGTCAACGGAAAATCCGGGAGTTTTTATGCCGTTATAATCAACAGTTTGGTACAACAGTGCTGTTAACCAGTCATTATATGGATGACATCCAGGCCTTGTGTAAACGGGTGATCATCATCAACCATGGCCATAAAGTTTATGACGGCATGTTAGCCGAGATCGCCAAAGAATTTTCAGCCGTGAAAGATCTGACCGTAACGTTTTCCGAGCCGGTGACCGCCGCGGCAATTTCGGAAATCGCACCGTGTCAAGTGTTCGATCCGGTCAAAGTATCCTTCCGGATTCCCCGTGGGGAGTTGACCACCGTAATCGCGCGTTTGTTGACCGAATTTAAAGTCGACGACTTAAATACGGCCGAAGTTGAGATTGATGAAGTGATTGCGCAAATATTTCACCAATCCATGGAGGATTCACAGTGAACGAATATCGTTGGCAAGCCGGCTGGCGTAAATATTGGCGGGTTTTTTTACTGGGTTGGCAAGAACAAATGGCCTATCGGGCTAATAATCTTTTGGAATCGGTCGTTGGGGTCATTGCGTTTTTCGTCCTGTTTTTTCTCTGGCGTTCGATTTATCAAAGTAATCATGGGCAACCCATCTCCGGTTTGACCCTTCAGGAGATGTTGACGTATATTCTGTTGGCTAAATTTTGGGATTGGGCGATTGAACCTTCGGAAGAGATCGATAACGCCTTACCGCAGGACATTCGGAACGGCGGGTTGAATCGTTTTTTAATTCGCCCGATCAGTGATCGGCTGTACCGGCTATCATTATATCTAGCCCATAAAGCAATGTATGTGTTGATGCGAATCGGTCCGGTGATTTTGGTAGTTTTTTTCTTCCCCAAGGCGTTCGTGTTAACCCCTAATGCAAGTTGGTGGTATCTTCCGGTTGCCGGGATATTAGCGTTATTACTTCAGTTTTGTTTCAGTTATACCGTGGCAATGCTAGCCTTTTGGTGGTTGGAGATCTGGGGCGTGTTGTTTTTAAAACGGTTGATCGTCAGTTTCCTGGCAGGCGCATGGCTTCCGTTAACTTTTTTACCGCCGAAAATCGCCGGGGTTTTTTTGGCATTACCGTTTCAATATATGATCTTTTTTCCGCTCCAGATTATGCTCGGGAAACTTCCGCCAGATCTGATCCACCAGGGGATGCTGCTCCAATTAATCTGGGTAGTGTTCTTCTGGCTTACCAGCAGACTGTTATGGTCGTTCGGGATGAAGTATTATTCGGCCGCCGGAGTATAAGAGGATGAGGTGGAATATGCGCTATCTTCGTTTAATCCGGGCGTTTGCCCGTTATCGTTTAGTCCGGGAACTCGAGTTTCCGGCAAATTTTGTGGTCTCGATCATGATTCACCTCTTTTTTATTGCCGCCAATCTGGCGTTTTTCTCATTGATCTGGCTGAAAGTCGGCGGGTTTGGTGGACTGACACCGTATCAGATGCTTTTCTTCACTGGAACATTTCATGTGACCGATGCGGTTTATATGATCTTTAGCTTTTTCGGACTGATGGAAATCCCCGAGTTGGTACGCCGCGGCGACATGGATTTTATGTTATCGAAACCGGTTCCGTCACAATTTTTAGTAACATTTCGAGGTTTTAGCTGGTTTTCTTTAACCGATCTCACCCTAGGACTAGCCATGATGATTTATGCCGGGTTGCATCTGCAGTTAAACCTGTCTTGGCGCCAACTACTGACCATGGCGGTCATGATCGTTAATGGTGCGGCGATCTCTTATTCATTATCATGTCTGGTGATGTCCCTATCTTTTTCGATGATTGCCGTTGATGCGATTTGGACCATTTTTTTTGAAATCGGGGAATTTGAACGCTACCCCATGGGGATTTTTCCGGGATCCTGGCGGATGATCTTTACGATCGTTTTGCCAATGGTGCTTGTGGCTAATTTTCCGGCTTATTTCGGTCTGGGTAAATTGACGGTTATCCAATTGAGTTGGTTTTTTGGGGTTGGTATTTTACTTTTAGTATGTAGTCATAAATTTTGGCAATTTAGCTTGAAAAAATATCAAAGCGCCTCCAGTTAGGGCGGGGGAATATTAATATTGGCGCTTTATTGAACTTTTCTCCGGGACCGGGAGAAAACGGGTATGTTTATGAACTGAATAGTTTGACTTTAAACAATCTTGCGATTCCGCAAGATTGTTTTTGATTACGTAAGATTGTTTTGATTATTAAAAAGGATTCGAATAGGCGGTTTCGCTAAAGCGCATAATAAATTCAATTAGAAAGACCTCGTGGTAATCTGAGGAAATTGAGGAAAAATGCTTCAAAAATTTCGCAAGCCCCGGAAACCGATTTTTTGGAAAATGTTGAAAAAAATTGAACGGATCAAGATGGAGTTCGGTCAAGACGACGAAGCCTGTTTGGATTTGGCCCGCGATTTGGAACATAATACGGAACGATTACGAGCGCAACTGCATTCCAGCTCGGACTTGGTTATTCGGAAATTTCAAATCAGTATTTATCAACACTCATTTGAAGCCGCTTTGGTTTTTATCGATGGGTTAATCGATAAACAGCAGCTTGAATGGAGTGTGCTGCAACCGCTGATGAATCCGGGGGGCGAAGCGAAAACTCTACCGGATAATCTTTTGGAATTTCTGAAAGACCGTTTGATCACCGTAGGAGACATTGCCGAGCAAGTTAGTCTGCAACAACTGATTGACAGCTTGCTTGTCGGCGGGACGGTCTTGTTGATCCAAGGGTATACTACGAGTCTGGTTTTAAAAACGCCTGGTTGGGACAAGCGAAGCGTCGAACAACCGGAGTCCGAAGCCAATGTCCGGGGCCCACGGGAAGGTTTTGTCGAGAGCATGCGTGTCAATACCGCTATGTTACGTCGGAAGATTGGCCATCCTGATTTGACGTTTGAGACGTTAACTATTGGGTATCGAAGTAAAACCGATGTTTCATTGGTTTTTATTCATGGATTAACCTCGGAAAAGTTGTTGGCGGAGGTGAGAAAAAGGCTTCAAAAGATTGATACGGATATCATTGTTGGCGCCGGCGGCGTGGAACAATTTGTCGAAGACGCCCCGTTGTCAATTTTCTCAACGGTTGGTTATACCGAACGTCCCGAAGTTGTCGCCACCAAAATTGTCGAAGGGCGAGTGGCGATTATTGTCGAGGGTACTCCGGTAGTGCTTACGGTGCCGTTTCTCTTGGTGGAGAACTTTCAATTCCCTGATGATTATAATTTCGGTTATGTGTATTCCACCTTACTCCGGTGGATCCGTTATGGAGCGTTTTTCGTCACCTTAATCGGTCCGGCATTTTTTGTGGCGCTGACCACTTTCCATCAGGAATTAATACCCACGCCGTTATTGATTAGTATGGCCGCGGCGACCGAAGGAACACCGTTCCCGACGGTTATCGAAGTTATCGCGATGGGATTCGTCTTTGAGTTAATCCGTGAAGGCGGGATTCGACTCCCGAAGCCAATCGGGCAAGCCATCGGTATTGTCGGGGCGTTGGTAATTGGTCAAGCAACGGTCCAAGCGGGGTTGGTCGGAGCGCCCACCGTGATCGTGGTCGCTACAACTGCGGTGGCTTCGTTTGTTATTCCCGCGTTAGTGGATGAAACGACTCCGTTACGGATCATTTTTGTCATTATTGCGGGAGTTTTGGGCGCGTTTGGAATCGTAATGGGATTGATTTTATTACTGATTCATCTGGCGGCGCTCCGATCGTTTGGAGTGCCGTTTTTGTCCCCGATCGTTCCAACGACGTTGCGGGAATTGGGGCAGGACGTATTGCTGCGGGCGCCGTGGTGGATGATGTCAAAACGACCGCGGATGTTGAATGCGAACGATTCCGGACGGCAAGCGGATGAACAGAAGCCCACACCGCCAAAAGCGAAGGGAGATCGGAAATGAAAGTGCCAATTTATGCCATTTTATTTCTGAGTGTAATTTTATTGCTGGCCGGGTGTTGGAATTATCGGGAATTGGAACAATTGGGAATCGTGACCGGGATTGGAATTGATCGGGGGAAAAGCTGGGGGACAGTAATCCTTACCGCTCAGATCATAAAACCAACTGCCGTTCAATCAGGAGGTGAAAGCGGGAAAGGCGGATCGGGGCAGTCCGCTCCGGTCATCGTGAAATCAATTGATGGCGCATCGCCGTTTGACGCCGCACGCAATTTTCTAAAAGAAACCAGTCGACGCTTATATTTTCCGCATAGTCAAATCATTGTCTTCGGGAGAGAACAGGCTGAACAAGGAGTAAAACATATTGTCGATTTTTTTATTCGGGATAATGAGCCCCGTCCTACGACTCAAGTGTTGATTGCCAAAGGGAACGCCGCTGAAATCTTAAAATCTCCCGGTGAAATCGAAAAGGTATCTGCTTATGAAATTGCAAGCATGTTAAGAATCCAACGATCACTATCGCAAAACGCAACGGTGAATTTACAAGAATTTTTAAGTTCATTGATCAGCAAAACCACAGCCGCGGTTGCACCCATGATTGAGATTAATCCGGAAAGATCCCAAAACAGATTCCGCCTGTGCGGATCGGCAGTATTTAAAGAGGATCGGCTGATTGGGGAGTTGACTGAGCACGAAACGCGCGGATTGTTGTGGGTTAAAGGTAAAGTCAGATCGGGAGTCATTGTGGTGAGGGCGCCTGGCGGTAAAGCTTCGTTTGAGATTATGAGATCAAGCGTCAAAATCAAAGCGAAAATTAACAATGGACAACCATTGATCGAGTTGCGCATTTCCGAAGTTGGGAATCTCGATTGCCAGATGAGCGAAGCCGACCTAAGCAAACCGGAGATGTTACGAAAATTGGCCCAATGCAAGGCCACGGTAATTCGGAACGAGATTGAAGCGGCAATTGCGAAAGCCAAGCGCTTTAATGCCGATATATTTGGTTTTGGGGAAGTTTTTCATCGGGAAGACCCAAACTTGTGGCGTAAAATCGAACCGAGATGGCAGACATTATTTCCTCAGCTGCGCGTCACAATGGATATTCGATCAACTATACCGCTGGTTGGGTTGACATTCAAACCAATCGTCCCGCAACCTTAAGCGAGGAGGAAATATTATGAAACTTCCGGAGGTCCGTTTAGGCCAAATGGAGTTTGTTTTATTAGTTCTAGGTTATGAACTCGGAACATCGGTTATCTTATCGCCGGCACATCAGGCACAACAAATGTCGTGGTTAGCGATTATCGTCGGGCTGTTGGAGGCGATGTTGATCGTCCTGTGTTTTACAACCTTAGCCAAACGTTTTTCAGGACAAACCATGATCGAAATCTGTGAAACAGTATATGGGCCAATCGTAGGAACGATGGTTGCCGGGATATTTATTTGGTATCTGTTTAATCTCGGTTCAATCGTTTTACGTAACTCCACCGATTTTTTGAGCACTGCCATTATGCCGGAAACACCGGGCAGTGTCATCGGTGTAATGATGTTATTGGTCGCCACTTGTGCGGTTTTTTACGGAATTGAAGTGATCTCCCGTTGTAGCGTGGTGTTGGTTCCGTTGACGATTGGATTGTTTATTATTATCTACAGTCTCCAATTAAGCACGTTCAATTTTCAGAACTTATTTCCCCTTTTCGATCTCCCGCTTGATCAATTTTTATGGGCCAGCCATAGCGCGGCTATATTTCCGTTTGGTGAATCGGCGGTATTTTTGATGATTTTCCCGTTTGTTAATTCGCGAAAATACACTAAACTGACGATATTAGGCCTTGGTTCCGTCAGCCTAATTTTTATCTTAGCGGCGGTGCGATCCGTAACAGTGCTGGGAGCGACGGCGGGAATTTTTACTTATCCGGCGTTTGAGGCGGTTAAGATGCTAAATCTACCTTATGTGAATACCCGTCTGGAAGTAGTTGTGGCCATCAACTTTTTGACAATGAGTTTTCTGAAATTAACCGTACTTTACTACGGAATCGTCTTAAGTTTGTCGCAGCTTTTCCGGATGCGTACTGCTCGGCCGTTAGTTATCCCGATCGGGATCATGCTCCTTACCACTTCTATTTTGGATTTTCGCAATATCGCCGAAAACTTTGAATTTGTCGAATTTACCTATCCAGTTTACGCGTCGTTGTTTCAATTGGTCATTCCGGGGATCACGTTACTAATGGCTGTCTTACGCGGTAAAAGAGGGGAAACAGCGCAATGAAGCTCCTTTCGTTGTTATTGCTTTTTATGTTGGCAATCGGGTTCGAAGTTCCCCGGTTGATCAGTCGGAAATATTGGAAAGAGCTGATCATTTTCAGTCTTTTATTGTCCGGCGGTTTCATATTGTGTTTCATTTTAATCTTCGATATACCGTTTCCGCCGATTACAACATCAATCACCGATCTGGTAAAGCACGGATTGCAGTGGCTGAAAAAAAACGGCTCATAAGCGATTTCTACAGTATTGTTAACAAGGTCATTTGCGTTGACAATCAACTCCCCTGTATGGTAAATTAAAGTAAAATCAAGCGAATCAAGGGATTGCAGGGGTTTGACATGCGTATATTGGAATCGGAAAGCCAATCCGAACAAGTAAGGAATATTCTGAATCGCCGTCCGCAACTTCAGGATGAAAATCATCAACACCTAACCGAAACTGTTGCCGCAATTATGCAGGAAGTACGCACCCGCGGCAATGTTGCATTGTTTGAATACACGGCGCGATTTGACGGCGTGGAGCTGGCGGCAGGGATGTTACAAGTTACCGCAGCGGAATTCGCTGCGGCAAAATCAGCCGTACCTGATGATTTTATTCTGGCAATCCGGACTGCCAAAGAAAATATCCTTAGCTATCACCAGAAACAGCTCCCGAAGGACTGGTTGGACATTCGTCAGGATGGCATCGTCCTGGGACAACGCTTTCAACCGGTTGATTCCGCCGGATTGTATGTTCCGGGCGGTGTTGCCGGTACAACTCCCTTAGTCTCCTCGGTTTTAATGAATGTGTTGCCGGCAACAGTTGCCGGCGTGACCCGGATCATCATCTGCACTCCGCCGAATGCCACGGGAGGCGTTAACGAATATCTGCTTACCGCTGCCGCCGAATGTGGCGTTACAGAAGTGTACAAAGTGGGCGGAGCCCAGGCAATCGCAGCAATGGCTTTTGGGACTGACAGCATTGCACCGGTTGATGTGATCACCGGACCCGGCAATCAATATGTCACCGAGGCGAAACGGCAGGTCTTCGGTTATGTGGGATTGGATATGCTGGCGGGGCCTAGTGAGATTTTGATCATCGCCGATGCCGACAATAATCCCGAATTTATTGCGGCGGATCTTCTATCCCAAGCTGAACACGGTCCGGTTAACGAAGCGGGCGCATTTCTGCTCACGCCGTCCAAAGAACTGGCGGAAGCAGTGAGCCAGGCGGTAGAACGTCAACTGACAAAATTGTCCCGTAACGAGGTTGCGGCGGCTTCTTTAGAAACCAACGGAGTGATTGTGGTCACCCGTGATCTTGATGAAGCGTTTGAATTAGCGAATTATACCGCTCCGGAACATTTGGAGTTGCTGGTTGCCGATCCTTGGACGCAACTAGCCAAACTGAAACACGCCGGAGCGATCTTTATTGGACCGTATTCAACCGAACCGATTGGCGATTATGTCGCCGGAACCAATCATGTACTTCCGACCAACGGAACCGCCCGGTTCGCTTCCGGACTTAACGTTGACCATTTTATCAAAAAAAGCAGTTTGATCGCATACAGTAAACAAGGCATTGCAAAATACGGACCGACTGCGGTAAGCATCGCCGAGGTTGAGGGACTGGACGCGCATGCCAACGCGGTACGCGAACGTTTGAAAGGGTGAATACACAATGCGTCAGGCAATGATCGAACGAAAAACTTCCGAAACCCAAATAAAATTGGAACTTAACCTTGACGGCGTCGGACTTTACGATGTAAATACCGGGATCGGTTTTTTTGATCATATGCTTACCCAGATCGCCCGTCACGGCGTAATTGATCTCAAGGTAAACGCTATTGGCGATCTGGAGGTCGACCCTCATCACACCGTGGAAGACGTTGGGATTGTAATTGGCCAGGCGTTACGGGAAGCGTTGGGCGAGCGAAAGCAGATTCGCCGTTACGGAGACGCCACGATTCCGATGGATGAAGCCTTGGCTTTGGTTGCGTTGGATTTCGGCGGTCGCCCGTACCTATGTTTCAATGCCGATCTGGGCAAAGGTCGCCTTGGCGAATTTGACCTTGAGCTGGTTGAAGAATTTTATCGTTCCATTGCGGCTCATGCCGGAATGAATATCCATATCCGGTTGTTGGATGGTTCCAATCTCCATCATTGCTGCGAAGCAATATTTAAAGCTTTTGGCCGAGCTGTAAAAGCCGCAGTCACAATTGACGAAAGGATGGTTGGAATTCCTTCCACCAAGGGAATTCTCTAAGCTACATGATTGCTATTATTGATTATGGGGTTGGAAATTTACGCAGCGTTGAGAAGGCCATTGAGTCTCTTGGCTATCGAGCGATTGTCACTGCCGATCCCCAAGTAGTGCAGGAGGCTGAAAAAGTTATTTTGCCGGGCGTCGGGGCTTTCGGTAAATCGATGGAAAGCTTGGAGCGGGCGGGGATGGTGCCGGCGGTACGGGAGGTAATTGCCTCGAACCGCCCCTTTTTAGGAATTTGTCTTGGGTTGCAAATGTTGTTTGATGAAAGTTTTGAAGTGTTCGACGACTCGCAACATTCGTTCCCTGGTCTGGGAATTCTCCCGGGGCGGGTTTTACGTTTTCCCAGCAGTGAGTTGAAAGTGCCGCAAATCGGCTGGAATCAGATCAGCGTATCGCTTGACACGCCCATATTTCATGCCGTTCCCGACGGCAGCTTTGTTTATTTTGTCCATTCCTATTACGTCGAACCGGCTCAGTCGGAAATGATTGTCTGTCGGACTCCGTACGGAATTGAATATTGCTCGGGCGTTGCCCGGAATAATTTATTTGCGGTGCAGTTTCACCCGGAAAAGAGCAGTCGGGTGGGATTGCAAATCTTAAAAAATTTTGCGGAACTGAAGCCGATCTGATTAACGATCGACAATAAGCGAATGAATTGGAGAATGGTCGATGTTAGCCAAACGTGTCATCCCATGCTTAGACGTTAAAGACGGTAGAGTGGTGAAAGGAACGGAGTTTCTCCAACTTCGCGATGCCGGTGACCCAGTTGAGCTGGGAGCGTTTTATGATCGCGAAGGCGCCGATGAACTAGTTTTTTTAGATATCACCGCATCCCACGAACGTCGTAAAACCGTCGTGGAAATGGCGGCTCATGTGGCCGAACAAGTTTTTATTCCTTTTACAGTAGGCGGCGGTATCGGCAGTGTTGAAGATATGCGGGCCATTTTACTGGCCGGGGCCGATAAGACAGCGATTAATACCGCCGCAGTTCAAAACCCCCGCCTGATTAGTGAGGGCGCAGAACGGTTCGGTTCCCAATGTGTTGTGGTTGCCATGGATGCCCGACGCCGTCGCAAGGACGATGCGCAACAGGGGTGGGAGGTTTTTATCCATGGCGGCCGGACCGCCACCGGGATGGATGCAATCGAGTGGGCGCAGGAGGTGGAGCGGTTGGGAGCCGGTGAAATCTTACTGACCAGTATGGATTGTGACGGGACCTTGGACGGTTATGATAACGATCTAAATCGCGCCGTCGCCGATCAAGTGAATATCCCGGTGATTGCATCGGGTGGAGCCGGGAAACTTGAACATTTGGCGGCCGCAATCCAAGTTGGGAAGGCCGATGCGGTGTTAGTCGCTTCGATTTTTCATTACCGGGAGTATACCGTGCAGCAAGCGAAAGAATATTTGGCGGGACAAAATATCGCGGTTCGCAAGCGTTGAAATGTTGAAATAAAGAACGATGGTTGCAAAAGGAGTGCTTGTCGGCGAGACGCTTTTCGTCGCTCAGATAGATCGTTTTGTGGATAAGTGATCTCATTTTGTTACTCAACGAGATCATTTTGTGGATAAGTGATCTCATTTTGTCACTCAACGAGATCATTTTGTGGATAAGTGATCTATTTTTTGTGGATAAACGGTTGAACATGGTTAATAAGCGTGGTTGTGGATAAGTTGGAGCAGTCAAGCGGAAACCGGGATATTAGGGTCCCGGCACTAAAAAATCCATGCTTGGCAAATAAAAAAGAGGTTGCCTTTTTCATGATTACGGCACCTCTAGGAACTAAAACAGAAGAAAAACAAAAAAGGCCGATCGGCCTTTTTTACATTGCGTTCAATTTCTTCATCAAGCGGGATTTTCTCCGAGCAGCCTGATTTTTATGAATCAAACCTTTGGATGCGCTTTCATCCAACGATTTAATGGCTGTTTGCAAATCGGCTTTGGCGGCTTCTTTGTTTCCGGCAGTAATGGAGGAAACAGCCTTTTTTAAGTAAGTTTTCAGTTCGGATCGGTGTGTTTTATTTCTCTCCCGATTGATCGCGGCGACTTTCACTCTTTTTTCGGCTGATTTGATATTTGGCAAAACATTCACCTCCTTATACTGCGGCAAAAAACCTGAATTTTCAACAGAATATATTGTAACATGGAAATCCACTATTTGCAAGCGATTTTACTGTTTTATCTTTACTAGATCGCCGTTCGTGATCGGATAACGGCGATTGAAGACGCTCACGACCACACAGGTTGCGGATTTATCTTTCACTTCCGCGACTGACAATTCTGCCAAAGGCTCGGTGATTTCATCAATAACCTCGCCGGTTTTAGGGTCTTTCACCACTTCGATCAAGTGATGGACGATAAAATGCATTCCAGGCTGAACTCCATCAGCGTTTCCGAGGTTAATAATGACTTTATTGCCGTTAGCATAGGCGACAAGGCCACTTATTCCATTGGCATTTTGAGTATTTCCGTCGCCGTAAGCCTTCGCAACCAGGCTGGTCGCCACCTGGTTGACGGCATCCCGTAAAGCTTCGCCAAGATTGGTTTTGCGGAATTCGCTACTACCAAAGGCTATTGCGTTCCAATTCGCCACAATCCCTAGGTTGGTCTGCTTCTTCTCGCCCTTGCCGGTCACAACGGAGACGATCTCCGCCGAAGTGGTATCCACCAAACGGGAATCAATCGTAACAATCGCATTGGTGGAATTGATCCCCAATCCGAATCCTTTATGGTTGGCAATGGCTCCACCGTTGGATTTGAATGAAAATTGGGTTACCCGGCCCATGACCAGATACTGGACTCCGAGAATCTTGCCGAGTTTGGCGGCGCTATGTGAATCAACCATGCCCGAAGCTGCGAAGTGTTGTTCATTAAGTACTTTATCAATTTGTTCGCGTTCAATTAGCCGAAATTTCCCGGTATTTAATAACGCGGTTACTAATTCGTCCGAGACCCCTTTGCCAACCTGCCAGTTTCTGCCCCACCAGCGGTCTTGGATCGAACCGTCGTCAAAAGGTAAAACAGCGATTTTATAGAGGCGTTCCGCTGCAAACGTTGGGAAGCTCAAAACTCCCAGAAGTAACGATAATGTCAACAGCAGCAATAATTTGCGGTTCACCTTGGCTAACCTCCTTCAATTGAATATCAATCCAATTATACCATGGTCGCTGGTTTCTCCACAAGCAAGGTGGAAATCAATGGATAGACGTTCCAGGCCCGGGACAACCTAAACTGTCCCGGAGGAAATACTGCGACAGCTATGTTGCTCCACCGGGTTATCGTTCGATTCACTCCAGCGGGAAACAAGTGTGGACGATCACTTACCTAATTAAACGTGTCAACTGACAAAAATGTTCCGGGGGTTGGTAACGGATGGTCTTGATTTTTTTACGGTTTTTCTACTGTATTCTATTGTTAATCATCTGTTCATTGATTTCGCCGAACTTTTCCGTCGGAGGCAGAGGGTCAATCCTATCGCTAGCCATTCTGATTGTCGGAACCTGCTTTGGGATACGGGCGATCTTGCAGCGTTTTAAGATTGGAAATAAACATTGGATCTGGCTGATTGGATTGGGCGCGGTCGGAATATTGATGGCGGTGAACGATCGATTTAGGGGAGTGAATTTGTCGTGGATGGGAATAATAACCGTATATTTAGGAATGGTTGGCCTGGAAATGATTTTGCCGGAGCAAAGTTCCCAAGGTTTTTTTCGGCCTAACAAACAAAATTGAAGGTGAAAACGATGGATAGCGAACAACTGATCCGAATCGGAGAGATCCATACCGATTTGGCAATGGAAGCCCGCGAACTCGCCATGGAACGGAGTGGCGGAACCGAGCCGACGGGAATCAACACCCAGACCGAAAAACAAGGCGAAACCCTGATTACCAGAGTGAAGATTGAAACTGAAGAAGCCGGGCGGACCATCGGGAAACAACCGGGATTTTACGTAACATTGGAAGCACCCGGTTTACGAACCCACGACCGCGACCAATGGGAAGAGATTGCTTTTTTGATGGCAAAGGAACTTGAAGAATATATCGCCCATTTCAAACTGGGCGATAATGATCCCTGCCTCGTGGTAGGCTTGGGAAACTGGGCCGCGACACCCGATGCCTTAGGCCCGAAAGTCGTTGAACATATTCTGGTCACCCGTCACCTGCAAGAGACCGCGCCTCCAGAGAAAAAAGGGGGATTGCGTCCCGTATGCGCATTAGCGCCGGGTGTCATGGGAACCACCGGAATGGAAACCGGCGAAATAATCATGGGGGTCGTGCAGCGAACCCGTCCCAAATTTGTGGTTGTGATTGACGCATTGGCCTCGCGAAGCACGCAGCGGATGGGAGCGACTATTCAATTAGCCGATACCGGAATTCACCCCGGATCAGGTTTAGGGAGCCGGCGAATTGGGATTACTCCGCAAACATTGGGAATTCCGGTCATTGCGATCGGAGTTCCGACAGTTGTCGAGGCGACAACCATCGTCCAAGATGCGTTAAGCGAAATGACGAAAATGGCCCCAACCCTGGTCAGCCCAAAAGCGGTTAATCAACGGGACTTGATTGAACGGGTCTTGTCGCCGTACCTCAATAGCCTAATTGTTACCCCGAAAGAGATCGATGTGATGATCGATGATCTTTCCCGGGTTATATCCGGCGCTTTGAATATTGCGCTTCATCCCGCGGTAAGCCCCGAAGAAGTTTTTCGCTATTTAACATAAGTCGCAATAAAGCCCCTCGCAATGGGGGGCTTTTCTTTTTTTAGCATTGAGACGGTGGTGGACTTAAAATGAAGTACTGGATCAAAATGTGTGTAATCGGTTGTTGTGTAATAGGTATCTTGGGAAGCGGTTATTGGATCGCGCTACAAAACCTCGGCAAGATCACCGGAGTAGCGACTGAACCTGTTCAGTTCGGACTCGCGAGCGGAAGTCTGGTCATTCAGACCGGATCGTGGATTGAACACGTCTCGGTTTATCCGGAAGTTCAATGGAGCAAACGAACTCGTTCGTGGAAAATTACCAATTCTAATGGAGTTTTGACGGTAACGACCCAGTCCTACCCGTGGTTCCGTTGGGAAAATCTCCCGAAAAGGAGGAGTTCAAACATGAATGGTGAATACTAAATTCTTCGGAAAGGAGTCGGACAATGAACGAGAATCATACTCTTAAAGCAGCTCGGGCTGCCGGAATGATATCAATGATGTTTTTTATCAGCCGCGTCTTGGGTTTTATCCGCGAGAATCTCTCGGGTCGGTTATTTACCCGTTTTCAAACAGATACTTTCTTTGCGGCTTTTATCATTCCTGATGCGATGTACTATTTATTGGTTGGTGGGGCTTTATCAGCTGCTTTCATCCCGATTTTTACCGAGTACCTGACTCGTGGCGACGAAGATGAAGCATGGAAGGTTGCAAGCACGTTTATTAATATCACCGTTATTCTTTTATTATGTTTTACCGCTTTAGGGGTTACCTTCACCCGGTTTATCACTCCGGTTTTGGCGCCGGATTTTCCCCCTGACAAACTGCAATTACTGATTGAATTGACCCGAATCATGTTTCCGGCGGTTTGTTTTACGGCAATGGCCGGAATGGTGGCGGGAGCGCTCAATTCATACAAGCATTTTTTTGCTCCGGCCGTCGGACCGATCTTTTATAATATCGCCATCATTTTAGGGGCATTTTTTCTCGGTCCCAAAATTGGTATCAAAGGAATGGCGTTTGGGGTTGTGGTTGGCGCGATCGGTAATTTTCTGATTCAGAGTTGTTTTTTATGGAAAACCGGAGCGAAAGCACATTACCGGTTTGGTTATGTCGATTTGAAAAACAAAGGCTTCCGCCGCATGTTAATGCTGATGGTTCCGGCGTTGGTTGGACTCTCGGCCGACCAAGCGAATATATGGGCGACTACCGCAATGGCCTCCGCGCTTCCTGAAGGCAGTATTACCGCATTACGGTTTGCCAATCGGTTGGTCCAACTGCCGATCGGAATCTTTGCAGCGGGAATCTCTATGGCATTTTTCCCATTGCTTTCGAGTCTGGTGGCGGAGAAAAAAATCGAGGAGTATAAGGATACGCTTTCCTTAGCGTTACGTTCGATCTTCTTTTTAATGATTCCGGCGGGGATCGGATTAATTATGTTGCGAACCCCGATTGTGAAACTGTTGTTTGAAGGACAACTGTTTACTACCCGCGATACCGAGCTTACCGCATACGCGTTATTATTCTATAGTTTGACGATATTTGCCCATGCGGCTATTTTGATGTTGCCGCGGGCATTTTACTCCTTGCAAGACACTCGTACCCCGGTGATCGTCAGCGTCATATCCGTTTCAACCAGTATCGCTATGAACTTCCTTTTTTTACGCTTTACCAAACTCGGGGTTGGCGGTTTTGCACTGTCATTCTCGATTATGGGTTTGATTAATATGCTCTTATTATTAGAAGTACTCCGGCGTAAAGTTGGCGGGATTCGCGGCCGCGGGATGTTGATCTCCTTTATCAAAACGACTGTGGCAGCGCTGGCAATGGGATTGGTGATTTTCATCATTGAACCCGCAGTCGGCTGGATCAGCTCCCAGTTTGGATTGCATGGCCATCTGCAAGCGGCGCTCGTGATCTTGTTGGGAATGGTCGTTGGCGGAGCCGTCTTTTTCGGAGTAGCCTGGAGTTTGAAAATGGAAGAACTGAAGATGTCCATCAATATGGTGCGCCGCCGGTTTTCGCGGTAAATAAGGCTTCGAAGATTGAGACGTAATTGCCCCGGATTTTTGGGATCGTCTACGTGATACCGGAATGAAGCGACAGTTGCCTCTGTTGCCGCCAAATGTTATAATGAATAGGATTTTATTTCGGCTTGGAGGTTGTTCTTCGTTTGATTCAGACTAACATTCGCAATTTTTGCATTATTGCCCATATTGACCATGGTAAATCAACCCTGGCGGATCGTTTATTGGAGCATACCGGCGCTTTAAGCGAGCGGGAGATGGTGGAGCAAGTGCTTGATTCCATGGATTTGGAGCGGGAGCGGGGCATCACCATTAAAGCGCAAGCGGTGCGTTTGGAATATCGCGCCAAAAGCGGCGAAAAATTCATCTTAAATTTAATTGATACCCCGGGTCATGTCGACTTCACCTATGAAGTTTCGCGCTCGTTGGCCGCTTGCGATGGCGCGTTGCTGGTCGTTGATGCGACGCAGGGCGTGGAAGCCCAGACCATTGCCAATCTCTACTTGGCGCTCGATAATAACCTGGATATCATTCCCGTCATTAATAAAGTCGACTTGCCCAGTGCCGATCCGGACCGAGTCAAAACCGAACTGCAAGAGATTATCGGCTTGGATCCCGATGAATGCATTATGGCCAGCGCCAAAACAGGCGTCGGAATTGAAGATATCTTGGAAGCCATTGTCCAGCGGATTAAACCGCCGCAAGGCGATTCGCGCCTGCCGTTACAAGCGTTGATCTTCGATTCGCTATTTGATTCCTATCGTGGCGCCATTGCTTATGTTCGGGTTGTCGAAGGCAAGCTGACAGTCGGAGAGAAGATCCGGATGATAGCGACCGGGAAGGAATTTGAAGTAACGGAGTTGGGAACGTTTCGTCCGGCGATGACCGTGGCCAAAGAGTTGGTCGCCGGTGAAGTCGGATTTGTGATTGCCTCAATGAAGAATGTCCGGGACGTCGAAGTCGGCGACACCATTACTGCTGTTGGCAATCCGGCGTTATCGCCGTTGCCGGGTTACCGACCGGTTCAACCGATGGTCTATTGCGGACTGTATCCGATAGATAACGCCGACTATAATGATCTGCGCGATGCTTTGGAGAAATTGAAACTGAACGACGCTTCCCTGGTATTCGAGCCGGAAAACTCGACTGCGCTTGGCTTCGGTTTTCGTTGCGGCTTCTTAGGTTTGCTGCATATGGAGATCATTCAGGAACGCTTGGAGCGGGAATATAACATGAGTTTAATTGCGACGGCTCCGAGTGTTGTTTATAAAGTTCATCGGACCAACGGCGAAGTTGAAAACATCTCCAATCCCGCGGAGCTGCCTGCGGCAAACTATCTTGACTTTATGGAGGAACCCTACGTCAAAGCGACGATTATTCTGCCCAACGAGTTTGTCGGGACGATTATGGAGTTGTGTCAAGAAAAACGCGGTCAGTTTACCAATATGGAGTATTTAACGCAAACCCGGGTAATGGTGACCTACGAGTTGCCGCTTTCCGAAATTATCATGGACTTTTTTGATAAACTCAAATCCCGTTCGCGGGGATACGCTTCATTGGACTACGAGTATTTAGGTCATCGACGCTCGGAGTTGGTCAAACTGGATATCTTGTTGAATGATAAAGCCGTCGATGCGTTATCGGCGATCGTCCATCGGGAGAAATCCTATCAACGCGGCCGTCAGTTAACGGAGAAGTTAAAGGAGATCATCCCGCGTCAAATGTTTGAAGTGCCGATCCAGGCGGCGATTGGCAATAAAGTAATCGCCCGCGAAACGATCAAAGCGATGCGTAAAGATGTCTTGGCCAAATGTTACGGTGGAGATATCTCGCGGAAACGGAAATTGCTTGAGAAACAAAAAGAAGGCAAAAAGCGGATGAAGCAGCTCGGAGCTGTCGAAGTGCCCCAGGAAGCATTTTTAGCAGTGTTAAAGATCGAGGATTAATGAGATCAACGGTCAGAGAAAAGATTGCATCCGCTCAAAACTGTCCATCTGGTCAACCAATTGATTCATTTCTAAGATTCCCACGGCCTGTGGGAATTTTTCTTTAAGTTTTTTCAGTAATGTCTCCCACCAAGTGAGATTGGAGATAATTCGTAAATGGCGATCGGTCAACCGGTCGTTTTCATGGAAGTGAAAATGGCGGATCCGGTCTAGCGAAAGCAGGTTATCAAGATTGATTTGCGCCTGTAATGCATGGCCAATATCAACAGTCACCCCAAAATTGGCGGTTGGGAAAAATGATAATAATTCTTCAATCCGTTTGCCATCCATCGCATCGCGATGATATTCCGGGGTGGAAGGCATATTCTCAATGGAGAGCGTAATACCAAGTTTTTCGGCTTCGTTTAATAAAGTGGCGATCATAGCGGCTTCAAACTTACAACATTCTTGATATTGTGAAAGAGCCTCCCGGAGGACCATGGTGGGATGAAATGTCATCAGCGGTATTTCCAGGTCGCTGGCAACTTGGAGCGCGCTTTTAAATTTCCCCACCGCCACGGAGCGTTCTTCGTAATCCAACGTTCCCAAGCTGACAAATGGCGCATGCATCGTATAGCGGAAATGATATTCCTCGCGATAGGCGCGGAGAGTTTGCTGCGACAGATGGTTTAACGGAAAATGCGGCGAGAGAAAACGCGGGTCGGTGGGTATTTCAATCACCCGAAAATAAGGGGTGATCTCGGATAAATATTGAGTTAGCGGAATATTGCTGGTTAATTTGGAACCCAATATAAAGGCCATTGCTTCTCCTGAAAGTTAAAAGTTCATTTTTCAATTCTTACTTATTTAAGAGTATCGTATGATTGGACTTGCTGTCAAATAATTCGGAAAATTATTCTGATCTGTTAAGCATGGATAGGAAAAGCTCATGCGGGACTTGGTTTTACGGCTGAATAATCTACAAAAGAAAAATCTCTCAAAGCGGGGATGAATTTGGAGAAACAGCTTTCGCTCTATGTCCATTTACCATTTTGCATCCAAAAGTGTTTTTATTGTGATTTTAATTCCTATGGTGATTGCAGTGAATTGATCCCTGAGTATTGCCGGGCGTTGCTCATTGAGATTGAGCGTTTCCTTCCGCAACCGTTTACTATTCCCACCATCTATTTTGGCGGGGGAACTCCGAGCGTCGTTCCCAGCGACCGTTTGGCCTCCTTGCTTTTATTTCTTACTCGGCATTTTACGGTTGCCCGGGAAGCGGAAATAACGATCGAGATTAATCCGGGAACTGTAACCCCAAATGATTTATTAACGTTGCGCGCGGCCGGTTTTAACCGTCTGAGCATCGGCTTACAGGCAGTTCAAAACCGTTTATTAACAAGAATCGGCCGCATTCACACCTGGGAAGCTTTTATTGAAGTTTATCACCAGGCGCGTATGACCGGTTTTACGAATATTAATGTTGATCTCATTTCGGGATTGCCTGGACAGAGTCTGGGGGATTGGCAAAGTTCTTTAACTGAGGTGACGGCATTGCAACCCGAACATATCTCGGCGTATAGCCTCCAAGTGGAACCGGGGACTCCGATCGCCGCCATGATTGAAACAGGGAAACAACAATTACCAGATGAAGATGAAGTCGTGGCAATGTTGCAAATGACGTTGGATTTCCTACGCCGAAACGGATACGAACATTATGAGATTTCAAATTACGCCCGGAAAGGTTTTCGAAGCCGACATAATCTCGGTTATTGGTTGGGCCGGGATTACCTTGGTTTTGGAGCGGGAGCGAGCTCAACCTATCAGCATCAACGCTGGGTCAACCGGGAACAACCGCACGAATATATCCAAAACCTGCAAGCGGGCTCAGCGATTATTGCGGACTTTGAAACGATCAATCCAACGCAACAGATCACGGAAACCTTGATGTTAGGCTTGCGAATGCGGGACGGAATCGATCTAACCAAGTTTGCCACCGAGACCGGTTGCGATTTGCAGAGTCAAGCTTCGACGGAACTTCAACGATTAGGCCAAGCGAACTTGGTTACCGTTGTCGATAACCGGCTGCGCCTGACGGACCAAGGCGTTTTTGTTAGCAATCTGGTTATTGCCGAAATACTGAAGACACTTTAGTTTTTCTTTCCGCCGGAGGGTTATTTTACGGTTGCGTTAATGAGCAGGAAATTCAAAGAACGCCCAGAAAAATTAATTGAAAACATCGTTGATTGAACTTAAGAATACGAGAGGTACGGCATGGACAAGGTAACTGGAACGAGCGTCTTCGGAAAAATTTCGCAACCATCCTTTTGGTTTCTGTTTTATGAAGGGAAAATTTTCGTTGAAACGGATCGTGAAGGGAAAGCCATTCCCTGCAGACGGATTGATAGTACGATTCGGTTGCGAAATGAGAGCATTCAATGGTTAGGCGATTATCAGGGCCATTCCTGCGTGGGGGTGGAGTTGACCGAGTTGCCCCAAACCCCGTTGAACGGTTATAACCTGCGCCAACTTTACGGACAATTACCCGAAGAACTGTTTTGGCTAGCTGGTAAAGCCGCACATTTGCTTCACTGGGATAAAACCAGCCGTTTTTGCGGTTCCTGCGGGACCCCCTTACGTTGGTTGGCGAAAGAGCGGGGGAAAGAATGCCCACACTGCGGTCAGCTGGTTTTTCCGCGGATATCTCCGGCAGTGATTGTCGCCGTCACCGACGCAACGCGAATTTTATTAGCGCGCGGCGCACGTTTTACCAGCGATATGTATAGTGTATTAGCGGGCTTTGTGGAGTCGGGAGAAACATTGGAGGAATGCGTTCACCGGGAAATCAAGGAAGAAGTCGGAATCGAGGTCACTGATCTGCGTTACTTTGGAAGTCAACCTTGGCCTTTTCCCGACTCTCTGATGGTTGCGTTCACCGCTAAGTATGCGGGCGGAGAATTACGGTTAGATCCAAACGAAATCGTCGATGCGCAATGGTTTACCGTTGACAACTTACCAACGATTCCGGATAAATTAAGCGTTGCCAGAAAGTTAATCGATTGGTTTTGCAGGCGGCAATCCCAGTCTCTGGATTGACTCGTAATTGTCATCGAAAGAACCGGGAATAATAAATGCGGTTTGAAAATCAAATCTCCCTGCAGTTTCGTAGACTAAATATCGCAAATTTTTATAATTAAGATCAACGGTCCTCTTGACAAACAAAAGAGGCAGTGATATTTTTTAAGTATATTAGCACTCGCTCAATTAGAGTGCTAACAATAAATCAAAATGAGGTGCTTGTATATGGCCTCCGATTTGGATGAACGAAAAAAGAAAATTTTAAAAGTCATCACCGATGACTACATCGCTTCGGCGGAACCGGTTGGTTCACGCACGATCGCCCGTCGGTACAATTTGGGATTGTCCCCGGCCACCATTCGTAATGAAATGGCCGATCTGGAGGATAGCGGATATCTTGAACAACCGCACACCTCGGCGGGAAGAGTTCCTTCGGAATTGGGTTACCGTTATTATGTCGATGCCTTAATGGCCCATAAAATCTTGCTTGATGAAGAGATTGAGCAGATCTATGTCGAGCTTGATAAACATCATCAAGAGATTGATTCGGTCATTCATCGAACCTCCAAAATTCTGGGACATTTAACGACTTTTCCGTCAATGGTTTTAAGCCCCCAAATGGATTCGGCGGTTTTTCGCCATATCCAATTATTGCGATTGTCGGAGACGACAATACTGGTTTTAATCGTAACCAATACGGGTTTTATTGAAAACAACGTAATTGAAATGGGAGGAAGCATCTCCGATTCGGAGCTCGATCAAATTTCCAACTTTTTCAATGCCAGGTTGCGTGGGACCTCTTTAAAAGATTTCCGTCAGGCGCTTTTACAAGAGATCAGTTCCGAACTGGTATTTAAACAAGAATTTTTCAACGAGGCTGTCAAGATTTTGGTCCGTTCCGTTTCAAATCAGGCCAAAGAACGGGTTTATCTGGATGGTACCACGAAGATTTTAGAACAACCCGAGTTTGCCGATATTGAACGGTTTAAATCATTGTCCAAGGCATTAGATGAAGAAGATCGGCTCTACAGTCTGTTAACGCGGAATTTGCACCGCGGCGCCCAGGTCAAGATCGGCCATGAAAATGAGGATCACGTGATTCAGGATTGCAGCATTGTCACAGCGGGTTACGAAATCTCGGGGCGTACCGTGGGGGTGATTGGTGTGTTGGGCCCCACTCGGATGGATTACGCCAAGGTGATGCCGATTGTCGAACGGACCGCAAGCATTTTAAGTGAATTATTAACGCAAATATACAATAAAACCAACAAATAAAGGCGATACTTTCCATAAACGAGTTGTTTAGTTTTGGAGGTATCATGTCCATCAAAGAAATTTCCGAACGATCCGAAGTGAATCAACATTTTGCCGCTTTGCTTAGCAATGTTGGAGCGATTCGTGCGGTTACCGAGGCTGTGGAAGGGACCTTGGGGCCGAAAGGCCTCGATTGCATGTTGATTGATGAGTATGGCGATGTTTTGGTTACCAACGACGGAGTCACCATCCTACGAACGATGGACGTCACGCACCCGGCCGCGCGAATGTTGATCGGCGCTACCGAACATCAAGAGTCGGAGGTGGGTGACGGAACAACGACTACCGCTGTTTTGGCGGGTTCACTGGTCCAGGAAGGCGCCAACCAAATACTGAAAGGTGTTCCGGTTAATAAAGTAATTGAGGGGATCCGCCATGGAGTATCCCGTTCCCTGGATTTATTGGCTGACCTGAGAATCGAAGTTACCGACTTGAAAAGTTCTTTTTTAGAAAATATTGCCACAGTTTCAGGGCGAGGGAATAACGTGCTGGCCCAGTTAATTATGAAAGCAGCTTGTTTCGTTGGGGAGCAAAAGATTCAGGAACCGGGATTTAAATTAGCGGAACAGGTTTTTGCGTTTGAAGGATCTGAAAATCTAATTATCCAAGGAGCAATCATTGACCGTGAACCGATGAACCGGGAGATGCCGCGTGAAATCAGCGCGGGCCGCATCATCATCCTGGATGACGCGCTTGAACCGGAGCGGATTGAACCCGAAGCGCTCGGAACTGAATATGGATTCCAACGTTTATTACATAATGAACAGCTGTTACGGGAGAATCTTCAAAAACTGGCGGCAATCGGTGTTAAAGCAATTTTCACTGATCGGGCCATCGCCGATTTGGCAGAAGAGATCCTTACCGACCTGGGAATTCTCGGAGTTCAATCGGTCTCTCGTGCCCAATGGCAACGTCTGGCCGGTTTAACCGGCGCGCGGCCGATTAAAAAGATCAGTCTGGCGAAACAACCCGATGATCTGCTCAAACTGTCGGGTACGGTTGCGCAGATCGTTGTTGAAGAACGGTTACGGCAAATTCGTGTTTACGGGGAGCCAAACCGGCAATTTGTGACAATTTTAATCGGCGCTCAGACGACTGAAGTTGTCCGGGAACGGGAACGAATCGCCAAAGACACAGCGGCTGCGGTTCAAGCAGCTTGGCTCGGCGGAATCGTACCGGGAGGCGGAAGCGCCGAAATGGCAATCTCCCGTCAGTTGATTACAGAAGCCCGGCAAGGCATGGCGGATTACGGTTTTCAATGCGTAATCGAAACACTCAAACGGCCAATGGCTCAGATATGTATCAATGCCGGATTGAATCCACTGGAAAAGTTGGCGGCCGTGATGACGGCAATGGAGCAGCAAACCTCACCCGCATTGGGCGTTGATTGTAATACGGGAATGGTGGTTAACTTAGCGGAACAAGGAATTTACGACCCGTATTTCGTAAAATATTACGCTTTGCAATCGGCTGGTGAGATAGCGGAAGCGATTCTCCGGATCAATACGATTATTAAAATGAAAGAAGTACGAGCAACCACTGATTGACTGACGCATATTCTTTGGAGGAAGCGATGTTTAAAAAAACTAGTAATGATGAAGTATTGGAAAAAAGAGACGTAGCCAATCCGGATACCACCGAAACGAAGGAAGACTTGGTAGACGAGATTTCAAACTCCGGTTCAGAGGAGCTCTTTACCAAATTGGAACAGGAATTACAAGCCGCTTTGGAAGCGAAAGAGGAGTTACATAACCGATTATTACGCAACCAAGCCGATTTTGAAAACTATCGCCGCCGGACGCGACTGGATATGGAACAGCTATCGGTCAGCGCGGGTGAGGACCTGGTAAAGAAGATCCTCCCGGTGTTGGACAGTTTGGAACGGGCTGTCAATAGTTTTGCCGGAGAAAACGGCAATACAGCCAGTTGGCAAGAGGGAGTTGCCCTTACATTAAAACAGTTTCAAGGTATTATGGCTGCAGAAGGTTTAGAACCGGTTGCCGCCAAAGAACAAGTGTTTGATCCGCAGGTTCATGAGGCGGTGATGCAGGAGGAGTCCGATTCGGTCACCGAACCGATGGTGGAGTTGGAAATGCAAAAAGGTTATAAGTTTCGTGGGAAATTATTACGGCCGGCGCTTGTAAAGGTAGCAGTGCCGCAACAATAATTTGAAATAAAAGTATCTTTTCTATAGGGGGTTTTACAAATGGCTAAAGTGTTAGGAATTGATTTAGGTACCACCAACTCGTGTATGGCAGCAATGGAAGGCGGCGAAGCGGTTGTAATCGCCAATGCCGAAGGGGGGCGGACCACTCCGTCGGTGGTTGGATTTTCAAAGACCGGTGAAAGAATGGTTGGTCAAGTAGCCAAACGGCAATCGGTGGCCAATCCCGACCGGACTGTGGTTTCGATCAAACGGCGTATGGGTACCGACTATAAAGTCAGTATCGATGATAAACAGTATACTCCGCAAGAGATCTCAGCGATGGTGCTGCAAAAATTGAAGGCGGATGCCGAAAGTTATTTGGGCGAGAAGATCGATAAAGCGGTAATTACCGTTCCGGCTTACTTCTCCGACGCGCAACGCCAAGCAACCAAAGATGCGGGAAAAATTGCCGGTCTGGAAGTGTTGCGGATTATTAACGAGCCTACCGCCGCGGCGTTGGCCTATGGGTTGGATAAAGGGGAAGACCATACCATTTTGGTTTATGACTTGGGTGGCGGCACCTTCGATGTTTCCATTCTCGAATTGGGCGACGGCGTGTTTGAAGTGAAAGCAACCAGCGGCAATAACCGGTTGGGTGGCGACGACTTCGACGAACGCGTCGTGACCTGGATGGCCGAAACTTTTAAGAAAGATCAAGGAATTGATTTACGTAACGATCGGATGGCGTTGCAACGTTTGAAGGAAGCGGCTGAGAAGGCCAAGATTGAACTGTCCGGTCTGGCGACCAGTAATATCAACTTGCCGTTTATTACGGCGGTTAACGGTGAACCACGCCACTTGGATCTGACCTTAACCCGGGCGAAATTTGACGAGATCACCGCCGATCTGGTCGAAGCGACCGTGGGACCGACCAAACGGGCGTTAGCCGATGCCGGCTTGGAAGCGAAAGACATTGATAAAGTGATTTTGGTCGGTGGTTCGACCCGGATTCCGGCGGTTCAGGAAATTGTCAAGAAGCTGATCGGGAAAGAACCGTTCAAGGGAGTTAACCCGGACGAGGTCGTTGCCGTTGGCGCCGCGATTCAAGCGGGGGTGTTGGTTGGCGACGTGAAAGATATCGTGCTGTTAGACGTAACTCCGTTATCGCTTGGTCTGGAAACGCTGGGCGGAGTTCTCACCCGGATCATTGACCGGAACACCACCATCCCGACTTCGAAAAGCCAGGTATTCTCGACCGCGGCTGACAGCCAAACCGCCGTTGACATCCACGTTCTCCAAGGAGAACGGCCGATGGCCGCCGACAATATTACCTTAGGCCAGTTCCGTTTGGATGGTATTCCACCGGCGCCGCGCGGCGTTCCTCAAATTGAGGTTACCTTTGATATCGATGCCAACGGTATTGTCCATGTATCCGCTAAAGACAAAGGAACCGGCAAAGAACAAAAGATCACCATCACCTCTTCCAGCGGTCTGAAAGACGATCAGATCGAACGGATGATGAAGGATGCCGAAGCCCACGCCGAGGAAGACAAGAAACGTCGCGAAGAAGCCGAGGCGGTGAATGAGGCCGACAGCTTGATTTATTCGACGGAAAAAGCGATTAAAGATCTTGGCGACAAAGCCGATAAAGCCCAAGTCGACAAGATCAACGAACTCAAAGACGCGCTGCGTAAAGAGGTCGATGCCAAAAACATCGCCGCGATCAATGAGAAAAAGGAAGCGCTGCAGAAAGCTTTGCATGAGCTTTCCGCCACGGTTTACAATCAAGCGGACCCCGCTGCCGGTCAACCCGGCGGGGCGGAACCGGGAGCGGATCAAGGGCCGACCGGTTACGGCCCTCAATCGGAAGGACCAACCGTTGATGCGGATTATAAGGTTCAGGACGATAAATAAGATCGCTTGATTTTGAGAGTTCAAAATAACACGTAAGGGTTTCTTTGGATACAATATATGAAAGTTTCCCTGGAGGGCGCTGAAACTATATTGTATCCAAAGTTAATTTTAATTGACTGCTTAAGCAATTTCAGAAGAAGTGCAGCTTGAGTGGGCCGATGGAAATATTAACAAAAAGGAATTGGCAATGGCGAAGCGTGATTATTATGAGGTCCTCGGAGTCGGCAAAACCGCTACGGAGGAAGAACTTAAAAAAGCCTACCGGAAGTTGGCCCGGCAGTATCATCCTGACGTCAACAAGGAGAATCCGCAGGAAGCGGAGGCCAAATTTAAAGAGATTAACGAGGCGTACAGCATCTTAAGCGACTCCCAAAAACGGGCTGCATACGACCAGTATGGTCATGCGGGGACCGATCCCAACTTTGGCGCCGGGGGGACGGGCGATTTTGGCTTCGAAGGGTTTGGCGATATTTTTGATATGTTCTTTGGCGCCGGGGGTGGCGGCGGTCGGAGTTCGCAACGGCGAAACGGTCCGCAACGCGGCAATGATCTGCGTTTTGACATGGAGATCACCTTTGAGGAAGCGGCATTTGGTAAAGAGACCACCATCGAAATTCCTCGGACCGAGACTTGCCCAACTTGTAAAGGAAATGGCGCCAAGCCGGGAACGCCGATCAAAACCTGTACGCATTGTAACGGAGCCGGTCAAGTCCAAGTCACTCAAAATACCGCATTCGGACGTTTTGTCAATGTTCGCACCTGCGACCATTGTCAAGGAGCCGGCAAGGTTGTCGAAACGCCTTGTGAAGAATGTCACGGCAACGGACGGGTGCGTCGCAACCGGAAGATTGAAGTTAAGATTCCCGCCGGAATTGAAAACGGTTCCCGGCTTCGGGTGTCCGGAGAGGGAGAAGCGGGAACGCGCGGCGGAACGGCCGGGGATTTATATGTTTATATCTTTGTTAAAGCGCATTCGAAATTTGAACGCCAAGGCGACGATGTGATCAGCGAGATCGGCATCAGCGTCACTCAAGCGGCGTTGGGTACGGCCGTTTTGGTTGATACGTTGGACGGCAAAGTGGAGTTGAAGATTCCCGAAGGCACTCAACACGGCACCCAATTCCGGATGAAAGGTCATGGCGTAACTCACCTCCGCGGCAATGGCCGGGGCGACCATTTCGTCAGGGTGCGTTTAACCGTACCCAACAAATTAAATGGGGAACAACGGGAGTTACTGAAAAAACTGGCCCTTTCATTTGGTGAAAAATTGTCGGCCGATGAAAAAGGGTTTATCGATAAGGTCAAAGAAGCGTTTAAATAATAAGCAAACGAGATAACGGCAGAAGACCATTGGTCTTCTGCATTTCTTTAGCGACAGGAGCATTTTCATGGCGGAAACCTTTTGGTGTGAGTTGAAACTGGCTGTTCCGGCGGCGGCGGCGGAGTTAATCGCGGAAATCCTTCAAGAGGAGGGCGCGGGGGGCATCGTTTATGATGATCCCGATATTTTGGATCAAGTTACCTTGGCGGACGATGAAATTATCGGGAAAGAGCTTCAAGAGAGCCTTCCCAGCCAGTATGAGCTTCGTTCCTATTTCCCCGTTGATGACCGTCTCGGGGAACGGGTTGGAGTCGTCAAGGAACGGCTTCAAGAGTTACTCGGGTCCAGCCCGGAGCTTACCATCACCCAAATTCGCGAGGAAGATTGGGCGGAAGCCTGGAAAACCTATTTTAAGCCGGAGTTGATTGGGCAGGTTGTGATTAAACCTTCCTGGGAAAACTATCAACCGCAAGGGCCGGAGATCGTGGTCGAACTGGATCCGGGCATGGCCTTTGGAACCGGCACCCATCCCACCACCCGCATGTGTGTGCTGTTGCTTCAGGAATTGGTGCGGGATTCCACCCGGATGCTTGATATCGGTACCGGATCGGGAATTTTAGCGGTGACTGCGGCCAAGCTTGGCGCCAATCCGATTTTAGCCTCGGATATCGACCCGATGGCGGTCCGGATCGCTTTGGAAAATGCCCGGTTGAACGGAGTGGAAACGCAGATTCAAGCGGTCGAGGGTAATTTATTGGCGTTGCCGATTGACGAGCCGTTCGAACTGGTTGTCGCCAACATTATCGCCAACGCGATCTTGGAGATCATCCCGGGCATACCCCGCGTGCTCCAATCCGGCGGCCGGTTCCTGGCGTCGGGTATCATCGCCGAACGTTTTCCCGAGGTGGCGGAGGCGTTACACCGGTCCGGTTTCACCATTGAGAAAAGTCTGCACCAGGACGACTGGGTTGCAGTCATCGCCAAACGGTAAGGGAGATTTAACAATATGACGCGTTTTTTTATTCCGGCCGATCAGTTCGGCGCACCAAGCGTCGCCATCACTGGCGAGGATGCCCACCACTTGGTGAAGGTGGTTCGACAAACCGTCGGCGCTGAGGTGATTGTTTTAAACGGGAAAGGTCAGGAATACCGGGCGGAGATCGCCACGATTCACGGCGATACGGTTTGGGCCACGCTGATTGAACCACTCCGGCGTTCGGTTGAACCCCAGTTGCAAATCACCTTGATCCAAGGGATGCCGAAAGGCGAAAAGTTCGAGTGGATCCTCCAAAAGAATACCGAAATCGGTGTTACGAAGTTTATCCCAACCATCACCGAACGGAGCACGATCAAATTGGATGCCGCGGCCCGGGTAAAGAAGGGAGAACGGTGGCGGAAGATCATCAAGGAAGCGGCCGAACAATCGGGACGCCAACTCCTCCCGGAGCTTGAGCCGGTTCAGGATCTCCCGAAACTGCTCCGGCAACTCCCTGCGGGTTTGCTGCTCATTCCCTGGGAAGGGGAGACGGAACGTTCGCTCAAGGAAGTGTTGCGCGCCCAGACCGTCGCGCCAAGTCAGGTCACCGTGATGATCGGTCCCGAAGGCGGCTTTTCATTGAATGAGATCAACCAAGCGCAAGCCGCGGGAGCGATCCCGGTAACTTTGGGTCCGCGGATTCTACGGACGGAAACCGCCGGGCTGGCGGTTTCATCGATCTTACTTTACCATTTTGACGAGATGGGAAAGTAACGTTCCACCTCAGGCATCATCAAAATGATTTGGATGGGTCCGCTTCCTGGCGGATCCATTTTATTTTTTGAAAAATCGGGTCGTACAACAGGGGCGCGGTGGTCCGGCTTTGAAAAAATTCCACCATGTAAATGACCAGCGGTAAATTGATGATCGCTACATTGACAACTTCGATCCGGATCACCGGCCGGAATTTGCGGTACGCTTCCGCCACCCGGCGGTAAAAACCGGGATCATCCTCGGAATGGTAATTGTCTTCCTGATAATAGGTTTCGAGATACTTGACCTCATCTTCCCAACGGGATTGCGCCGCGTCAACCCAAGCGCGGTCATGTTTTTCGATCAACCATTTTAAATGGCTGAGTAAAGCGTTAAAGCCGTCGCGGTAGGCGATCTTGCGTTTTTCCGGCTGTTTGGGAGGATTGACGGTAAGCTTCCGCTGGATTAACTTAAAAAGCAGGTCGCTGGCGATCTCCCCGTTGGTCAAGTTGATGCTTAAGGAATATAGTTCGTCAAATTTTTCATCGGTCTCGAAAGAAGCTTTAAAATTGACCAATAAATGGGGATGATAGGTTAACAAGGGACGCTCAAAAAAGAAGTTGGGTTTTTCAGTGAGCAACGCTGTGATCTCGCGTTGGGTCCGGTTGGGCGTCAGATCGTAAGGACAAGCGCCTTTGGTGATCAATCCGCGTTGTTTGATCCCTTCGGCAAACCATTGCAAGCGAAAACTGCCTTTATTGACCAGTTCCGAACCGGGATATTTGGCCAGCAATTCCGGTTGGCAGACCATCTGCAGGTTTAAATTTTCGATCCGGGCCGGACGGAAAAATGACCGGGGGATTTCCACTTGGCATTGGGCCATGATCAATTCATTGCCGATCACATTGTGGGGCGCTCCGGAGATGCGCAGGGTATTGATTAAAAAGTCAAAGACGACTTGTTCCGCTTCAGCCATAATTACCTCGATCGAACGTTATAAAATTTCCGACCAGTCGGGTTCCGCTTCTTGAAGCATTGTATCGATTTCCTTACCTAAAAGCGCGAAACCTTGGTTAAGCTCTTCATGGGAGTTGGTTTTGGCGACCAGTTCCATAATCCGGGCCTCAAAACTTTTTCCCTGACTGATTTTACTGATTACCAGGTCGCCTTCGCCGATCACCATCTCGAACATTTTTACCTTTTCATGCAACAGATTTAACAAGTGCTCCTCGATGGTCCCTTGAGTGGACAGGTTGTAAATATACACGTCCCGCGCTTGGCCCAGCCGGTGAATCCGGCCGATCCGTTGTTCCAAACGCATCGGGTTCCAGGGGAGATCGTAATTGATCATGGTGTTACAGAACTGCAGATTGATCCCTTCACCGCCGGATTCGGTGCAGACTAATACCTGATATTGGGGAAATTCTTTAAATTCATACTTGGTAAACTCTTTTTTGCTCGCCGACAGGCTGCCGTCGAAGGCCAGGCTCAGTATGCCCGCTTGTTCCAAGCGGGTGCGGATGTAACTCTGGGTCGCCAGAAACTCGGTGAAGATGATCACCTTTTCCGGCGTCTTTTTGACCAGGTCGATGACAACTTTCATTTTGGAGTTGTCCTTCACCTGTTGGGCGATTTGAAACAGGGCCGCCGCCTGTTCCTGGCGGTCTTCTTCAATATTCATCGCTTGGGCGAGCTTAAATAAGGTTAAAACCGCCGCAAAGGTGCTGGAGCAGATCTCCCGCTGCAATGTCAAGAGGGGCAGGCCGCCCATGCCGGAATTCATCCGCAAACTCTGCCGGATAAAGTCGGTCACTTGATCGTAGAGCGTTTTTTCGAGTTCGTTGAGAACAATCGGGATATTTTGGACGTGCCGTTTGGTAAAACCCATATTGGCGCCGTGTTTATTGCGGATCATCACCTCGCCCAATAACCCTTTGAGTTCCTGGGCGTTTTTCGGCTGACGTTTATCAACGGTAAAGCGTTTTTTAAAGCTGCGGTAATTCCCGAGTTGGCCCGGGCGCAGCAACGAAATCAGATTGAACAGTTCTTTCAGATCATTCTGGAGCGGGGTGGCAGTCAGGAGCAGAAAGTATTTTTTTTGGATACTGTTGACGAATTGCCAGTTTTGAGTGGTGGTGCTTTTGAGTTTATGAGCTTCGTCAATGATGATGATATCGAAAAACTGTTTTAAAATCTCCTGGCGGTGGATCGCTTTTTTCGCAGTATCGATGGAGGCGATCAGATAGTCGTAATGGCCCCAATCATACTCGCGTTGGGCGATTAGCGAAGGAATCTCGAATTTCTCCCGCAACTCCGTCTCCCACTGCCGGCAAAGCGTGGCCGGGGTTAGGATCAGAAAGCGTTTGACCAAACCGCGCAACATGTATTCTTTTAAGATCATCGCCGCTTCAATGGTTTTGCCCAAACCCACCTCGTCGGCGAGGATCGCCCGGCCGCGCAATTGCGAGATCACCTTTTTGACGGTATCAATCTGATGCGGATACGGCAGTACGCCGTTTTGCCGCCAATGTTCGTGTAAGTGGCTGAGTACCAGCAGTTCCTCGAACCCCCGGTTTAACGTCAGCGCTTCGCTTTGATAATGAACTAAAAACGCTTCCCAACTGTCCCACTGCTTATGCCGCAATGGCAGCAGAAACCGGGCGAAATCGTCGGGAGTCTCGATCACCGGCTGAAAATGGGGAAACAGCTGTTCAAATTTGGACGATGACGGAACCGGTGTTAATAAAGATGGCTGTTCCAAAAGCAACCCTCCAAAATCTTGTGACAGCTTATTATCTCCTGAAAATGAAATTTCTAATCGCTAACCGACAGCTGCCAAATTGCTTCCGGAACCTGCCAAAATGATTTTGGATGGTTCCAGAACGGTTTCGGCAGAAGTCAAAATGGTTTTGCACGAATTCAAAACAGTTTTGGCAGGATCCAAAATGGTTTTGCATGGAGCCAAAACGGCTTTGGATCATTTCAAACTAGTTTTGGCGCCTGCCAAAATCGCTTTGGCTGAATCCAAAATGATTTTGGCAAAAGCCAATTTAATTTTGAACAAAAAACTGCTCCGGGCGCAAATTTGCAGGAAGGTTCCGCCGCATTGTCGAATTTTATCCCGATAAAGTGAGGTAAATCATGAACGTACAACGCTTTTTGGCTAAAATCAGCGCCGATTCCAATTATCAAAACCAGATCGTCTTCAAGCAGGAATTGCCGGCGCGGCCGGCTCAGTGGGGGGAGATTGATCCGCCCTTATCGGAGCCGCTGCAGCGGCTGCTGACGGCGCGGGGAATCACCAAACTCTATTCGCACCAGGCGGCGGCGGTTCAGGCCATTCGCACGGGGCAACATACCGCAGTAGTGACCGGTACCGCCAGCGGCAAGACGCTTTGTTTTCATATTCCCGTCATCGAAAGTTATCTGCAGGACAGCCAAGCCCGCGCGCTGTTTCTCTATCCGACCAAAGCGTTGGCTCAAGACCAGCTGAAAAGTTTGCAACGTTTGGTCGAAGCAATGGCAGGACCCTTACCCGTCATGGGAACCTACGATGGGGACACACCGGTCAATTTGCGCAAAACCCTGCGCGACAAAGGCAACTTTGTCTTGACCAATCCCGATATGCTCCATCAGGGGATTTTGCCGAAACATCCGGCCTGGTCCGGCTTTTTTACCAATCTCAAGTATGTCGTGATCGATGAGGTCCATTCCTACCGCGGTATTTTCGGCTCCAACGTCGCCAATGTCCTGCGCCGTCTGGTCCGGATCTGCCGCCATTATGGGAGCCATCCGATTTTTATTACGGCTTCGGCAACCATTCACAATCCGTTGGAGCATGCGCAGGAACTGACCGGCCAACCGATGGCGCTCATTGATCAGGACGGGGCGCCGCGCGGCAAGAAATATTTTATCTTTTGGAATCCGCCGTTTTTGGATCAGACTCAGACCGAGCGGCGTAGTGCCAACTCGGAAGCCGCTTGGCTGATGACCGAGTTGCTCCGGGAACGGATCCCCACCATCGCTTTTACCAAAGCGCGAGTTGTTACCGAATTATTGTACCGCTATGTCCAGGAACAACTGCAACGCTACAGTCCGTCCTTGGCGAATCAGATCCGGGCCTACCGGGGCGGATATCTGCCGGAGGAACGCCGCGAGATCGAACGGCAACTTTTCTCCGGCGAACTCCTGGGAGTCACCAGCACCAACGCCTTGGAACTTGGAATCGATATCGGTCAGCTCGACGCATGTCTGGTGGTGGGATATCCCGGCACCATCGCGTCGACCTGGCAGCAAGCGGGCCGGGTCGGGCGGGCCCATGAGGAATCATTGGTGATCTATATTCCGCACCAAAATCCGATCGATCAATATTTATCCAAAAATCCCCATTATTTCTTTGATAAAAACCCCGAATCGGCGGTGATTGATCCCAATAATCCGCATATTTTATTAGGCCACCTGCGTTGCGCCGCCTTGGAAGCCCCGGTTTCGGGCAAAGATTGTCAAGCCTTTGGCGCTTACGCTCCGGCGTTGCTGGAGTTGTTGGGGGAGTCCGGGGAACTCAAACAGATTCAACAGCAATGGTACTGGCGCAGCGCCGGATTTCCCCCGGCCGATGTCAGTTTGCGCAATATCTCCGACAATACCTTTAGTATCGTCGATATCACCACCGAGCCGGGCAAGGTGATCGGGACTTTGGATGAAGCCAGCGCTTATCAGCAGATCTACACCGAAGCGATTTACCTTCACGACGGTGAAATTTATTTTGTCAAAGAGATGAATGTTCCCCAGAAAGTATCCTACGTTCAGAAGATCGGTGTCGATTATTATACCCAGTCCATCACCGAAGTACAGATCACCACGACAGCCAAGGAACTGGAGCGGGAATGGCGACAAGCCGCGACCGGTTTCGGAAACGTCGAAGTGATGATCAAACCTTATCTGTTTCGGAAGATCAAATTTGGCTCCCGGGACAGTATCGGGTTTGGTAAAATCGACCTGGAACCACAGGTTATGGCGACCAACGCTTTTTGGCTGGTGCCACCGCCGGCGACCTTGCACCGGGTGAAGGAGTTCGGCCGGGATCCGGTGGAAGCGATGTTGGGAATCGCCAACGTACTGACCGAGGTTTTGCCGTTTCTGGTCATGTGCGATTCGGGCGATATCGGTTCGGTGGTTGACTTAAAAAACAATGGGGCGCCGTCGCTTTTTGTCTACGATAAATATCCGGGCGGACTGGGTTTTGCCCATCGTTCCTTTGAAAATGTCGAGCTGCTTTTGGAAAAGGCCAGGGAGCTGATTGCCAACTGCTCCTGCGCGGATGGCTGCCCGTCCTGTGTCGGGTCGCCGTTGCCGCCCAATCCGCAATTGGACCCCGATACGGCCGGCAAAGGACGAATCCCGGACAAAGAGGGCGCGTTAGTTGTTTTGCACGACCTGTTGGAGTTGGAGCCTTATCTTCCCAAAACGCCACGCGCCAGTAACCCGGCCCCGGGAGCGGCTGTGCCTGACAATACCCCGTTTCCGCCAGTGGTGCGGCTGCCGGAGCAAATCGAGCAGCAACTCCGTAATAAGTTAGCCAACACAAGGAGGAAATAAACGATGAGTGATGTGAAGCTGGCGATCATCGGCGGTTCCGGCATCTATGAACCGGCGATGCTGGACAGTGTGGAGGAGCTAACGGTCATAACCCCCTATGGAACCATTCACCCCATGGTCGGGAAGGTCGGCCCAAACAAAGTCGCCTTTTTACCCCGTCACGGCAAAGGGCATTCGCTGTTACCGCATCAGTTGAATTACCGCGCTAATCTTTGGGGGTTAAAAATGCTGGGCGTGGAACGGATCATTGCTACCACTGCCGTCGGGAGTCTCCACCGGGAACTGACCCCGGGAATGCTGGTGTTATTGGACCAGTTTCTCGACTTTACCAAACAACGGCCGTTAACTTTCTACGACGATAACGACGTTCATCGGGCGCATATTGATGTAACCGAACCCTATTGTGCCGAAATCCGGGAACAATTGGGCAAGGTGGCCCAGACTGCTCAAATCCTGGTCCAGTCGGGAGGTTGTTATGTCTGCACCGAAGGCCCGCGTTATGAAAGCGCCGCCGAGGTCCGGATGTTTGCGATGCTTGGCGGAACGGTGGTTGGGATGACGGGAATTCCCGAAGTGGTGCTGGCCCGGGAGTTGGGAATCTGTTACGCCGGAATCAGTATGGTCACCAATTGGGCGGCGGGAATCAATCCGGTGCCGTTGACCCATGCCGACGTGGTGACCATTATGGATGAAAATCGGCAAAAGATGGTCCGGCTGCTGATGGATTATTGTCAAAGTATCGAACGCGATCGTACCTGCGGTCACTTTCAATAAATTAGCTAATTTGAAAAGCGAGGGGAATTCAATGGCTTGGCGGACAATCGAATGGCAAAACGGCCGACTTACTTTGTTGGATCAAACGTTGCTTCCGAATCAAACTGAATATATTACCACCAACGATTACCGGGTCGTCGCCGACGCCATCCGGCGGTTAAAAGTCCGCGGCGCGCCCGCGATCGGGATTGCCGCGGCTTACGGCGTGGTGCTTGGGGCGTTGGAATTTCAAGCCGATCCGAATTATGGCGCAGCGGTCTCCCGGGTCATCGATGAACTGGCCGCGACCCGGCCGACGGCCGTCAACCTGTTTTGGGCGCTTAAACGGCAACGGGCCGTCATCGAGCAATTGCAAGGACAAGACCCGGCGGTGATTGGAGCGGAACTGGAAAAGGAAGCCTGCCGGATTGACGCCGCGGATGCGACGGTCTGCCGGCAAATTGGTGAAAATGGCGCGGCGTTGTTCCCCAATGGGACCGCCATCTTAACCCACTGCAACGCCGGAGCGTTGGCGACTTCGGCTTACGGTACGGCTTTGGCGGCAATCCGGGTTGCCCATCAACAAGGCAAAGCCATCAGCGTTTTTGCCGATGAGACCCGGCCCTTACTTCAAGGCGCCAGACTTACGGTGTGGGAATTGATGCAAGAAGGGATTCCCGTCACCTTAATCACCGACAATATGGCGGCCACGGTCATGCGGTTAAACAAAGTTCAGGCAGTGATCGTCGGTGCCGACCGCATTACCGCCAACGGCGACGTCGCAAATAAAATCGGCACGTATGGATTGGCGGTATTGGCGCAGGAACACCGGATTCCATTTTATGTGGCGGCGCCGCTGTCGACCATCGATATCGAACTAACTTCCGGCGCTGATATTCCCATTGAAGAGCGTGCTGCCGAAGAGGTCACTTCTTTCGGCGGAGTGACAGTGGCGCCGGCAGGCGTCAAAGTGTTTAATCCGGCCTTTGACGTGACTCCGGCGCGCTTGATCACGGCGATCATTACCGAAAAAGGAGTTGCCACCGGCAATTGGGAGGAGACCTTCCGCGGTTGGCTCCAAGCGACGTAATTGACTGAGCTGTTGATACGGCGATCGGAACTTAAAAGAGGCTTCCCTAAAATAATCAGGGCAGCCTCTTTTGATTACTTAATAGTCGATTTTCCGGGGCGCGATTCCACCATAAAGCGGCAAGGAATGATAGACCTGAAAACATTGCGGGCAAAACCATTTTCCTTCGGCCCGCAAAAGTTTGTGCCGTTGGCAATGAGGACATAACATTGATTTACCACCTCTGATTCTATGATATGTTATTTTACATTCTGAAGTCCAGTTATCCTTTGATGGAAACAATGTTAAGAGCTGGTTATCTGTCAATAAATCAACTCGTTACCGTTTTTGATTACTGGAGATACTACTGGTATCGGACGGAAGGAGGGATAAGGGTGGCCAAAAATTTATCCAAGAACTCAATGAAGAATAATCAGAATCAAAAAATGGAAGCTGCTTCCGAGTTGTCTGCCGCGAATCAGCAATCATCATCGTTGAAAAAACAATCCGATCAAGAAGTAGCTGCCGAGTTGCCATATCAAACCGCATCGAAAAGCAAACAACAATCGTCCAAGAAAACCACTTATTAGGCTTCGGTCGAATCAGTTGAAATGTAGCAATATTGGCAAAGGGGCGAACCGGGTTCGCCCCTTTGCTTTGAATAAAATAAACAAAACTAACTATTCGAGTAGGAAAGGATATGGTATTATATAAAAGTTCAAATATCATGAAAAGTTTGGAGTGACCCGAATGAATCAAGCGGAAGTTCGTGCCCGGTTTGCACCGAGTCCGACCGGATATTTACATATTGGAGGCGCTCGTACCGCTATTTATGACTGGCTGCTGGCTCAGCGGACCGGCGGCAAGTTCATCTTGCGGATTGAAGATACCGACCGGAACCGATTTGTTCCCGATTCTTTAACCGATATTATGACCAGTCTGCGTTGGTTGGGTTTGGATTGGCAGGAAGGTCCGGAAGTTGGCGGTGAGTACGGACCCTACTTCCAATCGGAACGATTGGATATTTATCATCAGTACGCCGAACAATTAATCGCGGAAGGCAAAGCCTATTATTGTTACTGCACGCCGGAGCGCCTCCAGGAACTGCGGAAAAGCCAGGAAAACGCCAAACATCAGATGGGCTACGACCGTCATTGCCGTAACCTTTCCGCCGCCGAACTGGCCGAAAATAACGCGGCCGGGCTCCGCAAAGTGATTCGTTTTAAGACGCCGACCGAAGGAAAAACCATCGTTAACGATCTGGTCCGCGGGGAACTGGTTTTTGACAATGCGACCTTGGAAGATCTGGTATTAATCAAATCCGACGGCTTTCCGACCTATCATTTTGCCAATGTGGTCGACGACCACTTGATGAAGATCAGCCATGTTTTACGGGGTGACGAGTGGATCGCCAGCACTCCGGTGCATGTCTTGCTCTATCAAGCCTTTGGTTGGATACCGCCGTTGTTTTCCCATTTGTCAATTTTTCTAGCGCCGGACGGTGGGAAACTGAGTAAACGGCATGGCGCAACCAGTGTCAAAGAATACCGCGAACAAGGTTATCTGCCCGAAGCGATCTTCAATTTTCTCCTGCTGTTGGGGTGGAATCCCGGGACGGATCAAGAATTGTTTTCTAAGGAAGAGGCGGCTCAAATATTTAATTTGGAACGGGTTAACGCTTCCCCGGTTAAATTCTCCACCGATAAGCTGAACTGGTACAACGGAATGTATATTCGCAGCTTGCCTCCGCAGGAACTTGCCGCGCGTTGTTTGCCCTTCATTCAACAAACCGGCTTATTACCCGATCCCTGTCCGGCAGAGCGTTTTACGTATCTGGTCGAGATTGTTCCGCTGATTCGCGAAAGAATGAAGTTATTAACCGAAGCCCCGCAACTTGCCGATATCTTTTTAATGGAAGACATTCCGGCGCCGGACCGGTCGATCCTGATTCCGAAAAAAATGGATCATACCACCACCCTGAAGGTCCTGGAAAACGTCTTGGAAACCCTGGAAAAGGTGGGAGCGGAATTTATCGAAACCGAGTTGGAAGTGGCTTTACGGGATCTGGCATTAAAACTGGAACTCCACGACGGTCAGGTCTTCATGCCGGTCCGGGTGGCTATTTCCGGTCGAACCGCCACCCCGGGTATTTTTGAAAGCTTACATGTACTCGGCAAAGCACGGGTGCTACGCCGACTCCGGAATGCCGTCGCCGTTTTAAAATAATCCAGCATTGCCCTGATAAACCGAAAGTTGTTAGTAAATCACTATTGACTCCGGGGCGTTCGATTGGTATAATAATTTTTGCGCACTGGGGGATCGTCTAGTGGTAGGACGCCGGGTTCTGGCCCCGTCGGCGAGGGTTCGAGTCCTTCTCCCCCAGCCAATGCAGAACCTTTACCACATACCATTTTTAAAATGGTCCTATCGTCTAGAGGCCTAGGACACCGCCCTCTCACGGCGGAGACGCGGATTCGAATTCCGCTGGGACTACCAAAGCTGATCCGTATCGGAGATAATCCGATATTCAATATTGGTTTTTTATCAATAACCTGGTGGACGAACAAGTCGACCAGGTTATTGCATTCTGCCATGACTCACCAACTTTCGAGTGGAATTCCCCAGCGGGGCACCAGCCAAAACAACCCAAACGATACCTTAATTGCTCAAGGTTGTGTTTTTTTATGCAGCATGGTTATTCGGGCGAATCACTTCGCTCGTAAGGATTTGCGGGAAGCGGACCAATTGCTTAATGTAAAATAATAGAAAGAACATAAATATTTAACCTGTTAAACCCATTAAAAAATCTAAACTCATTTGGTTTTACAACCGATATTAGTTACGTTAGCAGATCGCTGTTATAATGAAAGTTGGGGTTTGCAAGCAAAACCAGATCATCCACATTATTGAGTCAGAGGTGCTAATATGGATATTTTTTTAGTAGTCGGAATCGTTGCTGGTTTTCTGGCCGTTGTCGTCGGAATGTATGTCAAGGGAGCGGATGTTCTGATTTTATTAAACCCTGCCGCTGCGATTATTATTGTGGTTGGTACCATTGCCGCAGTCATGAACTCCTTTCCGAAAAAAGAATTTTTAAATATTCCGAAAATCTTTGGTGCGCTGTTTAGTGACAACGACAAACATGATGCCGTTTCAACAGTGGAACAGTTAACCGCAATGGCGCAACAAGCGCGACAAGAAGGTCTTTTGGTATTGGAAAAAACCTCGCAAGAGCTAGATAATGCATTTTTGAAAAAAGGGCTTGGCATGGTTGTTGATGGAATGGAACATGATTATATCAAGGAAGTTTTAGAGCTGGAAATTGAGGTTCTGGAAGAACGCCATCGCATCGGTGCGGCGATATTTGCGGCGGCTGGAAGTTACGCTCCCACATTGGGAGTGTTGGGCGCGGTGATCGGTTTAATTGGCGCCCTGGGCAACTTGGAAGACACTGAAAAACTGGGACACATGATTGCGGCGGCCTTTGTGGCCACGCTATATGGAATATTTATCGGGTATGTCCTTTGCCATCCCTTTTCATCGCGATTGAAACGAAAATCAACCGAAGAAGTACATATGTTGCGCATTATGATGGAGGGATTGTTAGCGATTCAAGCCGGAGAAAATCCCCGCAGCATCAAGACCAAACTGACGGGAATGCTCAAACCGCAGGAAAGAATTGAAATCGAAGCCAAGCAAGTTAAGGGTGAATAAGCATGGCAAAGAAAAAGCAGCACCATGAAGAGCATGCCGACGAAACTTGGCTGCTTCCTTATTCAGATTTACTCACCTTGCTTTTAGCGTTGTTTATTGTGATGTTTGCCATGAGCAATATGGATAAACAGAAATTTAAAAAGATCAGTGAAGAATTTAATGTGATTTTCGCCGGGGGGCGTGGGTTTATGGCTAAAGATGGCGCCTCTGCAATACCAATGTATCCTTCCGGGAGACCGGGAGCCAATCCGATCAACAGTCGCGCCTCGGAAGAAAATATGATGCATGAGATCAAAGAACGAATCGAACGGCATATTGAAAACTCGGGGTATTCGGGCAAAGTAAAAGTTGAAATTAGTGAACAAGGGTTAGATATTTCAATCCAGGAAGCGGTGCTTTTTTATTCCGGAAATGCGGACGTTTTAACAAGCGTTTCGCCGTTACTTTTAGAAATTGCCAAAACGTTAAACGGTTTGGATAACAATATCAAGGTGGCCGGTCATACTGACAATATTCCGATTCGTAACGCAAAAATTCGTTCCAATTGGGATTTAAGCGCCATTCGCGCGATCAATGTCACGAATTTTCTCATTGAAAAAGGTGGATTGGCAGCGGAAAGATTTTCAATTGAAGGGTACAGTCAATACGCGCCGAAATACGATAATTCCACCGAAACAGGAAGAGCGAAAAACCGGAGAGTTGAAATATTTCTGGTTCGGAAATTTCTTAATTGAAAGAGGGTTCCGCGGCGTTTCCGCAAATCAAGATAAAATACGAGCATCCCTTGAAATAGCGGGGATGCTCTTTTAAAATTTGATGGAGCGTAGGCAGTTTGACCACTTACCCCTTGGACTTATAGGTCACTTAATCCCGCCGCATTTCCGGAACCGGTCAAACCGCTGTATTTAATGACGCCTTTGGCATTGCCGTTACGAGTGAAACCCCAACCGGGAGAATTATTGCTGGCCGAACAGTTAGAAATAACATGGGCGACACTCAATCCGGAACTGCCAAGTTTAAAGCCATTGCCGTCGCCGGCGGAACCTTTGCCGTTATTATTCGCCGTACAACCGGAGATGGTCACCGGATATGGTTGTCCATATAGATCCCAACCGTCATCGGAGTTATAAGTTGCGGTACATGAGGTGAATTTATTTCCGGCGCCGGCGGACAATTTACAAGCAAACCCGTCCGCGTTTTCACCACTGGTGGCACTGTCATAATTGTAATTGGATTTACAATTGACGACATTATTGTCGTGAGCCCCGTTATAGATCTGGAATCCCGAGTCTCCGCAATAATCGGTGGTTAGATTATTGACATAATTATAGCCTCCGCTTTGGAAGCAGATTCCCACGCTTGGAGCCTTGGTGATGTGGATGTTTTGAATATTCCAGTAACTCCCGTTTACTTTAACACCCCACCCGCCGGTACCAGAACAATCAAGGGTACCACCGCTAATATTAATTTTTGAACTTGAGGTGCCACTTGCTAATAACTGTAACGTACTGGTGAGTTTGATCGTACCGCTGATGGTAATAACATCGCCCGCTTTGGCATTAGCGACCGCGGTTTTTAAAGCGCTTTCGGTTGTGACTGTTGTTGAAGCTTTCGCAGAAATCTCGTTGGAATTCGTTTCATTAAGTGTCGACGAAGTGGAAGCGGTTGATGAAGAATTGGAATTACCACAGCCATTTAAGAAGACTAACGAAGTTGCCATAACGAGCGTGACCCAAAGCAGTGTTGTTCGTAATCGCATTTTCAATCCTCCGTTTTCTTTTATTATGGGGATTAAATCAACAAGCCCCCTTTCCCAAGGTTTGGAAATCCTTCAATTGCCAATCATTCACCCAGCAACGTGGAGTTGGGTGGAAATGATTGGTATTAACATTTTATAAAGAACAAATTTTATTGTATATATCGGATTTGCCGAAAATAATGAATTTTATGCAATAATTGACATTGGTTAACATTAAATGGTTAGCATCCAGTTTCCAGAAAATAATTGCTGATAAATCTCAAGTATAAAGAGGAAAAAACGCAGCTATTTGAGAATTACTATTTCAAAAATCATTTCCGAATGCTTTTAACCCGGAGGGTTTATGAAAAATCGGATGGCTATCCTAGTCCTGATACTGATATTGTTTTTGGGATGTAATGTTTCAACGTCGGCAGCTACCGGATCCGAGACGAAGCAATCGGTAAGTCGGAAGAAGATCGGTTTGGCTTTGGGCGGCGGAAGCGCGATGGGTTTTACACACATCGGAGTTTTAAAATGGTTGGAAGAAAATCACATCCCAGTCGATTATGTGGCGGGAACAAGCATGGGTGGGTTGATGGGCGGTTTTTACGCCATGGGAATGAGTCCGAGCGAAATTGAGCAATTGATTTATCAAATCGACTGGAATAATATCTTTAATTCAACGCCTCCCTTTAATAAGATGGAGTTTCGCCGGAAAGAAGATTTGCTTGAATACCCAACCCCGATTGAACTCGGCGCGAAAAGGAGTTTTTCCATTCCCAACGGGCTTTCGGTCTATCAAGTGAACTTACTTTTAAGCCGTTTGGCTTTGCCCTATTCCCATTTGAGTAGCTTTGACGAGTTGCCAATCCCGTATCGTTGTGTCGCAACCGATATCCGATACGCCGAAGCGGTAATCTTGGAAGATGGGTCGCTCGCTGAAGCGATGCGTGCCACCATGTCCATTCCGGGGGTGTTTGTTCCGGTTGAACGGGAGGGTCGGTTACTGGTTGATGGCGGATTGGTTAATAATGTTCCGGCTGATGTGGCGTTGAAAATGGGCGCCGATGCGGTCATTGCCGTAAATTGCAACGAAAGTAATCAGAATAAGGATATGAAACGGTATGAGTCAGTCCTGTTAAGCTCAATTAACACCGTGATTGTGGATAATACCCGCCGTTCGTTGGAATTAGCCGATGTTATCCTTCATCCGCAAGTCAATAATCTATCATATGCTAATTGGAATGCCGTTTCCCAATTTATTGAAGCGGGTTACCAAGCCGCCGCCCAAATGGCCTCCCAATTACGAAACTATACGGTTGATGATGAAGCGTGGAACGAGTATTTGCAGCAGCGATTGCTTCGGAAGCATTCACAACCGTTGGTTCCGGAAGCGATTCAAGTTGTCGGCGCATCGGGTTACAACTACCGGAAAATTCAAGCGAAACTGCAACCGCTTATTGGGAAACCGATTAATCCGGCGGCTTTGGAAACTAAGTTAAATGAAATCATCGGTTCGGGGTTTTATGAAAGTATACGGTACGAAATGATTTTGCAAGAAAACACTCCGGTTTTGCTGGTTACTGTTACCGAAAAATCATATGGGCCGCCTTTTATCGGATTTATCTTTCAGACCAACTTTTCGGGTGATCATGCCGATTTTAACTTGCGCAGCCGGATTACCTCGTTTCAAATTGCGGGGGATGACTCTGAACTCCGGACCGATTTACAGGTTGGCACTGCGCCGGGGTTGACCTCCGAGCTATATAAGCCCATCGGCAACGGTTGGTTTATCGCTCCCCAACTAAGTTTTGAGCAGGTTAACAGTTATCTGTTTCAGGGAGAGACCCGCTTAAATAATTTTAAGGTCAGCAATAAAAGTCTTGGTTTTGATATCGGGTATTCTTTCAATCGCTTCGCTGAAGCAAGATTTGGCTACGAGGGCGGTAATCAAGCGGTACGGACATTGACCGGACCGGATTTACCCCCAATGAACGGGCAATTCCGAAAGGCCAAATTTCAATTCAAATACTCCGCCTCAGAAAATCGACGTGCTCCGGGCGAAGGTTTTCTGGTCAAATTGAATGCCGATTATTATTTTGATGCTCCCAATGCGGACGATGCCTTCGCAACCGCCGAAGCGGATCTCCGCTGGCTGCATCCGGTGGGTAAGCGGGATGGTCTTTATACCCAATTGGCAGCGGGCTTTACGACGCAAGGTGAAGTTCCTATCATGCAACAGTTCCGGTTGGGAGGGCCGCTAAAAATGGGTACTTTCGATATCGATCAATTGCGGGGCGAAAATTATTTTCTAGGATCCGTTGGCTATCTTAAATATGTGGGAAAACTACCGCTCAATCAAAATAATATTTATTTAACGATCCTCGCCGAACGGGGTGGCACTTTTGCAAAAACTGAACCGGAACTGACGAACGATCTATCCATTGGCTGGTATTGCTCGACGATTTTTGGAACGGTTTATCTTGGAACAAGTTTTGGAGAAGAAAATCGGGGTAGAATCAGTTTTACTTTGGGACGCCTTTTTTAAGGGTTCGTAAAAAAGCATTTGCAAAGTATTTTCAATCAATATTATAATGAGTAAGAAAATTAGAAATTTACCTACGCCGAAAGCGCGTTGCGGGTAAGCCGATTTCGAGCACATTTTGAAACGGAATATTTTCAAGGGGGAGACTGCGATGGAAGCAGAAAATGCCAGAACAAACAACGATCAAAACGAAATAACGAACCCGTCAAATCCTGCCGTACCGACAAATTTTATTCAAGAGATTATTAATGAAGATTTTAAAACCGGTAAACACGGGAATCGCGTCCACACCCGGTTTCCTCCCGAACCAAACGGATATTTACATATTGGCCACGCCAAATCGATCTGTCTTAATTTTGGAATCGCCAAACGTAACGGGGGTTTCACCAATCTCCGTTTTGACGATACGAATCCCAGTAAAGAAGATACCGAATATGTCGAGTCCATTCAGGAAGACGTGAAATGGTTGGGGTTTGATTGGGAAGATCGTCTTTTTTACGCCTCCGATTATTACGAGCAGCTTTATCAATACGCCGTCCAATTAATCAAAGCCGGCAAAGCATTTGTTTGTGATTTGACAGCGCCAGAGATGCGCGAATACCGGGGAACTTTAACCGAACCCGGCAAAGAGAGTCCCAATCGCAACCGGACGATTACCGAAAATCTTGATCTATTTCAACGGATGCGCAATGGTGAATTCCCCGATGGTTCCCGGGTTTTACGGGCGAAGATCGATATGGGGTCACCCAATATCAATCTGCGCGATCCGGTTCTTTATCGAATTTTACGTGCAACTCATCATCGAACCGGGGATGAGTGGTGCATTTATCCAATGTACGATTACGCCCATCCGGTCTCCGATGCTTTGGAAGGGATTACTCATTCAATCTGTACATTAGAATTTGAAGATCACCGTCCTTTATATAATTGGGTCATCGAAAATCTGGATCTGCCGGCGCAACCCCGGCAAATTGAGTTCGCGCGTTTAAATTTGAACCATACCATGATGAGCAAACGGTATCTGTTGGGACTGGTCAAAAACGGTATCGTCAGCGGGTGGGATGATCCCCGGATGCCCACCATTTCCGGTCTGCGGCGGCGCGGCTACACCCCGGAAGCCATCCGCAATTTTTGTGACCGGATCGGGGTTGCGAAAAGTAATAGCGTTGTGGATATCGCCTTGCTTGAACATTGCATCCGTGAAGACATGAATGCGCGGGCGTCGCGAGTTATGGCTGTATTAGACCCAATTAAACTGATTATCGATAATTATCCCGACGGTCAAGTCGAAGAGTTTGACGCGGAAATCAATCCGGAAAACCCGGAAATGGGTACCCGGAAGGTGCCGTTTAGCAAAACGATCTATATTGAACGTGAGGATTTTAAAGAAGAGCCGCCTAAAGGATATTTCCGTTTGGCGCCGGGTAAAGAAGTCCGTCTCAAGCACGCCTATTATGTTAAATGCGAACACGTGGTGAAAGATCCCGAAACCGGAACCATCACCGAAATTCATTGTTCATACGACCCGGAAACCCGCGGGGGATGGTCGGCGGACGGACGGAAAGTCAAAGGAACTTTACATTGGGTTTCGGTGGATCACGCGCTTGATGCGGAAGTCCGTTTATATGATCATCTGTTTTTTGATGACAATCCTACTGAAAATTCGCCATTAAACCCCGAATCATTGGTGGTTTTGAACCATTGTAAAATTGAACCTAGCTTAAAAACAGCGGTACCGGGCGAGCGATTCCAATTTTTGCGCCAAGGGTACTTCTGTGTCGACTGCGATTCGAAACCCGGTAACCGCCTTGTTTTCAACCGTACTGTGGGTTTGCGCGACTCATGGAGCGGCAAAGGCGAAAATAAATAACAATTAATATCGTGAGCAATAAAAAACAAGCCTCAAAAGGCGAGGCCACTGAAAAACTGCTCTTAATAACATTGACCGACAATATATTGATAGCCTAAAACAAGCTACTCACTATATATGGTCGGTCAATCTTTCGGAGCGGAGGTTTTTCAGTGGCTTGTCAAAAGGCTTGTTTTTTATTGCTCACAAATGAAAAACCATTTAATTATTCTTGAATATTCTCCCGATCGGATATTCCCCAGCTTTAAAAACTGGTAAAAGTTGGCCGAAAGGGTAAAAATTATGATATAATACGAAGACAACCTCATTCTGCCAATTTCATTTTCCGCAAACCAGAAACAATCCAAACTCATTAGGCAACAAGAATGAAAGCAATGAAAATCTCATGGTGTCGGAGGTTGAATTTATGAAGCACCAACCGGTTCATAAATATCAAACCCTAGGAATAATGAGTGTTTTATTGTTGTTGGTTTTTCCATTGGCACATTTCAATTTCCCGATATATCTTAAATTGATTAGGAGTATCGGAATTTTCTTGACATTCAACTTTTCCCTAAATATCTGGGTGACCCGTCGTTTCGCGGTCAACCGTTATTTTTTGTTTTTAGGAATCGCCTTTTTTTTTGTGAGTTTTTTGGACCTGTTCAATCTGTTCCTCGATTCGCTGCAACCTTTCAAATCAGCGCCAGATCACCTTTCACTGCTATTACTCTGTTTGACCAATTTGCTTTTGGGAATGGTGTTTTTTATCGGTCCTTATGTCAATCAGAAGCGGTTAGCGAAACGACAAATTATCGGGATTATTGCAGCCATTTTTACAGTATATCTAGGGATCCTGGGTACGATCCTTATTCAGTTCGACCATGCTATCCCAAGTCACAGGCAGATCAGAGTAATGCTAGTTTTTGCGCTGATTTTGATCGTCGGTTCACTGGCGATTCATCGCAAACGCCGCATTGAGTTCGATGCGGTAATCTTTGAAAATATCCAGTTTTGTCTGGTTTTTCTGGGGATCTCCATGATGTTGGCGATCTTTTTTGACTCAATCAATTTACTGACGAAAATCCTGATGCCGTTTTGCCGGATGATTGCCTTGTTTTTTATGTATGAAGCAGCGCTAACGATGGTTTTAGTCAAACCTTATCATAAACTGGAAAAAAGCGAAGAAGCCCTTCGTTTAAGTGAAACACGGTTTAGTGCGGTTTTTGAAGGAGCCGGAGTCGGAGTTGTGCTGGTCGACTCGCAGGGGCAGATCATTGAGACCAATCCGTCGGTCGAAGAAATGTTTGGTCACGATAAAAACTATTTGCGGAACATGAATTTGGCGGAGATCACGTTTCGCGATGACCTGGAAACCGGCAATTTTATGTTTGACGAATTGATGTCGGGTAAAATCAATAAATATCATTTGGAAAACCGTTTTATCAAAAGCGACGGCGGTCTGTTATGGGGGAGCGTGACCAGCTCTGTTTTGCGTGATTCGGATAACCCGGCATATGCCATTGTGATGATTGAAGACATTACTAAAAACAAACTGATGGAGGAGGAACTGGCTGCAGAGAAAGAGCGGCTTTCCGTAACCTTGCGCTCAATTGGCGATGGCGTGATTGCCACCGATATTGAAGGGAATATCATTCTGATGAATAAAGCGGCCGAGGAAATCACGGGTTGGTCGCAAAGAGAAATTTTTGAGCGGTCTTTATATGAAATTTTTTACCTAATCAACGATCAGACCAGTGAACCGTATGAGGATATTCATGCGGAAATCATCAAAAATAGCGACATATTGCAGTTCAATGACAATGTGGTTTTAGTGGATCGGCATTTGGAGGAGCGCGCTTTGGTTTTAAGCGGCTCGCCCATTCGCAACACCTTTGGCAATATCATCGGCGTGGTGCTGGTGTTTCGGGATATCACTGAAAAACGCAAAATCGAAGACGAGTTATTTAAAGCGGCTAAATTAGATTCCTTAGGAGTTTTGGCGGGAGGGATTGCGCATGATTTTAATAATATTTTAGCCGAAATCTTAGCCAATGTCCAACTGGCTCACGCGTTTTATAAACGGGATCGCGATATTACCAAGTATTTGCGGGATATAGAGGAAGCGATTGAGCGGGCTACCGGTTTGACCAAACAACTGCTTACCTTTGCCAAAGGTGGCGCTCCGATCAAAAAAACCGCTTCAATTTCCGATCTAATCCGCGATAATGTCGAGTTTGCGTTGCGGGGAACCAATGTTAATTGCGAGTTTAAACTGGATGAAGAACTTTGGTCGGTTGAAGTCGATCAAGGCCAAATCAGCCAGGTGATTAATAATTTGATTATCAATGCGTATCAGGCAATGCCCAATGGCGGGACAATCACGGTTCAGGCGGGAAACCTGACTGTGAAACGGGACACCTTGATTCCGACCGGTAAATATATCAAATTGTCCATTGCTGATCGGGGTTCGGGGATTCCCGACGAATACTTGCATAAAATCTTCGATCCGTATTTTACGACGAAACCCGGTGGAAGCGGATTGGGGTTGGCAACGTCGTATTCGATAATTAAACGTCATGACGGCCACATTGAAGTTGAACCCAACGAGGGTCAAGGAACTATTTTTCATATTTATCTACCGGCCAGTGACAGCAAGGGCTATTCTAAAGAGGAGGAAACCGAACTGTATATTACCGGCGACGGCAAAGTTTTACTAATGGATGATGACCTTAATATCCGGTATCTGATCGGTCAAATGTTGGAGTATATCGGGTACCGGGTGCGGTCGGCCCAAGACGGCGACGAATTGTTGGAACTTTACCGGCGAGCGATGGAAGCGGGCGATCCGTTTGATGTTGTGATTTTGGATCTGACCATCCCCGGCGGAAAAGGAGGTCGCGAAACGATCAATGAATTATTAAAGGTTGATCCAAAATGTAAGGCCATTGTGAGTAGCGGCTATTCCAATGATCCCATTATGGCGGATTATCTTCAATACGGTTTTTGCGGCGTCGTCAGCAAACCCTATAAAATCAATGAACTGGCGGAAGCGATCAATCGGGTGAATGCCAAAAAACAATTGAAGCTTGCTTTGGACGCTTAAAAATATAAACAATGAGAATCATGTTTAACCGTAATATCCTGGGGGTATAATAACGTTGTCGTCGCCTTGCCGGTTGTTTGGTGAACGATATAAGAGTGAAGCGATTTTAAAATTTTTGAGGAGTGACAATGATGCCTGCCAAGAAAAAAGCGATGGAAGTCGTTGACGGTATTTTTTTAGATCCCGTTCCAATAACGTTGGGAGAAGAAGTAAAGATTAAATATAAAGGTCTACTTGCTTCCTCAGGAGCGGATAAGGTTTATCTCCATGCCGGATACGGGAGTGAGCAGTGGGACAAGGTGATGGATATTCCCATGCGTAAAACCCGGGATGGCGGATGGTCGGTAAGTGTTCAGGTATCGGAACCGAATGCTTTTAATTTTTGTTTTCGCGATAATTCGCAAAATTGGGATAATAATAATGGACGGAACTGGACTTACCAAGTGCACACCGGGGATAGTGAAATGCATTAGGATTTTTTAAAAAAGGAAATATTTTATTAAAATAGAATAAAAATGGTACTGGAATAGATGGAGAGTGATGATTCAGTGAAACTATTGATCATCGACGATTCACCATTAGTCCGTACTGTTTTGCGTGAGTATTTGGCCGAAACCGGGTATCAGGTTTTTGAAGCGGGAACTAGTCTCGATGCCAACATTATCTTTGCCAAGGAGCTTCCCGAGATCGTTATCAAAGATCTTTTTATGCCGGATTCTGACACCGTGGCAATGATTCGTTGTTTTAAGAAGGTCAATCCCAATGTGAAAATTATTCTTTGCAGCACCGGCTCGTCAAAAGAACATATGCTCAGCGGGTTAAAGGCCGGTGCGGAAGAGTTTGTTTTAAAACCGTTGGAAAAGGAACAAGTGATTTTGGCAATCAAACGGGTAGCGGCTTCGTAACAAGTTTGGATCGCTATGAACGGCGATTCGAACCCGTTTTGCCGCCGCAAATTTTAACGGGGAAACCAATCCCCGGCTAAACTATGGTGAATTCCCTGGGTTGCCGTATATTACATAAAGGATTGTCAGTGTTGAGCGAGAAATCACTCTGAAACAATACTTCGGGGTGATTTTTATGTTCAAAAAAATAGCGGTGATTGGGGTAGTCCTCGGAGTTCTAATGTTTCTGATGATTCCGAGCGGTGCCGCGCCGACTGAGGTGGTCCTGGATCAGCAAGTCTCTTTAGAGGTGCCCGGTAGTTTTGAATTGGTTGATCAAAATAAAGATCAAAAAGCCGAGGCGCTTAATTTTCGATTAAACCTGCAATCGTATCGGGAAGGCGACTTTATCGTGACCGGTAATTTGGAGGGAATGCGTTCCGGCAAATGGGTTTCATTGGCGACTTCGGTTATCCCGTTTCAATGGACACCGGATAATCGTACCATCATGCTTAGTTTTCGCCCGGACAACATTCGCAAGTATCAAATCTCCGGACCTTACCGGGTGGTTGTCAGTTTGAAAGACGGCGACTGGAAGCTTGACGAACAAGTGGTGGGATTTTCACCCAAATATTTACCGGATGACTTCAGTTCGCAAGAGCCTTCAAATCAAGGGGCGATTTCAACCGCGCAAAAAGCAAAACAAGCGGTGGAAACTTGGGCAAGCTATAAAGCGATGAAGCTAGGAAAATTACTTGGCGTAAGTTATAATTACGACCACTGGCAAGTCGAATACGAAGCGAAAAACAGTTCGGAAATATGCCGCTTTGTGGTCAGTCCCCAAGGGGACATCCAGCTGTTAACGATTCAACCCGAGAGTTGAAGCGTAAGACGCGTATTAAAATCTCCCGTAAGGGGGATTTTTTTTATCCGCTAACACATGCCAAAATGGTTAGGGAAGAAGCCAAAATAGTTTTGGCACATGCCAAAATGGTTAGGGAAGAAGCCAAAATAGTTTTGGCACATGCCAGAATGGTTAGGGAAGAAGCCAAAATAGTTTTGGCACATGCCAAAATGGCTGGGGAAGAAGCCAAAATGGTTTTGGCACATGCCAAAATGGCTGGGGAAGAAGCCAAAATGGTTTTGGTACATGCCAAAATGGTTGGGGGAAGAAGTCAAATATTTTTGATCGGGTAAAGCAGGATATTTCGTGTTTGCGTGAAAAATAGCAAGGATACTGATGGAAATGCGCGAGGTGACCCGAATGGATCTTTTTTCGGCGAATTTTTCCGATAATATCGCCCGTGAAGCGCCATTGGCTTCCCGGATGCGACCGCGGAATTTGAACGAGTTTATCGGACAAGATGATATTGTTGGGACGGGCAAGTTATTACGGCGGGCGATTGAGGCCGACCGGCTTTCATCAATGATCTTTTATGGTCCGCCCGGCACCGGCAAAACGACTTTGGCGAAGATTATCGCCAATACCACGAGTTCCTATTTTGAAAGTCTAAACGCCGTCGGAGCAGGTGTTGCCGATATCAGAAGGGTGATCGCCGAGGCGTTGGACCGGATTAAACTTTACCAGCAAAAGACGATCCTGTTTATTGATGAAATTCACCGTTTTAACAAGTCGCAACAGGATGCGTTGCTGCCCGCGGTGGAAGAAGGGACGATTCTGTTGATCGGGGCGACGACGGAAAATCCTTTATATGAAGTCAATACGCCGTTAATCTCCCGGAGTATGATCTTTCGTTTTCAGTCGTTAGGCACGGCTGATCTTAAAAAACTGATCAAAGCGGCAATCGCCGACCGGGAACGCGGGGTTGGCGATTTTCGGGTTAACCTTCATGAAGCTGCGCTTGAACATTTGGCGCAGATCGCCAACGGCGACGGACGCATCGCCTTAAACGCACTGGAATTGGCGGCTTTGACCACTCCGGTCGACGCCGCCACCCAACAACGGGAGTTGACGTTGGAGATTATCAGCGATTGCGTACAACAACGCCCCTTGCGTTATGACCGGAACGGACAAACACATTACGATACCGTTTCGGCGTTTATCAAATCAATGCGCGGTTCCGATCCCGATGCGGCCCTTTATTACCTGGCGCTGATGTTGACCGCCGGTGAAGATCCCAAGTTTATCGCCCGCCGCCTAATTGTCCATGCCGCTGAAGATGTGGGAATGGCAGATCCCATGGCATTGTTGGTGGCGACCGCAGCCGCTCAAGCCGTGGAAATGGTGGGTTTGCCCGAAGCGCGGATTCCTATGGCCCAAGCGGTGATTCATATTGCCACCGCTCCCAAATCCAACGCCGGTTGCGCGGCGATTGGCGCGGCAATGGCCCGGGTTCAGGAAATTGCGGCGCTGGAGATCCCAACCCATTTACGGGATTCGTCCCATCCGGGCGCGCGGAAATTAGGCGACGGCCTCGGTTATCAATATCCGCACGATTTTCCCAACGGTTTCGTTGACCAAGGGTATTTGCCAAACGGTTTAACAAACCAGGTGTTTTATCATCCGACGAATCACGGCAATGAACGACAGATCGAAACGCTGCTTAGAAATCTCTGGCCGGGTAGGTACGACAAGGATCATGACTAGATTACCACGGATTATCATTGATCTCCCTAAAATCGTCACCAACTTCAACATCATCCGCAAGCGAACACATGATGCAGGCATCGCCATCACGACGGTTTTAAAGGGGATTGCCGGGGATACAACGATTGCTCAAGCCTTGCTCGAAGCCGGCGCAACTGAAATCGGCGATTCGCGAATCGAAAACTTGCTCCAATTCAAAAAGTGTTTCCCCAAGACCCGTCTGATCATGTTACGTTTACCCAGTTTGAGCCGGGCCTCCGCAGTGACTTCCGTCGCTGCGTTGAGTCTTAATTCGGAAGCGGCAACCGTTGCGGCGCTTGCCAAAGCCGGCGTTGCGCATCAGATTATGCTCATGGTCGACCTGGGTGATCTGCGTGAGGGATTGTCCGACACCGACCTGGGTTTTTTAGCCAACGCTTGTCGCTCCTTCCGGAAGATCCGCGTGACAGCCATTGGTACCAATTTTTCCTGTTTTGCCGGAGCGGTTCCAACCGAGACGAAATTGAAACACTTGGTCAATCTGGCTAACCAGCTTCGCACGGAGTTTGACTTGCCGATTGAACAAGTCTCCGGTGGCAACTCGAGCAGCTTGCCAATGGTTTATCAGGAAAAAGTTCCGCCCGGGGTCAACCATTTACGGATCGGCGAGGCGATTTTATTAGGACGAGAGACGCTCCGCGGGGAAATCCTCCCGGATTTACACCCGGATGCTTTTACGGTGGAAGCCGAGATCGTTCAGGTTCAGACCAAACCGGCGTTGCCCGACGGCGAAATCGGGCTTGACGCTTTTGGGCGCGCTCCATCATTTGCCGTCACCGCAGGAGGGTATCGGGCGCTTTTAAGCATCGGGCATCAGGATACGCCATTGACCGGACTGACTCCGTTGGATCCCAATTACATTGTTTTAGGCGGCAGCAGTGATTATACCGTCTTAGCCTGCGAGCGCAAGCCGGCGGTCGGTGCAACCGTTTTATTCCGGCCCAGCTATTGGAGTTTATTGTCATTGATGACCTCGCCGTATGTGCAGAAAGAGTATCGAAAATCAGATTGGTGAATCGGGGTGTTTGCGCAAACAACCCCGATTTTTAATACCTTTACCCAGCAGCGGCCGGAGCGGAAGATTTCTTTGAATATAGTCCATTAAATATTTGACATACTATAGAAGTTATGGTAGGATTAAATCGTAAAGTATACTAAAAAGGTCGGGATTGAAATTCTACTTATTTAGTAGAAATAAAGGAGAGTTTTCGTGAAGATTTCAACGCGTGGACAATATGGAATTAGAGCCATGTTGGAACTGGCTTTAAATGAGCAAGACGGACCGGTGGCGTTGAAAACCATTGCCGAAAAGCAACGAATCTCTGAACCTTATTTGGAACAACTCATCGCCACTCTTCGTAAAGCCGGTTTGGTTTCCAGTGTTCGCGGCGCATTGGGCGGTTATCAATTAACCCGTGATCCAGCCGAAATAAAAATCGGCGACATCCTGCGAGTGCTGGAAGGGCCAATCGCTCCGGTGGAATGTGTGATCGACGATGCCGAAGGCAATTGCCTTAACTCCGGTCATTGCGCCACTCAAGGTTTGTGGAAACGTTTGCGTGACAGTATGGTGGAAGTATTAGACTCAACGACTTTGGCTGATCTAATATCCGACTATAAAAGTCTACATTCTTCAAATTCAATGTATTATATTTAACTAGGAGATGGTTCATCATGCAACGAGTTTATCTGGACAACGCAGCAACCACCGCTGTTGATCCTGAAGTGTTGTCGGCGATGCTCCCATACTATTCGGAGCTTTACGGCAATCCTTCAAGTATTCATTCCTTTGGCCGCGAAACCCGCAAAGCGCTAGATCAAGCCCGGGCGACTATCGCGGCTGAACTGGGCGGGGTGGATCCGGCTGAGATTATCTTTACCGGTTCCGGATCAGAAAGTGATAATCTGGCGATCAAAGGGGTAGCGTTGGCCTACCGGAACAAAGGCGACCACATCATTACTTCCGCCATTGAACACCATGCGGTATATGATGCTTGTAAGTTTTTAGAGACGCAAGGGTTTAAAGTTACTTACATTCCGGTTAACAGCGAAGGTCTGGTTGATCCGCGCGATGTCGAGCAGGCGTTGACCGATCAGACCATCCTGGTCACGATTATGCACGCCAATAACGAAGTTGGAACCATTCAACCCATTGCCGAAATCGCCAAAATTCTCAAAGAACGAAAAATTTTATTTCATACCGACGCAGTGCAGTCGGTCGGCGCGATCCCGGTGAATGTGAAAGAGTTGGGCGTCGACATGCTCTCGTTGACCGCCCATAAATTTTACGGACCCAAAGGGGTAGGGGCGTTGTACGTTCGCAAAGGAATCCGGTTAACCCAAGTGATTCATGGCGGCGGCCAAGAGCGCAATCGCCGGGCCGGCACCGAAAATATCGCCGGAATTATCGGCTTGGCGAAAGCCTTACAGCTTGCCAACGCCCGGATTCCGGAAACCGCCAAACGTTTGACGGAGTTGCGGGATTACCTGATTGATAATGTTTTAGAACGTTTCGAATATGTCCGTCTGAACGGACACCGGACCCAACGCTTGCCGGGTAACGCCAATTTCAGTTTCGAGTTTATTGAAGGCGAATCGTTGTTGCTCAATCTGGATTTAAAAGGCATTGCGGCTTCCAGCGGCTCGGCCTGTACATCCGGTTCGCTTGAACCGTCGCATGTGTTGTTGGGCATGGGGATCTGCCATGAAATTGCCCATGGATCGTTACGGCTCACCTTAGGCAAATCAACGACCCAAGCGGAGATTGATTATGTATTGGAAGTTTTGCCGGAGATCGTCAATAAGTTACGGTCAATGTCTCCGTTGTATAATAATTCGCAACGAAAGGAGTGTTCAGAATGTACACTGACAAAGTAATGGATCATTTTCAAAATCCCCGCAATGTAGGTGAAATCAACAATGCGGATGGCGTAGGCGAGGTCGGTAACGCTGTCTGTGGCGATATCATGCGGATTTATTTAAAGATCGAGGACGATCATATCGTCGACGTTAAATTCAAAACCTTCGGTTGTGGCGCCGCGATTGCCACCAGCAGTATGGTTACGGAATTGGTGATCGGGAAAACCATCGACGAAGCCTTGGAGATTACCAACAAAGCGGTTGCGGAAGCGCTGGATGGTCTACCTCCTCAAAAAATGCATTGCTCCAATTTAGCCGCTGATGCGCTTCATCGGGCGATCGAAGATTACCGGACCAAAAACGCCGGCTGATGACACGGGTTATTATGGCCATGAGCGGCGGAGTGGACAGCTCGGTAGCGGCTGCGCTTTTGCTTGAACAAGGGTACGAAGTCATCGGAATGACTATGCAAATTTGGCAAACGGATCTCCCGTCCGGAGAAGACGCCGAAGGGGGTTGCTGCTCCCTCGGCGCGGTTGAAGACGCCCGTTCGGTAGCGAATAAGTTGGGAATTCCTTATTACGTAACCAATCTTCAAGGTCCGTTTCGCGAAAAAGTGATCGACTATTTTGTAGATGAATATCTACAAGGTCGGACACCGAATCCTTGCATCGTCTGTAATCATGAATTGAAATTTAAAAATCTATTGGAAAAAGCGCGGGCTTTGGACGGCGAGTATGTCGCCACCGGCCATTATGTCCGGCGGGAACTTGATCCGGCCACCGGTCGTTGGATTTTGAAAAAAGGACTGGACCCGGGTAAAGACCAAAGTTATGCCTTATATGGTTTAACTCAGGATCAATTAAGCGCCAGTCTATTTCCTTTGGGCGAATATACGAAGGCGGAAATTCGCAAACAAGCGACGGCCCTTGGGTTACGGGTTGCCGATAAACCGGATAGCCAGGAAATTTGCTTTGTACCCGATCAGGACTACGCTCAATATATTAAAGATTACCGCCCGGGTTCGGTTCAACCGGGGAAGATTGTCGACCAAACCGGCAAGGTGTTAGGGACCCACACCGGGATTGTCAATTATACGATTGGCCAAAGAAAAGGGTTGGGAATCGCCTTCGGCGAACCGCGTTTCGTCACAGAAATTCGCCCTGAAACCAACGAAGTGGTCATTGGGTCGGCCGAAGCCATTTTTGACGGGAGCTTAATTGCCAGTTCATTGAATTGGATTGCCATTCCTGAACTGACGGAAGAAATTGCGGTGGAAGTGAAAATCCGGTATTCCGCCAAACCAACCCCGGCTTATGTTCGCCCGATTGCGGACAACCAGGTTGAAGTGGTTTTTGCGACGCCGCAACGGGCGATTACTCCCGGCCAATCGGTTGTTTTTTACCGTGGTGACCTTGTCATTGGCGGAGGGATTATTGAAAAAGCACTATAAATTGCTTGTTTTTCCGATACGCGGTACGGCGTTGGGCGTTAATTTTTTGGTTTAAACCTCTGCCTAACTGGGGACAATAGGATTACCCAGTTCAAGAAAGAGGTGATTATAATGCACAAACTAGTACGGGGAATAATTGCTGGAAGCGTGATCGGCGCCACCGTTGGATTGGCAATGTTAATGCGTAAGAAACAAGGGATGGCTCCGCTTAGAATGCGATCAAATCCAATGCGAATGAAGCATCAACATCGGGGAACGGTTCAAATGGTCAAAGACCAGACCAAACGGTGGTCCAATGTCTTAAAGGACGGCACCGTCTCCATCACCCAACGATTGGCTCATCGTAACTCTTAAATAGCGCACTTATGTGCGCTTTTTTCTATAATTCCGAAAGAAGGAGTCATTATCGCCATTTTTTCAAAAAAGACATGGTTTTTGATTTTACTCTTCCTATTTCTCAGTTGGGTGGCCTATCTGTCAAAAACGGTGATTGCCCCGTTTGTTTTCGCTTTTTTTATTGCTTACGCCATCAATCCGTTAGTTGAATTTTTCCAAAAAAAAGGAGCCCCCAGAGATTGGGCGATCATTACCGTCTATCTGATTTTGCTGTTGGTTGTCGCTCTGGTTTTTGGGCTGATCATCCCTCGTTTGATGCATGATTTAACAGGGGTAATCCAACAACTCCCTACGTTATATCAGTCGTTTCAGATTACCATTGAAAAATATTCGAAAATGTATTGGCAGTTGCCCGCTAATGTCAAAGAATTCTTAGCGCAAGTCACTTCCCGGGGCGAAATGTTGGTCCGCAATTCCTTGCTCCGGATCGCCGAGGGGATGGTCGGATTCTTCTCACGTTCCTTTATCTATCTACTGGTACCGTTACTTTCCTATTATATAAGCCGTGATTATCCCAAACTGAAGGAAAATACGCAACGTTGGTTGTATGCAAATGTCGGAAGTCAGTGGACTCAAGTTTTTCTGAGAATTGACGCAATTTTGCGGTTATATATTCGCGGCCAATTGTTGGATACGTTGATTGTGGGATTGTTGATCAGTGTTGGATTGAGTATTTTAGGGATCGACATTGCCTTTTTATTGGGAATGATGGCCGGTTTTCTAAACTTGATTCCTTATTTTGGTCCGGTCCTTGGGGCGATTCCGGCGATTATTTTCGCGTTAATGCATTCGCCATGGTCGGCATTGTATGTGACGCTGCTATTTTTGGTAGTCAATCAGCTGGAAGTTATTTTTTTAGCACCGAAGATTATCGGAGGAACGTTGCGCTTAAGTCCTTTGTTGGTGATCTATTTGATATTGATTGGCGGACAGATCTTTGGGTTGGTCGGAATGATCTTTGCAGTCCCACTGGGATCGATTGTATTAACCATCGTCAAAACAATTTATGATATCTGTTTCGGCCAACCGAAACCCGAACCCAAACCGGAATAGTCGAAATCAAAATAGCAGGTCCGATTGACAAGACGAGATAGTTTCGGTATGATTTGAATGGCAGCGGTTAAACCGCCTTTTGATTACGAGACGATTTGGAGGAATCCGTTGCAAGGCCGATTTTTTCTTTTTGCACTTTTCTGGCTTTTGTTTTTTTCGTCCATGGTAGCCGCAACGCCGCAACAGCGGGTTCTTATTGTGCACATTCCGCGACTAACGCTTGCGGATCTCAACAAGCAAACTCCCAATCTCATGAAATTTGCCAGTCGTTCGGCCGTAGCATTACTGCCATCGGTGCCGCAAGATTTCCGCAAACCGGAACAAGTGTATTATGCTTTTAACAGTGGAATTCCGGTGAAAATCAATCAAGCCAGCTCCCTTTTTTTTAACCACGATGAACGTTATAACGGTGAACCGGTGGGCCGCTTATATCCGACCCTAACCGGGTTTTCGGTCAAACCCGGTAACGCTATTCATCTGGGTTTTCCGCGAATTTATCAATTAAATCCCAGTCATATCTCTACTTATATCGGCCGATTCGGTTCTTTGATAAAAAAACAAGGGTATCAAACTGCCGTTATCGGCAACAGCGACACCGACACCGTCAACCGATCCAGTGCGGCGATGCTTATGAATCAACACGGTTTAATTGATTATAGTTTTTTAGGGTCGGAAACTCAAATTAGCGACAGCACGTTTCCTTTTGCGAAACGGGTTGATCCGGAAAAAATCCTGCATATTATTGAGCGCTGTCACAAAAAAGCCGCGGTCACCTTAGCCACTTTAGGCGATTTGGAACGTTTGGAAGTTTTGCGGTTGAAGTTGACTGATCATCAAGAAAATTACTATCGGCGTCTAATTGTCCAGCAATATGAGCGGATCGTTGCGGAATTAGCTGAAGTAATTAACGACCCGGCTACATTAACCATCCTTTTTACAGCGCTACCTCCGGCTCAATTCAAACCTGCCACGAAAAAACCAGCTTCGGTTTTAATGCTTCATAGCCGGAAATTTTCCAAAGGGTTGTTGACGAGGGGGGATAATAAACCCATCACCATCTATGACCTCGCGGTAACGATCTTAGATACGATAGGTGTAGCAAAACCACCGGAATTAGCAGGGACGATTCTTTACGGAACGCAGGGGCAATGGAAACTTTTGAATCAATAAAGAACATATCAGTCTGATAATTGTCAACTGAGATAAATGCGATTGACTTTGAATGGGGTGATGAAATGAGTCTTCAAAAAATCGATGTAAATCCGGACATGCCCATTGAAGAACTGGTCAAGACGATCATCCACACATCCGCCAATCAAATTCTATTAGAGGTTCCGGAGCAAGCGCATTTATTAAATAACGAGATCAATTTGCGTCTCATTAAGTTTTATGTGGAAGAGGAAGCCAAAGAACTTTTGATTCATACGGATTGTCCGCAAATTATTAAGCTGGCCCAAAAAGTAGGGTTAGCGACGATTGCTGAGAAAGCGGAGGCGCCTCCGCCATCAAACAATCCCGCCGTTTTCACAGTTGCCAGAAACGTGGTGGAAGCAGCGTCAGTTCCTGAAAAAACTCCCACTCCGGTCCGGAGTAATTCTAACCTGCGTCAAGGCGGGTTGCTGATCACCTTGCCGATTGCTTTTTTCACCTTGGTTATCGCAACGTGGTGGTTTTTTCAACCAAAAGCCACCGTGGTTGTTTATCCCAAAGAAGAAAATCTTGATTTTGCGGTTGAAACCCAAATTAGTCCGGCAATCACCGAGACGAGTCTCGAGTCAAATAAGCTCCCTGCCAAATTGGTTGAAAAAATTGCGCAACTTGACATTCAAAATGTGGCAACCGGTTCAAAAGTTGTGGGAGTAACCGCCGCGGCCGGTAAAGTAACTTTCATCAATGCGTCGGCTCAACCGATTGTGGTTCCCAAAAAAACAGTGGTAACCGGTAACAATGATACCAGGTTCATTACTGACCAAGATGTCTTGGTCCCGAAGAAGACAACCCGGTTCCAAAACGGTTTGGCAGTCGGAGAAGCATACGGTCGGGCGGAAACCACGATCACTGCCGAAGGAAAAGGAACCGCTTTCAACTTGCCGGCAAAATCAATCGCACAAGTCGTTGGCAGGAATTTTCGCGTACTGAAGGTAACCAACCTAACTCCGACCTATGGCGGGGAAGATAAGAAAGTATCGGTTGTGACCTTGGAAGATGTAAGAAAAAGCGAGGAGGAAGCAAAACGACAGTTGGAGTTGGTCGGATCCGGAGAGATTAATTCCTTAATTACCAAGGATTATCTATTCATCCCGGAATTGATTCAGACTGAAATCGTCCGGATAACCAGTTCCCCCGATATTGGCATGGAGAGCACGGTTATCACTACCAAACTGGAATATCGGGTTTCGGCATTGGTTCCGGCGTTTAACGAAGTGTCAAAAATACTAAATTATCGGTTTGAGCAGAACCTTCCCGCAAACTTTCATATTAAAAATCAAAAGATCGAATTAATAGCGGCCCGCGTGCTTTCCAGTGATAATCAACAGGCGCTGCTTCATTTAAATGGCCGGGGGAAGATTCAGGGAGCATTAAATGCCGAATCAATCCGAAAGTGGTTAAAAGGTAAAAATATTATCCAGGCGAAAGAAGAACTGGCGCGTCATAACGAAATCGCCGACTATGATATCGATGTGTCGGGTGGAGGCAGTAAATTGCCGGGGTTTGGGTTTCAAATCAAGGTTCTTTTACCCTCCGCACGAAAATAAAATAAGATTAAATTCGCTCGTTATAATGGTTATTACTAAGGAAAACATGTCGCGATCATGGATGAATCCGATGGTCAATTCGACATATATAGGTGACAGTAAATGCGTTGGATGGGTTTGGATATTGGAGAAAAACGGATCGGCATTGCAATCAGTGATCCGCTTGCCATTACGGCTCAAGGGTTAACGGTCTACCACCGGGTAGGTTCCTTTGTTCGAGATTTGGAATATATAGCGCGGGTTGTTGAAGAACGCCAAGTGGACGGGGTAGTACTCGGTTTACCGAAAAACATGAATGGAACCGAAGGCCCAATGGCCGAAAAAATTCGTAAATTTGGCACAGAATTAGCTGGTAAAATCACCGGTCCTATATTATACTGGGACGAGCGGTTATCGACAGGTTCCGCGCAAAAAGTCCTTATCGAGGCGGATATGTCCCGGGCCAAACGGCGTATGACCGTTGATAAAGTGGCGGCAGTGATTATTCTCCAAAATTTTTTAGATTCAAAAACAAGAATGAACTTTGAACAGACGGGTAAAATACCAGAGTGAAAACTTTGTTTATCTACAAACTTTTCCCTGCGGATACATATTTCGCCAGACTTTGAATAACGAGCTGTTCAAGTAATAATGGGGTCGTTTCGTAATACACGATTCAAAATATAATTTAGGAGGCGTTATAGTGACTGAGCAAGATAACAATTGGATTACACTTGTAGATGAAGAGGGGCAAGAACACCGTTTTAATTTATTAAATATTGTCGAGGTTGAAGGTTCAAAATATGCGGTGATGGTTCCCGAAACGCAAGAAACCGAAGAAGATGAGGAAGCGGTTATCTTTAAAATTGAAACCGATGAAGAAGGCGAAGAAGTTTTAGTCGATATTGAAGATGATGAAGAGTTTTCCAAAGTTTGTGAAGCTTTGGAAGAGATGATCGATGAAGAAGACTCCGAGGAAGAGTAATTCTTAAGATATTTGTCAATCAGCGTTTTTTTTAGTATAATGGTCTCCGGGAGGAAATTCAGTTGCTAATGCCAAAAATAACCTCTTGGAGTCAATTTACAACAATATTTTGCGGACTGAAAAACCGTGCCGTGACTTTCTGGCAAAACCACCCTCGCGTCGGGGGTGGCCTTGCCATTTTTATATTCGGGTTAGTTTTGAGTGTCGGTTTTTACCACTGGAATCTGCAGCCGATGGCTTACGGGGCCAAACAGAAACAGATCGTCGAGATTGATTATGGTAGTTCCTTACGTCAAATTGGAACGTTACTTCAGAAACGCGGTTTAATCAGAAATCAAGCCGTTTTTGAATTATATATCCGTCTGCATCAGCGTGAAAAAAAGATTAAAGCGGGAAGTTACGAACTCAATCCGGGAATGAATGTTCCGCATATCGCCGCTGAAATTGAACGCGGTACTTCATTACGGGAGAAAGTGACTATTCCCGAAGGTTTTACCAATCGGGAAATTTTGAATTTACTGGTAGCAAAAGGTTTAGTTGATAAAACCCGGTTTTTGGACAAACTAAACGACCGGCTATTTATTCAAGGCATCATCGGCGAAGAGTACGATAGTCATTGGCCGGAAGGATATTTATTCCCCGACACGTACTTTTTTGATAAAAAAGCTGATGAAGCTGAGATTATCACACTCATGTTGCGGCGGTTCAAAGAAGTTTTTGCCAAGAATTTCACTACGGTCTCCGGTTCGAAAATCAAAGAGACTCTTATCTTAGCGTCAATTATTGAAAAAGAAGCGCGGAAAGCGGAAGAGCGACCGATTATCGCAGGAGTTTTTGTTAATCGGTTACAGCGTGATTTTCCATTACAATCTTGTGCAACCATTGAGTACGCCTTAGGCGTTCATAAAGAGCGACTCACTTTTAAAGATCTGGAAGTCGAATCTCCTTATAATACCTATCGGCACCAAGGTTTGCCGCCTACGCCCATCAGTAACCCGGGATTAGCCTCGATCCGGGCGGCGTTTAATCCGGCGAAAGTCAATTTTTTGTATTTTGTCGCAAAACCCGACGGTACGCATATATTCAGCAATACGTTTGATCAACATCTAAAGGCGCAACGCCGAATCGAACAAGAACGGAAAAAAGGTTAATTGGTAAGTTAGAGACAAAAAGCAGCTAACCTTTGGTAGAAACCGGAACTTTCGTATGGAGTTCCGGTTTTAGGCTGTAATTTCCGGATTGTCCGCTTCCGATCAGGGGTTTGAAGCATCCAGATGTTGAAACGTGAAAACGTGCAAAACCTATTTTTACTTATATCGGCCATAATTTTAAAAAATGCAAATCCAACGTGGTTGCCCGATTAAAGGAATTAAACTACGCTGGATAACAGTTTGAAGTGAGGGTGCCATGAACAACTCAGTGATAATTGCAACAACCGCCAATGATACGGTGCGCATATATACCGCACGAACCACAGAGTTGGTGGAAGAAGCCCGAAAAATCCATGATACTTGGCCAACGGCAACTGCGGCCTTCGGACGGGTGATTACCGGAACCGTGATGATGGGGGTTATGAGTGATACCTTGCAGCGCCTGACGGTTCAATTTGTGGGTAATGGACCGTTGGGGAAGATAACGGCTGTTTCTAACCAGCCGGGTATTGTTAAGGGGTATGTTGATCAACCTCATGTTGACTTGGATTTAAACGCCAAAGGCAAGTTCGATATCGCGCAAGCCATCGGACAGGGAACGTTAAACGTGATTAAGGACTACGGACTAAAAAATCCTTATAATGGAGTGATACCGCTGCAAAGCGGGGAGATTTCCGAAGACTTCGCTTATTATTTTAATTGCTCGGAACAAACTCCGTCTGCGGTTGGTTTGGGAGTATTAGTAGCCCCTGACGGACAGGTCCAAGCCGCCGGCGGATTCATCATCCAACTTTTGCCGGGATATGGTGAGGAAACGGTTGCGGCATTGGAAGAATTATTGAAAACAATTCCTCCGGTCACCACGATCTTTGATCAGGGTGAGACCCAACTCCAGCTTGTCCAACGGTTTGCCGTAGCGGGTGAGCTGAAAATATTAAAAGAAGTCCCCATCGCGTATGCCTGTGACTGTTCACAGGAACGGTTTCGGGGACCCCTGATCAGCTTAGGCAAAGCGGAACTGGATCAGATTATTGAAGAACAAGGGCGAATTGAGGTTCAATGCCAGTTTTGCAATAAAAAATACGATTATTACGCCGATCAATTATAGAATTTTAGCTTGCGGAGGTTTCGATGCTAAAAAAGTTATGCCCTAATAGTCAGGCGAACTCTATTCTCGAATTGGATCTCGATGAACTTAAAAAGGTAGGAATTCGCGGAATCATCTTTGATTTGGATAATACTTTAGTGGAATGGAAAAAGGAAACCATTGATCCTGAAGTGATTACTTTAATTGAGCGTTTTAAGACCGAGGGATTTAAGTTATGCATTCTCTCCAACGCGCTGCAGTATCGGGTACAAACCGTCGCGACGATCCTCGACATTCCTTATGTTTCCCGAGCGGTAAAACCCCGCAAATCACCGTTTCGCAAAGCATTGGAGATCATGGGAACCTCACCTGAAGCAACCGCCGTGGTTGGCGATCAATTATTCACGGATATTTTGGGCGGCAATCGCATGGAATTGTATACGATCTGGACTCCGCCCCTAAGCGCTACGGAATTTTTAAGCACCCGCGCGGTTCGGAAATTAGAACGTTTGGTCATCAAACGGTTTCGCAAGAGAGGAATTTTGAAATGAAAAGTGGTTATTGCCGTGGTTGCGGTTCAATTTTACAAAGTGAAAACAAGCAAAAACCCGGATATATCCCTCCGGAGGCTTTGGAACGGAATAGCGCTTTGGTTTGTCAGCGCTGCTTTCGCATTACCCATTATGATGATATCGGGACGAATCGTCCCGACCCGGTTTTGATCAGACACAACATTATTAAAGCTATTACCGACAGCGAGTTGCTGGTTTTGGTAGCGGATTTTTCCGATCTGACGGGCAGTCTGCCGGTTTGGATCAATCTTATGGGCAATAAACCGTTCATTCTCGCCGTAAACAAGACCGATCTTTTGCCCAGTCGCACCCAACCGGAGGAAATTACGGCTTACCTCAAACAATATCTGCAAACGCTGGGAATGAATCAACCCAATGCGATCGTGCTTGTCAGTGGTTTGAAAAATAAAGGGATTCCCTATTTAAGCGAACAAATCCGGAAATCAGTGAAACAAAACGCGAAAGTAGCCTTTCTAGGCGTAGCGAATGTCGGGAAATCATCCTTGGTGAAGAGTTTCTTGACCGCCGAAGGTTCAAACCTTGCTCCCACCGTTTCCCGTTATCCGGGCACTACGATGGGTTTGAGTAATTGGAGCATTTTCAAAGGCCGTAACACCTTGATTGATACTCCCGGTTTAAATCCCGGCGACCGTTACAGCGATCTTTTATGTCCCGTATGTGCCAGCAGTTTATTGCCCCATCCCAAGCTGCAACAGAAGCTGTGGAGCATAAATCCGGGGAAAGGTTTGCTTCTAGGCGGTTTGTTTGGAATCGAATCGTTGGCAACCGAAGTGGCGGTGGCGATCGTTTTTTCCTCCCCCCATATTAAATCCCACCGTACCGACAACGCCAAGGTTTTGCCGTTTTTACACGAAAGACCGGAATGGTTAAGTCAACTGTGCGGGGAATGCGGTGCCAAAATGGAATGGGTGACCGAAACGATCCGGATTGACTCAAACATGGATTTGGGTCTGGCGGGATTGGGATGGATTTCTTTACGAAAGGTCAATGCGGAATACAAGATTCATTACCCGAAAGGAATCCGCTGGGAATTACGGCCCGCCTTAATTGGGAAAAAGGATGAATTAACCTAAAGGTTCGCCAATAATTGGGATAACGAAATTCGTGAAATAAAAAGCTGTTGTAAAATGAAAGAATCACAATCATTTTGCAGCAGCTTTTTTGCGATAACGCACTGGTCGAATCACGGTCCAACCGATCAATCCAATCAGTAATTTACATCAATTAATACTTATCCACAAATCCAGCTTGCAGAGTAACCGAGCAAGCTTGCTTATCCACAAATCCAGCTTGCGGAGTAACCGAGCAAGCTTACTTATCCACAAATCCAGCTTGCGGAGTAACCGAGCAAGCTTACTTATCCACAAATCCAGCTTGCGGAGTAACCGAGCAAGCTTATTTATCCACAAAATCCAGCTTGTGGAGTTTTGCGGAAGTCGAGACGCATTGGGGAATAAAAAAGCTGTTACCAAATGAACGTGATCGTCCATTTGTAACAGCATTTCGCTTTAATCGAATAACACGCTTACCGAGATATCTTGGTGGATTCGGCGAATTGCGTCCCCAAAAATTGGCGCAACCGATAAGACGGTCATGTTGGAGAGTGATTTCTCCGGCGGTAGCGGGACAGTGTTGCAGGCGATAATCTCTTTAAACGCCGGGTGCCGCAAACGGTCAATGGCCGGCGGGGAGAATAACCCATGCGTCGTTAATAAATGAATTTCCGGTTTGGCGCCACGGTCCATTAGCGCCTCAACCACTTGCATGATACTTCCGGCAGTATCAACCATATCATCAATAATAATCGGAGTCTTGCCTTCCACATCGCCGATGAAAAAGGTCATTTCAGCGATGTTAGGAGCCGGTCTCCGTTTGTACATGACACCTAAGGGGAGGTCAAGCCGAGTCGCAAGTTTTTCCGCTTTTTTGACACTACCGGCATCGGGTGCGATAATTACTCCGTCTTGCAGGTTTTTCTGTTTAACGTATTGAGCCAACATTGGTAACGCCGTCATATGATCGACCGGAATATTAAAAAATCCTTGAATCGCCGGCGCATGTAAATCCATGGTGATTACCCGGTCGGCGCCCACCGCGGAAATAATGTCGGCCAACATCCGTGCCGTAATTGGTTCGCGCGGCGCCGACTTTTTTTCCTGTCTGGCATAACCATAGTAAGGGATTACCGGAGTGATGCGGCCCGCAGACGCCCTTTTTAACGCGTCAATCATGATTAGCATTTCCATAATGGAATCATTGACATTATTAACCAATGATTGAACAATAAAGACATCGGAACCGCGAATGCTTTCCAAAAAACGCACATAAATTTCACCGCTGGCAAAACGGTCGATCTTGACGCCACCGAGCTTTACCCCGAGATAATCAGCAATTTCTTTCCCAAGCAACGGATTGGAGGTTCCGGAAAATAATTGCATAGGACCGTATCGAGACAAGATGGAGCACCTCCGTATTTTTTAATTAACAATCGGCAATCCAGGCGATCCGGAGAGTAATAAACGATTTTTTAGGCGGATGGAAAACAAAAAAGGGAAAAAAAGCCAAAGAAAAAAGACCCGTAGGTCTTTTTACGTATACTTCTAGATAGCTCTTTTCACTTTGTTCGAACGCAAGCAGCGTGAACAAACTTTAATCCGTCGCGTAGCGCCGTCGATAATCGCTTTAACCGAACATAAGTTGACTTTCCAGCGACGATGAGTCTTAATATTTGAATGGCTCACCATGTTTCCGGTTTGGTGGCCTTTGCCACAAATCGAACAACGGTTGGACACTTGTAACACCTCCAAAATGCTAGCTTTCTAAAGCAAAATAATTTTACCACAAAGAATGCATACTGACAAGGGAAAAGTTCGTGATATTACGACAAATATTAAATTTGCGGAGAGCGGATGAACATTATGGAGTTGCCAAATTGTTTTCCGCGTCTTATGATGGAAGGGATGTTTAATAAGTACAAAATCATCCCTTCGGGTAAAATAACCTGGGAAGGTAAATCCAGCGGCGCAGTGACGGTTTGACCGAATTTGAAGTTTTTCCAAATCGAGCAGGAATTTAAATGGGAACCGCGAAACTAATTAAAGTTTTATTGAAAACGAAATCCATTTTTCATTCTACGCTATCTAGAAAATAACTTTTGGGCCTATGTCGTCACCTAGCTTATTTTCTTAATTCGCTTGCGCGAGCAGCGACGGGTAGCTAGCGGGACGACTACTTTACAGATAATGAGGGATAGATCATGATTATTACAAAGGATACCCGAATTATTGATGCTTTACAAGCAGGACCGGACATAACGCAAGTTTTTTTACGGTTTGGCATGGGCTGCGTTAACTGTCTGGGAATATCGATGGAAACAATTGAAAATGGCGCAAAAATGCATCATGTTTCACTAGAAACTCTGCTCGAAGAGTTAAATAAGGCAATTGATGAAAGTTCACCGAAATAGTATTGGAAAAAGTTAAATCAATATATTTGAAAGTGATATCATAAAATTGTTCAAAAATTCACTATTTGAAGGAGATTTTTATTTGATCGCGAATAGTAATCCGGGTTGCTTACAGACCATTAAGATTGGATTAAGGAGGAACGTGCGTGCCGGAAAAGACTAAATCAAGCGAAAATCGTCCATTGGGTCTTGTAAACATTTCCAATAACGCGATTGCAATGGTTGCCGGTATTGCTACATTGCAATGCTTTGGTGTCGTCGGAATGGCTTCCCGAAATATTCAGGATGGAATATCCGAACTTTTAAACGGTAAAGACAATTTGACCAAAGGGATCGAAGTAACCATAAATGATGATGAACAAGTATTTATCGATCTGTCAATCATCGTCGAATATGGCGTCCGAATTCGGGAAGTAGCCAACAATGTTATCGATAGCATTAAGTATGCTGTGGAAACCCAACTGGGGTTAAAAATATCGAAAGTAAACGTTAACATCCAAAGCGTACGTGCAAATAAATAGAGATCGGTAAGGGGGCACTCTTTTGCTGCAAGATGCGATTGATGGTTTATTATTAAAACAACTCGTTGCTTCTGGAACAACCAGTCTTTATACTCACAAATCCGAAGTTGATGCATTAAATGTTTTCCCGGTTCCCGATGGCGACACCGGAACCAACATGTACTTGACTTTCCAATCTGCTCTAAGAGAGTTAAATAATAATCAATCACTGCGAGTCATTGATCTTTTGGAGTCCGCCGCGTATGGCGCTTTAATGGGCGCGCGTGGCAATAGCGGAGTGATTGTTTCCCAATTTTTTAGGGGTTTCGTAAAAGCCCTTCCTAAAGATCTCGAAGTTTTGACAAAACACGAATTGGCTTTGGGAATTCAAGGGGCCCATACGTTATCGTATCAAGCGGTTCGGCAACCGGTTGAGGGAACGATTTTGACCGTGATTCGCGAAATGTCGAAATTTGCGATAGATAATGTTGCGAGAGATATTCCGTTAAGTCAGTACATGATGGAGATCTATCAACACGCTTGTAAGGTTTTGGCAAAGACACCCGACATGTTGCCGGTTCTCAAACAAGCTGGGGTTGTGGACGCCGGCGGACAAGGGTTGGTTTGGTTTGTGGAAGGCATCGCGCGGCAAATGAACGGGGAATCGTTCACCGGAATTCCCCAAGAAATCCTCAATATTTCCTCCCACGTTAAGACGGTGGCATCGTACACTGATAATGAATTGTTACCCGACTCCGAGGAGATCAATTTCCAATATTGCACGGAATTTATTCTTAAAGGCAAGGATATGGATCTCGAATATATTAAAGATAGTATTAACCCCCATGGCGATTGTCAATTGGTTGTTGGCGATCAAAATACCGTCAAAATACATATTCACACTAATAATCCCGGACTTATTTTAGATTTTGCGGTTCGCCTCGGCGAAATGTATGAAATACATATTCACAATATGGTTGAGCAAAGTCAGCAGCGTCTTGCTAAGCAAACGGCGGAAGAAGGCAATTCCCGGATTGGAATTGTGGCGGTAACGGCCGGGGACGGTTTGGAAAGGATCTTTCGCAGCTTAGGCGTTAAAAGTTTGGTAAGCGGTGGACAAACCATGAATCCCAGTATTGAGGATCTGGCCAAGGCCGTTGCTGCGGTCAACGCGCCGGAGGTAATTATTCTTCCGAATAACAGCAATATTGTAATGACTGCCAATCACGTCCAAGATCTCGTGAAACAAAAAGTGCGGGTTGTTCCAACCCAAAGTATTCCCGAAGGTCTGACCGCAATGTTGAATTTCTCCGAAGATCGTAGTTTGGACGAAAATGCCGAGAGTATGACGGAAAAAAGCCGTTCCATTGTTACCGGTGAAATCACCTATGCGGTACGGAATACCACAATCGGGGACCTTGAAATTAACCAGGGAGATATTATTGGCTTAGTCAATGGGGATATTGTTGGATCGGGTTCCACTCCCGAGGATGTCGTTAGCGCGACATTGAAAAAAATTCCGACCGCCAATAGTGGTCTTATTTCTGTTTATTATGGTACGGAAGTATCCTCAGTAACCGCTCAAAATCTTTTCAATCAATTAGAATCCCTTTTTCCCCAGGCGGAAGTTGAATTGTATTACGGAGGACAACCATTATATTATTATTTCTTTTCAGTAGAATAAGGGGTGCCGAATGATTCATATTGTTACGGATAGTACCGCCGATATACCGGTTAAAATAATCAACGAATATGGAATTCAGGTCGTACCTTTAAATATTCATTTTGGTGAAGAGGTTTTAAAAGATGGAGTCGATATTTGGAGCGAAGAATTTTATAATCGGCTTCGCAATGAAGACCTTTTGCCTAACACTTCCCAACCCGCCCCGGGTGAATTTCTAACGGTTTATCAACGAATCGCCAAACCGGGGGATACCATCATTTCGCTGCATATCTCCAAGGAGATGAGCGGCACCGTTGGATCAGCAGCGATTGCCGCTTCGATGTTAACCGAGGAAGTCACTGTCCACGTAATTGATTCTCGAAATGTCACATTGGGTTTAGGCGCCATGGTCATTAAAGCCGCGCAAATGGCAAAAAACGGCGCAACGGTCACCGCCATTCTGGAATCGGTTGATAAATGGAAAAAACAGATCGGGGTTTATTTTACTGTCAATAGTTTGGAATACTTACACCGGACCGGGCGGATTGGGAAGGCCAGCGCTTTACTTGGCGGTTTACTCAACATCAAGCCAGTTCTGGCCATTGAAGATGGAATTATCATTCCCGTTGAAAAAGTTAGAGGTCAATTTGCGAAAGTAGCGGCTCAAATCGTTGAAACCATCTATCAACGTTATGGAGCGGTTCCACTGCAAGTCGCTTATTTGCACACGGATTTACCGGAACTTAATTCATATTTGCAAAAGGCGGCGGAAGCTAGATTGAATATTGGTGAATCAATGACCAATCTCATAGGACCCATTGTCGGCGCTCATGGCGGCCCGGTTACAATTGGAATTGCGGTGCTGCCGTTAGAATGAGAGTGATTGCGGGGAAATATAAAGGACGGGTATTAAAGGGACCAAAACACGAAGGGTTGCGTCCAACAGCCGATCGGGTGAAAGAAGCCCTGTTTAACATTATCGGAAGCCGGATTATTGACGCCAGTTTGCTAGATTTATTCGCCGGCTCGGGGGCAATTGGAATTGAAGCGTTGAGTCGGGACGCAGCTTCAGTCGTGATGGTTGATGAAAACAAACAAAGCATCAAATTGATTTATGAAAATTGTGGTTTTCTACCGGAAGAAGCGAAACCGCGGATTTTGAACATGCCGGCTTTACGCGCTTTACAAATTATCGCCAAAGAAGTGTTGACTTTTGATTTGATATTTTTAGACCCTCCGTTTCAAAAGGGTTTGCTTGATAGTACTATGAATAAAATAGCCGAACTGAAACTTTTAAAACCGGGTGGTCTTGTAGTCGCTGAACATTCGCGTGATTTTCAATTTGGGAAACTGCAATACCACCAAATTGAATCGCGTACCTATGGGGACATCGGACTCACTTTTTTTAATTAAAAAGATAACGATTGGCAGGTAAAGTAAATGATGCTCAACCAGAAACCTGTGAAGGCAATTTGTCCCGGGAGTTTTGATCCAATTACTTACGGGCATATTGATATTATCGAAAGGGCGGCCGATCTCTTCCCTTCCGTTGTAGTGGGTGTCTTGAAAAACCCGAATAAAAAACCGCTTTTTACTGCGGAAGAACGCGTTCAGCTTATTAAAAGCGCAACGAAACATCTTCCGAATGTTGAAGTTCAGCATTTTAGCGGATTGTTGGTTGACTTCGTCAAAGCGCTCCAAGGGAACGTAATTGTCAAAGGATTGCGGGCGATTTCCGATTTTGAAATTGAATTTCAAATGGCTTTGAATAATAAACGGATGGCTCCCGAAATTGAAACGATGTTTATGATGACCAAAAACGAATATATCTTTTTGAGTTCAAGCATGGTAAAAGAGGTTTCCCAATTTGGCGGCGATATCAGCGACATGGTTCCACCGGAAGTGGCCTTGGCTTTACAAAGTAAATTTTTAATTCCATAGGAGATCGCACATCAATGATGAATATCATGATTTTATTAGATCATTTCGAAGAATTGGTTGCTTCTAATTTCCGTATCGCCGGAAAAGTAATGGTGGATGTGGAAGAATTGGAAGAATTATTAGAAAAAATTCGCGCCGCCCTTCCTGAAGAAATCAAAGAGGCTGAATGGGTGAGCCGTGAAAAAGAGCGGTATTTGGAACAGGCTCAGGAAGAAGCGAAACGAATTCTCCGCGAAGCCGAAGCTTACGCTGAACGCTTAGTCCGCGAGGATCAAATTGTAATGCGCGCCCAACAAGAAGCGGAAAAATTAATTTCCGACGCCAAGCGAGAAGCTGATAATATTGAAAACGGAGCAGTTCAATACGCCGGTCAGATCCTGCAGCAACTGGATGAACAGTTAGAACGGACGATCCGCATCGTACGTAAAGGCAGGGAAGATCTTGCTACCGATAAATAATGATTCACGGAGGCCGCTTGATGTCTGAAAAAATTGCGATCGCTATTGATGGTCCGGCCGGTTCGGGCAAAAGTACGATCGCGAAAACAATTGCCGATTATTTTGATTATATTTACGTCGATACCGGCGCCATGTATCGGGCGATTACCCTAAAAGCGCTACGATTGGGGATCCGGACGGATGACTTTTTCAGATTAAAAGGACTTGTGGAAACGACAGCGATCATTTTAGAGTATCAACGATCGGAGGCGACGACGAATTTAAAAGTAATCATGGATGGGGAAGATGTCAGCGACGCGATTCGCAGTTTGGAAGTAACCGGCAGAGTTTCGGAAGTCGCCGCTGTGGCTGAAGTGCGTCAAGCAATGGTTGCTCTCCAAAGAAAAATGGCGGAGTCCTCAAACGTGGTGATGGATGGTCGTGATATCGGGACAGTTGTTCTGCCCCAGGCTCAATTAAAGATTTTTCTGACAGCCTCGGTTGAAGAACGGGGCCGGCGCCGTTGGTTGGAATTGAGGGCGAAAGGAACCGAGACGGACCAATCGGAACTGACGGAACAGATTCGGAAGCGCGACTTTTTTGACAGTCATCGCGAAGTGAATCCTCTACGTCAAGCACCCGATGCCGTTCTAATCGATACAACCGATCTGACCATTGACGAAGTTGTCAGTCAACTCATTCATTTAGCCAAGGAGAAGGGAGCAGAACCGAACAGCTAATGGAAATATTACTTGCCAAATCTGCCGGTTTTTGTTTTGGCGTGAAACGAGCCCTGGAAATGGTGGAAGTTTCCTTGAAAGAGGATAGCGCTTCCCTGTTCTCCCTGGGTCCGCTAATCCATAACCCTGCGGTTGTGAGCGATCTTGAGCAAGCCGGATTAAAAGTCATCAGTTCGATCGAAGCGGTCAGCGGCGGTAAAGTGGTCATCCGTTCACACGGGGTTGGTCCTCATGTTTACCAAGTGGCTGCCGAACGGAATCTGGAAGTGATCGACGCGACCTGTCCTTTTGTGAAAAATGTCCAACAATTAGCGGTATATTTATTGGAACAAGGTTATCAAGTGATAATTTTCGGAGAAAAGGAACACGCTGAAGTGATCGGGGTGCTTGAATCAGTCGCCGGAAACGCGCTGGTTTTTAACGATCCCGCTGCGCTTGCCACAGTTGACGTCGCGCCCCGAGTCGGGCTTATTAGCCAAACCACGCAGGATGTCGCAGAATTTCAAACTTTTGTGACCAGCTTAATTCCAAAATCGAAAGAACTTAGAGTCTATAATACAATTTGTTTGGCGACATCCCAACGGCAACAAGAAACCGCCGAACTGAGCAAACAGGTCGACGTAATGATTGTCGTTGGCGGTCGAAATTCTGCGAATACTTCAAGATTGACCGAGATTAGCCGAAATGGCGGAACGACCACTTACCAAGTCGAGTCCGCTGCCGCATTAAAGCCGGAATGGTTTATTGGGGTAGGAAAAATCGGGGTAACCGCCGGAGCTTCAACTCCAGACCATCAAATAAAAGAAGTCATCAAGATATTAGATAATCTAGGGGGTAATCATACCATGTCCGAGGATATTTTAAAGGATCAAACGAATACCACTGAAACCGTTGAGCCGGAAACGGAAACCATGTCGCTGGATTGGCCGGAAGATCGGTTTCAACAATTGGAACGGGGACAGATCATCGACGCCAAAGTTATTTTGGTACGTGATGATGCCGCTTTTGTTGACATTGGCGGCAAGTCGGATTTAACGATTCCATTAAATGAACTTACCAGTGAACCGGTTAGTTCCGCCAAACAGATTGTCAAAGCCGGCGATGTGATTCAGGTAATGGTGGCGAAAGCCGGATCGGAAGAGAAGGTATTACTGTCGAAACGACTGGTTGATCAACAACATGTCTGGGTGGAGTTGGAGGACGCTTTTGCCAAGGAAATTCCGCTCTCCGGGACCATCTCGGAAGCGGTAAAAGGCGGACTGAGTTTAAACTTAAGCGGAATTCGCGCTTTTATGCCCGCTTCTCAGGCATCTTTGAACTTTATCAGCGATTTAAATAGTTTGGTTGGTAAGGAAGTCCAAGTTAAGATCATCGAATTTGAACGTTCGAAGAAAAGAGTGGTTGTTTCGCGAAGAGTTCTTTTGGAAGTTGAGCGACAAAAGGCGGAAGCAGAATTTTTCGCAACAATTCATGAAGGGGAACGGAAAAACGGTAAAGTGACCCGTCTAACCGATTTTGGCGCGTTTGTTGATCTTGGTTCTGGAATTGAAGGGTTGGTCCATATTTCCGAATTAAGCTGGAATCGTGTCAAACATGCTCAAGAAGTATTGACCGTTGGGGACGCGGTTGAAGTATTAATCATCAAAATTGACCCCGCGACCAAAAAAATTGCTTTATCAATTAAACAAATTCAAGAACATCCCTGGTATGGTGGAATTCAAAAATTTGAAGAGGGCAAAGTTTATTCCGGTACGGTAGTCCGCCTGGAATCATTTGGAGCATTTATTCGTTTGGCGCCGGGGATTGATGGGTTAGCTCACATTTCGCAGATATCGGATAAGCGGATTAGCAAGCCGGATGAGTTGCTAAAAATTGGGGATACCGTACAAACGAAAATCTTGAAGATTGATGCCACCAATCGGAAGGTGTCGGTCAGCTTGAAGGAAGTGTCCCAAGACCAGGAAGAACTAGAAATGAACCAATTCATGAATAAACAAGATGAGGAAAAACTTTCGCAATCATTGGGTGATTTATTAAAAAAATAAGCCAGCAGAACATCTCAGTATCAAAAGAGCTGCCGTAAATGAACGAACAAGTTCATTTACGGCAGCTCTTTTTTTATTGGTTTTGGGTTCAATTGCCATTTCAATCCTTTAATTCCTCCTAAAACGGAGAATAACCATGAGATGAGGGGATAATCTATTGGTTAAAGGGAGGTAGCAGAGATGACAGGGATTATACTGCTTGTGGTCGTCAGCATTCTCATTTTTATGGGAATGGCGCATCGGGTATTGGATCGTTTATACTTAAGCGACCGCGGAGGATTGTTCTTTATCGGCGCGATCATCGTAGGAAGTTTTATCGATATTCCGGTATGGAAAGATCCTCAAATCAGTTTAAATGTAGGGGGGGCAATCCTCCCGTTGGGTTTGGCGATTTATGTTTTGACAAAGGCCGGTTCAGGAAAAGAATGGATCCATTCTATTATTGGCATCGTTGTAAACGTGGCGGTATTATACGGTGTCAGTAAACTTTATCGCTTTGATACCAGTAGCGGATTTATCGAACCTCAATATCTCTGGGCAATCATCTCCGGTGTTATTGCCTATGTTATTGGACGTTCCCGACGCTTGGCTTTTATTATTGCTACTTTAGGACTTCTGGCAATGGATATCGTCCGAATTTTTGAGGTTGTCGGCAATAATCTGCCGTCACCGGTCCGAATCGGCGGGGCGGGCATATTTGATACGGTTATCGTAGCCGGTATTTTGGCAGTTTTATTAGCTGAAATTATCGGAGAAAGCCGCGAAGCTCTTCAAGGAGGTCCTGCCCATCGCGATCGTCCTGCCGAATTGCAACAAGCGCTCGATCATCCGGCGGGTGTGAAAGATCCGGCAAAGGAGGAAGAAAAGTGAGTCGGCTTATAAAATCTATGGCTTTGCTTAGTTGTTTGATATTTTGCACTGCGGCGCTAGTTCATGCCGAACATGAGTTGGATGGCAAATACTTCACGCTAAAAGATGCAAACAACCGAATCATTGCCAGAACCGCATTGCAGGTATCCCAAGGGGACGAATATATCAACAGCTCCAATCAATTATACCGCGTCACCAAAATCAGTGGTATGATTGCCAGGGTAAAATTAGTAAAAAATGACGCCCTGAAAGTCAGCGCTTGGAGTAACCTGAAGTCTTTTTTGACTGCTTTATTCCACGGAGAATTTTTGAAAACCGAGGTAAAACAACGAGGCCCGGTTGCTATTTATCATACTCATTCCGATGAATCGTATGTTCAAGGAGACGGCGTTTCGAGTAAAAAAGGCAACGGTGGGATTTTTCAAGTTGGAGATAGCTTAACGAAAGCCTTTGAAAACGAAGGAGTGCCCGTGGTTCATTCCAAAGTTGCGCATGATCCGCATGACGCATTAGCTTATGATCGTTCCAGACGCACCGCGGCACAACTCTTAAAAGAACGCCCCACGGTATTGTTGGATGTGCACCGTGACGCTGTCCCGCGGCAAGAATATGCCGCACAGATTAAAAATGAAAATGCAACCAAAATCCAATTAGTGGTCGGACGTCAAAACCCAAGTTTCAATGTTAGCAACGATTTTGCGAAACAGATCAAAGCTTCGGTTGATAAAAAAGCGCCGGGATTAATTAAAGGAATCTTTTATGGCAAAGGCAAGTATAATCAGGATTTAGCTCCCCGGTCCATGTTATTGGAGATTGGGTCGCACACCAATAGTAAAAACGCTGCGGAACGTGGCGCCGTCCTTTTTGCGGCTGCGGCAAAGGATGTTTTATATGGAAGCGCCGGAGCGGGCAATATCAACCGTGGTGGTTTGCGATCCTCCTTTTGGATTATTGCGGCGGTGGTCGGAGCAATCGGTTTATTCCTCTTATTAAACCACAGGGGACTAAAGCATATCGGTAAAGAGTTTACCGGAGCGGTCGGTGAAGATATGAAAAATGAAGAAGAGAATCCCAGTGAAAAACCTCCGCAAAGGGATCAGCCTTGAAAATAGTCTACCATTGTTTTGGGGGAGCTCATGCATCACCTACCGCAGCTGCGATTCATTTAGGGCTATTACCCCAAGACCGGATTCCACGGTTGAAAGAGTTTAGAGAAATACCTTATTTTGATAGCGCAACCTGCATCTCACACGGCAATCTTACCAAAGTTGGGTGGGACCGACTCGGTAACGAAGTATATATCTTGGGTAGAAGAAATTCTCCGGATTTTGTCATCAAGGTCATTAAAGAATTCTTGAGACTAAGAGGCGATAATCCAGAGGATTACCTTTTTGTTAGCTGTGTCCAACTGTTAAATCCGTTTATGGTGACGGGTGGGTTTTCTTCCAGAGCAATGGGATGGGTCGGTTTCGGCAGACCGTTGGTGACTTTTGGGACAATTTTATCATATCCCGCTTTAGTGAAAATTGTCCGAAAGACATGGCAAGTTTTAGAAAGAGAACGATTGGGATGAAATTGTTTTATTTCTGCTTTGGTCGGGCTCATTCTTCGGTAATTTCCGCTTATTTGCACTTAAATCGCTTACCTTTGGACCGTCTCCCGACACTAAAAGAACTGATCGCGCTACCTGAGTTTGATAAAGCAGATCAATGCGAACAGGGAATCCCGTTATTAATGGGAACCGATAGCAACGGTAACGAGATCTATATCCTTGGCCTGGGCAAAAATCGTTTATTAGGTTTACAAACGATCTACTTCACCTTAAAAGCACGCGTCAACGTGAAAGAATGGCGATTTATTGATTCAATGAGAACCATTAATACGATCACCCGAATTGGCGGGTTTATGTCACGGGAATTACATTGGGTGTTTCCGGGAAGATTAATCGTAGCTTGGGGAATCCGCCAAAGTTATTGGAAGTTGGTCGATTTAGTCAAAAATGTGAAGGAGCTATCCTAAATGACGAAACGAAAAGTAATTGTCATCACCGATGGCGATCGTGTGGCGAAAAAAGTCGTTGAAAGGGTGGCAAAAAACGTTGGCGGACGCGCGATTTCGATCTCGGCCGGAAATCCTACCCCGATAACTGGGGAGGAAATCGCCGAAGCAGTTAAAGAAACACCGTATGATCCGGTATTGGTGATGGTCGATGATTGCGGTTCACAACTTCAAGCCAATGGCGAAACGGCTTTGGCAGTATTAGCCCGCCATCCGGACGTTGAAATCTTAGGCGTAGTCGCGGTTGCTTCAAACACCGCGAAAGTTCAGGGTGTTCCGGTGACATCATCCGTGACGCGAGAAGGGGAAGTTATCAACGGTCCAGTTGATAAAGACGGAAAACCGGAAGCGCCCGGTCATGTTCGGGTTGAGGGAGATACCGTGGATGTTTTAAATCAGTTGCCAATTCCGATTGTCATTGGAATTGGCGATCTGGGAAAGATGAACGATGCCGACCTGGAGGAAGAGGGAGCGCAAATCACAACCCGGGCGGTCGAAGAAATTTTAACCCGGAGCAACTTTGTTCATTAAAAAACCAGATTGTCCTTATACTTTACGATAAAAAGAAGGAAAAACGGGGAGTGTTCCGAAATTGTATATACAAAAATAGAGGTGTTATTGATTGAAAATCGGTATTCCTCGGGCGTTACTTTATTATTGGTATGGACATATCTGGGAAGATTTTTTGCAAAATTGTGGTCACGATGTAATTATTTCCGATCCGACCGAACGCCGTACCATCAGTAAAGGTGCGATTGTCGGCGTGGACGAACTCTGCTTGCCCGTCAAAATTTTTCTCGGTCATATTTGTGAGTTAATTGATCGCGTCGATTATATTTTGATTCCTCATCTGATTAAAGTCGAAAAGTCGGCATATATCTGTCCAAAGTTTATGGGGCTTCCCGATATTGTCGTTCATGCCGTTCCGGAAGTTCGATCAAAAATGATCAGTTTGCAAGTTGGACCTCATGAATTTGACATGATTCAATGCCTGAAAAACTTAAGTAATAAAATGGGCTGGTCACAACCAACTCAAATAACGGCGAATTTGCAGACCCCCGGTCAACGGTTTTTGTTGGAGAATTATCTCCCGGTATCTACCGCAAAATTAAAATTTGGAGTGATTGGACACCCGTATTGTCTTTATGACGCTACATTCAATTTGCATTTGTTTGATTTTTTGAACAATCTGGGATTGACATTTTTGACTCCGGAGCTGACACCTCCCTACTATCAAGGACTTGGCTCGGGGAAATTAGCCAAGGATTTATTTTGGACCATTGGGAAAATGCAGTTTGATGCCTTGGAGTGGATGCTGACGAAGGAACGGGTTGACGGGGTTATTCAAATTACCCCTTTTGCCTGCGGACCGGAGGCGATAGTCGGCGATCTTTTGGAACGTCGTGTCAAAGCTGCCGGAGTACCTTACCTGAAACTTTCATTTGAAGAACATAGTGGTGAAGCCGGTGTGATAACTCGGCTAGAAGCCTTCACCGATTTGGTTAATTACCGGAGCAGAGTATGTTAAAAGCAACGATTCCTCATATCGGGAATTCTTATATCCCATTTCGCACCTTACTCACTGAATTGGGCTTAGAGCCCATAATACCTCCTTTTATCTCCGATCGGACGATTGCGCTTGGTTCACGTTTAGCCCCGGAATTCGCTTGTTTTCCTTTTAAGGTTAATCTCGGCAATTTTATCGAGGCAATTGAACTGGGCGCAGAATTTATCATTATGGCCGGAGGGGTCGGGCCTTGCCGATTTGGGTATTATGGCGAGGTTCAAAAGGAAATCCTGCGGGAAAATGGTTATAATATTGATTTCTTTTTACTGGAAGCCCCCAAAACTCATCCCTATGATCTTTGGAAACAAATAAAGAAGATCTTCCCCAAACATCAATTGCCCGATATGGTTCGGGCGATTCGTATGGCATGGCTCAAAGCTGCCGCACTGGACGATTTTGATCGCACAGCCAATACAGTCCGTCCGGTGGAACGGGTTGCGGGTAGTACCGACCGGCTCCAACAAAGGTTTTATGAGTCGTTGGACCATGCCGTCATGGAACGGGAAATTCGGAAAATTTGGAAAAATGCGCTGGAAGAATTAACCTCATTCGAAACGCCTTTGCCAACAGATTGTTTGCGGATTATGATCGTTGGTGAAATTTATATGGTTTTGGAACCGCGAGTCAATTTCAACGTGGAAAAAGTACTGGGAACGATGGGGGTAGCGGCGTATCGAACGATTTATTTCACGGATTGGGTTCGAGAACAATTATGCATGAGCATTGTTAATCCCAATTGGCGGGAACCCCTTTTTGATCTGGCGAAACCATATCTGCATAGTTTTGTTGGGGGTCATGGCTTAGAAACAGTTGCGCATACGGTGAAAGCCGGTAAAGAAAGTTTTGATGGTGTAATTCAATTGGCCCCATTTACATGTATGCCGGAGATTGTAGCGATGCAAGTGATTCCGACAATTTCCAAAGATTTAGCGATTCCTTGTTTAAGTTTGATCATTGATGAGCATTCGGCCCCGGCCGGCGTGTTGACCCGGTTGGAGGCATTTGTCGATTTACTGCGCCATAAAAAACAGAAACGGGCTGGGGGATATCACGTTGAAGGTTTATCTGGGAATTGACGTTGGTTCGGTTAGCACCAATTTGGTTTTGTTGGACAAGGCGGGGCAAGTAGTGCAAAAAGTATATATTCGTTCCCAAGGAAATCCGGTGGGGTCGGTTCAAGACGGGTTAACCCGTCTGACCCGTGATTGCAAGGAGCTTGAGATTGTCGGCGTCGGAACCACCGGATCGGGACGGGAATTGATCGGGAGATTAGTTGGAGCGGATTTGATTAAAAATGAAATAACCGCACACGCCATGGCCTGCTTAAATCTTGAACCTTCAGTGCAAACCATCATTGAGATCGGAGGTCAGGACTCGAAATTGATCTTGATTCGTGACGGTGTCGTTTACGATTTTGCCATGAACACCGTTTGTGCGGCCGGAACCGGTTCGTTTCTGGATCAGCAGGCGGCTCGCTTGAATATTGCCATTGAGGAGTTGGGGGCGAAGGCTGCCAAAGGCGAGCACCCGGTCCGAATTGCCGGAAGGTGCGCGGTATTCGCAGAATCGGATATGATCCATAAACAACAAATGGGTCATAAACTTGAAGACATCCTAGCGGGACTTTGCCGAGCCCTGGTTCGCAATTTTCTGAGTAATTTAGCCAAAGGCAAAGAACTGAAACCACCATTTATTTTCCAGGGTGGGGTTGCGGCGAATTTGGGGATTCGTCAAGCCTTCGAAGAAGCGTTACAATGTCAATTAATCATTCCGCAACATTTTGAGGTGATGGGGGCCGTTGGAACCGCGCTGCTGGCCAGAAATGAAATGTTTATGGAAGATAAACGCTCCCAATTTAAAGGTTTCAAAGTTTTAAACGAACCGGTCAAAACAACGAGTGTTGATTGCGAAGGATGCGCCAATCAATGTGAAGTTGTTGAGATGCGGCAAGCTGGGAAATTAATTGCCTGTATGGGCGACAAATGTGGTAAATGGGGCAATCGTCTGGTAGAACAACGGTTTAACACCGATAGTCAAGTGGGTTAGGCCATGACGAAAGCGCTACCCAATTTAATACAACCCAGTCTGAAAATTTTGTTCATTGGTATTAATCCCGGATTGCGCAGTGCGGAGGTTGGCCATCATTTTGCCGGTCGGTCCAATCGTTTTTGGCGGTTTTTGTTTGACTCGGGTTTGACGCCGCAAAAGTTGCAGGGAGAAGCAGATTTTCAACTGTTACGATGGGGTTACGGAATCACCAATATTATTGATCGTCCCACAGCTTCCGCCGCTGAATTATTGGCGGAAGAGTACAAAATAGGGGCGGTAGAGTTGGTTAATTTACTCAAGAAATTTCAACCCGGGGTTGCGGCTTACCTCGGCAAGGATATTTATAAAACGCTGGCTCGTCGCAAAGAGCTGCGGTGGGGTTTACAAACCCCTTCGGTTGTCGATGGGGTGATTGATTTTTTACTACCCAACCCCAGCGGTTTGAATCGTATGCCCCTCGACGAGCAGTTGGGATATTATCAGCAACTTAAGGAAATAACGCGATAAAAACGCTCCGGCAAAATCGAAAACCGGAGCGTTTTTTAGAGGCCACTGAAAAACTGCTCGAAATAACATTGACCTACAATATATTGATAGCCTAAAACAAGCTTATCACTATATATTGTAGGTCAATCTTTCAGAGCGGAGGTTTTTCAGTGGCTTGGTTTTTTACTGGCCGTTTTTCTTCAAAACGGCTTGCCGGTATTTTAAGGGGGACAGACCGGTTAAACCTTTAAAGACTCTTTCAAAATGGGTCAAACTGCCAAAGCCAACTTGTTCGGTAATTTGAGTTACGTTCAATTTGGTATTACGCAACAAATTTTGAGCTTCTCGAGTCCGTACATTATTTAGATATTCGACCAACGAGAAACCGGTTACTTTTTTAAAAGTCCGGCTTAGATGAAAAATACTGATATAAAACCGTTGGGACAACGAAGAGAGGGTCACATCTTCCATATAGTGTTCGTTAATGTAGCGTACGATGGGGTAAATCTTCTCATAGGAAGGATCGTTAACCCCGGGATTGATGATTGGAGCTTTAATTACCTGACGGTTCAGTAAAATTAACAGTTCGACCAGTAACACATTTTGATAAAGCAGCGAATCGGTATTCATTTTCTGAAATTCATCAACAATCCGGAACAGCAGCCGCTCAAGTTCGCTTCGTTCTTTAAAATCCAGCCGGATCACATTGATATCCGAATGAAAGCAAGCGAGTAGATCGACGCTACCGATGAGGTTGTTTAAAACCTCCAGATGCTCAGGGGAAAACTGGATAAGAATCCGTTCATGGGATGAAGCGCCCGGAACAGCTGAAGTCTTATGAAGTTCGCTGTAGTTGATCAGCACAAAATCGCCTTTGATCACATGGTAGGTTTTTTCCTTGATAAAGTAGTAACGTTCGCCAGAGACCAAATAATATATTTCATACGAATTATGATAATGATTAAGCGGCATATTAAATGGTTCTGCCCGTTGACGATATTCAACCCAGAATGAACAGGGAGGTAAATGAAGTCCGTTTTGATCTGCCATAAATACATCACCTGTTCTAATTTTATCGAAAAATCAAACAAAGGTAAAGCAAAAAATGTCTAAAATGAAGAAAATCAAACAATATATGTACTGATTTTCCATTAAAGTTGCTGTACAATACATTATAGAAGTCCAATTTACTACCGCTAACCAACCGTAATAATCAATCTTGTATAAAGCAGAGGTGGCTGACGAATGAATTTTCAGGAGAAAAAAGTATCCGACATTCAAATCGCTTACATCGGCGGAGGTTCCCGTTTATGGGCGTGGCGCTTGATGGCGGACTTGGCGTTGGAACCAAATCTATCAGGAACCGTCCGGCTTTACGACATTAATTTAACCGCAGCCGAAGAAAACGAAACGATGGGCAATTCGTTACTGACTCGGGACGACGCGCCGGGGAAATGGCAATATCGTGCGGTGCAAACGATTGAGGAAGCTTTGACTGGTGTCGATTTTGTTATTTTATCGATTTTACCGGGTACTTTCCAAGAGATGATCTCCGATGTTCACGCTCCGGAAAAATACGGGATTTATCAATCGGTGGGCGATACGGTCGGGCCGGGCGGTTTAATGCGTTCATTGCGGACCATCCCGCTTTATGTCGGTTTTGCTGAAAATATTAAACAGCACTGTCCCAATGCTTGGGTTATCAACTACACCAACCCTATGACCTTATGCACACGGACACTTTATGAGGTATTCCCGCAGATAAAGGCCTTTGGATGCTGTCATGAGGTTTTCAACACCCAGAAACTCTTAGCGGCAATGGTAGAGGAGATGCAAGGCTTATCAGGCATTGCTCGGGAAGATATCAAAGTCAACGTTTTGGGGATCAATCATTTTACTTGGTTTGACAAGGCTACTTATCAAGAAATTGATCTTTTCCCCTTGTACCGTGAATTTGCCGATAAATATTACGAAACCGGTTTCCAAATCCCTGACGAAGAAACTTGGCAACAAAGCCCGTTCCGATATATGCACCGAGTGAAATTTGATCTATTTAAACGGTATGGGTTGATTGGCGCTGCTGGAGATCGGCATTTAGCCGAATTTTGCCCGCCGTGGTATCTCAAAGATCCCGAAACCATCCGGGAATGGAAGTTTAATATTACTACCCTTGAATACCGGATTAATCGTTTGGAAAAACAGAATCAAACGCGGAAAGAAGTTATTAGCGGAGCAAAAGCAATGGAAATCGTACACTCCGGCGAAGAAGGAGTCCGTCAAATCAAAGCATTGCTTGGATTGGAAGACATTGTAACCAACGTCAATTTACCGAATGAAGGACAATTGGCTGGAGTTCCGCAAGGCGCCGTGGTTGAGACGAATGCTTATTTCAGCCGCAACAGCATTCGTCCGGTGGTAGCCGGTAAAATGCCGGAAGGGGTCAACGGTCTGGTAGTACGCCATGTTTATAACCAAGAAACCATTATCAAAGCGGCGTTACGAAAAGACAAAGATTTAGCGTTCCAAGCGTTTGTCAATGATCCGTTGGTTACCATCGGTTTAAAAGACGCCAAAGCCTTATTCCACCAAATGCTGCAGAATACCAAAGAATACTTGCCAGGTTGGAATATTTAAATATTTAAACGTTTTGCGTTCAATCCCACACCTTCCCCATATCGCACCCGGTTATTGGCCCGGGTGCTTTTTTTATTTGCGATACTTTTTCACATAGCAATCAGGTTTACTGGTGTATCCAGATTGAAATGCCTGTGTTACAATACAATTAACCCTGCCAAGCGGCAGCGGATAGATACGAGTAGCGACAATTTGGAAAAGAGGTTTTTTTTTTGCGTCAGTCATTGGTTAAAGGACCGATTCAGATGCTTTTTTCGGCATTTTGTTTTGCGGTCATGGCCTATTTTGCGAAATTAGCGTCCGCAACAATTCCCGGATCGGAGGTTGTTTTTTTTCGGTTTTTGTTAGGCGTAATTGTTGCCATAATCCTGGCTGCATTCGGCCGGGTTGATTTAAAAGCGACCCGCCGCGATCTCTTGATTGCCCGCGGAGTATTCGGTGGTAGCGCGATTATTTTATATTTTATGGCGATCGCCGGCGGATCGCTCACCAATAGTACGGTTCTAAACAATACTTATCCGATTTTTGCAACCTTAATCGCGGTATTGGCATTGAAAGAAAAGGTGCCCTCCTCAACCTGGTTTAGTTTGATCATTGCCTGGGTTGGAGTGGGGTTTTTAATTCATCCCGATTTTCAGCAGTTGTTCTGGCCTGATCTTTTAGGATTGGCTTCCGGAGTCATCTCCGGTTTCGCCATAGTTATTGTCCGGGAATTACGGAAGAACGGCGAACCGGCCTGGACGGTGTTTTTTTATTTGAGTTTATTCGGATTGGTGGCTTCGTTCTTTTTCGCCATTCCGGAATGGGTGTGGCCGAACCCCCTCGCCTGGTGGTATTTATTTGCCACTGCGGTTTTGGGATTGGTAGCGCAAGTTACAATGACTTCCGCTTATAAGTACTGCAGTGCGTCATCGGGATCGATCCTGTCGATGACCACGATGGTTTTTGCCGCGTTCTTCGGTATGGTGGGGTTAGGTGAAACGTTAACCGGACCGGAAGCGCTCGGGGCGTTGTTAATTGGCGTGGGAGGCGGACTCGTCGCTTGGTTGGGAAATCAAGACCGGGACCAAAAAATAAAAGATAAATAGCGAGACAGGAACTCCGCCGATAGTTAAAGAATTATACAAAAGGGACACGATTGGATAATTCTTTAGAAAATCGAGTAGCGGTCGGGCAGACGCGGACTGTCAAATATAGCAATTCTTAAATTACGGAGGACTCCGATGGAAAACATTCAACATATCCCAGGGAAAGATCGTGGCGAAATTCTTTTATACACTTTGAGCACTTGCATCTGGTGTCGGAAAACCAAACAATTGTTAGAGCGATTGGGCGTGGCCTATAGCTATATTGAACTTGATCGCCTATCCGACGTTGCGAAGGAAGCGGCCGTCGTCGAACTGTTAAAATGGAATCCGGACCGTTCTTTTCCGACGATGGTGATTAATGAACAACGGAGTATTATCGGCTATAAAGAAGCAGAGATTGCGGAGGTTCTTGGTGTTGAGTAATTCGGAACTAACTCGTCCGGACGTGATAGCTTATTGTCAAAAGTTGCGAGAGGAAGCGGAAAGTTCCGGCTATCATCTCAATCCGGATTTGGATTTTACGTATGCTTTGATTGAAGGTTTAATTCTCAATACCGAACGGTACGGTTACCCGGCCTGTCCTTGCCGATTGGCTGAAGGCGTCGCGGATCAAGACCGGGATATCGTATGTCCTTGTGATTACCGGGATCCGGATCTTCATGACTACGACAGTTGTTATTGCGCGTTATACGTATCGGACAAGGTTAGCGCCGGCGCGCGGACCGCGCAATCAATCCCCGAACGACGGGTTCAAGCGCAACAAAATAAAGCACAGGCAATCGCGGCGGCGTCTCAAGAAATCAAGCAGACTTTGCCTTATCCGGTTTGGCGTTGTGCTGTTTGCGGTTATTTATGCGCGCGTGAAAATCCACCTGAAGTTTGTCCGATTTGTAAAGTTAAGAAAGAACGTTTCGAACGTTTTTTATAGGGAACTATCCATTACTTATTCAGGTGGCGCGACATCAGTTAGCCATTTTTCGGTAAATTGAAACGGTTGATAGTGTTCGATATAATCTAGCGCTCCCTGAACCGTGTCGGTGGTATAATAGAGTTGTTCAGATTCCGGCTTGGCAAAGCGTTCGCTGATGATCTGTTCAAACTGTTTCAGAAGCCAGTCGTAAAACCCGTTGCTATTGATAATGACAATTGGTTTTTGATGATGCCGGAGTTGTTTTAAGGTGATGATTTCCAGTAATTCTTCCAACGTTCCATAACCGCCGGGTAAGGCGATAAACGCCTCGGAACGCTGGTCCATAATCGCTTTTCGTTCGCGCAAGGTTTGGGTGATAATCAGCTCGTCACAGTTTTCATATACTACCCCCGGTACGTTCAGTGCTTCGGGAATCACACCGACGACACGGCCGCCCGTCTGATGGACGGCTTTCGCGACAGCACCCATTAAACCATTCAATCCGCCGCCATAAAGCATGGTATCGCCACGCCGGGATATTGCTTGTCCCAACGCGGCGGCGACTTGAAAATACTCGGCGGAAATGGCCGAACTTGAAGAACTATAAACGCAAATGACTTTATTCATTTTGAGCGGTATCCTTTCGCACGATATCAAGAGCTATTATACCATTTACTTTCGAAAGTTAAAACCGGGCAGCGGTTTTCGGCACGGCATTTTTAAACGCTACCTGCTTCGGGTGACGTTTTAATAATGATTCGAAAACGGAGGGATAAAGATGTCGACCAATCAAAAAGTGTTAGTCGTATTCTACTCGTTGGAAGGGAACACCCGTTTGATCGCTCAGACGATCGCGACCGCCACGCAAGGAGATTTGCTCGAATTAAAACCAACCGCCGCGATCAAAGCAACCGGTTTTATGAAATATTTATGGGGCGGACGCCAAGTGGTGATGAAAGAAACTCCCGAGTTACTACCGTGGACGCAAAATCCCAATGATTATGATCTGCTTTTTATTGGCACACCGGTTTGGGCATTTTCATTTGCTCCGGCACTCAACTCCTTCTTTAAGCATGTCAAAATAACCGGCAAAAAAATTGCCCTGTTTTGCTGCAATGAAGGTGGACGGGGCAAGACCTTCGAAAATATGAAGGCGGCGTTATCCGGAAACGATTTCCGGGGTGAAATGGAATTTATCGCTCCGCTAAAGAAAAACACCGTCGCAAAAAATGAGGAAAAGGCGCAACAATGGGCCGAAGAAGTGATTAATTCCCTCTAAATCAATCATTTTGATAATTTGAAAAAAAGACTTGCAATTGATGATTCAATGGCAAGTCTTTTTTGTGGATAACTTTAAAAGAACTGTATACACAGCGGAATTTGTTTGACTTTTCCAATGAAACAACATAACATTATTGGTGATTAATGGCATTTGGGTTACTTAATGCGGTGGAATGCGAACGCAATTCGTCCTGTCTGAAAGGGGATCGCAATGAACAAAATTGTGCTTGATTGGGTCAATGAAATGGCTGAGATGACCAAACCTGAGCATATCGTTTGGATCGATGGTTCCGAAGCGGAAAGGGAACGTCTGACAACGGAAGCGATTGGCGCCGGAGAGATAACCGAATTAAATCCAGCCCAATTACCCGGATGTTTGTATCACCGAACCGCCCAAAACGATGTGGCCCGGGTAGAACATCTGACATTTATTTGTACCCGTGAAAAGGCTGACGCCGGTCCGACCAACAATTGGCTGCAACCGGAGGAGGCGTATCAAAAACTTGGCGCGATTTTTGACGGAGCGATGGCGGGCAGGATGATGTATGTCATCCCTTACATCATGGGAGTCCCCGGCTCGCCATTTAGTAAAGTCGGCATTGAACTGACCGATAGTATTTATGTTGTTTTAAATATGCGGATTATGACCCGGATTGGCACTGTGGCCCTTGAACAATTGGGGGAGAGTGCCGATTTTGTGAGAGGGTTGCACTCAAAAGCCGATTTAAATCCCGAGCGGCGTTTCATCTGTCATTTTCCTGAAGACAACACGATTTGGAGCGTTGGGTCGGGCTATGGCGGAAATGTCTTGTTAGGGAAGAAATGTTTTGCGCTTCGGATCGCAAGTTACTTAGGGTATCACGAAGGCTGGATGGCCGAACATATGCTTATTTTGGGGGTTGAAGATCCTCAGGGTAATGTTTCGTATGTTGCCGCTGCATTTCCCAGCGCCTGCGGCAAAACCAATTTGGCCATGATGATTCCCCCGGAGAGTTTTACAGGATACAAAGTATGGACGGTTGGAGATGATATCGCTTGGATGCGGATCGGCCCTGACGGCCGGCTTTGGGCAATGAACCCGGAAGCGGGTTTTTTCGGAGTGGCGCCCGGCACTAATGCGAAGTCTAATCCCAACGCCTTAGCGACGGTTCTCAAAGATACCATCTTCACCAATGTCGCTTTAACCGCCGAAGGGACGGTTTGGTGGGAAGGGATGGGTGTGGAGCCTCCCCAGGCGGCCTTGGATTGGCAGGGGAATCCTTGGTCTCCCGAATCGGGAACGGCCGCCGCTCATCCCAATTCCCGTTTTACGGCCCCGGCGCGCAACTGTCCGTCCATCTCACCGGAATGGCAAAATCCCGCAGGGGTGCCGATCTCGGCAATTATCTTCGGCGGACGGCGGGCGAAAGTAGCTCCTTTGGTATATCAGGCTCACAATTGGCAACACGGTGTTTACGTCGGAGCGGCAATGGCTTCGGAAACGACTTCGGCGGCGACCGGAGCCGTAGGGGTTGTCAGACGCGATCCCATGGCGATGTTGCCGTTCTGTGGTTACAACATGGGCGATTATTTTGGACATTGGTTGCGGATCGGTCAACGCCTGACCAATCCACCGCCAATCTTCCACGTGAATTGGTTTCGAACCGATGAAAACGCTAAATTTATCTGGCCGGGGTTTGGCGACAACTTCCGGGTTATCCAATGGATTTTGGAACGTTGCAACGGCCGAGGCGCGGCTCAAAAAAGTCCGATCGGATACCTACCGACACCGGAAGCGATCGATCTGACCGGTTTGACCGTGACGGCCGCCGCGATGAATTCGTTGCTGGAAGTCGATCCTGACGCCTGGCTCGCCGACTTGGATAATCAAAAGGCCTTTTTCGAACAATTTGATCGTTTGCCACCAGCAATCCATAACGAAATGACGGAATTGACCGAACGACTAAAAACTTTAAAATATTCCCAAATTAGTATAATGTCCTAAAAATTTCAAAAGCGGCGCGCCGCTTTTTCTTTTTGACAACGATTAACATAATTTTAAAAAAAGGATTTTCTAAATTTAAGTCAAATTAGAAATAAATTCGCTAATAAATCTGAACATGATTTTTATCCCAAATCATAATGTATTGATTCCGTCTTATATTTTAAAAACCTATCGCTGGAGGTTATTAACGGATGCAGGAAAAAGGGATTAAGTTTGGCTTTATCGGTTGTGGTCAAGGCGGCGGCAAAATTGCGGATCTGTTTGCCAAACGGGGCTATAAAGCAATTGCGATCAACACCTCTCCGGTTGACCTTGCAGCGCTACAGGTTATACCCAACGAATACCGCGTCCGGATCGGCACCCGTTTGGGCGCGGGCAAAGATCCGCGAATCGGTCAGGAAGCCATCCGTTACGATGCGGAAAAAGTACAGAGCGTTATTGCCGAATATTTCTACTATGACGTGGATTTTGTTTTCGTGGTCGCTTGTTTGGGCGGTGGGACCGGGACCGGAATCGCCGCGGACGTGGTTGAGATCGCGCGGGCGGTCGGGATGCAAACCGGCTGTTTGGCAACAGTTCCGTTGTATTCCGAATCATTGGAGGAACAAAAAAACGCGATCAAAGGGTTCGATATTTTAAGCGATGTCAATCCGACGCCGTTTTTCTTCGTTGACAATCATTTGCTCCGCGTTAAATTTGGGGATCAAGCCATCTTGGACTTTTGGCCCCAGGCGAACAACGCCATTGTCAGTTTGTTTGATACCATCAATCAGATTCCGAACCGTTTATCCAATATGTTCGTCTTTGACCGCGAAGACTTTTTCCGGTTATTAAATACCCCGGGTTGTTTCACACCGTTACGCGTCGAAGTGCGACTGGATGGTTCCAATGAACCGGAACGGTTGGCCAAAGCGATTCGACAGGAAGTCGATAACGTATTGCAAGAGAACAATTTTGAAGGGGAATGCTCCAGAGTCGCGGCCTTACTCGTTTGTCCGGAAAATTACCGGGTCAATGCCGAGTCAGTCGAAATGGTGTTTCAGGAATGCCAAAACCTGACCAATGCCCCGACTTTGTTCCGGGGATTATATAGCGACGCCGAGTTGCAGGACACCGTAGTGTTGTATCTGGTATTGGCGGGATTAAACGCTCCGGAAACCCGTTTGAACGGAATCCGCGCCAAATTGCAGGAATTAAGCCCAAGTATTATTTCACGCTTGAACCGTTCGGTCGCCACCAATTTCGGTGAAGAAATATTGGATTGGGATACCCCAAATCCATTGCCGGCCACCCGGCGTACGTTCGGCAGCACACCGGCCGGCACCGCCAAGCTGCCGGAACGGAACGTTGAACCCGCTGTTACGCAAGTCGCTGTTAAGGAAACCGCTCCCGAGCGCTCAAAAGCGGTTTCGGACAAAGGGTTGACGGTCGACCAAATCCTCGACTTGATGGAAAGTCCGGTTCCCACTGAAGAAACCGGTGATCGGGAGAATCCTTTTTGGGACCAATTTAAGTTGAATAATAATAAAAAACGCTAAGACGGTTCAATGATAGCTCCTATTTTACGGTATGAATTGCAATCCGCTCCGCACATTGGCAAGTTGTAATTCTCGTAGGTAGGAGTTTTCTATTTCATGTCAAATAATCTTGAGGGTTAGTTCTTTAACTGGATGGATTCGAAGGAGGATTACCAATGCTTCGCGTTGCTTATGAGATGGCGCAAGAAACTCGGGAGAAGATGCGTGACGGCGCCGGGGTGGTTACGATTAAGCATTTATTTCGGGAGGGCGACTTGCAAGGTAAAGTGCGCCTAACCGCTGAACTAACGTTACCGGTTGGGGCGTCGATCGGGTTTCACCATCACGACCAAGAGGAAGAGATCTTTTATGTGGTTTCCGGGCAAGGGCGTTTCAACGATGACGGGGATTGGCAGATGATTCATCCCGGTGACGCCATGGTAACCGGCGGGGGCAAGGGCCATTCGGTCGCCAATGATGGCGATCAGCCATTGGTGTTATTGGCGGTCATTTTGTTGTATTGAGATTAAAAATGCAAAGGAGCAGTTCCATGCGAAAATTGTTATGCGGTTTCATTGTCGCCGCGCTTTTATTGAGTGGTTGGGCGATGGCGCAAGCCGGTACGAAAAGCACCGCTCAGAACGCCGGTACCGTCAAGTTAATGATTGTGACCGCGAAAGGCAATATCGAAGTTGCGATTCAACCGGCGTTGCTGCCGATCACCTGCAAGAATTTCCTCAAATTAGTCGATTCGGGCTTTTATAAGGGACTTAAGTTTCACCGGGTTGAAGATTGGGTAGTCCAAGGCGGCGATCCCGCTGGAAATGGCACCGGCGGTCCGGGGTGGGCGATCAAATTGGAAACCAACCCCAAACTGAAAAATGTCCGCGGCGCGATTGCCATGGCCCGGGCGGCCGATCCCGACTCGGCCGGGTCGCAGTTTTACATTCTGAAAACCGACGCCAGTTGGCTTGACGGCCAATATGCGGTCTTCGGAAACGTCACCAAAGGGATGAATGTGGTTGACGCGTTGAAGATCGGCGATACGATGGAGATTCGTCGGGTGAAATAGAGGATCAAAAGTCTTCCGGAATATATCGGAAGGCTTTTTAATTATGTTGTGGTGATTAAATTGTGACCAAAACGATTGGGGAAGATGCCAAAATGGTTTTGGCACATGACAAAATGATTGAGGATGATGCCAAAATAGTTTTGGTACATGACAAATTGATTGAGGATAATGCCAAAATGGTTTTGGTACATGACAAAACGATTGGGGAAGATGCCAAAATAGTTTTGGCACATGACAAAATGATTGGGGAAGATGCCAAAATGGTTTTGGCGTTTAACGTTCTGGCCCAGCACCATGATCCAGCAACATTCGCATAAACTGTTGCGCCGAACGGGAGAGCGGAACATGTTCGAGCGTTGCCACGCCGAGCTTTCGTTCCGGCATTTTTTCAGTCAGATTGACCTCAAACAGTTCGCCGCTGTTTACGCATTCTTGCGCGCTTTCGCGTAACACGTGGGCAATCCCGAGGCCGATCCGGGCAAACTCAACCAACAGATCGACACTTTCCAACTCGACTTCCGGAGTGACGGCGATTCCTTGCCGGGTCAGGAATTCATCCAGGTTTCGCCGGGTGGCGCTGGTTTTTTCCAATAGTAACAACGGAAACCGGGTCAGTTCTTCCAGCGAAAGCTGCCGTTGGCGGCAGGCGGCAAAGCGCTGCGAAGCGACAAAAATATCTTCAACTGTCGTTAATTCCTGCGTGACGACTTGTTTATCCGCCAGGGGCAAGGTCAGAATCCCCAAATCAATCAGACCGTTCTTAAGAATCGCCACAATCTGGGCCGAGGTCCGGTTGGTCACTTTCAACTTGATCTTGGGATAGCGTTGGGTAAACTGCTCAAGATAGGGCAGGAGAAAATATTTGCAAACCGTATCGCTGACGCCGATCTGAACCGTTCCCGATTCCAGGTCTTGTAGCTCGGCCAGCTTTTGCTCGCCGTTTTTTAACAACCGAAAGGCTTGTTCGACATGACTCAGCAGCAATTCACCCTCCTGGGTGAGCTGTAGATGGCGGGTTTTACGAAAAAACAAGGAAACTTGCAGGCGCGTTTCCAAGTTCTTAATCGCTTGGCTGACCGCGGATTGGGTAATATACAACCGCTCGGCCGCACTGGAAAAACTACCGGAAGTGGCGGCATAATAAAAAATCTTATACAGTTCAAAATTGATATCCATCCAGCGGAGACACCTCCTTGACTTCACTACGATCAACGAATAAATTAATCACGCTAATATTATATATTAATTATATTAATTTTACTAATTATAATTGACGATTTATAATGAAATTAGCAGCAAAGCCATGATTGAAATTTATTAATTCAATTTCGATAGACGGAGGTATTTTCAATGCAGCAAGCGGTACGCCGGATTTTCGTGACAAAGAAACCGGGGTTTGACGTCGAGGCGCAAAGTTTAGCCAACGAATTAAAATTGAACTTGCAAATCGCGGGTTTGTCCGGGGTGCGGATCGTTAACCGTTATGACATCGCCGGAATCTCCGCGGAAGAATATCAACGTTCCCGGAGTACCATTTTTGCCGAACCCCCGGTCGATTGGGTTTTTGACGAAGAGTTTTCCCTTGAGGATGGCGAACGGGTACTGGCGATCGAGTATTTGCCGGGGCAATATGACCAACGGGCCGATTCGGCGGCGCAATGCATCCAAATTTTGGCGCAACGCGAACGTCCGGAGATCCGGGTGGCAAAACTGATCATCCTGCAAGGAACGGTCAGTGAAGCCGATTATGACCGGATTAAGGAGTATTGCATCAATCCGTTGGAATCCCGCGAAGCGGAACTGACCAAACCGGATTCATTGGAAAATCCCGTGGACTATCCGGCGGATGTCCCAGTGGTGCAAGGGTTCAGCGCCATGGACAGCGCCCAACTTGTCAAGCTCCGCGTGGAATTAGGACTGGCAATGTCCGACGCGGACCTGGCGTTTTGTCAAAAGTATTTTCAAGCAACCGCCCAACGCGATCCTTCTTTGACGGAGATCCGGGTTTTGGATACGTATTGGTCCGACCATTGCCGTCATACTACGTTTTTAACGAAAATCACCGAGGTGGAGTTGGAAGAAGGTCCTTATACCGAGGCGTTGGCGACAGTTTACCGGCAATACCTCGCAGCGCGCGAATCGGTCAACGCCGGCAAAACCAACGACATCACCTTAATGAACCTGGCCACCATCGCGATGAAAGAATTGCGGAAAAAAGGGCGTTTGGAGGATCTGGAGGAGTCGGAAGAGATCAACGCCTGCAGTATTATTGTCAAGGTAGATGTCGATGGCCGCGAGCAGGAATGGCTGGTGATGTTCAAAAATGAAACCCATAACCACCCGACTGAGATCGAACCCTTTGGCGGCGCGGCGACTTGTTTGGGCGGCGCGATTCGCGATCCGTTGTCGGGCCGTTCCTATGTTTACCATGCGTTGCGGGTAACCGGCAGCGGCGATCCCCGCGCCAAAATTGACGAAACGATTCCGGGGAAACTGCCGCAGCGCAAGATCACCACCGGGGCGGCGGCCGGTTTTAGTTCCTACGGCAATCAAATTGGTTTAGCCACCGGCCAAGTGGCCGAAGTGTACGACCAAGGATTTATTGCCAAACGGATGGAGATCGGCGCGGTAATCGGCGCGGCGCCGCGTGAAAATGTGATCCGTGAGACTCCGGCGGCGGGAGATATCATCATTTTGTTGGGCGGCCGGACCGGTCGCGACGGTTGCGGCGGCGCCACCGGTTCCTCCAAGGCGCATACCGAGGAATCCTTACTCACTTGCGGCGCCGAGGTTCAAAAAGGTAATCCGCCGACGGAACGAAAGATTCAACGGTTGTTCCGTAATCCGACGGTCAGCCGTTTGATTAAGAAATGCAACGATTTTGGCGCCGGCGGTGTCGCCGTCGCCATCGGCGAGTTAGCCCCGGGCCTGGTCATTGACCTCGACGCCGTACCCAAAAAATACGAGGGCCTGGACGGAACGGAACTGGCGATCTCCGAGTCGCAAGAGCGGATGGCCGTTTTGGTCGCGCCCGAAAACGTCGCCGCTTTTCGGGAAGCGGCCGAGGTTGAAAACCTGGAAACGACGGTGGTGGCGGTAGTCGCTTCCGAACCGCGCCTGCAAATGGTTTGGCGTGGCAAGACCATCGTCGATCTTAGCCGGGAGTTTCTGGACACCAATGGCGTCCAACAAACCGCCGCTGTGAAAGTGACCGCGGTCCAAAAGCCCAATTCCGCCATCCCGGCAGCGGTCGCCGCGGTTCTGCCCGATCTGGAGCAGGCGTGGTTTGCCAATTTGCAACGTTTAAACGTCTGTAGCCAACGCGGTTTGGTCGAACGGTTTGACAGCACCATTGGCGGTGGCGCCGTGTTAATGCCGTTCGGCGGCAAATACCAGACAACCCCGCCCCAGAGCATGGTTGCCAAACTTCCGGTTTTGGACGGGGATACGACCACCGGCACGATGATGAGCTACGGCTACGATCCGGTCATCGCCAAATGGAGTCCCTTCCACGGCGGATTGTACGCGGTCATCGACGCGGTCGCCAAAGTCGTCGCCACCGGCGGAAACTATCAAACCATCCGGTTGACCTTGCAGGAATACTTTGAGAAATTAGGACAAGTCCCCGAAAAATGGGGCAAGCCGTTCGCCGCGTTACTCGGCGCTTATCTGGCCCAGACCCGTTTGGGCATTGCCGCGATTGGCGGCAAAGACAGCATGTCCGGAACCTTCAAGGATATCACGGTTCCGCCGACATTGGTCGCTTTTGCGCTGACAATGGTCGACGTGACAAAGGTTATTTCCCCCGAGTTCAAAGCGGCCGGCAGCCAAGTTGTCTTGGTGCCGCTGGAGCGGGATGACTTCGACCTGCCGGATTTCAACCAATTGGACCGCAATTATCGTAAAATTCACGAATTGATCCAATCGGGGCAAGTCCTAGCCGCCTACGCGGTTCCCTGCGGCGGTATCGCCGCAGCCGTCACGAAAATGGGCTTTGGAAATAAGCTTGGCTTCCGGTTTACCAATTCGGTGGAACCAAACCAACTGTTTTCCTCCGCTTACGGCGCCATCATTTTGGAGTTGCCGCATGATAGCGATCTAAATAAACTGTTTGATGCGCTGAAAGTGTTCCCATTGGGCGAGACCATGGCGGATGCTGTAATTGAAGTCAACGAAGTCCGGATCGATCTCGACCAAGCCTTGACCCGTTGGGAAGAACCGCTGGAAAAGGTCTTTCCGACCCGGACCGGACCGGTCTCCGAGCGGCCGGAGCTGTTTAACTTCCATTCTCCAAGCAAGCTCCGACCAAAGTCCAAAGTGACGGCGCCCCGGGTGTTTTTGCCGGTCTTCCCCGGCACCAATTGCGAGTATGATTCGCAACGGGCTTTCGAACGGGCCGGCGCTCAGGTATCGACCTTGATATTCCGCAATTTAACGCCGCAAGCGATCGAAGAAACCGTGACGGAGATGGTGAAACAGATCGATAATTCGCAGATAATCATGTTACCCGGTGGATTCAGCGCCGGCGACGAGCCCGACGGTTCCGGTAAATTTATCGCGACCGCCTTTCGCAATCCGCGGGTGCGCGAAGCGGTCATGCGGTTGTTGCAAAAACGCGACGGTTTAATGTTGGGAATCTGCAACGGATTTCAAGCGCTGATCAAGCTCGGCCTGGTACCTTATGGTGAAATTCGCGAGATTGACGACGCTTGTCCCACTTTGACTTTTAATACGATTGGGCGGCACGTTTCGCAGTTAGTTCATACCCGGATCGCTTCGACTTTGTCACCTTGGCTCAATCAAGTACAGGTCGGCGACGTGCATCTGATTCCCGTATCCCATGGGGAAGGCCGATTTGTCGCCGCTCCGGAACTGGTTGCCAAACTTGCCCAAAACGGTCAGATCGCGACTCAATATGTTAATTTAGCCGGCGAACCCACCGACGAGATTCCGTTCAACCCCAACGGCTCGCTTCATGCGATTGAAGGAATCACCAGTCCCGACGGGCGGGTGTTGGGCAAGATGGGGCATTCCGAACGGATCGGTCCCAATCTTTATCGGAATGTTAGCGGTCATAAAGATCAAAGGATTTTTGAGTCGGGTGTCGAATACTTCAGCTGATTTTCGCGAACTGACTGAAAAGCGAAGGGAAAACGTGTTCAAGAAGAGCCGGTTAGGAGGAAAGCCATGAATCAGTGTCAATTTAATGAGTTAACCGAAGCGCATTTACCCGAGGTTTTAGCGATCTATAATGATTATGTCGTAAAAAGTACGGCGACATTTCATCTCGAACCCATCGCGGCAGAAGAGATGCGTTCGATTGTTTTCTTTGATAAACCGCGCTATCGTAGTTATGTCATTACCGAAAACAATACGATCTGCGGTTATTGTATTCTCACCAATTTTAAAAAACGGGAAGCGTATGATATTTCGGCGGAAGTTACCGTGTATTTGCGTCCGGAATCCACCGGACGAGGATACGGCAGCGCCGCATTGCAACACTTGGAACAGTTGGCGCGGCAACATGACATTCACTCATTGATCGCGATTATCTGCGGCGAGAACGAAGCCAGCCGTCGCTTGTTCGCTAAAAACGGTTATAGCCAATGCGCTTGTTATAAAGAGGTTGGCAAAAAATTCGGCCGTTTATTGGATGTTGTCTGTTTTCAAAAAGTGCTTTCGTGACAAATGACGAAAGCCCCATTAAGAAATCAGGGAGCTATCTTTCAGTAGATGGCTCCCTTTTTATTCGCAAAGGACTTTCCAGCGGGCATGATCGTGTAAATATTCCCCGGATCTGTAAAAAACATCGCCTAAAAAAGATATTTTCCAACCCAGGAATATTTTTCGGATTTGGTAGTATCCTTTATTGAGAAGGAATTGTCCGATTATCATAAAAGGGGGTGTTCAAATGGAGCATAAAGGTGTCAAATCGCTTTCGAATCTTCTTTCTAAAACTGCCGGTTTAGTCTTTTTCTCTTTCTTGGCGATTTCACTCGGAGTTGTTTTCGGACTATTGTTTGAAGGATGGGTTAAAGACCAACCAGGAGCCCCAGTGGGAACCGATAATAATTTGCAGACCATCAACTTACCGACTGAAACGACGGATAACGCCAATGTCAATCAACCAATTGACAACAAAACAACGGTGAAACCAATCGACTCCGAACCGGCGAAACCAGTAATCCCAACAGTCAAATACAAAGTTCGCGTCGGTCCGTATAACAACCGCAATGAAGCTCTCGCCGCATCGCAGCAGTTGCAGTCGTTGGGTTATCCGGTCTATGTCAGCAATAACCCGCCGTTCGCAGTGCAAATCGGCGCATTCGGTTCGCAGGTTAATGCCGATCATCTGAAAACCGAGCTCACCGGAAAAGGCTACAAGGTTTTTGTCGATAAAAATTAATGACCGATCAGTTCATTTCAGTTCATTCGTAAATAAATTAACAAATATGGGTTAATCTGGACCCATATTTTTTTTGTCGAATCCGTGATAATCGATAACATGATTTAAATAAAATGAGGTTAAAAGTTTTTTAACGAACGAAAGTCAAGATTGTCGGGCATAATCCTGAAAATCATTAATATAAATCCCAAATAATGGTTGGACAATCAATATATTGTGTATTAAAATAGTAATGGCACAAGATGTAGTATACATTAAAGTGAGCGAGGAGATTGGTCCGATGGAGTTATCGAAGAATGCGAAGGCAGTATTAGAACGTCGTTATTTGAAACGGGAAGATGGAGTGCCGATTGAAACCCCGGAAGATTTATTCCGCCGCGTAGCAGATTCGATCGCCGGTATCGAAACAGAGGCATTTGGTCTTCCGGCAGCGGAAATGAACGTTTTGGCGTTTACTTTCTATGAAATGATGGTCTCAAAAAAATTCATGCCCAATTCCCCGACACTAATGAACGCCGGCCGCGAATTAGGCCAACTTTCAGCCTGTTTTGTTTTGCCGATCGAAGATTCGATGGAAAGCATCTTTGAATCATTAAAGATTGCGGCGTTGATTCATAAAAGCGGCGGGGGAACCGGCTTCAGTTTCTCAAATATACGACCGAAAAACGATCAAGTCGGCAGCACCGGAGGCGTGGCTAGCGGACCATTATCCTTTATTAAAGTTTACAATGCGAGCACCGAAGCGGTGAAACAAGGCGGAACCCGGCGCGGCGCCAACATGGGAATCCTGCGGGTTGACCATCCGGATATCTTGGATTTTATTGAAGCCAAACAAACCCGGGGCGAGATCACCAATTTCAACCTTTCGGTCGCCATAACCGATGTCTTCATGGAAGCATTGGAAAAAGATGACGATTATTATTTGATCAATCCGCGGACCAAGCAACCGACCGGTAAACTCTCGGCCCGGGAGGTTTTTGACCGTATTGTCATGCTGGCCTGGGAGAGCGGTGAACCGGGAATCGTGTTTATTGATCGGATGAACGAATCCAATCCAACTCCGAAACAAGGCGCGATTGAAAGCACCAATCCCTGTGGCGAACAGCCGCTTTTACCGTATGAGTCATGCAATCTCGGTTCGCTGAATCTGGCGGAAATGGTGAAAGAGACTGATCATCAGCTGGAGTTCGATTGGGACGAGTTGGGATCGGTAACCCACTCCGCCGTGCGGTTTCTCGATAATGTAATTGAAGCCAACCGTTATCCGATTTCCCAGATCGAAAAGGTCACCAAAGGAAATCGGAAAATCGGTTTGGGAATTATGGGTTGGGCGGATCTGTTATTTAAGTTGAAAATTCCGTATAACTCTGAAGCGGCCATTGAGTTGGCCCAAGCGATTATGAGTTTTATCGATAATGAATCAAAAATAGCTTCTGAAAACTTGGCCGTGATACGTGGGACCTTCCCTAATTACAAAGGGAGTATCTACGACAAAAAAGGCGGTTCCAAACTTCGCAACGCGACAACAACGACGATCGCACCAACCGGAACCATTAGTATTATCTGTGACACCAGCGGCGGAATCGAACCGCTTTTCAGTCTGGCGTTTGTCCGGCAAATTATGGACAATGACCGATTGATCGAAGTTAATACGACCTTTGAAACGATCGCCAAAGTTGAAGGTTTTTATAGTCAGTCATTGCTGGAGCAGGCCGCGGAACTCGGCAGTGTTCAGACGTTGGATGTCATTCCCGCTGAATGGCGTCAGGTTTTCGTTACCGCCCATGATATTACACCCGAATGGCACATCCGGATGCAGGCCGCTTTTCAACAATATACTGATAATGCCGTTTCGAAAACTATCAATTTCGCCCATGACGCCACGCCCGACCAAGTAGCCGAGGCTTATCGGTTGGCGTACCGTTTGGGCTGCAAGGGGTTAACGGTTTACCGGGATGGCAGTATTGATAATCAACCGATGCAAAAAGGCTTGGATCGCACAGAAACCTTACCGACCCACGAGTTGGAAACCCATCTTTCTTATGGCGAATGGGGCAGCATTCAACCCATTAAACGTCCGAAACGTTTGACGGGTGTTACCGACGCTCGACCGACCCCGGAAGGAAATCTTTATTTGACGTTGAATTTTCATGATAAACAACCCTTCGAACTGTTTGCCCAAATTGGCAAAGCCGGTAGCGACCTCTCGGCGTTTACCGAGGCGATTGCCCGCTTAATCTCCTTGGCATTTCGTTGCGGAATTGATCCCCAAGCGGTTGCCGATGAACTGATCGGCATCGGCGGAAGCCGTTTTGTCGGATTTGGTCCCAACCGGGTGCGCTCGGTACCCGATGCGATCGGACAATTTTTAAGCGAATACTTAATGAAATTACAAGCCGAGAATAACGAAAACGAAGTGATTCAACCCCAATTGGAACTGGGGTTGGTCGAGTCGGCAACCTCCTTTGCCAATCTTCCCAATCCGAATCATAAGCCCGCCATACCCAAAACGGGATTTAATCTCTGCCCGATTTGCGGAATGTATACCTTTGGCTATTTCGAGGGCTGTGCCAAATGCATCTCTTGTGGTCATTCCGAGTGTTGATAGCTCAATTTGCCTCATGTCATAGGGAATGGAAATTAAAAATTGGTAAAACTATACCGATCACTTGACGCATAAAATAGAGGCAATCGTTGCCTCTATTTTCGATGGGCGTACCGAAATATCGGTTACTATTAATTTTTGCGAAGAGGTGATTTTATGATCGAGCAAAACGCAGGCAAAGTCGTGATTATTGGCGCCGGTTTGGTTGGATCAACCTATGCTTACAGTTTAATGATCAATGGTGTGGTCTCAGAGATCGCGCTGATTGACACGAACCGGGATCGGTTGGAAGGAGAGATCATGGATCTCAACCACGGGATATCCTTCGTCCGTCCGGTGGCAGTGTACGCCGGGACCTATCAGGACTGCCATGATGCGTCAGTCATCGTGTTATGCGCCGGCTCAAATCAAAAACCCGGCGAGACCCGGATCGACCTACTGACCCGCAACGCCGCAATTTTTCGGGCAATCATTGAGCAGATTAATCGGGTTGGGACTGAAGCGTTGTTATTAATCGCCGCCAATCCGGTTGATATTATGACCTATATCACTTGTAAACTCAGTGGTTTTCCAAGTAACCGGGTGATTGGATCGGGAACTGTTTTAGACTCGGCGCGGTTCCGGTATTTATTAAGCAAACACTGCCATATCGATCCAACCAATGTTCACGCGTATGTCATTGGCGAACATGGCGATACCGAAGTTCCGGTATGGAGTTTGGCCAATGTCGCCGGATTACGCTTTTCCGATTATTGCCCGGTCTGTACTCATCCTTGCGAAGGGTTGCCCAAAGAGCAGATTTTTACGGAAGTAAAAAATGCCGCCTACAAAATAATTAAAGGAAAAGGGGCAACCTATTATGCGATTGGGTTGGCGTTAGTCGAGATAACGGAGAGTATTTTACGGAATGAATTTTCAGTCCTGACGGTTTCCACGTTGTTGCAAGGAGAATATGGGATCAACGACGTTTGTTTAAGTGTCCCGACGGTGGTCAGTCGCTCCGGGGTTGAAAGAAGAATCCTGCTGTCGCTGACACCGGAGGAAGCAGCCGGATTGAAACATTCAGCCGAAGTATTACAGTCAATTCTTCAGGAAATCCATTTATAAGCGAGTTGATTAATGATGAAAAATAATGAAACCTGGTACGTTCTGACCGAAGTGTTCACCCTTGAGGAGTCTAACTTAATCCGCGGAATGCTGGAAACAGCCGGTATCCCCGTAGAAGTCAAACAAGAATCGGCCGGGGAGCTGTTTGGTTTAACAGTTGGCCCTTTGTCGAAAATCCAAATCGTGATTCCGGTTCAATATAAAGAAGAAGCCGAAGAATTAATTGCGTTAAGTTAACTTTTAGTAAAGTTGACTGGAACTAAAGAAAGTAAATCTCGTTGGAGTGATTGTATGAATTATCAACATTTTGTAATGGGTGATTTGCACGTCAATACCTTTTTGGTTTGGTCGGGAAATGAAGCGGGAGTTATTGATCCTGGCGGACCGATAGAGCCGCTTCTGTCTAAAATCGCTCAAGATCAGTTGGAACTGAAGTGGATTGTAAACACTCACGGCCATGCCGATCATATCATTGGCAATGCCGATTTACAGCGAAAAACCGGCGCGCCAATCATCATTCATCAAGCCGATCGCCGAATGTTGACATCCGCCACAGCAAACTTGTCCGCCTTTATTGGGGAAGAATTCACCAGTCCGGATGCCGCGGGTACGGTAAAGGAGGGAGACCGGTTAACTTTGGGTGACGAAAGTTTTCTCGTCATTGAAACGCCCGGACATACCGCCGGAAGTATTTCATTATACCAACCGGGTCTATTGTTTTCGGGGGATGCATTGTTTCGTGAAAGTATTGGCCGGACGGATTTTCCCGGGGGTAATCTTGAACAACTGCTGACCGCAATCAAAGAACGGTTATTGGTATTGCCACCGGAAACCTTGGTCTGGCCGGGGCATGAAAAGTCGACGACCATCGGTCATGAGATCGAGTTTAATCCGTATTTTGGAATTTAGTCGCAGCAACAATGTTAGCGATAATTAACGATGAATGGTTTAAATGATGAAATTCGCCGTTTCGATTGATAATCCACGACAATTGCCGAATATTTTAGCGGCGTTGCAAATCATGGATCCCACCGCAGCGATCAACGAAGAACGTCCCGACTACCGGTTAGCGATCACCCGTTTGGCTACCGATTCGCTTCAAATCGTTTTAACTGACGCGAGGGATCAACAACGCATCTGGAAATATCGCGATCGGTTTTTCATGGATCACCGATTTTCCGATTCGGGACGCGAACAACGTTATAAAGAAATGATCCGTTTGGGAATTATTGCATTATTCCAAGACGAACTGCGGCGTACGGCGCCTTGGGGTATCTTGAGTGCGGTTCGACCAACCAAGATCTTTCATTATCTCCGGGACCGCGGTTTTACCATTGACGAGATCCGGGACCAGTTGCAGTCCTTTTATCGCATTGATCCGGTAAAAGTCGCTATGCTGATTGAGGTTAGTCTGAAACAGGAACGATTTTTTAAATCGTCCCGTGTCGTCGGTATTTATCTTGGAATTCCATTTTGCCCGACCCGTTGCCATTACTGCTCATTTCCGGCGGTTCCCTTAACAACGCACCGCCATTTCGTCAATGATTTTTTGCGCAAATTAACGATTGAAGTTGAGGCTACCGCGAAACTCTGTCAAACGTTGGGTTTGGAGATTGAATCGGTGTATGTCGGAGGGGGGACGCCGACCAGTCTGAGCGATTCGGATTTTACGGCGATGATTCAAACTGTTTCAAAACATTTTTATACTCAAAACACCCGGGAATTTACAGTGGAAGCCGGAAGACCGGAAACCTTATCCCAAGCCAAAATTGCCGCCATGCTTTCAGCGGGTGTAACGCGGATCAGTATTAATCCCCAATCGATGCGTCAAATTACACTAGACCGAATTGGCAGGGAACATACCGTCAGTCAGGTTCACTCGGCGGTCGCCATGGTAAAAAAGACCGGTTTGGTTTTGAATATGGATTTAATCGCCGGATTACCGGGAGAAGGCCGGATTGAACTTTTGGATTCGCTGTCGCAGGTAATCGGGTTTGAGCCGGAGAATATCACCATGCATACGTTAGCCCCAAAACGGGCGGCAACTTGGCGTCAGGATTTCGATTCGTTATCAAACGCCGCGGAAACCGAATTGGCGGCGGCGCTTGAAGACGGGCGTGAGCTGTTGCGGCAAGCCGGTTACCAACCCTACTATCTGTACCGGCAACGGTCAATATTGGCGGGACAAGAGAATATCGGTTACGCAAAACCGGGGTTTGAAAGCATTTATAATATTCAAATGATGGAAGAACGGCAGACCATTCTGGGGTTGGGCGCCGGATCGGTTACCAAATGGGTTTTTGGATCCGGACATCAAGTGATCCGGCATCAAAATCCCAAATGCCCGGCAACTTATTGCCAAAGGATAGATGAAGAATTAGTTAAAAAAGCCCAGCAAACCCGGTTACTTCTTGATTGACTTTTGGAATTAGTTTCGGTACAATATTAGCAGTGTTTTTAGTGTCGAATCAGTTCATCATTTCCAGCGAAAACAAATTTCCTAATCCGCTTAAATATTACGGTATTGTGAAAAATGTTTCATTAATATTGATGATCAATTCGTCAGGTTTCGGTGTTCACGTCAAGTTTTTTCAAGGCAAGGGCTTCGTATCAAGGTACGTAGCATTCATGAGTTTTCACTCATTTTTTTTTGGAATATTAAAGGAGGAATAATCGGGATGAGCATGATGTCAATTCGTCGGGTCTGCCAGAAACTTTTGGCGCCAGTCATTATTTTTTTGGTGCTTGGTTTGACCGTTGGAATGTTTTATATTGGGGTTCCCCAATTAGGCAAGGAACCTACCTCGTATCAAGGCCCTTCAGTCAAAATTAACGGACAAGTTATTAAAGACGAAGAGTTTAATGATTATTTGATGCGAGCGGCTCAACAGTCCAGCCAGATGCAACAATATGGTATGACGGTCACGGAACCGCAAGTTCGGGATACCGCATTAACCTTAGCAATTCAAGATACCGCTTTCAATCAAGAAATGAAAAAAACCAAGATTAAAGTTGATAACGCGGAAGTTGATAAAGTTATCAAAAAATACTTCCCTACCGAGGAAGAGTTGCAGTCATTCTTACAACAAAGAGGTTTTGCCAACAAAAACGATTTCCGCAAAGCGTTGAAAAACGATCTTGAAAAACAGAAGTTTATTGCGCAAAAAGCTCGGGAATTAAAAGTTAAAGTCACCAAGGCGCAAATCGACGGTATGTTGGAACAGATCCAAGTAAGCCACATTTTAGTTGGTTTAAAGACCTCCGACAACAAAACCCGGACTGATGCGGAAGCGTTGGCCCGCGCGAACGAAGTTTATGCCAAAGTTACCGCCGATAGCGCCAAATTTGCCGAATTGGCCAAACAATATTCGGACGACCCCGGTTCTAAAGATAAAGGCGGCAGCCTTGGTCAAATGCCGCTTGAACAATTCAAAACCGGAATGGTTAAAGAATTTGTCAACGGCGCCATGGCGCTCAAGAAGGGTGAAATCAGCAAGCCGGTGAAGACCGAATATGGTTATCACCTCATCCAGCTTGTTTCCCGTGAAAAACCAACCGGTAAAGATTATGAAGAAAAATATAAAGAAACCGCCAATGATTTGTTAGTCCAACAAGCTCCTTACGATCAAGCTTTCCAAGCTTGGTTGCAAAAAGTTTATAAAAAAGCTGAATCCAACATGGAGATTCTTGATCCGGCGTTACGCGCGTTCCGTTTAAATCAAGAACAGAAATGGGCCGAAGCCGGTAAAGCATACGAGAAAGCGGCAAGCAAAGCATATTATAAGAACCGGATCGACATTTATGTTGACGGCGCGGACGCATTAGTCAAAGCGAAACAAGCGAAAGATGCGATCACCCTGTTGAAAAAGTTGCCGGCAGCCTCTCAGGATGTCATTGATTACCAAGTCGCATTAGCCAAAGCCTATTTTGGGGACGGCCAAAAAGCCACCGCGAAACAGCTCTTATCGAAGTTTAGCGCTGCTCATCCTAATGAAGCCAGTATTCATGAACGGATCAAAGCAACCTATACCGAGTTTAAGATGACTGCGGAAGCTTCTAAAGAAGACAGCATCTTGGCGACCCTCGCCAAGAAGGATCAGGAAATGCTGCAAAAATACCAACAAGAGTTGAATCAAAAAGGCTCGGGAGCTCAAGGAAACCAAACAGCTCCGGTACAAAACCCCAACGGAACGACTACTTCTAAATAAACATGCTGTTTGGATTGATACAACACGCGGAGGGCGGAATCATCTGCCTTCCGCGTCTTGATATCTACCCGTAAAACAGGCATAATATAACGTAAAATCTGGAGTGAACAGGTTTATTAAGTGATCCAGAAGTAATGGAATTTTAATACCCGGCCGTTGTTTTTTTTGTTATAATTTTGAAAAAAGCTGAGTTTCCCGAATACGGTGGAAACTTCATGGAATATAGATGGCGAAACGATTAACGATTAGCGGAAAATGAGGCGGTTATTGTGTCGAAAGTTTTGGCCCCAAAAGGTACATATGATTTGCTCCCGAGCGAAGCGGCGACATGGCGCGCATTGGAATCGGCCATTTATCAGATTTTTCGGGAATATGGTTACGGAGAACTTCGGACTCCGATTTTTGAGCATACCGAGCTGTTTCAAAGAGGCATTGGTGAAACGACCGACATCGTCGAGAAAGAGATGTTTACTTTTTCGGATCGCGGTGATCGGAGCGTCACTTTGCGTCCCGAAGGGACGGCTTCCGTAGTGCGGGCATATTTGGAACACAACCTGGCCGCAACCGGCGGAGTGGCGAAACTTTTTTATTATGGTCCGATGTTTCGTTGCGAGGCGCCCCAAGCCGGGCGGTTTCGTCAGTTCTCCCAATTTGGCGTCGAAGTGTTGGGTGGTCATGACCCCCGTATCGATGCCGAAGTGATCGCGATTGCAGTCAACATCTATCGGCGTTTGGGAATCACCGATTTGGAGATTAACGTCAATTCAATCGGGTGCCCGACTTGTCGGCCGGTGTATCGTGAACGGTTAATTGAACATTTGCGTCCGCGTCTCGCCGAAATGTGTCCTAATTGTCAACGCCGTTTGGAACGGAATCCCTTACGGTTATTGGATTGTAAAAATTCCGCGTGTAAAAAGTTGACCGCGGATATTCCGTTAATCACCGAAACACTCTGTGCGGATTGCGGTTCCCATTTCGATCAGCTACTTAAATATCTTGAGTTAACCAACATTAAATATCGACTCAACCCACGGCTGGTGCGCGGATTTGATTATTATACCAAAACCGTCTTTGAAGTCGTCGCGGGTGATTTGGGGGCTCAAAATGCCTTATGCGGCGGCGGACGTTATGACGGTTTGGTGGAAGAATGCGGTGGGCCGGCCACCCCGGGGATCGGGTTTGCGGCCGGCATGGAACGATTGATGATGGTATTAAAATCAAGAAATCTGCTTCCTGAAGTAAAAACAACTCCGCACCTCTACCTAGCTCCGTTAGGAAACGAGGCGCAACAGGTTTTGTTTCCAATGATGATTCAATTACGCGAAGCCGGCTGGATCGTTGAAACGGATCTCTTGAGTCGAAGTTTAAAAGCGCAAATGAAGTCGGCCGACAAACTGGGGGCGACTTTAGTCGGAGTGTTAGGCGAAGACGAACTGCGAAGCGGCAATATCGTAATTCGTCATATGGATACCAGTCAACAAGAGTCAATTCCCCTGACCGAGATTCAAAACGTATTACAACAAAAATTTTCCGAAAACGTTATATCCGTGAAATCGTAAAGTTTCCTCTATTGATCAATAATTGGTTTGATGATAAATTTAGATGAATAGCTTTTAGGAGGAATTGAGTTGATTTATACGTTACGCAATACTGCTTGTGCGGAGTTGGACAGCAAAGATGTGGGTAAAGAGGTAGTGCTAAACGGTTGGGTTCAACGCCGTCGCGATCATGGAGGTCTGATCTTTGTGGACCTCAGAGACCGGTCCGGGTTTGTCCAAGTTGTTTTTAATCCGGATGTCAATCCTGAGGCTTTTCATATTGCCGAATCGCTTCGTAACGAATATGTCGTGGCGGTTGTCGGTACGGTCACTCTCCGTCCGGAAGGAACGGTAAATCCCAATTTGACCACCGGCGAGATCGAGGTGCTTGGAGTCAAAGTTGAAGTGCTTAATGAAGCCAAAACGCCTCCGATCTACATCGCCGATCATATCGACGTCGATGAAACGGTACGGCTAAAATATCGGTATTTGGATCTGCGCCGTCCGGAGATGCAGCGCAACATCATGTTACGGCACCGTGTCACCAAATCGGTACGGGATTTTCTGGATCAAAAAGGTTTTCTGGAGATCGAAACGCCGATGTTGACCAAAAGCACTCCCGAAGGGGCCCGGGACTTTTTGGTTCCCAGCCGGGTCAATCCGGGACGGTTTTACGCGTTGCCGCAGTCGCCGCAGATCTTTAAGCAACTATTGATGGTCAGCGGTTTTGAGAAATATTTTCAAATCGTGCGGTGTTTCCGTGATGAAGACTTACGCGCCGACCGGCAACCGGAGTTTACCCAAATCGATATTGAAATGTCATTTCTCAACCAAAATATGATCTTGGAAATGATGGAGGAAATGATCGCCGCGGTATTCAAGGAAGCGATCGGGTTGAATTTAAGCCGACCGTTCTTAAAAATGGAATATAAAGAGGCGATGGCCCGTTTCGGCTCCGATAAGCCGGATACCCGTTTTGGACTTGAATTGGTTGAAATCTCCGATTTGGTCGCCAACTGCGGCTTTAAGGTATTTGCCAATGTGGTCGCGGGGGGCGGCAAGGTTGTGGGAATTACCGTTCCCGGTTGCGCCCATTACACCCGGAGTCAGTTGGACGAGCTGTCACCGCTGGCTGCGACGTACGGCGCCAAAGGTTTGGCCTATTTGGTGCTTTCGGACGAAGGGATTAAATCGCCGATCGCTAAATTTTTCAGCCCGGAAGAATTGGAACAGATTGTCCAACGGTTTAATGCGAAAACCGGCGATTTAATTCTGTTGATTGCCGATAAACCGAGCGTCGCTCAGACCGCGCTGGGACAAGTGCGGCTGGAATTCGGGCGGCGATTGCAGTTGATCCCGGACGATGTGTTCCAATTCTTATGGATCATCAACTTCCCGTTACTCGAGTTTGACGATGAAGAACAACGATATGTCGCAGTGCACCATCCGTTCACCTCGCCGATACCCGAGGATATTGCGAAGTTGGAAACCGAACCCGGCAGTGTTCGCGCCAACTCCTACGATCTGGTTTTAAACGGGGTCGAGCTTGGTGGCGGCAGTTTGCGAATATTCCAACGGGAACTCCAGGAAAAAATGTTCAAACTCTTAGGAATGTCTTTTGAAGAAGCCTATGAAAAATTCGGATTTTTACTGGACGCCTTTGAGTACGGCACACCGCCCCATGGCGGGATCGCGTTCGGATTAGACCGGATGGTGATGTTAATGACCGGCAGCACTTCGATCCGGGATGTCATCGCCTTCCCGAAAACAGCCAGTGCGACCTGTTTGATGACCAGCGCTCCGTCAGAAGTTTCACCCCGGCAATTAAAGGAATTGTCGATCAAATCAACTGTCTAATTTATCCAATCTTTGGCGCTTGAAGGCGATTTCAAGCTATGATATGATATGGATAAATCAATGCGCATTTTGAAGACCCTGCAATGTGCGTCATCAAGCTGAATTTGTTATGAACCAACAGTTTTACCTTGGGAGTTTGGACTCTACTTACAGCATGTATGCCATTTTCGCAATGGAACGTAACCTAAGTAGGAGAACACCCACCTGCTGAGCAGGGTTCAGGTAAGGTTCAGCGCAACGGCATCGCGGGGTTTTCTTCTCCAATCAAAAAACCTTCTTTCACCCGGAATGAAAGAAGGTTTTGTCGTACCGGAAGGAGTGGATTCCCGGTGTTAAAATCAAAGTTCCGAGCGGAAATGCGGGCTAAATTGGCGCAAATTTCCAAAGCGGAGTATCGGGCGTGGAACAACGGGCTTGAGCAGCTATTTTTTCAAGCTCCCGTCGTCCAACGGGCGGAGCGGATCATGATCTATTATTCGGTCCGTAACGAGGCGGTTACAACCGGAATAATTCAAAAGCTGTTTACGATTGGTAAAACGGTTGCCCTGCCAATTTGCATTGCCGGTCGCAACCTTCGGGCGGGACTGATCGCCAACTGCGCGCAATTGGTTCCGGCTAAATTCGGGTTATTCGAACCGAAGCCGGAGTCGGAAACGATTGCGCCGGAACAGCTTGAACTGATTGTTGTTCCGGGTTTAGCCTTTGATGTCGCCGGCCATCGCTTAGGTCACGGGGCGGGCTATTATGACCGTTTCTTAGTCCGTGCGCCGAACGCGGTCATCATCGGATTGGCCTATGACTTCCAAGTATTGCCGGAAATCCCCACCGAAAAACATGATATCGCGATGAATGCCATCATTACGCCAACCCGGGTTATCGAAATCCAACATAATGAAATTACGAATTCAACCGTGGAAAAGCAGGAAAAATGATTTAAACAACGAAATTCCATCAAATCGATTTTATGACCGGAAAGGGGCTATTCAATGAAAAAACATTTTGTTACCGGAGTTTTATTCGCGAGTTTTTTCATCTTTACGACCCAAATGACAACGTTGGGCGCGACCAGTAAGATTGTGTTCACGACAATTCCCGATTCGACCGAAGTGATCGCAACCGTCAATTTAGATGGTTCGGGCGCCGCCAACCTGACCAAAGGCGAAACTCCGGATTACAGTCCGGCGCTTTCTCCGGATGGCAAAAAAATTGTATTTGTGTCGGAACGGGATGAAATTCAACAAATCTACCTTATGAATGTTGACGGGAGTAATCAAACCCGGTTGACCAACAGCAAAGCCCAAGACTATGCGCCGGTTTGGTCACCAGATGGCGCCAAAATCGCTTTTGTCTCGGAACGGAATGAAAATCAGGATATTTATATTATGAATGCGGACGGCAGCAATCCACTGCAACTGACGAAAAGTACTGCCGACGATTGGAATCCAGTCTGGTCGCCCGATGGAAAACAACTGCTCTTCCTTAATTCCGCAGACGACAATCAAGAAATTTTCCTCATCAAAGCCGATGGGACCGGCCTGGTTAACTTGACTAAAAACGAGGCTACGGAAGATCATCCCAGTTGGTCCCCTGATGGCAAAAAAATCGTATTTGTCTCCGACCGCGATGAAAACAATGAAATTTATATTATGAACAGCGATGGCAGCGGGGTAGTCCGCTTGACCAAAAACGAAGCTGAGGATATTAATCCGGTTTGGTCGCCCGACGGTTCCAAAATTCTTTTCATTTCCGAACGGGATGAAAACCCGGAAATCTACGTGATGACGCCCAATGGCGCTACCCAAACGCGCTTGACCAAAAACGAACAAAACGATGACCAAGCCGTCTGGAGTGGCGACGGCAAGAAAATCATCTTTGTTTCCGACCGGGATGAAAATGAAGAAATTTACGTGATGAATCCGGATGGTTCCGCCGTTCTTCGTTTAACCAAAAACGAAGAACGTGATTACGAACCAAACACCCGATGAGTTTCCATTATATAAAAAAAACACCCTTTGTGGGTGTTTTTTTTATGACGTAAAAAGCAACGGGCAAGAAGAACAACGCACGAGACAGTGATAACCCAAAGGCAATAAGATTTTATCTTTCCACATGTTGGAATTGGTTTTTTCGATTGCAAAATTCGTTTTTCGGTGGCCGGAATTATATTTTTTAGTTCCGTAATTCTATTTCTATGGGTTGGATTTTGATTTCTAGGGGCTTAAATTCTATTTCTAAGAATTGAAAATCGGTTTCTAACGACCGGAATACTATTTATTCGTTCCGGAATTTTAACTATCGCCCCAAAAAAAATTATTTTTTCTGGCAAATTTACGTTTCTTTTGACGGAAATGATGTAGATAGCGGCCTGCTGATATTTTTGTAAGTTGTGTCGGATACCAAACTCCATTGGAGCCGGATCCGACAGTTCCTCACCGTCGCAATTCACAATCGTCTTTTTGCAAAGCCACTGTGTCAGCAGATACGACGCTAGGTGTTTCACCGCCGCTGACAATAGCTTGCCCACGGCAAATGAAACTATGAACTCATTCCCGTGGTAATTTGTGGAGTTCACCCAGTTTGAATTTGCGAATTCAAACAACTTGAATTTGTGAGCATAATATTGAATAATAATCATAGCGTTAAATTATAGGTAATAAAGCCTGTAAACAGGAGTGGATAAAATGCCGGGGAAATTTCCGTCGAATTTTCTTTGGGGTGCCGCGACGGCCGCCTATCAGATCGAAGGAGCAGTCCGTGAGGACGGTCGGGGTGAGTCAATTTGGGATCGGTTCAGCCATACGCCAGGCAAGATCGAAAACGGCGATACTGGCGATATCGCTTGTGATCATTATCACCAGTATCCAACCGATCTACAGCTGATGAAAGAGTTGGGTATTCAATCATACCGTTTTTCCATCGCCTGGCCGCGAATTTTTCCGACCGGCAAGGGTCAGTCCAACCAAGCCGGGATCGATTTCTACCATCGTTTGATTGACTTGCTTTTAGAGAATGAAATTAAACCGTTGGTCACTCTTTATCATTGGGACCTGCCGCAAGGACTACAGGATTTGGGCGGTTGGGGCAATCGGGATATTGTTGGGTATTTCCGTGATTACGCGCAAACGGTTTTTGAAGCGTATGGCGATCGTGTGGACCAGTGGATCACTTTAAACGAACCGTGGGTATTTGCCTTTGCCGGCAATTACGAGGGAATTCACGCACCGGGGAAAACCGATTTACGCGAAGCGATTCGCGTTAGTCATCACGCTTTGCTGGCTCATTTTGCGACAGTTAAAACGTTTCGGGAAGCGAACCCGCCCAGCCATCAAATCGGCATTGCGTTAAGTTTATCGCCAACCGAACCCGCTTCGGCCAATCAAGCGGATCAAATTGTCGCCGCCATTGCCGATGGTTTCTTGAACCGCTGGTTTCTTGATCCGGTTCTCAAAGGAACCTATCCGCAAGATTTAGCGCGACTATATCAAGCGCATCTGACTGAAATCCCCAATTTAGACGAAGCAATCGAAGGGTTTTCCGGCAATCCCGTTGATTTTATCGGCGTGAACTACTACTTCCGAACCGTAGTACGGTATGCTCCGGAAAAAGGAATCTTTGGTTATGAAAAAGTCAATCCCACCGGAAAATACACCGAAATGGGCTGGGAAGTTTATCCGGAGGGGCTTTTTAAGCTTTTGGCCCGAATCGCGAAGGATTATCAAAATCCGCCGGTTTATATTACTGAAAATGGGGCGGCTTTTCTCGATAACTCCTCGGCGGCGGCAGTCATTGAAGATCCCGATCGCGTCGCTTATTTACAGACTCATCTGGAAGCTGCCAAACGGGCCATCGAGAGCGGCGTCAACTTGCAGGGATATTTTGTGTGGTCGTTGCTAGACAACTTCGAATGGGCTGAAGGTTTAAGCAAACGTTTTGGTTTGATCTATGTAGATTACCAAAATCAACAACGAATCGTCAAACGGAGCGGTTTATGGTATAAAAATCTCATTCGAAATAACGGATTCTAAAATTTTCTAAAAATTCTTACAGGAAATTGAGGGTAAATCAAGAAATATTTCTCATCAAAGAAATGGACGGAACCACAATGGAACCAAACTATTTACCTTCAACGTTCTCATTCGAAATCGGCAATCATCCCGGACCGCTTTTTTCGATCCAACTTTCAGACGACTGCCTGATTTATAAGAAAACGGCTGTCGCCAAACCGGTTTGCATTGTCGTCAAACCGTCGGCGGAGGACTGGTGTTCGTTTTGGCGGAAACTGGAGCGGTTACGTATTTGGAATTGGCAAACCCATTATTCAAACGCCGCCGCCGCGACGACCCCGTGGTCCCTGACGATCAGCTTTGACGGGCGGTATATCGTCTCGGAGGGCATGATCAGTTCGGCAAACAGTTGGCGTGATGACCCCGCCAATCCCCTTAATCGGTTGGTCGCAGCCCTCAGTAGGCTACTTGGGGGGTTAGAAATTTTTTAATGTTTTGCGTGTCTTCAGTGAGTTGATTCACTGAAGATTTTTTGTTACTTGATGGTGGTTGTATCCCAAAATGTTTCAAAACGGAACAGGCCGTAGACATGTTAATTATCCGATAAACTCGGGGATTTTGAAAATAGATGCTTCACTATGACGTGAAAATAATGATAAAATAAGATTATCGATTGCATGATAATTCTAAAATGGAGCATTTGATGGCCGAGGTAAAAAGAATGATTTATTGCAATTTATATTGAAGGTTTTGGCAAAATAAGCTTACATAAAAAGGTGGTTTGAAATGGAGAATTTTGAATTTTTAAGTCCAACCAAGATTATTTTTGGTCGTGGTACCGAAAACCGTGTTGGCGTCGAAACCAAACAGTATTCCAGTAAAATTTTACTGCATTACGGTGGCGGGAGCATAAAAAAGTCCGGACTTTACGCGAAAGTTACCGCTTCGTTGACCGAAGCCGGCGTTGAATTTGTCGAGCTTTCCGGAGTCCAACCCAATCCGCGTTTGAGCTTGGTCCGGGAAGGAATTAAACTCTGCCGTGAACAGAACATTGGATTCATTTTGGCGGTTGGGGGCGGTAGTGTTATCGATTCCGCCAAAGCGATCGCCTTAGGTGTGCCGTATGCGGGGGATGTTTGGGATTTTTATGGGGCCAAGGCGGTTCCCGAAACGAATCTGCCCGTGGGCGTCGTTTTGACGATTCCGGCTGCGGGCAGCGAAGCCAGTAAGAGTTCGGTGATCACCAATGAAGACGGTTGGTTTAAATGGGGTTTAAATGTGGAACTTAACCGCCCCAAATTCGCAATCTTAAACCCGGAACTCACTTTTTCCTTACCCGCCTATCAAACCGCCTGCGGTGCGGTAGATATTATGGCGCATATTATGGAACGTTATTTTACCGATGTAACTCAGGTCGATTTGACGGACCGGTTATGCGAAGGCGCCTTAAAAAGTATGATTAAAAATAGTTTGCTCGCCATTGCCCAGCCGGATAATTACGATGCCCGGGCCGAAATGATGTGGGCCGGCACGCTTGCTCACAATGATCTGTTTGGAACGGGACGGCGTTTGGGGGATTGGGCTTCCCATATGATCGAACAAGAAATCAGCGCCATTTATGATGTGGCTCACGGGGCGGGTCTGGCGGTGGTTTTCCCGGCATGGATGAAATATACCTTTAAACAGAATATCAATCGGTTAGTGCAGTTTGCGGTACGAGTCTGGGATGTCGATTATGATTTTGAAAACCCGGAACAGACAGCGCGAGAAGGGATCCGGCGCTTGGAAGAATTCTACCGTCAGCTCGGCATGCCAATCACCTTGCGCGAGCTGAACGTACCCGACGACCGCCTTGAAGAAATGGCCAACAAAGCCATGAAACCGTGGATATCCCATGTCGGTAATGTCAGTAAATTTAAGACGGCGGATATTTTCGAAGTGTTAAAACTGGCTCGCTAACAAATTTCACGTCAAAACAAAAAAACGCGATAGCGCGTTTTTTTGTTTTGACCCGATAAGTTATTTGACCCCTTGCGCTAGACTGCGATTGTTTGGTAACCGGGGGGAGTGCGCGATTGTAATGCTACTCAAGATAATCTCGGTATTTAAGTTTTTGGCGGGAAGATCGGACTTGGCGGCGGTTTGCCGGAATTCCGCCCTGGGAACGACCACCGTTAACTCATAAGGGACATCCACCGCCACTTCCCGGGTTACTTCCAAACTCATGCCAAACACGTTCAGTTTGGCTGTATCCAAAGTCGTATTCGGTTTTTTACTGGTCGGTGTTAGATTCTTCCACAAATTTTTAAGAAAGTTCCAAATTGAATTCCAAAACATCGGAAACACCTCGTTCTGATCTATCATATGAATCTCGGCAGGAAAACGTTTATCCTGGTTTCCAGCGATAATTATGCCTTCGTCACGGTAGCCAAAGTCGGGACTCGGGAATATGTTACATTAGTAGCACAGTACTTGGTCACGAGGAGGTACCAGTATGTCCGATGAAATGATAGATGGTTTTGCCGAATTGGCTCCGCTGCCGGGAATGACTACCAATACCAATCTGACAACCAATTGCCCCAATGGACAGATGTATACGGTAAAATCAGGCGATACCATGTTTTTGATCGCTAGAAGGTTTAACATTTCTTTACAAAGTTTGATCAATGCCAATCCCCAAATTGCTGATCCCAATAAAATTTTCCCCGGGCAGATGATTTGTGTTCCGGTTCCGGGCCCTGCTCCCGGACCATCCCCGACACATTGTCCGAGTGGAACATCCTATACGATCAAATCCGGTGACACGATGTATGAAATCGCCCGGCGACACAATATTTCCTTAGCGGCACTTATTGCCGCCAATCCTCAAATCAGCGATCCCAATCGGATTTTCCCCGGGCAGGTAATCTGTATTCCCGGGAGCGGTGGCAGTGGCGGTTTTGGCTGCCCCGGCGGAAGGGTGTATCGGGTAGTTAGTGGAGATACGCTATATTTGATCGCGCAACGTTCCGGTGTGACGTTGGATGCGCTAATCAGGGCAAATCCCCAGATCAAAAATCCCGATTTAATCTTCCCCGGACAGGAAATCTGTATTCCCGCCGGCACAAGTCCGATTCCTTGTCCCAATGGGACGCTCTATACGGTTAAATCGGGAGACACCATGTTTGAGATCGCCCGTCGAAATAATATTACGCTTGCCGCATTAATCGCCGCCAATCCGCAAATCGCCGATCCGAACCGTATTTTTCCGGGCCAGGTAGTATGTATTCCGGTCGCGGCCGTTCCGATGCCGTTACCGGCTCCGATACCGATGCCAATGCCCATGCCAATGCCAATGCCAACCCCGACTCCGACACCGATGCCCATGCCCTTACCCACTCCGATGCCGATGCCAACTCCGTGCCCAGGCGGAATTGTATCGGGAGAACCTGCTCCCAGCATGTATCCGTGCCCGGTCTATGTGGTAGTTCCTTGGGAACAATGTCCATTTCGCGGACAGAAAAAAAAGAAGCATAAAAAGCATGATTGCAAAAGAAGCTGTCGTTAATGGCCGATTACTCGGCCATTTTTTTTATTCATAGATCGAGCCTTTGGCAATATTTCAATCGGTTTCAATGGTGGGGCAGTTTTATTCCCTGGAAAAGATCAGAAATAAGAGGAATCGAATTCGGTTCGATGAATGATTTTTATAAGAAAGAACCGCGACAGGCAGGAAATTTGTTAAAGCTAAAGAAAATTGTAGATCATATTGAACTCTTTCCATCTTCAATCCGTCATTGCTAAGAGGTATTAATGTCAGAATTAAAGCTTGAAAGAATTAGAGCAGCCCAAAAAGGCGACCCGGTCGCCATTGAAGAGTTTATTTGTAAAATTCGCAGACCACTCTTTCATTACGCCTGCAATTTCTTGGGTAATGATTTTGAGGCCGAAGATGTAACCCAGGAAGTGTTAATCAAAATTATCCGCGCCTTGCCCAGCTTTAAAGGAGATTCAACCATATGGACTTGGTTGTTTCGGATTATGACGAATGCCTGTATCGATCACCAACGAAAGGTTTCGGCCCGTCCCACTTCGTATCTGACGCGAATAACCAGTGAAGAAGAGGAAGCGGTGACCCTTGAAATCAGAGATCCAAAACGATTGCCGGATGGTTGTTATGAACAGCTCGAACTTCAGGAAACCATCCGTAACGCTTTGAATCACTTATCGCCCGAACACCGCATGATCATCATTTTGCATGATATTCATTGTTTTAAATATCAAGAAATCGCAAAGATCACCAAAATCGGCTTAGGAACAGTTAAATCCCGCCTGTTTTATGCAAGGCAGGAACTTCGCAAGGTTCTTCGCCCCTTGCTGCAAGAAGATAAGGAAGTGGCTGACAATGCATTGTCCAAATGATCTGCAATTACAGAGCATAACAGATGGAGAGGCCCGTTTATGGGAAGGTTATTTTTTACAAAGGCATTTGCGCGCCTGTGAAAAATGCCGGCTTAAAGTAGCGGAGCTCTCGCAAATTCATGATCTTTTACATAAAGTTTTTCCGGAGCCGCGTCTTACAGTGGCACGACCGAAGTTTATCTATGCGATGTTGCAAAGAAAGGTTGCTTTAGCTGCCATTGCCTTGGTTGTGTTGTTTGCAATCACCAGTTTTTGGTATCGTTTATCGCAACCAAGTTTCACCGGACCCGAATCGGAAATGGTCGAAGAATATTTGATCATTCATTACGAATCAGGATCATAATCAGGATTCATTGTCGATTCGGTCGGGATCCTTTTCGAAGAATCACAAGTGGGGGAACGTTTATGCAGAAGGTAGCGCGAATTCTATTGATATTGATGATGATGATGATTCCCTTGAATTATCCGGTTTGGGGAGAATCCAATATTGCGCAAATCAAAGAACATGTGGCGGAAGCCCTAAAAAACAATTATTGGGGCGAGTATACCGAAACGGTTTTTCGCTTTGGGCGTCGGCAGGAGACAACCTATCAAGTATGGGTAAAAAATCGGAACTTGCTGAAACAAGTTCAGACTCCCCTGTGGCAGAGAGGGGAACTGTCATATGATACGGATAAACTGTCGCTATTTTACATTTCCGGGCAAAATGCCGGATTAAAAATTGAGATTCCCGATGGCAAAAATAAAAAACGTTTTCCGGAATGGCAAAGTTGGTTGGACAGAGTTTCGCTACAGGAGAACGACACGTTGCTTTACGGGCGACCGGTGTATGTGCTAAGCGGTATTGCCGGAAATTTTAATTACCGTTTGTATATCGATAAAGAATCCCATTTTCCAACTGGTTTTGATCTGTATCGTCAGGAAATATTAAATCGATCCTATCGGTTTCTGCAAGTTAAAAAGTTGCCTTCCAATTTCAACCCGGAGTCGCTGTTTCCGGAAAACGTAAAATGGTATGATAACTCGAATAAATTTTGGCAGACCGTCAGTTTGGCTCGAACGCAACAAGGAGTCAATTTCCCGATCACTTTACCCACATACCTCCCCGAAGGGTATGTCTTTAGCAAAGCTTCGTTGGAGGAGTTAAGTTTTGCCACGGTTGCCCATTTACTCTTCGAAGGGCCCAATGGTCAAAAACTGTCCGTGTTCGAACGGGAAAAACTATCGGAAAAACAACAATTTTCTTCCGACAGCGTCAAGGATTTTAATAAGCCCAATCAAACAATCACGCTCTATCAGTGGTTTTCCAACCAGGTTCATTTCGCGATGATTGGTTCCGTGTCGTTTGATGAGTTGAAAAAGATCGCCGCATCTTTTGAGAAAAATCCTAACCTTAAGTAATTGCCCTTCCCAGGCCACTACGGCGATTGTGCTGAAGATTTCAGAATCATAACAAAATAATAACTGCTGATGGAAATATCTATCGCCAAAAAACCGGGAATCAATGCCCGGTTTTTTCGTTTATGATCTAGCAGCAAAAAGCGAAGACGGGATTTTCAATACTAAAAAATTGTAATTTCGGCAAAATAACCTTAAAGTAGAATGAGTTTCCTGCAGTTAATAAAGGAATTCAAAAAATAACTAGCGAATAATTATGTCAGGTAAGTTAAACCTTTGCTAGAGTGGTAGGTCATGAGGAGGATATATGCAACTTAAGCTCGCATACTTTTACCCTACTTTAATGAATTTATACGGAGATCGCGGCAATGTGCAAACCTTATTTCAACGTTGCCGCTGGCGGAATATCGAACTGCAAGTGACAGAGATCGGGATTGGCGATCAACCGAACTTGGCCGACTATGATCTGGCGTTTTTTGGAGGAGGTCAGGACAAAGAACAGCTCAAGATCGGCGAAGATTTGCTTCAAACCAAGGCCCGAAATATTCGTTCGGCGATTGAAGACGGATTGGTGATGCTGGCCGTCTGTGGCGGACTGCAATTACTTGGCGAATACTATCGTCCGGTTCAAGGACCGATTTTAAACGGTATTTCCGTATTGGATTTACGCACTGAAGGCGGTCAGCTCCGCGCGATTAGCAACGTGGTTATTCAAGCCAATTTCCAAGTTCATGCCAACTTAAAACTGGTCGGTTTTGAAAACCATTCCGGACGGACTTATTTAGGCTCGAATTGCCAACCTTTAGGAAGAGTGCTCAAGGGTTTCGGCAACAACGGGGAGGATCGTTCCGAAGGGGCTCATTATAAAAATTGTTTTGGCACGTATCTGCACGGCCCGTTGTTGCCGAAAAACCCTAAGTTTGCCGATTATTTAATTCGGCTCGCATTACAGAGAAGGTTCGGCCAAGCCGAACTGGAAGCGTTGGATGACGGTCTTGAAAATCAAACCCGTGATTATGTGATTCACCGGGTTCAAAATTCCAAATTTTTCAGGGGTTGAGTAGGTAAATGAAGAAGATGACCGGGTGGGAACGCCTTCAAATCATTATTGCGGCACTGATTGTTCGTTCGATCTTTCATGCCACGCGTTTATTGAAAATTGGCGAGGGAACGAATTTTCCGGGGGCAATTGCCCTGAAATTGTTCCCCAATATCGTTAATTTATTGGCGCCTCGTTTCAAAAACGGTTGGATCATGATTACCGGGACCAACGGGAAAACAACTACGACCAAAATTTTGGTTGAGCTGATGCGCGCTCAGGGTTACCGGCTCACGACCAACGCCCGGGGCGCCAACCTTGTAACCGGAATTATAACCAGTATTTTAATCGATCAGTTAGATCTCGACTTGGAATATATGGCCGACTATGCCGTATTTGAAATCGATGAAGCAGTTTTAATCAAATCGTTTCACAAGTTTGCGCCGCAGATTTTGGTGGTTACCAATTTTTCCCGCGACCAATTGGACCGTTACGGCGAAGTTGACTCCAACGTCAATCGGATTATGGAGTTAATTCGCAAATCCGAGCGCGAGTGTAAAGTTGTGCTTAATGGAAACGACCCCAACATTGCCCGGATCGGTTCTGCGGTAAAACCCGAAAAACGCCTGTATTTTGGGATCAAAGACGAACCGGATTCCAATGATGCCGGTCTGCTGGTTGAGCAAGAAACGGGAACCGGAGTTGATCTCGTTTACGAACTTCCGACCCTCGACATCTGGGCGGAGTCAATTCAAGTCGATTATATGAACGGCAGCTCCTTCCAGGTGGGATATGCCGGACAATTATCCCCAATGGTAACCAAACTGCCCGGGACTTTTAATATTTTGAACATTCTGGCGGCGATGGCAGTCAGTCTTCACTTAAACGGCAATCTGGAGCAGATTAAAGAGGTCATTCGTCAGGTGACGCCCAGTTATGGGCGGAGCGAACAGTTCACTTATCGGGGTTTTCCGGTCTTTTTGTTTTTGGTGAAAAATCCGGTTGGATTTAACCATATCCTGCAATTATTAATTAAATCGCCGGGCAGCAAACGGATTCTACTATTATTAAATGACTTAACTGCCGATGGTAAAGATGTATCCTGGATTTGGGACGTTTCCTTGGAAAACCTGTGGAAAGTAGCGGGAATCCAAGAGATTGTAGCCAGCGGAACCCGGGCCGGAGATATGGCTTTACGCGTTAAATACAGCGATCCGCCGCCTGTCCCGTTAGTGGTGGACTACTCTCCCAAAAACGCCTTTTATGAATTGACAAGACATCTAAACCCCGGGGAACAAGTGATGATCTTGGCAAACTATACATCAATGATTCATATCCGCCCTTTCCTGTTGAAGGTTTGTCACCAAACCGATCCCGCTTCCCGAAAATTAGTCGTGTAAATCAATCATCATATTTTATCGGCGCCTAGATCTAACAACCGGTTTGCGAAACGAATCAAACCGGGTTCTTTTTTCTTGTTCATTCCATTATTTAACAATGGAGGTTGACGGTGGAAGGAAATCTTGAATTAAAAAAACGCCGCAAAATCACTTTTTCGACGTCTCTGGCAGAAGTTAGATTGAAATTATCCATCGTAAACAGTATTTTGATCTTCTTCGCGATCGGAGCCGCCGGTGCACAGATTGATTACGGCGTTGCCGGAACTTATTTTGGGATCAATGTTATTTGCCTGTTGGTTCCGAAAATATCGCGGTTGGCGGTCCGAGTTTGGCGGGTTCCTTTGTTAACCTTTGATCTTGGAATCACTTGGTTTATGCTGATGCGTACCGGTGGCGTGAACAGTCCGTTAGTAGCTTTTTTATTCATGCCGATTTTAGCTGCAGTCGTTCGCTACACTTTTTCGGGCGTGTTTGTTTGGTCGACGCTCTCAAGCGTTATTTTGACATTGGCTACCGTGTTCGATAATACAATCGATCCGTTTCCCACTTTTAATCTACTGACCAAAATCGGTTATTTTTATTGTTTTGGGATCATGGGAAGTTTTTTGATGAAACGGACGTTCACTGCTACCGAAGAAGCTTCCAAAAAACTCTCTCAATGGAATTCAAAACTGGAACGATTAACCAATTACTCGGTGGAAATTACCGCCAGTTCCGAATTGGACGATATTTTCGTTCAAACTTTGAAAACCGTATTACACAGCGATCCTTCGTTGCGTCCGGCGATCGTGTTGTTTGAGGGAGAAGTCCTTAAAATTTACGAACAGGCCGGTTGGGAACGAGAGTGGCTTGATAATTTTCAACATACTCCATTGCGGAAAGATAGTCTTTGTTTATCATCAATCCAGATATTTAAAGAACCGTTACTCTGTTACGAATTGAATCGACATCCCGATTTGCTGCGAATTTTCCGGGGAACCGCCATTAAAACCGTCTGCGCCTTCCCAGTTGTGATTGATCGCGAAGTAGCCGGAATTTTATTAATTGTCGATATCAAAGAGGCGCCGATTCCCGATACGCAAATCCGGTTTCTCTTGAATATCGCCAACCAATGCGGCAATGCGCTCCAACAATTGGCGAAAGTAAAGACCGCCAAAACCCAAGCCGATACCGACGGATTGACATCCTTGTTTAACCGGCGTTACTTCAATGAGCAACTGGACTTATTGTCCCAAAGATCGCAGCAACATCAAACCCCGTTATCCATGATTCTCATGGATGTGGACAACTTTAAAAAATATAACGATACCTATGGTCATCCCGCCGGCGACCAACTTTTGAAAGTGGTCGCCGGCGTAATAACCCAAGTTGTGGACGATGAGGGGATCGTCGCCCGTTACGGCGGGGAAGAGTTTGTCGTATTGCTGAAAGATACCGATAGTTTACGGGCGCAATATCTTGCCGAACAGATTCGGCGCGCAATCGAACATATTCCCGATAGTCAACTGCAATGTCAGATCACCGTTTCACTCGGAGTGGCGACCATGCCGGATCACGCGACGGACCGAATGAGTTTACTCGAATATACCGATAAATCACTTTACCATGCCAAACATTCCGGAAAAAATCGAGTTTGTTGCGGGTTTGAGACGACGACCTAAAAATAATAGAGCAGCGAGAAGTTATAGGTTACGCCGGCAAAGTAACTGCCGTCATTATTCCGGAAGCTTCCCAAGCCAATTTCCACGGCGGGGCGTAAGATGAATTTTTCATATTCCACGCCAAAAAAGCTTTGAAAACCTCGCGCCGCTTTGGACACTTTGGAATTTTGCACGTTGCTGCCATCGAAATCTTCGGAATAACCCCAAGCAACTCCGGCATACGGATGCAGATCATTCCGAGTTGGAAGATCCCAGATCCCGCGTATCCCAAACGTAAAATAACCATCGGTCTCCGCTGATTTGCCCGATAAGGAGAGCGCGCAGATCGGTTGGATATAATATTGTTCTTGAATCGGAATTTTTAGACTCAACCCGCTCGTTGGCCTGGAAAACTGCCATCCAAAAGCATAATCTCTACGGCCCAAAGCAGATTCCGCCTTGCAAACTCCTGCAAGCAGACCAACCAGTAACACACAGAGTAAAATGGAAGCGGTTTTTTTGGTCAATTCATTTCCCTCCAGATTCATTCAGCATTTAACTATTTATTCGTAATAAGTGACCGACATCCTGCCATTGCCAAACATTACATAATGCTGGATAGTTTCGCTAGTTAAGTCAAGCTTTCGGTAAACTTGTTAAAACTAAGTAATTACCGGCGTTGAAAGCGAAATAATCATTGACAATACTTAGTAAAGTCGGTATACTAATCACTGTTAAGCAAGATTACTTGACAACCGGAGGAACACAGTTTGGAGAAACTGGTACATACCGGATTATTATTTGACTTCTACGGCGGACTATTGACCGAGAAACAACGGAGAACCATGGGGCTTTATTATGAAGAGGATTGGTCTTTAGCGGAAATAGCCGAAGCGGAGGGCGTATCGCGCCAAGCAGTTCATGATCTGCTGCACCGCACCGAAAATATTATGGAAGAGTTCGAAACGAAACTTGGCATGGTGCGTAATTATTTAAAACAGCAAAATATTTTATCCCAAGTAACGACGAAGTTAGCTATCATGCTCGATACGGTGCCAACTGAAAGTGAAATCCACCGCGAGCTTTTGTGTGTTAAAGAACAGGTGGAAATACTCCGGAGTTCTGAAACTGAAGAAGAGGAGGTTCATCAATAATGGTCTTTGAGAACCTTTCCAACAAACTGCAAGATACATTTAAGAAACTTCGTGGTATGGGGAAACTCACCGAAAAAAATATTGAGGATTCCTTGCGGGAAGTCCGTTTGGCTTTATTAGAAGCGGACGTCAATTTTAAAGTTGTCAAAGATTTTATTAATAATGTGAAAGAACGGGCCGTCGGTCAAGAAGTTCTTAATAGTCTCACGCCGGGCCAACAAGTTATTAAGATCGTCTATGAAGAACTGACAAAGTTAATGGGGGAACATGAGTCACCGTTAAAAATGGCGGACCGGCCGCCCACAGTGATTATGTTAGTAGGGTTGCAGGGCGCCGGGAAAACCAGCACCGCCGGAAAACTTTCGGGATTATTGAAAAAACAGGGACGACGCCCGTTACTGGTTGCCGCGGATATTTACCGCCCGGCAGCTGTTAAACAACTCCAAATCCTCGGTGCTCAGCTTGATGTTCCGGTCTTTTATCAAGAGGGCGCCGATCCGGTGACCCTCGCGGAAAAAGGTTTGGAATATGCGCTTTCTTATCAAAGAGATCTGGTAATTATCGATACCGCCGGTCGTCTTCATGTTAATGAAGAGTTAATGGCGGAGCTGCAAAACATTCAAAGCCGCGTCAATCCCCAGGAGATTTTACTCGTTTTGGATGCCATGACCGGTCAGGACGCAGTGAATGTCGCCAGTTCATTTCAGGAAACACTTGGTTTGACCGGCGTCATCTTGACAAAATTGGACAGTGATACGCGGGGTGGAGCCGCTCTTTCGGTTCGCGCGGTGACTAAAGCTCCCATTAAATATGTCGGTCTCGGTGAAAAAATGGAGAACCTGGAGGTTTTTCACCCTTCCCGGATGGCTTCGCGGGTGCTTGGCATGGGGGATGTTTTAACCCTCATTGAAAAAGCGCAAAGCAACATTGACCCGGGCAAAGCCAAAAATATGTTCGATAAGATGCGCAAAGCCGAGTTTACTTTCGATGATTTCCTGGACCAATTGCGCGAAATGAAAAAGATGGGACCCTTGGATCAATTGTTGGGGATGCTCCCGGGACAGATGTCGAAACAATTAAAAGGGGTTCAGGTCGATGAACGGGAAATGCTCAAGGTGGAAGCGATCATTCAATCCATGACCAAGCAAGAGCGGACTAACCCCAACATCATCAACGGTAGCCGGAGACGGCGGATTGCGTTGGGTTCCGGGACAACCGTCCAAGATGTCAATCGCGTTTTGCAGCAATTTGAGCAAAGCCGTAAGATGATGAAACAAATCGCCGAGATGGGCGGTAAAGGCAAAATGCCCAAACTGCCCTTTTGATATCAAGTTTGTGAAATAAATTTTCAAACCTCGAAGGGAGGTGAAAAAATGGCAGTACGTATTCGCTTGAATAAAATGGGTGCTAAAAAACGGCCTTTCTACCGTGTGGTGGTTGCAGATTCTAGAGCTCCGCGCGATGGGCGCTTTATTGAGATTATCGGTCACTATAACCCCATTGTTGATCCAGTCGAAATCGTTGTTGATAAAGAAAAAGCAGCAGACTGGTTGAAAAAAGGCGCTCAACCCTCGGACACCGTTAAGCGGCTCTTAAAGAAAATTGGTGTAATTGCATGAGCTTTTGAGAGGTGTTTCCATGAAAGAGTTGGTTTTACAAATCACCAAAGCCTTAGTTGATCATCCTGAAGAAGTCCAAGTGACCCAAAATGACCGTAACAATCAAACCCTGGTGGAAATTACCGTCCATCCGGAAGACGTTGGTAAGGTAATTGGCAAACAAGGCCGGATTATCAAAGCCATTCGTACAGTGGTTAAATCTTGTGCCATGCGGGATAATCGTAAAATTAGCGTTGAATTAGGGAATAAATAAACTTAATGGAGACGGCTGATTTAATTGCGATTGGGGAGATCATAAAGGCTCAAGGAATTAAGGGAGAGTTAAAGGTGATCCCTTTAACGGAAGACCCGAAACGGTTTGGAAGCGTAAAACGGGTTTTCTTTAAACAGAAAGATGATTGGCGTCAGTTGTGCATCGAAGGTTATCGTAATTTTAATGGTTTAGTACTGTTAAAATTTAAAGGTATTGATGATATGACGGCCGCCGATTCACTCGGACGGGGGTTAATCTATATTCCCCGGAACGAACGTCCGCCACTTCCGCCGGGACGTTATTATTATGACGAGATTGTTGGATTGACAGTTTATACCGAATCCGGAACTAAACTTGGGGTAATCGATGAGATTATCGAAACAGGATCCAATCACGTCTATAGCGTCCACGGACAATCGAAACCGGTTCTGATTCCCGCGTTAAAAGACGTTATCGTAGAAGTGCATCCAGCGCAAGGTAAAATGGTTGTGAAGTTGCCTCCGGGATTGCTTGAGGAAGACGACGAATGCTGATTCAAATATTAACCCTGTTTCCAGAGATGTTCCAAGGTCCTTTTGAAAATAGTATTTTAAAAAGGGCGCAGGAACAAAACGCGGTTGAGTTTCGTTTGTTGAATTTTAGGGAATTTACCACCGATAAGCACCGCATGGTTGATGACACACCCTATGGTGGCGGCAGTGGCATGGTCTTGAAACCGGAACCCATTTACCGCTGTTTACAACATGCAAAATCAGGATTGCCGAAAGTCAAAACAATTTTATTAACGCCTCAAGGCAAAACGTTTACGCAAAAAATGGCACAACGGTTTGCCGTGGAGGATGAAAACCTGATTTTCATCTGTGGTCATTATGAAGGATTTGATGAACGAATTCGCCAGTGGGTTGACGAAGAAGTTTCCATTGGAGACTTTGTGTTAACCGGTGGCGAACTTGCTGTCATGGTAATCTGTGACGCAATCGTCCGCTTGCTCCCTGGTGTGCTTGGTTCGGAGGAATCTCATGTTTGCGATTCCTTTACCGATAATTTACTGGACTTCCCCCAATATACCCGTCCGGTTGAATATGCGGGATTAACTGTGCCTGAGGTGTTACTCTCGGGTCATCACGCCAAGATTGAGGTCTGGCGTCGCGAACAGGCGATTTTACGAACAGCAATTCGTCGGCCTGATTTACTATCCAACGCCAACCTTACCGAAGCAGAACAACGTTTGCTTAAAAAACATGAAATACAAATTTAAAAGATAGTCAGTCCTGAAAGGAGGTTTATACCATGAATATTATTGAAACCATTGAACGGGAGCAGTTACGTTCTGATATTCCACAATTTTCACCTGGAGATTCGGTCAAAGTTCATGTTAAAGTAGTTGAAGGTGGTAAAGAGCGGATCCAGATCTTTGAAGGTGTTGTAACACGCAGAAGCCACGGCGGTTTAAAGGAAACTTTTACCGTCCGTAAAGTTTCTCAAGGTATTGGCGTCGAACGTACCTTCCCGGTTCATTCTCCGATGTTAGACAAGATTCAAGTCGAGCGGAGAGGTAAAGTACGTCGCGCTAAACTTTATTACTTACGGGAACGCTCAGGCAAGTCCGCCCGTATCGAAGAACGCCGGGAAGTTTAAACAGGAGATCAAGGGAGGCCCGTTCGATGATCGGGATTCAAAAGTCGGAGTATCGTGAAAACATTGAGGCATTTGCCATTGCAGTATTGACGATTCTTTTTATCATCATCTTTATTATGCAGTCATTTTTGGTAAAAGGAACGTCAATGGAGCCAACCTTGCGTGATGGAGAACGTTTATTAGTAAATAAGCTCATCTTTCGTTTCCGGACCCCAAAAACGGGTGATATTATTGTCCTGAAATACCCCAAAGATCCTTCTCTGAAGTTTATTAAACGGGTTATTGCAGGCCCCGGGAAGACGGTTTATATTCAAAATTCCAAGGTATACGTTGGTGGCGTTGAATTGACGGAACCCTATATCAAGGAAAAGACGTTCTCTAACTATGATTTTCAAGTGGTTCCCGAAGGGACGCTTTTTGTAATGGGCGATAATCGCAATGGAAGTAAGGATAGCCGGGATCCCGATGTCGGTTTTGTGCCTTTGAAAAATGTGGTGGGCAAAGCGTTTTTTATCTTTTGGCCACCCCAAAAGATCCAAGTTTTAAAACTTCCGAAATACGATTTAAAACTATATGAAAATGACTCCAAGTATTAATTTCTTCTACGCTTCGCGTAAAGCGTAAGGTCGATGAGAGCTTACGCTGAGCTATTTTCAAGGTAGTCGGCCACGCTTGCTACCGCTCACGCAAGCGATTGAGAAAATCAGGTGACGACATCAGCCCAAAAGTTATTTTCGAAGTAATGAAACCCGGGAATTCCGGGTTTTTGCTTTTGATAGTTCGAATATCCGTAAAAGAATTGGTTAGGCTATAAATACACTAAAAAAAGGAGTGATATTATGCCTGATGTAAATTGTACAGTGAATAGCTGTAAATACTGGTCCTCAAACAACCTTTGCGAAGCGCAGCAAATTGTGATTCAAAATGATGCGCAAGGCGGATTTTCTCCAAATGCCGATTTGAAGAGTTTAAACGCCACTCCGGCAGGGGCCGTGGATGAAACTTGTTGTCAAACCTTTAAAACCAAGCAATAAAAAAGGGCTGAAATTCACAAGCCACTGAAAAATCTCCGTCTGAAAGATTGACCTACAATATATAGTGATAAGCTTGTTTTAGGCTATCAATATATTGTAGGTCAATGTTATTTCGAGCAGTTTTTCAGTGGCCTCGAAATTCAGCCCTTTTTTATTGCTTAATATACGTTCCCAAAGGAAATCCGCTGTTTATAACGAACTTATGCATTGAATCCTTGTAAGCAATTCAAAGACTATTAAATCATCTGAGGAATTTCATGAAATTAGAGCAAACGCCACACCGGTTGAAATCCTTCGCTTATTGCGGTTTTTTTATCTTTCTATTACTCTTGTATTTTCAGGTCCAAACATTGGGTTCAACTGCGGGGCCGGGGGCCCGCGCGATGGCTTTGGGTGGGGCTTTTACGGCAGTGGCCGACGATGGTACCGCGTTTTATTGGAATCCCGCCGGTTTGAATCGTTTGAAAATTGGAACCTTTACTTCAAGCATCGACGGAACTTCCAATATCATGGCTTCAGCGAAAATGATGGACGAATCGCTTTCCAACAACGAATTAGCCGAAAACTTCCGTTTGTCTTCCCGCAATATGCTGGGTTTTTCCACCAAATATCTTGGCATTAATATCTACAATGATTTGGATGGCTCAAATGAAACCACGGCGCAAATGGGAAAATTTCAGGCAACCAGCAATCAATATCTCACCCTATCATGGGCCGGACGGTTCAGTGATAATCTGTTGTGGGGGGCGAGTCTGAAAGGGTATGAGGGTGAAACGCTTGAGTTTTATTACGATCGAGTTAATCCGCACTATGTGACCTCAAAAAAGCGAATCAAAGCCAAAGGCTTGGCGGCAGACGTAGGGTTTTTGTACATACCAAGGGATTGCTTAGCCGTTGGATTAATGTTGCGTAATTTTGACAGTAGCGTTCGCTGGCGTAAACAAACGGCTCCGGCGGAAGCAACGGAGCAAATGATCAAATATAAAGCGCAGCTGCCCAAGGACATCACCATTGGAATCGCGATACGGCCGACCCGCTCGCTCCAACTGACCGGAGACTATGAGATCGACGGAAACGGGGAATATGGACATAACGTCCTTCGCTTGGGAATAGAGAATTCGTTATTATTTAATTCGATTATCTTCCGGACCGGCCTTGCAAAATCGGGAGATGCGCCTGGAGTCGTTTCCGGCGGGATTGGACTCAAATTAGGCCCGACCGTACTGGATGTCGCGATCGTAAATTCCAAAGATCCCGTGACTTTTTTGACGATTGGCTATCGATTGTAGTATTTCACTCCGCATTATAGTAAGTCGAAAAGAATATTACCTTTTCAATTATGAACAGGAAATATTTTATTTTCGTTGAAATAAGAAAAAACAAACTATCCCTACGATCAGGAGGTTATCATGAAACGGTTCTTTGTCTTAATACTGATTTTTTTGGTATTATTGATCAATAATATCGCCTTGGGTTTTAATACCGATTGGAAGACGGTTGAAATTACGCGGACGATTGCGGCTTCAGTCGCGGAGTTTGGTCAAACCCGGGAGGTTCAGGTACCGAGTGAACCGTTGAGTTTTGATTCGCAACTTTCGTGGGATGTCACCATCACGAAAAAATCATTATTAGCGGAGCGAAAGGCGGCTTTTTTTTCTATTGAGGAAAAAGGAGCCGACGGGAAAAATCTCATCCGTCGGGTGTTTACCGCCAAAGGTCAGTTGATAATTCCCAAAGGCATGAGTTATAAAGTGGTACTGGATGCGGGTGAATACACGAATCCCTTTACAAAATCCGGCGCAGAAGTGAGTGCCAAATTGCAATACAAAGAAGTTCAAATACGTTATGCTCAGGGAGATAAACCATTCCTTTTTCAATTTGCTGTTTTGGGTCCGGTCGCCGCGCATGATTGGCAATGGAATTGGTCGGGGAAATTAAACGGCACCGGCAATACCGTGAGTGTTCAATTTGAAAAAGAGGGTAAATTTCCGATCATTCTTGAAACCAAAGGTTTAGATCGCAAATACTACTTTGATCTTGACGTCCCCGCTTTATTGGTAATGAATCCGACACTCGACTCGCTGAAAGGTCCGGTGGAAATGCGGGTGCAAGCTCAGACAAACAGCGTTGTCAATTATGGACAACAAGCCAAATTTCAATGGGATTTTGGTAACGGAACCATTTTGACCGGAACGGATGTCAGTTGTTTGTACACCAAACCCGGTAAATATTTGGTGAAGTTATCGGCCACTGTTGACCGTTATACATACCAAAAAATTTGGATGCTTGAAGCCAATCCGTTAACGATCACCCCCAATCCGGTAGTTACGCCAACTACCGGACCGGTTCCGCTTAATGTGACAGGGAAAGTAACTCCCAATGTTTCCGGCGGGCCGACTGATCTGGTTTACCGTTGGTTAATCGGGAAGGAAACGGTCGAAGGGACAACTTTTACCCATCGTTTTACCGAACCTGGAGATTATCGCGTGGTTTTGCAAACCATCGATAAACTCCATCCGGAATTACTCATTCCGGAAGAGGTCGTTCTGATTCAAGCTTTGGCGCCGACGTTGGTGATTAATCCCAAAGCCTCTTTGACAACTGGGTTAATCCCATTTACCGTGGCGTTTGATCCGGGACTGGCCGTCAAGGGATCTCCCAGCGAATTGGCGGTTTTATGGGATTTTGGCGATGGCGAGTTTTCTAATCAATTAAAACCGGTTCATATTTACAAAGAACCGGGGGAATATGATATCAAACTGTCGATTGCCGATCAATTACATCCCGGTAACTTGGCGTGGGCGACGCTCAAGCTAACCGCCACTCCACCAGAGCTGAGACCGACCGCTACCGCTAGCGCGATGAAAGGTTTTGTGCCGCATCCCGTGAATTTCACGGCGCAAGTGGGAATAACCGGTTCACCTTGCGATCCGTTATACATTTGGGACTTTGGCGACGGCGCGATCAGCTATGAACAGAATCCCGCGCATGTATACCGTCAAGCAGGATCTTATCCGGTAAAATTATCGGTGCGCGACCGTCTCCATCCGCAAACCATCGCGGAGACTAATTTACAAATTGAGGTTGTCACGCCCAAATTACGTTTAACTTCTTCGGTAACGCCAACAACCGGATCCGCTCCTTTAACAATTCAATGTCGTGCTTGGGGCGAGAAGGAAGGGAATACCAACCCTTCACTCAAATACGTATGGGATTTTGGCGACGGCAGTAGTGTTGAAGGAACCGAGACGCAACATAGCTATCAACGGAAGGGGACCTATACGGTAACCGTCACGCTTCAAGATCCGGCGTTAGGATTAAAAGAGGTTAAAACTTATAAGATTGTGGTTAAATAGCTAATCGAATTTATTGCAACGGTTTCAAATGGTGCCGTCGATAGAGTACCAACACGCCTCAAAAAAACATAAAAAAAACTTTCTATTTTTTATCATTCGGATATAATATAAATGTTGTGATTAATTGAGTGTTTTAAAGTTATTTACCTATTTACGTTGAGTTTGAAATGAGTAGCAACTTTATTTTTGGGTTAAGGAGAGAATGGATGACTGTTCGAATTATCACAGATAGCACATGCTACATGCCTCATGAAATGCGCGAAGAATATCAAATTCAGGTTATTTCGTTAAGTGTTAATTTTGAAACGGAGTCTTATCGGGAAGAAGATATCGAAAACGATTTTTTCTATGAAAAAATGGCCCAAACTTCGAAAGTGCCTACTTCCTCGCAACCTCCGGTCCAAGAGTTATATAACGCTTTAGTGGAACCGGTCAAAGCCGGACGACCGGCACTGGGTATCTTTATGTCGTCAGGGTTGAGCGGCACCTTTAACTCTGCCTTAATGATCCGCGATCAGATTCGCGAAGAATATCCTGACGCCGCCATTGAAGTTCTCGATTCGCATTCAACCGGAATGGAGCTTGGGTTTGCCGTTATTGCGGCGGCTAGATCAGCGCTGGCCGGCGATCCGATTCAAGTTGTGGTAGATTATGCGCGTCGTGTTATGGAAAAAAGCCGGTTTATCTTTGCACCCGAAGTTTTGGATTACCTCCGTAAGGGCGGGCGGATCGGTGGCGCCAGCGCCTTGCTCGGTTCATTACTGCAGATTAAACCGATCTTGACAGTCATTGAAGGCAAAGCGGCGGTTTTAGAGAAAGTCCGGACTAAAGGAAAAGCCATTGAAACTATGATTAAAATCCTGATCGATGATGTTCGGGCAAAGGGCTTAGGCGAGGTGGTCGTCCACCACATCAACAATGAAGTTGAAGCTTTGCATATTGCGAATATTCTCAAGGATTTACTCCAGGTTGTCGTACCGATTTATCCAATCGGTCCGGTGGTTGGGCTTCATGTTGGACCGGGAACGGTCGGAATGGCTTACTACACTCTCAAGTAAATTTGAACGACTTGATCTTCTGTGGAATTTATTGGGTAATTATTGCGACAAATGTCGCCAACAATTTTTATGGCGGTCTCAGCTAACCCGCCTCATCAAAACTGGAGGTCTTTTTCATGTCGAAACAGCAGTTTAATTCTTTTTCCCCGCTTTTTCTCTTCATTAGTTGCGCTTTTGTTTGTTGTCTCCTGATTTCCAACATTATTGCCGGTAAACTCATTACAATTTACGGAATAATCCTTCCGGCGGCAGTCATCCTTTTTCCGGTCACCTATATTTTTGGCGATATCCTGACCGAAGTTTACGGTTATCAGAAAACCCGACTGATTATTTGGATTGGTTTCATTGCCAATCTAGTGATGTCGCTTGTTTTCATGATCACCATTATTTTTCCTTATCCACCGTTTTGGAAAGGACAAGCAGCCTATGAAGCGGTCTTGGGATTCACTCCCCGCATCGTCGCAGCTTCATTGATCGCTTATTGTTGCGGGGAGTTTACCAATTCCATCATTCTATCGCGCTTGAAATTACTCACCAAAGGCCGGTTGCTTTGGGTGCGGACCATTGCATCGACCGTGTTTGGACAAGGCGTTGATACGATTTTATTTATTCTCAGCGCTTTTTGGGGTATTATGCCCTTCAATGGTTTATTGGCCATGATTGTGGCCCAATATCTGTGGAAAGTCAGTTATGAAGTGTTATTGACGCCGTTAACCTACTGGATCGTTGGATGGGTGAAACGTTCCGAAGCAATTGATACGTATGATTATGGCATCCGCTATAATCCGTTCTTACTGAAGGAGGTCCATCTTGACAAATAATTCATTTTCCATTTTAGGACAGATTGTACGGGAACCCTCCCGTAAACTCGAGGTTTTTCCGGCGCCTCCCAATGTTGATTTGGTGGTGCTCGAAAGTGATGAAGTGACCAGTCTTTGCCCGGTTACGGGTCAGCCCGACTGGGAAAAGGTTGTAATCGAGTTTGGGCCGAATCAATACTGTATCGAGAGTAAAAGCTTGAAATTATATTTTTGGAGTTTTCGGGAAGAAGGCGTCTTCTGCGAGGCGCTTGCCGCGCAGATCGCCCAAGATGTTTTTGATGTCTGCCAACCGTTTTGGTGTAAAGTGACGATTATTCAACGGCCGCGGGGCGGCGTGACGATTACCGCCAAAGCATCAATTGGAAAAGTTCCTGAAGCGAGATGACGGCAACAAAACCATCGTAATCCAAACGGTGGTTTTGTTGAATTCCGGAAAAGGGGGAGAGGGTTGAAACCGCTCTGTTTCATCGATCATAACATTCAATTAGCCGCCGAGCAGATCCAGCGGCTAACTGATGCCGGACTGGTAATCCAAACGGGATCCATCATGGAATTGAACGATTCGCTTTTGGGTTCGATTCAATATATGATGCTCCATAGCTTTTTGACCGAACAACAATTAACCAAATTAATTCGCTGTCGTTATATCGGTATCCGGGCTCATAATACCGATTACGTCAACCGCAGGCTCGCCGAATCTATGAAGCTTAAAGTGATGGGACTAGCCCGTCAATACGGCGTTAACGCTGTGGCCGAGCATACCTTGGCGCTTTTGTTTGCTTTGACCAAACATTTGTTGCCGGCGCATCAAAATATCCTGGGGCAGCAATGGCGCAGCAATTTACCGTTAAATAGTGAGTTGTACGGTAAAAAGCTAGGAATCATCGGCTTTGGGAAGATCGGCAAAAGAGTGGGGGAGATCGGAGGTTTACTCGGAATGAAAGTCTTGGTTGCGAGCAAAGGGGCGCCCGCAACCGATCGGGAAATGGGGCTTGACGATGTTTTAGCCCAAGCGGACGTGATTGTTGTTTTAATTCCCGGCACCGCAGCGAATTATCATTTTATCAATGAAGCGCGCATCGGGCAAATGAAAGACGGGGTAATCCTGATTAATACCGCCCGGGGCAGTGTTTTGGATTATCAGGCGTTAGCGGCGGCAGTCCGGTCAGGCAAGCTCGCAGGCGTTGGTTTGGATGTTTACCCCAATGAACCGGTCGACGATTTTCCCCTTGCCAAGCAACCCAATGTCATTTGCACGCCCCACGTGGCATATGCGACCCATGATGCCTTACAAATGATGAATGACGAATTGGTTGAGAATTTGATCGGTTTCATAAACATGCCGGTTTAGGGATTGCTAAAAACCCAAAAACGGGTTATTGTCGATACGGACAATAACCCGTTTTTCAATGAAGCCATTACAATGATTTACCCATTATATTCCAAAGACATGGTTTCCGATCTGATGCGTGATGGTCCGGGTCCAGACCCAGGAGCCTCCGGCAACTTTCGCCGGGTTGAAGAAATATTTGGCGCCATTGGTCGGATCCCAACCGTTTAATGCGGCTTGGGCGGCCCGATACGCGTCAGGCACCGGTTGTTTCCAGATCTGACCGTTTGATACGGATTCGAATTCATGCGGTTTAAAGATATTTTGCGCAATGGTTCCCGGAAACTTCAGATCGTCCATTCGATTTAAAATCACCGCGGCAACCGCTACTTTGCCTTCATAGGGTTCGCCTTCCGCTTCCGCGGTAATTAACCGCGCCAATAATTCGAGATCACGATTGGCGATATAATCATTGGCTTGGTTTGAGGCGGTTGGAACGGCTAACTTGTCACCCGCATAAATAACGGTTCCCTGGATACCGTTGGCCTGTTTCAGTTGTTCAACGGTAACTCCATTATTCATTGCAATTTTATAGAGCGACTCGCCACCGACAATACGGTGTGTAAATCCTTGCGCTGACGCGGCAGTCGCTCCTATTGACAACATTACAATTGAAGCAGTCATAATCATTAGTTTTTTGATCATGGGTAAACTCCTTTCCCAAACGATGCATAACCCCGTGAGTCAAAGGACTCCAAAAGAATTATGCATAATTATTTGATACAGTCGATTTCTTTAAGTTAGATCCAAAACAAAGGAAGTTAGATTGGATAAAATCGCTTTAAACAGGCTTTTGTTTTCCAAATTGCTGTAAATTAACTCGTTTCCAACCGTGTGGTCATTATAGCAAGGTCAATCGGGTACGTCAAAGTACAAGTTTTGGAAAACTGCTGGAAAGCCATAACTGACCTTAAATTCAGTTGGTTTATTTTGAAAAACATTTACCTTCGAACAAATGTTTGGTACAATAAAATCGACTGGTTATTGAATGCGGAGGTGTTCGGGTGAACTCAATGAAACCGTTACAATTATCAAAATATGAAGCGCGGCGCATTCTTTTAAAACATCAAGGTTTGTGGCCGCCGTATCAACTACACGGCAAGCCGGGGATTATCGAATTCATTCAAAAAGTAGGCTGTATTCAATATGATCCGCTAAATAAAATCGGGCGCAATCATGAACTCGTCTTGCAAGCCCGGATTGGCGATTTTCAATCCGAACTCGTGGCGGAATTACTATATGCCGACCGCCAATTACTCGACGGTTGGGATAAGATGATGTCAATCTATTCAGTGTCGGATTGGCCTTATTATCGGCGTTACCGGGAAAAGGCTTCACGTAAATACGGCGCCTCCGAGCGCCCGATTCATGGGGTTCTTTCCGAAGTTCGTCAAGCGCTGCAAGAACAGGGACCGTTAGCTTCAGTAGACTTGGAATTTGATCAAACCGTTGATTGGGCCTGGGCCCCGACCCGGTTGTCCCGGGCGGCTTTGGAAAGTATGTATTTTTGGGGAGAATTAATCGTCCACCATAAGTTGGGGACGCGCAAATATTACGATTATGCCTACCGGAATTTACCGCAGGCGCTGTTTGAGGCCTCCGATCCCTTTCCAACCGGCGATGATTTTCATGATTGGTTGGTGTTGCGGAGAATTGGCGGGATTGGTTTGCTTTGGGACCGTTCGGGCGACGCTTGGCTTGGATTGGATCTAAAAACCCCGGAACGAGTGCAAGCGTTGGAAAGACTCCAGCGTCAAGGACTAATCATTCAAGCCACTGTGAATGGGTGCAAATATCCGTTTTACATGCGGACACAAGATTGGGACCCAATAAAAGCGCCAATCGAAACCGAACCGACTCCCAGCGTTGCAATTATTGCGCCGCTTGACAATTTAATATGGGACCGGCGGTTAATTGCGGAATTATTTGACTTTAACTATCGTTGGGAAGTCTATAAACCCGCTAGTCAACGGGAATATGGTTACTACGTATTACCGGTTTTGTACGGTGATCGTTTTATTGCGCGGATCGAACCGGAATTGTCAAAGGATAAGCAAAGTCTGATCATTAAAAATTGGTGGTGGGAAGCTAATGTCGCACCATCCGCTATAATGAAGCAAGCGATCGATGATTGTTTGCAGCGATTTCAAAAGCGGTTAGGGGTGAAAACGGTTCAGATTCCAAAACGTTTTTTTCGCTGATGATCTTGTTATCATGGCTGATCACAGAAAAATAACATAATTATTTGGGATAAATTTCCGGTTGAAATACGGATTTATTTGGGTTATTATTATCAAGTCGTTATGAATGTTTTCTGAGGTATGCGTCAGTTTCTATTTTGAACCTACATTTATGCATTGGGAGATTTATATCGAATTATGAAAACTAGGCCTTCATTTGTCGTTGGTAAGTTGCAGTAATTTTGCGATCACCCACCTATCGAGAGATAGGTATCAAAATTGAAACAACGGTGTCTTGGATAATTAAACTTAAGTGTAAATACTTAAGTTTTTTGTTTTTGGAAAAGAAAAGCTACTAATCGGCTGTTGCAAAATGAACCGAGCGTTCATGATGTAACAGCTTTTTTATTATCAATCATCCTCAAAAAATCAAGCCACAGCGTCCGAGCATCCTTGCGCAACGACTGCGCATCCTTGCACAACGACTGGTTGTGTCAGACGGTGTAAAATAATTTGTGTAAACCTCCGAGCGACGAAGCGTAAGCAGAGCAGAGGAGCCCAATATTCCCAGTCGCTCAGACCAACGTTTTTGAATACGGAAGAGTTTTTAGAGGTGACGTTTGCAGTAGCAAAAAAACAATCAATAATATTTAAATTTTGGAATTATTTAAGAGTTTTTTAATATTTATGACAATTACTTTAAAAAAATTTGCAAAAAATATTTTAATTAAGACTCTTTTCAAAACGCTACAGAAGCCTTATACTGATGATATGGTTAGATGTAACGATACTGGAATTGAAATGTAACATTGGTCAGTGTTGTTATTTTATGAATGACAAAGTGATTCCCTTTTTCATTTTATTTTTTTTAAAGTCAGTTAAACGTTTATTTGAGGGAGTTACTTAATTGAGACGGGAGGGTTTTATCATGCATCAACGTTTTCATTTTCAAAACTTGGCAGAACTCGAAACAGAAGTCGCTCAATTAGGATTGCCAGTCACGTTTGACCAGGATCTTACTCCGTTAAAGAAAACGGTTCAAATTTACCATTTACAAGCGCCGAACTCGTTGGGAATTCATCCGATGGAAGGGTGTGACGGCACTGTCGATGGTAAGCCCGATGAACTGACAATCCGCCGTTATCACCGTTTTGCCATGGGTGGAGCCGGTCTTCTATGGTTCGAAGCGACTGCGGTGAATTTTAACGGTCGTGCCAACCATCGCCAACTCTTGGCCGCACCGGAAAATACAGCGTCATTGGCACATCTGTTGGAATCCTCACGTCAAAAAGCCAAAGAAGTTTTTGGGGCGGATTACGAATTTGTGCCTGTGCTTCAACTTACCCATTCGGGTCGCTATAGTAAACCGACCGGGAAACCCCAACCGATCATTGCGCAACACAATCCCTGGCTTGATCCGCGAGTTGGAATTGATGAATCCTATCCAATCATTACCGACGATGAATTAGAACGGTTGGAGGATGATTATGTCCGTGCGGCGAAAATCGCTTTGGATGCCGGCTTTACCATTTTAGATATTAAAAGTTGTCACCGCTATTTGATTTCCGAATTATTAGCAAGTCATATCCGTCCGGGACGTTATGGCGGAAGTTTTGAAAACCGCACCCGTTTCCTTCTAAATATTATTGGGAAAATCCAAGCTGAACTTGGCAACAAAGTTGCCTTAACGATGCGGTTGAATACTTGGGACGCGCTACCGTACCCCTACGGGTGGGGAGTCAATCCGAATACCGAAGGGTCGGATCCGGGCGCGCTTCCGGTCGATTTAACCGAACCGAAAAAATTACTCGCGTTGTTATATGAGAAAGGAATTCGTTTTGCCAGTCTCTCCGTGGCTAACCCTTATTACAGTCCGCATTTCAATCGGCCGTATGACTCGGCATCTCACGATATTACCGCTTCAATCGAAAATCCCATAGTTGGAGTAGCCAGAATTTTTTCCATCACTAAAGAAATGAAAGATTCCTGTCCCGATCTGAAGATTATGGGAACGGGTTACTCGTGGCTGCGTCAATTTTCCGGAAATGCCGCTGCCGCCAACTTACGAATGGGCGTTTCCGATATCGCCGGATTTGGACGGGAAGCATTCGCTTATCCCGATTTTGCGAAAGATCTGTTGGAAACCGGCACCATGAATCCCGGCAAGATCTGTATCACTTGCAGCAAGTGTACGGAAATCATGCGCGACGGCGGACGCACCGGTTGTGTAATCCGTGACGGCGCAATTTATACGCCGATTTATCAAGAAGGGCTTCGCAACCGAGCGAAGTAATCAAAAACAAAAAAATATCTTAAAAAACCTAACTTTCGATGCGACAATTACCGATATATGTTTTGTAAAGTTGCTGGAATCAGAGAAACGATTAACCACTCAATTTGTTTTTAAATGAAGCAGTCAAACGTTTTACTGATTAAACGCAATCTGGAAATGGGAGAAAAATACTTTATGCCACGACAAGCGGATAACCGTGTTCCGACATTATATGATGTAGCACAATTAGCACAAGTTTCAGTGGCCACGGTTTCTCATGTGTTAAACCCCGATTCTGAAAAATATGTCAGTAATGAGTTGCGCCACCGGATTGTTGCTGCCGCGAGCCAGCTTGGTTATCGTCCCAATATATTAGCGCGCAGCATGAGAGGAAAACGCCGTAAAACCATTGCCATTATTGTTCCGAAATTTGAAAATATTCTGTTTACCCGTACCGTCATGGCAGCTGAACAAGTTGCCTATAACGCGGGGTACGTGTTGTTAATCTGCAACACTTATGATAATCCGGAGCGGGAGCGGGTGTATATTGAGCATCTTCTTTCCCAACAGGTGGATGGCTTTATTATCGCGCCAACCATTGAAGGATTGGTTAGTACCAAACCGTTGCGCGATTTGAAAATCCCCTATGTCATCGTTGATCGCCAATTGAACGGATTACCGCTTGACAGCTATGATTATATCGGCTTTGACAATCAAGTCGGCGCCGAAATTGCCACCCAATATCTGATTGACCGGGGACATCGCGATATTGCTTTTGTGGGTTCCGACTCGCGCAACCACCGTATCAACGAACGGTATATCGGATTTCGGTCGGCGATTATTCGTAATGGACTAAATCTCGCCAATTGCCCGATCGCCTTAGGGCAAGAAACTCGCGAAGAAGGCATCCAATTAACCAACCAAATTTTGAAAAACGACAATATTACCGCACTGTTTGCCGGACATCAATATCTTGCCGAAGGCATTATCATGTCGTTTCATCAAAACAAAATACGAATTCCCGAGGATTTGTCAATTGTAGTGTATGGTGGACCCACTTGGGCCGAACTGTCGGATCCCCCGCTCACGCATGTTAAAATGCCTGACATTGAATTAGGCGGACCGGCGGCTAAAAACCTAATTGAGCGAATCGAAGGGAATCGGATGAAAACCGAACAGATTATTTTAAACCCGATTTTAGTTCCAGGCCAATCGGTAATCGACGGCCCGGAAAAATTTTCACGATAGGTATACCTAACAAGTTGTAGGAGGGTCCCGGTTGAAAAGGATCAATGTTGGTTTGATCGGCAGCGGATTTGTCGCCTCAATTCATGTCGAAGCGTTACGCAAGGTAACCGGCTTGGAAATCGTAGTTTTGGCTTGCGCTTCACCCAATCAATCCGCAACTTTTGCCGAACAGCATCAAATCCCGATGGCTTTTACCGATTATCGGGATTTGTTAAAAATGCCGGAAATTGACGTAGTTGATGTTTGCGCGCCAAACTTTTTGCACAAACAAATGATTTTAGATATCGCGGCTTCCGGCAAACATATTATTTGTGAAAAACCGCTGACAGGCTACTTTACGAAACCTGGCGATCGGGAGCCAGTCGGCGATACGGTCGACCGCCAACAAATGTTTCAACATGTCTGGGCCGAGCTAGCGGAGATCCGCGAAGCGATCGGCCGGTCGGGCGTTATGTTTATGTATGCCGAAAATTGGATCTACGCTCCGCCGCTTGTTAAGGCCAAACGGTTAATCAAATCCATGCCCGGTACGACCGTTCTTTCCCAACGGGCGGAAGAATCCCATTCCGGTTCTCATGCCAGTTACACCCGAACCTGGTCGTTAGCGGGCGGGGGATCCTTATTACGATTAGGTTCCCATCCGGTTTCAGCCGTGATTCATTTAAAACATTTTGACGGTATTATTAAAAACAACTCACCGATCCGGGTGAAATCGGTGATTGCCGAAGTTGGTAAGTTTACCGAAATTCCCGGCGTCGCTGCTGAGGGCGCCGGTTGGGTTACCCAAGGTCCGGCCGATGTCGAAGATTGGGCGACCGCGACCTTGACGTTCACCGACGGAACCAAAGCGATTGTGGTCTCTTCCGATACGATTCTGGGGGGAGTTCGCAATCTACACGAAATTTTTCATTCCCGCGGGGTTTTGCAATGCAATATGAATCCCAGCGCCGATCTGATGATTTACACGCCAAACCCTGAAGTGATTGGAGCAGAGTATATCGCGGAAAAGGTGGAAACCAAAGGCGGCTGGCAATATGCGGCTCCCGACGAGGATTGGATCCGGGGATATCCCCATGAAATGCAAGACTTTATGGAATGTATCGCATGGGGCAGGGAACCGGTTTCCGGTTTGGAATTGGCTTGCGAAACCGTCGAAACAATTTATGCGGCTTACCTGGCTGCCGCTTCGGGGATCAGAGTCGAGTTACGCTAATAAATATCAAAAAAATTCGTTGTGACATGTTTTTCTGGTTGGTTTCAAAGGTCCTTGATAATGGATTTTGGCTTTGGCATCAATCTCCTGTCACAAAGAGCAGGGATTACCATAAATATTTCGAAGTTTTCTATAAGGACATTTTACTCTCAAATAACGCTCTAACAATACAGTACGATTCAAGGAGGTGAGATCCCTCAAAATACTGTTCTTGGTTGTACGATTTTTCCAAAAAATAAGGGAGGTTTTTAGGAATGAAAAAATGGACTTGGCTTTTGGCAACATTGTTATTAGTTTCACTAGCGGTTTCAGTTTTTGCTGAAGACAACTACAAGATCGACGCGGCAAAATGGAAGAAAAAAGGACCGTACACTGTTGCGCTCTGTAACATTTCGATTGTAAACTCCTGGCGCGTAGCAATGGTTGAAGAATTCAAATACGAAGCTACGAAAAATAAGGATATCAAACAAGTAATCGTTACCGATGCCGCAAACAACGTTGCTAAACAGATTGCGGACATGGAAGATTTGATCACCAAAAAAGTCGACTTGATCGTGATCACCGCTCCCCCGACCGCTTTGGTTCCGGCCGTTGAAAAAGCGATTGCCGCCGGTATCCCGGTTGTTAGTTTTGACAGCGTTGTTGACAGCCCGAAAGTAACTGTTAAAAACATCGCCGATCAAACAGAAATCGGTGAAGAGTTGGCCCAATTCATTGCAACCGAACTCAAAGGGAAAGGTAAAGTTGCAATGTTAACCGGTATCGCCGGTACGACCCCTGGTCAAATGCGTTACGAAGGCGCTCTCGCCGTATTTAAGAAATACCCCGGCATCAAAATCGTTGGTCAAGTTTGGACCAATTCCGCTTATGACCAAGCGAAACGGGCTGCTGAAAACTTTATCTCTGCCAATCCCGACTTAGATGCCATCTACGCCGATGGCGGTCCTTCCGGTTATGGCGCAATGCAAGCTGCTTTCGAAGCCAAAAAACCGAATATTATCGTTGTTGGTACCGGTTCCAACGGTCATTTCAAACTGTGGAAACAATGGCGCGATTCCGGTGCGAAAGTTCGTTCGTTCGCAATTCAAGATCCGCCGGGAGATTCCGCGGTTGCTTTACAACTCGGTATGAAATTACTCCGCGGCCAACCAGTTAACCATATTGAAAAGATGAAACTGTGGACTTGTACCGCTGCAACCCTTGATAAAGTTGTTCGAACCGATTTAGGTGACGACTATATCAACTCCACGTTCCTGCCGGAAGATATGAAACAAAAAATCTGGGGTAAGAAATAACCAGAAAATGTTCGACCAAGTTGTCTCCCATTTTATTGGGGGACAACTTGGTTGCCTAAACAGTGAAAAGGAGGTACAGCGCAAATGCAGGAGCCTTTTCTAAAAGTTTCCGGGGTTTGTAAAGAGTTTCCCGGAGTGCGAGCGCTGGATAATGTTAGTTTTGAATGTTTACTCGGTTCGGTACACGCATTAATCGGGGAAAACGGCGCCGGAAAATCGACGTTAATTAAAATTCTTTGTGGCGTTTATCAACCGACAAGCGGTGAAACCCGTCTTGGCGGAAAAGCAGTAACAATTAATCACCCTGACGAAGCTGCCAAATACGGTATTTCCGTAATTCATCAGGAACTTAATCTTTTGACGGCTTTTACAGTTGCGGAAAATTTATTTTTAGGCCACGAGTTAGTAACTGCCGGGGGCGTTATTGACCGGTCGAAAATTCGGGCGAAAGCCAACGAACTGCTTGCTCGGGTTGGTGTTAATGTGGATCCGGATACCTTGGTAAAGGATCTGTCGTTAGCCCAGAAACAGATGGTTGAGATAGCGAAAGCGTTGTCTCAGGAATCAAAAATTATCGTTATGGATGAACCGACTGCCGCTTTGAATAATAACGAGGTTCAAAAACTCATGGAAATTATTCGCAATTTGGCAGAAACCGGCCATGGCGTAATTTTCATTTCGCATCGTTTAGAGGAAGTCTTTCAGGTTTGCGATACTGTTACAGTTCTTCGAGATGGCCAATTGGTTGGAACTAAGTCGATTTCCGAACTGAATATGGAAAAAATCGTTGAAATGATGACTGGTAAAGCGATTTTAGGGACTCGTGTCGAAGGGAATAATCCCATTCAATCGAAAAGTTTGCTTGAAACTCGAAATCTCACAGCGAAACGCTGGTTTCAGAATATCAATATCACCGTTCACGCGGGTGAAATTGTCGGATTAATTGGTTTAGAGGGTCAGGGTCAGCGTGAATTCATTCGCAGTTTATATGGAGTTGTTAAGACGACGAACGGGGAAATTTTGGTTGACGGAAAAACGATTAACCTACGAAATCCTAAAGATGCCATTGAAGCGGGATTGGCGTTTGTACCGGAAGAACGAAAAGCGGAAGGTCTGTGTTTAGTGTTGGATCTGCTGCAAAACATGGCCTTACCGACGTTAAAAGATCGCCAGCGTTTTGGTTTTCTTGATTTCCAGAAAGAAAAGGAATTAGGTAAAGAATTAATCACCACCTTACAAGTTCATCCCACCAATCCTTATCATAAAGCCAACAACCTTTCGGGCGGTAACCAGCAAAAGATCGTTATCGCCAAATGGTTACCGGCAAAACCCAAAGTGTTTTTGTTTGCCGAACCGACGCGCGGGGTTGATGTGGGCGCGAAAGAAGAGATCTATCTAGTAATGCGGCGGGTTACCGACAACGGCGCCGGCGTGTTGATGTTCTCGACTGATATGGGCGAATTAATGCGGGTTTGCGACCGGATTCTGGTTATGTATGAAGGCAAGATTGTGAAAGAATTCAAGGGAACCGAAGCAACCCGTGAAAAAATGATGACCGCTCAATGGGGTCTCGCCTGACCAGGTGACTTTTGAAAGGAGTTTGAATCAATGGAAAAGGTAATGACCAATGTACCGAACCCTCATACCAACTTTTTCCGGCGTGCGCTAAATAATCCCGGAGTACCGATATATTTCATTTTATTAGTGACTTGGATAATTGGGTATGGAGTATCGGAAAGTTTTCGTAGTCCGGCCAACCTTCCTAATTTATTAGTTCAGACTGTTGCATTTGCATTGGCTGGGTTGGCGCAGACCTTCGTGATTTTGGCTGGCGACAATGATCTGGGCGTTGGTGGAAATATAAGTATTATTGTTTGCGCGGCGCCGATGTTGATGACCAATAGTCTTGGCTCAATGATCGGAATGTCCATCGTGCTTTTAGCGATTGGGACCTTGATCGGAATTTTAACCGGTTACCTCATTAGCAAAGTTAAAGTAGAACCGATGGTTTTGACCTTGGCGATCAACTTTACTTTACTCGGATTTGCGTTGTATTTGATGCCGTTTCCCGACTATACCAAAATCATTCCTATCGATTTTATGCGGGCGGTGACCGGCAATATCGGGCCGATTCCCACCCCGGTACTTGGAACATTAATTGTGGCGGTTATTTCCTGGTTTGTCCTTTATCGAACGCAGTTTGGTCTACATTTGCGCGCAGTAGGCGCGGATCGTGAAACTGCATTTCGGGCCGGAATCAAAGTGGAAAAGATTAAAATTATCGCTCATGCGATCACCGGATTTTTAGCTGCGTTAGCCGGTCTCTTCCTGGCAGCCCGTATGGGAACCGGGGACCCGACTGCCGGTGCGACATTCAGTTTAGACTCGATGACTGCCGCAGTTGCCGGCGGTACACTTTTTAATACCGGTGTCGGTAGTGTCGCAGGAACCTTGGGTGGTGCTTTTCTGATTGTAATCTTGGGAAATATCTTTAATCACTTAGGAGTTTCCACTTTCTATCAATATGTATTTCGCGGAGCATTATTGGTAGTTGCAGTGGCGGGAGGAGCGATAAAGAAAAAATGGCAAGACAGAGTGAAATAACGACAAATACCAATAAAGGTTTTATTGGATTTCTTAAATCAAATAATATTATTTGGTTATGGGTTGCGACCGCCGTATTGTTGGCGATTAGCGGTTTCATCAGTCCCCAATATATTCAACCCGACAATCTTTTACGTTTATTGCGACAAGCGGTTCCTTTCGGTTTCATTGCAATCGGCCAAACTTTAGCAATGCTTACCGGGCACGTCGATTTGTCCGTCCAATCAATTACCGTATTTGCGGGAATGCTTGGCTCAAGTTATATGATGGGGTCGGACGCCAATCTTTTATCCGCCTTTATAATGGTTGCCCTCATGGCGGGAGCTTTTGGTCTGATGAATGGTTTGGGCATTACCAAACTGGGAATTAATCCCTTTGTGATGACCTTGGGAACCGGAATTATGCTTGACGGATTAACCATGGTTTTTACCGGAGGCGCTACCCGTGGTACCGCGTCGCCGATTCTAAAATTCATCGGAACCGGCCGTCTCTTTGACTTTTTCCCGGTATCCATCATCGTCTGGATTATCGCTACAATTTTGGTGGTGGTTGTTTTAAAACGGACTACTTTCGGCCGCAAAGTATACGCGGTTGGAGCCAATAAAAAAGTAGCGGAACTTGCCGGTATCAAATCCGACCGGTTGATTATCGGAGTGTATGTTATTTCCGCAATTATGTCCACCATTGCCGGTTTTATCGTTTGCGGTTATATTGGAACCGGCACCTTGGATCTTGGCGACGATTACAAGATGACATCAATGGCCGCCGTGATTATGGGTGGAACATTATTCCGGGGCGGTGTCGGCGGTTACACCGGAACAGCGGCTGCCGTTATTACGATTACGGCCTTGACCGGATTGTTAACGATCTTAAACATCAGCGAGCCGATTCGCCGGATGATTTATGGTGCGATTATTTTAGCCGTTCTGGCAATTACCTCGCGTGGTAAAAAGGAATAATAACGGAGAAAAATCGATGAAAGCTAGAGTATATGTTTTAGAACAATTTAACCAACCTTTGGTCGAACGGGAGATTGAAATTCCCCAATTGCTTCCCGGTCAGGTTCTGGTAAAGCTCAAAGCTTCCGGGGTCTGCGGCAGCGATGTCCATATGTGGAAAGGGGAGGACTCCCGGACTCGATTCCCAATGATCCTCGGTCACGAAGGGGTTGGTGAGGTTGCCGCCATTGGCGGCAGTAAGTGCTCGGTAGACGGTTCCAAACTTCAGGAAGGCGATTTAGTGTTTTGGAATCGCGGAGTGTCATGCGGAACGTGCTATTATTGTACCGTTTTGAAAGAGCCATCGTTTTGTCCCCAACGCAAAGTTCCCGGAATTAATGTTACCATGAGCGAACCGCCTTTCTTGAACGGTTGTTACGCTGATTATATCATTTTGGATTCCGGTACGAACATCTTGAAAGTAACAAAATCAATCGATCCGGCTGTTTTAGTCGCCGCGTCATGTTCCGGCGCTACTGCCGCTCACGGTTTTGATTTGGTTCGTCCCAATTTAGGAGAGACTGTAGTTATTTTTGGGCCTGGCCCCATCGGTCTTTTTTCCGCGGCTTACGCCAGAAAATACGGTGCATCCGAGATCATCTTAATCGGCGGTTCTCAGGGCCGTTTGGAAATGGGCAGTCTCTTTGGCGCGACGACGTTGCTAAATCGCAAGGTTTTATCCGAAACTGAACGGCTTGAAAAAGTCATGGAACTGACCGCAGGAAGAGGCGCCGATTTAGTAATCGAAGCGGCTGGAAGTGGATCTGCTTTAAAGGAAGGAATCACTATGACTCGCATGGGCGGCAGCGTGCTAAGTATCGGACTGAGTCAACCCGGCGGCACGTTCGAGTTTGATGGGTTTAAAGATTTAACCAGACGGAATCTCCGGTTGCAAGGTGTTTGGGTCAGCGATACCCGTCACGCTTCGCAATCGATGAACTTGGTATTGGAGAACCCCGATTTGTTTGCCCGTTTGGTAACCCACCGTTTCCCATTGAACGAGGTAAATCAAGCCTTAAAAGTAATGGACAGCCGCGAAGCAATCAAAGCGGTGTTATTGCCGGAACAAGCGTAAATCGAATTGCTAATTGTGCATGGCCGATCAATATGACTAATAATTACCCTGGAGTCCGGGGTAATTCTTTTAAGGGTGAGAATTAATGAATGAAAACCGAATTACAGTTTGTGGACATGATTATCCGTTGTACCAATGTCATACGTTGATTATCGGTTCCGGCGCCGCCGCGCTTAATTGCGCCTACCATTTGGCTAATCTTGGCATTAAAGACGTACTGATTGTCACCGAACGTTTAGGAGGCGGCGTCTCCAACAATTCGGGCTCCGACAAGCAAACCTACTACAAATTATCGTTGTTTGGCGAAGGTCAAGATTCGGTTTATGATATGGCGCAAACCCTTTTTAACGGTGGCTCGATGCACGGAGATATCGCGTTAATCGAAGCCGGGTTGTCTTCCCAAGAATTTTATCATTTGGTTCAAATCGGAGTCCCGTTTCCCCACAATGAATATGGCGGGTTTGTCGGCTATAAGACGGATCATGATCCGAAGCAACGGGCTACTTCCGCCGGACCGTGGACTTCAAATCAAATGTATCAGAAATTATTGCAACAGGTTGAACAACAACAAACATCCATCCTCAATGGCTATGAAGTTATCTTCTTAATTACGGCTACGCAAAACGCTGAAAAAAGGGTAATCGGCGCCATTGCGATTGATAAAAACAAAGCCGATGCCGGGTTGGATGCGATTGTGATTTTTCAAGCCGAAAATATCGTGTTGGGAACCGGGGGTCCGGGCGGCTTGTACCAGGATTCGGTTTATCCAAAAAATCATTTAGGCGGCACCGGGGTTGCACTCGAAGCCGGCGCCACTGCGGTTAATTTGACGGAATGGCAATATGGTTTGGCATCGACCAAATTTCGCTGGAATGTTTCGGGAACATATCAACAAGTGCTTCCCCGCTATATTAGCACCGCTCCCGATGGCGGTGACGAGCAGGAGTTTCTGAATCAATACTTTCCCAGTTACGGAAAGATGACCACCGATATTTTCCTGAAGGGTTACCAATGGCCCTTTGATCCGCGGAAGGTCAAAGCCTATGGTTCATCGTTTATCGATATATTAGTCTATCAGGAGACCATCCTCAAAGGTCGCCGGGTATATATGGATTTTCGTTCCAACCCGTCATGGAATGGTTCGGATCAGAACCTATTTTCCGAACTTGAACCGGAAGCATTCCAGTACTTGCAAAAATCCGACGCTTTATTCGGTTCGCCGTTCGATCGGTTACGTAAAATGAATCCGATGGCGATTGAACTTTATGCCCAACACGGTATCGATTTGCAAAACGAACCGTTGGAGATCGCGGTCTGCGCCCAACATCATAATGGCGGTTTAAAGGGTAACATTTGGTGGGAATCCAATCTTAAGCATTTATTTCCCATTGGCGAAGTGAACGGCTCTCACGGTGTTTACCGTCCGGGTGGTTCCGCGTTAAACTCCGGTCAGGTCGGAGGTTATCGGGCCGCCCAATATATCGCTCACCGTTATCAAACACCCACCCTGGATAAAGAAGCCTTTGTGGATCTTGGGAAAGAAGCGTTGGAATCCCGTTTGCGCATGATCGAACAAGGATTGGCCTGCGTAGGGAAGACTACCGGTCTTGCTTGGGAAGAGATCCGCAGTCAGTTGCAAAACCGGATGAGCCGTTTCGCAGCCCATATTCGCGATGCCGCCGGAATTTCCGCAGCCGTCCGTGAAGCGGAGGAACAATGGAACCAACTCAACCAGTTCAATATTAAATTGAATCGCCCCGGTCAATTGCTGGAGTTTTTCCGCAACCGTCAGCTTTGTTTAACTCAACTTGCGGTACTAAAAAGTATTGCCGCCTATCTGGAGCAGAACGGCGGTTGCCGCGGTTCATATCTGGTCCTTGATCCGGCTGGCAATTTATCCCTTGACGAATTGAATTCATCCTGGAAAATCCGACCCGAAAATGAAGCGTTGCGGAATTTCACCTTAGAATACGTTTATCAAAAGGGCGACCACCTGCTACAGTGGATTCCGGTCCGTCCCATTCCAACCGATGATTATTGGTTTGAAAACGTCTGGAAATCATTTGTAGACAATGAGATCTATAAATAAATTCCGGTGAGGTGAAAATGTGTTTAAACGGGCAGTAGTTACCGATGAAATTTCTCAAGATTTTGATTTGGCGATTTCAATTGCGAAAAGTTATCAGCTCGACGGTGTCGAGTTACGTTCAGCCTGGGAGAAGAATCCGCATGAATTGACGGCTACGGAAATTAATCATCTCAAAGTGAAAGTGGCGGAAAACCAACTTCAGGTTCCCTGTTTGGCGGCGCCGCTCTTTAAGTGCCGTTTACACAGTGTGACCGAATATCGTGAACACCTTCAAATTTTGGAGCGAACGATTCAAGTAGCCCATGCTTTGGGTTCAAAACTGATCCGCGGCTTCACTTTTTGGGATGAGGGCGACTTTAACGCTAATTTACCGCGAATTATTGCGAAGATCACTTCAATTGAGCCGATTTTACGTCAAAATGATATTACCTTGGTCATTGAGTCCGATCCCGCCACCAGCGCCAATTCCAGCCAAAAACTTGGAATGGTTTTAGCCAACATCAATTCGGATTTTATTAAAGCGTTATGGGATCCGGGAAACAATTTGTATGTTGCTGATGCGGAACGTCCCTTCCCGGAAGGCTATCAACGTTTAAAACCGCACATTGCTCATATTCATGTTAAAGACATTCAATTGGACCCGACCACCGGGAAAGCGGACGGGTGTGCCTTGGGGCACGGAATCGTCGGTTTTCAAGAAATTTTCGAAACATTAGCGCACCATCAATATCGGGGATGGTTATCGTTGGAAACCCATTACCGAATTCACAATAAGATTTCGGAAGAACTATTAGCTCTTCCGAAAGGCTCCGCTTTTTCACTTGGCGGCGAAGCTGCAACCAGGCAGTGTTTGGATAACTGGCATACTATGTTTAGATTGTGAGGAACTCACCATGAAATTGGCAATCTGCAACGAGTTGTTTGAAAATTGGGATTTTAAAAAAGTGGTTCAATTTGTCTCACAAATTGGTTATCAAGGTTTGGAGATTGCTCCGTTTACCATTGCCGAATCCGTTACCGAGATTTCGACTGCGAAACGTCGTGAGATCTTTCAAATCGCTGCGGATCACGGGATTGAGATCACCGGTTTACATTGGTTATTGGTTAAGCCGGACGGATTATACATCAACCATCCCGAACAAGCGATTCGGCAACGCACGGTTGATTATATGAAACATTTGATTGATTTCTGCGCCGATATCGGGGGTCAGGTGATGGTCTTCGGTTCACCCAATCAACGCAAGATTGCCGACGGTATCTCCTACGAACAAGCAAAACAATACGCGGTTGACTCATATGCGCAATGTGGGGATAAAGCGGCGGAAAGAGACGTTTTCATTTGTCTGGAAGCATTACCTCCGGCACAGACTGATTTTATGACGACCAATTCCGAAGTTTTATCCGTTCTCAAAGCAGTGGATCATCCCCATATTCAAATGATGTTAGATGTCAAAAGTATGTGTACGGAGTCGATTAGTATCCCGGAAAACATCATTCAATGCCAAAATTTTTTCCGTCATGTTCATGCCAATGACGCCAATCAGCGTGGCCCGGGTTTTGGACAAGTGGATTTTCGACCCATCTTCCAAACTTTAAAGCAGGTTCAATTTGACGGTTTTGTCTCAGTCGAAGTGTTTGATTATGCTCCTGATCCTGAAACCATTGCCACCAAGAGTTTAGCGTATATGAAAGAATGTCTCTAGGGAGTGATTACGATGCGGAATAATAAAATCGGTATTGCCGTGGTTGGCTGCGGAATGATCGGTAAGTTTCATCTCCGGGCTTTGAAAACAATTCCTGAATATGAAATCATTGGAGTTTGGGACGCCGCAACCGCGACTGCGTTGCAAGTGGCGGAGACAGAACATATTAAAGGTTATCAAAGTTTGGATGAGCTTTTGAGCGATCCGGCGGTCGATACGATTGATATCTGTTTACCCAGCGGTTTACATAGTCAATATGGCTGTCAAGTCGCCAATGCCGGTAAACATGTGATTGTCGAAAAACCGATCGATATTTCCAAAGCCAATGCGGAAGCACTGGTAGCGGCTTGCCGCGCCAATAACGTCTCGCTGTCCGTCATTTTGCAAAGCCGGTTTAGTCCTTCCGTGCAACGGGTAAAAGCAGGTTTGGACAATCAAATCTTGGGCCGCTTAATTGCCGCGGAAGCCACGATTAAATGGTTTCGTGATCCCAATTACTATTCGGGTAGTCAATGGAAAGGCACCAAAGCGTTGGACGGGGGAGGCGCACTGCTCAATCAAGGAGTTCACACCATTGATCTCTTTTTATGGTTTATGGGCAAGGTTCGTTCCCTTACCAGTTTGGTGCGGACCACGCTTCATCCCATTGAAGTTGAGGATTTAGCCATAGCCATCATGCAATTTGAAAACGGCGCTTTGGGTTCGATTACTGGTTCCACCGCGTTAAAACCGGGTTTCCCCGAACGGATTGAATTGTATGGCGAAACCGGGTCGATTGTCTTGGAAGCCGGTCGGATTATCCGTTGGAAAGTCGATGGTTGCAATGAAGCGGACTATCTCGATCCGGTCGTAACCGGTTCGGGTAGCTCCGATCCAAGTGGGATCCCAATCGAAAATCATCAACGGCAATTAACCGCGATCGCAAAAGCGCTCCTAATTGGAGAACAGCCGCCGGTTGACGGTACGGAAGCGCTTCACGCACTCCGCTTAATTCTTGATATTTATGATGCGGATGAAAAGTGGATTCACTATCCGACCGAAAGTTGAATGGAAATCAAGTTATCGGTACGCAATGCCCGGCATCCATCCCACGCAGGCAGATGCATATGCGGGTGTTAATGACTCCGCAGCCCTTTACAACAATAAAAGATCGCTTACAACCAAAAAAACTGTTGGCATTGCCGCAGTTTTTTTGGTTTATACGGGCAAACGTATGGGTAAAAATTCGATGTTTAAACCATTCCGGGAAATCAAAAGATATAGATGTCACACGAAAACAGGGCTTTACGCGCGGTATATTTTTAAAGCGATTCGCATTGCTGAAATATTGGGTGCGGTAAAGACTCAGAAGATTTTCATTGAAAATACGGTTGATAAGATTTATAATTATTATCAGGTAATAATAATTATGGGCTGGATATCATGTCGAAGAACAGTAAGCTGTTAAAGAAGATCGATCGACATCAAAAACTGTTGGAAGCAATCCGTGCCAATCCCTTCATTACCGATGAGGAGTTGGCGGATACGCTCCAAGTAAGTATTCCGACCGTCCGGTTGGATCGTCTGGAGTTGGCAATACCCGAAGTTCGGAAACGAACCAAAGAGATGGCCTCCCATTTTTTTGGAGTTTCCCAATCGTTGGATCACAACGACATCGTTGGCGAATTAATCGAGATCGAACCGGGGAAAAAGGGACTTTCCCTACTTGAAACCGATCAGTCGATGTGCTTGGAAAAGTGCAATATCGTTCGGGGTCATATCATTTTTGCGCAAGCTAATTCCTTAGCGAACGCGGTGGTCGATTTACCCGTGGCCGTCACCGGCAAAGCGGATTTGGATTTTCTACGAACGGTCCGTTCCGGACAAAAATTGATTGCCAAAGCGCAAGTCGCGGAAAGAAAAGGACACCGTTTTCTGATTGAAGTGGTGGTGCGGTGCAAAGAGGAGATCGTATGTAAAGGTAGTTTTATCATTCATGGGATGAATTTAGAAATGGCCAATTATTTAAATTTATTAAAAGATGTTGAAGACTAGGGGGCATAGCAATGAGACAGGTTGGAATTTCTTCAATTGGAGCAGCGGTGCCTGAAAAGCTGTTAACCAATGCGGATTTGGAAAAAATGGTGGAAACAACGGATGAATGGATTACGTCGCGGACGGGGATCCGGGAACGCCATATTTTGGCTCCGGACGAAAAGATCTACGATATTGTGGTAAAAGCCGCCCAAAAAGCTTGCGGCAACATTGATTTGGATCCGGACCGCTTGAATTTCATTATTTCCGCTACCGTTACCCCGGATCGTGTCTGTCCGGCCCAAGCATGCGAAGTTGCACGCGAAATTGGGGCCAATCATGGTTTCTGTTTCGATTTGAACGCCGCGTGTTCCGGTTTTGTTTTCAGCCTGGCTTTAGCGGATAGTTTATTAAAAACTCGCAGCGAACTTAGTTATGGGATGGTTACTTCCGGCGAACAATTATCCCGTGTCACCAACTATAGCGATCGAACCAGTTGTGTTCTTTTTGGGGACGGGGCGGCGGCGGCTATCGTAACCAATGACCATCCCGAACATTTGATTCTCCACACACAATTAGGTTCCGATCCGCTGCTTTCTCATGAGGTTACGATCGGCGGGGTTAATGATTTGCTCCAAAACCGCCATTCCGAATATTATTTCAAGCAAAACGGCAAAACTGTCTTTAAATTTGCCGTAAGTAAAATTAAGGAACTAATCGAAACCGTCCCGGAAAAAGTGGGATTAAAACCGGAACAAATCAAATATGTTATTCCGCACCAAGCTAATCAACGGATCATTGATGCCGGCCGGGATTTTTCGATTGGGAATATTGAATTTATCAGTAATATTGAGAAATACGGCAATACCTCTTCAGCGTCGATTGGAATTGCCTTAGCCGATCATTGGGATCGTTTCCAAAAAGGTGACTATATCATGTTGATTGGATTTGGCGGTGGGTTAAGTTGGGGCGCCGCTTTAATCGAATGGTAACTGTTGGATACTTGCAGGGCAATCGAAGTAGTCATGGCAAGTTTCTTGTAAATTGGCTAAAATATTATTAATTAAGTTACAAAAAAATGAAATTTTGAAAATATTTATTTAACCATCCTTAAAAACTGCCGATATTTATTTTGATAAAGAAAGGGTGGTTTTGTTTTGGACAAAAACCGAATCAATTTTAATTTTTACCAACGACTTTATGAGTTGGAAGATGTTTTTCTCGGAGTGTTGGACTTTGGTCATCTCGCCAAAACTATCTTAGTAACGGTGATTAACGAAACGCAATCGACAGCCGGGATTCTTTATTGGGTGGATGACATTCAACCTGAGTATAAAATAAAGACCATCACCGGCATCCCAACAAATGATATTAATTCAGTTACCAAGATTTTACGCCAACCCGGTGGTTTGCTTGAGAAATTCGCAACTGAACCGGAGGGTTTTTTGCTGGAAAACTTAACAGGCGCAGCAGCAGCGGACAGGTTTCCGGAAATGGCGAAATTGGCCGATCTGTATCAAAACATAATGGTCGTACCCTTGCGTACCAGCTCGAAAAATCTGGGGTTAATGATTTTATTCAACACTGAGATCACTTACACCCAAGCACAATTGCAATTACTTACGGCTTTTGCGTCCCGAGCGGCTGTCCATTTAGATAATGCCCGACTCTATCAAGTTGCGCAGGAAACAGCGCTTGAAAACGCCCGCTTGTATGTGAATATCTCAAAATTATATCAACAGGCGACCACTGACGAATTAACCGGTTTGTATAATCGTAATTATTTGCTGCAGCGAACCAAAGAAGAATTGAAGAAAGCGTGGCGGTTTAAGCAACCGTTGTCAGTGATCTTTATTGATCTGGATTATTTTAAGAATATCAATGACGAACATGGCCACCAAACCGGCGACCAGGTGTTAACGGAATTTGGAGAGTTCATTAAATCATTAATCCGGGAATATGACATTGCCTGTCGTTTCGGCGGTGAAGAGTTTGTAATTTTACTGCCGCAAACCTATATTCATAATGCAATGGATCTTGCCGAACGGTTGCGGGAGCAGATACAAAACTATCGATTCGTTGCTCCGAAAAACATTGCGCTCACCGCTTGTTTCGGAGTTAACGCGATTAGTGATTCTCTAAATGAAGCGGCGGTTTTGGAGGAAGAAGATCTGGTGTCGCAGTTGGAAAGTTTAATTGCCGGCGCCGATGCGGCGCTTTATCGGGCGAAAAATCAAGGCCGTAATCTGGTAATTTCCCACCAGGGAATGCTCTAAAATAATAAAAAGAGCTTATTTCATTTAAAATTCGGGAAAGGATATAGTCAATCGACTGTCGAATATCTTGTTTCACGAGGTGTAATCATTGTTTTTAGATCATGCGAAGGTTTTTCTCAAGTCAGGTTTTGGCGGTTCCGGTGCAGTGAGTTTCCGCCGGGAAATTTATGTTCCACGCGGCGGTCCCGACGGCGGTGATGGCGGACGGGGCGGCCATATTATCTTTGTTGTCGACGATAATCTTTCAACTTTGAGCGATTTTCGGTATCGCCATCATTTTCAAGCCGGTAACGGTTCACCGGGGCAAGGGAAAAATTGTTCCGGTAAAGACGGCGCGGATTTGCGTATCCCCGTTCCTTCGGGAACCGTCATCCGAAATGCCGAAACGCATGAGATTCTTGGCGATCTTACCGTTTCCGGTTCCGAATGGGTGATGCTTTCGGGCGGACGGGGCGGACGGGGCAATGCCCGTTTTTCCACTCCGACAAGGCAAACACCGCGTTTCTCCGAAAAAGGCGAACCCGGTTCAGAAGTTTGGGTTGAGTTGGAATTAAAACTAATTGCCGATATCGGCTTGATCGGTTTTCCCAACGCCGGAAAATCAACGCTACTTTCCAAGATCTCCGCGGCGCGGCCGAAAATCGCCGATTATCCGTTTACCACGATCATTCCCAATTTAGGCGTCGTTGACTTTAAAGATCACAGTTTCGTGGCTGTCGATATTCCGGGTTTAATTGAAGGGGCTCATGAAGGCGTTGGATTGGGTCATCAATTTTTACGTCATGTCGAACGGACCCGTTTACTTGTCCATTTAATTGATCTTTCGGGTTTTTCGGGGCGCGATCCCTATCAAGATTATCTTCAAATTAATGAAGAGTTGAAACTTTACAATATTGACCTTGTTTCCAAACGGCAGATCGTCGTGGCTAATAAAATGGACTTGCCGGAAGCAAGGGAAAATCTTGCCGTATTTCAAGCCAAAGTTCCTGTAGAAGTAGTGGCCATCTCCGGCGCCACCGGGGAAGGAATATCCGACCTGTTAAACATCGTCATCCGGTTATTGGACGAGATTCCCAAAGCAGAACCGCAAGAATTGATTCCGGTTAATGTTGGTGTCAAAGCGGAAGCCGGAAGCGAAATGACTGTTAATAAGGAAGCAGACACCTTTGTCGTTCAGAACGAAGCTTTACTCAAACGAATGGCCCGTTTTGATCTTGAAAACGACGAGTCCATCCGGAGTTTTCAAAAGTTATTGAAACGCTGGGGAGTTGAAGCAGCACTTATTCAAGCTGGCATTCAAGAAGGCGATCCGGTTCGAATCGGCGACTTTGAATTTACATATTATAGTGAAGAATAAGTGGGAGGATAAGACAGGTGCTTTGTTTGGATTGTGGGAATTGTCGAAACGGTGAGGCTGTCTATTATTGTACTGCCCGAAACGAGTTTATCGTTACCGAAACGGCGGTTGTCCGCGAAAAAGGTGTTAATTCATGGCGCAAAGGCGACCCTGAATATGAAAAACACCGTCGGGATCGTAGAGAGAGATGATTTCAACCTTGTAGTGAAGCATTTTTTGCTTCACTTTTTTTCACTTTCCCGCAAATTATGTTATAATGTTTGCTAATAAATCATCCAGTCGGAAGACGGATTGTGATATCAAAGGAAGAGGGATATTTTTGTTAAATAGTAAACAACGGAGTATTTTACGGAGTATCGGGAATGAACTGGAACCTATTTTAATCATTGGGAAAAGCGGGATCACTCCAAACGTCATTGAACAATTGGAACAAGCGCTAGCGGCGCGGGAATTGATTAAGGGCCGGGTTTTGCCCCATACCGAATGGGATCCTCGGGATGTAGCCGCAGAATTGGCGGAGGCGACACAAGCCGAAGTTGTCCATGTGATTGGCAGAAACATCCTTTTTTATCGCGAACCGCAACCTGGAAAACCCCGTAGGATTAATCTAGCCGGGGAGGAATAAGTTTGGACTATTTACAACGCCTTCAAAGCGCGCGGCGGGTTGTAATAAAAGTGGGAACCAGCACCTTAACTCATTCCACCGGCAAGTTGAACTTAAACCGGATGGAAAAATTGGTCCGGCAACTGGCGGACTTGCAAAATCAAGGCAAAGAAGTTGTTTTAGTCTCTTCGGGCGCGGTTGGCGCCGGACTGGGGCGATTGGGTTTAACCGAACGGCCGTCTTCAATTGTTGAACGGCAAGCGATGGCGGCGATCGGCCAGGGATTGCTGATGCAGGTATATGAGAAATTATTTGCCGAATACGGTCAAATTGTCGCGCAAGTTTTATTAACCCGCAACGATATTAGCGACCGGAAACGGTATCTAAATGCACGGAATACGATCTTAACTTTATTGGAATATCGCGCGGTTCCGGTAATTAATGAGAATGACACTGTGGCGACCGAAGAATTGAAAATCGGGGAAAACGACGCGCTTTCCGCGTTGGTTGCCGGTTTAATCGAAGCCGATTTGCTGATCTTATTATCGGATATTGATGGTTTGTTCACCGCCGATCCCCGGAAAGATGACAGCGCTTCGCTAATTCCGCTTGTTCCGGAGATTGATCAACATATTCGTTCCATGGCGGGCGGTTCCGGCAGTTTTTGGGGGACCGGCGGGATGGTGACGAAGATCGAAGCGGCGCAAATGGCAACGGCAGCCGGAACATCGATGGTTTTGATGAACGGAAACGACCCGACCAAAATCCAAGCCATTTTTAACGGCGAGCAAGTGGGGACCGTCTTTTTAAGCGCCAATAACATCGTATCCAGCCGCAAACGTTGGATTGCCTATGGTCCGCGAATCAATGGCGAAGCCGTGGTCGACCACGGCGCTGAAAAAGCATTGCTGAAGCAAGGCAAAAGTTTATTACCGTCCGGGATTTGTGAAGTCCGCGGCGAATTTGAGGAAGGGGATATGATCCGGATCACCAACTCGGTCGGCGTGGAATTGGGTAGAGGTTTAACCAACTATGGTCGGGAAAACCTCCAAAAAATCCTTGGGAAAAAAAGTTCCGAAATCGAAACAATTCTAGGTTTTCATCCCGCCGATGAAGTGATTCACCGGGACAATTTGGTCATTACGGTTTTAAGTTAGGAGGTTTTTTAAATGGAGATTCAAGCCTATATCAATGAAATCGGCCAACGCGCCAAGGCGGCGGTACCGGTATTGGCGCAGCTGTCTTCCACCCGGAAAAATGAACTGTTGCAACGGATGGCCGATTATTTAATCACTGACAGCCCCCTTATTCTCGCGGCGAATGCCGATGATATCGAAGCGGGGCGCAACAAAGGCCTATCCGTTAGTTTACTCGACCGGTTAATGTTGAACCCAGAACGGATAACGGGTATGGCTGACGGGTTGCGAAAGTTAATCACGCTTGAAGATCCCATCGGGACGGTTGACCGGATGTGGAAACGTCCCAACGGTTTGGAGATCGGGCAACAAAGGGTTCCCTTGGGTGTGGTGGGAATTATTTACGAAGCCCGCCCCAATGTGACGGTGGATGCCGCCGGACTGGCTTTAAAAACCGGGAATGCCGTAATTTTAAAAGGGGGATCGGAAGCGCTCCGGTCCAACCAAGCCTTGGTCAAAACCTTGCAGCGGGCGTTAACGGATCTGGCTTTGCCGGAAAACGCCGTGCAACTCATTGAACGGACCGAACGCGAAGCGGCAATGGCGTTAATGAAACTCAATCAGTACTTGGATGTCCTGATTCCACGAGGGGGAGCCGGTCTGATCCAAGCTGTCGTCCAGCACTCAACCGTTCCGGTGATTGAGACGGGAATCGGCAACTGTCATACTTACGTCGAAGCCGACGCCGATCTGGAAATGGCCAAACGAATCGCCTTGAATGCCAAAGTTCAACGCCCCAGTGTCTGTAATGCCATGGAAACGTTGCTGGTGCACCGGGAAGTCGCGGCCCAGTTGCTGCCGTCGCTCGCCGCCGAACTCAAGCAGGCCGGGGTGGAGTTGCGCGGTTGTCCGGAAACGTTGCGGATCATTGAGGGAATCCCCGCCACGGAAATGGATTGGGCGACTGAGTTTCACGATCTGATTTTGGCTGTCAAAATTGTCGACAATCTGGCGGCGGCGATCGCCCACATCAACCAATACGGCACCAAACATTCCGAGTGCATCGTTACTTCAAGCTACCATAAAGCGCGGCAATTTCTCGCCGAGATTGATGCGGCCGCGGTATACGTCAACGCCTCGACGCGGTTTACCGATGGCTTTGAATTTGGCTTCGGAGCTGAAATCGGCATCAGTACGCAGAAGTTGCATGCGCGGGGACCCATGGGATTGGAAGCGTTGACCACCATTAAATATCTCATTTATGGAGACGGGCAGATCCGCGAGTAATCCGTCCTTTGCTCCATCAATCAATTAATTAAGCGGCGGAGTTGAATTGCGATGGACTTATTTGGCATTTTGGGAGGAACTTTCGATCCCATTCATTTTGGCCATTTGGTATTGGCGGAAAAAGCCCGCGAAGCGTTCCGGCTTCAAAAAGTTATTTTTGTACCGGCCGCCGTACCGCCCCATAAAATCGGCGAGGTCTCGACTTCGGCCGAGAACCGTTTGAAAATGACGGAGCTCGCGATTGCCGAGAATCCTTATTTTCAAGTTTCCGCAGTGGAATTGGAACGCGACGGACCTTCCTATACTGTTGATACTGTTCGTCAATTAAAACATTTGTATCCGGGGATGGAACCGGCATTGATCTTAGGGTTTGATTCGCTGTTGGAGTTACACTCTTGGAAGGATTACCAAGCGATTCTCGGCGAAGCAAAGATCATCACCGCCTTGCGGCCCGGCTATCCCATCTTAAAAGATAAAGCGGATTGGCCCGCGTTTTTGCATCCGTATCGGGAACGGATTCTCTTTTTGGAAGCGCCTTTATTGGATATCTCGTCGACTTGGCTGCGGGTGGAGTTAATGTACGAACACTCCATCCGTTATCTTGTTCCCGACCGTGTCCGGGAATTTATCCATCTAAATCATATTTATCAAGATTTTTAAAAATGGATTATACCCAGTATAGTCCATTTTTTTTGATGCAAACTATGAAGGAAAGAAAGGGCTGAAATTGTACCGTTCGCTGGTTTCTTAAATTCCGTACGTTTGGTTTCGCTGAGAATGCAGCTTGCACAATAAACCGCGGTACTCGACTAGCGTGATATCGGACTGAGCCCTCAACATCCTTTTGTTGGATGAAAGAGAGGTGAAAAAGTTGACCAAGACCTTATATGTCGGAAATTTACCCTGGTCGGCAACGAAGGAAGATTTGGCAGCATTCTTTGCCAACAACGCCCAAGTTATATCCAGTCGAATCATTACCGATCCTGCCAATGGTCGTTCCAAGGGCTTCGGCTTTATTGAAGTTGACGACGATGACGTCGATCAGGTGATTTCGGCAATGAACGGCAAGGATATGGGCGGACGCGAGATTATTGTAAACGAAGCCAAACCACGCCAACAGAAAATGTAGCATACATTTACATCCAAAAAGAGGCGCTCATTACCGGGCAGCCTCTTTTTTGCGCGTAATTGTCGTTGCCTTTTGAGGTAAACAAGTGCCAAAACCGTTGGGGCAGATGCCAAAACCATTTTGGCGCCTTCCAAAATCATATTGGCACAATCCAAAATACTTTTGACTAAAGACAAAATAGTTTTGGCACGATCCAAATGTGTTTTGGCACATGACAAAGTAGTTGCGGCACATTCCAAAATCGTTTTGGGTCGTGCCAAAATAATTGGGGAACAATCCAAAACTGTTCGGGCATTTGCCGGAACGCTTCGGGCGGCAACCCCGGTTAAGAATCGCTTACCTCGCGGCTGTTGTATAATTGTCAGGTATCGTAGTATTTCTTGCAAATCTTCCGATTCAAGCCTTGCAGTGATTTTGATTCATGATACAATGAAAAGAATTCAATTTTTAAAAAACATTATGACAATGATCACCGAAATTTTGATCGGAGGTATTGGAATGGAACGGATTCGTTTGGGAAAGACTAATTTAACGGTCAGTCGCAGCGGGTTTGGCGCGATACCGATTCAGCGGCTTAGTTTTGACGAAGCGCGAATTTTGCTGCGCAAGGCTTACGATAACGGGATTAATTTTTATGACACCGCCCGGAGCTACACCGATAGCGAGGAAAAAATCGGGTATGCCTTATCAGATGTGCGCGAGCAGATTATTATCGCCACCAAAACCAAATTTGGCGACGCCAAATTGATCTTGACGAATCTCGAAACCAGTTTGCGGAATTTAAAAACCGATTACATCGATATCTATCAATTCCATAACCCGGATCAGATTCCCACTCCCGAAGACGAAGGTTACCGCGCCCTGGTGGAGGCGAAAGCGCAAGGACGAATCCGTCATATCAGTATTACCTTTCACAAGCTCGATCTCGCTTTACAAGCCGCGGCGCTGAACTTATACGACACCATCCAATTCCCTTTAAACTCGCTTTCCTCCGACGCGGATCTGGGGTTAATCGCGGAGTGTCAAAAGTATGATGTCGGTTTGATTGCGATGAAAGGACTGTCCGGCGGTTTAATCACCAATGCCGCTTCGACGTTTGCATTTTTACGCCAATATGAAAATGTCGTGCCGATCTGGGGCATTCAGCGCCATGCGGAGTTGGATGAGTTTCTGGCGTATGAAAAAAATCCGCCGGCGCTTGACGCCGGGATGTGGGAGATTATCGCCAAGGACCGGGCGGAGCTGAGCGGGGCGTTCTGTCGCGGCTGCGGTTATTGCATGCCCTGTCCGGTCGGGATCCCCATCTCCACGGCGGCGCGGATCATCTTTTTATTGCGTAGATCCAGTTATCAACAGTTCTTAACGTCGGAATGGCAAGACGCGATGCGGTTAATCGATCAATGCAAGCAATGCGGGCATTGCCGTAAACATTGCCCATATCAGTTGGATACGCCGCAATTATTAAAAGAACAACGCCAAGCCTATTTTGATTTTTATGACCAACACGCATAAGCGTTTCGTCAAAAGAATTGCATTATAAAATGATAACTGGGATCTTTAGGATGCCAGTTATTTTTATATTGATGTCGCATTAATTTGGTTGATAAGTTAAAATAAAGGGTAGAATGCCTTTTTATTAATTAAAGGATCAACCGGGAAGGGAGCGGCAACCGATGCGTATCCTAAATTATGGCTCAATCAATATCGACCATGTCTACCAGGTGGACCATTTTGTCCGGCCGGGCGAGACCCAGGCGGCAATTGGTTATCACCAATACTGCGGCGGCAAAGGGTTAAATCAATCGATGGCGTTGGCGGCGGCCGGGGCGGAAGTTTATCATGCGGGCCGGGTTGGGCGGGATGGCGTCCAACTTTGCGAACAAATGAAGGCGCAGGGGATTAAAACCGAATTTATCACCATCGGTGACGAACCGACCGGCCATGCCCTCATTCAGGTGGCCGCCAAAGGTGAAAATTGCATTATCACCTTTGGCGGCGCCAACCATTTGATCGACTCGATCGCGATTGATCAGGTACTGCTGCATTTTGAAGCAGGCGATTATCTGCTGGTTCAAAACGAGATCAGCGCAGTGCCGTATTTGATCGAAAAAGCGGCCAAACGGGGGATGAAAATCATCTTTAATCCGGCGCCGCTGACCCGGTTGGCTTTGCATACCCTGGAGCACGTCAATTATTTTATCATTAACGAAGTGGAAGGAGCCGGTTTAACCGGGACCACGACCCCGGAAACGATCCTGGCGGTCATGGCCGAAAAGTATCCCTACGCTCAAACCATTTTGACGCTTGGCGAAAATGGCGTAAGTTGGCTGGAAGAAAATCAAATCAACCATCTCCCGGCCGTTCCGGTGCAAGTTGTGGATACCACCGCGGCGGGCGATACGTTTATCGGTTATTTGGTAACGGAACTGATGCAAGGAGCCCCTTTGCAATCTAGTCTGGAGATCGCCACGCAAGCGGCGGCCTTATGCGTTACCCGGCCCGGCGCCGCCGCTTCCATTCCGAGCCGCGACGAAGTTGCCAATTTCGCAAAATAGCATTGTGCCAAACACATGTTCGTGTTATAATCATAAATGGATAAAATTGGCGTAAAAAAGAACGGGTGGCGAAACTCTTGTTAACCAAAGCAACGGAATTGTTGAAAAAATACTACGGCTATGATTCGTTCCGTCCGGGACAGGATACCATTATTGAGAGTATTTTGACGGGGAACGACACGTTTGCCATCATGCCGACCGGCGGCGGAAAATCCATCTGTTATCAGATTCCCGCGTTGCTTTTACCAGGCATCTCCCTGGTTATTTCCCCCTTGATCTCATTGATGAAAGATCAAGTCGACGCCTTGGGATTGGCCGGGATTGCCGCCTCATTTATCAATAGTTCCCTTACGATGAAAGAAGTAAGGGAACGAATCGAAAATACCCGGCTTGGCAATTACAAAATTTTATATATCGCTCCGGAGCGCTTGCAAGTCGATTCGTTTCGGGAACTGTTGTTAACCCTGCCCGTAGCGATGGTGGCGGTAGACGAAGCGCATTGCGTATCCCAATGGGGTCACGACTTTCGTACCGCTTATCTGGCCGTGGCGCCGTTTCTCCAACAACTGAGCCGCCGGCCGATCATCACCGCTTTTACCGCCACCGCGACTCCCGAAGTAAAAGAGGATATCGTCAGTCACCTTGGATTGCAAAATCCGCAAATTTTTGTCACCGGGTTCCGCCGCGACAATCTCTTTTTGGCGGTTCAATCGTTACGCGTCAAGGAGAAACGAAAATTCATCCTTGATTACCTTCATGACAAAGCGGATCAGACCGGAATTATTTACACGGCCACCCGCAAAGAAGCGGAACAATTAACGGAATTGCTGATTGAAAACGGCATCTCGGTCGGGAAATATCATGCCGGGATGAATGTGTCCGAACGAAAACGCAATCAAGAAGAGTTTCTCTTTGACAATTTCCGGGTTATGATCGCCACCAACGCGTTTGGAATGGGAATCGACAAGTCCAATATCCGTTTTGTCATCCATTTCAACATGCCGAAAAATATCGAGGCCTATTATCAAGAAGCCGGGCGGGCGGGCCGCGATGGGGAAGCCAGCGAATGCATCTTGCTTTTTAGTACGCAGGATGTGGTTTTACAAAAGTTTTTGATTGAAGAATCGGTCTACCGCCCGGAACGGCGTAAGTTGGAGTTTGCCAAGTTACAGACGATGGTGGATTATTGTCAAACCTCCCGGTGTTTACACCGTTTTATCCTGGAGTACTTCGGAGACTCCGATCTTACTTCCGGTTGCCACCAATGTTCCAATTGCGGTTCCGACCGTGAAGAGCAGGATGTTACCGAACACGCCCAGCGGGTGATCGCTTGTATCGTTCAATTACGGGAACGATTTGGAATTAGCACCGTAGTTGACGTACTCTCCGGAGCCAAAAGCAAAAAGATCCGGGAAAATCATTGGGACAACCTCTCAACCTACGGCAACTTAGCGACCGCATACCACCGGACCGAGCTCCAAGATTTAATCGGTTGGATGGTAACCGAAGGAATTTTACGCATTACCGAAGGCATGTACCCATTACTGAAGCTGACGGAAGGGGTCGGCGCAATCATGCGTGGCGATACTCGCTTACTGCGACCGGTCCGTAAATCAATCACCCCGGAACCGAAACAAGTTCCGACCAATCACAATTTATTCCAAATACTGCGTGAACTCCGGAAAGGGATCTCCGAACGCGAACAGCTGCCGCCATATCTGATCTTCGCCGATAGCACCTTACGTGAATTATGCGGTAAACGACCGGTAAATCGGGAACAACTTTTGATGATTAAAGGGATCGGTGAGTACAAAGTTGAAAAATACGGCCAAGCGTTTTTGGATGCGATCAGGGAATATCAAAATGAAAACAACGCGGCCGCCGTTGGAACGGCGACTCCGTTCGTAACTGACACGCCTGTTTCCAAGGATGATACTCCGAGTCATCATGTGAGTTTTCAATTATTTCAACAAGGAAATCCCATTGAAACAATTGCGGCAACCCGTTCGTTAACCGTTCGGACCATTGAAGACCATCTTATCCGCTGTGGCGGGGAAGGGTTGCCAATTGATTGGACCTATTTCATCCCTCCGCAACAGGAAGAACTGATTGTTGCAACGATTCAACGGGTAGGATATCAGAAGCTGAAGGCGCTCAAAGAACAATTGCCGGAGTATATCGAGTATACAACGATTCGCGCCGTTATCGCCAAAAATTGTCAAACGGAATAGCGTGTTTTTTGCCAGATGGGCCGTGGTGTTTTGGTTTGCCGTTTCCTTACTCAAAGTGTAAATTTAAGCAAAAACGGTAAAACTTAATTCATAATAATTTTATAAATTCTTTCACGCTTTGGCAGGATTAAATCAATATATGCAAAATACTACTATGATTACGATGCTGTGGAACGACAATGCAGCGTCTTCGTTTATATAATCATTAGGTGAGTAACTTTGGATACGAAAGTCTTAGCGATTAATGCTGCGAATCTTGATTTATTAGCGGGACCGGTTGCGCAAATTCGCAAAGCCGGCTTGGTTGTTTTTCCCACGGAGACCGTTTATGGTCTTGGCGCGCTTTTTAATGATGAAACCGCACTTTTAAAAGTATTTGCCGTCAAAGGCCGTCCGGCCGATAACCCGTTGATTGTTCACATCTGGGACAAAGGACAGCTTGAACAAGTTGTTACTGATGTTTCCGGCAATGCCCGGAAACTAATCGAGGCGTTTTGGCCCGGACCGTTAACCATTGTATTCCCCAAACAACCAACGGTAAGCCCGCTCGTAACCGCCGGCTTACCAACCGTGGCAGTCCGGATGCCGTCGCATTTGATCGCGCGCGAGTTCTTAAAAAGGGTGAATATTCCGGTCGCTGCGCCCAGCGCCAATTTATCCGGAAGACCAAGCCCCACCAAAGGTCAACATGTGATCGAGGATTTAATGGGAAAAGTGGAATACATCATTGATTCCGGACCCTGTACGGCGGGGATTGAATCGACGGTTATCAAACTTGAGCCGCAACCGATCATTCTTCGTCCCGGTTCCATCACCCGAACCATGATCGAAGCGGTTTTAGGCGAACCGGTCGGCTTGGCGGAACTGGGAAATGTTGAACAACCCCAAGCGCCCGGCATGAAATATCGCCATTATGCGCCAAAAGCTCCCGCGACGTTGTATGAGGGCGAAAACCATCGGATTGTCCGGGAAATTAATCAGCGCCTGACTCAAAGGAACTCTTCCAAAGTAATCGTTATCAGTTCCACTGAAAACATGCGGCAATATCGCAATGAGTGGGTGCTGGATCTAGGACCCATTGGTCATCCGGAAGTGGCCGCTGCCCGTCTGTACGATCTGCTTCGTTTTTGTGATGAACTAAACGCTGATGAAGTTTTAATTGAAGGGGTTCCGTCAGCGGGAATTGGAGAAGCTGTGTTAAATCGGCTTCGGAAAGCCGCGGGGGGGAGAATAGTCCATGTATCGTAATATTCTTCTTGGGCTGGTTCTGTTTATTCTGATAATACCTACCGTCAGTGTTGGTGCTCCCCCCGATTATTATGAACCTCGGGTGGGAGAAGTTTTAACTTATAAAGTAATTGTCAAGTCGGTGATCTACGGCGCTGACCAAGTCATTAAGGTAGTATCCAACGGGACTTATAAAAATCGCGAAGTTGTCAATGTCAAAGTATCTATGAACACGGTTGGCATGGTGAAAGGGATCACCAACTACTCGGAAATTGAGGAAATGATCCTGGATAAGGCCGGGTTGTTCCCGTGGTATTTCCGGCGTGAAGTAACCGAAGGGGATCAAACCGACATTGAAGAAGTTACCTTCGATTATCAACTGGGAATCGCCTTTCGTACCGTCATGAAGGCTGACAAACCGAAAAAACAGAGCGAAATCAAGTTGCCCGGGTTTGTCCAAGATGGGCTGTCCTTACCTTTTTATTTGCGGAAAGGGAATCTCAAAACCGGCCAACATCAGTTATATTTCTATTCTAACGGTAAAGTCGAGCCGGTAATCTTTCAAGTAAAAGAAAGCACTCAGCCGTTGAAACTGGAATGTGGAACATATCCCCAGCCCTATCAGATCAGTAACGATCAGAGTAAAATCACGATCATTGTCTCGAAAAACGAACCGAGATTACCGTTGGTCATCCAAAAACTGGCTCAATTCGGCAAGGTTGAAGCCAGGTTAACTAAGGTTAATTGATTGGCGTGTTTGGATAACTTGAATATTTGATTCTGCCCGCAACAGGCGCAACCCCAAATGAATTCCGATCCGATTTGCGAGGCTGTAAATACCGATTGATTGTTGCAATCAGGGCAGCATAAAATCAGATCTTCGCCATGGGCGGTTTTAAAATTCCATTTTGCTTCTTTTATCATTTTTCCGGCCGTAATGAAACAGGATTTTCGTTTGCGCATGTTGAAAAAATAAAAGAGGAATGTAAATAGTATTACCATTCGAAGGAGTAAAATTCGTTGATGATCAAACGAGTTTTGTTTGTATGTACTGGCAACACCTGTCGCAGCACCATGGCTGAAGCATTCCTGCGCAAAATGTTAAACGATCAGCTTGGGGAGGCCGGGGCTTCGATTGAAGTGATATCGGCTGGTACCCACGCTGTCGATGGTGACATCGCTTCGAAAAACGCTCAAACGGTCCTGGCAAGCGAAGGGATTGATATAAGTCGGCACCGCGCCCGGCCCGTTTCCAAGCCGTTGCTCGAAACTTCCGATCTGATTTTAACGATGACCCATGACCAAAAAACTGCAGTTCTTGACATTTTACCATCCGGGACCGGGAAAATTTTCACCTTAGCCGAATTCACCGAGGGGGTTTCCGAGTTTGAAACCCTATTGACAAAAGCGGATAACTTACATCAAAGTTTAGCGGAGAAACGCGAACGATTTTTCGAACGTGAAGGCGTCAAATTTGAAGAACTACGCCGGCGCAACCTGGAGCTAAGCCGGCAAATGCGAGCGCTTGATGAAGAACTTACCAAATTGGAACAGCAATTGGAACTGGAAGTTTTACTCGAAAAACGGGAATTGGAAGCCATTCAAAAAAAAATAAAACGTATGGAGATCTCCGATCCCTACGGACAATCCGTTGACGCCTACCGTTATTGCGCTGACCAAATTAAGGAGAAACTGAAGACGGTTCTCCAGAAGCTCAAAGAATCACTTCAATAACTTCGAAATATAGGTGAAAATTACTATATAAAAGGAAAATAGGTCGCAATATCCTGATTTATCCAAGAATTCTTGCGGCATATATTTGCTTAGTTACTGTTTATTCAGTAATATTCGCCTGTTAAATAAAAGAAGGAGATGACAGAGATGGCGGTTCATGTAATTGATCATCCTTTAATCCAACACAAGCTGTCAATCATCCGGGATATCAATACCGGTGCAAAGGAATTTCGGGAATTATTGGAAGAAGTCTCGATGTTGATGGCGTATGAATTCACTCGGAATTTCCCATTGGAAGAAATCGAAGTGGAAACTCCAGTGGCTCAAGCGAAGTGTAAAGTGATTTCTGGTAAAAAGATTGCGGTGATTCCGATTCTACGCGCCGGCTTGGGAATGGTTGGCGGCATTTTAAAACTGATACCCACCGCCAAAGTGGGACATATCGGGGTTTATCGCGATCCTGAAACGTTACAGCCAATTGAGTATTATTGTAAGTTGCCACCCGATCTGAATGAACGGGAATTAATCTTACTCGACCCAATGCTAGCGACCGGCGGTTCGGCCGTCGCCGGTATTCAATTTTTGAAACAACGTGGCGCAACCCAGATCCGGTTAGTCAATTTAATCGCTTCTCCTGAAGGCATCCAGACCGTTCAAGCCAAGTATCCGGAAGTTGATATCTATGTCGCGGCAATTGACGAACGGTTAAATTCACACGGCTATATCATTCCAGGTCTAGGCGATGCCGGCGATCGTTTATTTGGAACCAAATAAATTAAAACTGGCAATTAAAGGACCCAATACCATTAGAAAAACCGGTTAAAGCCGGTTTTTTCCATTTGATTTGGCGAATCGATAATATGTAACCTAACAAGCTAAAATCGTTAAAAGTATCATTAAAATTTGGTAAAATTTGATTTGAATATTCCCAATCCATCCTGTTCATGGTATTATATTCTTTAAGCATTTAAGTTAATGGATATGGAGTTATGTCAAAGCAATCGAATCATGAATTATGGAAACAACTGGGTATATACGGATCGCTAAGTATCAATCTCGGAGTTATGGTTGTAGGCGGTTATTTTTTAGGCAATGCGCTGGAGCAAAACTTTCATTGGCAAAACATGAAGGTGTATGGAGTGTTATGCGGATTATTTTTAGGTTTTTACGAACTTTTTGCAATTGCTTATCGGGCAGGTCGTAAAAAATGATCTTTTTTTTATTGAGCGTAATTGTCATTCCGTTTGCTATCACGCTTTTTTTTCAGCTCCGCGGAATCGGCGGTGCGGTTTTGTTAGGTTTGGACATGATTGCCGTTGATTGTTTGTGGCAATGGCTTCGCTTTCAACTTTTCAAAAAGTATGGCACTCAACAACTATTATACGGCATATTGGGCGGCTTCGTTTTACGGACGGTGACAGCGATTTTCTTTCTCAAGTTTGGCGCTTGGTGGCTTGGTCTTCAGTCAACTGCGTTTTTTATCATGATATTATTTCTCTTATTTATTCCATTAATCAGTCTAATTGAAGCCAAAAAAATAAAAATGGAGACGAAAGCGAAATAATGGAAGCGACTCATGGTGATATTGTACATTGGTTAGGACTGGACGTCGATCTGCGCATTACAATTATGACGTGGATAGTTATGGCTATCTTGATTTTTGTCGCCTGGCTAGCATCCCGGGATATCAAGTTAATCCCGAAAGGCTGGCAGAACGTCATGGAGATGGCAGTCGAATTTTTAGAAAATATGATGAAAGATGCCCTGGGAAACAAAGGAATTAAATATACTTATTTCTTTGGTTCGCTGTTTTTATTTATTTTGGTTTCCAATATGTTAGGACTAATTCCCGGTTTGGCGTCTCCGACCCGAGATGTCAGCGTCACGATGTGTTTGGCCATTTTATGGCTGATATGGCAGCAATATATATCAATACGTGAAGACGGGTTTGTTCATTATCTCAAACATTACATTGATCCCTTTCCGCCGTTTGCAATTATTCATATCATGGACCTCGGAGTAAGACCGTTAACCCTTGCCTTGCGTCTCTTCGGCAATATCTATGCCGGTGAGATTCTTTTGGAAAAGTTAACGGAAACGTTTAAATTGATTGCGCCCGCCGCCTGGCTGTTATTGAGCGTGGCGATCGGCGGCATTCAAGCGTATATCTTTACTGTTCTTACTGTATCCTATACGGGTTTATCCGTATCTCATGAGGATAATAAAAATCATTAACAAACAACGGAGGTGCTTTATTTTGGAACTAAATCTCGACGTTTTTAAAGTTCTTGCAGTTAGCTTGATCTGTGTGGTTGCTAGTTTTGCCGCTGCATCTTCTGACTCGAAAGTGATTGCCACCGCATTGGAATCAATGGCTCGTCAACCGGAGATGGAAGGCCGTTTGTTCACATCCATGTTGATTGGCGTCGGTTTGATCGAGTCAATCCCCATTATCTCAATTGTTATTGCCTTTATGCTTCTCGGCGGAATTAAATAATTTTTCGTGTCATTTAATATACATTTGAGAGGTTTCAGCCATGCATTACTCGATCGGGACTTTCGTGTTTATGGCAATCAATTTTTTAATTCTCGTAGTGATTCTCACCAAGATGCTTTATCAACCGATTCAAGGGATCTTGGAAGAACGTCGCGTCAAAATCAGCCAAGACCTGTCTGAAGCTGATCAATCGCGTCAAACTTACGAGAAACTTTCCAATGAAGTGAAAGAAACCCTGGAAAAAGCTCGGGCTGAAGCACATTCAATTGTTGAAAACTCCCGGATTCAAGCTGAAAAGTTAAAGGAACAGATTTTAACTGAAGCCCGTCAGGAAGCGGAACAACTGCGTCAACGAAATCAAGAAGAGATTGACCGGGCCAAAATTTCAGCCCGCGAGGAGTTGCGTAGCGGTACAATAACGCTCGCTTTAGCTGCTACCGAAAAACTTATCGGTAACCAAATGTCTAAGGATATTAATAGTACCTTGGTTGCCCGAGTGTTAGATCAAATCGAGAAGGGAGCTGCCGGAAATGTCATCACAGGCGGCGCATAATTTCGGTCTAGCATTGGTCGAATTGGCCAAAGAACGCAATATATTAACCCCAATTAAGGAAGCAGCCGATCAACTTTCCGATGGTTTGAAGACTCCTGAAGTCAATTCGTTCTTGTCTCATCCGAAGATTCCCAATTCAAGTAAGAAAGAATTGCTCCAGCGTTTAATTCCCGAGCAAACTCCGCAAGAGTTTGTTAATTTTCTTAATTTAATCGTCGACCGTCACCGTGAAGAGATTCTCGGCGCTGTTTTAGAGGTTATATCTGATTTAACGATTGAAGCATGGGGATATCAAACACTTGAATTGATTTCCGCCTGTGACTTAACTGAAAAAGAGCAACTAGCAATTACTAACTCGTTGGCTAAAACCTGGGGCGCCAAAGTTTACCTAAAATATCGGATCAATCCCAATTTAATTGGGGGTATTATCATCCGTCAAGGCGACCGGATGATTGATGGTTCTTTATCCGGTCAAATCAAAGCTCTGAAAAATTTGATGCTTGAAGGTACCCAATTACCGATTTAAGAGGAGAATCCCATGAGATTTTCGACTGAAGAAATCATTTCGGTATTAAAAGAACAGATCAGCAAATATCATCTCGATCTCGAATCGCAAGAAACCGGCACCGTCTTAGAGGTTGGCGACGGAATTGCCCGGGTTTTCGGATTAGAGAAAGTGATGATGGGGGAGTTAATTCTTTTCCCTCATGATATTTACGGTCTTGCTTTGAACTTAGAAGAAGATAATGTCGGGTGCGTTTTACTCGGCGACGAAACCTTAATAAAAGAGGGCGATTTAGTCCACCGGACGCAACGTGTCGTAGAAGTTCCGGTGGGTGAGGCGATGATTGGCCGGGTTGTCAATGCGTTAGGTCAGCCGATCGATGGCAAAGGCCCGATTCAAACTACCGAATTTCGTCCGGTCGAACAAGTTGCATCCGGAATATCAAAACGGGAACCGGTTAAAGTTCCTTTACAGACTGGAATTAAAGCGATTGATTCGATGATTCCGATTGGTCGCGGTCAGCGCGAATTAATTATCGGCGACCGTCAAACGGGCAAAACCGCGATAGCGATTGATACGATTTTAAATCAAAAAGACTCGGGCATCATCTGTATTTACGTATGTATCGGTCAAAAGGCGTCAACGTTAGCTCAGATTGTTGAAAATTTGGAAACCCGCGGCGCAATGAAGTATACCATTATCGTGTCGGCCACGGCCAACGAAACTGCGCCCTTACAATATTTAGCTCCGTTTTCCGGTTGCGCAATTGGGGAATTTTTTCTGTATCAAGGCAAAGACGTTTTGGTGGTATATGATGACTTATCCAAACATGCAACCGCCTATCGGGCAATGTCCTTGTTGTTACGTCGTCCCCCGGGACGTGAAGCATACCCCGGCGATGTCTTTTATTTGCATTCCCGTCTCTTGGAACGGGCGGTTAAATTAAACTCCGAAAACGGCGGTGGTTCGCTTACCGCCCTGCCGATCGTTGAAACGTTAGCGGGTGACGTTTCCGCTTATATTCCGACGAATGTCATCTCGATTACCGATGGACAGATTATTCTCAGCACCGAACTATTCTTCAGTGGAGTGCGGCCTGCCGTCAATATTGGTTTATCGGTTTCGCGGGTGGGCGGCAATGCTCAAATTAAAGCGATGAAGCAAGTCGCCGGAAGATTGCGGATCGATTTGGCGCAATTCCGAGAATTGGAAGCATTTGCTCAGTTTGGCGCTGAACTTGATAAGTCAACCCAAGCCCGGTTGAACCGAGGTTTTCGGATGGTGGAAATTTTAAAACAAGATCAATACAAACCGTTATCCACTTATCAACAGATTGTCCTGATCTATTTAGCGACAAACGGATACATTGATGATCTGACAATTGGCGAAATTCGCCGTTTTGAAAGAGAATTTTTGCAATTTATGGACAATCAAGGTCAAGATTTTTATAATAAACTTGATCAAATCAAAGCTTTGGATGAAACGTTAACCAATGAAATGAGCGGATTAATCAAACGTTTTAAAGAAGTTTTTACTTCTAAAACTCAAGCGATTTCAAATAAAAATAACGAATAACGAAGGTTACTCATGGCTTCAATTCGTGATTTAAGAATTAAAATCAAAAGCATCAAAAATATCCAGCAGATCACCCGGGCGATGAAGATGGTTGCTTCGGCGCGGTTGAAAAGAGCGCAAGACCGGTTAGAGAATGCGCGTCCTTATGCGCGAAAGATGGCAGAAGTTACGCTTGATCTTGCCTCCAGAACGCCCGATATAACCAATTCCTTACTTCTACCGCATGCAAAGACGACCAAAGTTTTGGTGCTCGTTTTCACTGGTGATCGTGGCTTGGCAGGCGGATTTCATCAGAAAATTGCCGATGGAGCCTTGCAATTTGCCAGAAAATTTACAAACCAGGCGGATGTGGTTTTTTATTCGATTGGTTCTAAAGGAACTCACCGTTTGGAAATGCGCCACGCTTCCATATTAAAACGTTTTAAAGAGCCGGTTTCGGCAGTCTCGTTTGCGACTGCGCAACAATTAGCTGAAGAATTAATTTCTTATTATACAACCGAACAGTTTGATCAGATTTATCTCTACTACGCCAAATTTTATTCGGTAATGTCGCAACGTCCAAAAGCATTTCAATTGTTACCGTTTGATCCTTCGAAGAGTCATCATAAAGAGACGCGCGGCTTATTCATTTTTGAACCTGATCAAACCCAAGTGCTTGACGGCTTGTTAAAACGTTATATCGAAAGTGAAATTTTCCGAGCTTTTCTAGAGACTGAAACTGGCGAATTAGGAGCGAGAATGACAGCGATGTCTTCTGCTACCGATAATGCCGGCGAATTAATTGATCGCTATGGACTGGAATTAAATAAAATCCGTCAAAGTCAAATCACTAGAGAAATCGCTGAGATCGTCGGTGGTGCCGGCGCTCTTAATAGTTGAACTAGTAGGAGGATCCTCATGGCTATTGGTCATATTGTACAAATTATTGGGCCTGTTCTAGATGTTCAATTTCATCCGGAAGAGATCCCGCCAATTAACACGGAAGTAATTGTTAATTTCAAGCATAACAATCAAGAAGAGAAGATTATTGCTGAAGTTATGCATCATTTAGGTAATAATCGTGTGCGTTGCGTTGCGTTGAACTCCACGGATGGATTGATGCGTGGTTTGGAAGCGCAAAGCACTAACGAACCGATTAAAGTTCCAGTAGGCCGTGAGGTTTTAGGGCGTGTATTTAACGTATGGGGTGATCCCGTTGATGACGGTCCTCCCGTTCAAGCAAAAGAGTATTGGCCGATTCATCGGAAAGCTCCCAGCTTTGAGGAACAAGAAACCAAACAACAGATCTTGGAGACCGGTATCAAGGTCATTGACTTATTAGCTCCTTATCCAAAAGGGGGTAAGGTGGGTTTATTTGGTGGCGCCGGTGTTGGAAAAACCGTTATTATTATGGAATTGATCCGTAATATCGCCACGGAACATGGCGGTTATTCTGTTTTTGCCGGTGTCGGCGAGCGAACTAGAGAAGGAAACGACCTCTGGATTGATATGAAAGACTCGGGCGTTATTGAGAAAACCGCTTTGGTCTTTGGCCAAATGAATGAACCGCCTGGGTCAAGATTGCGTGTTGCTTCGACTGGCTTGACCATGGCGGAATATTTTAGAGATGAAGAACATCAAGATGTATTGTTGTTTATTGATAATATTTTCCGATTCGTCCAAGCCGGTTCCGAGGTTTCGGCTTTGTTGGGGCGGATCCCGTCGGCGGTAGGCTATCAACCGACCCTAGCTACAGAAGTCGGCGCCCTTCAAGAGCGAATCACCTCAACCCGTTCCGGATCGATCACATCAATTCAAGCGATTTATGTACCGGCTGACGATTATACCGACCCGGCGCCGGCGACCACATTTACTCATTTGGACGCAACTACGAATCTGGATCGCAGTATTGCAGCCCTCGGTATTTATCCTGCGGTTGATCCGCTTGCCTCAACTTCACGGCTTTTATCACCGGGTGTCGTTGGTGAGGAACATTATCAAGTTGCCCGCGGAGTTCAAGAAACCCTGCAACGTTACAAGGAATTACAAGATATTATCGCAATTTTGGGTATGGACGAATTAAGCGATCAGGATAAACTGGTTGTTGTCCGTGCCCGTCGTTTACAACGTTTCCTGTCACAACCGTTTTTTGTCGCTGAAAACTTCACCGGTCAACCGGGTAAATATGTTTCGATTTCCGATACCGTAAAAGGGTTCAAGGAAATTTTGGAAGGTAAACATGACAATTTGCCGGAAGAAGCTTTCTTTATGGCCGGGGGAATTGAAGAAGTAATCGAGCGTGGGAAAAAGCTCCAGGAGGGTAACGCCAGTGCCTGAGAAAACGCAAACCAAGCGGATCTGGTTGGAAGTTGTTACTCCGTCCAAATTGGAATTGCGTAAAGAGGTGGACTATGTAGTCGCTCCCTCAATCGACGGAGTTATTGGAATCTTGCCAGGTCATATTCGATTAATGACCCTATTGTCCACCGGGGTGCTTCGGTATAAAATAGCGAATCAAGATTTTTATATGGCTGTTAGTCAGGGCTATTTAGAAGTTACTTCGCACAAAGTCATTGTCATGGCTGAAGCCGCTGACTTGGCAGAGGATATTGACGTGGAACAAGCGCTCCAAGAAAAACGACAAGCCGAAGCTGATTTATATCGAACTCTTCGTGATCGTGTTGACTATGCCCAAGCACAAGTTGCTTTAAGTCTGGCAATGACCAAACTGGAAGTCGCTCGAAAAATTGGGCGATCCTATGAATAACTCATTTGAAACCGTCAAAACATGACGGTTTTTTATTTAACACCGGTTAAGTCGAACTTAGGAATATATTCTGTTGTTGCCGAATCAAGCTCTTGTACATAACCGTCTTCAAACCCCAAACGGAATAACTCTGCTACAACCTGATCATACTCCGCTTGAAATAATTTACGATTTAATTCCAAGGGTAAAACGTTCCCTTCCAACGGCAGGTATTGCGCCATCAAGCTTAAATAGACACCATCCGGAATATTTTGTTTTATCCATTGCATACACGCGATTGAATCATTTACCGCACCCGGTAACACTAAATGGCGAATTATAACTCCCGATGAAGCCCTGCCATTTTGGTCAAGGATTATCGGACCGCATTGACGGACCATTTCTAAAATTGCCTGGGAAGCGATTGAGAAATAATCCTCAGCCTTAGAATATTTGCGACTAAGTGTAGGGGAGAGGTACTTTAAATCCGGAATATAGATATCGATCAATCCCTGCAATTTTTTTAATGATTCAACGGTTTCATAGCCCGAGGAATTATAGACGATGGGGACTTTCAACCCAACTTTTCTTGCTCGAGTGATCGTTTCGATAATTTGCGGTAAAAAGTGGCCTGCAGTGACTAAATTAATATTATGGGCCCCCAACCCTTCCAGCATTATAAATTTATCAACCAAGGTTTCAATGGTGATATACTCGCCAAAACCTTGTTGACTCACGGCATAATTTTGACAAAACACACATTGAAGACTACAGCCTGTGAAAAAAACAGTTCCTGAACCTTGATCCCCGGATATGCACGGTTCCTCCCAAAGATGAAGGCTGACTCGAGCTAGTTTTATTTCATTTGATGCTCCACAGAAACCTTGAATTGTTTCCCGGTTCGCTCCACATTTTCTCGGACAAATTTGACATTCCATTCTTTTTTCTTTCTCCTAAAATTACCGGATGATCATTTTAATATTCATTATAATATAAAAAAAGCCAATTGGCAGGAAGCGACATAAAAAGAGCGAAATATTCTTTCAGGTTATCTTTTTGAAGAATGAGTTATAAGCAGGTGTACTATGGATCTAATTCAAAACTTTATCCAGTTTGTTTTGCACTTAGATAAACATCTTAATCTTCTTGTCCAGCAATTTGGAATTTGGACCTATCTAATCTTATTTATCGTCATCTTTTGTGAAACCGGATTGGTCGTTACTCCATTTTTACCGGGAGATTCCTTGTTGTTTGCCTTAGGAGCTTTGGCGGCAAGCAAAATTCTTAACCTTGAATTGCTTTTTCCTTTATTGATTTTTGCGACATTGATTGGTGATTCGGTTAATTATTGGGCAGGTTATTTTCTTGGACCGAAAGTTTTTCAGCGCGAAAAAGCCCGGTTCTTGAATCGCAAATATCTGGAACAAGCGCATCAATTTTATGAAAAATACGGTGGAAAAACGATCACGATTGCTCGATTTATCCCGATTATTAGAACCTTTGCCCCATTTGTGGCTGGGATCGCCAGGATGAATTATTGGCGATTCTTATTATACAGTTTTTCCGGCGGTGTCTTTTGGATTTCATTATTTATCTTCGGCGGTTATTACTTTGGCAATATTCCATTTGTAAAACAAAATTTTACTGTGGTTATCTTAGCCATTATCGGAGTATCGGTTGTTCCGGCTTTAGTTGAAATTATCCGCAGTCGGATCAGTGGCACTATTCATAATAAATAGCTCTACTGGTCGAATAATAATGGATTATTTACAGTCTGAAAAAGGAGTATATTATGAGGGTTAATCGCATTTTTCTACTTGTGCTCGATGGCGTAGGAGTTGGGGAATTGCCCGATGCCCAAATTTATGGCGATAAAGGCAGCAACACCTTACAACATATTGCGGAGACAGTACAAGGACTAAACCTTCCCAATCTGGAACGGGGAGGTCTTGGAAATCTTACTTCGATACTAGGAGTCCCTGCCCAAAGTAGTACTGGAGTGTATGGAAAACTAAACGAACTCTCGGTTGGAAAAGACACCACCACCGGCCATTGGGAAATGACCGGTATAATACTGGATAAACCGTTCCCGGTTTATCCGCAGGGATTTCCAGATGCTCTGATCCATGAATTTTCGAATCGAACCGGTTGTAAAGTGATTGGCAATAAGGCCGCTTCCGGTACAATTATTATTGAAGAACTTGGTGTAGAGCATATCCGTAGTGGAGCGTTAATTGTTTATACATCTGCGGACAGCGTTTTTCAAATCGCGGCCCATGAAGCGGTCGTATCACGTGAGCAATTATATCGGTATTGTGAAATCGCCCGTTCTTTACTTCAAGGAGAACATGGTATTGGGCGAGTAATTGCCCGGCCGTTTTGCGGCGAACCAGGTTCTTTTTATAGAACTGACGGTAGAAAGGATTTTTCACTTGACCCGATTCAACCCACTATCTTGGATCGGCTTAAAGAAAAGGATTATACCGTCTTTGGCGTTGGAAAGATTGAAGACATTTTTAATATGCGAGGATTAACTCATTCAAATCACACCCATAACAATCAGGAAACGCTGACTTTTGTCAGTGAACTAATCGAGCAAGATTTTAAAGGTTTAGTATTTGCAAATTGTATTGATTTCGATATGCTTTATGGTCATCGCAATGATCCCGTCGGTTACGCCAAAGCTCTGGAAATGATGGATGAATGGCTTGGCCGAAATATTCCAAAACTACACGCTGGCGATGTACTGATCATCACCGGAGATCATGGTGGAGATCCTACCACTCCCAGCACCGATCATTCTCGTGAATACACACCTCTATTGTTATTTGGTCCGAATCTGCCGGATGGCGTTGGGTTAGGTATTCGAAACTCATTTGCCGATATTGCGGCAACCATTGCCTACTGGTTTGAAATTGACAATTGGTCAGTCGGCACGGAATTTGCATCCTTGATCGAAAAAGGATAAGGAGATTTCAATGCGCGCAGTTGATCTGCTTGTAAAAAAGCGGGATGGTTTATCTCTTACCAAAGACGAGTTGCATTTTTTATTCCAGGGTTATATTCAAGGGACGATCCCGGATTATCAAATGAGCGCTTGGGCGATGGCAGTTTTATTTCAGGGAATGACATTTGAAGAATGCACTCATTTAACACTGGAAATGGCGCATTCTGGTGATATGATTGATTTGTCCGCCATCCCCGGAATAAAAGTGGATAAACACAGCACCGGAGGAGTAGGCGATAAGACGAGTTTGGTTTTGTTACCGCTCGTCGCTGCTTGCGGTGTACCTGTAGCTAAGATGTCAGGACGAGGTTTGGGACACACTGGTGGAACACTTGATAAATTAGAATCAATTCCTGGTTTGACTACTAGCTTAAGCAGGCAGAAGTTTTTAGCGCAAGTTAAAAAAATGAATATCGCAATCATCGGTCAAACCGGAGATTTGGTTCCCGCTGATAAAAAATTATATAGCTTACGGGATGTAACTGCAACTGTCGAAAGTATTCCGCTCATTGCCAGTAGTATCGTTTCAAAAAAGCTGGCTGCCGGCGCCGATGCCATTGTACTTGATGTGAAGTATGGTGATGGAGCTTTTATGAATACATTTGATAAAGCGCACGAATTAGCCAAAACCATGGTCGAAATTGGCCAACGAGCCGGCCGCAAATTTATTGCTATTTTGAGCAATATGGCTCAACCCTTGGGAAATGCAATCGGCAATCGTTTAGAAGTATCTGAGGCGATTGCTACTCTGCAAATGGAGGGTCCGCAAGACCTCACCGAACTGTGTATTACCTTAGGTAGTTATATGGTTTGGCTTGGTGGAAAAGCAGCAACTCTTCAAGAAGGTAGGGAGCGGATCACTCAGGCGTTAACGTCAGGTAAAGGATATGATAAATTCAAAGAGTTGATCAAAGCACAAGGAGGGGACGTTGCGTATATCGAACAACCAGAGAATCTCGGGAAAGCTCCTGTAATCCATCAAGTGAAAGCAATTGAAACAGGATGGCTACAACAAATTAACTGTCGATCTCTTGGGTTAATTGCGATGCAAATGGGGGCCGGACGTTCGAAAATCGACGATATCATTCGTCCGGATGTCGGATTAAAAGTTTATGCGAAAGTCGGCGATTATGTATCAAAAGGAACGGTCTTAGGTGAAATTCATTCTGATTCGGAATCAATCACCAACTCCGTTATCCCATCCTTTATTGAAAGCTTTCATTGGGTAAGTTCACCGGTTTCCTCGGAAAAATTGATCGAAGCTGTGGTTGAATAAAACAACAAGGGAGGAAAATTTGATATTTTCCTCCCTTAACTATTTCCCTTGTGATTCAGTTCGTCATTTAAATCAGTAAATTTCCAGAGGATTTTAATTCAAATTGAAGAAGAAATGAAAATAAAATAAAAAAAGCCGTTAGGCTTTTAATTATTTCTTATAGATGGTCGGGGTGAGAGGATTTGAACCTCCGGCCTTTCGGTCCCGAACCGAACGCTCTACCAAGCTGAGCCACACCCCGAAGCGAGAACATTAATAGTATAACAAAGAGTCTAGAGTTTGTCAAAAGGAATTTTAATCTTTTTTAGGCGATTTGCTGCGTGAATGTATCAGCGATATCAACCTGTATCATTATAACCAATATAAACCTAACAAACAAGGAGGAATTTTTTAAATGTGGATTACATTTTGCGGTGCATCCGGTACTGTAACTGGTTCATGCTAATTAAACAGTCTGCGTAAAAGTTTTATTTAAAATCAACACCACGACCCTTCTCTTTATCATATGATATGCTATAGGTATGAAAGGAGCGGGTTGTCCGGGATGAAGGCAGATTTCGGGAGACATTTTATGGCTGATCTGTATCTTTGTCAGAATGAGTTGTGGAATTCTCCCAAAGAGTTTATCGCTGAGATTCAAAGGATTACTCTATGCGAGGGGATTATTAACATTCAATGGTCTTTTCAGACGTTCAAACCGGAAGGGATTCGCATCAGCGGAGACTTCGATGATTGTTTTATTATCATCCAGGTTTTTTCGATGAAACGATTTTTAACCATCGATGTTTTCTGGTGGCAGCACTGCTTAGAAATTCAGCATTTTAGCGAATCATTGGTAGAGCTTTTCCGACCACAAGTAGTTGCCACCGAGTCCAGGCTACGCGCCGAACATCTTCATCAAGAAGACTGAAAATAGCCGCATAAAGCATATTATTACCGCACAGGCTAAATATCGAAATCAACTAAACGAGGCGAAGATGACAGTAAACCAATATGATCAATTAATTAATTACTTAGTCAATGAAGCAAAAAAGACCGATACCTATTTTATTGCCCGCTTTCAATATCGTAAAGATCTAGCAATTCAAATTAACAACGGCAAAATGGAAGAGATTAATTCTTCCGTACTCAATGGGATTGGAATTCAAGTCGTTACGAAAGACGGTTTTATGGGTTTTGCAGCTGCCGATCAAGTATCCGCCGAGATTGGAATTGAACTTTTGAAAAAAGCCCAATCGTTGGCTGATCAAAGTCGAAACTTTAATGGTGAATCAAATCAAGAAATTTTTAAATTAGAAGCACTAACGCGCCAAAATATCGTTTCCGAAAAATATCCGCTTGGAAGTTTATCCTTAGCGAGCATTGAAGCGACTCTTACCGAACTTAATAAAGAACTGATTGCGATTGATTCATCACGACTTTCCGTGCGAACCATATTGCGAATAACTGCTGAAGAGTGGCGAATTATTCGCTCGGATGGAACCGATGTTACTTTTAATACGCCACGTTCCTTTATCTACCATTCCATAACTGCTAAAGGCAATGGCGATACCGCAACCGCCTATGCAAATCTTCCAGGTACTGATTTAAGTATCATTGTCGAACAGTCGAATCTGGAACTTTTAAAAGCGCGAGCTGAAAAATCGGCCAAATTAGCCCTGGACCTCTTACATGTTCCGAAAGTAAAAAGCGGCAATTATAAACTTGTAATTGATTATGCTTTGGCAAAAGGATTAGCCCATGAAGCTTTTGGTCATGCGGCGGAAACCGATGCGTTAGAGAGTTCAATTTTGGGCGAGAAGGGGAAAATGCGGATCGGTTTGAAAGTTGCCGATGAGCGGTTGTCAATCATCGACGGGCCAATTGAAGGGGATTACGCTTATCAGCCCATCAGCGCCATGGGAGTTGAACGAAAGACCGTAAAAATTGTTGATCATGGCCGGTTAGCCGCTGGTTTATCCGATGTTTTTTCTGCCGATCGCGCCGGTGTCTCTTTGACCGGAGCTGAAAGGGTTGAAAATTTTTTCCACTTACCAATTGCCCGGATGACGAATATTCGTATCGAGTTTGATAATCCGATATCCGTAAATCAAAATTTTGAATCAATCACTCCCCAGACACTTTATCAAATTCTTTTGGAGCATCAGTTAATTATCCCCGGTGAAAATGTTCTATATTTAAGCGGTTTCCAGGGCGGACAAGTCAATCCGGCCTTTGGCGACTTTGTTTTTCACTGTTCGGGAATATACTCATTAGCAGCGGAACCGGTGTTATTTAAGCCGGCAATATTCAGCGGCCAAGTATTGTCCGTTTTAAAATCGGTTTCCGCGGCGATTGGCCCCTTGCAAATCGATGCGATGGGTACCTGCGGGAAAATGGGACAGGGTGTTCCCAGTTGTGGCGGTTCCCACTATTTTTTGGTTATTGAGAAAAACCCGGAGATCATGATTGGAGGAGAGTAATCTGGAATTAGCGGAACAACTGGCAGCTATACTCGAAGCATATCAAATAAAAGACCCGGAATTAATTGATTGGCGATTTGATCTCCATGAAACAAGAGGTATTGAAATTGGCTTGAAAAACAGCCGGATTGGCGGTCCCTATTCGGCGCCGAGTTATAAACGGAGCATTTCCGGGGAAATTTTTTTATACTGGCGCAATAAGCGTTATAGTTCCGCAAAGTTAGATTCGCAAGCTGTGAGCAATTTTCAAGATTATATGAATAATTGGAAAACCGCTGCATATTATGACCCGGATGGAGTAGGGGTTTATAAACCGTCAGAAATCCCCGAGGTTAATTTGGCGGATCCGATATTGGTAAATATAATCGATCACGATAATAACCGGCCTTTTACCATTTTACATGACGGTCTTCAAAATTTAGCGGCTGCGGGTTTTCATAAAATTGACGGAAAAATTCGTTGTTATCAAAATCAACGCTGCTTACGCAACTCGGCAGGGCTAAACTTATCCTATCCCCAAACTCCGTTTGAGTTTTATTTCGAAGTGAATAATAGTTATGGCGAAGCGTTTCAGGAAAAATATTGGCCAACTAAAGAAAAAGTTCAAACTACTATCGATAACACGGCGAGAATCGGGAAACTACTTGAAAATGAGATGAAAACCACATTTTCCGGAAAAATGCGTTTATTATTCCCTCCCGGAGTTTTCGAAGCGTTTCTTAGTCAATTTTTAATTGCGAACCTTTATGGTAGTTTGGTGATAAATCGCCAAAGTCGTTTTTCGTTAGCTGATTTTACAAACCAGGTCCAAGTTTTGCGGCCCGATCTGTCCATCACAGTGAATACCTTAGAACCGCTTCGATCATTTTCTTATCGTTGTACCACTGAAGGTATCCCGGGAGGAATCATCGACCTGATTCAGCATGGGAGTTTAAAAACCCCGATCTTAAATTTAAAATACGCTACGAAAGCAGGGTTGCCACCAACCCCCGGTTTGGGAGGCCGTGGTTTTTTTGTCAATGTCTCTCATGACTTGCCTGCCTGGGAGGATTTAATCCATCAGACCGATCAAGGATTAATTGTATATTCGGTTTTAGGAATGCATACCCAAGATTCGGCCTCCGGTAGTTTTTCTTTATCAGCGGATCAATGTCTCTTTGTGGAACACGGAGTAATTAAAGGCAAAGTAAAGGCCGTAATCAGCGGCGATTTCTTACAGTCTTTAACTTCTACCGAGAGTTATTTTGGAAAAGTTGTAGATGAGGATAATCCGGGATACTCTTTTATTGCTTCTGTAACCATATAAATTATTCATTATTTTCGACGATCAAGATGCAAACCGCCGGTGATTGTACGGCGGTTTGCATTTAATATTTGTCTGCTATACTTTGATTATGTTTAAATCAATTGTTGCTTTGAGTTATAATGCAGGAGTGTGGTTTTTCCTGTCGAACTTTTGCTAAACAAACGAAAGCGGCAGAAATCGGAAAATTACATCAGGTATTGGGCGGGAGCACCTATTATTTGGGAATGGTGAAATACTGACACCTCCCGAAAATTCTTCGTTTGCTTGGAGACTATAATAACAAAAAATAACGTTCAAGCACGAAGCCGAGACCGAATCCCCGTGATTTTCAGGTATCAATCTCGATTGTTTGGCGTAATTTTTCCTCACGATCTAAAGATTCGTAATTCAGATGAGATTAAATTTACGAAAAATCTATTGACAGACGTTAAATGCTAATTTATTCTTTGAAAAGTATCATAGTGGTCTGAATAATTATTACCCGTACTGTTTGGTTATTCGTAAGAGAAATGAGGAATCTAAATGTGGGTGGTAGTTTATGTGGCGCCGAACCGCAAAGTTGCCAACTATTTAAAAGAAATTTTAGAGATCGAAGGCATTCTCGTTAAAATGAAAGATTCACGTTTGGTGACGAAAGAAGAGCGTAATGTGGAAGTGATGGTTTCGGAGGTTGAAATCGAAGAGGCGACCGAGGTCATTAATAATGCTTTACAAAGAGCTTAAATAGAAGGAATTTATTAATTAAACGCGAATCTTACATGGGATTTGTTTATTGTTAATTTCGGTAGCATGAGCATCCAAGCGCCGAACAAGGAGTGGACTGATTGCTAAAAGATCTTTTTAAGACGAAACCGAAGTACATAACAGTTAAAACCGATCAAGATTATTCCAAGAAAGTTGAAATCGAAAAAAAAGAAATACCGGACGGTCTTTGGGTTAAGTGTAATCGTTGTTCGCAAATCACTTATCACAAGGATATTGAAAAAAATTTAAAAGTATGCCCCAAATGCAATTTCCATTTTCGAATAGGTGCAAAAGAACGGTTAAATTTGCTAATTGATCCGGATAGTTTTGAAGAAGAAAACAATAACCTGCGAACGGTCAATCCGTTGAACTTTCCCGAATACGAAAATAAAGTAAAAAAATCTCAAAAAGTTACTGAACTTTCTGAAGGTGCTGTCGTTGGAAAAGCGACTATAGATGAGGTCCCTACCTATTTAGCAATCATTGATTTTGGATTTGTAGGTGGATCAATGGGTTCAGTCGTTGGCGAACGGATCACCAGAGCCATCGAAGCAGCAGCAGCAGAAAAATTACCGATAATTATTGTTTCAGGTGGTGGTGGAGGCGCTCGGATGCATGAAGGGATTTTGTCCTTAATGCAAATGGCCAAAACAAGTCAAGCTTTGAACAAACTTTCCGAGGCAGGTTCATTCTATATCTCTGTATTAACCGATCCGACAATGGGCGGGATATTTGCAAGTTTCGCTTCGCTGGGGGATATTATAGTAGCTGAACCGGATGCTTTGATCGGTTTTGCCGGCCCCCGTGTTATCCAACAAACAATTCGCCAAACCTTACCGCCAGGGTTTCAAACTTCCGAGTTTTTGCTTGAACATGGTATTATTGATATGATTGTCCCACGCAAGGACCTTAAAGTCGTATTGGCACAACTTTTGCGATTCCATACGAAGGTTGGTGGGAATATTGGCTAGCAATACCGGATTGATTTTAGATTTTGAAAAACCCGTGTTGGAATTGGAAAAGCAAATTGAGGAACTAAAACAGTTTTCACAAGAAAAAAATATTGACATGGCAGTTCAGATCGCTGCTTTAGAAGAAAAGGCAAGTACCTTACGGCTTAGTATTTATAACAATTTAACTCCTTGGCAGCGAATCCAAATTTCCAGACATGCCAAACGCCCTACATTCTTAGATTATATTGGTATGATCGCCACGGATTTTATTGAACTCCACGGCGACCGTCTTTACCGCGATGATCCGGCCATGATTGGCGGAATTGCCTGTATTGACAATATCCCGGTTACCGTTATCGGTCAGCAAAAAGGTCGCGACACCAAAGAAAAAATTTATCGCAACTTTGGTCAACCCCACCCGGAAGGTTATCGTAAAGCCCTTCGTTTAATGCATCAAGCGGAAAAATTTAGTCGGCCCATCGTTTGTTTGGTCGATGTCGTTGGGGCATATCCGGGGGTGGAAGCAGAAGAACGCGGACAAGGGGAAGCGATCGCCCGTAATATTCGGGAAATGGCCAATTTAGCCGTACCAATTGTCGTTGTTGTTACCGGGGAAGGCGGTAGTGGCGGAGCCTTGGCAATCGGAGTGGGCAACCGAGTCTTAATGATGGAAAACTCTTATTACTCAGTGATCTCTCCAGAAGGTTGCGCATCAATATTATGGAAAGATTCGGCAAAAGCTCCCGATGCTGCCGAGGCTTTAAAGTTAAGCGCCAATGACCTATTGGGTTTGAAAATTGTTGATCAAATCATTCCGGAACCGTTGGGTGGTGCTCATAAAAATCCCTCCGAAGCGGGAGCAAATTTAAAAAAAGCAATATTGGAACAGCTATATCCATTATTGAATCTGCCCAAAAACGACATTTTAGAAGGACGTTATCAACGTTTCCGTAATTATGGTATTTATATTGAAGAATAATTCTTGCGTGGAGTGAGCCCGTTATGAAAATCGGTATTTTATCGAGCGGCGGTGACGCACCAGGTATGAACGCCGCAATCCGATCCATTGTTCGAAAAGCCATTTATCATGGTTGCCAAGTTTTTGGTATCAAACGTGGTTATAGCGGCATTCTTGAAGGAGATATCATTCCTCTAAGCACCCGTTCAGTAGGTGATATTTTGCAACGGGGCGGAACCATTTTACAATCGGCGCGTTGTGAAGAGTTTCAAACACCCGAGGGCCAGGCAAAAGCCAAAGAACAACTCAGTAAATTGGGTTTTAATGGTCTCATCATCATCGGGGGAGATGGTTCATTCCGAGGAGCCCAAGTTTTAAATAAAATGGGTTTTCAAACCGTTGGGATCCCGGCAACCATCGATAATGATATCGGTTGTACCGATTATACGATCGGTTTTGATACTGCTGTCAATACAGTTCTTGACGCCATGAATAAAATCCGGGATACGGCTTCATCGCATAATCGGGTTTATATTATTGAAGTTATGGGCAAGAATTCCGGCTTTATTGCGGTGGCAGCTGGTTTAACCGGTGGGGCTGAAGCGATTCTCATCCCGGAAGTCCCTATAAATCTTGAAGAAGTCGCCAAACAGATCAAGAAAGGTGCCAAACACGGCAAGACGCACAGTATTATTTTGGTTGCCGAAGGCTTATTTGGTGACCCCGCATCCGCCGAACACTCAAGTGGTTTCTGTGTAGGGCAATATATTTCCGAACATACTGGTTGCGAAACTCGCATTACTGTATTAGGTCATATTCAACGGGGCGGAACACCATCGTTTTACGACCGTAAAATTGCCGTCTTGATGGGGGCGAAAGCTGTCGATCTATTACTGGCCGGTCAATCAGAAAAAATGGTTGGTATTGTCGGTGATCAAATTGAAGCATTCGACATTGATCTTGCCATTGGCACGCAAAAATCAATTGATTTAGAACAACTAAAACTCGCCAACATCATGGCAAGTATGTAGGAGGTTTCCCATTGAAAAAGACTAAAATCATTTGCACCTTAGGACCAGCAAGTTCCAATCCAGTCGTTCTCGAAAAATTAATCAAAGCCGGCATGAACATTGCCCGTTTGAATTTTTCTCACGGTTCTTATGAAGAACATGCTGAACGGATTCGACTTGTAAGAGATGTCTCCGCCAAATTAGGGATTCCAGTGGGAATTTTGGCAGACATGCAAGGCCCCAAAATCCGAACGGGAATCATTAATCCAAGTCCAATGGTTTTAACTGACGGTTCCCACGTTCAATTGACCGTTGATACCAAAAAAGACGGAACTCCCGGATTTATCTATGTTGAATATCCTACCTTAATTGAAGATGTTAAAGTTGGCGGTCAGATTTTTTTGGCTGACGGCATGATCCTACTTTCTGTTGTGGCCGCAAGTGGAACTGAACTCGAATGCGAAGTCGTCAATGGCGGTGAATTGTCTTCAAAAAAAGGGGTGACTTTACCGGCTGTATCGGTTAATCTCCCAGCTTTAATGGAAAAGGATTACGCCGATCTCGATTTCGTAATCAAGCAAAAAGTCGATTTTATCGCTGTTTCCTTTGCGCGGAAAGCCGAACATATGGTTGAGATTCGCCAACTTGTCAATAAACTTGGCGGCGATCAAGCCATTATCGCTAAAATCGAAAATGAAGAAGGATTCCGCAATAGCGAAGAGATTCTCCAAGCTTGCGATGGAATTATGGTTGCTCGGGGTGATCTCGGCACCGAAATCCCACCGGAGGAAGTTCCGTTAGTTCAAAAGTATTTAATTGAAATCTGTAATGCAGCGGGCAAACCCGTTATTACGGCTACTGAAATGTTGGAATCAATGATTCGTAACCCGCGACCCACCCGGGCTGAAGTCACCGACATTGCTCATGCAATTTTGGAAGGCACCGATGCCATCATGTTATCGGCCGAAACTGCTGTTGGCAAATACCCTGTGGTGTCCGTGGAAATTATGGCCCGCGTCGCGAAACGGATTGAAAAGTCGCTTAAATTTGAAGAAATTCTCGCTAAAAAGCGGGTGGGTTCTTTCCCAACTGTTGCTGATGCCATTTGCCATGCGACTTGTCAAACGGCCTTGGACTTAAAAGCAATGGCAATTATCTGTTCCACTCAGTCCGGTAGTACTGCCAGAATGGTCTCCAAATACCGTCCACAAGCGCCGATTATTGCGGCGACTCCTTCAGAACGGGTTGCTCAACAATTAAGCCTTTCGTGGAGTGTTTATCCGGTTATTGTTCCACAGGCCAGCACAATTGATAATATGATGGATGTCAGCATCGAAGCTGCCAAAAATACCGGAGTAATCAATACCAATGACCTTGTCGTGATCACCGCAGGGGTTCGAACCGGTATCCCGGGATCAACCAATTTGTTACAAGCACTATATATTGAATAACCTAAAGGTAAACTACGAAGTGAGGGTGAGAACAATGCTAGAGTTAACTCAGGCAAATTTCCAAGCCGAAGTTATGGAATCGAAGCTTCCGGTACTGGTGGATTTTTGGGCGCCTTGGTGTGGGCCTTGCCGCATGGTTGCTCCGGTAATTGATGAAATTGCCGCCGAATATGCCGGTAAATTAAAGGTCGCCAAAATCAACGTCGATGACAATCAAGAATTGGCAGGTCAGTTTGGCGTAATGAGTATTCCGACAGTGTGCCTTTTTATCAATGGCAATCCGGCTACGCGTTTTGTCGGATTTCGACCTAAACGCGAGTTTACCGTAGAAATAAACAAATATCTTTAATGAATGAAAATTGTTTGACATCGTTTTCTAGATTCGATATAATTTGTTTAAACTAAATACTCATCCAGAGAGGTGGAGGGTCAGGGCCCAATGAAACCCAGCAACCCGGGAAAAAGTTCGCCGGGTGCTAATTCCCCCCAGAGATGATTCTGGGAAGATGAGCGGAGCTATCCCTTCCGCCAGGAGGGGTTATTTTTTTGTCAAAAAGGAACGTGCCTAATCACCTTGAAATTATGCCATTTTGCGAATATGCATGTTTCTAAATTATGATAGGGGGAAATAAAATGACTGAACGGCACTTACTGACTTCAGAATCAGTAACTGAAGGCCATCCCGATAAAATCTGCGATCAAATTTCCGATGCAGTTTTGGATGCAATCATTGCTCAAGATCCCAATGCCCGGGTCGCTTGTGAAACCGCAGTGACGACAGGTCTGGTTCTTGTCATGGGGGAAATTAGCACCCAATGTTATGTTGATATTTCTAAAATTGCCCGCCAAACCATTAAAGAAATTGGCTATACCCGGGCCAAATTTGGCTTTGATAACGATACTTGCGCTGTTTTAACCTCGATTGATGAACAATCTGCCGATATTGCTTTAGGCGTCGATAAGGCTCTCGAAGCGAAAACCGGGGAGATGAGCGACTCCGATATTGAAGCAATCGGCGCGGGAGACCAGGGAATGGTTTTTGGTTATGCCTGCGATGAAACTCCTGAATATATGCCAATGCCAATTTCATTGGCGCATCAATTAACCCGACGTCTGTCGGTTTTACGTAAAAGTGACGAAATCGCTTATTTGCGACCCGATGGCAAAAGTCAAGTGACTGTTGAATATGAAAATGGCGTTCCGGTTAGGGTAAATACCGTTGTCATTTCAACTCAACACGATCCCGCGATCGAACACGATCAAATTGAAAGAGATATGATTGAAAAGGTGATTCAGCCAATTATTCCTGCTCATCTATTGGACAACGAGACCAAATTCTATATTAATCCGACCGGACGTTTTGTAATTGGCGGTCCGCAAGGGGATTCCGGGTTGACCGGAAGAAAAATAATTGTCGATACCTATGGTGGAGCGGCACGTCATGGTGGCGGCGCTTTCTCTGGGAAAGATCCTACGAAAGTCGATCGTTCTGCAGCTTATGCAGCACGTTACGCTGCCAAAAACATCGTTGCGGCCGGGCTTGCCAAACGTTGCGAGATCCAAATTTCCTATGCCATTGGCGTTGCGAAACCGGTTTCGGTTATGGTAGACACCTTTGGTACCGGTATATTGACAGATGCTCAAATCGAGCAGATTGTAAAGGAGAATTTTGATCTCCGTCCGGCGGCAATTATTCGCGACCTGAAGTTGCGGCAACCAATTTATCGTCAGGTTGCGGCTTATGGTCACTTCGGACGGAATGATCTTAATCTTCCGTGGGAACGGTTGGATAAATCGACCAATTTAAAATAGGCAATTATCAAATGCTACTTTCACAGCCGGTTCTACCGGCTTTTTTTCTAATTTGCCATTTCATTAAGCTATTGTTCCGAAAAGGTTATAAAGTTCGAATTACGCGATGCCGAAAGTTAAATTAATGATACCCATTGGGGGAGGGTATTCATGCCGGAAATTCTTGATTTTAGTGTCGTAGATAAGATAATCAAAGAAACAGTTGCCGCAATTGAATTAAGTAAGGTAAACCTTTTTGATATTGCGGAAAGCGCCAAAAGTGTTCAACAAAAAATGCAAACCGACTTCGACTGGGTAAATAACGAAGTCAGGCAAGTGATTGAAACAGTTGATCGTCTGGAGGTTTTATTTAAAAAAGCGCGAGTTCACTTGATGGAGGTCAGTCGGGATTTTAATCGCTATTCCGAAGAGGACATCAAAAAAGCGTACCGATATGCCCAAGAACTTCAGATTCAACTTGCAGTGGAAAAAGAAAAAGAGAAAGGAATGCGCGAAAAGAGAGAAGATCTACAGCGTTCAATCGCCAAAGTCAATGAAATGTCGGAAAAAGCGGAAGAACTGGTTTCCAAAGTTGATATCGCTCTTACTTTTCTGAGTGGAAATTTGACAGTTTTCAGTCAACAAATGGGCGGTATCCAACAGCGGCGATTTATAGGCGGTCGGATTATTCTGGCTCAAGAAGAAGAACGAAAACGCGTGGCACGAGAAATTCATGACGGTCCGGCGCAGGCAATGGCCAATGTGGTCTTGCGCGCTGAACTATGCGAGAAACTGTTGAAAACCAACCGCACTGAGGTCGCTGATGAATTAGTTCAATTAAAACACATCGTCAAGGAGAGCTTACAAGAAGTACGGCGGATCATATTTAATTTACGGCCAATGACCCTGGATGATCTCGGTTTAGTTCCTACCTTAAAGCGATACTTGGAAGAATTGCACAACCGCGAAAATACCCAGATTCGATTAGAAGTCCATGGCGAAGAAAAACGTATTCAAACCACCTATGAGGTTGCATTGTTCCGGTTGATTCAAGAAGGAATCAACAACGCTTTAAAACACGCGAATGCCACGGAAATTGCCGTCAAAATTGATTTGCTCCCCAAGGAAATCGCGGTCAAAATTGTTGATAACGGTAAAGGTTTTGATCTGGAAAAAATCATGAGCGAAGTAGCGGGGAAAGAAAGTTTCGGTTTGCTGAGCATGAAAGAACGACTCGAACTTTTAAACGGTAAATTAGTAATCGAAACCGCTCTAAATCAAGGAACCAAGATAATGGCCTCGGTTCCGATAGACCAAGCGATCGATAGGTAGAAGGTGCATTCATGGCGATGATAAGAGTAATGATAGTTGATGATCATTCTTTGGTACGGCAAGGGCTGCGGCAGTTGCTCACCCTGGAAGATGATTTTGATGTGGTCGGAGAAGCGCAACATGGCGACGAAGTGATGGACAAGGTGACCGGTCTCAACCCCGATGTGATCCTAATGGATCTGAACCTCCCCGGTAAGAACGGAATCGAATTAACCGGTGAATTAAAAAACAAATATCCCGATGTCAATATTTTAGCCTTAACCATTGATAATGACCAAAATCATGTTTCCAAAATTATCAAAGCAGGTGCTTTAGGTTATGTGTTGAAAGATATTGATCCGGACACATTATACGAGGCCATCCGGACTGTGGCAAAAGGAGAAGCGTATATCCAACCTTGTTTATTAACCAAGCTTTTAAATGAATTTCGCCAATTCATGAATGAGGAGAAAACCAGTATATCTCCTGAAGAGTTCGGTTTGACCCAACGGGAATTGGAGATCGTAACTTACATTGCTTCCGGGAACAGTAATAAAGATATCGCCGAAAAACTTTTTATTAGTGAAAAAACTGTCAAAAATCACGTAAGCAGCATTTTAAAGAAAATGGCTTTGGAAGACCGCACTCAAGTCGCTGTTTATGCATATCGCAAAGGATTGGTAATGAACAGCCAGGACTAAAGACTCACGATAAAAATGATACTTTTGACGGATTTATGATTAAAAAATTAATTATTATAATGTATATTATAACATTATTATAGGGTTGTTTTTTTGATAATTTAAACAATTTGTTTTAAATATACAGGAGTGAATGAAAATGTTAAAACGATTCATCAAGGAAGAATCCGGACAAAACATGGTTGAATACGGATTGATCATCGCTTTGATTGCAGTCGTAGTGATCGGCCTCCTTGTCGCTATGAATGGCGGTCTCAAACCCATTTTCAACTCCACCGGCAAAAATCCTTCTTGATCCGAATGCAGCTAATTATAGGTTACCTTTTCATATGTTGTGTAAGACTTTACCGAATTAAAGGTAAAGTCTTACTAATTTAAGCCTTTGGAGGGATCGATTCTGTTTACGGAATATTTTTACCCAATCATTGTTGGGGGGGTGATATTCATCGGAGTCATCGCCGCAATCAGCGATTGGAAAAACCACAAAATCCCCAATTGGCTTACATTTTCAGGGATGGTACTGGGCCTCATTTTAAATCTTTGGTTTAAACCAAATCATTGGTTTTTCGCAATTATCGGGATAACCGCTGGATTTGTAATCTTGCTAATCCCATTTGCGCTGCGATGGTTAGGCGCGGGCGATGTCAAACTGTTAATGGTTTTTGGTTCATTCTTAGGATGGCAAGCAGTCTGGAAAATAACTTTATTTAGTGCAATTGCGGGGGGAATCATCTCAGCAATCTATATCCTAAAACTACACGGCAGATCGGTAGGACTATTACGGATCACCCTAGTATTTACGGCACTTTGGAATCGGGAACACCGTTTGCCAATTCGGAATCTGTCTTTCGAAAATAAACTTTATATTCCCTATGGAATTGCTTTATTCATCGGCTTATTGGTTTTTTTATGGCACTCGGCTCATTATTAAATTGACGCTATTCGTTGATTAAGCTTAGTGAGAATCGATGATCAGCAGAATTTCCAAGTAATCGCAACGATCCCGGGTTGATAAATTTCCGGTGTTGACATCCCGATCGTATACTTCTACGGTACAATATAACGAAGGAACCATCAACCAATCAATTTGGAAGGTGAACCGCTTGGCCACTAAAATAAAGATTCTGGTAGTCGATGACATAGCCGAGACTCGTAAGAACCTTAGAAAACTGCTTGAATTAGAAGAGGATATGTTTGTCATCGGGGAAGCAAGTAATGGGGCGGAAGCCATCGCGTGCGCTCTGAATCTTCATCCGGATGTTATTTTGATGGATATCAATATGCCGATTATGGACGGCATTCAAGCGACACAACACCTGACATCGGAGGCTCGTCAAATGTCGATCATTATTTTGTCGGTTCAAGGCGAACAAGAATATTTACGGAAGGCAATGGCGGCCGGCGCTCGTGAATATTTAATCAAACCGCCCAGTAGCGAAGAATTAGTGCAAACGGTCCGAAAAGTGGTTCAATTATGACGGTACTTCCAAATACCTCGACCGCCAATTTCTCACGTTAACACATGTTCTTCTGTCAACTCCTCGTTTTCTCCGTTTGGGAGAACGATCCCCCCCAATTTCATTCGAATAATTCCTCATTCAGTTTTTCTTTATATTTTCAAGCCTCATTTACAACTGGGTGGCAATCTTCACCAACATATTCTGGGGTTCTGAACACTTCTTGATTTGGATATCATAGTTCTTAACCGGTTAAATCAAATCCCGTCATTGTGCATTTACCGTCAGCTGAAAACGTTCTGTTAAAGGACAGTATTTAACCATATGAAAAAGGAGACCCACTCTCAACGTCGAATGAGCATTGTAGACAGTATCAGGAGGTCAATTTTAGATGAGTGAAACCAGCTTTCAATTTCAATTGACAGATCAACGTGTTCTTGATTATCCGCGAGGGACGGCTTTACAAATGATTGTTGCCGATTTGCAGGCTGAATACCGTTCGCCAATCGTTGCTGTCAAGCTCGACAATGAAATCCGCGATCTTAATTATATCCCCGAGTCCGGCGGGAAATTGCATCCCCTTGATCTCTCAACCGAAGACGGGGTACGAATTTATTCTCGCGGTCTCTCGTTGGTTTTAATCAAAGCTGCCTCCGAACTTTTTCCCGGTTGTAAGGTCCGGATCGAACATTCGTTAAGCAAAGGAATCTACGGTGAAATCGATTTGCTTGACAAAACTCCCTTTACCGAACGGGAATTGAGTCAAATACACCAGCGTATGCAAACAATCATCCAAGCCGACCTGTTGATCACCAAGGAAACTGTGCCGATAGATGACGCGATCAAACTTTTCGAAACGAAGGGATGGCACGATAAAGTCCGTCTTTTACAGTTTAAAAAAGAACCGGTCGTTAACTTATATCATTGTGAGGATTTCGCCGATTATTTTTACGGGTATATGGTTCCCAGCACCGGGATGTTGGAGAAATTTGATCTCAAATATTACCTGCCCGGATTCATCCTGTTCTTTCCGGTAGTGGCCAATCCGGAACAAGTCCCGGAATTTATCGAACAACGAAAATTAGCCCGAATTTTTTATGAATTTGAGAAATGGGGCCAAATTCTCGAAATTGCCGATGTCGGAGACCTCAACATGCAACTGACCCAAGGGAAAGGGGGCGAATTAATTCGGGTCGCCGAAGCGTTGCAGGAGAAAAAGATCGCTCAAATCGCCGATATGATCTCGGCGGAACGGGAACGGATCCGGGTGGTTTTGATTGCCGGACCGTCATCATCAGGTAAAACAACCTTTGCTCAGCGATTAATGGTTCAACTTCGGGTAAGCGGATTACGACCGATCTCGATTTCGATTGACGATTTTTTTGTCGATCGTTCGAACACCCCGTTAGGTCCGGATGGACTTCCGGATTTTGAAAGTTTGGAAGCCATTGACTTACATTTTTTTAATGAAGTCCTCACCTCGTTAATCCACGGGTTTCCGGTCACGTTGCCCGTCTATAACTTCCAACGCGGTATGCGGGAAATGCGTTCGCAGCCGATTCAAATCGGTAGTGACCAACCGATTATCATTGAGGGAATTCACGGTCTGAACGAACAATTAACCGCCGATATCTCAAAATATAATAAATTTAAAATTTACGTAAGCGCGTTAACGCAACTAAATATCGACGATCATAACCGGATTCCGACGACTGATAACCGGATTTTACGACGGATCGTTCGGGATAATCAATTCCGCGGTCATGACGCCTTAACCACGATCGGACTGTGGCCGATGGTCCGCCGCGGCGAAGAAAAATATATCTTCCCGTATCAAGAAGAGGCCGATGTAATGTTCAATTCGGCATTGATTTATGAACTTACGGTACTAAAACAGTTTGCCGAGCCCTTATTGGAACAGATTACGCCGGAATATCCCGAATATGCCGAGGCAAAACGGCTCTTGAAGTTTTTAAGCTATTTCCTGCCGATGAATTGCGACGAAATACCCTTTAATTCAATCATACGTGAGTTTATTGGCAGCAGTTGTTTCCCCAAATAACAGTTACGTCGCTTTCTTGACGAACTTCGTTGATTAGTGATAAAATGAAACGAATCATCACTTGTTAGATCCGCAACCCGGATCTATATTTTTGAAATTGATTCCACCGCGGAACTCGATAAAATTCCTTACGTTAAATATAGGTGTCGACTCAGGGATGAACAATTTGCAATATGGATATCGATTTAAAGTAGGCTGATGAGATTGGGAATCATAAAACGGATCACCGATTCCTGGGCTTCAACCTTAGCAACGGCTGACCTACAATTGGTTGATTCATATTTAGATGACCCAGGTAAGTTTCTCTTTTTTCAAATGGACCTAATTGATCAGATGCATGCGGTATCGGTAGCACGAACCGTAATGACCGAAGCTCAACCAACCGATGAAAATTATGAATTGTTAGTCAAAGCGGCTTTATTACATGATATTGGTAAAATTCAAGGCGATTTTAATTTAGCGACCCGAATCTTTGTCGGAGTGATTCGTAGAGCGTTTCCATTGATACGTGACAAATTAGCAAAACCCCAACCTCAAACGTTTTGGGATCGCATTCGTTACAGTTGCTACGTTGATCTGGTTCATCCCGGCCGGGGCGCCCAAATGGCGAAGGTGCTTGGAATTGAATCTTTTGTGGTTGAATTAATCCGCCGTCACCATGATCCGACCCAAGCCAATCAAAGTCTCTATTTGACCTGTTTGCAAAACGCTGATAACCGGAACTAAGGAAAAATTAATGGATTATCAAATTCAGTTGGATATTTTCCAAGGACCCTTGGATTTATTACTTCATCTTATTGAAAAAGATGAAATTGATATTTATAATATTCCCATCGCCTTAATTACCGAAAAATATTTTGAATATCTTCAAACAATTCAATTCCTCAATCTTGAGACGGTCGGCGATTTTTTGGTAATGGCCGCGACTTTGATGCAGATTAAGGCCAAAATGCTTTTGCCTTCAACTCCGGCTGATGCCGATTCCGCCAATGCATTTGAAGAAGATCCCCGTTGGGAATTGGCGCAAAAGTTGATTGAGTACAAAAAAATTAAAGAGGCGGCCCGAAGTCTGCAAATTCTCGAAAACGAGCAATTACAGGTATTTACCCGGAGCGGCGGAGAGTTCGCCGATCAAAAGGTCGCTGCGGAATCCAATCCGCTAAAAAATCTTTCAATCTGGGATCTGATGGAAGCGTTTAAAGACATTTTAGAAAGTCAGGTTTCCAAAGGAATTGACACCCTTCCCAAGCAGGAAGTCTCGGTTAAACAACGAATGACCGAAATAATTAATCTAATTCAAGCCGAAGGCCGCGTCTTTTTTACCAAAGTTTTCCACAATGTACAAACCAAGCTGGGCTTGATTACCTGTTTCTTAGCTATTTTGGAACTTATCAAACTTAGACAAGTGGTCGCCTTTCAAGATGCTTTATTTGGCGAGATTGTTCTTTCCAAACCTCCGGAAGGTGAGAATTAGCGAGATGAATTTAATTATGGCTCGAGCCGTCATTGAGGCACTTATTTTTGCTTCGTCAGAACCGCTTAGCGTGAAAGCAATTGCCGAAATTACGGAAATTAACGAACAAACTGTCAAACAATTGCTTGGGGATCTGATTGACGATTATCAACATGCCAAAAAAGGCATTCAAATTATCGAAGTTGCGAACGGTTATCAATTTTGCACGCATCCGGAGTGTGCTCCGTACATCGAACAACTCCAAAAAACCCCGCGGAATGTCGGATTGTCAACCGCCGCTATCGAAACTTTGGCGATTATCGCCTATAAACAACCGATCACCAAAGCTGAGATTGAAGCTCTGCGTGGAGTCAGTGTTGAAAGCTCGATTGCTACCCTGTTGGATAAAAACTTAATTGAAGAAGCGGGTCGCAAAGATGCACCGGGACGACCGATTTTATTTCGAACCACCAAACAATTTCTTCGTTATTTCGGTTTAAATCATCTTGACGAATTACCAAAAATCCCTGACTGGGTGGAACCTACCGGACTTGAATTAACCGGGAAAACAATGGAGGGTTAACATGCGCGAAATCTTGAAAAAATTATTCAAAATGGAATTGGTGCGGGATAATAATTATTATACCGGCCTGTGTTTGTTGTTGGTTGGGATCGGCTCGATCTTTTGGTACCTAAAATTTGATCAATTCGAACCGTTATCATTTTTAATAACCTTTTTAATTATTGGTTGGGGATTTGTCCTGCTTTGGAAGAGTGATAACGACCTCCGCTTTGAACAGGCGCAGTTGCGGATCATCGCCCTTGAAGCAGAACTACAAACCCAGCAATGCAATTGCGGATCCGATCATCTGCAGTTGCCTTCGCGACTGCATCGTTATCGTACCCACCGCATACGTTAAGAGGCGTTCATATGTTCACTTCCGCCAAGGGCACAGTTGTGCAAATATTGTCGAACGCGCCGGAGTTGCAGGAACTGCTTGTCGAAATCTCTGGTCATTCCCAGCTCGAAAAAGCATATAATTATCCGGAACTCTATCGGGAACTCATGGTCGGAGACGAGGTCTGGTTAAATACAAACGCCGTCAAACTCGGTCTTGGCACTGGGGGACGGCATTTTGTCATTCCTGAAAGCCGGGATTGCGATCTTGCTGTAATAACCGGCCATATCATGAAACTGCGTTATACTCCGTGGCAGTTTCCCGTACTTGCCGCTGAAGAGGAAGCAAGTCCCCATCATTTGCAATTGCGGGAATGCGTCTCATTGAAAAACACGCCCATTGTCGCCGCGCCGCTTCACAGCATGCTACCCGGGATTATTCTGGGATTTCGTCATACCATCGGTTTTAACCCCAAAGTCGCCTATGTCATGACGGACGGCGCAGCGTTGCCCATCGCTTTGAGCAATATGGTCCGGGATTTAAAAACCAAAGATCTGTTACAGGCGACCGTCACGGCCGGCCATGCGTTTGGCGGCGATTATGAAGCCGTCTCCATTCCTTCGGCATTGGCTATCGCCACCGAAATTATCCAGGCAGATCTGGTTGTTTGCGGTTTGGGTCCAGGAATCGTCGGAACCGGAACCGCGCTTGGATTCAGCGGCATCGAACAATCGTGGATTCTTGATTTAACCGCTAGGCTCGGAGGCATTCCCATTGCTGTTCCCCGTATCAGTACGGCTGATCCCCGGGAACGGCATTACGGATTGAGTCATCACTCAACGACAATATTGAATCTAACGAATCAGCCGGTTATGGTAGGGCTCTCCACCCTGATGCCTGAAGCTTTCATGAATTGTATTCTTGAAAAATCCCAAGCCAACCACTTGTTGCAGCGTCATCACTGGTATCAGCTGACTGATCCGGCGGCGCTGGATCTTTTTACTGCGAAAAACATCCGGGTGACCAGCATGGGCAGGGGGATTACTGAAGATCCTTGGTTTTTCCAAAGTTCGGTAACAGCGGGTGTTTTAGCCGCCAAAGCCAAACTTGGCCAGTTAGCTTCGCTTATCAAACTGTAAGGAGCTGTCGTCAAATGGGTCAAAACTTGTCCGAGAAACCCGTTTCAAAATCTATTGTCCATCATGGGAAATTTTTAGAATTTCATAGTGACCAAGTCCAATTGCCCAACGGTAAAATTGCCAGTCGAGAATATCTGCGTCATCCTGGAGCAGTCGCGGCGGTCCCCATTTTACCGGACGGGCGGATCGTGTTGGTCAAACAATTCCGCTATCCCACCAATCAAATCTTATTAGAGATCCCCGCCGGCAAACTGGACTCCGGCGAGTCGCCCGACGATTGTGTCCGTCGTGAGCTTGCGGAAGAAATCGGTTATGAGCCGCAGACTGTCATTCCCTTGACTTCGATCTGGACGACGCCCGCGTTTACCGATGAAGTCATTCATCTATATTTGGCGCGCGACTTGAAAGAAGTATCGCTCCAACCCGATGAGGATGAGTTTCTAGAGACAGTAATCATGTCGCGAACCGAATTATGGGAGGCCTTGAACACTCAAACGATCATTGATGCCAAAACCGCTGTAGCAGTTTCGTTAATCGAAAAACGCAATTTATGGTAATATTTATTGCTCCCTAACATATATTCTTGGCGAATGCAATTTGCGTAATGGCTTTGAAATCGGTCGACAAGGTATTATTGAAGCTAGATTTGGAGTGATGATCGATTGAATACGGTTTCTTTAACCTTTAATGCTTCCGGAGCGGTCGAAGGCGCTCGGCGCGGCGATGTTGTTGTTATTGTCGATATTATCGATATGTCGACTAGCACCGAGGTTGCACTAGAAAACGGCGCGATTGCCATTTATGGCGCGGCGCCGTCCGGAGCGAAAGTACCGATTAATATCAACCCCGAAAGAATGGGTTATTTAGCCGGTAAAACCGCTTTAAAATATAAAACCCAATTGATCGTTGTAGCCGAACCGCGTTATGGCGATGCCACCGAACGAAGCAAGCGGGCGGAAGCGGCTTTGATTGGCGTAACCCGCTCCGGCGCCGAAGTCAGTCAGATCATTCCCAATATTGGCACGGAAATTGGCAAAATGGTCGATTTTCAAGGAAAAGTCGCTCTATTTATCTCGGATACCGGAGGAGTTGCCTATGATGCCGCTTATAACAACGGCGCATCGGCTGTTTTAACCGCCACCGTAGTCCGGACGCTTCAAAAAAAAGGAATGGAACCCGCTCGGGTCGGCGTCGAACGGGCCATCGAAACGGCTCGCAAACTGAGCTGCGGGATTACGGTTGTGGCCGCGAGCGCAAATTCCTTTGAGGATGTCCTGGCGGCGCAATTCATTACCCAAAACATTGTCAATTGCGGTTTTCTTAATTTACCGGTTTAATATTCAAAAGAAATTTAATCATATATTCCATTCTCCGGCCATAAAATGATAACAATGGACAAGGGGGTGGCATAATGATCTTCACATTACGGTTGCGGCAACTGATTCAAGACTATTTCAAAGAACGGATCTTTTTATTGGCCCTGGTGCTAATCCTATTTTTAATGGGACTGACATTCGGCGTATTGGCGGCAAACGTGCTGGAAAAAGAGCAGCAACAGGATTTGATTGGTTTTGTTAACCAAGGCTTGCATGGCGGTGCCTTTTTACAAAATAATATTTATACGCGGCAAACGGTAATATCAAACTTACAAACCGTTTTTTTTCTTTTTTTCATGGGAATTAGCGTAATTGGCGTTCCGTTGGCGTTGTTGTTGATCTTTACGAGAGGTTTCATCTTGGGTTTCAGTTTCAGTTTTCTCTTTCAGGCGATGGGCTATAAAGGACTCGCCTTGTCGATCTTGGGTATCTTACCGCATAATTTATTTATATTGCCAGCCTTGTTTGTGATGGTGGTCGCGATAATCGATTGCGCGGCGGCATTGACCAAACTGCGTTTCACCAAGCGCCAAATTGCGATCGGAGAAGAATTGATTCGTTGCGCGGTGATAACCTTAATTGTCATTATCCTTATGGTAGTAGGAGGGTTTGTCCAGGGTTATGTAACGCCAATAATTACCGCTTGGATTGGGCGTTTAATCTGATTTTTCTTATATATTAAACAACGCATGATCTTTTTTACAGGTTTAAAACCGTAATAAACCGGAAAACTACCGGAATTGGAAACTTTTCCTGTCTTATAAAAAAAGGATTAATCTCGGATTCTGTCGAAATTTAAATTACATCATGAAAGTTAACTAAAGGAGTTGACACTATTGCAAGACAGCCTCCAAGATTACCTCAATTACCTTTCGGTTGAACGCGGATTAGCCAAAAACACGCTTGAATCGTATGGTCGGGATTTACGTCAGTTTTTAAGTTACCTGAAAGAAAAGAAAAACCTCGACCTCCAAGCTACCACCCAAGCCACGGTTATTGGGTACTTACTGCTACTCCAAGCCCGTGGCAAGGCCACTGCGACTCTCTCCCGGAATCTGGCGGCGATAAAATCATATTATCATTTTTTGGCACGGGAAGGTATTATCGAACGCGATCCAACGGTAAATTTGGATGCCCCGAAACAGGAAAAACGTTTACCGCGGGTTCTTTCAGTTCATGATGTTGAACACTTACTGGAACAGCCGGATCTGAAAACTCCCGTCGGTATTCGCGACCGGGCGATGTTGGAAGTGCTTTACGCCACCGGACTCCGTGTTTCCGAATTAGTTTCGTTAAAGGTCAATGATCTCAATTTGGATATGAGTTTTATCCGTTGTTTTGGTAAAGGTTCGAAAGAACGGATCGTTCCTTTGGGTTCCGTTGCCACTAAATATGTGAAGATCTATCTTGAACACGCCCGCAAGTTTCTTGCATCGAGCCCTTATGAAAACACCCTGTTTTTGAACCATCACGGTAAAGGGTTGACCCGGCAAGGCTTTTGGAAGATCATCAAAAAATATGCCGAGTATCTTAACATTGACATTGAAATCACGCCTCATACGTTACGGCATTCATTTGCAACCCATCTACTGGAAAATGGCGCCGATCTACGTTCCGTTCAAGAGATGTTGGGTCATGCCGATATTTCGACAACTCAGATCTATACCCATCTTACCAAAGATCATATTAAAGAAGTTTATGAAAGAACTCATCCTCGAGCGAAATAACGTGAATTGCCGAAAGAACTCAGTATCAACTGGGTTCTTTTTTTTTACAATACCTGAAAAGTATTTAATACGGTCGTATTTTTGATTCGTCACCCCACAATAATCCTAAGTAACCTTACTAAAATATTTTGCAAGGTTACTTTTCTATTTTTCACCCATGCAATAATATTTTGTAACCCTGCAATAATAATTTATAACCTTGTTTTTTTAATTATCACCCTTGCAATAATATTTTGCTACCTTGTTTATGAAATAATTATTCACACAAAAATAATTATCCAGTCGAAAATCATTTTAAGTTCATTCTCCATTATTTATTCAAGCCATATTATTTCAGATCCGCATGATCGCTAAAAAAATCAATAAAATTCCCGGAAGAATCGCTAAAACCCGTTCATTAAGCTTCAGTTGTCCCGCAAAGTGTTTTCCCAAGTAAGTACCGGCTGATAAAAGCAATAACTGAGTCAAGCCCACCGATAACGGAATACATATTGATTGAAAACCGATAAGAGCACTGCCGATTCCAACGCCAATCGCATCAACCGATAGGGCGAACCCCAGCAACAACGATTCTGGCGTATCAATCGAACCGGATTGGTCACGGTCAAAATCAACCGGGTTTTTTATGACTTGGATTGTAATTCCCAAGGACTTGATGGCGATTGAGAACAACGGCATCTCCGAACGCTCATCCACGACCCTTGTTTTTTCCGGGGAATTTTTCAGTAATGCTTGGAGAATAATCCAAATCCCCATCAATATCAAAATTGAAAAACCGATCCCTTTCGCAACCGACGGGGCGAGAAATTTTGCCATGATATTGCCAAAAAATAACGCGCAACCGGAATACAGGATAGAAAAAAGGCAGATAAACGACTTGGAATGAAAAGGAATGTTTATATTTCTCAATCCATAAACTAAACCAACACCCAACGCATCCAGACTCAACGAAATGGCTAATAAAGCGATCGTAAGAAACATACTGAACTCCCGGTATATGATATAGTCCGAAGCTATCCCAGGTAGTATATGAAAGCCAATCTCAATTTGTTAGTGAAATAAAGCGTTTGATTGGTGGCAGGATTTGAGTCTTCGACGCAGAAATATCAGTAAAAATTAACGGGAATATGTTTCCGCAATTTTAAGAAACGTTCAAGGAGCCGTCGGTGCGGACGGCCTCTATCAGTAAAAACAAGGGGGAAGGTTATTGTTTCCAGCGGGTGAACTATTCAATTTTGATCATACCATCGCCGCCTCGATCTTTAAAAACACCATCAATGCATGGGAGGCTTTATCCTCAATTCAGACGTGGATTGAGGAATTTTCGCCACGTTTAAGCGGGGATTTTACTGAAATTCAATCACTGGTCTGGATAGGGAAGGATACGGTAATTGATCCGTCGGTCCGGATCATCGGGCCGGCCATTATCGGTCAGGGTTGCTACATCCGTCATACCGCCTACATTCGTGAAAACGTGATCATTGGTAATGGCGTGGTGGTGGGAAACTCGACTGAAGTCAAAAACGCCATCATATTTGACCAGGCTCAAATCCCTCATTTTAATTATGTCGGTGATTCGATCCTCGGATATCAGGCTCACTTGGGGGCGGGTGTCATTTTATCGAACTTTAAATCGACGAAAGACACCGTACGGGTCAAAACAGCTGATGGTATTGTCATTGATACCGGTTTACGTAAATTCGGCGCGTTAATCGGCGATCAGGTCGAGGTTGGCTGCAATGCGGTTCTCAACCCCGGCACGATTATCGGGAGAAACAGTCTTGTTTACCCGCTGGTCTCGGTACGGGGTACGATACCCGGAGATCATATCCTCAAAAGTTCCGATCGCCTGATCCCGAAGAAAAAATAGCGTCTCACGAAAGCCAGCGGCAGATTGATCCCATTTGCTAATGGCTTTTTTGCTTGAAAAGCTTTTCCAGATGGCTTATAGTAAAAAAAGTAGACAAACACTAAAGGAATAAAGTATGAAAGCTTATCGGACAATCCTATTTGATTTAGACGGGACCTTAACCGACCCCGGTGTCGGAATTACTAAATCGGTCCAATACGCCTTACGGAAACTGAACATCGTTGAAAACGACTTTGCCAAACTGCGCTGTTTCATCGGACCGCCGTTACAGCATTCGTTTGAGCGATACTACCAGTTAGAACCGGCAGTTGCCTGGCAAGCAGTGCAATACTATCGGGAATACTTTGCGGAAACAGGCATATTTGAAAACACGGTTTACCCCGGGATGATTGAAGGATTGAGCCGTTTGGTAGCGGCAGGAAAATGTTTGGCGGTCGCAACATCCAAACCCACTGTCTATAGTGAAAAAATTTTAGCCCATTTTAAAATGGATCATTTTTTTCATTTAATCATTGGAAGTAACCTGGACGGCACCCGGGTTGCCAAGACAGAAGTGATCGCCGCTGTAATGTCAAACCTTCCGGATTTCGCCTCCCAAGAGCCGACGGTGATGGTCGGCGACCGGGAGCATGACATCATTGGCGCCAAAAACAATCAAATTGATGCCATTGGAGTCCTGTATGGCTACGGTGCGCAAACCGAACTAGCCGCGGCGCAACCGGATTTGATCGTCGCTTCGGTCACCGAATTATTCGATTCGCTGCTAAACGGTTGCGCCACCTACAATCCCTGACGGCATCGCAATAAAAATACGCTAAATATAAATGAAGGAGACCACCATGAATTACAAAGCAGCGTTTATCGAATTGATGCTCCAAGCGAAAGTTTTGACTTTCGGCGATTTTGTTACCAAGAGCGGCCGTAAAACTCCCTATTTCGTCAATACCGGCAATTACAAGACCGGTGAACAGATTACCAAACTCGGCAAGTTCTACGCCCAATGTATTCAAGAAAGGGTGCGGTCGAATTTTGATATTTTATATGGTCCGGCTTACAAAGGGATTCCGTTGGCAGTCACGACGGCAGTTTCATTGTATAGTGACCATCAAGTCAATGTTCCGTATTGTTTCAACCGGAAGGAAGTAAAGGATCACGGCGAAGGCGGCAGCTTAATCGGTTTAGCCCCCAAAGACAATGACCGGATTTTAATCATTGAGGACGTAATCACCGCCGGAACTTCGGTTCGGGAAAGTTGGCAGTTGTTAAAGTCGATCGCCGCTGTGAAGATCACCGATTTGGTGGTTTCCGTCGACCGCCGAGAGCGGGGGACAGGCCAACAAACCGCTTTGCAAGAAATCGAAGCGGAATTTGGGATTAAAACCCATGCCATTGTAACAATCAACGAGATCGTTGATTATCTACATAACCGGGAGATTGACGGCCAGGTATTGATCGATGATACGATGAAATTCCGTATTGAAAATTACTTACATCAATACGGCGTAGCATAATTCCCCTCGAAAAAGCTGTTGGAGTTTTCACTCCAACAGCTGCTTTTACCCATACCAAACTAGCATCCGCAAAAACTCGCGACTTTGAGACTGACTAATTGTAACAACCCCAACAAGGAATTTAGCTGTTCAACTGTGATGAAACCTGCGGCGACAGCGGCTCGGACAATCGCTTCAGCTTGATCAATTCTACCGATAATATCGGCTTTTCGAAACGGTTGAATCGTTAATTCCCGCACTGAACCTTTGATCAGTTCTAACCCGGTAATTAATGAATTTGCAACTGAACTATTGAAGAAAGCGGGATTCGCTAAAATATTGGCTACTTGTTGGGATTGTACTTCAATACCACGGACAACAGATTGTAAACTCATAAAATCACCTCCTGATGTATCCTATGGAAAAATATCCAGTTCGTTAAACAATCCAATCCGAAAATGATTTAATAATATAAAAACCTGTTGTTATACTATAAGCCAGTTACATACTAATCTTTTAGCCACTTATGATAAAAACGAACTGAACTGCAGTATTGTAGTCAGATTGTATATTGTATAAACATGTCGGTTAAAAGGTTTTTTTATCATGATTGTAGAATGTCTTGGTATATTTATAGATAGAATTTTAGGAAGGGAGTTGTCAAATGAAAGTTACAAAAGTTGGTATGATTGTACTGGCGCTAACTTTCGCCCTAATGACCATGGTTGGAATCGGCGAAAGTAAGGATGCGGTTGTGAAGATTGGCTTTCTTGGAGCCCTCACCGGAGATGTGGCGATGTACGGCCAACCGACCTTGGTCGGAATGAAGATGGCTGCCGAGAAAATCAATAAAGCCGGGGGCGTTAACGGGAACAAAATCGAGATTGTTGAAGCCGACAACCGTGGTGATAAGCAAGAAGCGGCAACCATCGTTCAGAAATTTATCAGCCGCGATAAGGTTGTCGCTATTATCGGCGATCCTACCACCGGCATTACCAAAGTGGCCGCTCCAATCTGTGAACGGAATAAAGTCGTGTTATTGTCGGCCGGCGCTACCGGAACCGGTGTGGTCGAATTAGGCAAATACATATTCCGTGACACGTTATTGGACACAGTGGCTGTTCCAGCCCTGGTAGACTATTTTACCAAAAATTTGGGGTATAATAAAGTCGCCGTAATCACTTCGGATAATAACGATTATAGCGTCGGTTTGACTCAGGTCTTTAAAAATGCCGTCAAAGGCAAAAAGTTGGAAATTATCACTGAAGAGAAGATTAAAGACGGCGATAAAGACTTCAGCGCGCAAATTACTAATATTAAAGCTAAAAACCCGGATATTATCTTTTTCTCCGGATATTACACCGAAGGTGCCTTATTGATGAAAGAAGCCCGTAAACAAGGGTTAAAAATCAATCTATTCGGAGGAGACGGTCTGTATTCGCCGACTTTGATCAGTCTTGGCGGTAGCGCGATTGAAGGCAGCATGGTTTATGTCGGTTTCTCGCCGGAACAACCGACCCCCGAGACTGCCAAATTCATTGCAGAATTCAAATCCAAAAATAAGGGTCAAACTCCCGGCCTTTTTGAAACCCAAGGTTATGATGGCGTCGTTATCCTCGCCGAAGCAATGAAACGGGCCAAAAGTAATGAACCTTCCAAATTCCGCAATGAAGTGGCGAAAACCCAAAATTTCAAAGGTGTTTCCGGTACGATCACCTTCCAAGCCAACCAAGAACCGGTGAAGAGTCCGGTTTATCTGTTGGAAGTGAAAAACGGTCAATACGCCCTGAAAGCGAAAGTTCCGGTATCCTTAAAATAATAGCAATGAAGCAGCAAAAGGCCACTGACTGTGGTTAGTGGCCTTTTCTTTGGTTTAGGAGGCATGAATGTTTTGGCAACAGTTGATTAATGGCTTAACTCTGGGATTTACCTATGCATTGATCGCACTTGGTTATACCATGGTTTACGGTATTATCCAATTAATTAATTTCGCTCACGGCGAGATATTTATGATTGGAGCATTTGTTGCTCTTTTCCTGGTGATGATCCTCAAACTTAATATCTTTATAGCCATGATTCTTGCCATGGCTTTTTGTATGCTGCTCGGAGTAGTCATCGAATTTGTTGCCTATCGCCCCTTGCGCAGATCAGGTCGTCTTTCAGCGTTGATTTCAGCGATTGGCGTATCAATTTTTCTTTCCACGCTGGCCTTGTTATTGTTTGGCGCCGATGCCAAAGGGTTTCCCGAAAACAGCTATCCGGTAAGGCAGTTTGCTATCGGGGCCGCAACCGTCTCTTCATTGCAACTGCTGATTTTTGGAGTAGCGTCCGCATTAATGCTCGCCTTAGAATTTATTGTGCATAAAACCAAATTAGGTAAAGCCATGCGGGCCACGTCGCAAGATTACAATACCGCCGCTTTGATGGGGATTAATGTAAACTGGATTATATCATTCACTTTTGCATTAGGTTCCGCGTTGGCTGCTGCCGGCGGAGTGTTAGTTGGTCTGTATTTTAACGCGATTAGTTGGAATATGGGACTAATGGCGGGCTTAAAGGCATTTTGCGCTGCTGTGCTTGGCGGCATCGGTTCCATTCCCGGGGCGATGTTGGGCGGCGTCTTTTTAGGCGTGGCCGAAGTTTTTGGAGTTGCGGCCGGTTTTTCTTCATACAAAGATGCGATCGCTTTTACAATCTTGGTTTTAGTATTGTTATTCAAGCCTACCGGCTTTTTAGGCCTCAAGATACAAAGGAAAGTGTAGGTAGTTAGGCGTGGCTGAACTATTCCAAGCATCAATCGACTGGATTGATCCATATATTCTCCAAATACTCGTCAATATTGGAATTGCGATCATCATGGCCTTGGGGTTGAATCTTATTACCGGTGTTACAGGTCAATTATCCCTTGGTCACGCGGCTTTCATTAGTATTGGCGCGTTTACCGGCGCCATTTTGACCATCAAATTAAATGTGCCCTTCAGTGTTGACCTTCTGTTGGCCGGTTTGATTGCGGCATTCTTCGGAGTAGTTATTGGTTTTCCAACGTTACGGCTTTCCGGCGATTATTTGGCCATTGCCACGTTGGGATTTGCGGAGATTATCAAAGTTATCTTTTTAAATTTGGATATTACTAACCGGGCGCTTGGGCTCTCGGTCCCGTTACCCAACACTCCGGTTCCGTTACCGATATATGTATGGTTAATCGCGATCCTCGCCATCACAGGAATGAGTTTTATTCAAAATTCCCGGTTCGGTAGGGCGCTTCAAGCAATTCGCGAAGATGAGATCGCCGCCGAAGCGATGGGTATTCATGTCACTCGCTATAAGATTCAAGCCTTTGCCATCGGTGCGTTCTACGCAGGGGTTGGAGGCAGTTTTTACGCTCATTTTCTTGCGTATATCAACCCTTCGGACTTTGATTTCATGCGCTCGATCAATGTCTTGTGTATGGTCGTCCTTGGGGGATTGGGAAGTATTCCGGGCACGGTTCTTGGCGCTTCAATTTTGACTGTGGCCCCGGAATTTTTACGTTTCATGCAACAAGGCCGGATGCTGTTTTATGGGGGGATCCTGGTCTTTATGATGATTTTCTGCCCCAATGGCCTACTCGGAGGAGTCAGTTTCCGGGAAATCGTCTTTAAATCCCGCCGCAAACTGTCAGAAAGGAGAGAAAAACGTGGCACTATTGAAATTAGCAAACATCACCATTAATTTTGGTGGCCTAGTGGCTGTCAACAATGTGAGTATGGAAATTCGGGAATCAGAAATTCTCTCCTTGATCGGTCCGAACGGTGCTGGAAAGTCGACCATTTTTAATATTATCTCCGGACTTTATCATCCAACCAAGGGAACGATCTTTTTTTCCGGTTCGGAGATTACCACCGCCAAGTCGTACGCGATAGCCGCGAAAGGAATTGGTCGAACCTTTCAAACCATTCACCTGTTTAATGAACTTTCCGTCTTTGACAACGTTTTAATCGGCGCTCACATTCGCGGCAAAGCCAATCTATGTGGCGCGCTTTTAAAATTTACGCCTCGAATTCGCCAAGAAGAAGCGGTTTTAGCCGAATGGGCTTTTGAATGTCTGACCATCGTCGGCTTGCAGGAAAAACGGTTTGAAATTGCTAAAAATCTTTCCTATGGGGAACAACGCCGTTTAGAGATTGCCCGGGGGTTGGCTTTAAAACCAACGCTGTTAATGCTGGACGAACCGGCCGCGGGAATGAATCCTCAAGAAAAGAACGAGCTTCGTGTTTTGATTCAATCGTTACGTCAATCGGGAATCACTATTTTTCTGGTTGAGCACGACATGAAATTTGTGATGAATATTTCCGACCGGATTGTTGTTTTGGATTATGGAGCAAAGATTGCTGATGGAACACCGGAAATCGTACGAAAAGATCCTAAAGTTATCGAGGCTTATTTAGGAAAGCGGGGATAGGACGGATGTTAGTCATCGAGAACCTTTCAGTAAATTATGGTGCGATTCGGGCTTTAACCGATGTTTCGCTCAATGTCAAACCAGGAGAGATTGTTGCGTTAATCGGTTCGAACGGAGCGGGGAAAACGACGACCCTCAATACGATCTCCGGAATTGTCCCGTCCAATAGCGGAACGATCACCTTTAAGGGTCAAAATATCACCAAAACCGCTCCGCATCGAATTGCAGCCCAAGGAATCGCCCATGTACCGGAGGGCCGTCGGGTTTTTCCAAGAATGAGCGTGCTTGAAAACTTGGAAATGGGGGCGTTTACCCGCAATGACCGGGATGGAATTCGCAAAAGCTTTGGTGAGGTTTTTGAACGTTTTCCGCGGCTGGCCGAACGAAAAAGCCAATTGGCCGCTACGTTAAGCGGCGGTGAACAGCAGATGTTGGCGATGGGGCGGGCGTTGATGGCTAAACCAATATTAATGTTGTTGGACGAGCCGTCGATGGGTTTAGCGCCAATGTTAGTCGAAGAGATCTTTAATATCATCGGGGAAATCAATCAATCGGGAACAACGGTTTTACTGGTTGAACAAAATGCCAATGTAGCGTTGTCCATAGCCAATCGGGCGTTTGTTTTAGAAACCGGAAGTATTGTTCTGCAGGGAGCAGCCGCAAATTTAGCGGCGGACCCGGAGGTGCAACGGGCATATCTTGGCGAATAGCGAAAGACCTTTCGGGTCTTTTTTTATCGGACGAAGAGCACCGCAATCAGTATTCCATATTCGCGATGCCATATTAGTTTTATTTTGTAGTAAAAAAAAACAACTTCAGCAAGAAGTTGTTTTTTTTTAGCCAGTGCGCCCAGCATGGGAGCAATCTAACGGGTGAAAGTCCCGAGTGCGGGTAGATAGTGCCAAGCACATAGCTAAAGAGCAAGGGTGTCCACCGTGAGGTGGAATCCGAAGGAAGCTTACGGCAAA
>JAEZFP010000046.1 GCA_023417475.1 Bacillota bacterium | reverse complement strand
TTTTAGGTTATGTTCTTTGATTAATCCTCTTATTTGTTCACTGCTTAATATGCCCATTTTGTATTCCTCCATCTTATTAGTTCCTTTATCGGAGGTTTACACAAATTATTTTACACCGTCCAGTCGTCGAGCAAGGAAACGCAGTCGTCGAGCAAGAAAAGACGGTTGCGGTCCAAGTTGTTCTGAAGAAGGAGACGCTAATGCCTCTGGGGCTTGGGCAAACTGTGGAGCACAAGCCAGTCCTGAACTTCGGGATGAAAAATGGAAAAAGCTGCCGCCAATGATTTTGGAGCAGCTTTTTCATGTAACGGGTTAGTTTTGATAAATTCCGGTGAGCGTCGCCGTGGCGAGCGTGTGGTTCTCCATCGTTTTATAGAGTTCGTTTAGGTAAAAACCCGGTTGGAGATCAAGCAGGCAATCCAAAGCGTAGACCTTCAGTTCGTATTGATGGGGTTTGTCGGGCGGGGTCATTCCGCCGTAACGCGCCGAATCAAGCCGTTCCACCTTTTTCTTCATCAAACCGCTCGACCAACTGGTCGCGCCTTGAATAAATCCGGTTGGATTAATACTGGCATTTTCAGGTAACTCCGCAACAGTCAAATTCGCTACCGTCCAGTGAATCCAGGAGAAACCACAGACCGGAACGGAGTCGTGATCAAGCAGTACAATGCTGTATGACCGGGTGCCTTTGGGCGCGCCGGTTATCTTGAGCGGTAAAGAGTAACTGGGCATACCGTTGAGAAATTCGGTGCCGTATTTTCCGTATTTTTTGTCAATAATGCCATTTTGAATGCCGCTACTGGTGACAACCATTTGTTGCGTCGCTTTCGCCGCCACGCCGCCAAGGGAGGGAAATTGTAAGAAAACAATGGCGAGAACGAGTAAGGGAAGTAGTAGGGAACGCCAAAAAAAATTCATCTCTTTAACCTCCAGTTGCTATTTGTTCGAATCGACGGTGAGGCCTCAGCGATCGTAAGGCCATTATATGGTGTGGCGTAACCAAAGTAAACTACCCACTTTTTTGTAAGTGCTTGTTTTCAAAGCGCCGAAGCGTTAAACTTAGCGTAAGAGAGCCGAGGTGAAGCCGAATGTACTTGCGGAACAAATTTACTTGCCCGGTCGAGATCATTTTAGATATGCTCCGGGGGAAATGGAAGCCGATCATCATCTGGCGGCTGCGTTTCGGCCCGAAACAACTGGCCAAATTGCAACGGGATATTGTCGGGATCAACCAAAAAATGTTGATCCAACATCTCAAAGAGCTGCAGGAGTACGGCATTGTCGCCAAAAAAGTTTACGAAGGGTACCCTTTAAAGGTCGACTACTATCTCACCGAGATGGGGGTGCGGATTGTGCAAGGTTTGGAGATCTTTCAACAGATCGGCCATGATTATCTTGCCGAGGTCGGACCGGACAAGTTTGCGATGAAGCAGATTTGAACGACATCCCACGCCAATGGCAAACCTGAAATTTTAGGTAAATAAATCCGAAATATGTTTGCTTTACTTTACTTCTTTTGTTATAATATTAAAGTCCGTAAAAGTACGGCCCTTTTTCTCTGAACAGACCCGGTCTGATTGGAGAATTAGCAGCAATGTGCGGGGGAGAGATTAATCATGAAGACTTACTTGGCAAAGGCCGAGGAGCTTCAGCAGAAATGGTATGTCGTGGATGCTGAAGGCAAAACCCTAGGTCGCCTGGCTACTCAAGTAGCCACCATCTTACGGGGTAAACACAAACCGATCTACACGCCAAGTGTGGACTGTGGCGACCACGTAATCATCATCAACGCCGAAAAGGTTGTTTTAACCGGTAATAAGGCGGAGGACAAGATTCATTATACCCATTCGCAGTATCCCGGCGGTTTGAAGGCGACCAAATACGGTGTCCTGTTAAAGAACAAACCGGAATACGCGTTGACCAAAACTATCTGGGGAATGCTTCCTCACAATCGCTTAGGCCGGCAAATGCTAAAAAAATTACGAGTATACCGGGGATCTGAACATCCGCATCAAGCGCAACAACCGGAAACACTCGAAATTAAGGCCTAAGAAAGGAGGATGAACATCGATGCCACGTGCTAAAAAATCAAATAAAAACGTTTATTACGGTACAGGTCGGAGAAAATGTTCGGTTGCCAGAGTTCGTTTGGTGGCCGGTCAAGGAAATATTATTGTGAACGGGAAGCCGGTCGGCGAGTATTTCGGCCGGAAAATGCTCGAACTGGTTGTGAAACAACCGTTGGAGATCACAGGCAATGACGCCAAATATGATGTGCTCGTAACCGTCCACGGCGGTGGAGTCAGCGGTCAAGCCGGCGCGGTTCGTCACGGAATTTCCCGGGCGCTTTTGAAAGTGGAAGACGAATTCCGTTCCCCGTTAAAGAAAGCCGGTTTCTTAACCCGCGATCCGCGGATGAAGGAACGTCGTAAATACGGCTTGAAGAAAGCCCGTAAAGCTCCGCAATTCTCAAAACGTTAATTTTTCAAACACGACCGTTACGGTCGTGTTTTTGCTATGGGTCCGAATTAGGGAATGGGCGTTTGCGGTCAGAGCAATTGGAAATGGGGGGTACCATGAAACAGGCGTTGCTCGTCGGCGCTGGGCCGGTGGACCCGGCGCAGTTAGCGGCCGAGTTGGCCGCGGACCCGGCGTTGGTCATCGCGGCCGATGCCGGCGGCCATTATTTTTTGACGGCGCAACCGTTGCCCTTGCGCCTGCCGGATTTTTTACTGGGGGACTTTGATTCGTTGGAACCCTCCGAACGGCAGCGCCTTATCGATTTGGGAGCGTCGCTGCGGCAGTTTCCGGCCCAAAAAGACGAAACCGATCTGGAGTTAGCGTTGGACCTGGCGATTGCCGAGGGTGCAAGCGAGATACGCATATTGGGGGCTTTGGGAGGCCGAATCGACCACACGCTTGGAAATATTGGGCTTTTGCTCAATGCGGCGGAACGGGGGGTACGGGCGCGGCTGCTCGATCCCGGTCATGAAATTTGGTTAACGACCGATCGCGCCGAGTTAACGGCCCGTCCGGGTTGGGCGGTATCATTGGCGCCGCTTGGATTGCGGGTGCGGGGAGTGCGTACCGCGGGTTTGCTTTACCCGCTTTGCGGTGAGGATTTGTCAATCACCAAACCGCGCGGTATTCATAATGAATTCGTGACGGGGACAGCGACGGCGACGGTTGAATTGGAAGAGGGAATCCTGCTCATAATATATTTCTTGGCAGCATTTCGCTAACCGATTCCCGTTAAGTAGGGACAGGGGATCCCATTTGACTGAAATTACCCAAACTGTATATAATATAGCTAACAACGCCTGTCGCATAAATCTAGGCGACAAAATTTGAAAATTGAAAGTACCAGGCATTGAGAGAATCTTGGAGGTGCATTGATGGCTCAAGCGAAACGTATCGCGGTAAGCATGCCCGAAAATCTCCTCCAAGAGGTTGATGGGATCGTCCGCCGGGAAACGGGAAATCGCAGCGCCTTCGTCCGGGAGGCGGTATTGCTCCTCGTCGAGGAACGCCGCCGCCGGGAACGGTTGGAGGTAATGCGAGTCGGATATCAACAGATGGGCAAGCTTAATCGCGCATTCGCCGCAGACGGAATGGAGACAGTATCCCGGGAACTTGACGAATATGAAAAATATCTTGTCAAAAGGGATTAATATTGATGATTCGTCGCGGTGAAATTTATTATGCCAATCTAAATCCGGTACTTGGCTCGGAACAAGGCGGTCTCAGACCGGTGTTGATCATCCAGAATGATGTTGGCAACACTTACAGCCCGACTACGATCATCGCAGCGATTACCTCCAAGATTAAACGCGCCAAATTACCAACTCATATCGAAATCAGTGCTGAAAGATATCATTTGGAGAAAGACTCGGTCATCCTCTTGGAACAGTTGCGCACCATTGACAAACAGCGATTGAAGGAACGGGTCACCCATTTGGATGAGGAAGTCATGACCAAGGTAAACACAGCATTGGAGATCAGTCTCGGTTTACGAATGATTCACTAATGTTGATTGGGATTGTTTTGAAATAAACCAGCTGCAGGCTGGTTTATTTGCTATGGTGCTCCGATTTTTGGATCGTCAGTCGGCCGGTTCGCGGGAACCGTAGTAACGCAATTTCCAAATCTTGACCTGCTTCGGCAATCATGTTAAGCTATTGTAAGGGTTTCATATTGTCAAAGTGATTTGTTATCAAAAAAACACCTCAAAATTGAGTCGTTTTGGACAAAATAGCGCTATATACTATAAAGGACAATACCATGTGGCAGATTGCATCGGAACAAGCAATGTTGGATTTTGGCGAAGATCTAGGGAAACGGTTGCGGCCTGGCGATCTTCTTTTTTTATCCGGTGAGCTTGGCGCCGGAAAAACTACCTTGACGAAAGGGATCGCGAAAGGATTGGCGATTGCGGCGGAGATCACCAGTCCCACCTTTCAATTGCGCAAGACGTATGAAGGACGTTTTATCCTTAACCATCTTGACTTATACCGGCTGGAACGCCCGGCGGAACTGGCGATTTTCGAACCGGAGGCCATGGTGGAAGAGGGGGTCACGGTGGTCGAGTGGGGCGATCTTTTAAAAGCTTATTTTGTTGACTATTTGGAGATCAGGATCGGATACGGAACAGCGGAGGGTTCACGGCAATTGGTGATTGAACCCCACGGGGCCCGATTTGATGAACGGTTAAAGGGGTTATGAAATGCTTATCTTAGGGATGGATACCGCCACTGCTTGGGGGAGTATGGCGCTTTTGGAAGATGAAGAGATCATCTTGGAAGTCTCCTTAAAAGCAATGAAGGGTGGCGGTGAGTATCTCTTAGCGGTTTTAGCAATGATGACTGCCAAAACCGGCCATAAATTGAATGAGCTTCAGTTAATCGCTGTCGGAACCGGACCGGGTTCCTATACCGGGATCCGGGTCGGTTTGGCAGCGGCGAAGGGTTTGGCGGTGGCGTTGGGAATTCCGGTGGTGGCGCTCAGCACTTTGCGGATTTTAGCCGAAAACGGGCGTTACGCCGCCGATTGGGTTGCGCCGATGATTGATGCCAGACGGGGCGAGATTTATACAGCGTTATATCAAAGCACCGCCGAGGGGTTGCTGCCGGTGATTCGGCCGGAAGCGATCGCCGCGACGGCATTCCGGGAAAAGGTAGCGACCTTGCCCGCTGTTTTACTTTGCGGCGATGGCGGTAAAAACTATCCTGAGGTTTGGAACGGCGCGTCCCAGTTGCGGATCGGGCCCAAGGCTTGGGACCGTCCGATGGCGGGGTTAGCCGGTTTGCTGGGACAAAGCGACTGGCGAAACGGTTTGGCGCAACATCCCGAGTTGTTACTTCCCAGTTATTTGCGGCGGGTCGAAGCGGAGGTTCGTTTGGAGGAAAAGGCTCATGGCAATAACAATTGACTTGATGTGCATGGAAGATTTGGAGGCGGTGCTCGAGATCGAGCATATATCGTTCGCCACGCCGTGGTCGCGGGATTCGTTTGTTTATGAGTTGCTCGAAAACCAACGCGCAGTGTATCTGGTGGCCCGGAATGAAATGAATCGCGTCGTTGGTTACATTGGAATGTGGGTGGTGTTTGATGAGGGTCATATTACCAATTTGGCGACTCACCCGGTCTTCCGCCGTCAGGGGATCGGCCAGGCTTTGCTTGATAAGCTGACCGAGGTCTCCCGGACGCGCGGGGTCAAATACTTAACCTTGGAAGTGCGGCGTTCGAACGGGTCGGCCCAGGAACTATACCAAAAGACGGGGTTTGTTCATATGGGAGTCCGGCGCCGTTATTATCTTGACAACAATGAAGATGCTTTTATCATGTGGAAAGGACCGCTTTGACAGCTGCTGGCGCGGTCTTTTCGTCATTTTGAAGGGACGGATTCCGACCGGTGCCGGAATAAACGGGATGGGGCGGCGAAAGCGAAAAAATATTTTGGCGCTACGAAGGAATGAAAGGCAATCACGTGCAATATTTATATTAAGTTTACGTGAAAATATATTGCGATGAGGTGACACGATGATCACAGCCGGAAACAATTTGGAACAGGCGCAACGGGACCTTTTGAAGATGGGAAGCCTCGTTGAAGAGACGATGAAGATGGCCATTCAAGCGCTGCGGGAACACAGTCCGCAGTTGGCGTTGGTGGTAATCGAACGGGATGATACCATTGACAACATGCAAATTGTAATTGAGGAAGAGATCGAACGGACCGTATCCAATACACCGCCGCTTGGCTTTGATTTGAAACGCGACTTTGCAATGATAAAGATTGTGAACGACTTGGAACGGATCGGCGATTACGCAACCAATATTGCCGAAGTGGTCTTGGAATTGAAGAACCAAGCGTATCTCAAACCGTTGGTTCATATTCCCCAATTGGCCACGGTGGCGATGCAGATGGTCTCGACCGTATTGAAAGCGTTCGTGGAGAAAGATATTGATTTGGCGGAAGCGGTTTGCCGTAAAGATGAAGAAGCGGATAACCTTTATGACGAGATCTGTGCCGAGTTGGTCAAGATGACCGGGGCGGAAGCGGATCCGGTCAAAGCGTATCAAGCTTCTCGTTTTTTATTGGTCGCCGAATGGTTGGAGCGGGCGGCCGATCATGCCACCAACATTGGCGAGCAGACCATTTACATACTCACCGGAAAACGCGTCAAATATTAATAACGCACCTTGCAAATAATCATCCCAGGCCGAGTCGGTCTGGGATTTTTTTTACGTACTACTTCCGCCGTTGCCTACATAGATATGATATTGGCTTATTGTCCATTTGCGAAATATATGGTTTGACTAAGGGGGAATCGAATTGGCGGAGAAGCGTTTTCGGCCCTTGCATATTATTTTTTTGGCGGGAATCGTGATGATCTTCGTAACGGTTCAAACGTGGGCGATAAACCATGTGACTTGTGAAGACGGGGAGAATTTCCAATTGGAAGAGCAGATCGCCGCCGATTCCCACAATCTTCCGCTTGCTTCCAAAGATAAGATCATTGTGGATACCAAACAATTACGGTTGTATTTTTACCGTGATCAAGTTCTCTTTAAAACATACACGGTTGCGATCGGAACCAAGGATACCCCGACTCCGATTGGCGAATGGCGGATCATTCATAAAGGAGGGAACTGGGGCGACGGTTTTGGCGCGCGTTGGATCGGGATCAACGTTCCCTGGGGTATCTATGGAATTCACGGCACCAACAAACCGGGGACGATCGGCTACCGTTCAAGTCACGGTTGCATCCGTATGTTCAACCAGCACGTAATTGAATTGTATAATATCGTCAAAGTCGGGACGCCGGTAATTATCTTAGGCGATCCCCCGGTGGTGACTCCGCGGGCTGAATTTCGGCTGAAAAGCTCCGGAAAAGATGTTTCGATGGTTCAATTCGCCATGCGCCGGCAGGGGTTTAATCCGGGTAATTTGGATGGACGTTTTGGAGCGACAATGGAACAGGCGGTAAAACGGCTGCAGTTTTTTTACGGGCTGACGCCCAGCGGTCGTTTGACCATGGTCGAACAGTATTTGCTGGGTTTACGGTAATGAAGCGGAGGTAGATCCGATGGTAGTAATCCGCCGTAGATATCTATGGATAATCGGTTTTGGACTGCTGTTCCTTGGCGGCTTCGCCGTCGGGATCACAAGGTATCAACCCCATTATCGCTTGGGAGAATGGGAAATTCCCCTTAACCCCAATGCCAAAATCGACCCGAAACAGATCTACCATGTAACGGTGTGGGACTATGATTACCCATTGCAAACGGTTGCTTATTCAAAATACCTAAATCGGGCAATCGGGCGCTTTCAAAAGCTATACCCCAATATTAAAGTGCAAGTCAAATTGCTCGACTTGCTGGATGGACCGCGGCAACTGGCCAATGCGTTAAAAGACGGCAACTTGCCGGATGTCTATTGTTCGGCGTATCATATCCCGCAATTCGATAGTCGTTGGCAAATTCCGGTTGGACCTTTTTGCCAAAACGGGGAGTTGGCTTCGTTCCGGTCCGAAGTGGCGGAAATGGGTAAAGTGGCCGGAGTTCAGTGTACCTTCCCGCGTTGGGTCGCACCGGTGGTTTGGATTGGCAACCGGGGGCTTTTGACTGCAAACGGTCTGACGGCAGCCAATATCACCGCCAATGGTTGGCAATGGGAAGACTTGCTCGAAATATTAACGCGGGGCAAAGGAAATCTGAAATTTGCGGCGTTTCCGGGTGACGGAGGTTTTTTTGGCCAATTACTGATGGATGGCTCGGGAAAGATTGCAGTCAATAACCGGGAGTTTGGCATGACGGTTTTAAAACGTTTGGCGGGTGCCAAAGCGATTCCGGGTGATTATTCCAATAATGCGATCGGCCGGTTTTTGGCCGGAAAAACAGTGGTCATCGCTGATGGACGGTTGAGTTTATATCGGGTAATCAAGGAAAAAACCGGCGTTGGTCAAACTACCGCGGTGGATCCGGTGCTGCTGCCCGGACCGGCCCAAAAGGGCGCGCGGAGTTTTTTGCGGACCGAAAACGGCGTGATCGCGGTTTATCGTAATAGGAAAACCCGGGGTGACGCCCATATTGCGGCGGCAGTCCGATTGGGCTATTTTTTAAGCACTTATCCGGGGATCGAGCCTTGGCAAGAAATGATGGTGTATCCTGCCACAATTGATGCGGGCCGGATCTGGGAAAAACGGACGGGAATGGAGATTGGAGCCTTATTGAAACCGATCGCTTTGGTCAACCGGAATCGGCCGTTGACGGAGACGCCGGCCTTACGCCTGCTCGATGAATATTTGGCCGGGAAAAAGCCGCTTTCCGATCTTGAAAATATGCAACTAGATAAGGCGCACTAAAGATTGGGTTGATCTTTTCGTTCAATATCTATGATGAGGCGGGTTGCAAAACCCGCCTTCGTTTTAAGTCCTGCCGCGAGTCGAGCCGGCATTCTAATTTACATATTGTTGAAGGATTACCTATGCCTCCTGTCGAATTAATACGGAAATTGTGTGAAGTCGATGCTGGAGGAGCAGGTATGGTAGGAGAAAAAATCCTGATTATCGATTCCGACCCGCGCGCCGTTGAGATGGCGGTGATCAAACTGTCCAGCGCCGGTTATTGGGTCATCACCAGTACCAATGGCGAAGAAGGTTTCGCCAAACTCCAACAATCAACGCCCGATCTGCTGATCATCAACCCCGAAGTGGATGGTTATCGGGTTATTCATGAACTTGAAAACCAACCCAATTACCGGAGTATCGGCGTTATTTTGCTGGCGGACCGTAATTTTGACGAAACCCAATTTGGCATTTCCGGGTATCGGGTCGACGACATATTGATCAAACCGTTTACCCCCAAAACCCTATTAAACCGCGTAAACGCCTTGATTGTTCAATCCCGTTTGATTCGCCAACTCAATCCGTTGACCATGTTGCCCGGTAAAATCCACCTGCAACAGAAGATTCGCAATACTGTTAAAAACGGCGAACAGTTCGAGTTGATCTTTATCGATCTTAAAGACTTTACCGCCTATAATAAGTTTTATGGTTTTGAACAAGGAAATCAAGTGATTGTGTTTTTGGCCAATTTGATCGTAGCTATTATCCCCCACTTTCGGGAGCAACTTCCCGAGCTCTACCATCTGGGTGGCGATGATTTTTGCCTAATGGTCCGGGCCGGTGTGGCGGAAACGTTCAGTAAACGGATTTTGGAAGGATTCGATGCCGGAATCGGCCGCTATTATCTTGAAGAAGACCGGAATCGCGGCGGATTGGCGGTTCCCAACCGGCGCGGATTGGTGGAGCAATGGCCGATTATGACCATCGCCCTGGGAATTGTCAGTAATCAACACCGTCTGATCCAAGATTGGCTGGAGGCGGAGTTGATCGGCGCCGAGTTGCTTGCTTACGCCAAATCAATGCCCGGAAGCCATTATGTCCGCGACCGCCGCTGCTCATAATTTTTGATCGTGAAAGCTGAGCTGGGTAAACTTGGCGTAGCCAAACGTTTCATAATATAAGGTTTGTTGTTACATGCTATTGTTGGGATACTCAAGCTTATTTTCAAATAATGGGAGTAAGTACAATTGCTGCCGCAGATCGTGCTGAAAGGATACCATGGATTATAAACCGACCTCGCCACGGGAAATCCGTGATATACTGGCCCAACGGAATTTTGCTCCCCGCAAAAGCCTGGGCCAGAATTTTTTAATTGACAGGAATATTTTGGTAAAGATAACGGATGCCGCCCAATTGGAACCTTCCGACGTCGTTTTGGAGATTGGACCGGGTTTGGGCGCGTTAACCATGGAATTGTTGGAACGAGGCTGCCGTGTCGTTGCGGTGGAATATGATCGCGGGTTATTTGGTATTCTGGGCGAGCAATTTGCCCAGGAAGAACGACTGACCCTTTATAACGAAGATTTTATGCAATTTGACCTGTCCCGTTTGGCGAAATTCAGCCAATCCGGTAAGTTTCGTGGCAAGGTTGTCGCCAATTTGCCGTATTATATAACGACCCCGGCAATTTTCAAGCTGGTAGAGGCGGGTATTCGCTGGGAGTCGTTGGTGTTTTTGATCCAAAAGGAAGTGGCGCAACGGATTACGGCTGAACCGGGCGGTAAGGATTACGGCGCGTTAACGGTGATGCTTAATTTTTACGGTCAAGTGGATAAAATCATGACTGTGCCCAAAACGGTTTTTTATCCGGCCCCCCAAGTTGATTCGGCGGTGGTGCGGATCCGGCCGTTTGGGGATCCGGAACGTCAGGAACTGTATCCGCATTTGCACCGGGTGGTGCAAGCGGCGTTCGGGCAACGGCGAAAAACGATTCAAAATGCATTGCAGAGCGTGGTCGCGGCAAAAGATCAGATTCAGCAACTTTTGGCGGCGCTAAACATAACGCCGACGCGCCGGGGAGAGACACTGAACGTCGCTGAATTTACGGCCCTTGCCATGGCTGTTCGTCAATTAGAATAGAGGGTGTAACGAATGTTCTTTATCAGCCCGACCAAGGGTAGGCTTAATTTTGACCAAGTATTTGCGGAGTTGGTTGCCTTTATCCAAACGGATGCTGATGCGCATTATAAACTGATTGTCGGAACTGACTCTCAACTGCGGGAGGACGTCTGCTATGTTACGGCCATTGTTATCCTGAAAGAAGGCAAAGGAGGCCGTTTTTTTTATTCCCGGGAATGGGAACCGACCAAATTAAGTTTGAAACAGCGGATATTTTATGAGACTTCAAAAAGTTTGACCATAGCCGCGAAACTTGCGGAGAAACTTAGCGCCGAAGGGTTGCAGGATTTTAATGTCCAGATCCATCTGGATGTCGGGGAACAAGGCAAAACCAAGGATGTGATTCGCGAGGTGATTGGGATGGTTACCGGCAGTGGTTTTGAAGCGGTAATAAAGCCAGATTCATATGGTGCCTCAAAAGTGGCCGATAAATACACGAAATAATTGGATAATTGCATTAAAACCGTTGACAAACATCTTCTGTTCAAGTATAATATTTAACTTGACATTTTCGGACAGGCATGATATGCTGTTATTGGATGAATGAAGGAAGGTGAACCATTTGGAGGAGGCCGGTGTTCTTGATCGGATTCGAGAAGATTTAGGCGGTTTTGTCGGTGAAGCGATTCGGATCCGCGCTAATCGGGGCCGTAAAAAAATCTTTGAGGTCGAAGGAGTTCTTGAACAGACATACCCGAAAGTTTTCGTGGTTCGGTTCAAAGAACGTCAGATTGAACGAAGAGTTTCTTACAGCTATGCGGATCTGTTAACTCAAGCGGTTGAGTTGACAGTGGGGGAAAACCGCATTGGAATGCAAATTCAATAGTGAGATTCGGCCCGTCTTTGGACGGGCTGTTTTTCTGCCCGGTACTGCGTCGGGCGTGTTGGCGGTGGCTGCCGCCAATGGGGGAATACCACCATCCATTGTAGTGTTCGGCAAAATCAGGTAAAATATTCAATTTTTGAAGTTGGGAAGTATTTGGAGAGCATGGTTTGGATATTTGCCTTCAGTTCGGCGTAGGCTGCTTCCGGATAGATGTATTTGGTCAAGCCGTATTTGCCAAATTTTTTGCGGCGGTTCGCCTCGTCCAGATCCAATTGGGTATTGGGGAAACGTTCCAGGATCACTCGTTTGGCGCTGGCGGTAAACCGATGGGTGATCAATTCAAACGTCAAATCGGCGGGAATTGGAGTCAAGGTTTGCGCTAAATCCCGGAAAAGCTGTTCATATCCTTCCGTATATCCGGGATAGATGAAGAGCGGGGCGATGATGAAGCCCAACGGGTAGCCGGCGCGGGCGATCTTCCCGGCGGCTTCGATGCGTTCGGCGGCCGAGGCGGTGTTATGCTCAAATTTGGTGATGATTTCAGCCGAATTCAGACTGAATCGAAAGCGGGTTTGACCGTTGTGGGCCAGGTCCAACAGACTGTCAACGGCGGCGAATTTCGTCACAACCCGCAAGCGGGCGAAGGGCAGATTTCCAAAAAATTCGATGGTTTTGGCTAGCGAACCGGTGATGTGTTCGACGGCCAGCGGGTCGGAAGTGCTGGCCGCTTCAAAGGTAGTGACCGCCGGAGCGTTTTGAGCGGCGATTTCGTTAATCTTCAACAAAATTTCATCGGTATTAACATAAACCCGAATGTAGGGTTTCTTGCCTAAATGGGTTTGGAGATAGCAGTATTGGCAACCACCGGGACAACTGGTCCCCAATGAGAATTCAAAATCCGCCGAAGGCTTGCAAGTATCCAAGCGCAAGTCGCGTTTTACCCCAACCACTAAAGTTAATTTGCTCTCACGATAGCTTTGTTGCGGTGTTCCGCCGGGAATACCGGTAACCCGGTTGTGCGAACCGGTGAGCTGAACCGGGATCCCGGCGGCGCTCATCTTATCCCAGATCGCTTGACCGAGCGGGTATTTCAGCGCAGCTTCTTCAAAAAAGGCTCTTTTGGGTTCAAAAAGTTTCATCGTGTTTAAGCTCCTGTTTCACCTAACTGCCAAGAAAATACGCTGAATGCGCTTCTGTCCCGGTAGCTAGCGTGGACGACGTGTGGTAAACTAAATTCGGCGGATGTTTTATATACTATCCGTATGTTGAGTTTTCATTGCGTAAGTAGTTTTTCCAAACGAAATGATTCTAACCCGGTCTCAGACCGGAAACTGGAGGGTATCAGGAATGGTGGATTGGCAGGAGCGGGCGGCGCGGGTTCTTGCGGGAATTAAACAGACAGCCAATTATCCGATGGCTGAATTGACGACATTCAAAATCGGCGGGCCGATTGATTGGTTAATCGAGCCGGTGAACGTGACGGAGTTGGGGCGGGTGCTGCAATTTGCGGTAAAGGAAGCGCTGCCGTGGTTAGTGGTAGGCCTGGGGTCCAATTTGCTGGTCCGCGATAAGGGAATTCGGGGCATCGGGATCCGCTTGATCGGAGAGTTTCTGGAATGGAATGTTGCCGGTGCGATCGCTGTCAGCGGCGCCGGGGTACCCTTGACCGATCTCTCCCGGGGCACGGCTTGCCGGGGGTTAACGGGGCTGGAGTTTGCTTGCGGAATTCCCGGTACGGTCGGTGGCGCGGTTTATATGAACGCGGGGGCCTATGACGGGGATATTGCCCGGGTTTTAACCAAGGTGGAGGCCTATTACCCGGGACGGGGCTTGGCGTGGTTGGATGTGGCTGATTTGGACTACGGGTATCGCCATAGTCGTTTCCAAGATGAAACCGCGGTGATCACCCGCGCCGTCTTTGATCTGCGTCCGGTTAATCCGGATGACGCTAACGCCCGGATCACCGAGTTAACCTGTCAACGCGAGAGCAAACAGCCATTGGAATGGCCGAGCGCCGGAAGTGTTTTTCGGCGGCCGGAAGGTTATTATGTCGGTCCGATGATTGAACAAGCGGGCTTAAAGGGTTTCCGGATCGGGGGAGCCCAAGTATCGCCCAAGCACGCCGGGTTCATTGTCAATGCGGGCGGGGCAACGGCGGCGGATGTGTTGGCGTTGATTGAGCATATCCGCGCGGTAATTCGGGAACGCCATGGGGTTGAGCTTGCTCCGGAAATACGGGTGATTGGGGAAGCGTAGCGGGAGGGGCTGGGAACGTTCAAGTCGGCGGTGGTTTTCCAGCGGAAATTTTAATCGCCGCGAAAAGGAACTATCGGGTTAATGTCGAATTCAACTGCAAATACGCATCCCAAGGCAGTGGGCGATAAAGACTGATGAACAACCGTTTGCCCAGATTGAAAAGGAAGGTTTCGGAATGAGATTACATATTCACCTCTTACTTGGATTATTATGCCTTGTCGCAACCGGAGGGGTTCTGGCGGAAGCTCCGGCGGATAAGATCGCGCCGGCCCCGGATTTGCCGGCGATTCAACCCTTGGCGCCCGGGCTGGCCGGGACCGAGACCCGTCTTTTGCCAAATAATGTCGACATCTGGGCCGGCGATTGGGCGCCCAATGGGAAATCAATGGTCTACTCGGGAAAGATGCAAGGTGAAGAAAGCACCAAGATGCGGATTTGGTATTGGGCTCTGGACCCGATCGCCAATCCGGTGCCGTTAACCAATACCGATCAATTGATCGATTATTCGCCGCGTTGGTCGCCGGACGGATCGAAATTGGTGTTGGTGCGGCGGAGTTTGGGAAAGCCGGCCAATGGTGCGGTAGTTTCGGCGCTTTGGCTCAAGGATGTGCCGGAAGGCGGCGGCCGTCAGTTGACCAACGGCCCGGAAGACCGCGATCCTTCTTGGTCGCCCGATGGCGCCCAAATCGTATTCAGCCGTTCCCAAGGTCCGTACCGTGCCCAACTATGGATTGCCAATGTGGCGGACGGCACGTGCCGGGTGTTGGCCGGAACGGAGAACGAGTTGTTAAATACGCCGGTTTGGGGTAAAGACGGTCAGATTTATTATACCAAAATGACGCCCGCGCCCAAAACGGTGACCTTCAATAACCAAAGTTATCAGGTGATGGATTTCGGCAAAGGAAGCATCTGGTCGATCAATCCCAATGATAAATTAGCCCAGCCGGTCCAGGTTGACGAATGTGACAACCGGCTTCCGGCCGTATCCCCGGATGGGCGGTGGCTGGCTTTTGTCTCCAGCCGGTCAACCACCAAAGAGGGGAACGGCAAGTTTGATCGGGGCAGTCTTTTTCTGAAAAATTTAAATACGGGCGCCGTCTATTATGTCACCAATAAAGTCGGTTTAGTTGGCGGATCGGTCAGTTGGACCCCGGATGGCCGGAAGATCGGTTTTTTCACCTACCGGAGCATCCGTCCGGCGGTGTGGGTTATTACCCTGCCAACCGCCTTGCCCACGAAATAAAGCGCTTACGCAAACCAACATAACCCCTTCTTCGGACGTTCCAGCCGGGAGGGGTTTTTGTTTTTTGGGATTGACTGCAGCGAGTTTAAAACAACTGGATCAATTATTGTCAAAATGATGATTAACCGCTGGGAAGGAGGAAAATACTATCATTTAGAGAAGTATTATGACAAACATTATCATGAAAGAGATCGTTTCGCGATTTCACGGGGTGATTCATTGTTTCAACCGATCCATGCCAGTACCGTAGTGCAACAGATTATCGAAAAAATAACGCAATCATTGATCCGTGGCGAACTCAAACCGGGCGATCGCTTGCCGCCGGAACCGGAACTCGCGGCGCAGCTTGGTGTCAGCCGCACCTCGCTGCGGGAAGCATTAAAAACCTTGGGCGGATTGGGTGTTTTGGTAGCCAAAAAGCGCGGTGGAACGTTTATTGCCACCTCCGGATCACAATCCATGCTTGATCCGTTAATCTTTAATCTGATTATTGAAAAAGGCTCGCGGGATGAACTGTTCGAACTCCGGGTGTTGTTGGAAGTTGATGCGGTGGAGCTTGCCATGAAAAAAGCCTCCGCGCAAGATCTGGCCGACCTGGAGAAGGCGTTGCAACGGTTTGAGGAAAACCTTCCGGGTGGCGACGTTAAGCTACTGGCCGATCTTGACCTGCAATTCCATTTGAAGGTTTTGGAGATGTCCAAAAACGATTCCTTCATCCGGATCAGCAAGGTGGTCATGCAACTGTTCGCTTCGCCGATCGAAAAGACTATCCATCAGATTGGCCCGGAACAAGTGTTGATCAATCATCGCGCCTTACATCAGGCGATGGTCGACCGTGATTTGCTCCGCGCCAAAGAACATATTATTATGTCGTTTGAGAGTTCGCGGCAGTTTCTATAATTGTTCTAAAAATCCGGTCAAGCAGAATGGATTTTAAAAAAAGCAAGCGCTGTCGCAAAACCGCGCTTGCTTTTTAAGTTCGGACTATTGGTATTTCTGTAATTGATAGCGGCAACTGGGATTCCAAAAGATCCATTCTTTGGCGCCGGCGGCTTCGACCGCTTGGATCTGTTTCTGAATCTCGTTCCGGCCGTAAGGAGCGCCTAAACTAAAATCTTGCAACCAGGGGCGGAGCAGAGTGGTGGTGTTTCCGGCTTTCTCCAAACGTTTCCGGGCATCGTTGACAGCGTGAAAAACCGTGTCGTAAGGGTTGAGATTGGGATTTTTCAACCCAAAGTTGCCGGGACCGTAATGCGAGGGATAGACCATCGGACAGACCACATCGACACTGCTGATGATCTTCTCAAATTGCTGACCGATGCCCTGATCATCTTCCACGCTGGTGGTCAGGCCAAAAATATCGGCTGAGATGGGAATGTCATAGGGTTTCAGTTGCGCGCGGGCATATTGCAAGAAGTCGCGGATCACGTCTTGTTTGAGCTGCCCGTCGCTGAACGGATAGACACAACGTTTGATATCGCCGTCGCTAGTGAAACGGACATAATCAAACTGAATCTCTTGGAAGCCCAAGTCAATCGCTTCCTTAGCAATTTCAATGATATAATCCCAATAGGCCTGATTATTCGGATCGACCCAATGCAGGCCTTTCCGGTCTGTCCATAAACCGCCGGCACTGTCGCGGACCGCCCACTCCGGCTTGCGTTGCGCTAAAAACGGGTCTTTAAAAACGACGATCCGGGCGATCGGGAAAATCTGCTGTTGCCGCAAGGTTTCCAATAATTTTTGGGGATTGCCGATTTTTCGTTCCGCGGCGCCAAGGGTTTGGACTAAGGGAACGTTGGAATTGTAGCTGATGGTTCCGGTATCGTCTTTTACGTCAATGACCAGAGAATTAACTGCGGTTTGGTTAATAAAGGCGACAGTCTCCTCCAGCCACTTGCTGGAGCCGGCCATCCAGCCGGTTGCGTAGATTCCTTTGATCGATTCGGGTTTTGGCCAAGCTGCCGGCTTCGGTTGCGGAGTGGCGGCCGCCGGGGTTGGAACTGGAGTTGCTTTCGTACGTTTCAGATGATTGGAAGGGGAAACATCTCGAGTCACCAGGGAAGAAGCGGCCGGGGTTAAAGTAAGCCAGGAAATAAGCAGTACCACCGGAATCAACAAAAGAAGCCAATATTTGTTTGCCAACGAATCCACCCTCATCGTGTAAGATTTTTTGAGAGAATTCGGCGCATTTTTGGCTGATACCTGCATAAATTAGCTGGAAATTGAAATTTTTCGCACAAAACCACGAAAAGTATTCCAAACGACCGATTGTGAATGACATTACGTAAAAGTCAGGGATGACGAACTGTCGTAACGTTGGCGGGGCAAAAATGGGGCAAGCGGTTTGCAATTATAACGGATAGCAATTATAATAATAATAGCTACGGTCATTTTGCACGTTGTTGGTGAATTGTTTTGCCATATCGAAGGTAACCATAGCGCTACGCAAGAAGATTAGCCGTATTTTATGCGCTAGCTACATAGTTCCCGAATGCGTCGTTGGGATTTCCCGGGATGTCCCCGCCGAACAATCGTCATGAGAGGAATGAAGTCTCCTGAAAAAGATCATGATCATTTATGCCGACAGCGGCGCCGGGCACCGTCGGGCCGCCGAGGCATTGTATCAAGTTGCCGGAAAGACCTTTCCCGATGCCGAAATCCGGTTGTTTGACGTTTTAGAATACACGACCGCGGTTTTTCGCAAAACCTATCCGCGGACGTATCTTTTGATGGTCAATCATTGTCCCTGGTTATGGGGACTGTTCTATCATTCCCTTGATTACCGGGCTTCGGACCGGGTGGCCCGCCGGTTTCGGCGGGTAACCAACGCCAAACACTGTCAGGCGTTTGAACGATATATCTTGGCCGAACAGCCGGATCTGGTTTTAACGACTCATTTTTTACCCAATGAGATAATTACCCATTTAAAACGGAAACACGGATTTAAAACGTTTCTGGCGACTTGCATAACCGATTATTACCCTCACGAATTTTGGCGGGATGACGGCGTCGACATTTATTTTACGCCGCACGTGGATTTAACCCCGACGTTGTTGGAGATGGGGATCCCGGTCGGGGCGGTCTACCCGTCGGGAATTCCGATCGACCCGGTGTTCCGGGCGGCGTTGGACCGGAACGCGATCCGGCAACGGTTAAACCTGGTTGACATGCCTACGGTTTTAGTGGCCAGCGGCGGGTTTGGGGTGGGGCCGGTTGAAGAGTTGGTGGAGGAGATCAAGCAGGTTGAACGACCGTTGCAAGTCCTGGTGATCTGCGGCAAAAATGACAATCTCAAAGAAAAATTGACGGCGGCGACTGCCGCTTCCCGCCACCGGTTCACAATATTCGGATTTGTCAATAACATGCACGAGCTAATGAGCGTCAGCGATGTGATGATCTCCAAATCGGGCGGACTGACTTCGACCGAAGCGATGGCCAAAGGGTTGCCGTTAATCGTTTTATACCCCATCCCCGGTCAGGAGTCCGGCAATTGCGAGTTTCTTTCCCGCCACGGCGCCGGTTTGGAAGTCGCCAATCCCCGGCAAGCCCGTGAAGCGTTGGAACACTTGTTTGAGCATCCGCATGAGTTGCGGCAAATCCGGGATAATATGAGCAGATTGGGGCGGCCGGAAGCAGCCCGCGAGGTCGTAGAGTATTTGGCGAAGCTCGCCACAACCAAGTCGAAAGTTGGTGACGATAGTGGAATTTCAAGCATTGATTGCCCGTTTGAATGAATTATATCGCAAATCAAAATCGGGCGGCTTAAGTCCGGCCGAATTGACGGAACGGGATGCGTTGCGCCGCGAATACTTGGGTTCGATTCGGAACCAGGTTCACAATTCGCTGGGACAACTCAAGATCGTTGATGAACAAGGAAATGAAGTAACGCCGCAACGCCGCCGCCACCATCACAGCCATCAATGTGACGGTCATCAATGCAATTGCGACGGTTCTCATCCTCACGAACATTAAACGGCAACCGCGACACCGGACTGGCCTCCCTCAAGGCCGGTTTTTTTTTTGGCGGTTATAAATTTCACGACGTTGACTTCAGTCGCTAGCAGGTTATGATGAGAAAATACCGAATTATATGAAGTCATCGTTCCCGCGCAAATAGTTCGGGCGACATCGATCGATAAATGGAGGACAGCAATGAGTATTGGCTCGATCAGTGAAAGAATACCCCCGCAAAATATTGACGCCGAGCGGTCCACGCTTGGTTCGATGTTTTTGGAAAAAGAAGCGATTGAAAAAGGACTGGAACTGTTACGCGCGCAAGATTTCTACCGCGAAGCCCACCGGATGCTGTTCGAGGTCGTGCAACACTTGCACGGTCGCGGCGAACCGGTCGATATCATTACGGTTTCCGAGGAATTAAAAAGCCGGAATATGCTCGAAAAAGTCGGCGGGATCCCTTATCTGACCCAATTGGCCAACGCGGTGCCCACCGCTGCCAATATTGAATACTATGCCAAAATTGTGGCCGAAAAATCGTTGTTGCGGTCGATTATCAATACTGCCACCGAGATCGTGCGCCAGGGGTTTGAAGGCGCCGAAGAAGTGGATGCAATCCTCGACGACGCCGAGAAGCAGATCTTTCAGATCGCTCAGAAACGGCATGTCAAAGGGTATGTCAGCTTGAAAAGCATCCTGATTCAAACCTTTGAACGGATTGAACACCTCTATGAAAACCGGGGCAGCGTCACCGGGATCGGGACCGGTTTTGAAGATCTGAACCGGATGACCGCCGGTTTGCAACCCTCGGACCTGATTATCCTGGCGGCCCGGCCCAGTATGGGGAAGACGACTTTCGCCTTGAATATCGCCCGGCATGTCGCGGTGGAAGAGAAGATTCCGGTCATCGTGTTCAGCTTGGAAATGTCCAAGGAGCAATTGGCGTTGAAACTGCTCTGCTCCGAAGCGGGCGTCGATAACCAACGGATCCGGACCGGCGCGTTGCGCGACGAGGATTGGCCGCGGCTGTCCCACGCTTTGGGCAAGCTCTCCGATTCCACGCTTTATATTGACGACACCCCCGGGGTGACCGTCTTCGATATCCGGGCCAAAGCCCGCCGGATCAAAGCCGAAGGGGGCTTGGGACTGATTGTCATCGACTATTTGCAATTGATGCAATCCCGGGGCAAGTCCGAAAACCGCCAGCAAGAGGTCTCGGAGATCTCGCGGTCGCTGAAGGCGTTGGCCCGCGAATTGGAAGTGCCGGTGATCTCTCTGTCCCAGCTCTCGCGGGCAGTCGAGCAGCGGACCGATAAAACGCCGTCCCTCGCCGACCTGCGCGAGTCCGGTTCATTGGAGCAGGACGCCGACATTGTCGCCTTCCTCTATCGGGAAGATTATTATAACAAAGAAACCGATAAAAAAGGCGTCACCGATCTGATCATCGCCAAACACCGTAACGGACCGGTCGGCAACGTCGAGTTGTTATTCCAGAAGGAATACAGCCGGTTCGTGGGGTTGGACCGGCAGCATCAGATGTGATGTTTGGCAGTTAAACGGCTCGTTTTTAAATATTGGCGTTGCGTTTTGAAAATTTTGCGGTTTGGTTTAATAATTTGGTTGGTTAAATTGTAATATTACTCCCGGAATGTTGTTTTCAACTTCCGGGATTTTGAATTCCGGTGGGTGAATTTTGTATTCTGGCGCCGGGATTGAATATTTGGGTGTTTGATTTTAAATTTTCGAATCTGTTTTGCTATGTTCTGGTTCGTGAATAATGTTTTCAGCCATTATTGCTTTTTTGAATTGCAAAAAAAGCTGTCCCGATTTGGGACAGCTTTTTTTAAGTAAAGCAAAGTTTAGAAGTTAATGGTAACTTTTAAGTAGTTGTCAGCATCGATGTTACCAATGGCATAGTTGGAGCTGTGGAAAGCTTCAATGGCAACTTTATCGGTGAGAGCATAACCGATTTTGCTGCCCCATTGCTCGTAAGCGCCACCGTTGAATTGTTTTTCGAGCTCGAAGGTGAACTTACCAACAGTGTAAGAAGCGCCTAAGTAGATGGTTTGAAGATCTTCATCCTTCGCTGTTTTTGCATAGTCGGCATATTGGCCCGCTTCAGCCCAGAGGTTTAAGGAATCAAAGAAAGTGGTGGAAGCATTTACACCATAACCAAGATCGCCTTTGGAAGCGGTGTTAACAAATACAGCCAAGTTGACATCCGCAACTTTGGTATTTAAATAAGCAACGGCCGAACCGCCTTTTACACTTTCGCCGTCGGCAGCAACAACTGCAACAGAAGCGGAGGTGTCATCACTAAAACTGTAGCTATATTTAACTACAGCGGGGTTAACAAGCGTGCCAGGTCCGGCGGCTTCACCAAAAGCGCCATCAAGCAAATCGACGACGGAAGGATTTACCCGGATCTTACCAAAAGAGAAATTACCAATCTCACTTTTGTAGGTCCCATAAGCTTCGCGGAGTTGGAATTCGCCAGTGCCGGCGGTACCTTGATCTTGCAACTCGACAACATTTCCAGTTTTTTGATCGATAACATATTTTGAACCAGGAAGACCTTTTGCTGCCGTTGTATACCGTGCGATTACGGTATATTCGGTTTTTTCGTCGATTGCACCGGCAACTTTAAGACGGATATCGTTGAAAACACGATCACCGTTGTTATCGTTACCACCGGTGGTTTTGTCGCTGTAAACTTCCGAATAAATCGTTCCGGAAACGGTTGGCGCGGCAGCGGAAACGCTAGCCACAACTGCAAAAACGAGTGACAGGGTAAGTAAAGACACGAGCAGTTTTTTCATTTCATTTCCTCCTTATTATTTTTGGTATTACTTTGAATACCTTGTTAGTAACTAAGGAAAGAGTTGCTATTGTTTCCTCTTTTACTTAGTCCTACGTTTAAAATTAACACGCATTGGATGGCTTGTCAATAATCTGGGACAAACTTTTGTCAATATTACAAATCATTAACATAATTATTCCGAGTGGAATTCAATATATTGCGAGAATGTGGGCGTTTTGGCGGGAGCGTTTTTTGGATTAACCGAATATTTACTTTCGTAAAATACTTGGTTGCCGCATACAACTTAGCGGAGGGATTATATAAATGAAAGATACGAAAAAAAGTCCGATCAGCCACCGCCTGCTTGATTTTCTGGATATCCCCCTTGATACGGTGGCCGAATGGCCGCGGATTGTCTTAAATGCCAATCGCGGCGTTTTAGTCGAAAACCACCGGGGTGTGATCGAATATGATACCCAAGTCGTGCGGATTAACACCAAACCGGGCGAGTTGCGAATTGCCGGAGCAAACCTGACATTGGTTTCGGCGGTCAAAGACGAGATTGTGATCGAAGGAAAGATCGAACGGGTTGAGCTGGTGGATTGGAGGTAGAAAAGGGTGTTGTTCAATCGGATCGTTGCATGGATGACCGGCTATCTGGAGATCTTGGTGCGGGGTCCGCAACTGGAGAAGTTTATCAATCTGACGACCAACTCCGGGTTGTTCCTTTGGGATATTCGCCGGGTCGGTCCCGATGTTTTACATGCCAAGCTGCGGGCGCATGGTTTTTGGCGGGTACGCGAATACGCCAAACGTTCCCGGGCGACCATTCGTTTGCACCGGAAACGGGGGTGGCCGTTTTGCTGGCGTAAACTCAAACAACGCCGCAGTTTTCTGGTGGGCTCGGTCTTGTTTGTCGCGGGGTTGATTTATTTATCAAGTTTGGTTCTGGTTTTGAAGGTGGACGGCTTTGAAGGCGCCGACCGGGACCGTTTATTAACGACCTTGGGGCGTTTGGGAATCAAGCCGGGGATCTCCCGGAACGAGTTGCTGGCCAAAAAGACCGTGATCGAGCGGGAAGTGATGTTGAAAACGCCGCAGGCGGTTTGGTTCGCCATCAATTTGCGCGGCGTTGTCGCCGATATGACGGTCGTCAAACGGAAAACCGCGCCGGCGGCCCCGCCCAGCGTCGATCTGATCGCCGCCCGGGATGGCGTCGTCACCAAAGTGGTGGTGGTCCGGGGGACGTCGGCGGTAAAAGAAGGGGATACGGTCGCCTCCGGGGATTTACTGATCGGCGGAACAGAGTGGCAGGCCGATAAAAACAGCGGCGAGTTGCATAGAATAACGGTACCGGCCAACGGAATCATTGAAGCGCGGGTCTGGCAGGATATCGAGGTGATCGAGCCGAAGGTGTGCTGGCGGGCGTCACCTGGGCGGGAACGTTTGACAACCTACAGCTTGCGTTGGGGGGGAAAGCAGTTGACCCTTTGGCGTTCGGGCAAACGACCGCTGGCGGACTACTCCGGAAGCCGGTGGCGAAAACGGTTATATCAAGGAAGGAATCCGCAAGCCGCTGTAGAACTTATTAAAGATATTCGGCAAGCCACCCGCTGGCAAAAAGTGCGGCGGGTTGAGGCGGAGCTGAAGGCGAGCGCGGTCCGGGAAGCGGCGGAACGCCGGAAGTTACTCATTGGAACCGTAGTCGGTTCCAATGAACGGCGGACCGAAGCCTGGATTGATGAAGGCAACTTTCTTAGGTTGATCGTGACCTATGAAATGAACCAAAACATCGCGCTAGTCGCCCCAATACGAAAGGAGCAGCCATAACTTTTTGAATACCACAGAACTGAAACTGGCAATTGAACCCCGCCTGGCGCCGCAGCTTGTTGGGAAGATGGAAGAAAACCTGCGCCAAATCAGTAACGGTCTGGGAATCGAAATATTCTCGCGCGGCAACGAACTTTTGTTATCCGGCGCTGAAATTCAAGTGGGCCGGGCGGCGGAGATCATTAATATTTTAAACGACCAATTGCAAAAAGGGTACCATCCGGGGTTGCCGGAGGTCGCCTATATGGTCAATCTGGCGAAAGAAGATCAATTATATAAGGTAACTACGCTCACTCAGGAAGTGGTGGCGGTCACCACCCGCGGCAAGAAACTCTTTCCGCGCACGATCGGGCAGAAGCAATATGTGGAATCGATCAAGCAAGGCGGGTTGACCTTTGGCATCGGCCCGGCCGGCACCGGCAAAACGTATTTGGCGGTGGCGTTGGCGGTCGCGGCGTTGCAGGCGAAAGAGGTCAACCGGTTGATTCTGACCCGGCCGGCGGTGGAAGCCGGCGAAAAACTGGGCTTTCTGCCCGGGGATCTCCAGGAGAAAGTCGACCCGTATTTGCGTCCGTTGTATGACGCTTTGTTCGACATCATGGGAGTCGACCTGTTTCATAAAAATATGGAGCGGGGGATTATTGAGATCGCCCCGCTGGCTTATATGCGCGGCCGGACTTTGGATGATTCGTTCATTATCCTGGACGAAGCGCAAAACACGACCCCGGAACAGATGAAGATGTTCTTAACCCGTTTGGGTTTTGGCTCCAGGGCGGTGGTCACCGGGGATATCACCCAAGTGGACTTGCCGAAGGGATCCAATTCGGGGTTGGCCAATGTCGCCCAGATCTTTGACGGAGTGCCCGGAATCAATGTCGTGATGCTGACCGACCGCGATGTGGTCCGGCATGAACTGGTTCAACGGATTATTCGCGCTTACGAACGTTATCAAACACTCCAAGCCAAAGGAGACAATCCGGTTGGAACACAATGAAAGTCCGGGGTTAAACCCCAAGAAAACACGGAATATCAATAGCACCTCGCTGGAGGTGATGACCAAAATGGCCGGAGTAATTCGAACCCCTTCCGTTCGGGAAGGACTGCTGGTCTTGGTCTGTTTTGTGTTGCTAATCACCCTGCTGCAGATCAATATTGCGACACCGACCCGCAATGTGAAGGTCGGGCAGGTGTGCACCGAAGAAATTCGCGCCCCGAAAGACGTGGAGGACTCCGAAGCCACCAAAATGGCGCAAGAGGACGCCTGGAACCGTGAAAAGGAGGTCGCGCAACAAGATCCGGGTTTCTATAAGATCGACAGCGCGGTTGAGAGCGACACGGCGTACAAATTAAACCGGTTTTTTGAGATGATCGACCAGGAACGGGTCAAAGCCAGCCATAAACCGGATGGTCCGTCAAAGGAGAATCTGACCGACCTATTGACCCGTTTGGCCAAGTTTTTATATCAAGCGCCCAACCGGGATTTGGTCCAACAACTCATTCTCTTGCCGGACTTCGATTATCAGATCATGAAAGAACGAACCCATCGCAACTTAAAAGAACTGCTGACAAAAGAGATGATTGATGCCAACGGTTTGGCAAGAGTCGCTAAAATGCTGCCGGCGCTGGTGGAAAAAGAGGCGCTGAAACCGGAGTTGCAAGCGGTTTTGTTGAAGTTGTTAAGCGCGGCCGTCCAGCCCAATCTGGTCATGGATCAGGCCAAGTTGATCCGGTTCAAGGACCAAGTGACCCAACAAGTTCCGAAAGTGATGATTCGGGCCAATGAGATTTTGATCGCCAAAAATCAGGTGATAACCGAAAATGATATGAAGATGTTGAAAGAACTGCATCTGATCACCGATGAATCCAACCGGGTGCGGGTCTTTCTCAGCTTGTCGTTTTTTGTGTTGTTGATGGTCGGAGGCGGCCTGATTTATATCTTTCAATTTCATTCGGGTTTATTCAAGCAAGAACGTTTGTTATATCTCTTACTAATGTTGTTGGTCTTGGTGATCGGACTGATCAAAGCCCTGACGTTCACCCAAAGCCCGATGTTGCCGTATCTGGCGCCGGTCAGCTTCGCCACGATTTTAATCAGTATTTTGATCAGCCCGCAGTTGGCCTTGGCAATGGCCGCAATCTTCGGATTGCTCGGCGGAATTATTGTCCAGTTGGACCTCTCGTTGACGGTTTTTTACTTTGTCAGCGGGGTGGTTTCGGTATTTTCGGTCTATAATTTTCACCGCCAACGCGATTTGGTCCGGACCGGTTTGACGCTGATGGGTGTAAACGCGGTTACGGCCATCGGGCTAAACCTCCTTTTCACCAGCGCCTTCCGGCTGGATATGTTGCTTTTTGCGGTGGCCAACGGTTTTCTCTCGGCGGTACTGGCGATTGGGTCATTGCCCTTTATCGAGCACTTATTTGGACTGACTTCGGCGATCCGGTTGTTGGAATTGTCCAATCCCGGACATCCCCTGCTGCGCCGGTTGCAGATCGAAGCGCCGGGGACTTATCATCATAGCATTATGGTGGGTAACCTGGCGGAGGCGGCGGCGGAGGGAATCGGCGCCGACACCTTGTGGGTCCGGGTCGGCTCTTATTATCACGATATCGGCAAGATCAAACGGCCCTATTTCTTTGTCGAGAACCAATTCGGGCAGGATAATCCCCACGAAAAATTGAATCCGACCCTAAGTACGCTGATCATTACCTATCATGTCAAAGAAGGGGCGGAGATCGCCCGCGAGCACGGCCTGCCCGAAAAACTCATTGCCATCATCGAACAGCACCATGGCACCGATCTGGTGCGGTACTTCTATAAACGGGCCACTGAAACGGTCCAGGGCGAGAAGGAAGTATTAATTGAGGAAGATTTCCGCTATGAGGGGCCCAAACCGCGCAGTAAGGAGGCGGCCTTGGTGATGTTGGCCGATTCGGTCGAAGCGGCGGTCCGGGCGTTGCCCAAACCGACGCCCCCGAAGGTGGAAGCGTTGATCCAGAAGATCATCCGGGAACGGTTGGATGACGGGCAGTTTGATGAGTGCGATCTGACTTTGAAAGATTTAAATAAGGTTAAGAATAGCTTTTTAAAGGTTTTGGGAGGTTTATTCCATAACCGTATCGAATACCCGGAGACGGTTTTAAACGAGATAGAAAGGAAGAAGGCCAGTGCCGATCCTACTAAATGACATTCAAGCAATCCATCCGGTCTCCGAAGCCCAATTGGAGTTGTTAAATTCGGTCTTGGAACACGGGTTGAGCGTACAGGGGAAACCCCAGGCCGAAGTCAGCGTGATTTTAGTCGACAATCCCTATATCCACGAACTTAATGCGACCTATCGCGGGGTCGACCGGCCAACCGACGTGTTGTCGTTCGCCCTTACGGAGTCGGCCGAAGCGGATGAATTTGATTTGCCGGAGGATGCCCCGGAGTTGTTGGGGGATATTTTTATTTCGGTTGAAAAAACCGTTGAACAAGCCGCGGAGTACGGCCATTCCTTCGAACGGGAGCTTTGTTATTTGGCTGTCCACGGGTTATTGCATCTCGTCGGGTATGACCACCAGACCCCGGAAGCCACCGAAGCCATGCGGGAGCAGGAAGAACAGATCCTCCGTCAACATGAATTGGGGAGGACCCCCCGTTGAGATCGAGGACGCTCTTGGATTCGTTTAACGCTGCATTCGACGGCGTGGTGTACGCCTTAAAAACCCAACGGAATATGCGCTTGCATTTTTTGGCAACCGGAATCGTCTTAACGGCTTCGTTGATTTTTAAGCTGACCAAGCTGGAGATTTTGATGCTCTTTGTGACCATTGCCTTTGTGATCGTCGCCGAGATGATCAACACCGCTGTCGAAGTGGTGGTGGATTTGATCACGCTAGAGCAACATCCCTTGGCGGCGATCGCCAAAAACGTGGCGGCCGGCGCGGTGCTGGTGGCGGCGACGGTGGCGTTGATCGTCGGTTATATGGTTTTTTTTCCGAAGTTTGATCCGCTGATTCCCATGGTGATCGTTTCCTTAAAAAAAGGTCCGGTTTATCTGAGTATGATCGCGATCGTTTTTACGATCGTTTTCACTATTGCCGGAAAAGCGCTAACTAATACCGGACGTCCGGTACAAGGGGGAATGCCCAGCGGTCATTCGGCGCTGGCTTCCGCTGCGGCCACGGCGATCTTTTTTCTGACGAAAAGCGGTTTGGTCAGCGCGCTGGCGTTGTTTTTATTGGTGCTGGTGGCGGAGAGCCGCGTTGAAAGCAAAATCCACACTCCCAGTGAGGTGTTTGTCGGCTCCTTACTGGGTTTTTTCACAACCTTAATCATCTTTCAATTGATGGATTAATACTGTTTGCGTGAGTGATGAAGCGATTTTTTGGGGTAACGGAAAAAACTTTGATTGTTTCGGAAAATCAGTCACGCGGTTAATATAATAATGTAGATTTGTGACTGATGAATGGAGGAGTGGGTATGCCGGTATCAAAGGAAGAACTGGTGGCAACAGCCCGTAAGGCTTGGGAGAAGGCTTACGCTCCGTATTCCAAATATCAGGTTGGCGCGGCGTTGCTCGGTAAATCGGGCGTTGTTTATACCGGCTGTAATATTGAGAATGCTTCGTTTGGGGCGACGATCTGCGCCGAACGGGTGGCGGCTTGCAAAGCGGTGTCCGAAGGCGAACGGGAGTTTGAAGCGGTAGCGATCGTGGTTGACGCCGCCCAACCGGTTTTACCGTGCGGAATCTGCCGGCAGTTTCTCGCGGAATTTAACCTGGACCTAAAACTATATTTGGCCACCGTCCAAGGGGCTGCCATCGAAACTACGACGTTGCGCGATTTTTTGCCGGGCGCGTTCGGGCCCGGAAATCTTAATAAATAGTACCTAAATATTCTCGGATGAGTAATGATTGGCTTAGGAGGGCATCATGGATTCGACGGAATATACAATAACGGTTGAGGTTGTCACCAAGATTGACGAGTATTTGCGCGAGACAATCATGTCCATTGATGAAGAGGCGTTTGGACCCGGAAGTTTAAACGAGTGGTCGTTGCCGCCGTTTCTTCATTACGGCCGGGTTTATCTGGCGCGGTTTAACGGGACCCCGGTGGGCATCGCCGAGTTGATGCGGGACTGGCGCGATCCGGAATTAGCGTATTTATACGGTTATGCGGTTGCCCAACAATACCAGGGTTACGGTTTGGGTACGGCGATGCTGCGGACCATCTTCGAAGGCTTGCCCCGGGCCGGTTTTAAACGGCTGCAATTGACGGTTCATCCTGAAAATCAGGTGGCGATTCATATTTATCAGGACAAGTTCCGGATGAAGAAACTGGATTTTTTGAAAGACTATTACGGCCCCGGCGAAGACCGGTGGCTATTTGAATGGAATTGGGATGACGAATGAACAAACAATTTAAATCAGGTTTTGTCACTTTAATCGGCCGCCCGAATGTGGGCAAATCCAGTCTGCTCAATCAAGTGATCGGCCAAAAGATTACGATCACCTCCGATAAACCGCAGACCACTCGGACCCAGTTGCGGGGGATTTTAACTCACCCCGATTACCAGATCGTCTGGATCGACACGCCGGGACTGCACAAGCCGTTACATCAATTGGGCGCGCAAATGGTTAAAACCGCCGAGAGCGCGTTGCGTTCCGGCGATATTGTCTTATGGATCCTGGACGCCGCGCAAGGCTTGACGCCGGCGGACATTAAAGTCTCGGAAAGTTTGCGGGGTTTGGAACTGCCGGTGCTTCCGGTCTGGAATAAGCTTGATCTGTTGGAGAAGGTCGCGGTTCCGGAGGTTCCCGGTTTTGACCAACCGCTGGCGGTTTCCGCCGTCACCGGCCAGGGGGTTCCCGAATTATTGGCGACAGTCGTTGACCGGCTGCCGCCCGGCCCGCCATTTTACCCGCCGGAAATGGTTACGGACCATCCGGAACGGTTTATCGCCGCGGAGTTCATCCGGGAACAGGTGCTGCAGTTTACCCAAGACGAGGTGCCGCATTCGGTTGCGGTTCAGGTCGACGAGTTTAAAGAGCGCAACAACAACCGGATTTATATCGAGGCGGTCATCTATGTGGAGCGCGATTCGCAGAAAGGCATCCTGATCGGCGCCAAGGGCGAACGGCTAAAACAGATTGGACAAGCCGCCCGGCAAAATATTGAAACGCTTTTGGGAACCGGCGTTTTCTTAAATCTCTGGGTTAAAGTCCGGGATAAATGGCGCAACAAACAGGCTTCGCTCCGGGAGTTCGGTTATTGGGAGCAGAATCGCGATTGAGGCCGGACCTTCGCAACGGCTAACGAGTGGAGTGGTGAATTTGGGCAAGATCATTGCTTGGGTCTGGTTATCCGTCAGCGCTTTGTTGACGGTCGGCTTCTCCTGCCGGGCCGATCAGCCCGTCCGGATCGGCTTGGCCGAGAATCAAACCGAGATCCGGTTTGAGGTTACCGCCGGGTATCAATTATTCGCTTTGGGCAGCGAGACGCCGCTCCCTTTGGCGGAGCCCGGCGATCTGGTCAGGGTAACCTATAGTGATGAAACTTATTTTGTCAATGACATTCCGGTGGGGTCGGGACCGTTGGGGTTGACTGCCGATCCCAACATACTGACCTATAACAACCGTACGTACCGCGGCGATTTTTTAATTGCCGTCCAAAACCGGAAACTAACGTTGGTCAACCGGTTGCTGATGGAAGAATACTTACGCGGAGTGGTGCCGCGGGAAGTGTCGCCTTCGTGGGCGATGGCCTCGTTGAAAGCCCAGGCGATTGCCGCCCGGACGTATACCATCGCTTCGTTGAACCGACATGGCGTCACCCATTACGATCTTTGCGCCACGACGCATTGTCAGGTTTATGGCGGGGCGGCCGCCGAGCATCCCAACACCGACCGGGCCGTAGCCGAAACCGTCGGACAGATCGTGACCTATAATAACAAAGTGATCTCGGCCTTTTACTTTGACTCGTCGGGCGGATATACCTCCGATGTCGCCAATGTCTGGGGAGCGACCATTCCCTACTTAAAGCCGGTGCCGGACTGGGATTTCAAATCGCCCCGGGCCCAGTGGACCAAAACGTTCAACTGGCCGGAATTTCAAGTGATTATTGCGAAGAGTTATCCCAAGATCGGAGCTTTGCAACAGATCCTGCCGGTGGCCTTCGGTCAAAATGGACGAATTATGAAGTTATTGTTGAAAGGGGTCTTGGGAGAGACCACCGTTAACGCGGAACAGTTCCGTTATAACACCGGTTTGTTGAGTTCCAACATTCAGCTGGTCGTGATTTACGGGCCCGAACCCTATGTCACCTTGTGGTGGGCGCACCCATCGGTTTATCCCGAGGTGTTGATGGCCAACGGCGATGTTCCCGAGTTGCCGGCCGATGTGCTGAATCCGCCGTGGGACAATCCCGATCCGTGGGAGTGGTTGCGCGATAAGGAACCGGTCAAAGTCGTGATCAAGGGTTCCGGATGGGGCCACGGCGTCGGTCTGAGCCAGGAAGGGGCGAAAACAATGGCTGAAGCCGGGTATAATGAACGACAAATATTGGAATATTTCTATCCGGGAGCGCAAGTTACGCAGTGGGGCAATTGACGCCCCAACTGTTTATAAATTTAGCGATATTGGAGTTCTTGCTTCATGTTGGTTCGTGATTTCGATTATGAGTTGCCGGAGGATTTGATCGCCCAGGAACCGGTGGAACCGCGCGATCATTCCCGGTTAATGGTTTTGGACCGGAAACGGCGGACCGTTGCCGATCATCATTTTTATGACCTGCCCCGTTTTTTTAGGGCGGGCGATCTGTTAATCTTTAATAATACCCGGGTCATTCCGGCCCGGTTGTTCGGAACCAAGGACGGTCCCGGCGCGGCCAATGTCGAGGCCTTTTTACTCAAGGAACAGTCGGCCAACGTTTGGGAGTGTTTAGCCCGTCCCGGCAAACGGTTAAAAGCCGGCGCCGTGATTCGTTTTCCGGGCGGGATGACCGGCACGGTCAAGGCATTTGGGGCGGAAGGAACCCGGATCATCGAGTTCAAAGGAACGGGAGACTTTCGGGAATGGCTTCATCAACACGGCAATACCCCGCTGCCGCCTTATATCACTAGAGCGGTGGCCGATCCCGAGCGTTATCAGACTGTTTACGGGGTGCATGAAGGTTCGGTGGCGGCGCCCACCGCCGGACTCCATTTCACACCGGAGTTACTGGCCGAGCTGACTGCGGCCGGGGTTCAGTTGGGTTATCTCACGCTCAATGTCGGGTTGGGAACCTTCCGGCCGGTGCAAGTGGCGACGCTTGAAGAACACCACATGCATTCGGAGTTTTTCACGTTGCCGGCGGAGTTGGTGGCGCGGATTAAAGCCACCAAACAGGCGGGCGGCCGGGTGATTGCCGTGGGGACGACAGTGGTGCGGGTGTTGGAAGCGCAGGCGGCCGCGGGGGAGTTAACGGCCGGTTCCGGCGAGACCGCGATCTTTATCTACCCCGGCTTTCAATTTAAGGTGATCGACGGGATGGTCACCAACTTTCACCTGCCCTGTTCGACCTTGCTGATGTTGGTCGCGGCCTTTGCCGGGCGGGATTTTGTCATGGACAGTTATAATTACGCGGTGCGGAATCGTTACCGTTTCTTCAGTTTCGGCGATGCGACGCTGGTTTTTTGACGGCGCGTGATCATTACGATAGTTCATATTAAATTATACTCAAGGAGTTTTTGATGGGGTTCAGTTTCAAAGTACAGCAACATTCGCAGGAGAACCGGGGCCGGATCGGCTTATTGGAGACCTTCCACAGTCAAATTGAGACGCCGGTGTTTATGCCGGTCGGTACCCAAGGGACAGTAAAGGCGATGACCGTTGATGATCTGCGGCAGATCGGCTTCAAAATAATTTTGGGCAATACCTATCATTTATATATGCGGCCGGGGGTGGATATTGTCAGCGAAGCCGGCGGACTGCACCGTTTCGCCAATTGGCCGGAGTCGATGCTGACCGACAGCGGCGGCTTTCAAGTCTTTAGCTTGGCAAAATTAAATAAGGTGACGGAGCAAGGCGTCACGTTCCGCTCGCATATTGACGGTTCCGCTCATTTGTTCACGCCGGAACGGGTGATGGAGATCGAGATGGGGCTGGGCGCCGACATTGCGATGGTTTTTGATGTTTGCCTGCCTTATCCTTCCGACTATCAAAAAGCCAAGGAAGCGATGGAACGGACCTGCCGTTGGGCGGAACGTTGTTTGACAGCCCACAACCGTCCCGATCAAGTTTTATTCGGGATTGTGCAGGGAGTTACATATAAGGATTTACGCCAGGCAAGCGCCAGGATCTTAGCGGAGATGGACTTCCCCGGTTACGCCATTGGCGGCTTGAGCGTGGGCGAGCCCAAACCGATTATGTATGAAGCGCTGGACTATACGGTTCCGGAATTGCCGGAGGATAAACCGCGTTATCTGATGGGGGTCGGTTCGCCGGATACGCTTTGGGAAGGCGTCGAACGGGGAATCGATATGTTCGACTGTGTCTTCCCAACCCGGATTGCCCGGAACGGCACGGCGTTAACCTCCGTCGGCCGGGTAATCATCCGCGACGCGCGTTACGCGCGGGATTTTGGACCGTTGGACCCAAATTGCTCGTGCAAAACATGTACCGGGTACTCCCGGGCTTACCTTCGCCATCTTTTTAAGGCCGGGGAGATTCTCGGCGGTCATTTGGTGACCTATCATAACCTGCATTTCTTACATCATGTCATGGAAGAGATCCGCACCGGATTGAAGACAGGGACGTTTGCCGAACGCAAAGCGGAGTTTTTCCGGATGTATGATCAAGCGTAAGAGGAAAAATCTTTTGCCATGTCGAATGTAATATATAAAAGGAGGTGTACCTAAATGAATTGGTTTTTACTTGCAGCTGGAACACAGGCTGCGGCAGCCCCGGCGGGACCTAACCCCATGGGCATGAATTTGATCTTAATCCTGTTTCTGGGCGTTTTTTGGGTGTTTATGATTATGCCCCAACGGAAACAACAGAAACAACGTGAACAGATGTTAAAAAACCTCAAAAAAGGGGATAAAGTCATTACGACCGGCGGTATTCACGGTGAGATCGTTGATTTTGAAGGTGACGACGATATCAAGTTGCGCGTCTCTGATAAAGTCGAAGTAAAATTTACCCGGGGTTCCATTGCCAAAGTGAAAGGCTGAAGAGAGTGCAAACTCTCTTTTTTTTATCTTTTTCGTTACGCGGTTCCTGATCGGAACCGAATGCCAGTATTTTACGTTATACCATGGGTAATAAAGTTTAGGAGCATCAGAAAATGTCATTATCATTAACATTAATAAAGAAAGATCCGGTGATCAGCGCCTTCATCCAAAAGGCCGATGAACATCTGGGAGTCTTGGGATATACCGAACATGGCTTTCGCCATGCCGGCCTGGTATCCAATATCTCACAAAATATCTTGCTGCGCTTGGGTTTTCCGGAGCGTCAAGCCGAGCTGGCGGCGATCGCCGGTTACCTGCACGATATCGGAAATCTGATCAACCGGCATGATCACGGCCGGTTGGGTGCGGTGATGGCCTTGGATTATCTGTTGGGGAAGGCGGTCGATCCCGGGGAAGCGGCCACGATCGCCGGCGCGATCGGCAACCATGAAGAGGAGTGTGGCGAAGCGGTCAATAACGTCGCCGCAGCGTTGATTTTGGCCGATAAATCCGATGTGCACCGGAGCCGGGTTCGCAATCGGGAGGTAGTGAAGTTTGATATTCACGACCGGGTGAATTACGCGGCGGTCCATTCGTTTTTAAATGTCAATGACGAGAAGCGGACCATCACGTTGGAGTTGAAGATCGAAAACGAGATCTGCCCGGTGATGGAATACTTCGAAATCTTCTTGTCGCGGATGATGATGTGCCGTCGGGCCGCCACGTTTTTGGGGTGTCAGTTTAAGATCGAGATTAACGGGAATAGTCTGCTCTAACAATTGCTTAAACGCGCAATAATGGTTTATTGCCGGTTGCTTGCGGCATAGCGGATATATTTGTCAAAACAGGGGAGAACTTCAGTTTCCAGGCAGCGCCGTTTCGTTGACAACTGTTTCCGAAACCGATATAATGAAATAGGTTTTTTTAGCGAATTGTCGGGTTCAAGTTTGTATAAAGGCAAAAAATAGCGACGGCGAAATTAGCGGTACGTTGCAATTAAGCGTGGCAAGATTCTAAAGACAAATTAGGGGGTAGATGTGGCGATGTTTAAAATTATCGTAGTCCTAATTGTGGTGGTAATTATCGGTCTCTTTGCTATCGGAGCTTACAAAGCGGAGAAAGTTGTCGCAGAAAAAGCGCGGTTGGCTTTGGAGAACAGCAAAACCAAATCCGGAGATAAAAACGCTACCAAAAAGTAGATCGTGAGGGATGTGCTTTGGAGCGGCAATTGAAACTCCGCTGGATGTTGATTGTTGTAATCATTCTTTGTTGCGGCATTATTTATCCGTTTGATTTTGACCATGCGAACCTGGACAAGCAGATCTCCTTGGGAGATATGGCGGGTCGTCCTACCGATGGATTTCAAAACACTCATAATCCGTCGGGAGATGCCGGAAGCTATCTCTATCGGGCGAATCCGGTTCCGGGGATCAATTACGAACTTGTTTATTTAAAACGGTTGCAGCCGTTTTGGGATAAATTGCTGACTGTCAAACCCGTTAACCTGACCAATGGGTTTTTCTTTTCGTTGTTGGTAATTCGGCTGTTTTCGTTGTTTTATCAGTCGTCCCGAACCAGCTCGGAAGGGGACGCCGCTACCCAACGGATCATGGGGTTTTGTTGAAATAGGAAAAGGAGGAATTGATTTGAGACAGGATTTGCGTTGGAAAGTTGCTACAATTTTAATTATAACACTAGTATTTGCATTAGTGATCAGCCCGATGGCCAAAACCTTTTTTAAAGGGGACCCGATTCGGTTGGGGTTGGATTTAAAGGGTGGAATGGAACTGTTGTTAGCCCCCGATTACCGGTTGGGTTCAAACGCCATCTTCCGGATCGGCGATGAATTGACCGCCAAACTCAAACAAGCCAATATCGACGCTCAAGTGGCGCCGTTGGGCGTGTTGGACGGGGACCGCTACGATGGTTTGAAATTGACCTTCGCCAATGCGGGCGATGTGGATCGCGCGCTGAATAGCGGCGCTTTTCCAAGCAAATATCAATTGAATCTTTTTGGCGAGGAGAAAAACCTTAACTTCGACACCGCCATCAAAGGAAACGTGGTCGACCTGAAGATCCTGCAAGATCCCCGGGATTTCCCGGAAGACTCTTTGGAACGGTCGCAAGCGATTATCGACAACCGGATCAGCGAAGCCGCTTCCGGAATGGCCGAAGCCGATGTGCGGCTCGACGGCAAAGGTCGCGTCAACGTCCAGCTGCCCGGAATCAGTTCGTTGCAACAGGCGAAAGAACTGATCACCGCCACCGGTCGCTTGACCTTCCGGATTGATAACAAAATCGTGTTGGACGGAACCGACCTGCGGGATATCAAAGTCGGTTTCGATTCCCAAGGCGGCAAAGGTTATGTAATTAACTTCACGTTTAAGGGCCAAGGCGCCAAACAGTTGGAAGCTGTCACCTCGGCCAACGTTGGTAAAAAGATGGCTGTCTACCTTGATGAAAGCATGTTGATGGAACCGGTTATCCAAACGGCGTTGCCGGACGGTTCCGGTCAGATTACTTTTGGTAACGCCACCAGTAAGGATGAGATCGAGAAGTACGCTTTGTTGATGAAGTCAGGCGCGCTGCCGTTATCGTTGAAAATTGTCCAATCGACTCAGGTGGCGCCGACCCTCGGCAAAGAAATCGTCCAACAGAGTATGGTCGCCGGCGCCATCAGCTTGGCAATGGTGATTGTGTTTATGCTCGTGTTTTATAGCTTACCGGGTTTGTTGGCCGATGCCGCATTGATCATTTATGGAATTTTACTATTAGGAGTTATGGCGGTCTTCCGTGGTGTTTTGACCTTGCCGGGGATCGCCGGTTTCATCCTGACGCTTGGGATGGCGGTTGACGCCAATATTATTATCTTTGAGCGGATTAAGGATGAGATTCGTAACGGCAAACGGGTGCGGGCCGCGATTCAAGGCGGGTTTAACCGCGCGTTCTCCGCGGTGTTTGATTCAAACCTTACCACGATTCTTTCCGCGATCGTATTGTGGATTTTCGGTAGCGGTTCGATTAAAGGATTTGCCTTGACATTGGGTCTTGGTGTCGTGATCAGTATGTTCACGGCGATCTTTGTGACAAAAGTCTTCCTCGAATGGCGCACCGACCATGATCCGGACCGTTATGCCAAATTCTTCGGGGCCAAGGAGGTAAAAGAATCATGAATTTGCTAAAGTACCGTTGGTATTTTGTGGGGATTTTTTTGATAACGATGTTGCTGAGCATTATGTTTTTGTTTGTCAATCCCTATAACGGTTGGGGAACCAAACCGGGGTCGTCGTTAAACCTGGGGATCGACTTTACCGGCGGAACCAAGATCTATTTTCCGCTTTCCCGGTCCGTTTCTTCCGGTGAAGTGACGGCGGTGCTGGAAAAGATCAAATTACCCAATTTTAAATATAATCCGCCGCAACCCAATGAGTATTTTGATACGCGCGGCGTGCGGCAACACCAAGTCATCGTTTATACGCGTTTTTTAAACGACTCCGAGCAGGAAGTTGTGGTGAAAGCGTTAGAGGCGAAGTTTGGGAAACCCACTTCCAATCAAGGCTTGGATATTACCCGGGTTGATCCGTTAATCGGAAAAGAATTGATTAACAACGCCTTATGGGCGATAACCCTTGCTACCTTGCTGATGATGGGCTATATCTGGTTTCGTTTTGAATTGGCTTCCGGCGTCGCGGCCATTGTCGCTTTGTTGCATGACACGTTGTTTATGTTGGGCGTGTTCGCTTTCTTCGGACAGGAGGTCAACTCGACGATGATTGCGGCAGTGTTAACCATTCTCGGATATTCGATCAATGACACAATTGTCGTGTTTGACCGGATTCGGGAGAATCTGAAATTTAAACACCGCGATGTCCCCTTCGTGGAACTGGCCAACGACAGTATTTTACAGACGTTGCGCCGCTCCTTAAATACCGGGTTAACCACCATCTTTGCCGTTTGCGTGCTGTATTTGATGGTTCCCAGTATTCAAGAGTTCTGTTTCGCCTTGTTGGTGGGTTTGGTATCCGGAACGTATTCCTCGATCTTCGTGGCCAGCCCGATCTGGGCGGTCTACAAAGACTGGCAGGAACGGAAAAAGACCAACCGGGTCGCAACATCCGCCCGTTAATCAAACAAGCAAACCCCTTCCGAGCGAAGGGGTTTTGTTTTGCCAAAAACCGGTCTGCCGATTTTAAAAAGAAGGTATTTGAATCGCCGCTCCCGACATATGTTTCAAATAGGTCTCAAAACCGGCGCGTTAGATACGGGAGGTGCACGGATGGAATACCTTAACTTGCAAATGAGTTCCTTATTGATTTTATTGGGAACAGGCTGGTTCCTGGGGGCTTTTTTCGATCTTTACCGGGTATTGCGGTGCCGGGTCCGGCGGAATTGGCTCACCGAACTGCTGGGAGACTTGCTCTTTTGGCTCCTGGCAATGTGCGGGGCCGGGTGGTTGATCTATTGGAGCACTTGGCTTGAGCTACGGTTGTATGTTTGGATGATCATTGCCGCCGGGTTGGTTATATATTTCAGTTGCTTCAGTCGGATTTTAATTCCGTTATTCCTCCGTTTTTGGCAAGCGGTCGGCTGGTTGCCGCGGCAAGTGGCCAAGGGGGTATGGCTTGCCCGGATTATGGCCCGTAAAACCGGTTGGCTGCTGGCGAAGCGTTCCCGTTTGTCAAACCGGAAAAAATAGAGCCAACGGAAATGTCGGCAACAAATGTGGCAATTGAAAAAAATTATGAAAAATAAAAAATTTCCAGTAATTTAAAATTGGTTGCAACCGATAATTGAAAGGTAGAACGTAGCGGGTTAATTTTCGCAAAATCGGTTCGAGGATTTAGGGGCGTCATGAGGAATTTACCGAGAGTCAAAACCATCAACGGTCTTGAAACGATCACTGTAAAAGGGAAAAAGAAATCGGCAACGCTCCAGGAAGCGCCGGAGGAAAATAGTCCCGGAATTGAACGTTGGCTTTTGACTTACTCCGATTTGATCACCTTGATGATGGCTTTTTTCACCTTATTATACGCAACGGCGAATATCGATGCCCAACGTTTCAAAGCGTTATCGCAATCGTTAACAATCGCTTTTAAGCAAGGGGGCGGTGGAAACAATCCGCTTACCGCTTATCGTGGTAAAAAGGATTCGCCGGACAACGGAACCGGGGTTAGCGCCGGTTCCGGCGACACTCGACCGTGGGCGCGTTTAAAGGATAAATTAAACGAGTATGTCAACCGGCACGGACTGGCGAAACTGACTCGTATCGCGTTTGAACAACGCGGATTGGTCATCAGCCTCTCGGATTCGGCGCTTTTTCAATCAGGTAGCGCCGAATTGAGCGATCAGACCAGGAAAATCCTGGATGGGCTGGGGACAATTCTTTTTGCTTCCGGTAAAACGATCCGGGTGGAAGGATACACTGACGATATGCCGATTCATAACAGCCGGTATCAATCCAATTGGCAACTCTCCACCGACCGGGCGACCAGTGTAATTATGTATTGGATTGCCAAAAATCCCGGTTTGGAGTCCCGTTTTACGGCAATCGGCTATAGTCAATATCATCCGGTGGCCTCCAATCTAAATGCTGCGGGCCGGGCGCAAAACCGGCGGGTCGAGATTGTGCTCTTAAAATAAAAAGGCCGTCATGCAAACTGAAAAACCCCATTTTCAAAAGATTGCCCCAGAATAGATAGTGATTACCGTTATATTGTGGGGCAATGTTAATTACGATAGTTTTTCATGTCTCATGAACGGCCTTTTAATCAGGGTTCAACTGTCGCGGAAGTTATTTTCCGATAAACATTTGGGTAAAGATCTTTCCATATTGCGAGCCGTTGGCAATCCCGATACCAACCTGGTTGAAGCTGGTATTTAAGATATTGGCTTTATGGCCCGCGCTGTTCATCAGGTTTTGGTGGGCGGTTTGAACGCTTCCGGCGCCGGCCAGATTTTCTCCGGCGGTTTTATAGGTCACGCCGTATTTTTGCATCATCGCGAACGGTGAACCGTAAGTCGGCGAGGTATGGTCGAAATAGTTCTTCGCGACCATATCTTGGCTCTTCATTCGCGCTAAGGTCACCAAAGTTGAGTTGACCGAGAGCGGTTGAATGCCGCGGCTGGTCCGTTCCTGATTAACCAGGTTGACCATGGTGGACTCTTCAGCCGTTAATCCGGCGGAAGGCGCCGGGGTCGGAGCTGGTGTCGGCGTGGGCGTTGGTTTGGGGGTTGGCGCCGGCGACGGAGTCGGAACCGGAGTCGGCTTGGGGGTCGGCGCCGGCGTCGGCTGCTGATAAATGGGAAACGCGCCGTATTTGGTGCTGTACGAACCGGGGGTATAATAGTAATAATAATTACCAGCGGAGGAATAGGTTTTTGTTGTCGAATAGGTTGTAGTCCCGGCCATTGCGGGAGCAATGCTCAGCGCGGCGAGCGCGCCCAGGGTTAGGGTTCCAATTGCCAATTTAGAAAATTTGTTCATATGTGTGATCTCCTTTCAATTTCACCGCTTGTCCAAAGCCAAAACGCAGTCCGGGCAAATCGGTATGTTCAGGGTACATTTGAAACAGATTTCTGTAAGAAAAACAATAAGCTGGTTTTCCTTTTTGGTAACCGGTAGCAATCCCCCGTTTTTTTATCCCCCTATCGATTTGGTATAAATTGATTTCGCTGGTAGACAGGCAAAACCTTTAGGAAATTTTGGCCAACATTCCAAATCAAATTTCGTTTTGCGATACAAGCGTAGAAAAGCAGACCATGCCGGGGCAGGTCTGCTTTTTTACGTTTGCTTTTTCGTAGCTAATGAGAAGGATTCGGCTACCCTTCGGGCGACTCACCTTCCTGAGACCAGCTGAGTCTGCGGAACGACCGAGCAAGCTTACTTATCCACAAATCCAGGTTGCGGAACGACTGAGCAAGCTTACTTATCCACAAATCCAGCTTGCGGAACGATCGAGCAAGCTTACTTATTCACAAATCCAGTGTAAAAAAATAAGCTTGCCGACTTCGGGCAAGCTGACGCAGCGGGAGAATTTTCCAAGCTGAAAGTTACGAGGCGGAGTTCCTGACGATATGGGCGAAGATCATCCATTTGGTTTCCACCCGGCGCAAGAGATAGGAATAATTGGCTTGATGATCGTCTTGAACGGCTAAAGGGCCGCTTTGATAGAACAACTTGACCTGCAACTCGACATCGCCGGGTTGGACGGCGGGCATTCCCTTGGCGAGCCAGTTTTTTTGCTGATCGGGATCGAACACGATTTTCTTGGTGATTTGATAATTTTTGATCGGAACCGGCTTGGATAACGGCAATTCTTTCAGGTCGTAACATTGCAGGACAGCGGGCCAGTCACCCAATTGCATACTGCGAATATAGGTTTGAAGCGTTGTTTCCGGCGTGGTGAGATCAACGATATTTTTTGCCTTGTCGGCGCCTTTGAAGGCTACGGGCCTAACCGGTTTGGTGCGGGAACGGGAAACAGCGGTTAACATCCCTGCCGAAAGCAGGATGAGAACCAGCGAACCGGCTACAATTGAAACAGTTTTCAACTTCATTGTTCTTCAGACCTCGCCATTCAGTATCGAAATGCCGTGTAATGTTAAACACGCGATGACGCCGCCACGATGGGAAGACGACTACTTATATCATTATTTACCAAATTTTGACCGGGGCATACTTAAAAACTCGAAAACTGACTATGGGTCGCGATGAATTCGTTCCTTAAATAATGTTCAACTTGTTCATGGTTTTCCCTTCGTAAAAAGCAGAATTTTATTTAAAAATAAGTTAAGGAAATTGTGAAGCGCAATTTCCTTAACTAACGTTTTTGACAACCAAAAACCCGGACAGCGATCCGGGTCTGCAGGCAAACCTGTTAGAGATTGAGTTGAATATTAATCTGAACCGACTCATTGTCGCCAACCGCCAACCGGGCGACTTTACGGTCAAGCTCTGCGTTGGACGGTCCGCGCCGCTTCCAGTACAGTTCGTCATCGTTCCAATTGGATTCCCGGGGGAGTCGGCGGCGGTTGTTGCGTAAGACTTGCCCGGCGAGCTCACGGGCGCGTAATGAATGATAGATCGCGTCGCGGTAATTTCGTTGATTGGATTGGCGAATGGAATAACGGTGATGGGCCACGGCCCGGCCCAAACCTTGCGAATGGCGGCCCCGTCCCGCCGCTTGTTGGGCGTCTTGAATCACAACCGCGGTGCGACGAATGATGCTGTTGGCTTGCTCCCGGTCGGATTGAACGGTAATCCGGATTTTGGCGGCAGCCGGAAGCATTGCGCATCCGAGCATGCTCGCGATCAGCAGGATCACCAATAAAAACTTCTTCACGTTTCATCCTCCTTGCTTTGTGGCTGGTTTCTTATTATCATATGCAATTGGCATGGCCTGATTTGACAGATTTTTCGAAACGATGAAAATGAAAAGCTGAAAGCGGAACCCGCAAATTTCACTTCAGTTCCCGGATAAGCGGCCTATCGGCGACGGATAATAAGCCCTAGCGAAGAATAGCGAGGCAGGATGGATATGAATCCCATTGGCCAGATCAGACATTTAAACCGGTACCGGCAGATCGTCCTGGTCTTTGCGAAGCATGGTTTTGGAGTATTCCTGGATCAACTGGGGATCTTTAAATATCTCAAGTTGCCGCGGCGCGCCACCAAAACGACGCCGACTTCGCGACTGTCCGTCGGGGAACGCTTGCGTCTTTCCCTGGCGGAACTTGGACCCGCTTTTATTAAGTTGGGTCAATTGGTGAGCACCCGGCCGGAATTGCTGCCGCCCGCGATTATCGCAGCGTTGGAAGGTTTACAGGACGCGGTGCCGAGCATTCCCTTCGCGGAAGTGCGGACCGTGGTCGAGGGAGAGTTGGGGGCGGGTTTGGCGGAGTTGTTTCGGGAATTTGACGAACAACCGCTGGCGGCGGCGTCCATCGCCCAAGTCCACCGGGCATGTCTACCCGATGGCCAGGCCGTTGTAGTCAAAGCGCAACGGCCGGGAATTGAACGCCTGATCGAAGAGGATCTAAGTATTCTCGAAGATTTGGCGATCTTTTTGGATCAACGGACCAAATACGGAAAACTGTATAATTTCCGGCAAATGGTCGGAGATTTTGGCGCGATCCTCCGGAATGAGCTGAATTTTCGGAATGAAGCGGGCAACGCGGAGCGCATGCGCCAAAACGTCGCGGCCGAGACTTGGGTGGTCATCCCGCGCATTCATTGGAGTCATTGCGCCCGGCGGGTATTAACCATGGAGTATATCGCGGGGGTGGCGTTGACCCTGCCGCCTGGCATTTTGGCGGAAACGGGATTACAGCCCAAAGCGATTGCCCGGAATTTGGCGGCGACAATTCTCTATCAGATGCTGCGGGACGGCTTTTTCCATGCCGACCCGCATCCCGGCAATATCAAGGCGTTGCCGGGAAATCGCATCGCTCTGCTGGATCTGGGAATGGTCGGTCGCTTAAGCGACGACCGGCGCGCTCAGTTTCTCAATATTTTGACCGGCTTCAGTTTTAGCAATGACCGTTTAATCGTTCAGGCCCTCGTCGATCTGGGGATGACGGAAAGTCAACCGATCAGCCTGCGCCAACTGGAACGGGAAGTCGGTCGGATCCGGGAGAAATATCTGACCTTGGCGGTGGAAGCGATCAAAGTGGGGGAGATGTTCCGGGAGCTTTTTGGGATGGCTTTCCGGTTCCAGCTGACCATCCCCGAGGAGTTTGCCATGCTTGGCAAAGCCTTGATCATTGTTGAAAGTTCGGTGGCCAATCTGGATCCCGAATTGAGCCTGATCGAGATCGCCAAACCCATTGCCCGGCGACTGTTGCTGGAACGGTTGAATCCCGGTAATTTGGGCAGCGATCTCTTGCGGCAATTTCTCAATTATGGATTGGTGGTCAACCGGCTGCCCGCTTTTTTGCTCAACTTTTTGATCAAATTCGAAGAACGGGATTTTGCAGTCCAGATCCGGATTGCCGAGTGGCAGCAGATAACGGTGCAATTGAACCGGTTAGTCAACCGGATTGCCTTAAGTATCATTTTGCTGGCGGTCAGTATTGTTATTGCCGGGATCATTGTTGGCACGGGCATTGGGGGGATAATTACCGAATTTCGCCTGGTCGAAACGCTCCGCTGGGAAGTGGCCGTGACCGTAGCCGTCGTGCTGGGACTGTTGATTATTTTGGTAAGGACCAACCGGATCTGAATCCCGTTACCAGCCAAATAATTTCGTCGGTTTAAATCGTTTGCCGTCAAATAACCCGCGGTCACTGATTTTAAGCTCCGGAATCACCAGCAAAGCCATGAAGGACATGGTCATGAAGGGGTCGTGCAACGGCGAACCCAATTGCCGGATCGCCGCGGCCAGTTTTTGATAGTTTTGCGCCACCGCATAACCGTCGGCGTCGCTCATCAGTCCGGCCAGCGGCAACGGAAGAACCGTTTCAGTGGTTTCGTCCGCCACGACCAAAGCGCCGCGCGCTTCAATCACCCGGTTGACGGCGCGGGTCAGCGCCTCATCATTGGCGCCAATAGCAATAATGTTATGGGAGTCATGGGCGACGGAAGAGGCAATCGCCCCGTGCGTCAAGCCGAATCCCTTGATAAAGCCGACTGCCGGTCGGGTGTCGTGATACCGGTTGACCACCGTGATCTTGAGCAGATCGCGCCGGGGATCGGAAACCGCGAATCCGTTTTTAACCGTGGGCTGCAACGTCAACCGTTTGGTAACCAGTTCGCCGTCGATGCATTGGATGACATTCATTTTTTGCAACAAGGGGGCGCGGACCCCAAAATCGGTGGGGCTTTTCGCCAAGGCGCGAAATTCGTTGATGACTTTAGTTTTGGTCCGGGCAATCAGGCTTTGGCCGTTGGCCGCGACGCGGTGGCCGCCACTATAGGTGGCGAGGACCCCGAAATCCTTCAGGTTGTCGATTACGACAAAATCAGCCGGATCGCCGGGTTGCAGCAGTCCAACCTCCAAACCGTAATGACGGACGGGATTAAGGGTGGCGCAACGGATCACCGTCATCGGATCGTAACCCAAAGCCAACGCTTGTTTAATGACCAAATTCAAATGCCCTTGGACCAAATCGTCGGGATGACGGTCATCAGTACAAAACATCACTTTATTGGGATGTGTTTTGAGCAACGGATGCAACGCCCCAAAGTTACGGGCGGCGGTGCCCTCGCGAATCAGGATTTTCATCCCGGCCCGGATTTTGCTCAAGCCTTCGTCCAGGGTGAACGCTTCGTGATCCGTACTGATCCCCGCGTCAAGGTAACGGAAGAGCTCCCGCCCCAACAAACCCGGGGCGTGGCCATCCACCGGCCGGCCATGGCGTTGGGCGACCGCAATTTTTGACATTACCGTCGGGTTCCGGGCGATGACGCCGGGATAATCCATCATTTCACCCAAGAATTTCAGCTGATCCTTGGCGAACAACTCTGCCAGTTGCCCGCTGTCGACGGTAGCGCCGTTGGTTTCGTAGGGAGAAGCGGGGACGCAAGACGGCGCCCCATAGTAAAATTTGAACGGGACCGACTTGCCGTTCTCAATCAGATAACGAATACCGGCCATCCCCAAAACATTGGCAATCTCGTGGGGATCGGCCACGACCCCGACCGTTCCGTGAACCACGGCCAAGCGCGCAAATTCAGCCGGCGGCAACATCGAACTTTCGATATGGATATGGGCGTCGATCAAACCGGGAATTAGATACGTATCATACTCCCGGCCCGTCGTTTTTTGAATATGGGTGATAAACCCGTTTTGTACGACTATCGTGGCGGGGCAGATGGTGTCATTCACAACATCAACCAGATTGCCGGAGAGCGTGAAGTCCTGTTGGAACATAAAGTGCCGACTCCTCCAAAAATTATCGATCGAAGTTGAAACAATTATATTCTACGTTCAACCAAAGCAGTTTATTTCCTGCCGGATTCGGTTGTTTCATGCGCCGGAATCATTTATAATTGAATTGGTCTTCATTACCATTCTTGCAGGCGGCATAGCAAAATATACTTGGCGAGGTGTTGCAGTTGATACGCGATTTAGTACTAAAAAACCGTAGCTACCGACGTTTTGATGAACAAATTGCCATTCCACGGACTGAGTTGGAGTCTTTAGTGGATCTGGCGCGCCTGTCGGGCGCAGCGGCCAACCGCCAACCGTTGAAATATTTTTTGGCCCATCACCCGGCAGTTAACGAGCGGATCTTTCCCTGTCTCGCTTGGGCGGGATATTTGAAAGAATGGCCGGGTCCGGCGGCGGGCGAACGTCCCACCGGATATATTGTAATGGTTTTAGACACGTTGATCAGCGAGGTTCCCGGATTTGACGGCGGAATTGCCGCCCAGAGTATCTTGTTGGGCGCGGTTGAGTTGGGTTTGGGCGGTTGTATGATCGGGAACGTCAAATGGGACGAGCTGCGGAAGGTCTTGGGGATTGAAGAACGCTACAAACCAATTTTAGTGATCGCCTTGGGAAAACCGGGGGAAAAAGTGGTGATTGAAACAGCCGTTCGCGGCGTCGACGCGGATATCAAGTATTGGCGCGATCGCGAGCAACTGCACCATGTCCCCAAACGGGAATTGGCCGAAGTGCTTCTAAACTAATCTCCGGCGTTGAAATGCTTAGGCACTGGGTCCGAGGCAACTTTGCCCGGGCCCGGCGCCGGCATCCGGCGACGTTGTGGAATGAATCATCAAAAAAGGCCTGCGTTACGCAGGTCCGTTAATATCGCGATGGTTTTAGCCCAAATTGTATTCCCATTGATTCCAATACTTTCGGTAAAGGTCGCGATCGGCTTCATGGTGACCGTCGGGGGCCAGTACCAGCCAGATGCCGAACGGAATGCCGGTGACTACGCCGTTTGCCTGATAGGAACTGAGATAGTGGCGGGTTTTCCGGAATTTACGGTAGGAAGAACGCAGATCGCCGACTACATCAAGGGGTTGGCAGGGATTAAGCTCTCGTTTCGGGAAAGATTGACCGAAGGCTTGCACCGGGATTTGCCGGATCGCTAAAAATCCCATCCGGTATAAGTTAAAAATGATTTGCAGCGTGTCAGCGGCATTGCTTTGCGGCGCAAATTGTTTAACCAAACCATCAACAATCTCCAGGGGTTCGGCATCCAGGGACAACATATCAAGGATAGACCACTCCAGCTGGCTTAACGCAGGCTCAATGACTAAGTTCAGATTGTTCATCGCTACGGCGACCCCCTTTGATTCCGGACAAGCGCACGGGGTATTGATGTTTGGTAAATTAACTGTATAATTAATGTAACAATTTTGTTACTATCATATTCAACTTCACACCGGATTTTCCTGCTGAATTTCGAAAAATTCGCGCTCGGACAAAAAGGGCGGTAAGGTCAGGTGGTCGGTCACCCCGACTTGTCGGGGCAAGCGAAGGAATGAAAAATGGGGCGCGACTCACCCCCCTTACGATAGCGAATACTTGACCAAACATATACGATCCCCCCTCTTTTGAATGACAGTTGGCTCGAAGCGGTGAAAGAGAGGGGGGCCATGGGACATTTTTTCAAAGCTAACAATCAGGAACAAGCGAAGGCTATTTTCTAAAGTAGTCGTCCACGCTAGCTACCGCTCGCGCAAGCGAATTAAGAAAATAAGCTAGGTGACGACATCGGCCCAAAAGTTATTTTCTAGGTGGATTTAGCCTAAACAACAAAAAACGCCGCATATCCACAGATATTGGCGTCTAAAAATTGATAACCAATTTGGAGGCCGACGTTTAATTCACCTCATCGAGTTTGAGGAGTTTCTTGGCTTTATAAAGGTGTTCGAGGGCTAGTTGAATCTCATCGCGGACTGCGGTGTCGATTTTCTCCGCTTTATCAAGGAAAAACAGGATCTGGCCGATTTGTAGAACCAACTCCGCCTCGAGCATCGATTTGAGAATCATTTTGGCATAATTCCTCCGTGCACCATTTCAATTCATCCGTTGAATTGTAACTTTACCATCGGCTAAATTTAACCATCCCTTTAGCGGAAGGGATACGCGGTTTAATGGAAAATAACGGGTCGCGGGTGGCAATCGGAGTCGCTTGCTTTTAGCAAAACATTTTTTGTGCTATAGTAAAACTATTCGTTTTGTAGCGAAGTTAGGCTGCTCCCATGCCGGGGGAAGCGATGCGACGTTAGCTACCGCTCGCGCAGTGAATTAAGAAAATGAAGCTAGGTGACGACATCGGCCCAGTTATTATCTAAGCACATAAATTTAAAGGAGCTGAGCATTTGAAAGGGAGTAAGTTCGTATTGGGATTGGTGGTTTTGGGGCTGTTCATTTTCGGCGGAACCAATCTTCACGCTCGTACTGAGCGGTCGGTTTTGCTGATCGACATTCCGCGTTTAGATTTGGCGGAGGTGGGACCGGATTTACCTAATTTCCAACATTTTTTGAACCGCGGGGCGGTTGGCATCCGGACCAGCCCGTTACCGAATCCAGTCACCCCCGAAGCGACTTACTTAAGCTTTAATAGCGGTTCCGAATTGAAAATTCCGGCCGATGGGTATCGTTTCTATGATGCCGACGAGATGATCGACGGCCAAACGGCCGGGCAATTATATCATAACTTATTGGGGCAACCGGTGAAACCGTCAAACGGGGTAACCCCGGACTTGCAGTTGTTAATCGAAAAATACCAGTTTCCGAAAACCTTGGGCCGGTTTGGCAAAGTCCTGCGTCGTCACCACATCGGTACCGCGGTGATTGGAAACGCCGACGGCGAGTTTCTTGACCGCGTCAGCGCCGCGATGTTGATGGATGAGACGGGGAAGGTTGACTGGAGCCGTCTTGGTTCCGAAACACTCCAAGCCGATCCGCAGTTTCCTTATGGGAACCGGACCAATACCGCGGCGGTTTTGACATTTTGGCGCAGTTGCCGGACGCAAGCCGGGGTGGTATTGATCACCTTGGGGGATTTGGAACGAATCCAACAGTTCGGGCGATTCCTGTCGGAATCCCGGCGGCAATATTACCGGAAGCTTGCCATGCGGGAGTACGACCGACTGCTTGGCAAGCTGCTGACGGAGCGGAGTCCCGAGACGTTAATGGTCTTGTTCAGCGCGGTCCCCCCGGAACAGTCGGTGTTGGGCGCCACCCGAATGACCCCCGTGGTTTTGCAGGGACCGGGTTTTCAAGGCGGCATTCTCGTGTCCGGCAGTACCCGCAGGTTGGGTCTGATTACGTTAGAGGATTTGCCGGTCACAATCCTAAGCTATCTGCAGATCAAGTCGCGCGGTTTGTACCGGGGCGATCAACTGGGGCAAACACCGGGGGATTGGCGGCTTATTCCGAAACAACAGCAACGGTTTTTGGATAATTACAATATTCGTTGGCCGTTTTTGACGACCTACGCGTATCTGCTGATTGCGGGGTTGCTGGGTACCGTCCTCGGTTGGATATTTGGCTGGCGAACCAAGGTCAACTCCGCGATTCGTTGGGTATACTTTTTTTTACTAACAATTCCGGCGGTCTGTATTTTTGTAGCGTATCCCAACCCCGTTTCCTGGACCGGGGCGCTCGGCTTAACCCTGGGGTTGGCGGCATTGTTATTTGCGGTTGTGAAACTGCTTAGCCGGGATTCGTGGCATTGCCTGGCCTGGCTCAGCGGTCTGTCGTTGCTGATAATCACCGGAGACGGATTGGTTAACGGCCGGGCCGAATTAAACTCTTTCTGGGGGTATTCGGCGGTGGCCGGAGCCCGCTTCTACGGAATTGGCAATGAATATATGGGTTTTTTACTGGGTGCGTATATCGTAACCACCGCGATCATTCTCCACTGTATGAAACGCAAACCGGTGAAGCTGTTGTGGGCAGTGACGCTTCTGATTACGGTCGTCATCATCCATCCCAACTTTGGCGCCAATATTGGTGGTGGGGTCACCGCCTTGCTTGGCTTGGGAATTACAACGTTCTTATGGCAGGAGCGCCCGATCAAGTTGAAAGAGCTGATTCTCTTGAGTGGCGCGTTAATCCTGATTTTATTGGCAATCGGCCTTTGGGATCTTTATTTTAATAAGCAATTGATGACCCATTTTGGGCAGTTTATTATGTTTGTTAGGACGGGTGGCGTTCAGGTTTTCCTGGAGATGGTTCAAAGAAAATTGCAATTGAATTATGATTTGATGACCTCATCACCCTGGACTTGGGCATTGATTGGACTGTTGGCGCTTGGTCCGCTGCTTTATAAGACCCGCTCCAAAGTTGTCGCGGTGTTGTTCGCCGATTATCCAATGCTCTTTAAGGGTTGGGTTGGTCTGTCGTGGACAGCGCTGATTGGAATCGCCGTTAACGATACGGGGATTGTGGCTGCGGCGACGATGATGATCTTTGGCGGGGCTTTGCTGCTGCAGTTGTCGGCCACGGTTTTCGCCCCGGCGGGGATGAACGATTCGGTAACAAAGGAGTCAGGGATATCTTGAGGATGAGGGTCACATTAATAACCTGTTTCTTTTTGGCGTTTTGGGTCTTTCCGCTTGTCAGCCAGACCGCCTGCGCCGTGGCCAACCAAGCGACGCGCCCGATTGTCATCATTACCGTTGACAAACTGGACAGCGCTGAACTGTTCGCCAGTCCTTTGCCTTCGGTCCGCAGGCTGTTGGGCACCAGCGCCGTGGCATTAATGAATATTCGCAGTTTATCGGGATTGTCCGACTCCGCCAGTAGTTATTTAACGCTGGGCGCGGGAAGTCGAAGCAGTTATCCCGCGTTTCCGAAAAAGGATCCGCCGGTCACATTGGATAACAGTCCGAATTCGGCCCGGTTTCGCAATTGGAGCCTCGGCTCGTCAGGACTGCTTTCCGGCGCCCGGTTGGGTTTGGCGGAGATCGGCTGGGTGACCAACGAGGCGCTGCTTGACGGGCATCCTGAAGATCCCGGCCGTTTGGGTGAGCTACTCCGCCAAGCCGGCTGGCAGACGTGTGTTATCGGCAATTTGGATACCGCTCGCGGAATGTACCGTCCCGGTGGTTTAATTGTGATGGATGGCCGGGGCGCTGTCGACGACGGAGCGGTCGGCCCCGAGCTGAATGAGTTGGATCCGGATTTCCCATACCGTCAACGATTCAGCCCCGCCAAAACTTTAACGGCATTGAAGCGGAAACTTCAGCCACAACGGGTGTTGGTGGTTGAATACGGCGATTTTTACCGTTTGAATGAGTACCGGGACGAGATGCTTCCGAAGCAATGGGAGAAATTAAAGCTCCAAAACATGCGGCGTTTTGACCGTTTTCTCGGTTCCGTGTTGGAATTGCAGGAGCAAACTGGGTTTGCGCTGGTTTTGGTCGGTCCCTCGGTTTCCAAAAAAGGATTATTGCAAAAGGCGTTATTGGAGCCGTTTGTCATCCGGGACCCCATGGAATCACCGGGATTATTGCGTTCGGGCACCACCAAGTGGACCGGCGTGGTAGCCAATGTCGATTTCGTTCCCACCGTCATGAAACTGGCAGGGATACAGACCGAGACCCGACTGACCGGACGGGTGGTCGCCAATGTTGCGGCGCCAGATTATTTGCGAAAGATTGCCGATCTTAACCGGCGATTGACGGCAATCAACGCCAATCAACGGGAATTACTCGACTGGTATATCGGAATCATCTCAATTGTTTGGATTTTTGCCTTGTTAATGCTGCTAATTGGCAAACCAGCCTGGGGGCGCTGGCCGCTAATGGGCTTGCTGGCTATCCCGGGAGTGTTTATTTTAATGCCGCTGCTCCCGGAGGCTTGTTGGGGTGTTGTCAGTTTGATGTTGCTGATTGCGGTGGTTACCGTGTTGCTCAGACGCGTCAAGCCGGCCGAAGCGCAGCTATTACTGATTGCCGCCGTGACGTGGGGTATTTTGATTGTGGATCAATTCTGCGGTTGGCGATTGATTCGTTTTTCGGCACTTGGTTATAGCGCGGCGGCCGGGTCGCGTTATTACGGCTTAGGGAATGAATTGATGGGGGTTTTTTTAGCGGCGGCCTTATTGTTGGCGGAGTTATTGCGTCGGAAGTACAAACGCAACGGCCCGGCGTTGCTGGTGTTGACAATCAGTTTATTCGTTTTGAGCTGGCCGCAATTAGGGGCGAAGTTTGGCGGGATTTTAGCGGGCACCGTCGGTTTTTCAGTTTACTTAATCCAGTTGTACCGGCTCAATTTCCGGAACAAATGGTTATGGATCGTTTTGATCGGCGGTTGCACGGTTTTAGCATCGGTCGGTTTATGGGATTACCTCCGCCATCCGGATCAGCAGACGCATATCGGCCGTTTTGTGGGGCTGTTTTTTTCCAAACAATTTGGACAGGTTGGTGAGATTATTCTGCGTAAATTCGAGATGGAGATGAAACTCTCCATCTTCAGTCCGTGGATGCGGGTTATTTTATTGGCGCTCGGTTTGGGTGTCGTAAACCGGTTAGTGGTACGACGGGCGTTGATTCATGCGGAAGAGCGTCTGGTTTGGCAGGCCATTCTTGCAGCCGGTTTGGCTTCCTACGCGGTAAACGACGCCGGGGTTTTGGCGTTTGCCACCTGTCTCGCTTTTGGGTACACGTATATGTTGTTGCGGCGGGCAACCATGGATTCAACGTAAGGATTTTCGGTGAATTGTCGCAAAGATCGGCGATATCGGCGCAAGATCAGCTTTGGGGCTGATCTTTTTTGTTGCCGTTTTAAATTCATTGAAGAAACCCGGAAATTTTTATCCGCTCGGATATATGATACAACCCTCCGCCCATATATTGATGACGGAGGTGATCACAATGTGGTTCATCATTTGGCGGCGTAATTTCGGCAGAACGCTTTTTCAATTGTTGATTGTGGCGTTTTTAATCTCCGGGATCATGACGGCAATGCGGGGGGGATCAATTCCTTCCAGCAGTCAGGCCAAGAGCGGGTTTATCACACTGATCATTGACGACTTTGGCAACTTTGGCGATGGAACTTTGGCGATTTTAAAATTAGGGATTCCGATTACCGCAGCGGTAATGCCTTTTCTCGAGCATAGCCGGAGTGACGCCGATTTGGCGCACCAATATGGACAGGAGGTGATTTTACATCTCCCAATGGAAGCAAAGACCGGCCAGTTGAGTTGGCTGGGACCACGGCCAATCGTCACTAAACTGTCGACGGAACAGATTCAAGCGCAAGTGCGGGAAGGGTTGGCGCAGATTCCCTGGGCGGTGGGGATTAATAACCACATGGGCTCCAAAGCAATGGAAGATTCGCGGGTGGTTCGGGCGGTGTTGGAGGTCGTTCGGGAGAAAAATTTGATTTTTGTTGATAGCCGGACCACCGAACGTTCGGCGGCGCCTCAAATTAACCGGGAATTAAACCTGCCGTATTTAAGCCGCAACGTCTTTTTGGAATTGACAAAAGATAAAGCGAGTATCGTCAAGCAACTACTAAAGCTTGGCACGATCGCTTTGGAAAAAGGCTATGCCATTGGAATCGGCCATGTCGGCCATGACGGCGGCAGTGTTACCGCTGCGGCGATACGCGATACATATCCCCAACTACAAGCAAGGGGAATCCGTTTTATTCCGTTATTGCAGATGCGGGCGGTTGTCTTGGAATATCGGTCACACGGTCAACTGACCGGAACCGAACGCCAACCCAAGGCGCCGGCCCCGGTGACAGCGCCTTAAGTGGTTGCGCTGCTAGTTGCTTCCGGAGGGAACGATTGCAGTTTTTGTTTGGTTCGGTCCAGCCATACTTGGGCTTCGGTCACAGGTACGTCCGATAATAACGGATCTTCGGTGATTCGCTCCACGGCGGTTGTCAAATGGTCAAAAGCGTTTTGTAGCTCCCCCAGTTCCAATTCGGAACGGCCCAACCAGTAATAGGTTTCAACCGGCCAACTTAAGTGGGAAATCGCCCATTCAAAGTTATTTTTGGCGGTCGAGAAATCACCCATGGCAAACTGGATCCGGGCGGCGATCAAGACCGGTTGGGTGTTGGACAAATCAAATGAACGGGCTTTTTCAGCTGCGTCCAACGCTTCCGGCAATAACTCAAGGTGCTGGTAAACACGGGCCAAATTGATATATAACGGCATCGTTCGGTGGCCTTGGGAGATCAATTCTTCCAAAATGGTTCGGGCGGTGGCGAAACTACCCATTTCCCGATGCGCCGCAGCCAAATGTACGCGGAGTTGGGGTTGGAGTTTTTTATTGGCGAAAATAACCGCTTGCTCAAGATAGATGACCACTTCTTCCCAACGTTTTTGGCGGCCGAGGATCATACTTAACGCCACGTACGGTTGGGCAAAACTCGCCCCGGATTGCGCCGAACGTTTCAGTAACGGTTCGGCTTTGACCGGGTCCGGGTTGAGCGCCGCAATGTAATTCCAAAACACGGCGGGCGCGGTCAGGTATAGCAGTAAGAGCCAACCGACGATCCCCCCAATAAACACCGGCCAACCGGGTTTTAATAGAAAAGCGACGCAACACCAACCGATCAAAAGAAAGGGGATGTTTTTCTGCCAAAACGCTTGGAACTTCATATTTGATACCTCCGATAGTTTAACTAGAGCCGACTGCGAGACGGATGAAACGCTTGCGCAATACGTAGCGCCGTTCATACTCAACATTATAACAAAACCCCTGTCGGTATTGAAGAACGTATTTCTGAAAGAAAAGGAAGGCAATGACGGGGAATCATCCGGAAGTGATATCGGCAGTAAAGCGCCTGAGCTCAATTTGCCCGACCAATCTTCAAACGAACGGAGATTGGCTGAGTTCCAAGGGAACATGTTTGCAATTGATAATCGGACCCGGTCCGGTTCAATTTTGTTGTCGATTCGGGATAAATTGGCTACGGAACCTGATATATCAAAGAATGAAACAGGCAAACAGCTGGCTATTGTTTTTCCAGAATCACCATAAATTTGCGGTAAATAGTTTCATTTTGGAAAATGTTATGTTATATTTTATGATAGATAGTAAATTCCAACCCAAAATAGTTATTCTTGCAGACTTTTCATTTCCATCGCCTTGTTGATTGATTGAAATCAATCGCGGGACAAACACTCCGAGAATTGCATCTGACAAACGCCCCCTTCGCGAGACGAATAGCCAATATAGGACCAGCCCAGATATACCTCATTAATTTATTGCGATATTGCTTCGTGAAATTATTGTTTTGCAATTCTCGCAACTCACCAGAGCGAACCGTTGGGGAGGTAAATTGGAATGCCCATTTTTTATTACGGTCGGTCGGAACCAAAACAATTGGTTCCCTATGGTTTTGCCGGTCACGCCGAATTGCTTGAATCGGTAGCGTTGCATCCGGATCTACTGAAGTCGGACGAGGAACCAAACCTCGTGGTGGTTGAACGAAATGTTCAACTGAAGGGAATCGGACCGTTTGATCTGTTATTGGTTGATGCCGACGGCGGTTTGGTCATTACCAATATTAAGCTGGCGGCGGAACAAGATTCAAGGCGGCAAATTTTCGCCCAAGTTTTTGAACTGATTGCCACGCTTGAGGACATGGAGATTGCGGAGTTTGATGATCTGCTGAACGGAGCGTTGACCAAAGCCCTGAAAGCGTTTACTCCGGATCGAAATGATGATTATGAGTTTGAAAAAGTTTGGAATTATTGTAAATCAGCCTTGCGAAACGGTCAAATCCGAATGGCGATGGTCACTGACGAGGCTTCGGAGAATTTAGTCAAAGCGTTCACGTTTATCAAGGAACGAAGCGATATTGATGTGCGTTTACTAGCTTTGCAACGTTATGCGCTGGGTGAAAATGAAGGAATTCTAATTCCCAAGTTTAAGGTGGTCAGCGCAATTCGATCGGCGCAAGCGCGCGAGGCGGCGCCGGCGGAACCCCGCCCGGAATTCTCAGAGGTGCTTAACGCTTACGCTCGGATCGCACTGGAAGGCTTTGAACCGCAGGGCCAAGCCGCTCGTTATCGGACCTTACGCCCGCATTGGTGGCCCCGGGGCATCCATTATGAGTTCTATGATTATGGCGGAGAGGTCGGGGTTGAAATCCACCTTGAAAGTGATGCGGTCAAACCGTTGGCAGAGGTTTTGCGGTCATTTGAAAGCGAATTTGTCACATTTTTCCCCGCGGCAATGGTCAGTTGGGACGACCAATGGTCCAATAACCGGGGCCGCTTGCGGGTATTGATCAGTCCCAGCGCGTCTCCCCTGGATGTTGTGGGCGCAATGAAATTAATGATCAAGCAAACTTGGGCGCCGATCAACGATACCTTGGAGCGGTACGGACTGATTGAAGCGGCAACCGCAACCGTGCCGACAGAGACTGAACCCGCCGCTGAAGCGCCGGTTCAACCCGAACCGGTTGCGGAAGAAACGATTGTTGCGGAAACTATCCCTGAACAACCTGCGCCACGTCCAATCGCCAAACCCCAATTTGAAGCCAACCTGTTTAATTCGGATATTCTGGAAAAGTTTCAAACCTTCGATTTCAATTCAATTCCCACTTCCACCGATAAAGTCACCCCAAGCGCGCCGTTAAACCCGGCCTGGGAATCAGGCGCCGTAGAGCGACCAACCTCGGCTGAAACGGATGCCGAGTCGTTCGGGTTCTTCGAAGCGCCGCTACCGGAGCAGAAAGATTTAGCGGTTCCCGAGACGGATCTTAGCCGCGAGCCGGTTGATTCAAGGTCAATCGCGGCAGTGGAGCCGCTTCCCAACGTAGCGGAAACATTCCTTGAAACTTCATTTGAACCGGAGCTTGAAAACGTTCAAGCAAATGAGGACCACTCAATCACGACCATGAAAGTTGAATCCGGTCCAGTGTTGGAAACGGCGTTTGGAGCGACCGCTGATTATCCGGCAACGGTTGAGCCGGACCCGGTCGACGTGGTTAGAGAATCCGAATCTGAAGTTAATTTGGACCGGGGTTTGGCTTTGGATGATTCGAGTCAACCGGAATTGCAAAAGACCATCCGTTTTGGGGAGCAAACCATTGTATTGGATTTGGAACGTTTGAAAAAGAGCGTCGCGGGAGAAGTCTCTCCCACGGCAACGGTTGAGGAAGCGCCGCTTCCCGAAAATCTGAAGGTGGAAACGGAATCGGACACAACGGAATCCGACCCCTTTTCAAATTTGAATATTGGTTTGACAATGGATCCGCTCAAGTTCGAAAATGGGTTTGAACCGGTAGAACCGTCAAAACCGGTCGTTGACCTCACGCGCCAAAAAGTGATCACCCTTGGAAATCAGAGCATCATTTTGGATCTTGACCGGATTAAAAACTCAGGTCCAAGTGATCCCGGATTTTCAACAACGGGCATGCCGCAACCTCATGATGAGTCGACCCTGGAGGAAACGGCCGAAACGCTAAAAACTCCAAGCGAGCCGCTGCGACAGAAAGTGATTACCTTAGGCAATCAAAGTATTGTGCTGGATTTGGATCGGATTAAAAATCCATTATCATGGGATTCCGAATCTCCAAAAGCAGAAACAGGTGTAACGGAAGACGAGAAGCCAACCGAACCAGTAATGGGGCAACCGGAAGCGGCTGAAGTCGTAACAGTTGCAACTGAAACCGCCAACGAATTGCCGGACAAACCCTTCTTTCAGTTTGATCCGGTCGCTAAATTTCACACCGAAGTGCACCGAACCAATAGTAAAGCCGATGAACCTCCGATCCAAGGACCGGATGATCTGCCGCAAGTTGAGAAACCGGTGAAAATTCCGGCATTGGAACTGACGGAAAACGGGCGGAACGAAACGACCCGCGCGGCTACCATGCCCGGTTTTGTGGAAGTGATTGATGAAAACGGGCGAAGTTCACTTATCAATCCTTTAAAAATGAATGGCATTGGCTCCGGAGTTCGTTTACCCCAAATCGACCTCGGCGGCGGTTCCGTGAGGAATGAACAATCCCCGACGGTTGTTCACGACCCAACCCCGAAAACAATGACGCCCAATCCATTCGATACGTTTGCCGAACCGGAGGGGATGGGCAACAGTCCCGAATCGCAACTTCGCCGAGGGTCCCGACATCTTGAAGAATTGCTGAAAAAGCTCGACAATATCTAACCCCAACTGTGATAAAACCCGGCATCGTCCGGGTTTTATTATGACAAAAAAAGCCCCCCTTTCGGAAGGCGAAGTGTAGTCCCGCTTATGAGTAGCGCCAACTCTTTGCAATGGCAATCAAAGCAAAGAAAAGCAGTTATATAAGTTGAATAAATTCAACTGTGATCAAAGTGTTGCTTGTCCAATTTGAACCGGTTGTTTCATACCAAACAAACCGGTCTCATAACAAACAACGCTTTTGACCATCAAGGTATAAAGCCTGGCTTTTTCGAGGTACCGTTGGGTTTCCCGGAAGGGCGGCGCTCCACCGTAACGAATGACGGCGTCAGGACCCGCATTGTAGGCCGCGATTGCCAATTCGGTATTGTCGAATCGTTTTAATAAGCTTTGGAGATAAGCCGCTCCTATCTGAATATTTCGGGTTTTGTTGCGCCAATCGTCTAACTTCCCAGGGGACAATTGCATTAAGCCACGACATCCTCGGGGGCTGACCGCGTTCACCTTATAGTCACTTTCAATGCCGACCACAATCGCAACCAACACCGGATCAAAGGTTTTCATGATCGCCGTGTGGATCTCCGGGTCTTGGCAATTGAAGTAATTCATGACCAAGGAAACTTTCGCTGCGACAAATTGACTTTCTTGGGCTTGTCTTTGGTTGATGTTTATGTAGTGAAATGTCCAATAAGCGCATGGTATGGCAATGACCATTACAAAAGCAAGGATAAACCAGATGTGGGGCGTGCGTTTTATTTGTTGGAATCGGTTTCGAAATATCATTTTTCATTCCTGCCTTTCGACAATATCGCGATGGAAAAATGGGTGTAAGTGGCGCAATTTCAAGATTCTTACCACCGGGATCATTGCCGTTTAAAAGTCGGGACAACACTTGTAAAAGTATAAACACAGGGTGGTGAATATGTCAACTGCGGGGTGATGGCTGACCGTTAACCTACCAGCGTAAGGTGACATTAATATTTTGTTACAAACTCGCGCCGCATCCGGCGCAGGAAGATTGTAAAAAAAGGTATGGCCAAAGGAAATTAGCTGTTTAGCGGGGTCCAACCCGGGAAAATCGCTGGGATAAGCTTTAGGGTTGGAATCCAATTGGGATAATTGCAGAAAAGCAATTGTGGTAGAAGGTGTTTGTCGAAATATTGTCGAACAATATTACTTAACTGCAATAAACACGGTATGAAATCGATTTTTACATATTAAACTAGAGATATAACAATAAGGTCAGAGGAGTGATGGCGCATGCAAGAGGAGATTCGGCAAATAGCGGCGCGAATTAAAGATCTACGCGATATTTTTAAAGTGTCGGTTGAGGAATTAGCCAAAGAATGCGGTGTAACTAAGGAAATTTACTGTGAGTATGAAGCGGGGAACATCGATATTCCGGTCAGTGTTTTATATAAAATTGCCCATAAGTTTAATATTGAGCTGACCAGTCTGATTACCGGCGAGGAACCAAGACTTCACATCTACGCTTTGACCCGCAAGGAAAAAGGAGTATCGGTCGAACGGCGCAAGGATTATAAGTACCAAAATCTCGCCTTCAACTTTGCGCATAAAAAGATCGAACCCTTTATGGTTACGGTAGAGCCGGAGTCGCAAGAGGCGCCGTTCAATTTTAATAGCCATCCCGGACAGGAGTTCAACTACGTCCTGGAAGGGTCGTTAAAAGTTATCCTGGATAAACATGAAGTGGTTTTGAACGAAGGGGATTCGCTTTATTTTGATTCCGGGGTCCCGCACGGCATGAAAGCGTTAAACGGGAAAACGGCAAAATTCTTGGCTGTTATTTATTAAGAGAAAGAGGTCGGAGCAATGTTCTTAGAAAAGTACGCCCGCAGTCATTTTGAATCATATGAAGATTTTCGTGAGAATTTCGAGGTTAAGATTCCGGAGAATTTTAATTTTGCTTATGACGTGGTGGATGAGTTAGCGAAAGAGTCGCCGGAGAAGATCGGCCTGGTTTGGTGCGATCCGACCGGCGCGGAACGCATCTTTACTTTTAAGGATCTGAAATATTACAGTGACAAAACCGCCAACTTCTTCCGAAAGTTGGGGATCGCCAAAGGCGATCCGGTAATGTTGGTGTTAAAACGGCGCTATGAGTTTTGGTTTTCGTTGCTTGCCTTACATAAACTCGGCGCAATCGCGGTTCCGGCAACTCATTTGCTTACCGCCAAGGATTATATTTACCGTAACCAAGCCGCCGATATTAAAATGATTGTTTCCGTGGCGGACCCGGAAGTTATCCAGCACGTCGAAGAAGCTCAGGCCAAGTCGCCCTCGTTGCAACTGAAGGTTTTGGTTGGCGGCAAAAAAGACGGCTGGTACGATTTTGACAGCGAACTGGAGCAAGCCGGCGCTGACTTTGAAAAACCGACCGGCGAAGCGATGACGCATAACGATAATATTTCCTTGCTTTATTTCACTTCCGGTACGACCGCTTTCCCGAAGATGGTCCGGCATAATTTCACCTATCCGTTGGGGCATATTGTGACCGCGAAGTTCTGGCAGAACGTCGAAGCAGGCGGGTTACACCTGACCGTCTCCGATACGGGTTGGGCGAAGTCGGTTTGGGGGAAAATTTACGGTCAATGGTTGTCGGAGTGCGCGGTTTTTGTTTATGACTATGAGAAGTTCGTCCCCAAAGATCTGTTGGGGGTTATCGCCAAATACGGCATCACCAGTTTTTGCGCGCCGCCGACCATTTACCGTTACTTGATCAAAGAGGATCTGACCCAATATGACCTTTCAAAGCTTACGTATTGCGTGGTGGCCGGCGAACCGTTAAATCCCGAGATTTACAATCAATTTCTCGCCGCCACCGGGATTAAATTACGCGAAGGATATGGACAAACCGAGTGCACCTTATCTATGGGCACCTTCCCGTGGATGGAACCGCGTCCCGGATCGATGGGTAAACCATCGGCCGGTTACGAAGTGGATATTGTGGATGAAAACGGCCGTTCTTGCGAGGTCGGCGAAGTCGGCGAGATTATTTACCGGACCGATATCTTTACCCCGGTCGGACTGTTTGACGGTTATTACCGGGATCGCGAGTTGACTGAGAGCGTTTGGCATGACGGCATTTATCATACCCGGGATACCGCCTGGCGCGATGAGGACGGCTATTTTTGGTTTGTCGGCCGCACCGACGATGTGATCAAGAGTTCCGGTTACCGGATTGGACCGTTTGAAGTGGAGAGCGCGATGCTGGAACATCCGGCCGTTTTGGAATGCGCCATTACCGGTGTGCCCGATCCGATTCGCGGTCAAATCATTAAAGCGACCGTCATTTTGGCCAAGGGCTACCAGGCGAGCGACGCATTGGCGGTTGAGCTTCAAGAACATGTCAAGAAGGTTACCGCACCGTATAAATACCCCCGTTTGATTGAGTTTGTGACCGAATTGCCCAAGACCATCAGCGGCAAGATCCGCCGGGTCGAAATTCGGCAAAACGACGCGGAGAAATAATTCATAAAAAACTGGTCGTAGGGCCAGTTTTTTTATGTCTTGATCCGGATCTGGAAAATCTGGAGTTGACTTTGTTCCAGAAAAAGACTACATTTAAATTGTGCATATGCACAAAATAATCAAAGGAGCTGAATCTACTGCCCAGATGTAAGAAAGCACGGTGTTGTCGGCGTTTGCAGAATGAACTGATCTATAAACCGGTGGCAGTGCCCCTAAACGAATTAAGTGAAGTGGTTTTGGAACTGGATGAGTTTGAAGCGCTCCGGCTTTGTGATCTGGAGGGGTTCGAACAAACGGAAGCCGGGGCCAGGATGGGCGTTTCACGCGGGACGATTCAGCGACTGTTAATCAGCGGGCGCTCGAAACTGGTTGAAGCACTGGTTCAGCAGCGGGCAATCCGGATCAAAGCCGGTCAAAATCAAACCGAAGAGGAGTAGCGAGTATGAAAATCTGTATTCCGACCATGGGTGAACGGGGCATGGAAGAAACCGTCAGCGAGCATTTTGGAGGAGCTCCCTATTTCACCATTATCGATCTGGCGAATCAAGGCGTTGAAGTAATCAATAATCACGATCAACATCATGAACACGGTCAATGCAACCCCTTGGCGGCAATTGCCGGAAAAGGAGTCGCAAGCGTTTTGTGCGTGGGAATCGGACGTGGCGCAATGGAGCGGTTGATCGATAACGGACTGCAAGTGTACTTAGGGGATGGCAAAACCGTGGCAGCAATGATCGATCGGTTTCATAACGGGACCCTGACGGCGGCTCTCCCCGAACAAGCCTGTTCGGGACATGATTGTCACTAATCAAACAGGCAGGGAATCACAGGAAAGGACGGGGTTGAAGCCGTCCTTTCCTTGCGGTTTGCCGGAAAATCGTCTATGCTTAATGAAAACGCTAACCAAAGGATCAAAACGGCAATGAACGAACGGAGTTTAAAGATCTTTTATGAGGTCGCCACGAAATTAAACATGACCGAAGCGGCGGACAACCTTTATATCAGCCAACCCGCGGTCAGCCAGACCATTCGCGAATTGGAAGCGGAATATGATGTGAAATTCTTCGACCGCTTGGGACGGAAGCTCTATCTGACGCAAGAAGGGGAGCTTTTTTTGCAATACGTGCGCCGGATTTTAAATCTTTACCAGGAGTGCGCCGCGACATTTCAGGATCTGCGCGGCGCCAAAAAGGGCAAGTTAAGTGTCGGCGCCAGTACGACCATTGGAATTTATATTTTGACTGATATCATCGGGCGGTTTCAAAAGCAACACCGTGGGGTGGAAGTGGCGCTGACGATTGAGAATACCCGGATTATAGAAGACTTTATCTTAAAAAACCGGATCGATTTCGCCTTTGTGGAAGGTCCGGTCAACTCACCGGAGCTTGTGGCCGATTACTTTTGCGACGACGAGTTGGTCTTCATTATCCCGCCGGAGCATCCTTGGGCTGAACGGGTGGAAGTGAATCCCCAAGAGATTGAGCGGGAACGTTTTTTAATCCGTGAAAAAGGGAGCGGCACCCGGGAAGTCGTTGAAACGGCGCTGGCCGCGCAGGGCGTTCAATATCATCTGGGAATGGAGTTGGGCAATACCGAAGCGATTAAGAAAGCGGTCGCGGCCGGACTGGGCATCTCGTGTATCTCGGAACGTTGCATCAGGCAAGAAGTTGCGGAAGAACGGTTGCGGGTCGCCCGGATCGCCGGTCTCACGGTAAAACGGAATCTAAATCTCATCTATCATCAGGATAAGTATATGTCGAACCGTTTTAAATTTTTCATTGATTATTGCAAAAGTCAGGTGAAATAGTTTTCGATTGGGGAATCTGCATTTCACGGTAGTATAAGCAAATGCTTATGATTTTCATGTAAAATAGTTATTTTACTTAAACAAAGAAACTTTTTACAATAAGATCAAAGCTTATACCTTGAATGCGGAGATGATCACTTGAATTTTTTACGGAAAAACGGTCCGGGAATTTTGTATGCGTTGGGAGTAGCGGTTGGGGCGTTACTCCTTGGGAAGTGGTTTCCGATTGTCGGGGGACCGGTGTTTGGAATCGTCATCGGGATTTTCATCAGCAATCGCTGGGGAAAACCGGCGCAAACCTTGCCCGGTTTGAAATTTGCCGGGAAACAGTTGTTGCAATGGGCGATTGTATTATTGGGAACCGGGTTGAGTTTGACGCAGGTTTACCGGGTGGGGCTGGATTCGTTATGGGTGATGGTGTTTACCTTGTCCGGGGCGTTTATCACCGCCTACGGATTGGGCAGGCTGATGCGGATTCCGCTCCGTTTAACCAGTCTAATCGGGATGGGCACCGCAATCTGCGGCGGCTCGGCCATCGCGGCGATTTCACCGATTATTGAGGCGGAGGATCAAGAGATTGCCTACGCGATCTCCACCGTCTTTCTATTTAACATTATTGCGGTATTGATCTTTCCGCCGCTGGGGCATTGGTTGGGCTTTTCCGACCACGCTTTCGGACTTTGGGCGGGGACGGCGATCAACGATACCTCTTCGGTAGTGGCTTCGGGGTATGCTTTTAGCGACGCCGCCGGCAATTACGCAACGATCGTCAAATTAACCCGGAGCACAATGATTATTCCCATCGCAACCATCTTTGCGTTGGTGACCGCCTGGCAAAAGAAACGGACGGCGACGGAGAACGCCGTAGTCAACTTCCGGTTTGACAAGATTTTTCCCTGGTTCATTTTCTGGTTTTTGGTTGCGGCGTTTTGCAACACGACCGGTTGGATTCATAGTCCGGTAGCCAACGGTTTAACCGAACTCGGAAAGTTTCTGATTATTTTGGCGTTGGCGGCCATCGGGTTAAACTCCGATTTTAAAAAGATGAATCAGCTGGGATTGAAACCGCTGTTACTCGGGCTGATGGTCTGGTTTGCGGTGACGGTTATCAGTTTGATTGTCCAATACGGAGCGGGGTTAATCTGATATGGACACTTCAATGCTGATTGTTTTGGGAATCGCAATGGTTGCCGGCCTGATCGGTTCGATACTGGGTTTGGGCGGCGGGATTATTGTGACGCCCGCGTTAACATTACTGCTAGGGGTCGATATCAAATATGCCATCGGCGCCAGTATCGTCTCGGTGATCGCCACCTCCAGCGGGGCTGCGGTGGCCTATGTCCGGGATAAATTGACCAATCTGCGGGTGGGAATGTTTTTAGAGGTTGCGACCACAGTGGGCGCCTTGACCGGGGCGTTGGTCGCCGGATTATTGAGCACGCATTGGTTGTATATTATCTTTGGCTTACTTTTACTTTATTCCGGTTTGGCGATGGTCAAAAAGACCCGTCAGGAGCTTCCGGAAGCGGTGACGCCACATCCGCTCGCGGCGAAACTGCATTTGAACGGGACTTATTTTGATCAAACACTTGACCGAACGGTCGCTTATAACGTCAGTGGGGTCTATGGCGGTTTTGGCATGATGTATCTGGCGGGCGTGATCTCCGGCCTGCTGGGCATCGGCAGCGGGATCTTTAAGGTGATGGCGATGGATATCTTCATGAAATTGCCGTTGAAAGTTTCGACCGCGACCAGCAATTTTATGATCGGCGTGACCGCCGCCGCCAGCGCCGGGATTTATTTTATGCGCGGCGATATCGATCCGCGGATCGCCGGCCCGGTGGCGTTGGGAGTATTGATCGGCGCGACGGTCGGAACCCGGGTGATGGGACGGTTAAAAAGCGTTACGTTACGTAAATTGTTTATTCCGATTTTGTTATATATCGCGGTGGAAATGTTATTGCAAGGATTGGGGATCACGTTATGGCGATAAGCAATAAACGGCAGGAACGAACCAAATCGATGGAGATCACCATCAGCAACCTGCTCCGGATCGGCGTTTTGATCAGCGCCGGCCTGATTCTTTTGGGATTGGTGCTGTTGGTTGGCAAAGGGGGAAGCGGTTATCCCGGCGCAACGTTCCCAACCAGTTTAGCGGCAATATATAGCGGGCTTTTGACGCTCAAACCGGATGCGGTGATTTTAGCCGGATTATTATTGTTGGTGTTGACGCCGGTGTTGCGGGTGGCCGTATCGATCATTGCCTTTTGGCAAGAACGCGACTACCGTTACATGGTGATCGCAACCGTCGTTTTGTTGGTTTTAATGATCGGATTTTGCCTTGGAAAGGTTGTATAATCGTTGGAATTTCAAAAAAATATATTAAAGAATTGTGGCGTAGCAGGGTTTTGGGATGTTGGGGTCTAACTTGTAGGGAAGGTAATTATAGAAGTTTCGAGGAGGAATCGTTATGAATAAACCGTTTGTGTTTGCGGAGGAAGGCCGGTTTGAGCAGACCGGCGAAGGTGTGAAACGGAAGATTTTAGCCTATGGCGACCAGTTGATGGCGGTGGAGGTTCATTTTGAAGCCGGCGCGATTGGACCGATGCATAGCCATCCCCATACGCAATTGACCTATGTGCTGGAAGGCGAGTTTGAGTTCGAGATCGGCGGGGTGAAAAATGTTGTGAAGAAGGGCGACACCCTCTTTAAACAGCCCAATGTGGTGCACGGCTGCGTCTGTACCAAGCAAGGCGTGCTGCTCGATACGTTCTCGCCGTATCGCGAGGATTTTGTGAATAAGAAGTAAGTTTGGAGTTAGATATGGAGAGCCGAGTGCCCGTGAGGTACCCGGCTTTTTTTATGATGAGTCGGAATCAAACGGTTTAAATAACATTCATTTTTTAGCCGGTACTGCCGATGATCTAAAAAATATGAAAATTTTTTAGTTTTAATCCAAGGAGAGACGGATCGATGCGGAACCGAAAAGGACCGGCAATCGTTGTAGCGGTCTTCACGTTGCTATTTTTGACCAGTGGTTGCTCCGGTGTGAACAAAATTAAGGTTGAATATTTGCCGGGATTTGATACCCAAAATTGGTTTGGCGACCGGAAACAAACTGCCGCCGCCGCTCAACCGTTGACGATTGCCGTCAATGCGCTCTGGGACGAGCGGACTGTTACCGATAAAATCGGCGACAGTTACAACAAGCGGAATGAAAAAGTAGAGACTTTGGTTGCTTCCCGGAATCCCGCGGCCATTGTCGAAGATGCGCTGATACGCCAGCTCCGGCAGGCCGGGTTTAAGGTGGTTAGGACAACCGGTTGGGACTTGTCGACCGCCGGAATTCCGGAGTTGGCGAAGGTTGATTTCATCTTGGGCGGACGGTTGAAAGTGTTTTGGGTGGAAGCGCATTCGGGATATTCAACGGTGGCAATCAACTCAAAAGTTGCATTTGATTTGGTGATTGCCGATGTCAAGTCAAAAAAACTGATATGGGCCGGACAGTTTGTGGGGGTTGACGCCAAAGAAGCAACTTTGAAGACGGATAACGCTTTGCGCGCTTCGATCAGTCGTTCGTTAACCCAAGCAGTGAACAAGGTCTTTCAGGATCAAGCAGCCCGGACTGCGGTGCTGACTTTGGTCAGGGTTAAGTTCTGATCCGGTGGTCCGGTTAGGACAAGTGCCGGAACGACATTGGCAAGATGATTTGACGGTTGGATCATGTGACGGGACTGTTTGGAGGCGCGAATCAGCCAATTCGAAATTGAATGAAAAAGGACCCGCGGAGGCGGGTTTTTTGCTTGGCAGCAATATTACCAACGGGAATACTTCAGGAAGTTTAGCGTCCATCATGATTAACGGATCACTCCTTGACAAATCTGGAAAATATAAATAGTATATAAGTTAGTTAAGACTAACATCTAGTTAGCGTTTGATTGACAATTTACGGAAACAGGAACGGTGAGGTGAAAAATGAAATCGTTGCTTGATAAGCATTATGAATTGGTCAATACTGGCGATAGCGCCGCTGGGAGCGCGTTTTGCCGGGAATTGAACCAAATCCACCGGCAGAAACGGTTTGAATCGCAGTTCTGTCTGGAGGAAACCTTCGGACGGGGATATTATCGGCGGATCCGCCCCGATCGGGCGATGGAGATAACGGCTTGCGATTTCACCTTTCACCGGGAAATTCTGATGGGGGAGGTCGCAAAGGGCAGGGCTTATCATCTGCTTTTTTGTCTGGGTGACGCCATCGAATATGAGATTGAGGAGCTCGCCGAACGTTTGGATGCGGACGCCAGTTGCATCTATTTGGGAGACGGCATCCGAAGTCGCTCTTGCTTCCATCCCGGGCAACATTATTATAGTATTGGCATTCATCTGGCGCCGACGAAATATGTCGCCGTGAGCCAATGTTTGACTGACACCCGAGCGGCCACCGACTTGAATCGTCACGCGGGCGTCAGCCGGAAATATAAAATGACCCCCGCAGTTAAAACCATCCTTTGGCAAATTGTGAATAACCCTTGTCAGGATCCGCTGCAGGGCATCTATCTTGAAGGAAAAATTCTCGAATTACTGGCGGTCTACCTCAACGAGATGGTCCGGGAAGCGCGGGAGGGTCCGGGTCCGGTCAAACTTTCGTTGCAAGATGTCGCCAGTTTGCATCAAGCCCGGGTAATTCTCGATTGTTCCTACGCCGAACCGCCGACCATCGCCAGCCTGGCCAAATTGACCTGCTTGAACGAGTTTAAACTAAAGAGCGGTTTTAAAGAGGTTTTTGGCCTGCCGATCTATGCCTATGTAATCAATAAACGGATGGAAACCGCACTGGTGCTTTTAACGGCGAAGGAGTTGCCGGTTAAAGAGGTAGCCAGTCGCGTGGGATATACCAATATCAGCCACTTCAGCGCCGCATTCCGCAAGAAGTTCGGGGTTACTCCCGGTAGCTATCAGCGAAGCTAAGTTTGGAATAAAATCCTGATTGGGTTATTGTAACTCCCGTTGGGGGTAGAAGTTGAACTGGCGAGGATCTTACAATAGTACGAGGAGGTGGAATCAATGGAACCCAAATTGACCGGGGTGCCGGAGACGCTGTTAATCCCGTTGTGGGCCAGAGCAGTTGAGGCGTATCAAGCGAAACCGATCATCCAAGACGAACAAGCCGTGAAGATCATGGAACAGCTCGACTACGACTTTACCCGTTTTGCCAAAGGGTGGCGTTCGCAGATCGGCGTGGTGGTCCGGACGGAACTGTTGGACCGGGCGGTTCAGAAGTTTATTTTACAACATCCGGATGCCACGGTGATTAATATCGGTTGCGGTTTGGATACGCGCTTCAGCCGGGTGGATAACGGCCGGATTCATTGGTATGAAGTGGATTTGCCCGAGGTGATCGGGATACGCGGTCAATTTTTCCAAGCAAACGAGCGCTACCGGATGATCGCCGGATCGGTTCTGGAGGAGGAATGGCTGGCGGAGGCCGCCGTGGACCGGGGTCCGGTGCTGATCGTGGCGGAGGGGATCCTAATGTACTTTACGGCAGCGGAGGTCCAAAGATTGTTGGGTAAGCTGGCGACGGTTTTTCCGGGGGCAACGATGTTTGCGGAGGTGATCACGCCAACGTTGGTGAAAATGAGCGACCGGCATGACACTGTAAGTCAGTTAGGACTGCGTTTTCAATGGGGAATTGTCAACGGTGCGGATTTGGAACGGCTGGATCGGCGGATTCGTTGGGTGGCGGAGTGGAGTTATTTCGATTACCACCGGCGGCGCTGGCGCTGGATGGGTTGGTTGGCGCTAATTCCAGCTTTCAAGCAACGGTTTAATTGCGGGATCGTCCAAATCCGTTTTGAATGATTGGTTGGGGCGGATAGGTCCGTTTATTTTTTGGAAATATGCTAGTTCTACCTAACAACGGTCTGAGAGACGGTCTAGGCGTCGCCGCCCGGACGAAATGGGTGGTTTGCACGTCGGGGATTTAAACAGGCCAAGCGTATGCGAAAACCAGCGGCAATATGTCGCTGGTTTTTGCGCGCGTTGTGCCGCCAACCGATGATGTCAGTGAATAAACACTGAAACCGCGCTAAAAATCAGCAACCCCGCCATCGTCCAATGGAAGGAGAGGTGATGCCGGGTCAAAAAATTTTGAAACAACGAACCTCCCAACGCCCAGCAAGTGGTCGCCAAAAACCCGACCAAGGCCAGGAAGACGGAGGATAATCCCAAATGAAGGGCTGATTTGGAGTAGGGTATGATAAAAGTGGCGACGACCGTGATCCCATAGAGAATCACTTTAACATTGATGAACTGCAATATAAAACCGCTCCACAGGGTGTTGGTCGCATTGACGGATGCGCCGTGGGCGCCCGGTTTCACCATGAGATAGGCCAGATACAGCATGTAAACAGCGCCGATTCCATTCATGAACCCCTTGATGGACGGGAGCAACCGGAACAGAATGAGATTGAAATAACTAGCTAGCAACATCACAACCAAAAATCCCAAGGTCACTCCCAAGATAAACCGAAAGGTCCTTTTCAGGCCGAACTGTTTGGCGTTGACCAGCGACATAATATTGTTGGGTCCCGGAGTAAAACTGGTGACCAAGGCGTACGTCAAAAAGGGAAGTAAACTTTTCATCGGATTGACCTCCTGCTCGTATTGGACTATACTATACGTATAGTGCGTTATAACGGTCATGTATTTTATATTATACAACATGTGCGTTATATAGAACAAGGGGGATTGCGATGGATTTAACAGTGACGGTGGCGGATAATCTGAAACGAATCCGGGAAGAACGCAAGTTAAGCTTGGATAAAGTGGCGGAGTTGACCGGAGTGAGCAAAAGCATGCTCGGCCAGATCGAACGGGGCGAATCCAACCCAACGATCACCACCTTCTGGAAGATCGCCAATGGCCTGAAAATCTCCTTTACGACGCTGCTTAATACGGCGCTGACCGACGCGGTGATAATCGACCGGGCCGATGTGCAACCGCTGATTGAAGATCATGGCCGTTATCGCGTCTTTCCGTTGTTCCCTTATGAAGACGGGAAACGGTTTGAGGTGTACAGCATTGAAATTGATAAAGGGGGTTACTTCAATGCCGAAGCCCACGGCGAAGGGACCCAGGAATTGATCACGGTCTTCGACGGCCAATTGACGGTTCGGGTCAATAATGAAGAGTTTTTGGTCAATTGTGGATCGTCGATCCGTTTTAAAGCCGACAAACCGCATATTTATCACAATTCCGGTTCGGGGTTGACCCGGGCGAGTATGATTATTTATTATTTCTAAATCAGCATAAGGTAGGAATAAGGGATGAAAGGGAGAATCTATTTTCAAGAAATTAGTAAATAATTTGGTGAAAAATTACCGGAGTGTTTTGGTGCGAGAGGTCGTGTTCGCTTGACGTTAATGCCACATAGCAAAGAATGGTACCTGCGTTAATCAGGCCAGGATGCCGGTGGGGGATGGAACCGTGGACTTGTTTATTTCCAGAAGGGGACCGACGCACTGGTTGGCCGATGTACCGCGCGTTGCCAAGGAAACGGCGGTTTTAATACAGTTGAACCCCATGCCCCCGAAGCCCCGGCCCTGGAACGACGAGCTCCCGGAAAAATTCCGGGTAACGCTTGCCGCCGCTTCGTCCAAGTCCGACTGGCCGACTTATATTGAGAATTCCTTAAAAACCGCCGGAATCAAACTCCATAGTTATTGGATATTTGACGTCCCGGAGCTTTTTGATTCGGTTCGGGAATATTACACCTATTTATGCTGGGGGTATGACCCGAAAGAAGTGCCGCCGTTTGCGGAGTGCCGGCAACAGTTGGAAAACATATTTGCGAAATACGGCGATTCGCAAGGTTTGGACGTCCGGGCGCGGCGCTTCCTTTGGAAAGCGGAATATCAGAGAGGCAGACGAAAAAATATTGCACCGATCGTGGCTGATATTATGGGAAACGGATTGAAAGAATCGCAATAATTGAAATGATTTCATGGAAATGGCCGCTCTTTGGAGCGGCCGTAATTTTCTTGTTCAGCGGTTTCGCGTTTCCGGCTGCTCCGCAATTTGGCGGCAGGGATTTGGTCTCTATCAGTTAAATGGGCCGATTGCACATACCCAAATGGCGGGTGTCATACAATCTTACGATATAAAACATCTTGATTTATAATCATTGCGCTAGGCGGTGAGCATGTTGGAACTCTGGCAAGCGTTGGTGTTGGGGATTGTGCAAGGATTAACCGAATTTTTGCCGGTCAGCAGTTCGGGCCATTTGGTGGTCTTGCAACAATGGTTGCGGTTGCCCGATCAGGTGGGACTGTCGTTTGACATCGTAATCCACTTGGGAACGTTACTGGCGGTAAGCTGTTATTATCAGGCTACGTTGCGCCGCCTGGTGGTGGGAATTGTGCAACGGCAAACCGCTGCGTTGCGGATGGCCGGGTTATTGATAATCGGAACCGTTCCCGCATTGATCGTGGGAGTGGTCGCGAAAGATTATTTGGAAGGGCTGTTCAATTCGGTCCGGGGGACCGCCTGGCAACTGGTTGTCAACGGTCTTTTGCTAATTTTTGCCGACCGGCTGTCGGGACGCGGCCGGATGGAAACCGTTAGTCGCGGCGACGCCTGGTGGATCGGTTGGGGGCAAGCGGTGGCGATTATTCCGGGAATCTCGCGCTCCGGGGCGACGATCGCCGTCGGATTGGGCCGGAAGTTATCGCGGCCGGCGGCGGCCAATTTCTCATTTTTGCTGGCGATCCCGGCAATTTTGGGAGCGGGTCTTTTTGATCTCCCGCATTTGGCGGCCGGCGGATATCGCGCCATCGGTCCGCCGGCTTTTTGGGCGGGGTTGCTAAGCGCGGCGGTGACGGGGTTTCTGGTGATTAAACTATTCTTGGGTTACCTTAAAAAAGGAACTTTGCGGGGGTTTGGGTATTATTGCCTCGCCCTTGGGGGAATGCTCTGGGTGATCGCCCGGTGAACTTGGCGGGATTTCGGGAGTCGAAAACTGCGGAAAGGAGGAAACCGTTGAAATATAGCGAATAAGATTGAAATACTTTTACATGTAACCGGAAAATATTATAAAGCAGCGTGACAACATGACGAAAAAACGATGGCGGATTACCGATAGCAAAACGGACCAAGCCGACGGGTTGGCCGAACAGTTGGGCATCTCCCGGCTACTGGCGCAATTGCTCGTCAACCGGGGGATCACCGAGATCGCGGTAGCACGGGAATTTTTAACGCCGGTGCTCGAGCATTTGCATGATCCCTATCTGTTCAATCAAATGCCGGGGGCGGTGGAACGGATTGTCCGGGCCGTTCAAGAGCAGGAACAAGTCCTGGTTTACGGGGATTACGATGTGGACGGGATCACGTCGGTCTCGTTGATGATCCGGGTTCTCGCGAAGCTCCTCCCGGGTAAACTCCTGTATTACCTGCCCAAGCGGTTGGAAGAAGGTTACGGCCTGCACCTCGCTTCGATTGCCAAGGCTTTGAACCGCGGAGTGAAACTAATCATCACCGTCGACTGCGGGATCACCGCGGTAGCCGAAGCGGCATATTTAAAAGAACACGGGGTCGATTTGATCATCACCGATCACCACGAACCCCAAGCCGAGTTGCCCGCGGCTTACGCGATTATCAATCCGAAATTGCCGGGGTGCGGTTATCCCTTCCAGCAATTGGCCGGGGTTGGCGTTGCGTTTAAATTACTGCAGGGCGTGGCAACCCGTTTTCCGGAGTTACAGGAACGGTTATTTAAAAATCTGGATCTGGTGGCCTTCGGCACGGTGGCGGATATCGTGCCGCTTTTGGCCGAAAACCGGGTGCTGGTCAAATACGGCTTGGAACAATTGCAGCAAACGGAGAATATTGGGTTACAGGCGTTGATTCAAAGCGCCTCGTTAGCGGACAAGGTCATCAACAGCGGGCATATCGGCTTTTTGTTGGCGCCGCGGATCAATGCCGCGGGCCGGATGGGCAATCCCAGTATCGGAGTACGGTTGTTCCTGACCGGGGATCCGGTCCAGGCGCTGGATCTGGCCAAAGAGCTGGAACGGGAAAATCTCAACCGCCAGCTGACCGAAGGACAAGTCCTGGCCGAGGCGCAACGGCAAGTGGAGTCCGACCTGTCCTTGCAAGCGGAGTTTGGCATGGTGTTGGCGGGCGAAGGTTGGCATCTTGGGGTGATCGGCATAGTAGCATCCCGGCTGGTGGAGATCTATAATAAACCAGTGATCTTGATCGGACTGGACGGCGCCGAAGGCCGGGGCTCGGGACGAAGCATTCCGGGATTTAATCTGTTTAACGCGATTGATCATTGCAAAGAACATTTGATTCAGTTCGGCGGCCATGAGTTCGCCGCCGGTCTTTCCGTAACCACGGCACAGATTCCGGCGTTCCGGAAGGCGTTTCAGGCCTACGCCAAAACCCATCTGACACCGGAGGATCTCCGGCCGACTTTGCAAATTGAAGGTTTGATCGATTTAAGCAGCGTCACGCTTGATCTAGCCCGGGAGCTTGGAAAACTGGCCCCGTGCGGTCCGGCCAATCCCACGCCGGTCTTTGGCTGTCATTCGGTCAAGTTGGTTGATTATAAAGGAGTCGGTGAGAACGGGAAACACTTAAAACTCCGGGTCTCCGACCGGCAAGTGATCCGCGACGGCATCGGGTTTAATCTCGGGTTTGTCCGGCCGGAACTGGCGAGCACGCAGCAACTGGATGTGGCGTTTTCATTGGAGGAGAACACCTGGAACGGTTCATCCCAAGTTCAGCTCAATTTGAAAGATGTCGTAATGCGGGGGAACGACTAACAGTGGAGCAAGCGACAACGATGGCTGAGTTATTGAAAAGGATCGGCGACGCCAAAGGCGAAGCTGAGGCCCAACGGGTCAAAGCCGCTTACGACTTTGCCTTTGAAGCTCATCGCGACCAAAAACGGGAATCCGGCGAACCGTATATCATCCACCCGGTGGAAGTGTCCCATATCCTCTTTGATCTGGGCATGGACACCACCTCGATCGTGGCGGCGTTGGCCCATGACGTCGTGGAAGATACCCAATACGATCTGGAGGAGATCCGAAAACGGTTCGGGGAAGAAGTGGCCTTGCTGGTGGACGGAGTGACCAAGCTGTCGCGGCTGTCCTTCCAGAACAAGCAGGAACAACAGATGGAAAATCTGCGCAAAATGTTCCTGGCCATGACCCAGGACTTGCGGGTGGTCATCATCAAACTGGCCGACCGGCTCCACAATATGCGGACCTTAAAAGCGCTTGTCCCCGAGAAACAGCAGAAGATCGCCCGCGAGACCCAGGAGATCTACGCGCCGCTCGCCCACCGTCTGGGAATGTGGAAGATCAAATGGGAGCTTGAGGATTTGGCATTGCGTTATATTGATCCCGAAGCGTATTATGAATTAGTTGCCAAAGTGGCGAAGAAACGTCAGGAACGGGAAGGAATTATCGCCGACGCCAAAGAGACCCTGCAACGGGCGCTCGTCGAAGTTGATTTAAAAGCGGAGGTCCAAGGCAGACCGAAGCATTTTTATAGTATTTATCACAAGATGCAAGAGCAAGGGAAAGACTTTTCCGAGATTTACGACCTGCTCGGTTTGCGGGTAGTCGTCTCGACAGTCCAGGACTGTTACGAGGTGCTGGGAATCGTTCATACCTTATGGAAGCCGATTCCGGGACGGTTTAAGGACTATGTGGCGATGCCCAAGTCCAATATGTATCAGTCGCTGCATACCACCGTCATTGACTCCCACGGCGAACCGCTGGAGATCCAGATCCGGACCTGGGAGATGCACCAGACTGCCGAGTATGGCATTGCCGCCCACTGGATTTATAAGGAGAATGGTCCCGACGATAAGGAAATGCGGGATAAAATCGCCTGGCTGCGTCATTTGATCGAGTGGCAAGGCGAGATGAAAGACAGCGAAGAATTTATGGAGACCCTCCGGATCGGTCTTTTTGTCGACGAGGTGTTTGTCTTCACGCCCCGGGGCGATGTCAAAAACCTGCCCGTCGGGTCGACGCCGGTCGACTTCGCCTACAGCATCCATACCAACCTCGGTCACCAGTGCGCCGGAGCCAAGATCAACGGACGGTTGGTGCCGCTCGATTATCAATTGAAAAACGGCGATATCATTCAGATCGTCACCAATAAACAAGCCGCCGGACCCAGCCGTGACTGGCTGCAGTTTGTCAAAACCTCCAAAGCCAAAAACCGGATCCGGCAATGGCAACGGGAGCAGCACCGCGAGGAGAATATCCAGGCCGGCCGGGAGATTATCGAACGGGAACTCCGCAAGCATAATATGGAGGTCCACGAGAATCTCCGGCTGGAAGTATTATTGGAAGCCGGTAAGAAGCTGGGCTTTGGTTCGGTCGACGACCTGCTGGCCGCAGTGGGAGACCTCAAGGTCACCGGCAATCAGGTCATCGGCAAAATGGGCGGGGAAAAAGAGCTGACCCCGCCGCGGGTTTTAAAAGAGGGCGAGGAGAAGAAACGGCCGCGCCGTCCCGGACAGGGGATTACCGTGAAAGGCGTCGACGATCTGCTGGTCCGCTTTTCGCGTTGTTGCAACCCGGTGCCGGGCGATCCGATCATTGGTTTTATTACCCGGGGCAAGGGCGTCTCCGTCCACCGCAAGGACTGTCCCAACCTGACCAGCGAAGATTCGGAACGCATTATTGAAGTGGCTTGGGACACTAACGCCAGTTCCACCTATCCGGTGGATATCGAGATTGAGGGCGCGGACCGGGTCAACTTCCTGACCGATATTTTAAACGCCATTTCCGAGCTGAAACTATATTTGAGCGCCGCCAAAGCGCGGACGAAGGGCGGTAGCGCTTTTATTAATCTAACGTTGGAAATCGCCCATTCCGACCAGATTACCGCCATTTTCAAACGGGTTAAAAAAGTTACCGGCGTGGAACGGGTGTACCGGGTCAGCCGGTTGGTGCGGTAACCGATGCGGATTGTCATTCAACGGGTGCAACGGGCCCAGGTCACTGTCGACGGCGCGGTCACCGGGGCGATTGGCGCCGGCGTCGCCGTGTTGCTCGGGGTCGGACAGGACGATACCGGGGAAGACGTGGCTTATCTGGTTGATAAATTGGTCAACTTGCGGATCTTCCCCGATGATCAGGACAAGCTCAATCTTTCTTGCCTGGACCGAAAGTTGCCGGTCTTGATCGTCTCGCAGTTTACGTTGTACGCCGATTGCCGGAAAGGCCGGCGGCCCAGTTTCACCGCCGCCGCGCCGCCGGAGTTGGGCGAACGGTTATATGAGCAGTTCTGCCAGGCGGTGGCCGGATATGGTCTAACCGTCGCCAAAGGGCGTTTCCGCAGCCATATGCTTTTTGAGCTGGTCAACGATGGACCGGTTACGATTTTGCTCGACAGCAAACGGACGTTTTAGAGGATTAGGAATTATGCGGATTGATCGCTTACTGGGAATTGTCATGTATTTGTTAAACCGAGAGCAGGTTTCGGCCCGGGCTTTGGCGGAGCGTTTCGAGGTTTCGCTCCGTACCATTCAGCGCGATTTGGACGCGCTGGCGTTGGCGGGAATTCCATTGGTGGCTACTCGTGGTTCCGGGGGTGGTTACGGCATCATGAACCGCTTTACCCTGGATAAACAAATCATGAATCTTGCGGACTTTTCATTTATCATTACCGCCTTGCAAAGTCTCGGCACGGCTTATGAAAACCGCCAACTCCGGGAGACTCTGGAGAAAGTTCGTTCCCTGGCGAAAAACCACGCCACGGCAGAATCGAATACCCATTTGACAATTGATCTCAGCGTGTTGCGTGAAGGGGCGCGGATTGATCGGTATCTCCCTCAAATTGAAAAGGCGATACTGGAGCAACGCGCGCTTCGGTTTGAATATGTTGATGCCCGGCAGAATCAAACCGAACGAACGGTGGAACCCTTATTAATCCTCTTTCAATGGTATTCATGGTATTTGTTCGCTTATTGTCAAACCCGTTCTGACTACCGGCTTTTCCGGTTGACTCGCGTCCGTGGGCTGCAAATTCTCGACCGCGTCTTTCAAGACCGCCAGCGTTCCGCAGCAGCATTACTTCAGGAACAATTAAACCGCCAGAAAATGATCGACCTGGAATTACTCTGCTCGTCGACGCTACGCGTCGCAATGGAAGAGCATTTTCCGAAAGGCGCCATTCACGACCGGAGGGACGGCCGGTTCGTATTAAAGGTCAAACTTCCCGAGCGTGAAACAGTTTGGCAGGGGATTATCTTAAGTTACGGTTCCCAAGTGGAGATTATCAAACCCTGGGGCCTCCGTGAAACAATGTATCAAAATGCTCAAGAATTACTCGCGTTATATCAACCGCAAAATATTAACGCCGATTTATGACATAGTGGTGACGTATTTCCTCCGATACAATTTGAGTATGTTTCAAGTGGAATGGAGGATTTTTTTATGAAACGTGAAGTTGGTGAGTTAAATAGTCGGATAGGAGTGAGCGAAATCAATTACCAGGCAAAGTTGGTGCAAATACTGAATCATACCGCAGCGGTCGAGACTCAATTTCTTGACGAGCAGAGCGAACTTCGGGAAGGATTTCAGGTTCGCGCCACCGACTGGACGGCGCAGGATGTTTCAGCCCATCTGAGCGAATGGCGCTTGATCGCCGGCGCCAAACTGGCGGCAATCGGCCGTAATGAGATTGTCAAATTTAGACATGATGATTTAGATGAACTCAATCAGCGGAATTACGAAAAGCATCGTTCCGATTCGTTGCCGGCGACCCGCCGGTTGATCACGGAGAGTTGTCGCCTGCTACAACTAAGTATTGAGACTATCAATCAGCAACAATGGTCGGAATCGGGCCAGTTGACAGGGTTAAATCTGCCCTTGTGGCGCTATGCCTTGATCGATAGTCTTACCCATCCGCTTATCCATATGGTCGCCTTTTATCTGGAAAAGCAAATGTTTCAAAAGGGCCTTGCCTTATGGGAGGAGAGCTACCCCTTTCTCAACGAGTTACAGCCGACCGAAAGTTTGCTCCGTAACTATTATAATCTTGAGAGCTTGTTGAGTGATGTGAAAAACGAGCCCGGTTTTAGGGAGAGCTGGAGACGGTTCGTGGCGGACAATCAAGACCGGGCGCTGATCGGCAAGGAGATTATCGCCGGTTTCACCAGTGTGAACGGTATAGATTAAGAAAGAATATGCACATTCATGATAAAAAACAGTCAATGATCTATCAACGACTGTTTTTTATTATATTCTGCGGGGAAAAATATTTTTAGGCAGAATAATTTGTCGTTCATTCTTGATAAATATTTTTGTCAGGTCATAAAATATTTTTGTCAGCTAAAGAAATATTATTTCGTGATCGATAAATATTTATTCAGGTTGGATAAACAGAAAAGCAAGGTGAATAAATATTTAAGTAAGATCGATAAATAAATTTGCAAGTTGGATAAACACAATTGTGAACTGAAAAATATTTTTATCCGGTTAACTATGAATAAATGTGCTACAAATCAAGAAACGGTTGACCGTAATTAAGTTTTGAAAATGCGGTAGCGCAGTTTCAGTTTTTCCCGTTTCCCAAAAGGAATTTGCTGGTGGATAGCGAAATACCGCTAACAGGGAAAAACAATAAATGGTAGGAGGTTTTGCCAATGGCGAAATTGAAGTTAGGGGTACTCGGCGTGTCGCGCCATTTTATTACGCGTGTCCTGCCGGCCTTGTTACCTTCGGAACAGATCGAAGTTTACGGAATTGCTTCCCGCGACGGGGTAAAAGCGAATCAAGCCGCGGCCGAGTACGGTATTGCCAAGTCCTACCCCAGTTACGAAGCGTTATTGCAAGACCCGGCCATTGATTTTATTTATAATCCGTTGCCCAATGATCTTCACGCGACGTGGATCAAAAAAGCCGCCGATTACGGCAAACCGACCCTTTGCGAGAAACCGTTGACCATGAATGCCGCCGAGGCCGAAGCGGCGTTCGCCTATGCCCGTCAAAAAGGGGTGAAGGTGATGGAGGCTTTTATGTACCGTTGCCATCCCCAATGGCAGCAGCTTCGCGATTGGGTTCGCTTTGAAGAGATTGGCAAGATTCGCGCGGTGCATACGTTTTTCGGCTATACGAACCTCGATCCCCGGAATATCCGGAATATCAAAGCAAACGGCGGCGGCGCCCTTTATGATATCGGTTGTTATGCGATCTCCTCGGCGCGACTGATCATGCAGGCCGAGCCCCAAAGAGTCTTGGCCGTTCTGACCCAGGACCCGGAGTTCGGCACCGATACTTTGACCCAAGCCATCCTGGACTTTGGCGACTCTCGGGCGGTTTTTACCGTCAGTACCCAGACCTATCCCCAACAATCGGTGACGATATACGGGACCGGCGGCGTGATTACGGTGCCGATTCCCTTCAACCCGCCGGCTGACGCGCCGGCCAGGGTAACGGTGCAAACCGGACTGCTCACCCGCACGGTCGAGTTTGCGGCGGTTAACCAATATTTACTGCTTTTTGAAGCCTTTGCGGCGTCGGTGAAAGCTAATACCGAATTGCCGGTTTCGCCGGCCGACGGAGTCAACAATATGAAAGTCATCGACGCCCTTTTCCAATCCGCGGCAAGCGGGAGATGGGCGTCGGTGTAAGCGGGTCAATCACTGAAACGGTTTGCCTCCCTTGCGGCGGCAAACCGCTTTTTCATAGTGACCGTCAGCGTTCCCTTGGGGAGACGGCCTGGGAATTTCGCGATTTCACTCCAAGCCCATCACATCCGTCACGGCCGACCACAAATCGGCGACAATCGGGACGCCGGGATCGTCGAGCCGTTGTTCCCAGCCATGGCCGGTGCGAACCAAAACGCTGCGGCAATTGGCGCGTTGTCCGGCGAGTACATCGGCGACTTTATCGCCGATCATAAAACTGGCCGCCAGATCGATCCGGAAATCATGTTGCGCCTGATAGAGCAGTCCGGGCCGGGGTTTGCGGCAGTCGCACTCCACCCGGTATTGTTCCAGCGCCGCGGCGGGATGGTGGGGACAATAGTAAAAAGCGTCGATTTGGGCTCCCGATTCGGCCAGGCGTTCATTGATATAACGATGTAATTCCGTGACGGCGCTCTCGGGATAATACCCTTTGGCGACGCCGGCCTGATTGGTTACGACAATAACCAGCAATCCCGCTTCGTTGAGCAGGCGGATTGCCTCCGGAACCCGGGGAATAAATTGAAAATCCTCCTTTTTATGAAGATAACCGACCTCTTGATTGATGGTACCGTCCCGGTCGAGCAGGACCGCGCATCGGGATGGCGACTGGTCTGACATTGAGTTTAGCAGGCGCTCCTATTCGTTATGATCTTTCTTTCATTGTATTCGGCTGCAATTATTCCCACCACCGCTTTGGGGCGTAACCAACGATAATCTCATGGAAGGATTGCCAAAGGTTGCAGCGGCCCCAATAATCCTGGAAACAGCGGCGAATTTTACAGGAATGTAATTGACAAAACCATTAATTCCAGATATTATGGATTGTGAATAAATCATTTTTATATTCACGAGTTCATTACGACATTAACATTAACAAAGAAGAGGAAAAAACGATGCAATCCGATCGCAAAGTAGAAATTTTAGACGCGTTCATGAGACTGGTAAGCCGGTTTGGTATTGACAAAACCACCATGCAGGATATTGCCAAAGAAGTCGGAATCAGTGTCGGTGTCATTTATAAAGACTTCAAAAATAAAGAAGATTTGATCGAAGCCTATCTCAACCGAATCTGTCAACAGTTCCTTTTTTACAGTAGGGAATTGGTTAATCAGAATCTCCCGGCCGAACAGTTGTTACACGATTTTGTGATTCACACGTTTCGTTACATGGGAAGACTGGCCCATGAAGACCGGGGTTTTTGGCAAATGTTTCAAAGTGTTGAGACCATTAAATATCTTCATAAGACTTTTGATAAACGAACCGCGTTTCTCGACGATTTTGTCGGTTTGTACGCGCTTATCCTGCAGCAGGGTGTGGATGAAGGCGTTTTTGAAATTGAAAATGTGCCCAAAACCGCCCGGTTATTCATGGATTCCTTTGAGGTGTGCGGCAAAGGTATTTTTATGCAGCAAGATTTGGAAGCGGTTATCCAGGGAGTCGAAGAAATGTATGCTTTCGTAATCAAAGCGATTCACAAGGGTTCCTGAAATTTTTTTGCCCTAAGTGTGAATTTAAAAATAAAACATTCATTTAATCATTTGTTAACAAACTTTGGGATTTACTTTCGTAAAAATACGTTAAGGAGGTATTGGCACTATCTGGAAAGTTCGATTCGGTCAAACCCGTTTGGGAGCGTACCGCGGTAAGCAGATGAAATCAATTCCGTGCCGTAGCTTTATCGGCCATAAGACTGAGAAAGTCGGAACGTTGCACTTCATCTTATGATAAGGGGCTTTATTCTTAAAATATTTAAAAAAGAAAGCCAAAGGTGATATCGGATGAAAAAAATATTAGCAATCCTTGGGATCCTTGTAGTAATTGCTTTGATTGGGTTTACGCTTGTTAAAAACAAATCGGAAATGACCGAGAAAGCAAAGATTATCAAGATCGAAGCCTATCCGGTTTCGGTTGTAACCATTGCGAAAGAAAATCTAGCGGACAGTCTGACACAGATCGGCGAAATTGTCGCCAACAACGACGTTAACGTAGCGGCGGAACAAACCGGCAAAGTCACCGCAGTGATGGTGAAGGAAGGCTCCTATGTGAATGCCGGCGCGCCGCTGGTCAAATTGGACGATTTGTTGTCGCAGACCCAGTTTGCAACGGCCAAAGTCAACTATGAGAAAGCGCAACGCGATTGGGAACGGTATCAAACCTTACGCAAACAGGAAGTCATCTCCGACACCGAGCTGGAAGCGGCCCGGTTGCAGTTTAAATCGGCGGAAGCTTCGTACATCTCCACCCAACGTCAGTATCACAACTCGGTGGTCACCTCGCCAATCTCGGGAGTGGTCACCTCGCGCCCGGTGAATATCGGGACCATGATTAATCCGGGAACCGTCGTCGCCAATGTTGTCGATACTTCGGTCTTCAAAGTGAAACTCAATATTGGCGAACGGAACGCTTTCCGGCTTAAAACCGGCGATCCGGTTGCGGTGGAAACCGATGTTTACCCCGGGGTGAAAATGAACGGCCGGATCGAGAGCATCAGCGCCAAAAGCGATACGGCCCACAACTACCCGGTGCAAGTCCTGATCCCCAATATCAATAAACAATATCCGCTGAAATCGGGTATGTACGGCAAGGTCACCTTTATCCTGCCGAGCCAGGACGCGCTGACGATTCCCCGGACGGCGCTGGTGGGAAGCGTCAACGATCCCAAAGTGTATGTCGTGGAAGGCAATAACGCCAAACTCCGTCCGATTGTGGTCGGTTCCGAGGTCGGCAACAAACTCACGGTCATTCAAGGCTTGAGCGAAGGGGAGACGGTGGTTTTTGCCGGTCAGGACAATCTGAAGGACAATATCCCAGTCACCATTATGAAATAAACCCCAGCGCACTTGCTATATCCAAATAAAATTTAGAAGAATTTGGGTGAAAAAACATGACCTTAACGGAACTATCGATCAAACGCCCTATATTGATTATTGTGCTTTTTTCAGCCCTAACTTTGCTTGGGGTGTACGGATACAGCTCCATGAAATATGAACTGCTGCCCAAGCTGGATATCCCCACGGTTACGGTAACAACTCAGTATCCGGGGGCTTCCGCCACGGAAGTAGAGACTTCAGTGACCAAAAAGATTGAAGATGCGATCTCCGGCGTTGATAAGATTGATTCGGTCGTATCGACTTCGCAGGAAGGCTATTCGGCGCTTACCATCAGTTTTACGCAAGAGGCGAAGATCGATACCGCGCTTCAAGACGTGCAACGGAAAGTGAATCAGATCTTGCCGAACCTTCCCGATGGGATCAAAAGTCCGGCGATCTCCAAAGTTTCCTTGGACGATATGCCCATCCTGATCTTGGGAACCACCAGTAACTTGCCGGACGCCCAATTCTACCAATTAATGAACGACATTATTAAACCGCGGTTGTCCCAGTTGGCCGGCGTCGGTCAGGTCAATATCATGGGCGGCAAACAGCGGGAGATCCGAGTCAACTTAAGCTTGGATAAGCTGCAAACATACGGTTTGTCGGCGTTGCAAGTATTGCAAGCGGTGCAAACCAGTAACTTGGATTATCCGACCGGAACCTTTAAAGATAGCGATCGTCAGTTTGTAGTGCGTTTAGCCGGTAAATTCGAGTCCGTGGAGCAACTCCGCGAGCTGATTGTGAAACAAAACGGCAACAGCCAGATCCGCCTGACGGATGTCGCCGAGATTGAAGACGGTTTCGTTGAAAGCGATGTCATTACCCGGATTAACGGGAAATCGACCATCGGCGTGATGATCCGCAAACAGTCCGACGCCAACTCGGTTTCCGTCAGTCAAGTGGTGCGCGATGAGCTGAAACGACTGGAGCAAGATTATCAAAAGATCAATTACCAAGCGATTGTGGCCATGGATAACTCGACGTTTACGACGGATTCGGCCAAAGCGGTGAAAGAAGACCTGTTTTTCGCCATTTTGCTGGTTGCCGGAGTCATGCTGCTTTTCTTGCATAGTTTCCGCAACTCGCTGATTGTTATGGTCGCGATCCCCACTTCATTGGTGGTCACCTTTATTGGAATGTGGGCGATGGGCTTCACCTTAAATATCATTACCTTACTGGCGTTATCGTTGGTTATCGGTATTTTGGTCGACGACGCCATCGTCGTTTTGGAGAATATCTACCGGCATCTGGAGATGGGCAAGGAGCGCCGCGTCGCCTCGCTGGAAGGCCGGAACGAGATCGGGTTTACGGCGCTCTCCATCACCTTGGTCGACGTCGCCGTGTACCTGCCGTTGGCGTTGGTCTCCGGGACGATTGGCGGCATCATCCGCTCCTTCTCATTGGTCATCGTGATTTCCACCTTAACCAGCCTATTCGTTTCATTTACCGTTACGCCCTTGCTATCCTCGCGTTTTGGTAAACTGGAACATTTATCCAAAGATACGTTAATGGGCCGGTTCGGTTTGGGATTTGAGAAATTTTACAACATTGTTACCGAAGATTATTTGAAAGTGTTGCGCGGCAGTTTAAAACATCCCTGGATGGTGTTGATCACCGCCACGTTGATGTTTTTGGCCGCAGTGTCTTTGGTGGGCGGCGGTTATATCGGGGCGGAGTTTATGCCGGCCAGTGACCAAGGCGCATTGCAAATCACGGTTGAGTTGCCGACCGGCTCCAAGGTGGAGGAGACCAACCTGATCACCCAACGGATGGAGCAGTTTGCTTCCAGTCTGAAAGAGGTCGAAACGATCTTTGTCGCCAGCGGTGTGGCGAGCAGCGGTCAAACCACGGCTGCCAACAGCGGAATATTTTTTGTCAATTTAACTCCCAAAGAGCAGCGGCCGGGACGTAGCACCGATGATGTCCGGTTAACTTTGAAAGAGGAATATGAAAAGATTCCAGGAATTACTGTTCATATTACCGCGGCGTCGGCGATGGGTGGCGGCGGTTCTTCCGCTCCGATCCAACTGGCGGTGATGGGAACCAACTGGTCGGCCGTTTCCAAAGCGGCCGCGATGGTGAAAGCAATTGCCGCCAATGTCCCCGGCACTTCCGATGTTCGCTTATCTTCGGAAGAAGGCCAACCGGAGATGAAGGTGGTATTCGACCGCAAGAAAATGGCGGATTTGGGTTTGAATGTCGCCAACGTCGGCCAGACCTTGCAGGTTGGACTGACCGGGAACGACGATTCGAAATTTATGGATAAGGACGGAACCGAATATCCGATCCGGGTGATGTTGGACCGTTTCAACCGGACCCGGACCCAAGACATCGGCGAGTTGCGGGTGATGAACGCCAGCGGCGAACTGATTCCGTTAAATCAGTTTGCGGCGATTCAAGCTTCGTCCGGACCGACCAAGTTAGAACGACGCGACCGCAATTACGCGATTACGGTTCTTTCCGAAACCGTCGGTAAAGCCAGCGGCGACGTTGGCCGGGATATCACCAAACAGCTTGAGAAAGCCAATCTGCCGGCCGGTGTTACCGTCAAACCGGTCGGATCCTTGAAAAATCAGGCGGATTCGTTCAACAGTTTGGGTATGGCGTTATTGGCCGCAATTGTCTTCGTTTACCTGATCATGGCGGCGCTTTACAACTCCTTTATTTATCCCTTTACCGTGCTCTTTTCGGTCCCGTTGGCCATCATCGGAGCGCTATTGGCGTTAGGATTAACCAAAAACTCGCTCGCGGTCTTTTCGATTATGGGCATCATCATGCTGGTCGGTTTGGTCAGTAAAAACGCCATCTTGTTGGTGGACTTCGCTAACCGGGCCCGCGAGGAAGAAGGCTTAAGCGTGTACGACGCGTTGATTGAAGCCGGACGGGAACGGTTGCGGCCGATTTTGATGACCACCTTGACGATGATCTTCGGGATGTTGCCGTTGGCATTGTCTTCAGCGCCCGGTTCCGAATTTAAAGTAGGCTTAGGTTGGGCTTTGATTGGCGGTTTGGCGGTCTCGATGTTAATGACCCTGGTGGTGGTGCCGGTCGTTTATACCCGGATCGAAAAACTGCGCGATTTCTTTCTTGGTTTTGGCAAACCTTCCGGCGCCAAGGGAAAAACTGTATAAAAATTCCGATTTTAGACAATCTTGAAGATTATCACCGCGTTGCTCCTCCCCCGTCGCGGAGGCAAAAGTATGAAGACAAATTGGAGGGATTAACCCATGTTTCGTAAAATAACCATCGGCCTCCTGGCCATGCTGATCGTTGCCGTTCCCTTCAGCGCCTTGGCCGCCGAAAGTCCCAAACCGGCCGCGCCGGAAGTGCTGACGCTGGACCAATGCCTGGATATGGCGTTTAAAAACAATCAACAGTTGAAAGTCGCCGCCAAAAATGTGGATATTGCCAAAGAGGCGGTGAAAGAGGCTGAAGCGGCTTTTTGGCCAACAGTCGGTTACAAAGTTGACCAAAATTACTCCAGCAAAGAACAGTATGTGTTCGATAAAAAAGCGCGGGATTCCCAAGTCAGTGGCGGTATTTCAGGTACGCTGCCACTGTATTCGGGAGGATCGCTTGAAAAAAAGTTGCAATTAGCTAAGATAAATCTGGAATCAACCCAGGAAAGCGAACGGAGCGCTAAACAACAATTGACCTTTAGTGTCAAGCAGGCTTACTATAATGTATGGCTTACCGATCAATCACTAAAGGTAGCTCAATCTTCGTATGATAATATGGATAAACATTTCCAACGGATTGAAACCCTGTATAAGGTGGGTACTGCCTCGAAATTTGATTTACTCCGGGCCGAAGTCCAGCGTGATAAGATGAAACCGGATGTCATTAGTGCTCAAAACAAAGTCGTTTTAGCTAAACTGCAGTTAGCAACCGCAATTGGATTTCCGAAGGAAAAACAATTTGCAATCAATTATGACGCGACCAAAATGGAAATGCCTGCGAGTGTTAAATATTCTTTACCGGTACTATTGGAGACCGCTTATCGCGACCGGGTCGATTTCCACCAAATCCATCAATTGGCTGAAAGTAAAAAGCTCCTGACGGAGTTAACCCAAATCGGAGTGAATCGACCGAGTGTCGATTTGACAGCCGCATACGGTGCGACGGCTAAGGATATTTCGCTGAACGGTTATAGCGGCGCATATACGTTAACGCTAGAAGTAAAAGGGAATATTTTCAATAAAGTCAATAAATCCAAAGTCGAACAAGCAAAAGGGAGTGAAGAGCTTGTTACAATCCAAGAAGCCGATTTGAAGGATAAAGTACGATTGGAAGTAGAGGAATCGCTCCAGAGCTTTAGTGAAAGTATTGAGAAAACTCACGCCAATCAAGCGAATATCGATCTTAGCAAAGAATCCCTCCGTTTGACCCAAGCCCGGTTTGAAGCGGGCATGGCCACCACCATGGATATCATGGACGCCCAATTGGCGTTGGACCAAGCGTTAAACGGATATTATCAAGGAATTGTCGGTTACCTCACCGCGGAAGCGAAGATTGATCTGGTGACCGGAAAGAACTAAAGCGATTGTCGGAATTACCACAGAAAGCCCCCTGTTTTCACAGGGGGCTTTCTGTGCGCTCAGACCGGAGAAGTTCCGGGCGGAGTTGGGCTTCGAAGCCCAACGGGGATCCTTTTGTCCTTTAATAAGGAGAACCACAATGCTTCGAGGCTTAATCTTGCTTGAGTTCAAAAGCATTCTAACATAAACGGCGCACCGCAGCGCGCCGTTGTTTATCCAAGCGTCAAAACTTCTTCCACAATACAAAATCCCAGCTGTCTTCATCTTTTTTTCCGGTATCAACCGGTTTTGACGCGTCCAGCGAAAGCGACCATTGGTCATTGAACCGGACGGCCGAACTAAGTCCGAAGCGGGTGTTGTCGGTGTCCCAGAGATTCAGGCCCACGGTCCAGTGGGAGTTCGCGGGATAATCGAAACCAACGCCGAATTTGTTTTGGTACACTCCGGCCCGGCTAATAAAATTGGCCGACTTATAGGTATACTGGACGGTCGTTCGATTCTCCGCGCCGAGATCATCAAGTTGGAACCAAAGTCCGCTTTTATCATTAAAAGTGCTGTCAAAACGGTAGTTAAAAAACAACTCGTCATCGCTGTGATATCCGACACCGGCGGAATTGCGGAAGGTAAACTGCTCCAACCGCTGGACGTAGGTGTTGACCTTTTTGACGGCTTGGTTGGCCAGGCTGATCGTTTCCTTAACCTGATTCAGGTTGCCGCTGTTGTTGGCGTCGGTCCCATCACCGGCGGTTAGTTGCAAGACGGCGTTGTTGATGTTTTGGGCGGCTTCGGTAATGGCGGTCATTGCCTGATGAGCGTCATCCAGAATCCGGTCGATGTTTTGATCGTTGGCGGCCAGCACTTGGGTGAACTTTTCAAGATTGGCGGTAATCTGTTGGGCGTTGGCTACCGTCTGTTTCAGGTTGGAACCCAGCTCGCCGCCGGCGTCCGCTTTTTGCAGAAATTCATTGGCGGTCAGCGTCGCCTGGGCCAATTGCACCGACGCCTGGTTGATATTCCGGACGAACTCACCGAGTTGGGCCTCGTTGCCCTGGACAATCCGTTCGGCGGTCGTGGCGATGCGATCTAACCGTTGAAAAAGGCCGGCGACATCCAAGGCGCCGAGTTGGTTGCTGAAACCATCGAATTTGGTTGTGATGCGCTCCAGATTGGCCAAGGAGTTCTTGAACGAGTTCATCACTTGCGGATCGTTGGTCAGTGTTTTGAGCGAAGCGGTAATCTCATTCAACGATGTGATCACTTCATAGGCTTGATAATAGAGTTGATCCATGGAAACCGGCACGATGCCGGCGATCCGGCCGTCCGGCAGCGGTTTTTCGGTGGAGCCGAGCGGCACCAACTCAAGGTATTTGTCCCCCACCACGCTGCTGGCGGCGATCAACGCTTTGTTCCGTTCGGTGATTTTAAATTGCCGTTGAATTCGAATGGTAACAATGATCTTTTGATCTTCAAAACCAATTTCGGTAATCCGGCCGACGTCGACCCCGATATATTTGACCGGCGCACCGGGGCGCAAGCCCTCGATCCGGTCGAATACCACCTCTTTGGTGTAGCCCCGTTCCAATAACTGCGTACCGGACAACCATAGGAACAATGAGATCATTGCCACCAGTGCCACTAACGCAAAGATCCCGACCTTGGTTTCAGGTCTAAGTGTCAAAATAAATCCCCCCATACAACAACCGTACTTGATAAGCTGAAAGGTTTGGATCAATATTCCGGCCGTCAACGGCGAACTCTCAGCTTATGTATCAAGGACATGGCGCATTCCGTTGCGTTGCGTTGCCAAAAAATCGTTTGCGACAGATCCCTTTATATATCCAAACGATAATTTTTCAAAAATTGTTTAAAGAGCGGCTGAGTTACCTGGCCCAATTCAGCGCGGCGTCGGACTTCGACCAGATCCCCTTCGGACAATAAACCGACCCGGTCGGCAACCCGCAACGCGCTGAGAATGTCATGGGTAACCACCACCGAGGTGATCCCGAGTTTACTTTGCAGCTCTCTGATCAAGTCGTTGATGGTGTCGGCGATGATCGGATCCAGACCGGTGGTGGGCTCATCGTAAAGCAAAATTGGCGGCTCGGTGGCCACCGCCCGGGCGATCGCCGTCCGTTTTTTCATGCCGCCGCTCAGATCGGAGGGCATTTTGGGGGCGATTTCCGGATCAAGTCCCACTAAGGACAAGGTCTCATAAACCCGCTCGCTGACCGCTTGCTCCGACAAGCCTTTGCGGCGCAAACCAAAAGCGACATTATCGAAAATATTTAACGAATCGAACAAAGCGGCCGACTGAAAAACCATTCCCATTTTTTGCCGGACTTGTTGCCATTCTTCCTTGGACAGCGCTGTGGTGTCGATGCCGTCAATTGTCACTTCACCCAGGGTGGGAGCGATCAAACCCATCATCAGGCGGAGCGTCGTGCTTTTGCCGCAGCCGCTGGGTCCCATGATCACAAAGGTTTCGCCTTTGGCGACGGTCAGATTGATATGATTGAGAATTGTCCGGCCGTCAATCGCATAACTTAGATTCTTTAACGTAATCACTGTCTGCTCCTGTTATCTCATGTAGACTTTGAACGTTGCGAGTTGCGTCTTAGCGAAGAAAATTACGGCGGAATCAAACTCCCGACGAATCCGGCATCCCAAGCCTAACAGTGGTACGGCTATAATTTAAAAAGAACCATTGACAGAAAATAATTCAGGATAAAAATGATGATCGTGGCGATTACCACCGACTGGGTGGTGGCTTTGCCGACGCCGACCGCGCCGTTCCCGGTATGCAACCCTTTGAAAGTGGCCACCCCGGCGATGATTAATCCAAAAAAACCGGCTTTGACAATCCCGCCCGCAAAATCCCAAAAGGTCACGAAAGTTAAAACGCCGTCGATGAAATCGGTGGGCGGAATATTGGCATAGACGGCCGCTACAACAAAACCGCCGATAATTCCGATAAAATCGGCAAACACCACCAAAACGGGGAGCATCAAAAAGGCGGCGATGATCCGGGGTGCGACCAAATAATCGATGGGATCGGTGGAGAGCGCTTCCAACGCCTCAAGCTGTTCGGTAACTTTCATCGACCCGATTTCGGCGGCGATTGACGAGCCGATTCGGCCGGCCACCACCACGCCGGTTAACACCGGGGCCAACTCCCGCGCGAAGGCTAATGTCAAGCCCTGGCCAAGTTGTGAGGAGAGACCAAACGTGGCGAAGATTTTCGCGATCTGCAATGAAAAAACCATTCCGGTAAAGAGCGCGATGATCGTGACGATCGGCAATGACTTTAAGCCGATCACTTCCATCTGGACAAAGGTGTTTTTCCAGTAAATCGTCTGGTAAATTGCCGCCTTCAAACTTTTCAAGTACAACATGCATACTTCGCCCAGTCCGTTGACGGCGGTAATCACGGTTTTACCAAACACGGTGAAGGGATCGGTGGATCGGGTCGAATGAATGTCGGACATGAGCGTTCCTTCCTACAACCAAGGTGTTCGCCTCGGCGAAGCGACTTCGAACCAATAGGGTAGGATTCGGCAAATGATTGTTAATTCCTGCAACCAAACCGCGTATAAATCCTGTCAAACCTGTCAATCTTGAGAGGAGACCGCTTAGTTTTAGGGAAGATTTCCGCTTTTTGGAGGAATCATGGGCTCCGATTTGGCGCTTACCGAACGGCAACATTGGCTGGTGAAGCAGATTCTCTTCAGCAACTCGCCAGCGCTCCAACGAGTGGCTTTATGTAAATTGATCGGCGAAATCTCCATGGCTGATGGAAGTAGGCAGGGGGATGGCGGCGGTTGGTTGCTGGAGGCCATTATCCAACTCTGGCAGCAGCAGCGTTGATTGGCGGAAAATTTCTTGGATATTTTATGAGAGTAAGGAGTTAAAAAAGACCATAAAATAAACCATGGTGGACAACCATGGTTTTTGTGTTTTTAGAAATGGGAGTTGATATCAAGCTTTTCCTCGGCCACTCCGGCCGGAAAAGCGGCGAAACCCGTAATAATTTTGCAATTCGGGCAGCCCCGATCGCTTGCGTTAGTCGGCGGGTTTTGTTTTACGCCAGATCAAAATCATGGTTTTGCCGCGTTTTTTTAAATAGGGGTTGAGAATGGCACTGATCAATTTAAACATTAAAATGCCCCCTTTCCGGAGTGGTTCATCGGTTTATCATATGACTCCGGTACAAATCTGGTGACTTTGTGATCGAAAGATTCCGTTGCGATCAGGGATAATGGTAGGCGCGTCACTTAAATTGGCGAAATTGATAAAATGAGCAGGAAACTCATGTTGATCGTCGAAAAATTCAGTGTGAATGAATAAAGGGGAGGAATTAGCTTGCTGCCGAATGATTTGAAATACACCCAGGAGCATGAATGGGTTAAAGTGGATAAGGGCCGGATTACCATTGGCATAACCGAGTACGCCCAGAAAGAACTGGGCGATGTGGTCTTTGTAGACCTGCCGGCGGTCGGTGAAAAGGTGACCGCCAAAACGGCCATGGCGACCATCGAATCGGTGAAAGCGGTGTCGGAGATCTATGCCCCGGTCAGCGGCGAGGTTTTAGAGGTAAACGATAATCTGGAGCACAGCCCGGAGCTGGTCAATCAGGATCCCTACCAAAAAGGCTGGATTGCCGTGATTGAAGTGACCGATCCCAAAGAACTCGACGCGACCTTAAGCCCTGACGAGTATGGGAAACTGATCGGGCGATAATGGACTGGCGGTTTCTTGAATATCAAGTCGCCGATCCGGCGTGGAATATGGCGGTCGACGAGGCGGTCTTCCTAAATTATCTTCAAGGCGACGCGCCGCCGACGTTGCGTTGCTACGGTTGGAATCCGGCGACTCTTTCCGTCGGTTATTTTCAGGACCTGGACCGGGAAGTGAACCTGGCAACATTGCATGCGGGCGGATATGGATTGGTGCGCCGCTCCACCGGCGGACGGGCGGTGTTTCATGACCGCGAATTAACGTATTCGGTCGTGGCGGGCGCGCGGGATGGCCTTCCCGATAATTTGCGGGAGTCATATTTATATATTGCGCGAGCATTGGTTGAAGCGTTGAAGCAGTTTGGGATCGAACCGGAGCTTCATCAAGGGCAAGGGGGCTTGGCCCGGCATGCTCAGACGGGCGCTTGTTTTGAGGCGCCGTCCTGGTACGAGCTGACCTTGGCCGGGCGGAAGCTGGTCGGAAGCGCCCAGTATCGCAAAGCCGGTTGCTTTATGCAACACGGGTCGATTCTGCTGGAGTTCTCCGCCGGGGACCTTTTTCGTTTATTAAAAATGACGGATTCATTGGAACAGTTCCAAATCACGATGGGGCAACGGGTAACGTCCCTTGGCGAACAGCGGATTGTGGTGGATCCCGCGGAATTGGCCGGCAAGATTGCGACGGCGTTTGCGGGGTTGTATGGCATGACGATCCGGCCCGGTCGGCTAGCTCCGCCGGAATTGGCATTGGCCCGGCAATTGGCGGCGGAAAAGTACGCCGACGAAACCTGGACGTTGCGGCGCGGGCATAGCCGGAACGAACGCGTAATCAGCCGTCAATCCGATTAATAATTGCTCAAAAAACAACCTGGAGATGGAGTAACCTAGCGATGAGTTGGTGGAACTTAATCCGATATTACGCTGCTAAAATCAACCTGGACGATCTGGTCTTCAAATTGTTGAAGATCCTGATGATCTTCGCCATCGCCAAAGTGCTGCTGGCGATTTTAAACAAAGTGATCGGCCGGATTTTCCGGGTCAAACAGTTGCAGGGACGGTTGGAGGAACGCCGGGTCAATACCTTGGAAGCGTTATTGCGGAGCATCGTCCGTTATCTAATCTATTTTGTCACCATCGTAACCGTGTTGCAACTGTTCAATGTGCCGGTAAGTTCCGTCCTGACCACCGCCGGGATTGCCGGCGTGGCCGTGGCTTTCGGCGCGCAAAGTCTGGTCCGGGACATTATCACCGGCTTCTTTATTTTGCTGGAGGATCAATTTCAAATTGGCGACCGGGTCACCATTGCCGATGTGACCGGAAAGGTGGAGGAGATCGGTCTCCGGGTTACCAAAGTTCGGGACTTCGGCGGCCAGATCCATATCATTCCCAATGGCAAAATTGAAAAGGTCACCAATTTTAATCAACGGGGCATGCTCGCTTTAGTCGACATCCCCATTGCCTATGACAACAATCTGGCAGAGGTGCTGCCGGGATTGCAGGCGGACTTGAACCGTTATAATCAAGCGCACCCCAAGTTGGTGGAACCTGCCGCATTGGTGGGAATTCAGGCGTTGACCGAAGCGACGCTGATCCTGCGAGTGGTCGCCCGAACGGAACAAGAGGGACAATGGCAGGTGGAACGGGAACTGCGCCAAATGATCACGGAACGTTTCAAAGATGCCGGCGTCAAACGCTTGGAACGCTGACACCGGAAACGGCGAGAAATTGAGGTGATAGGTTGTGAAATTTTACGTCGGCGATATCGTCCGGTTACGCAAAGTGCATCCTTGCGGCGGGACCGATTGGGAAGTGATGCGGGTGGGAATGGATTTTCGCATTCGTTGCCTCAAATGTAAGCGGGTGCTGATGTTGCCCCGGCCGCAGTTTGAAAAGTCGGTCAAGACCGTCGTTAAATCGGTCCTGCCGGAGTCGGGCTTTGCCCCGGAGACCGGACAAGAATAACATGATTAACCCCTTAATGAAGGGGTTTTGTTTTTATCAAGGCCGGAAAGAGGCAAAACGGGGTTTTGGAATCGAATTTTGAATAAACCCCGCTGAGTGGTGGGTCTTTGATTTAGCATTCGTCCGAGTCGGATGAGTGCTTTTTTCGGGCCATTGGTTTCAACCATAACATAGCAAAAAAGCAATACATGATAGCAATTTATTATTAGAACTTCCGTCCGGATTTGGGTATAATTGGCGTAAGATCGGTTTTCAGGAAAATTAGGGATCCGAAGGAGGGAAATTGAAGTGAATACTTGCCATTTAAACAAGCTGTTGCGGTGGATTTTGGCAATTACGATTGGTGTTTTGGGATTGCTGCCTCCAAATGCCGTTGCGGAGTCGTCGTTAATTTTTCCGGGGGCGCAAGGTTTCGGAATTAATTCACCGGCTGGCCGCGGCGGTACCGTGATTAAGGTGACCAATCTCAATCCAAACGGTCCCGGTTCGTTCCGGCAGGCCTTGGAAACCCAAGGCCCGCGGATTATCGTTTTTGAAGTCGGCGGAGTCATTGATCTCCAAAAGGAGACGCTGCGGATCACGGAGCCTTTTGTCACCATTGCCGGTCAAACGGCGCCAACGCCTGGAATCACGTTGATCCGGGGCGGGCTGGAGATTCGAACTCATGATATTTTGATGAAACATATCCGGTTTCGAATGGGCGACGCCGGCGTGCCGAAGGGGACCAAGTTTGAGCCGGATGTTTCGTTGTATGGATCGCAAGCCTATAATATCGTGATTGATCATTGTTCATTTGCATGGGGGGTTGACGAAAACCTTTCGGCTTCGGGTAGAATACTTGATCCTGCCGGAACCTCCAATCGGATTACGTTTAGCAATAACTTTATTGCCGAAGGCCTCTATAATTCGGTACACCAAAAAGGAATTCATTCCATGGGAACACTGATCTTCGATCGTTCGACTGACATCGCTGTTATCGGTAATTATTACGCGCACAACAATGAGCGGAATCCGTGGTTTAAAGGGTCTACCACCGGAGTGATCGTAAATAACCTGATCTATAATCCCGGAGTTTGGGCGATTCGCCTTGGTTTTATTCCAAAAGAATGGAAAGATTCGCCGGTGGCTCCGGAAAACACCAAAGTCAGTATTATTGGCAATTATATGATGTACGGAGTGAATACTCCCGCCGGACTTGGCCTGGTGGGAACCAATAATGCCAATGGGGAAGCTTATATGGAGGACAATTTGGCATTTGATAGTAACAATAAATCGGTTCCATTGGTATTTGGCGGGATTAAGCTTTTGGAGCGCAAACCGTCTTGGCCCGGGGGGTTGCAGACTTTACCGGCCGCAAAGGTTGTCGATCAGGTGTTGAGTCACGCCGGTGCGCGACCGCGCGATCGGGATTTCGTCGACCAGCGGTTGGTTGATGATTTTTTGAAAAGGCAGGGGAAATTCGTAAACAGTCAAGAGGAAGTCGGCGGATACCCCATGGCCAAGATGACCTATCGCGACCTTCAAGTCCCAAGTGAAAATATTGATCAATGGTTGCATAGTTTTTCGTTAAAACTGGAATAACACGGTTCCGGTAGCGATATAGTCAAGGAGGAGTATTAGTGAAACGAAACTTGAAAAGTACGCTTTTGCTGATGGCATTACTGGTTGTCTTGGGTACTTCGGTAGTTGCCGCGAAAACGATCTATCCGCTTGATTCCGGAGTTACGTTGACCTACTGGATGGATTTACATCCCAACGTGGCGTTAGTTGCAAAAAACTTTGGAGATACCGATTTTGCCAAGGAACTGCAAAAACGGACCGGGGTGAAGATCAAATTTATACATCCCGCGGTCGGTCAAGCGAAAGAAGCATTTAGTCTGATGCTGGCTTCCGGTGAGTTGCCGGATATTATTGAGTATAACTGGTTGACAATTCCCGGAGGCCCCAATAATGCCATCAGAGACGGCAATATTATTAAGCTGAATTCGGTAATGCCGAAGTATGCTCCGAATCTGAGGAGCTATCTGAAGAAGAATCCCAAATATGACCGAATGATCAAAACGGATGAAGGGAATTATTATGTCTTTCCGTTTTTGCGGGCCGATCTTAGTTTATTGGTGACTTCGGGTCCGATGCTTCGGAAAGACTGGCTTGATGAATTGGGATTAAAAGTCCCGGAAACAATCAATGAGTGGTACATTGTATTAAAAGCGTTTAAAGAGAAAAAAGGCGCAGCGGCGCCGTTGACTGTCGAATCGTATACGCACTTGGCAAGTATGATGAGCGGTGGTTTCGATAATACCAACGGTTTCTATCTGGATAAAGGCAAAGTGAAATACGGCGGAATCGAACCAAATCGTAAAAATTATTTGGCTACCATGACTAAATGGTATAACGAAGGGTTGCTTGATAAGAATTTTGCGAGCAACAACCGTAAAATTGTTGATTCCAATATTATCAACGGCAAATCCGGCGCCGCATACGGTTCGGGCGGTAGTGGACTCGGTCGTTATTTGGATTCAATGAAGGGAAAAGATAGTAAATTCAATTTGGTTGCGGCGATGTTTCCCGCAGTCAAAAAAGGCGGCAAACCCAATTTCTCTCCGATCTCGCAATACTTTGGCGGTACAGGCAGTGCCGCAATCACCTCTAAATGTAAAGCGGTGGAAGAAGCAGCCCGATTATTGGATTATGGTTATAGTCGGGAAGGCGGGTTGTTTTACAATTTTGGGATCGAAGGCGTTACTTATAAGTTAGTTAACGATTCTCCGGTTTTCACCGAATTTGTCCTTAAAAATCCTGAAAATCTAAGTAATACTCAAGTGATGGCTAAGTATATGCGTAGTTCAAGCAATGGACCGTATATTCAAGACAAACGGTACATTGAGCAATATTATGAATATCCTCAACAAAAAGAAGCTTTGGTGCTGTGGCAGAAGACAAATTATATGAGCCACATGCTTCCGCCGTTAACTCCGACGCCCGATGAAAGCGGACAATTATCGAAACTGATGAACGAGATTTCAACCTATCAAGACGAGATGACGGTGAAATTTATTATGGGAATTGAGCCGATTAACAATTTTGAAAAATATGTTGCCCAACTGAAAAAACTTGGCATCGACCAAGCGATTGCCATTTACCAAGCTGCAGTGGAGCGTTATAATCGTCGCCAATGAAATCTTGCGCAAAGATTGGCGCCAAGAACGTCATCCTCCTCGTTTGCCTGCGTCTGGCCACGAGGGGATTTTTTTGTCCGACTCACACCTAGTGAGACATTATACAAATAGCAACTTGACGGGTTTTCCCTCTCGCGTCTTCTGAGTCGCAGTCGGTGGCCACGGAGCAGAGCGGGGAATGGAACCGGGAAACGACCGACCGCCAGGTATCGTCAGGGGAATCACCCTGCGGTAAGCTCGTGGAGACCCTTTTGTGGGAAACTGATCCCATTTTGCTGCTCAATGATCTCATTTTGTGGATAACTCAGATCGTTTTGTGAATAACTGATCTATTTCTATTATTCAAAGAGATCGTTCTGTGAATAACTGATCTATTTTTGTCACTCAAAGAGATCGTTTTGTGGATAACTGATCTATTTTTGTTAATAACGTAGAATGTTTTGTGAATAACATCGATTATTTTGTTAGTAAACGGTCTCTTCCTGTGGATAACAACTCATTGGGTTGGAACGGGGGTGGTGAATGGGGCGGATGTTGATCCAGCCGGCCCCAAACTCGCCAAATAAATCCTTGAATCCGTTTGGGACTAGTGGTATAATACTACGGTGACTTCCCTGCTCCGTTTACGCGGAGCCGATGAGTCCATAGGGAGGAGGTGTTATCGAATGCGGGATTATGAGGCGATGTATATCCTCAAGACGGAATTGGAAGAGGAAGCCATCAACGCAGTGGTCACCCGCTTCGAAGATGTGGTCAAAAACGGTAACGGTGAGATTGCTAAAACCGACCGTTGGGGCAAGCGGCGTCTTGCTTACGAAATTGACGGCAGATTCGACGGCTACTATGTGCTGATGAACTTCAAGTCCGCCAAAGAAGTTGCGCAAGAACTCGAACGGTTACTGCGCATCAATGACGAAGTCATTCGTCATTTACTCATCAAACGAGAAGAGTAAGCGAAGGAGAGGAACGAGATGAATCATATCGTACTCATCGGGCGACTAACCCGGGATCCGGAACTTCGTTATACTCCAAATGGCACGGCAGTTACCAACTTTGATCTGGCAGTCGATCGTCCTAGCACCAACCAACAAGGGGAGCGGGAAGCGGACTTCATCCGGATCATCTGTTGGCAAAAAACAGCCGAACTTTGTGCGAATTACCTGAAAAAGGGGCGTCTGACCGCTGTTGAAGGACGGCTGCAGATTCGCAGCTACGAGGATAAAGACGGCCAGAAGCGACGGGTTGCCGAAGTTGTTGCCAACCAAGTCCAATTTTTGGACAGGGGTCGTGATGACGCTCCGGGTTCGGGAGCCGGTTCGTCCGGTTCAGCGAGTTCCGGCGGCGATGTCGGCGGCGTAAATTTAGACGATCTTCCATTCTAGTGTCAAAAGAGGTGAAAAACAATGCCCAGAAATGATAAAGAAGGCGGCCGTGGTGGTCGTCGCCCCAAAAAGAAAGTATGTGCTTTCTGTGTCGATAAAGTTCAAGACATTGACTATAAAGAAATCGGCAAAATGCGGAAATATGTTACCGAACGGGGTAAGATTCTGCCGCGTCGGATCTCCGGCAACTGCGCTGTTCACCAACGCCAATTGACCGCAGCGATCAAACGGGCACGGCAAATCGCTTTATTGCCATATACCAGCGAATAAAAGAGGCCGAAAGGCTTCTTTTTTTTATCTACGGACATTCTTTGAATAGGAATGTAATGGGAACGCCGGCGATATTATTAAAGAGACCGAGGCCTAACCCGGAAATTTGTTGTTCGAAATTTACATCACAAAGTGAATTAAGCGCAGGAAAAAATCGCAACTGTAGAGAATAACATGGGTTGAAGGGGGAACAGCTTATGTCTTCTAACAATCCGGACTTCAATATCGTCAAAAACCTGCGCACCATCGAATGGATCAAAGCTGAGCTGGTCTCCGGTATGGGTACCTTATTTAAAGCGTTGATCAAAAACAATCAGGAGTTGCTTCAGGACGCTTTGGCGGGCTTAATCATCAGCTGTTATTTTTTAGCGCGGCGGCTCGGTATCTCCTTCACAAAGCTTGACGAGAATATTCGTAGCAAGCTAAAGTCCCAGGCCATGCAAGAACACGAGATCGAACAATGGTATGGCGATGTCACCAATTTGGAAAACTATTTAAAAGACCGAAACCGATACTAGGCGGGTGAGACAAATGAAAGTAATCTTGAAACAAGATGTCAAAGCATTGGGCAAAAAAGGCGAAATAAAAGAAGTATCCGACGGTTACGCCCGCAATTATCTGTTGGCGAAAGGGTTGGCGGTCGAAGCAACCTCGGCTAATTTGAAAATCTTAAACGATCAAAAAGAGAGCGTCAGCCACCGGGAAGCGCGGGATGAGGCGGAAGCCAAGGCGTTGGCGGAAAAGTTGCGCCAAGTGACGGTCACGTTCAAAGCCAAAACCGGCGAAAACGGACGGCTGTTTGGTTCCATCACCGCGAAAGACGTCGCCGACGAACTCCTGAAAACAGCCCAAATTGAGCTGGACAAAAGGAAATTGGCGATTAACGACGCCATCAAAACATTAGGCGACCATTCGGTCAAAGTTCATCTCTATAAAGGGATCAGCGCCGAACTGATGGTAAAAGTCGTCGCCGAATAAACGGTGTTTTACGGTTATTTTAGTTGTTTCAAATTGCGGCGTTTCGCTTGAATACAACGTATCAGCGACCAAAAACACAGAAATTACCGGAAACCGGTCTCGCCGGTTTTCGTTATTTAGGGTAGTTGTCCATGGCATAAGTTTCCCGGTTTGTCACGGGAAGGAGAGTTAGATGAAGAATATAGTGAAAAGATTTACCGATATCTTTCAGAAAAATCAACCGAGCGTTCCCTTACACGACCGGTTGCTTGATGAAGATCAATTGGAACGGCAAGTCGCGGCGGTATTTGCCTTGTTGTCAAACCTGTACGGTTCCGACCGGTTGGTCTTGAAAGCGGGGAAATTGGAAGCGTTAAAACTGATGCGTTCGGAACTTATCGAAGAACGCGTTTTGGCTTTGCAACGGATTATCTTTGAGGACCCGACCATCGATACCTTGCCGGACTCGAAAAATCTGCCGGAGATCTTAAACGAGATTGAAGAAGAGATTGCCGATATGATCGCCCGCAAGACCGTTGAGGAGAAGATCGAGAAGAAGATCGCCGAACGGATGCAACAACGGCATGAGGAATATCTCAAAGAGATCAAGATGCAAGTCCTGCAAGAAAACACCGGGCCGGATAACCCGCATACCTTGAAGAAACTGGCCGATTTGGAAAAGATGGATCAAGTCAACCTCTCCAAATCGGTGCTGGAAGCTTTGAAACCAACCAAACTTGAGGAAGTGGTCGGCCAAAACCGGGCCATCACTTCGCTGTTGGCCAAGATTGCCTCGCCCTTCCCGCAACACGTCATTCTTTACGGGCCGCCGGGTGTCGGGAAGACGACCGTTGCCCGACTGGTGCTGGAAGAGGCGAAAAAGCTTCCCTTCACGCCGTTTAAGGCCGAAGCGTCTTTTGTCGAAGTGGATGGCACCACCCTGCGTTGGGATCCGCGCGAAGTCACCAATCCGCTGCTGGGTTCGGTCCATGATCCGATTTACCAGGGAGCCAAACGGGACCTGGCCGAAGGCGGGGTGCCCGAACCGAAGCTGGGCTTAGTGACCGACGCCCACGGCGGCGTGCTGTTCATCGACGAAATCGGCGAGATGGACGAAATGCTGCAAAATAAATTGTTAAAGGTATTGGAGGACAAACGGGTCTTTTTTGATTCGGCTTATTATGATCCGAACGATCCCAATGTCCCGAAATATATCAAAAAGCTCTTTGCGGAAGGCGCCCCGGCCGACTTTGTGCTGATCGCGGCGACAACCCGGGATCCGTCGGAAATCAGTCCGGCGATGCGTTCGCGCTGCGCCGAAGTTTACTTTGAACCCTTGGAGCAATCGGATATTCAAGAGATTGTCACCAACGCGGCGCAACGGATCCACATCAACATTGATTCCGAGGTGGCCGAATTAATCAGCGAATATACCATCGAGGGCCGGAAAGCGGCGGGGATACTGGCGGACGCTTGCGGGTTGTCGCTTTATAAACACCGTGATGAAACGCCGGAGTTGGCGCAGGTCAAAATCGTCGAAGCGGATTTGCTCGAGGTTTTCCAGGTCAGTCGCTTATCACCGTTTTTAACCGTCAAAGCTTCGGAGCGCCAAGAGACCGGAAAGATCTTCGGTTTGGGCGTCAGCGGTTTCGTCGGCTCCATTCTTGAGCTGGAAGCGGTCTGTTTCCCATGCGAGGAAAAGGGCAAAGGCCATCTCCGGTTCAATGAAACGGCCGGCAGTATGACCAAAGACTCCGTCTTTAACGCGGCTTCGGTGGTCCGTTTGCTGACGGGCAAAGATATTTCCGATTACGACGTGCATGTCAACGTGGTCGGCGGGGGACGGATTGACGGCCCCTCAGCCGGTGTCGCCATCACCTTGGCTTTGATCAGCTGCCTCACCAAACGGCCGATTCCGCAGAATATCGCGGTTACGGGCGAAGTTTCGATTCAAGGCAAGATCAAAGCGGTCGGCGGCGTAGTCGAGAAGATCTACGGCGCCCGCCAAGCCGGGATTAAACGGGTTTTCGTTCCCAAGGAAAACGCCAAGGATGTCCCGCAAGACTTGAAAAATGTTGAAGTGATTCCGGTGGAGACCGTCGCGGAGATTATGGAACAGGTATTGCTGGAAGCGGCGGCGGAAACGGAAAACTAAAACGATCGGATGAAGTGATCAGCAAGCTCCCGAAACTTCGGGAGCTTGTGTTTTTTTATGTTTGGATATACTAACGACGGTGATGACATGGCAAATCAAGTACAAGATCAAAATATCGGTCCCCTCGATCGCGCAACCCGAATCGTTATTGGGTTGGTAATGATCGCGACCCGCTATTTCTTTCAAATTAGCAACGTTTGGGGCGATTTATTGGTGCTCTTTGGCGCAATGGGGATTTGGGAAGGAATGCTCGGTTATTGCCTCGGTTACGGCTTGTTGGGTTGGTCGACCCGGCGCCGGGTCGACCGAGAACGGTTACCGTAACAATCCGAACGGGTCAAATAACGGTTCATCTTAACCCCTGGTTTGATTAGAGGATCTTGCTTAAGAACTGTTGGGTACGCTCGTTTTGCGGACGGTTAAAGAGCCCCTCGGGGGTACCCTCTTCAATAATCTCCCCTTCGTCCATAAAAAGGGCGCGGTGAGCGACTTCACGGGCGAAACCCATCTCATGGGTGACAACGATCATGGTCATACCCTCCCGGGCTAAGCTCTTCATTACATCCAATACTTCCTGGATCATCTCCGGATCCAGCGCCGAAGTGGGTTCATCAAAAAGCATCACTTTCGGACGCATCGCCAGGGCCCGGGCAATGGCGATCCGCTGTTGCTGTCCGCCGGAGAGATTATCGGGATAGACATCGGCTTTATGGCGTAAACCGACCCGGTCTAAGAGTTCAAAAGCGCGTTCCTTCGCTTCATCATGGGATAATCCGCGCACCTTTAAAGGGGCGAGGGTAATGTTCTCCAACGCGGTTTTATGGGGAAACAGGTTAAACCGTTGAAAAACCATACCTACTTCGGCCCGGACTTCGTTCACATTGATCTGGGAATGATCGGTCACATCGCGACCTTCGATGTAAATATGACCGCTGGAGGGTTTCTCCAACAGGTTGATACAGCGTAAAAAGGTACTTTTACCGGAACCGCTGGGTCCGATGACGCAAACCACTTCGCCTTGAGCGACCTCGGTGGAGACACCTTTCAATACATGTAAATGCCGGAACCGTTTGTGTAAATCAACAACCTTAATCACCGGTCTTCAGCCTCCTTTCAAGCATGGACACGATCCGGGTAAAGGGCAATGTCATCATTAAGAAGATGATACCGACTTCAAGCCAGGTTTCGGTTGGACGGTAAGAACGGGTTACAATAACTTGCGCTTTGCGGACCAGTTCCTCCATGCCGATTACCGAAACTAGCGACGAGTCTTTCAACATGGCGATAAACTCGTTGCCCAGCGGTGGAATAACCCGTTTGAGCGCCTGAGGCAGGATAATATAACGCATTGCCTGACGGTAGGACATTCCCAACGAACGGGCCGCTTCCATCTGGCCGCGGTCGATGGATTGAATGCCGGCGCGGATGATCTCGGCCACATAAGCGCCGCTGTTGATGCTCAAAGCGACCAGCGCCGAAACAAACGGGTTGATCGGAATCGGTTGGCCTTGATTGAACAACATGCCGAGAATGGGCGGTGAACCGAAATGAATCATAAAGATCTGCACCAGCAAAGGTGTGCCCCGGATAAAATCGACATAAATTCCGGCAAACAGATTGATCAATTTATTATGGATGACGCGGGCCACACCGGCGAGCGTTCCTATGATAATGCCGTTAAATACGGCCACGATTGTCAAAAAGAGAGTCATTAACGCGCCGAGCAACAGGTTGGGAAGGCTCAGCCACATATAATAAAGAGAGGTTTCAGATAATGAAAAGTCGGCCGTATTGTCGCCGGCTTCCACGGTCAGTGTCTTTTGGTCATTGCGGTAATGGGGGACATTTTGTACCGAAATGTGATGTTCTCCCACGGGAATGTCGCGAAAGGTGTAAGGAGTAACCTTGGCCGTATCGCTACCGTCAATAAAAATCGAGGCGCCTGGAGGATCCGAAGTAACTTGTAATGTGGCAGTGTTGGTAACGCCCAAAACCGGCAGCGACAGCCCAACCGCGAGCATGGCGGTTAAGATGAGCGCCAGATGCAATTTGTATTTGATGCTGTTCATCCTTTACCCAACTTCCTTTTTTATAATTTTCAGCATGCGAAAATGTAGAATTGTGGAAAAATTATTATATTTGGCCAAAAAAAATATATGGTCAAAGAGCAACATATCACTCTTTGACCATCGTTGTCAAGGGAAAAAGACGATTATTTCTCGGTGCGGTATTTTTTCTCAAGCGTGTTGAGTTTACCGTCTTTCTTTAAGGTCGCCAGGGCTTTATTGATCTTATTCAAGAGATCGTCGTTGCCTTTTTTAATACCGATACCATACTCTTCTTTTTCAGCTTCTTTGATGGTGATTACTTTCAAGCCTTTCATTTTTTGAGCGGCGCTGTAAGCGACCAAATCGTCCATGATGGCGGCGTCGGCGTTGTTGTTCAATAATTCTTGAATAGCCTGCGGGTTGGTATCAAAGCGTTTCATTTTGGCGCCTTTGATCTTTTCGGATGCAAAAAGGTCACCGGTGGTGCCGTTTTGGACGGAAATGGTCTTGCCGGTCAGGTCGGCGATGGTCTTAACTGTGGTGTTGGTGGCTTTCACCACGATAACCTGGTAGTTTTCATGGTACGGAGTGGAAAAATTGATCTGTTTTTTCCGTTCGGCGGTGATGGTCATGGCGGAGATCAAGCAATCGTAGTTGCCATTGTTTAATCCGGGGATAATGCCGTCCCAGCCGACGTTTTGCAGTTTCAACTCGTAACCCATTTGATCGGCGACCATTTTGATCAATTCCATGTCAAAACCAACATAAGCGCCGGATTTATCAATGGTCTCAAACGGTTCGTAAGTAGCGTCGGTTCCTACGCGAAGCACCGGTTTGGCCGCAAAAGCCAATCCCGAGGTGAGGACGAGCGCAAGAACTAAGGAAATCCAAAGTAATTTCTTCATTACAAGACACCTCCGAATATTCATTAATGTAACAATTATATAACATCACCCTAACAGATGCAAAGAAAAACCAGAAATTTTGCATATTTTTTTCGATATTTTCACATTGCGGAAAACCGCCGTGGACGGCGCTTGAAAACAGAGTTGGTATGGGAATGACGATTTGAGACAGAATAGGTAGACGCAAAATTTTCAATATACAAGAAGGTATATTTATGCAAAAATCACTCGAAACACCCAAGACTGCCCCAGCGTTTTGGCTACCGGAATTAACCTTGGTCGAAGAATTGATTCAGCGGCGTTTTGCCGCGACCGACGGGGTCTTGGGCGAAATCTGTCAGCATGCCCTGGAGGCGGGCGGCAAACGGGTCCGCCCGCTTTTGGTGATCCTCTGCGGGAAAATGTGCGGTCCGGTCAACGAGCAATTGCTGTGGTCGGCGGCCGCCTTAGAGATGGTGCACCTGGCTTCGTTAATTCACGACGACATCATTGACCACGCGGCCTATCGCCGCAACCGCTTATCGGTGGTCGGAGCGTGGGGCGGTCATTTGGCAGTGTTGGCCGGGGATTTTTTGTTTGCGACCGTCTTTGAGATTTTGGCAACCCATTGTCCCGGGGCGGTGTTACAATCCGTCGTAGCGACGATTCAAACCATGTGTCAAGGGGAGATCAACCAAGCTCATGACCGATTTAACCCGGATATAAATCGCGAAACGTATTATCAGCGAATCTATGCTAAAACCGGTATCTTGCTTGAATGTTGCTGCCGGACTGGCGGCAGCGGCGCCGGAGCGCCGGAGGGAGTCATTGAGGCGCTGGCAGTTTTCGGACGCGAACTGGGGTTCGCTTACCAAGTGATCGATGACATTTTGGATTATACCGGGAAATCCGATCAGACCGGCAAACCGGTTTGGGAGGATTTTCACCAAGGAACGGTTACCTTACCGTTGATTTTGTTGATGGAAGATCCCGACCAACGGCATTGGTTGAGCCGGCGATTATCATCAGGGGATACTTCCGATCCGGTCCGGGGGGAGCTTGGCGAACGGTTGCGCCAAAGCGGCTCGCTTGACGGCGCCCGGCAGATTGCGGCCCGACACGTATCCCGCGCCAAACAGGCGTTAAGTCAATTGCCCGCAAACGAGGGACGGGACCGGCTGCTGGACTTGACGGAACGGTTGTTGGTGCGGGTCAACTAAATGATCCCCAGTTTGCGCAGGCCCAGACAACAGCGATGGTAAGCGATGGCTTGCGAACCGGCTTTTTGCAGTAAACGCTGGGTAGTGGTCTGAAGTTCGGTACGTAACGCTTTCGGGTCCGACAGATACAATGCCATCAGGCCGTGGATGACCGTGTGATGAAAGAAGGAATAACGTAAATTTGCGGTTTTGGCGAGCGCTTGTTCTAAAAAAAAACGTAAGCGCTGATAACACTCGACCGAGTCGCGGTAATAAAATGTGAAATTGAGATCTTGATGTTCACGGTCTTCGGCGGCGTCGATATAATAATCCAACAGGATATGCAGACCGTTGACCCAGGGAAAATACGCGGCGTCGATCTGCGCAACCTCCTCCGGATCCAACTGGGGTGTTTTGGCGGCGGCTAAGAGGAGAAAGATGCCCAAGGTCGATCCGGAGCTGGCGCCGAATTCCCAAGGAGTGATCTGCGGGTAAGCTTGGCGGTATTGGGCGGCCCAATCCCATAAACGCTGTTCTCGGGTTTGCAGGGACAAATGCTTCAAACTTTGCAGCGACGCGTACCATTGTTCATAGCGTTGAATGACCGGGGCCACCGTTTCGAGCGACGCTAATCCCGACATGTAATATTGGCATTGCCGGACTAAATCCGTCAGATAATTACCGTCTTCTTTGAAAGGGTATAAGCGGTAATAATCGGCGGGCGCCGACTGGAGTTGCAAGCTGTCCCCCATCGACTGGTGTAAAAGCCGGAAAGCGCTTTCATCGTCCAGTCCGACCCGATCGCACAAGTTGTCCAGATAGTCGCTGATGGTCTGATAGGCGACGACGAAGCGGACCATGGCCGACCGGTCGGTCCCGGGATATAGCGCATAAATACTGCCACCCTGGCAATGAAAGCGTTTGCTGGCGATGCTCGCCAAAGCTTGAGTTCGGAGAGTGGCGTCGGGAATTTTGCCGGCCTGTTCCTTCCAGCTTGCCAATTCACGGCGTACCCGGGGAAAGACCCGGGAGACAAATTGGGCGATGACGAGCGGCGGCCCCAGTAACTGTTCCAGTTTTCAATACTCCCACATCTATATATAATCAGTATAGTTTGACCGCTTTTTAGCGAAGCATTAGTTGTTTTGAAAAATTATTTAGGAAACTAAAAAGGGCAAGGCGTTGATTCGTAATAAAGGACCAAAGGATGGCTGTTGGACTTTGAAACGCCACCCAGCCCGGAAGGGCTTGAGACCGGTTTTCAGCTTAGCCCTGACCTTCAGTCTGGGGGACAGAATCCCATTCAGCGTATTTTCTGGCTAGGATTTATATGGAAAACCCCCTTGCTCCGGTAGGAATTTTTATGCTATAATATCAGATAATTTGGAACAATATTTTTGTAGTGGCGATGATGGAGCAGTCAGGGCGCTTTGGTGACATCAGAGAGCGGGTGGCAGGTGAAAACCCGTCGGACACGGCAGCCTCAAATACCCTCCGGAGCTTTCGGTCGAAATTAAAGTAGGCCGGTACGGGTTTCGCCCGTTATCGCGGTTTAAGGCGCGTCATCACGGCGCGTGAAGTAAGGTGGTACCACGAGACCATTCGTCCTTACCCGGACGAAGCGGTCTTTTTTTATTTTCAATTGAAAAGGGTTGCGATTTGAAGGAGGAGTTGGCAATGTCAGTTTTCGAAGTATTAAAGGAACGGGGTTTTATCCAGCAGATGACGCACCAGGAACCGCTCCTGGAACTGCTTGAGAAGGAGCAAGTCACTTTTTACGTGGGGATCGATCCCACCGCCGACAGTATGCATATCGGACATTTGCTCCCGGTGATGGCAATGGCCCACATGCAGCAGGCCGGGCACCGGCCCATCGCGATTCTGGGCGGCGGGACGGCGCTGATCGGCGATCCCAGCGGCAAGACGGAACTGCGTCAGATGTTGACCCAAGAGACGATCAATCAGAACGCCGCTTGCATTAAGGCGCAACTCTCGCGGTATTTGGATTTTGCCGAAGGGAAAGCGCTAATGGTCAATAACGGCGATTGGCTTTTGGAACTGAACTATATCAAGTTCCTCCGCGAAATCGGCAAATATTTCTCGGTCAACCGGATGTTGACGGCGGAATGTTTTAAAAGCCGCATGGAACGGGGGCTGACCTTTATCGAATTCAACTATATGTTGTTGCAATCCTATGATTTTTTAGAGCTTTCCCGGCGCTACGACTGTAAGCTGCAGATGGGCGGCGACGATCAATGGGCCAACATCCTGGCCGGCGCCGATTTGATCCGCCGGGTCGAAGGGAAAGAGGCGTACGGAATTACCTTCCCGTTGCTCACTACAAGCTCCGGAAAGAAAATGGGGAAAACCGAGGCGGGAGCGGTTTGGTTGGATCCGGCGAAGACAACCCCGTATGAATATTATCAATACTGGCGCAACAGCGATGACCGGGATGTCCAGCGTTTCCTGGCCCTTTATACTTTCCTGCCCATTGAGGAGGTCCGGCGCTTGGGCGCGTTGCAAGACCAGGAAATCAATGAAGCCAAAAAGGTGTTGGCCTTTGAAGCAACCAAGCTGGCCCATGGCGAAGCGGAAGCGCTCAAGGCCCAAGCGGCTACCTCCGCGCTCTTTGGCGGGGCCGGAAATGAACAGGCGGTTCCCGCGGTGGCGTTGGCCAACGCCACTATCGCTCAAGGGATGACCATTCTCGATCTGTTGGTGACCGCCGGCTTGACCGAATCGAAGAGCGAAGCCCGGCGTTTGGTCACTCAAGGGGGAATTTCGTTAAACGATGAGAAAGTCACCGATTTTAGTCGGGCTATCACCACTGCCGACTTTCAAGATGGGAAACTGTTGGTGAAGAAAGGCAAGAAACAATTTCAAACAGTGAAATTGGTCTGACGGGTTTTGATTCCCGAGCGACCTTTGACCGAACCAAACGTTTGAGCAATCAAGCACGCCACTGAAAAACCTCGCTCTGAAAGATTGACCGACAATATATCGTGAGTAGCTTGTTTTAGGCTATCAATATATTGTCGGTCAATGTTATTTCGAGCAGTTTTTCAGTGGCCTCGCAATCAAGCGTTTGGTTCTTTTTTTATGATCAATTGCTGCGGGAAAATTTGGCATAATCCCAGACAAACAGGTTTTGCATATATTAGCTACTGTCGCGCTAAATACCGGACCGGCATGATTGGAGCGATTTTTCTTAATTTATTTCAATTTCGATCGTAAAGTTTCGCCAAACTATGGGTAACTTGACGGTATGGGTCAGGAGTGTTGATAACGAATATGCGGATCAAAAACGAAGCGATTCAGTTCCCGGAGAGCGGTTCGAAAATGCTTCAGCCGGATTTTTGGTTGGACCGGACGGCTGACACCGGTTGGTTGCGTAACCCCTTTCATCCTTTTATCTTTACTTCGGAACAAGCAAAAACTAAATATGAGCAAAATATTTCCCAATTTTTCTCAAACAAAGTCTATGTGGCGCATGGCAGAACGGTTAATCGCAATCATTTGATGGAAATGTTGAATTCGGCGGAACAGTTGAAGCCAACGCCGACTTATGGTTTAATGGTGATGAGAACTGATTTAAGACAGTTTCCGGTAGCGATTCCGCTTTTATCCCGCCCCCGGCTTGGCGCTATTGACCGCAATCAATTGAGCGGTTTAGAGATTGGCGACAGTTGTCGGCTGGAGGCTGTTTCGGCCGACGGTCGTTGGTTTTTGGCGACGACCCGGCAGGGAATGGGTTGGGTACCGGAAGGGGCCGTGGCCATTGCCGGGGATACCGCGGTGGACCATCATACAACGCAATTGCCGGTGATCGTCGCGCTGGAGCCGCGGCAGACCTTGCGGACGGTCGACGGGGAAGAAATGACAATCGGCATGGGTGCTCATTTGCCGGCCTTGGATCCGTTTCGCCGGATCGCCTTGATTCCCAGTCGCACGAAAACGGGGGAGTTGGCTTGGCGGGAAGCCAGGATCGACGGGGGTATCGCTTGCGGACATTTGGCGCCGACCTTGCCGCACCTGTTAAAGCAAGCTTTTAAATACCTCGGCCTACGGTATGCTTGGGGCGGCTGTAATTACCGGGGACAGCGGAGCGGCAGCGATTGTTCCCTTTTTGTCCAAAATGTACTGGCGACGCTTGGCTGGGAGGTTCCCCGGAATTCCCAGGCGCAACTACAAGCCGGTAAATCCCACTGGAACCTACGTAACCTTCCGGCGGAAGCCCGGCGGGAACGATTGGCGCAACTGGTTCCTGGCAGTCTCATCTTTACCGACTCGCATGTGATGATTTTTTTGGGCGAGACGGACGGCGGTTTCTATGCCCTCCACGCCTTTAATAGCTATGAAGATGTTCGGCGCGGCCGCATCATTCGAAATAATGTCAACCGGGTGGTCCTCACCTCTTTAAACCTTGGGGCGGGCAGTCGCCACCATTCGCTGGAAGAACGGTTGACCGCGGCCATTCCGTTGCTGGAAAAGGATAACGCAAATGAAGCAATTGATCGTTACGGCCGGGTTTATTCGGAAGGATGAACGGGTGCTGATCGCGCAACGCCGGGCTGCCGACCGGGAAGGCGGCAAATGGGAGTTCCCCGGCGGCAAGGTTGAGTTCGGAGAGGACCCCCGTCAGGCAATGGCCAGGGAACTTGACGAAGAATTGGGAATCAAAGTAACGGTCGGCCCGATTTTGGAGGTCGTCAGCGAAGTGCAGGGTAACCTGCAACTGTTGTTGTTGTATTTTGAATGCCGGATCGAAGCGGGCGAACCTCATCCGGTTGAATGCCAAGCGACGCGCTGGTGTACGGTCGCGGAAGTCGATGCGTTGGTGAAACCGGCCGCCGACGCCCGGTTTTGGTCGAAATTTCGTCACAGATTACTTTAACATTGGGGTGAGCCGATGATACCGTTGCGGGATACGATCCCGAGCCGGCGTTGGCCGGTGATGAACGTCTTGATCATCATCGCGACTTTCGCGGTATTCTTGCATCAACAACAGTTGTTGCAGTTGAATCCGGAATTGTTTGAGAAATTGATCGATCGCTACGGCTTGATTCCGGCTCGGTTCAGTCAGAGTCTGCTGAGCGGCAAACCGGATTTTTTGCCGTTTGTCACGTATATGTTGTTACACAGCGGTTGGATGCATGTAATCGGTAATTTGTGGGCGTTGTGGCTGTTCGGAGATAATGTCGAGGACCGGATGGGTTCCTTCCGTTATCTGCTATTTTATCTCAGCTGCGGCATCATCGCGGGCGCGGTCCACTTTTGGATCGAGCCCACGTCCAATGTGGTGACCATCGGAGCTTCCGGGGCGATCGCCGGAGTGATGGGAGCCTATTTTATCATGTATCCGTCGGCGCGGATCGTTACCTTGATCCCGATCGTGATTATTCCATTGTTTGTTCCCATACCGGCCTGGATTTATCTTGGTTTTTGGTTGGTGAGTCAAATTTACTCGCTGGTTGTGGCGCAAGGCGCGCCGGAAATGGCCAGCAACATTGCGTTTGCGGCTCATATCGGCGGATTTGTGGCGGGCATGTTCGGTCAGCGCTTTTTTGTTAAATCCCGGCGATCATATCATTATTAACAGGATAACGGCAAACTGGGGCGCGGATGGTAACGGCGTTCCTTTTTTGGCTGATTGTACCCCTGGGACGAGCAATATTTAAGCTTTGATAATGATCTGTTGAAAAATAAGGGTTAGTCAAATATTAACTATATATTTTCCAAAAGGTGCCGATATTCTATATAGTTGCCAGGTAGTCCGCCACCCCGACTGGTGGGGGGTAGCGAAGGAATGAAAATTGGGGCGCGACTCACCCCCCTTCGATAGCGAATACTTGATTCAACTTTTTACAATCCCCCTCTCTTTTGAATGACAGCCGGTTCGAAGCGGTGGAAAAGAGGGGGGCCATGGGACATTTTCTCAAGAGCTAACAATTTGGAACAAGCGAAGGCTATTTTCTAGGTAGT
>JAEZFP010000030.1 GCA_023417475.1 Bacillota bacterium | reverse complement strand
TCGGGGTCGATTTGAGTGAACCGCTGCAGGTTTTGCCTGTCGGGCAGGCCGAAGTATTACGGCTGGGGCGGGATGTTAACTTGGTAGCTATCGGCTCCATGGTAAACCCATGCCAACAAGCTGCCGCGCAATTGCAGGAACAGGGTATTGACGCCGGGGTAGTCAATGCCCGCTTTGTTAAACCGCTGGACCGGTCAGTTATTTACCTGTTAGCGGAAACCGGGCCGTTGATTACGGTGGAGGAAAATGTACTGGCTGGCGGCTTTGGATCTGCCGTTCTGGAATGTCTTAGCGACCAGGGGCTGGCGGGTAGCCGTGTGCTGCGCCTGGGGCTGCCGGATGAGTTTATTGAGCATGGCGCTCATGCCCTGCTGCTAAAAAAGTATGGTCTCGACGCCACCGGCATTGCCAGGCAGACAGCAGAGTTTTTGCGGAAGCTCTTTCCGGAATAAATTGACCTTTTGATAAATCTGTGATACGCTGATACCAATTACATACCTGTCACAGGGGGCTGGGAAGGCCGGCTGAGATATAGACCCGATATGTCTATGACCTGTAACCTGATCTGGATAATGCCAGCGGAGGGATGACGGATAGAAGGGCCTGTTTTTAACCGTTAGCATCCGTGAGGATGCTTTTTTTATTGACCGGGCTGATGGGAATTGAAAGCAGTTTTTTTATCCCGTAGGATGTAATACTGAACTTCCACTAAAAGCTTGGGGTCTTGCAGTCTTTCTAATCTTTTAATGGGAGCCAGGATAAGAAAATCAATGGTTGTTAGGAAAGGAACGAACTAAGATGCAGGAAAATAACCGGACGGTACGGGGAAGTCATTTTTTATTTTTATGGTTTGGTGCGGCGGTATCAATCGCTGAGATTATGACAGGCGGTCTATTGGCGCCGCTGGGATTTAAGCAAGGGCTGCTGGCGGTGCTCCTCGGACATCTGGCCGGAACAACGCTGCTGGCCTTGGGCGGCTACATTGGTGCCCGCGAGGGAATTCCAGCCTTGTTTTCTACGCGAATTTCTTTTGGGGTATATGGCTCTTATCTTTTTTCTGCTTTAAATATTTTGCAACTGGTGGGTTGGACGGCAGTCATGATCATTTCGGCTGCCCATTCAGCCAATGATGTGACCAGGCTGCTGTGGGGCTGGGACCAGCTGCAAGTATGGAGTCTTTTTATTGGCGCGCTGGTAGCTCTATGGATTGCGCTGGGCCGCGAAGGAGGCTGGAAAAAACTGAATATGGCTGCCGTGGTATTGCTGCTGGGCGTAACGGTGATGTTGAGCCAGGTCGTCTTTCATGATACCGGCGCTCTGACCAAAGAGGCGGTTGGCGGCATATCTTTTGGCGGGGCGTTGGAGTTGAGCGTGGTTATGCCATTATCCTGGCTGCCGCTGATCGCCGACTACACCCGTTTTGCCCGAAGCCGCCAGGGTGCCGTGTGGGGCAGTTGGGCCGGCTATTTTGTTGGCAGCTGCTGGATGTATATTATCGGCCTGGGAGCGGCGCTGGTGAGCGGTAGTGCCGCTCCGTCGGCCATGATGCTGGCCGCTGGTCTGGGCTTTGGCGCCCTGGGCAGTATTGTGCTGGCCACTGTGACGACTACGTTTATGGATGCCTATTCTGCCGGAGTCAGTTTTGCCAATCTGGTGCCGGCCTGGAATGAAAAATGGATGGCGTTAGTACTGACGGCAATCGGTACGGCACTGGCGCTTGCGGTGGATATGGAACTTTATCAGGACTTTTTGCTGGCTATTGGCTCAGTTTTTGCACCGCTATTTGCTGTTCTGTTCAGCGATTATTTCTGGCACGGCCGCCGGCAGGTGACAGCAGGTCTCTTGGTTGACTGGCCGGCGTTGGCCGTTTGGGGCATTGGGGTTTGGCTGTATTATCAAATGCTGGAGGTTGATTTTATCGCCGGCGCGACCATACCAGTCATGGTTATCACAGCCATATTGCTTAAGCTGGTGCGCCAGGTGGGAGGACAGCAAAAACAGGCCGGCATATAGCCGGCCTGTTTGGAGGAAACGCTGTTTTTTAATAGAGTCCGAATTTTTGCGACAGCCAATAACTGGCCGCCTCCTCAATCCAGCCCATGCTGTTGTCGGTAATTTCGGCGACAAACAGTCGATCTTCGTGAGCAAGGTAGCGTCCGATGGCCTCGAAAATCTGGTTGGCGTCATAGGGGCTGTCCAGCAGCCACACGGACGGTAGGGCCGGTGTGGCATCGCCCAAGGCGCGGAGTGCGGCGGTAAGACGGTCATAATCAGGCTGCTTGGAGCCAATGGCAAAGGTAATTGTGTAGATCATCACTGTATCCTTTCTGTTATATCCTATACAATTCGCCGACACCGTAAGGAATCCTTTTCGATTGATTCTTAAGAAAAAAACAGCAAAAATAGCTCTAAGCTAAACGGAATTCAAAGAAAAAAGGGGTATACTAAAAACATCTCGGAGATACCGGGACAAATAAAGAGATGTTTTCTCCCTGATTTCATTTCTTTATTTTTTCGACCCCGCAGCCCCGGCCGGCTGCGGGGTTATTCCATTTAGGTTAGAATTTTTGGGCAATCTGTGGTATGATAATAGTAGCTAGAACAAAAGGGGGAAGCAAGCGTTTGTTTAAAAAGCTTTCGACAAAGGATAAAATCTTATCGGTGCTGTTTGTGGCATGGATTGCTATTTTGGACATTCATAACTTAACATTTATCCAGATTGCCGGTATCATTGCCATTGTGTTCTATTTTATTGCGTTATATAACAAGGTCAAGGATTAATTTTTATAAACGGAAAAGGCCGTGAAGACAGGAACGACTGTCTTTACGGCCTTTTTATATTTCTAGCGGGATAACCG
>JAEZFP010000052.1 GCA_023417475.1 Bacillota bacterium | reverse complement strand
ACTCTAATCTGTCTATTAACTGCATAGCCTGTCGTGGGTTAAAAGGCATCAACCTCAATAAGCTAAAGCGCTCATATGAAACGAATGATTGAAACGGACGCGATGACAAAACAAACATATTTTCAGAGTACTTGTCAGTTAAGGTCTCTAATTCTCGTTCAAACCTCTGAACAGAACCGACACCGATTTCGTCCAATCCATCAAGGAGTAGTAGACACGTGCCATAAGCAAGCATCTGTTCAAATTGTTCTTTTGTCAGATTGTTGTCAAACACACCAATTTTAGAGTAAATATACTCAAACAGCGAGTCCGCAGTTTCATCAAAATCTTTCAGAGGGACAAATACCGGGAACCGCTTCAGATCGTCAAAATTTGCTATAGCATTTAGAAAAAGATGGCGCATCATCATGGATTTACCAAGTCCACCTGTGCCGATGATGATTGCAAAGCGAGATATTTCCCTGATTTTCTCTACTGTCACTTCTTCAATATACTGCAGATTCACCGAGTGTCTGCCTACTCGATTCTCCGCTATACTATCAAGCCCTCTTATAGCGGATTCTGTTGCATACATAGAAACTATAGAATTGCTTGGGTTGGTCATTGTACAGTAATGTTTTCATCGTACTGTACTTTTCTTCAGCGTTGCGGAGGTACGTATAAACATCTGGCATTATGAACTTTGGAACAATTGTCGGTATTAATTCCTCCGAAAATTCTACATCTGATGTATGTAAGATTGGAGCCACATACGTTCCACAGTCTACTGTAAAACCTTCAGGCGCAGGTGAACTCTCAGGAACCCTATAACGCCCCTGTACATTAGGAACCGACCAAGCAGCCACTGTTGCTGCACCCACAGAATTGTCCTTGCGCTTGGTTACAATAAATTTCCATATGCTTAAGAGAAATGCAGGAAGGTATATGTTAGGTATAGTCGCTAGTTCCATTTTTGAAACCGTGGTACCATCCTTACTTATCACAAACGGATAATCATCAGGGATAGAGGGATCTCCCTTGTCGTTCACAATCATTTCTATCAGTCGTCTTGTTAGTTTTATATCTTTTTGTCTTGTAGTCCCAGATTCAATGAAGTTATTCACGAACTTAGTCATGTCATTCAGAACGCCGGCATAATCCGATTCATAACGTGACAAAAACGCCGAAACCACAGCCTCGTCTACGAACTGTAGATCTTGAGGAGTATTTTCCGCGCATCGTTTAAAATAAGTAGTGTAGGTTTTGAATGTATCGCCTGCCGGCTTCAGATAGTCGGGTTGAACAATCTGAACAAGTCCGAGCAATACGTCCTGTTCATGAATAATATCTGCGACACTCTGTGTACGTTGTCGTCGTGTGGCGGTTGTCCTCTTTGATTCTAATATCTGTATGAGGAGGGTGCCACCACACAGAATTGGGTGTGCATTATTTGTCACGTTTTTTGCCTCCCTAGATAACTTTTAACCCTATTAACGTTATTAACCTTATCATCGTTGGACATTAACTTAATCATCATTTGGATAGTTCCTGTGAGTAATCGCAGGGACTTTTTTATTGCTTTCAGGTTGGTGCCTTTGATGGATTAATACTTCCATCAATTCATATCAATTCTTATTAAATCATTTTATCACGCACTAACTCAAAAAACAACAAAATATGTGTAAATTTGCATAAAGTCTAAGGAATTTCCTCTTGCGATTGCTCACGCAATTCAAATCACAGGAGGAAATCAAATGTCAAATCAGGACAAGCAGTACAAAATCTACATCCGCAGCACCAAACAGTGGGTGCCCGTAACTGAGGAAATCTACCGCGAATACTACCGCCCCATCTGGCGCTTACAGAAGGAAGCGCAAAAGAACGGTCAATGCGTATGCCCCAAGTCAAAACTCTGGATCTGCGATAGCGACTGTGCCACCTGCGAATATCGTGCAGCCGGAAACACTATCTCGCTCGACGCACCGATGGAAAATGCTGACGGCGATGGGTTCAGCCTTATCGATACAATTGAGGACCCGAACAGTAACTTTTCCGACATCCTTGTGGACAGGCTTCTGCTTGATCAGCTTCTCAGTGAGTTGGCGGAGCGTGACCCCGAAGGCAAACGCATCTGCGAACTAATTATGGATGGCAGCTCCAAGACAGAAATCGCAGATACCCTAAGGCGTGAATTCGGTGGCGACTGGTACAAGTCAAAAGCCGTCTACCGCGAAAAACAGGTACTCGGCCAGCTTCGCAAACGCATATTAGGTCTCAAGTAATCACACGGGTTTGCCCTCTGCCAGAGTTATTTGGCGGAGGGGCAAAAATATTTTCTAATTTTTTTGTACGATGGGCCCCCTTTTTTCCAGTAGGTAGTGAGGACAGGAAAACAACAAGTCCCCAGATTTTATAAACGGAAAAGCCGTTGTTGATAAACAAGCCGCCAAGCAGATAAAAACTCTGTTTCAATCTTATTTGTCCGGTGATTCCTTGGCAACAGCCGCTAAGAAAGCTGCCTGATAGAAAGCGAGGGACAATAAAAATGGAAGAGAAAATGACTGTTACACTACTTCCGGCAAGGAAAAAGGCCAGTTTAGTAAAGAGGGACGAAGAAAACTCAAAACTCCGTGTAGCTGCTTACTGCCGCGTTTCTACCGATAGCGACGAACAGGAAACCAGTTATGATGCACAAATTACTCACTATACTGCATACATAAACAGCCACCCTGATTGGAAGCTGGCTGGAATATATGCAGATGACGGTATCTCAGGCACTAATACAAAAAAGCGTGAGGAATTCAACCGCATGATCGATGACTGTATGGCAGGCAAAATCGACAAGGTAATCACTAAGTCGATAAACCGGTTTGCACGAAATACAGTTGATTGTTTGAATTACATCAGAAAGCTCAAGGACAAAAACATTCCGGTATATTTCGAGAAGGAGAACATTGATAGCATGGATTCCAAGGGCGAGATCATGCTCACCATTATGGCTTCCCTCGCTCAGCAGGAGAGCCAATCCTTAAGCCAGAATGTAAAACTGGGGCTACAGTACCGTTATCAGCAAGGTGAAATACAGATAAACTGTGCACGATTTCTCGGTTATACCAAAAACGAAAATAAGAAACTGATCATTGTTCCGGAAGAAGCAGAGGTTGTAAAACGTATTTACCGGGAATATCTCGAGGGTGCCAGTATGCTGAAGATTGCCCGCGGATTAGAGGCCGACGGCATTCTGAACGGCGCGGGCAATAAAAGATGGCACACAAGCAACATTAACCAGATTTTGCGAAACGAAAAATATATCGGTGATGCTCTTTTGCAAAAAACATATACCACTGACTTCCTCACTAAAACGAGAGTGAAGAACCATGGCCTTGTTCCTCAGTATTATGTGGAAAACAGCCATGAAGC
>JAEZFP010000051.1 GCA_023417475.1 Bacillota bacterium | reverse complement strand
CTATATAACAGCAACCGGAAAGACTGGGGCTACCCTTCTTTGGGTTTCCACGCCACCAAGTTTTTAGGAGGATTAACATGAATGGTAATAAATTAATTGATTTAATAAATATAACGAAAAAATACGGTAACAACACAATTATTGATGACCTAAATCTTTACATTCGTGAAAATGAATTCCTTACTTTATTAGGTCCTTCTGGATGTGGTAAAACAACTACCCTCCGAATTATCGGTGGTTTTGAAAAACCTGATGTTGGTCAGGTCATCTTTAATGGTAAAGATATTACAAATCTACCTCCTAATGAACGTCAGCTAAATACAGTATTTCAAAAATATGCACTTTTTACACATATGACCATTGCAGAAAACATTGCCTTTGGTCTTAAAATAAAGAAAAAGAGCAAACAATACATCAAAGATAAAATCGAATATGCCTTAAAGCTAGTAAACCTCGATGGGTACGGAACCCGTATGCCTGATTCTTTAAGTGGTGGTCAGCAGCAACGTATAGCAATTGCACGTGCGATTGTAAACGAACCGAAAGTACTTCTTCTTGATGAACCATTAGGTGCTCTTGACTTAAAGCTTCGACAAGACATGCAATACGAGTTGATCCGTTTAAAGAATGAACTTGGTATTACGTTTGTTTATGTTACTCATGATCAAGAAGAAGCACTTACCATGTCGGATACCATCATGGTTATGAATCAAGGCTACATTCAACAAATTGGTACACCAGAAGATATTTATAATGAACCTAAGAATGCTTTTGTTGCCGATTTTATTGGTGAAAGCAATATTATTCCTGCAACGATGGTGGATGATCGTCTTGTTAGCATTCTTGGCGCAAACTTCCCATGCGTTGATGAAGGGTTTGGAAAGAATAAACCGGTCGACGTTGTAATCCGTCCAGAAGATATTGATCTTGTTGCTCCTGAAGACGGAATTATCAAAGGTCGTGTTACTTCTCTTCTCTTTAAAGGGGTTCACTATGAGATGGATGTAATGGCAAATGGCTACGAGTGGCTGGTACATTCCACCGACCTATCTCCAGTAGGCGCTGAAGTTGGACTTCGTGTTGATCCTTTTGATATTCAAATTATGAATAAGCCAGAATCCGAAGACGAGGAGGCGGTTATTAGCAATGAATAATCTTCAAACCAATGCAACCGATGAGGCAGTGGTTACGGTAATTAAGCCAACACACAAGAAAGCTTCTGGTAAATCATTGCTTTCCTTTCCTTATTCCTTATGGATGGGGGCATTTATTATCATTCCTTTGATAATGATTGTTTACTATGGATTTACGTCCAGAGTCGATGGCGGCTTTACATTAGAAAATGTGAAACTGATCTCTGAACCTATTTATCGACGCGCTCTCTGGTTAAGCCTTGAGCTTTCCTTTGTCAGCACAATTGTCTGCCTTTTGATTGCGTATCCACTGGCTCTAATTTTAAAAAGTATGAAATTAAAATCCAACAGCTTTATTGTACTCATTATGATATTGCCGATGTGGATGAATTTCTTGTTAAGAACGATTGCTTGGCTGAACATTCTAGAGAGAAACGGCATCCTGAATACCGTTTTGAATGCGATTGGACTTCCAAGTCTGAGTATTATTAATACTCCAACTGCAATCGTCATTGGTATGGTTTATAACTTTTTACCATTTATGATTCTTCCAATCTACAATTCTCTGACCAAAATTGATGATAATACAATCAATGCAGCAAGAGATCTTGGAGCGAATAGCTTTGTAACTTTTCGTAAAATTATTTTTCCACTCAGTATGCCAGGGGTCATCTCAGGAATCACGATGGTATTTGTTCCATCCCTAACAACCTTTGTAATCTCCAATGTATTAGGTGGAAGTAAAATCAACTTAATTGGTAATCTGATTGAACAAAAATTCCAAAAAGAAGGAGATTGGAATGGTGGTTCTGGCCTTTCTCTCGTCTTAATGGTGTTTATCCTAATCAGCATGACCTTCATTGCGAAATATGATAAAGAAGGTGAGGGAACGAACGTATGGTAAAAAAGCTAAGCCAACGTATCTATGTGGCACTTGTTATTTTATTCTTATATGCTCCGATTCTTGTTTTGATTGTGCTCTCCTTCAATTCGTCAAAAACAAGAAGCAAATGGGGTGGGTTTACCTTCGACTGGTATAAGAAATTATTCCAAAACGAAGATATTATTCAAGCTCTATCTACTACCTTAATTATTGCTTTCTTATCCGCATTAATCGCAACGGTCATTGGGACAGCCGCAGCCATTGGCATCAACAGCATGAGACGCATTCCTCGTACCATTATGATTGGTGTTACCAACATTCCGATGCTAAATGCTGACATTGTAACCGGGTTATCCCTAATGATTCTTTTCATCGCATTAAGATTTACCCTGGGCTTTCAAACCGTATTAATAGCGCATGTTACCTTTAATATCCCTTATGTAATATTAAGCGTAATGCCGCGTTTGCGTCAGACCAACCGTAGTACCTATGAAGCGGCTCTCGATCTTGGAGCTTCTCCAGTCACAGCATTCTTTAAGGTAGTCTTGCCTGATATCCTTCCTGGTGTGTTGTCTGGGTTTTTATTGGCCTTTACTATGTCCCTAGATGATTTTATCATCACTCATTTCACAAGAGGTCCAGTGTTGAATACACTGTCCACCAAAATATATGCTCAAGTTCGAAAATCCATCAGCCCTGAGTGGTATGCACTTTCAACGCTTCTATTCCTATCTGTCTTGATTTTACTAATCGTAATCAACCGCAGAAACGATAAGATTCAAAAACAAAGAGCATAAGAATACAACTATCAAAGAAAGAGGTAAAATTATGAAAAAATCAAAGCGCATGATTGCCCTTATTCTTGGCTGCTCTATTGCTTTCACCGCATGTGGCAC
>JAEZFP010000014.1 GCA_023417475.1 Bacillota bacterium | reverse complement strand
GAAGTCCTGGACTCGCTCCGTCCTGGATTGGAAGTCCATTCTCGCACAACTTTCGATCCTCTTCGAGGATCGGTTAAACAAATTTCTTATTTAATTTTGCGGTTTACACAAAAATCTTGACACAACCGGTGTTACAAAAACAGCTCGGCTAGGAAAACACGCTCGTTGCGCGACTGATTGGACTGCTATTTATGGTATTTCGGTGAATCTTGTCGAAATTAAAAGGAAGAGATTGCAAAATTATTGATATGAGATATAATTGATAGGTGATGGGGGCCGAACCCCCATTTTTTACGATTGTAGGAGGACCTTCAACAATGTTTGAAAATGTTGAAATTCGGCAATCCGAAGCGGGTACCGGTTTGTTGGAAAAGATATCACAAAAAACAGCGGTCCTGGGTGTTGTCGGTTTAGGTTACGTCGGCCTCCCGTTGGCGGTTGAGAAAGCCAAGGCCGGTTACAAAGTGATCGGTTTTGATGTCCAAGCCAAACGGGTCGATATGGTCAATCAAGGTCAAAATTACATTGGCGATGTGGTCGACCAGGATTTACAAGATTTGGTGGCGGATCAAAAGTTAATTGCCACCACGGACTACTCGCAGATTACCAAGGTTGACGCAGTGGCGATCTGTGTCCCCACGCCATTGGATAAATATCAACAACCGGACATCTCTTATGTTGTCAACTCCAGCAAACAAATTGCCGAATATCTTCATTCCGATATGTTAGTCGTATTAGAGAGCACCACCTATCCCGGGACCACCGAAGAAGTGGTCATGCCGATTTTAGAAGCGACCGGGTTGCAATGTGGCGTGGATTTCTTTTTAGCGTTCTCCCCGGAACGGGTTGACCCGGGGAATGCGCATTATCATACCAAAAACACCCCGAAGGTCGTGGGGGGAGTCACCCAACGTTGCACCGAAATAGCCGCCGCGCTTTACACCGCGGTGTTGGAAGGGGAGATTCACCAGGTCTCCAGTCCAAAAGTGGCGGAGATGGAGAAGATCCTCGAAAATACCTTCCGGAATATCAATATCGCTTTAGCCAACGAGATGGCGATTCTCTGCAACAAAATGGGGATCGATGTTTGGGAAGTGGTTGAAGCCGCAAAAACCAAACCCTACGGCTTCATGCCTTTTTATCCCGGACCGGGTTTGGGTGGGCATTGTATTCCGATCGATCCGTTCTACCTGACTTGGAAAGCGCGCGAATACGATTACCATACCCGGCTGATCGAAATCGCCGGCGAGATTAACAACAGCATGCCCGAGTACGTGGTTGAAAAAGCCGCGACGTTCCTCAATCAGTATGGCAAACCGCTAAACGGCTCCAAGATATTGATGCTCGGCTTGGCCTATAAAAAAGATATCGACGACGCCCGCGAATCGCCGGCGTTAAAAATATACGATCTGTTAAAAACCCGTCAGGCCGAGGTGATCGTCAACGATCCCTATATTCCGATCTTCAAATCGGGCGGTCGCGAAATGATTTCGGCTTCGTTGACCAAGGAACTGTTGCAAGCGGCGGATCTGGTTTTGATCACCACCGACCATTCAAACTATGATTACCAATGGATTTGCGATCATACCAGACTGGTCTTTGACACACGCAACGCCACCCGGAAGGTGAAGCAATCGCAAGCCGTCATCATTCATATTTAACTGATTAACCTGTCAAGCAAAACGTGGAACTTTGATTCCGAGACCCGTTAGGAGATGCGTTAGTGAGAACATTTCGCTTTGGTTTGATTGGCTGCGGCCGAATCGCTCCCAATCACGCCCGCAACCTTGTTGAACTGGAGAACGCCGAGTTAAAAGCGGTCTGCGATATCGTTCCGGAAAAAGCGGAACAATACCGGCAGACCTATGGCGGCGACGTTTACACCGATTACCGTCAGGTGTTGGAACGGCCCGACATAGATATTGTGTCCATTGCCACCTCCAGCGGGCTTCATGCCGAGATCGGAATTGCCGCGGCGGAAGCGGGGAAACATGTCGTTGTGGAAAAACCGATGGCTTTATCGCTCCGGGACGCGGACAAGCTGATCGAGGCCTGTCAACGGAATCACGTTTATTTAGGCGTTTGCCATCAAAACCGCTATAACCAAGTCGTCCGGAAATTGCGGGATGCCTTGGAAACGGGGCGCTTCGGCCGGATTAATCATGGCGTCGCTTCGATTCGTTGGTACCGCAACGCCAATTACTTTCAGCAAGACTCCTGGCACGGCACCTGGGAACAGGACGGCGGGGTTTTGATGAACCAGTCCATCCACAATATCGATCTGCTCCTCTGGATGCTGGGCGACGCCGCGACCGTCTATGGTAAGATCGCCACCCAAGTGCAGCCGATTGAGGTTGAGGACTTGGGGATGGGAATGATCCAATTCAAAAACGGCGCCCTGGGAATGATTGAAGCCTCCTCAACCGTTTATCCGAAGAATCTCGAAGAGACGCTCAATATCTTCGGCGAACACGGCACGGTCGTTTTAGGCGGCCCCTCCATCAATAAGATTGAGGCGTGGCGGTTTGCCGACGGCAAAGACGATGAAGCGGAGATCATCCGGACCACCGGCGAAAATCCTCCGAATATTTACGGATTTGGTCACCGCACCTTATATCAACGGTTTATGAACGCGATCGAAACCGGCGCGCCCTTTGATATTCCCGGCGCAGAAGGCCGGAAGGGGCTGGAGATGATTCTGGCGATTTATCATTCGGCGCTTACCAATCAACCGGTGAACTTGCCGTTGGTTGAGAAAGCCCATTCTTTGCCGGAGCTGATGAAGGAATATACCGCCAAAATCAGCCGTAAGGGAACGAATATGGAGGTAGCGGGATGAACGCCATCAATACGGTGATCGATATTAGCGCGCAGCTTGCCGCCGATGTTCAAGTCGGCCATTTTTCCGTCATCGCCGAATCGGTGGTGCTGGAAGCGGGAGTGGTGATCGGACATCACGTGGTGATCCATCCGGGAACCGTGATCGGAGCCAATACGGTGGTCGGCGACCATGCGGTGTTGGGCAAGCGACCGCAATTGGCTAGGACCAGTACCGCCGCGGCCGGCGAATTACAACCGCTAACAATCGGGGCCAATTGCCAGATTGGGACGGCAGCCGTGGTGTATGCGGGGACCCGGGTCGGCGATGGTTGCTTGGTGGCCGATTTGGCGTCGGTTCGTGAAAATTGCCGGATTGGCGACTCGGTCTTGATCGGCCGGGGAGTCGCGGTGGAAAACAACACCAAAATCGGCGACTATACCAAAATTCAGACCAATGCCTATATCACCGCCGCCATGGAATTGGAGGATCATGTCTTTATCGCCCCCATGGTGACCACCACCAACGATAATTTCATGGGCCGGACCGAAAAACGGTTTGCCCTGAAAAAAGGAGCCCACATTAAACGGGGCGCGCGAATCGGCGGAAACGCCATCCTGCTGCCGGGAGTGGTGATCGGCGAAGAAAGTTTCGTGGCCGCCGGTTCGATTGTGACGAAAGACACGCCCGCGCGTCAAGTGGTGCTGGGCGTCCCGGCAAAACCGCTGCGTCCGGTTCCCGATGAGGAGTTATTGCCGTAATGGGGCTGGGGCGGGGAATACGGTGGTTTTTAAACGTTTGGGACCGCTTGACCTTGTACGGATGGACCTACCGCTTGACGTTGGGTTACCGTTGTTGGGGAGCGGAGGAACGGCTCCGGATCCTGCACTTGACGCCGGCCCGTTTTTACCCGGATGTTTTGCGCCGGTTGGGAGCGCAAATCGGAGCTGACGTCGTTTTCAAGTCCGCTTTGTTTTTTGATAATATTCCCGGCAATTTAAAAGCGTTAACCATTGGCGAACGGGCTTATATCGGCCCGGGCGTTTTTTTTGATTTGGCGGCGGCGATAGAGATCGGTTCCGAAGTCGTGCTGGCGCCGCAGGCGCGGTTACTTACCCACGGTGATGTCGGGGAGCGGTTATTGCAATCGCTGATTCCCCGGCGCGAAGGGGCGATTGTTTTACAACGGGGCTGTTGGATCGGGGCCGGCGCCACCGTTTTGCCGGGCGTGACGGTGGGAACCGGCGCGGTGGTTGCCGCGGGAGCCGTGGTCGCCGCCGATGTGCCGGATTTTACGGTTGTGGCCGGTGTCCCGGCGCGCCAATTGCGAAGCTTACAAAAGAGTGAGGATGTTCATGGGAATAGCTGCGGATAGCGTCCGTACGTATCTCTTCCGGATCGCCACGTTGGTGACCGGTTTTATCATGGGAGTCATGACGGCGCGGTTTTTGGGACCGGCCGGTAAAGGCGATTTTTCACTGGTCTTGTTGGTCAGTAGTTTATATACCAACGTGTTCGGCAATTTAAACGGCGCCGTCACCTATCAGATTACGCGGCTCAAACGTCCGCCGCAAGAGGCTTTCAATACTGCCAACACCTACGCGTGGCTGGTGGCCGCCGTTTCGCTCGTGGCTTTCTGGCTCGTTACACTGTTCATGCCGGAATATCGCGGCAGCAGCTATTGGTACGTTGCGTTGTGCGCCCCGTTTACTTTGACTTTGACCAATCTCAGCGGTATGTTGCTCGGGTTAAACCGGGTGACCACCGTCAACTGGCTGGGACTGACCTCCGGGTTGATCTTGTTGAGCGCAATGGCGATCGGTTATTTTCTGTTAAAGATGGGCGTGCGAGGAACATTGGCCTGTTGGGTCGTAGCCCAGGCGCTGACGGTTTTGGGCGGCTTGTGGATTGCGCGCCGGATCTGGTGGCCGCCGTTCCGGGAGCGTCTTAACCTGAAACTACTCCGCGAGATGCTTGGTTTTGGATGGCAGTTAGGTCTAATCAACTTGGTGACCTTTCTGAATTACCGGGTTGACATGTTTTTAGTGGCCAAGTTTCTGGGTTCGCGGCGGCTGGGTTTTTACTCGATTGCGGTCTCCGGCGCCGAGATGCTTTGGTTCACTTCAAGCGCGATCGGCACGGCGATTTACGCGCGGGTCGGAATGGTCGAACATGAAGCGGCCAGTCGCTTGACGGCCCGGGCGGCGCGGCATACCTTGATCATCAATGTCATACTCGGTTTGTTGATGTGGGCCGCCTTTGAACTGTTGTTGCCGGTAATCTACGGCGAAGTGTACCGGCCGTCGATCGTGCCGTTCCGGATTTTGCTCCCCGGTGTGCTGGCGTACGGATTAGCCGGAATTTTTTCCACCTTTTTTGCCAATCAATTGGGGAAACCTAAGTTTTCCCTGCTGATCTCCTTCATCTCGATGGCGATCAATATTATCGTCAGTACCTTGCTCATTCCCCGGGTGGGGATGATTGGTGGAGCATGGGCCACCACCACTTCATATATTATCTCGATCATTGTTTTGATTACGATCTTTTGCCGGAAAACCGGTCTCTCCGTCCGGGAAGTGTTGTTGATCAATCAAGCGGATACCGAGGATTACAAGCTGTTGTGGCAAACGATCAAAAATTATCTGTTGCGAAAGTTTAGGTGGAACGGGCATGCGTAAAAAAAATCCGACGCGGGTTCTGATCATGGGTTATCCTTATTTTGTCAACCGTTTGCGTGAATTGGGCCGAAATTCCGAATTCGCGCTGGTCGGATTACCCCGCAATCCGTTCCGCCGTTACCTTGAGTTACTCCGGTCCGAGGCGATCTATCTCATCGGCGGGGATCTACGCCCGAACCGTTTCTTTGATTTAGCCTTGATACTTGGCAAAAAAGTCATTGTGCATTGGGTTGGTTCCGATATCTTGGAGATGCGGGAATTAGCCAATTTAAACCGCCGTTTCTCGCCATTCATGGTGCGACAGGCCGAGCACTGGTCGGAAGTGGAGTGGACCGCCGCCGAACTCGCCCCGTTGGGAATTACTGCGAAAGTCGTTCCGTTAACCCCGGCTTCGTTTCCGGAAAAAGCCTTTGAAATGCCTTCGAAATTTGTGGCATTAACCTACCTCCCCCAAGGGAAAGAAGCCTTTTACGGCGAACGCGAACTGATTCAAATCGCTCAAAATTTTCCGGAGATCGTCTTTTTGGCGGCGGCCGCTTCTTCCGCGGAACCGAAACCCCATTGGCCGGCCAATATCATCCCGATCGGCTGGGTTAATAATATGGCCGAGCTTTATCGCGAGGTTGTTGCCTTGATTCGTCTAACCGAACATGACGGGTTGTCCTTTATGGTGCTGGAAGCATTGGCCCAAGCCCGGTATGTTGTTTGGAGTTATCCGTTGACCGGGGTGTTGCAAGCGCGAACCGCCGCAACGGCCATTCCGTTTCTAAGCGAATTGTATCAGGCGTTTTCGGAAAATAAGTTGGCGCTGAATATGGAAGGCCGTGAAGGCGTGGAACGGTTATACCGGCCCGAAATCGTCTGGGAGCAGATCGGTCAGGGAATTCGCGCCGCCTTGAACCGGTAAGACGATTGCCTCATAGGGCAGCGAAGGGAAGAAATCAAGTCCAAGTGCGATCCCTCGCCCTTTAAAAGGGTAACCACAAGGCGTTGAACTCTATAAAAGATTGAATAGGCAACGAAGGATTGTGGTTGTCCTTTTAAAGGACAAAAGGATCGTAGTTGGGCCTCGAAGCTATTTGCTGGACAGGTGCGCGATGAAACAACTATTGCTGATTGCTTATTACTTTCCGCCGCTCGGGGGTGCGGGAGTTCAACGTGCGGCCAAGCTCGCAAAATATCTGGCGCGAATGGGTTGGCGGCTTTATGTGGTTGCGGCGGAGCCGGCGCCTTTTGAACCGCTCGATCCCTCGTTGGAGATGGATATCAACCATCCGGCGATCCAGGTGGTGCGGGTGACCAACCGGGAACCGTTTCGCGGCTGGGACCGGTTCCCCGGGGGTTGGCGCGTCCGGGCGTTTTTGCAGGACTGGCTGTTATTTCCCGACCGGATGAGCGGTTGGCTGCAACCGGCGTTGGCGGCGGCCGGCGCCATTTGCAGGGAACATCCCGGGATACCGGTCTTGACCACCTCGGCGCCGTATACGGCGCATTTGATTGGGTTGCGGCTGAAAGCGTTGTATCATTCGCCCTGGTTTGCCGATTTCCGCGATGAATGGACCCAAAACCCGTATTTGAATTATCCGACCGGATTTCATGCGACACTCCAGCGCCGCGCCGAAGCCAAGGTGTTGGCCGCGGCCGATGGAGTCATCGCGGTCACGGAAACGATCACAACCGGGCTAAAACAATTGCTCCCCCAAACGCGGGCGGCGTTTGCGACGATTCCGAACGGGTTTGATCCCGAGGATTTAAAGGATCTGGCGTATCATCCCAAATCAAGTTTTGTCATCACCCACGTCGGAACCTTAAACGGCTCGCGGTTGGAATTGGTCAAGCCCCTGCTGGAACTGCTCAAACAATTGACGGATCAAGGACGGTTTCGCCCCGGTACGCTGAGACTGCGTTTGATCGGCCCCGGCGCTTACCAGAGTCTGAATCTGGCCGGTTACGACTTTGTGGAAAGCTGCGATTATTTGCCGCACCATGACGCGTTGGCAGCCATGGCCGACAGCGACCTGGTAATTTTGGCCGAAGGCAATCCCGCCGCGTTTACCGGAAAGATCTTTGAGTATCTTGGGTTGCAACGGCCGGTTTTAGGACTGGTCCACCCGCAAAGTCCGGCGGCGGCGTTGATTCGGGCGGCGAACGCGGGGTGGGTGGTCGACGCGCGGGACCGGGAGTCGTTGGCGGCGTTGGTGAGTGCGGCGTATGAGTTTTGGCAAGCGGGACAAGCGCCCTTGACGTTTAATTTGGATGGGATCGACCGTTATAACCGGCAACGCCAGGCGGAACGGTTTGCGGAATTTATCACGAGAGGCGGTTGACGGATGGATCAGCCGAAGCGACGCGTTTTAATCATTGCCTATCATTATCCGCCGTTAGCCGGCGCCGGGATGCTGAAAATTTTGCGGACCACCCGCTATTTGGCGCAGTACGGCTGGGATCCTTATGTCCTGACGGTCAAAAACCCCGAGCCGTATCATCGGGCCGACAATCCTATTCCCGAAACGGTCCGGGTCTTTCGTTCCTGGCGGATCCCCGGCGCCAATCTGTTGGCCCGGGCGCTGCGTCGATTGAAGCTGGATGAGCGTTGGCTGCTGTTGCCCGATCAATACCTGTTTTGGCTACCGGGAACGTTAATTTACGGATATTACTTGCTGCAAAAACAGCAAATCGATCTGATCTATGTCACGGCGCCGCCGTATTCGGCGCTGGTCTGCGGCGCGCTGTTGAAACGGTTGACAGGTAAGCCGTTGGTCGCCGACATTCGCGACCCCTGGAGTTTCAATGCGGCGCGGCGCGGTTACCCGACGACCGTCCACCGTTGGTGGGATCAGCGCTTGGAGCAATGGGTGCTGAAAACCGCCGCTTTTGTAACCTGCATCTATCAAATTACCGAGCGAGGGTATTTACAGCGGTATCCCTGGTTGCAAAATAAGATCAAGGTATTTTACGATACGGTGGATTGCCGGGACCTGCCGGCGCGGGTCGAACCCTACGCCAAATTTACCCTGACATACCTGGGCACATTTTATCCGCCGTTTCATGCCCTGCGCGCCACGTTGCGCGGGATCCGGCTGTTGTTGGACGAAGGGGCGATCACCCCGGAACAGTTTTGCTTTAATTACGTCGGTCCCCGCGACAAGCAGTTTGAACAGTTTGTGGCCGACCATAACTTAACGGAAGTCGTCCAATATGCCGGTTACAAACCGTTGCATGAAGCCCAGGCGGAAACGTTCAAAAGTCAAATGTTGCTGTTGCTTTTGGAGTTTGCAACGATCAATACGAAACTCTTCGACTATTTGGCGGCGGGAAAGGCGATTTTGGCTGTTGTTCCCGAGTTCCCGGAACTTCAGGAGTTGCTTGACACATACGCGGATAACTATTGTAAGATTACCGACGGCGATGAACGAAAAATAGCCGAATATATCAAACGATGCTATAATAAGTACTATCGGGACGGCGCTACGGCGCCATCCGCAAAACAACGGTTGTTTATTGAAACGTTGAATATTGAAAAAGCGACTGCGGGATTGAGTTCCGTTTTTGATGAAGTAATCGCGAGAAGGTAAATCATGTTGAACTTTTATGGTTTCGCCGGACAATTTCCGGCTATCGGTTGGTGGCGTCAAAAACGTTTCAGTTTAATCTTGGATGAAATCCCTTTTATCACTCTATTATTAATTACCTCGTTAATCTACATCGAAGGAATTCCCGGGTTTCGCTGGTTGATCTGGGGCGCTCGGGCGTTGTTGGGTTGCGGCTTGCTGGTCTGGTTTTTTAAAACCCGCCGCCAACTCAATGTTACGGTAAATATTCCCTTGCTGTTTTGGGCTTTTGTCGCGTACAGCGCCTCCTCCGCTTTTTGGGCGGTTTCGCATGATCCCGTCCTGGCGGTTAGTTCGGACTTGCTTACCTTATGTCTCTTCTTTTTTATGGCGATGAATGTCATCAACACCCGGCTCCGTTTGCGACAAGTATTGGCGTTGGTGAATACGATTACGTTTGTTTTTGCAGTGATCACCATTGTTAAAGCGAGTTTGGGGATGCAACGGCCGGGAGTTTTTCCAACGCAGGACCCCAATGTGCTTGGGTTTTATTTTTTATTTGCGATCGGACTGCAACTGTCATTGGTCATGGCCGGCCGGCGCTACCGTTATTTTTGGCCCAATTTGCTGATGTTGCTCGCCAATGTGATGGGGCTGATGATGACCCAGTCGCGCGGCGATTTTATCGGGTTTGTCATGATGTTCGGAATGATGTTTCTTTTTGGATCCGTTCCCAAACGAGGGCTGATCTTTACGGTGCTGGCTTTCGGAATGTTTTTGCTCTTTCCGCCGGGAGCGGCGCTTTGGGAGCGCTTCACCTCGCTCGCGTTTGACCATGGCAGCAAACGTTTGGACATCTGGTTGCTGGCTTGGCAGATGATTAAAGATCACTTCTGGTTTGGCGTCGGGTTAAGCAATTTCCCAGTGCTGGTCGGTTCCTATCGTTCCGCCGCGACTGCGGCGGTGATTATCAATCCCGGCACCGGCGTTCACAATTCGATCTTCGGCGTCTGGTCCGAGTTGGGGCTGGTGGGGTTGGGCTTTTTCCTGTTTTTACTGGGGACGGCGGTCAATCACGGCCGAAAGCTGTTGCAACGGTTGGCGGTCGCTTCCGAGGAGTATCTGATCGCCAAGGGGTTAATGGTCGCCACCATCGGAATGTTCACGGCCAGTCTGTTTTTAGGGGCGTATTTCCGGAAATATTTTTGGTTGCCGTTGATTTTGATGGAAACGTTGTATTATTTCCGCTACGATATCCCGGATCAATCGAGCGAGTTGGAAACGGAGTCATGAAAAAGATCTGTTTTATTGCCGACGCCCGCAGTCCGCATACGCAGAAATGGCTTCGCGGCTGCCAAAAATTGAATTGGGAGATTACGGTGGTCTCCCACACTCCGGCGACCATTCCCGGGGTACGGGTGATTGTTCATCCTTTACCGTTGCAGGGATTTCTGAAACATTGCTGGTCGGTCCGGAAGTTGATCCGGCGGATCAAACCGGATATTGTTCACGCCCATCAATTTGGCGCCCACGGTTTATACGGTTGGTTCGCCGGTTGCGGCGTGTTGATCAATTCGGCCTGGGGTTCGGATATTTTACTCAACCCGAATCGGTCCGGCGTTTTGCGGTGGCTGGTTAAGTTTTTGATCCGGCGTTCCCAGGTGGTCACCTCGGACAGCCTTCAAGTGACGGCGGCATTGGTCAAGCTGGGGGCTAGACCGGAACAGGTTTTAACGTTTTTATTCGGAATGGAACGGGCGGTCGTGGAACAACTGCATAGGATTGAACGGCCCGCTGCGCCGTTTATCATTTGTTCGCCGCGACTGCATGAACCGTTGTATAATTTGCCCGTCATTTTAGAGGCGTTTCGGCTCGTGCAACAAGAGGAACGGGAACTGCAACTTTGGATGCTGGGCGATGGCAGTTTAACCCCAAGCTTGCAAACGTTTGTTGCGGAACATGATCTGCGGGGCGTGGCGTTTTTGGGCCGGGTTTCGGCCGGCGAAGCGCTGAACCGGATTGCCCGGAGCCATGTGCTGGTGAGCATTCCTTCCAGCGACGGCACTCCGGTCAGCATGTTGGAGGCGATGGCGGCCGGTTGTCTGCCGGTAGTCTCCAATCTCCCGGTCTATCACGATTGGATTCGCGACGGTGTCAACGGCATCATTGTTCCGATTGATGCAACCGTGTTGGCGGACGCGTTGCGGAAGAGCTTCACCGAGCCGGGCTTTCGGCAGCAAGCCGCCGCAGTGAATCGGCGACTGATTCGGGAAAAAGCAATCTGGGAGGATCAATTCCAGGTGATGCTTGATTATTATCAAAAGGCGGCTGACGTTTCGTGAAGATTATCATGTTATTATCCAACGGGTTTGCCCCGGATCCGCGCGTAGCCAATGAAGCGTTGACTTTGCAGGCGGCGGGCCATCAGGTGACGATTTTCGCTTGGGACCGTACCGGTCAATTGCCGAAGGTAGAGGATTACCAAGGAAAAGGGATCACCGTAGTGCGTTCGCAAGTTCTTACTACCTATAGCCGGGGGCCGTTGCAGATCCTTCGGTTTGCGGCGTTTTGGAAAGAATGCCGCGAGTTTCTTAAGGCCAATGAGGCCGATCTAATTCACTGTCACGATCTGGACACGTTATTGCCCGGGGTGCAAGCGGGCCGCAGCCGGAAGCTTCCGGTGATCTTCGACGCGCATGAATCCTACCCCGATATGGTGGCCCATGTTTTCCCGGCGCCGGTGGTTACCTTCGTCCGCCTGCTGGAAAAGTATCTGGTCCCGCGAACCGCTGCGGTGATCACCGTCGGGGAAGGGTTGAGCCGCCGCTTTCAGGCGCTGCAAGCCCGGCGGGTGGTGATTGTGGGCAATTATAAAAAACATGGGCTGGCCGAGCCGGTGACCGTGGCGCCGCCGTTGCCATTGAAAGTGATTTATGTCGGAGGATTGAACCGGGACCGGTTGTTGGGGCCGTTGATTGCGGCGGTGGCCGGGGATTTGCGGTTTGAGCTGTTGGTGGTGGGGGACGGCCCGGAACGTCAGAACCTGACGGCGTTGGCCGCCGGTTCCCCCAATATCCGCTTTGCCGGATTTCTCCCCCAAGAGCAGGCGCGGGAGTTGATCAACCAAAACCATCTGGTTTATTACGGCGTGGATCCGGCGTTTCCGAACAATCAGTATAGCGCGCCGAACTCGTTGTTTATGGCGCTCGCCGCCGGCCGGCCGCTCGTTACCACGGCGGTGGGCGAGATCGCCCAAATTGTTGAGCAGGTAGATTGCGGAACCGTCTTGCCCGATCTGGGGAAAGCGCGGATCGTGCAGGGGTTGGAACGCTATTTTTCGGCCGAATTGTGGCAAAGACAGTCCGAAAACGCCTTTCAGGCTTCAAAGAACATTTATAACTGGGATCGGGCCGGCCAAAATCTGATCGGTCTGTATCGGGACTTGGAGTAACCATGAAAACCAAATTGACCTTAATCAATCATTACGCCTCCATCCCCCGTTGGCCGGGACCGACCCGGAATTTTGATTTTGCTTCGGAACTGGTGGCTTTGGGATGGGACGTCAACTTATTAAGTTGCCGGTTCAATCATTATTTGCGCAATTACCTGCCGGATCCTCCGACCGCCGAAAACGGCGTGCGGTTGCATTGGATCTGGAGCACCAAGTATCAAGGGAATTCCATTGAACGCGAGATCAATATCGTGGTTTTCTCGCTCCTCAGTTTTTGGCAGGGGCTTTTTTTGCCGACCCAGGCGGTTCTTACCGTAACGCCGCCGCTGGAGTCGGCTTTTATGGGCTGGGTGCTGGCCCGGTTAAAGCGGGTTCCCTTTATACTGGATGTCGAGGATCTCTGGCCGGACTCGTTGATTTCGATGGGCTTCCGGAACAAGCTGGTCATCGGCTGGTTGCGTTTTTTGGAACGATTTTTATACCGTCACGCCGATCACATCCTGGTGGTGGCGGAGAAAATGGGCCAATACGTATTGGAACAAGGGGTTCCGGAGGCGAAGATCAGTCTGATTCCGCTCGGCGCGAACCTGCCGGCTCCTTCGTTGGACCGGACAACGGTCCGGGCCAAATACGGCTGGCGGGACGGACAGCTGATTGCCGCCTACGTGGGAGCGCACGGTCCGGCGAACGCGTTGGAGACGTTGATCTACGCCGCGGAATGTCTGCTGCAAACGACGCCGGTTAAAATTGTCTTGTTTGGCGACGGGTCGGACAAACCCCGCCTCACTAAGCTCTTAGCGGAGAAAGGCCTGACCAATATCAGTCTGGAGGATCCCGTGCCGCCGGGTGAGGTTCCCGCCATTTTAAACGCGGTGGATATCGGGATCGCTTCCCTCAAAGACACGCCGACCTTCAAAACGGTGCGGCCCAATAAGATTTATGAATATATGGCCGCCGGATTGCCGATAGTCTGCTGCATTGACGGGGAAGCCCGCCAAGTGGTGGAGTCGGTCGACTCGGGCGTTTTTGTGAAGCCCGAGGATTATCAGGGATTAGCCGCCCAACTGGAACGGCTGGCGGGCGATGTGGAGCTGCGACGCCGCTTGGCTGAGAACGGTCACCGTTTTTGCGTGGCCGAGGGCGACCGGCGGAAGTTGGCCGCCAAAATGGGCACAGTGTTAAACCAAGTGATCGGGGAATACCGGAAATGATGCGACAGTTGCAATTGTTCCTGAAATATCTGTTGGATCTGGTGCTGGCGCTGGTGTTGGTACTGCCGCTCAGCGCGTTGATTGCGGCCCTTGGCGTGGTTTTATATCTGGACTCGCCCGGACCGGTTTTCTTTCGGCAGCTCCGGCCGGGCCGGAATGGGAAGTTATTTGGACTTTATAAACTGCGGACCATGACTCCGGGAGATCATACTGCCACCACCCCTCGCAATCCGGACGGATCCTTAGCATTAACGACCCAACTTGACGGGTATACGCGGTTTGGCCGGGTGTTGCGCCGGCTTAGCCTTGACGAGCTGCCCCAGATCTATAACATCATTAAAGGGGAGATGAGTTTTATCGGTCCCCGTCCCGATCTGCCCGAACATTTGGCAATGTATACGCCGGAAGAACGTCTCAAGTTGGCGGTCCGGCCCGGTTTGACCGGACTGGCGCAAGTGATGGGCCGCAATGAGTTGCCCTGGAAAGAACGGTTGCAATTGGATATCCAATATGTAAAGCAATATTCGTTAGCGTTGGATCTGAAAATTTTTCTATTGACCCTCGTTCGCTTGATCTCGGGGCGGGGGGTTTATCAGCGCTAAAACCGGCTGACCGGAGCGGTTACAGCGTAGGCAACTTTAGATTGGCAGCAATTTCTCGGTTGGAGGATGGGAATGATCAAGCAAGACCAGCAACTTCAAGTATTGCAGTGGGACTCGGAATTCTTCGGGCGGAAAATGGGACGGATCTTGATCGATCCTCAAACGGAGGCAATGGACTCGGTACCGGCTTGGGAGCGTTTAATCGCGCAAGCCCGGGCCGAACAATATGAGTTTCTCTTTTACGAGTTTGACGCGGCCGATAAGCGATTAGCCCACCTGTTGACGCCGCTGGGCGGCGCGTTGGCCGATGTGTTGGTCAAATTGGCCAAACCGGTCGGCCCCGCCGCCGCGCCGCAACGGGAAACGGGCTCGCCGGTGCAAGCGGCGGCTGAAAGCGATTTGGCGGCCATGATCGAACTGGCTTCCCATAGTTTCACACACTCCCGGTTCTTTCATGATCCGGGTTTTGACAAAGAATTGGTCAATCAACTTTATCCCAATTGGGTCCGAAACAACTTTGCGGGCAATGAAGCCTATTTTGTGATCAAAGACCGCCAATCATTGCAGGCGTTTATTTCGGTCCAGCCGAAACCGTTGCCCGCCGCCTTGGATATCCGGTTGCTGGCGGTGCAGCCGGCCGCCCAAGGACAAGGACTTGGTTCGGCGTTGCTCCGTTGGACCGAGCAGTACGGCCGGAGTCAAGGGCTGAAACGAATTACGGTTGGGACGCAGATCAATAACTATGCCGCCTTGCGCTTATATGAAAAGAACGGCTTCCGGGTGGAGCAGGCGTTGTACCGCTATCATTTTTGGTTGAATTCAAAATAAGTAAGCTATGGGAGCGAAGAACATTGAAAATTCCAGCGTTTGAATTGACCCGTCAGAACGAGCGGTTGGCCGAACCGTTGGCCGAGGCGTACCGCCGGGTGGTCGCCGGCGGTATTTTTATCTTGGGCGAAGAGGTTAAACAGTTTGAAGCGGAGATCGCCCGGTATCTTCAGGTCAAACACGCGATTGGCGTCGCCAACGGCAGCGACGCGTTGGTACTGGCGCTGTCGGCCCTGGGAATCGCCGCGGGCGACGAAGTGATCGTGCCCAGTTTCACCTTTTTTGCCACTGCCGGAGCGGTCTGCCGGGTCGGCGCTATCCCGGTTTTCGCCGATGTCGATCCGGTGACCTGCAACTTGGATCCGGCGAGCGTCCGGACGAAGCTGACCGCCAAAACCAAAGCGATCATTCCAGTTCATTTATTTGGGTGGGCAGCGCCGATGCCCGGACTAATGCAACTGGCGGCCGAATACAATATAGCAGTAATTGAGGATGTGGCCCAGGCTTTGGGGACCAAAGTGGAGGACGGGGCCTATGCGGGAACCGTCGGCGCTATCGGCACTTTCAGTTTTTTCCCCACCAAAAACTTGGGCTGTTTTGGCGACGGCGGCATGGTGACCACCCAATCCGATGGTTTGGCCGAGAAATTACGGATGCTCCGGGTGCACGGCGCCAAACGGAAATACCACCATGAACTGTTGGGTTTCAACAGCCGCTTGGATACGCTACAGGCGGCGATCTTACGGGTGAAACTGCCGTATCTCGATGAATGGCTGGAACGGCGGCGCGCGATTGCCGACCGCTATCGCCGGGGGTTGGCCGATGTTCGCGGCATTACCCTGCCGATGGCCGGAGCGGGGCATACCTATAACCAGTTTACCATTGTCACCGCGAAGCGCGATGAATTACAAGCATACTTAAACAGTGAGGGAATTGGTTCCACGGTTTATTATCCATTGGGTTTGCATTTACAACCCCTTTTCGAACAGCTCGGCTACCACTACCAACCGGGCGATCTGCCGGTGACCGAACGGCTCTGCCGGCAAGTTTTATCCTTGCCGATTTTCCCGGAATTGACCGTGCCGGAGCAGGATTGGGTGATTGCTAAAATTCGTGAGTTTAGCGAGGGAAACCTGTGAAAAAAATTGTGACCATTGTCGGGGCGCGGCCCCAATTTGTCAAGGCGGGCATCGTATCGCAGGCGTTACGCGGCAGTTTTGCCGAGGTTTTGGTCCACACCGGCCAGCACTACGATGTCAATATGTCCGATATTTTCTTTCGGGATTTGGGCATTCCCGAACCGCGATATTATTTGGGCGTCGGCTCGGGCGGCCATGGCGCGCAGACCGGGAAGATGCTTGAAGCCATCGAAGCGGTCTTGTTAAAGGAGACTCCGGATGTGGTTTTGGTTTATGGCGATACCAACTCCACCTTGGCCGGGGCGTTGGCGGCCGCCAAATTGCATATTCCTATCGCTCACGTGGAAGCGGGGCTGCGCAGTTTTAACCGGCGGATGCCGGAGGAGATTAACCGGGTCATGACCGACCATATTTCGACTTGGTTATTTGCGCCGACCGCCGCGGCGGTCGGACATTTAGCGCGCGAAGGCGTTACCGAGGGCGTTTCGTTGGTGGGCGACGTAATGTATGACACTTTTTTGTTCGGTTCCAAACGGGCGCCCGACCGTTCCCGGATCTTAGGGGAACTTGGGTTAACCCCGCAAAGCTATGCCTTGTTGACGCTGCACCGGGCGGAAAACACCGACGACCCGGAGCGTTTGGGCGCGATCATCAATACCTTAAACGACGCCGGACGGCCGATCATCTTTCCGGTTCATCCCCGCACCCGTAAAAAGTTGCAGGAGTTGGGCGACACGGTTCGCACCGACGCGCTCCGGCTGGTGGAACCGGTCGGGTATTTTGATATGTTGAATCTCGAATTACACGCCTCGGTAATCTTTACCGACTCCGGCGGGGTGCAAAAAGAAGCCTATATGGCGCAAGTCCCGTGCATCACCCTACGCGACGAGACCGAATGGGTGGAGACGGTGGAAGTGCATTGGAACCGTTTGGTCGGCGCCGACCCGGCGGCGATCCGCGCCGCGTTGAGTCTGGATTGGGTCGGCCGGGAATACCCGCTGTTGTTTGGCGACGGTCGGGCCGCCGTGAAAATTGCGGAACAGTTGTTGGGGTAGGATCGTAAAAACGCATCAGGAATGGAGTGACGAAGATGAAAGTTTTAGTGATTGGCGGGACAGGCTCAATCAGCCGGGAAGTGGTTCAGCAGTTGGTGGCGGCCGGACACGAGACGACCGTTTATAACCGGGGCCAACGGGCGGCGGAGCTTGGCGGAGCCGTGCGGCGTTTGAGTGGTGACCGGTTTGATTATGCGGCGTTTGAAGCGCAGATGGCGAAAGAACGGTTTGATGTGGTCATTGATATGATCGCCTATACCGATCAGGACGCCGCTTCTACCATTCGGGCGTTTCGCGGCCGGGCGCAACAGTTGATCATTACGTCGTCCATTGCTTGTTATAAACGGCCGTTTCGCAAAATGCCGCCCATCCCGGAAGCGGGAAATGAGTATTTTGACAGTACCGACAATCTGTATGGCTTGAACAAGGCCAAGCTGGAGCAGTATCTGTTCGCCCTCATGCCGGAGTTGGACGATCTGAAGATCACCATCGTCCGGCCGTCGCTCACTTTTGGGCGGGGCGGCAACAACTTGGGGATCTTCCGGCAGAACTACGGTTTGGTGAAACGGATCCGCGAGGGCAAACCGGTGGTGATGTTCGGCGACGGCCAGACCCCGATGAACTTCACCTTCACCCCGGATGCGGCCGCCGGGTATGTGGCGCTGGTGGGGAAACCGCAGAGTTACGGGCAGGCTTATCATGTGAACAGCATGGAATACGCGACGTGGGAGAGTCTGTATCAGACGTTGGGCAAGGTGGTCGGGAGCGCGCCGCAGATTGTGCATATTCCGACGGAGTTGCTGTATGCGGCGGCGCCCAATTTGAACAGCCATCTTTATCATGACAAGCAGTGGCTGAATTTGTACGACAGCACCAAAGCCCAACGCGAGGTGGGGTTTGCACCGAAGCTGACGGTGGAGGCCGGGTTGCGTTGGCTGGTGGAGTGGTATGACGCCGGGAATGAGCAGGTGATTAAGCCCGAAATTGAGCAGTTTGAGGATCAGCTGGTGGCCCTGCATGGACAATGGAAGCAGGAGATCAGCGGGTTGTTGCCGTGAGTTTGATGATGAGAGATAAGGACCGCCGGGAGTTTGGGCGGTTTTCTTTTTTGGATGAAGGTTGATGGGAAGGAAGGAGGAGAAGATGAGGATTATTAAGGTTTTGCCGAATTGGCTGGAGCGCCGTGAAAAGGAATGCATTACTGCGTCAGTCGGTCGCTCCGGGCTTCAGCGTACATTGAGTACGCTTCCAGTCCTCACTCGGTCCTTCCTTGTACTACATTCCTTTTGACGACGCGAATGCCGATTCAAGCAGACCACCCAATCCGGCAAGCACCTCTCGGCCGATATTATCGAATAGTGAGGCCGATCGTTCGGGAGCGAGTGACTGAAAAGGCGAATTGGTTCTGTTGATCACTAAATTTTCATTTGGAATAGGAAATTGAGGAGGCTTTGCGCCTCCTCAGCTGTTTTGCTTGCTTTTCTTTCGTCTGGCTTGATGGAATACGTTGGTTAGCGGTCGTTGACGATGCCGAATTCGCGCCAGGTTTCTTTGGGGAGTTCGAGTTTGATGCGTTTGCGGACTTTGGTGTAGAGGGCGGTCATGTTTTGCAGGTTGGTCAGGCACTCTTTGGTCTTCTCCATCATCCGCGCTTTATGGGCGAGACGTTCGTGATGAGTATCGATGGTGTTTTGGTAGTAGGAATGCAACTCGGTGACGAAAGCGGTGTCGAAGCCGAATTCGGTCATTTGTTCGCTGTTGGCCTGGATACCGCCGAGCAGTTCGGCGGTTTGGAGCAGTTGGGCTTCCAGGGTGCGCGGTTCATGACGCCGTTTCGCCGGGGTGGGGGTGACGGGATTTTCATTGACTACATCTGTCATTGTTTATTACCTCCGATAAATAAAATAGATAGACGAAACCCTTCCGGAATGGTTTGCTATGGGTATAGTATAACACTACCATGGTGTATAGTCAATGATTATGTGATTGTGTGTAACGGAAGGTAAAAGCGTTTTGGGGAAGAGTTAGGCTGGTCAAAGCGGTAAAAATTTTTATGTACGGTCGAAATTTCAAAAACGCGGAGCCAAAAAACAGCGCACAGTCACTTTAGAGAATCCGCAACCGGTTTCGGGATGATGGCGTAATGATTGCGATCAGTTCCGCAATAACTTTGGAAATGTCCAAAATCACTTTGGCACGTGCCAAAAGCATTTTGGAAGGTTCCAGAATGACTCCGGCATGATCCGGAGGAGCATTGGCAGGCGCCGGAACGATATTGGAACTGTCCAAAATAACTTTGGGATGTTCCAGAATCACTTTGGCATTTGCCAGAGCCGGATTGGCATGTTCCGGAAGCATTTTGGAACGTTCCATCGCGAGTCGCCGCTGCAAACCTTCTTTTTTCACCGTCTCCGGCAGGAACTTCCGCTCCAATAGCCAAAGAAAGCAAAATAAGTCCGATTGTTGAATTGATCCAATTGAGGTGTTCCTAAAATGACAGCGCAAAAAGTCGGTTTAGTCCTCGAAGGCGGCGGCATGCGCGGCGCATACACCGCCGGCGTGTTGGACGCGATGATGGATGCGGGGATCCGTTTTCCCTATGTGATCGGAGTCTCGGCGGGAGCGAACGCCGGGGGTAATTATGTCAGCGGACACCGGGAGCGGAGCCGCCCGATCTTTGTCGATTGGGTCGCCGATAAACGCTATTCCGGTTGGGGCAACTTTTTCAGCGAAGGCAGTTACTTTGGGATGAATTTTCTCTTCCGGACTCTCCCGGATGAGTTGGTACCGCTGGATTATGAGCGTTTGCACCGGAGTGAGACCGTTTTTAAGGTGGGGATCACCGATTGCCTGACGGGCGAACCGGTCTATTTTTGCCAGCATGACCACGAGCCCCGGTATTTCGTTGACAACATCATGCGGGCTTCCAGCAGTTTGCCGTTGCTGGCGCCGCCGGTGCGGATCGGCGAACGCGATTATTACGACGGCGGCGTGTCCGATGCGATTCCGATCGCCCAGTCGTTGCGGGACGGCAACGAAGCCAATGTGATCATTTTAACCCACAACCCCGGTTACCGCAGAGAACCGGCGGGGAAAAACCTGCTGCTGGACTGGGTGTTGCGGCGTTATCCGAAGATCAGCGAAGCCTTGCGGACCCGCCCGGAGCGTTATAACCAATGGATGGACCGGATCGAGCAGTTGGAACGGGAAGGCCGGGTCTATCTGATTCAACCTCGGCAAAAGTTGACGGTGGACCGGATGGAGCAGGACCTTGGCAAAATCGAAGCGCTCTACCGCCAAGGGTATGATGAAGGGTTGGCCCAAACGGCGCAGTTGCGGGAGTGGCTGCGGCGGGTAGAGTAACCAGGGATTAAGAAATTGACCGTCAGATAAGTTATCGTAAGGATTGACCGCGGATTCGCCCAAGCCACTGAAAAACCTCCGCTCTGAAAGATTGACCTACAATATATAGTGAGTAGCTTGTTTTAGGCTATCAATATATTGTAGGTCAATGTTATTTCGAGCAGTTTTTCAGTGGCCTCGATTCACCGCGGTTTTTTGTTATGCATTAAAAAGACCATTGTTCAAACGCAATTTAATTCAAATACGCGCTGTCATTAATCCCGCCATAAAATTCCCTTAAAGAGATTGTCCTACCATTTTTAGAGTGGCAAAACGTAAAAACAGGAGGATTGCAATGAGCAAACAGTGGTTGAAGTGGATTGTAATGGCGGTTTTTTTGATGGTCTGCGGTCTCGCCGATGTCTCCGCCAAAGAAGTGACGATTCAGTTTTGGCATGCCATGGGCGGTCATAACATGGAAGTCGTCAACGATATGGTTAACCAGTTTAACAAAACCCACCCCGGCATCAAGGTGGAAGCCCAATTCGCCGGTACGTACGACGATGTGTTAAGTAAAACCCAAGCGGCGGTCCGGACCAAAACCGCGCCGCATGTGCTTCAGATCTATGAGATCGGAACCCGGGTGATGATCGACAGCGGCATCACCATTCCCGTTGAGGATCTTGGCAAAAAAGTGGCTAAAGACCAAAGTTTTGACTGGAACAAGTGGATCAAACCGGTCGCCAACTACTACCGGATGGAAGGCAAATTGCACTCGATGCCGTTCAACTCCTCGACGCCGTTGTTTTATTACAATAAAACCTACTTTAAGCAAGCCGGTTTAGACCCGAATAAACCGCCGCAAACCTATGAAGAGCTGAAGAAAGCGGCTGAGAAACTGACCGTCCGCGACAACAACGGCGCGGTCACCCGCTACGGAATGACCTTGGCCGTGTACGGCTGGTTTGCGGAACAGATGTGTTATAACCAGGACACGCTGTTTGTCAACAACAATAACGGCCGGACCGGCCGTCCCACCAAAGCGTTGTTTAACGGCCCGGCCTTGGTCCGGTTTGTCGAAGCGTGGCGCGAGATGGCTAACCAGGGAACCCTGTTGAATGTCGGCGCCAGCACCACTCCGGCGCAACAAGCGTTCTTAACCGGTCGCGCGGCAATGATGTTCGAATCCACCGGCCAGTTGAACAACTTTGAAAGCGGCTTGAAAAAACTCGGCTGCGAACTGGGTACAGCGTACCTTCCCTTGCCCCAGGGCGTCAAACGCGGCGGCGTGTCGATCGGCGGCGCCAGCCTTTGGGCGACCAAAGACCATGCGCCGGACGAGTTGAAAGCCACCTGGGAGTTTCTGAAATGGTTGACCCTCACCGAACAACAGGTCTATTGGTTTGAGAACACCGGGTATCTTCCCACCACGGTGAAGTCGTTGGAAGCGGCCCAAAAAACCCAATATTTCGCCGAGCGCTCTAATTATGCGACCGCCTTTAAACAACTGATGATCGCCAAAAACGATTACGCGACCCAAGGAGCGGTGATGGGTACGTTCGCCGCCACCCGCAAAACCGTTGAAGAAGCGATTGAGGAGTCGTTGGCCGGCAAAAAGTCGACGCAAAAAGCGCTGGACGACGCGGCGGCCAAGGTCGACAAACTGTTGGCGGAGTACAATTCGCTTTATAAATAATCCGGTAACCCGGATCAATCGTTCATTCTGCCGCCCGTTGCGCATAGGTGTAAGGCGAGCGTGACGGGCGGCCTTACATCGTAACGAAGCGGGGCATAAATGATGCAAGGTTTGCGATATCAAAAACTTTTTCCATACCTGATGCTGTTGCCGTCTTTTCTGATTCTGCTGCCCTTTTTATACTGGCCGACGTTGCAATCGGTGGTAATGAGTCTGTTTCGGGAGGCGCCCTTCGGAACCCATAAGTTCTTTTGCGGACTGGACAATTACCGCAACATTCTGAGCGACCCGGGCTATCTCAACAGCCTGGTCCGGACGTTGATCTATGCGGTGATCGTCATCGGAGCCGGCTTGGGGGTATCGTTGCTCAGCGCGGTGTTACTGAACCGGAAAGTCAAAGGGGTTAAAGTTTACCGGATCTGCTTTTTTATGCCGTACGCGGTTTCCCCGGCGGTGGCCGCTTCATTATGGGTCTTTTTGTTGAATCCGGTGGCCGGTTTGGTGAATTATTGCTTCTTGACCGTCTTTCATATTCAACCGCATTGGTTGACCGACGAGTATCTGGCGTTTTTAGCGGTCTGTATCGCGAGTATCTGGAAGGATCTCGGTTTTAACATATTGTTTTATTTGGCCGGGTTGCAAGCGATCCCGGAGAGCGTGATCGAAGCGGCGCAGATCGACGGGGCTTCCGCCTGGCACCGGTTGTGCCGGATTACCATCCCGCTGCTAGCGCCGACCACCTTTTATTTGGTAGTGATGAACCTGATCTTCGCCGTCTTCGAAAACTTCGGCATTGTCGACATTATGACCGGAGGGGGACCGGCGAACGCGACCAATTTCGTCATTTACAACCTCTACCGCGATGTCTTTGTGAACTTCCGTCCCGGTTCCGCAGCGGCGCAATCGGTGATCTTATTTGTTTTAATTATCGGCGTTACCATTGTCCATTTCCGGTACAACGGCGCCAAGGTTCATTATCAATAATGGCTGATCGCGGCGGTCGTTATCCAAGACAATCTGTTGCAACAAAGGGATTCGAAAGGGACTTCATTATGGCAAAGCCAATCAAGCGCCGGTTTGGGTTATTAAAACAGCAAACGTGGCAAACACTTTTGTGGCATATGTTATTAAGCGGGGCTAGCCTGTTGGTGATGCTGCCGATTTTGGTGGGTCTGAGCATCAGTTTTCAACCGCATGACCAGATCTTTACTTATCCGCCATCGTTTTGGCCCAACCGTTTTTATCTGCAAAATTATCACGAAGCATGGCGGCTGGTTCGGATGGAACGGCTGTTGCTGAACAGTTTCTACGCCTCGGTCATTGTAATGATCGGGAAACTGGTTTTGGGGGTAACCAGTGGCTACGCTTTTTCCCATTTTGAATTTAAGGGCAAAAAAGTGCTGTTTTACAGTATCTTATTCACCTTAATGTTGCCGTTGGAGGTGCGGGTGGTCCCGCTGTTCGAGTTGATCAGCCAATTGGGTTGGGCCAATTCGTATGCGGGATTGGTGATGCCGTTTCTGGCCAGCGCCACCACTACCTTATTGATTATGCAACATTTTAAGACGGTCCCGAAGGAACTGAAGGAAGCGGCGGAAAGCGACGGTTGCGGTCCGTTCGGGTTTTTATGCCGGATTTTACTCCCGTTGTCCGGTCCGGCCTTGGCCGGCCTGGCTACCATCAACTTTTTGGCGATGTGGAATACCTACCTTTGGCCGTTGCTGATCATCAATGCCGACCCCCTGAAAACCACCCAACAGGGGATCAAGATGTTATTCAGCCCCGCCGCCGAACAGGAGTGGGGCATGATCATGGCGGGGACGATTACGGTCGTGATCCCGACCTTGATTTTATTCTTGCTGTCGCAGCAGTTTTTTGTGAAGGGAATCGCCACCCAAGGAATCAAGGAGTAACCGGCCCGGGTCGGCAATGACCGCCAAACGGTGGTCGACGTCCGCTGTCTTCGGAACAGCGGGCGTCTTTTAATTGTTACCATAGTCGATTGCTAAAAGTGAGACGATCGTTGTACGATAACGAATACAGGTTTTGCCAACCTTTGATCCAAACATTGATGGAGATACCAAAGCATCAGGCAAACTCCGAGCAGCGTGGAGGTGAGAATCGCTGCTTTTCCAATAATTGATCGGCCACAAGGAAGTATAACGGTGAATTTCGGTCGTGAGGACCGTAAAGCCGATCCGCCGGCCTCGTAATCCGAAATCAACAACGGGAGGATGATGCGGCGCAAGCGATACCCAAAACCGAACTGATGTCCTTGCGGCCCGGTAAAAGATAAGCTTTGATGACCAGTTTCTGAACCTCGTCGGAGAAGAGGTAATCCAGTAGCGTAACAAGGGGAGTTTATTCCAAGATTATGAAATCCGTAATCCGCCGTTAAATAAATTATGATTAATTATTGACAGCGCTAGATTTTTTCGATTTATGTCGGAGTTTTGGAATAACGCGACCGAAGGTTGAGCAAATCGGGCAGGAATCCTTCCGACGGCGGCGAAAGATGGTTTGGCGGGAACAAGTTGGCGCCATTGGCGATTTAGGGTCTGATTACGAGAGGAGCTTTGAACATGTTTACCATCCATCCGCTTCAGGCGGTTTTTATCGACCGCGACGGTACGATCGGCCATACGGGAGTCGACATTCAGCCCCGTAATTTTCAACCGTACCCGTATTTTCAACCGGCGATCGCCAAATTAAAAGCACGCGGTTTGAAGATTTTTGCTTTCACCAACCAACCGGATATCGCATCCGGCGCATTTACAGCGGCGGAGCTGGAACAACAGTTCGCGGCGTGGGGTTATGATCAAGCCTTGATCTGTCCCCACACCGACGCGGATCAATGCGGCTGCCGGAAACCGGCGCCGGGCATGTTGTTGGAAGCGGCGCAATGCTTCGGTTTGGATTTGACCCGTTGCGCAGTGATTGGCGACAGTTGGTTCGACATGTTGGCTGCCGATAAGGTCGGATGCATCAAAATATTGGTCCAGACGGGTCATGGCCGGGAAGAACGGACGCAGCAGATGCTCGCCGGTATTACCATTGACTATATGGCTGAGGATTTATGGGACGCCGCCCGATGGCTGATTCAATATATTCCACCAAACCAACACTGAATCTTCATCATTCGAACACAATCAAAGTTTATAATCATGGTAACTGCTGAGAAAATAGCTTTTGGGCCTCTGTCGTCACCTAGCTTCATTTTCTTAATTCGCTTGCGCGAGCGGTAGCTAGCGTGGACGACTTCCTAGGAAATAATTTTGAGTCTGGTCGTTCACCTAGCTTATTTTATTAAATCACTGGCGCGAGCACCGACGGGTAGCTAGCGTGGACGACTAAAAGGAGAGTAGCTAAGATGATTATGAAGAACCTTTGGATGTATCTATTGAGTTGTATCATGCTCGTGGCAATCGGTGGCGTCGGTATAGCCCAAAGTCAACCCGGGCCACCGGATCTCAAAAAGATGGAGGCGGAGTTAAAACAGGGCTTGGACAAGCTGGTGACGGAGCAAGTCATCACCGAGCAACAAGCGGCGAAGATTTTGCAATATTTCCAAAAAGACAAGCCCAACGGAGCACCACCCCAAAGTACTGATAAACCCCCGCAACCGCCAAAAGATTATTTAGGTCAGTTGGTCAAAGATGGGGTGATAACAGCGGATCAAGCGAAAGCGGTCGCGGCAGTGCTGCCGAAACCACCGCAACCGCAAGACGGTAATAACCCGCCTCCACCGCCCCGGTCGTAAAAATGGTATATTAAACTGAACAGAAGTTTCTTGAAATTTGAGAAACTTCTTTCTGTTATAAAAGCGAAGCAGGAGTTGGTTTGATTTTAAAGAATTTGTGGTAATATTTTGTAGTATCCCATCTAGATTGTTACTAATTTGAGCGCCGAGGAGATGTCATTTTGGGAGTAATTGATACAATTTATCAACGACGTAGCATCCGAAAATATTTGGAGCGTCCGGTTGAAGACGATACAATTATTACTTTATTAAAAGCGGCGACCGCCGCCCCAACCGCGGTGAATTGTCAGCCATGGGAGTTTATTGTGGTTACGGACATCATCAAATTAAATCGGATTAAAGAAGAATGTCAAAGTGCGCGATATAATGCGCCGGTTGCCATCGTCGTTTGCGGAAATATGAAATTGACCTTAAAAGGCGCTGATCATGAAATGTGGGTCCAAGATTGCAGCGCAGCGATCGAAAACATGTTAATTGCCGCAACCGGTTTGGGATTAGGATCGGTGTGGATTGGGATCTATCCCGTGTCAAATCGGGTCAAATTCATCAAAGAGGTGTTTAATATACCGGAACATGTTATTCCGCTCAGTATCGTCTATATTGGGTATCCGGCGGAAGAAAAAGAACCAAGGACGCGCTTTGATGAGAAAAGGGTCTATTGGCAGGAGTATGAACCGCAACGGAAACACCGATCAAAAGATAAACCTGTTATAGGGCATTATTAACTGAAGTAAGACAGGGTTAACCTGGTTGAATTTTAACACCGAATTTTTTGTTGTATAGCTGGCGCGAGTTTTGTTAACAAAACATTTTTTCAACAGTCGGTTGTCCCGAACGAATGTTCGTGGTAAAATGTTGTCAGAATCATTCCAGAGAAGGAGAGCTTAATGATTGCTGTTCCTGACCAGGTACTATCAGCCCTAACCGCAGCGTTTGGTATTCCGAACGATAAATTGTCATTTTTAGGCGGAGGCCGCGAGGGGTCGGACGGGATTGTCTACTCCTTCAACCAGGATCACATGCAGCGTGGTTGCTTCGGATTTATCCATAATGATCCTCATCTCCAAAACATTTTAAAAAGCGATCAGCAGTTGGTGTTGATTGATATTACGGATCCGTTTTTTAGGTCTTTGATCATGATTGCGCAATCTAAGTTGGAATGGGCTATTTCATGCAAAATATGCTCTTTTAACACGGGATTGGCACCTCATTAGAATTCAAAGAATGGTCATATTACGAACTTCTCGAACAATCCGTATCTTTCCTGCGTCAAAAGGTTAAAAGTGTAATCATGATTGGGGGTTAGTAACATGGATTTTCTAAATACCATTAAAGCCAAAGCCAAGTTGGCACAGCGGCATATTCTATTGCCTGAAAGTGACGATGTTCGTGTATTACAGGCGGCCAATGAGGTAATAAAGCAAGGAATTGCTCAAATTACATTAATCGGTGAGGCCCAAGAAGTGCAGGAGAAAGCAGCAGCCCATGGCATTGACGTTACCAAATTTCATTTTATTTCCCCAACCGCCTTTCCGAAAACCGGATATTACCGCGAGACCTTGTACGCTTTGCGCAAACACAAATTGGTGACGCTGGAGCAAGCCGCGGAACTTATTAAAAATCCATTGTATTTCGGGACAATGATGGTCTACTGCGGCGACGCCGACGGGATGGTGGCCGGTTCGCTCAGCGCCACCGGGGACGTCCTCCGACCGGCGTTGCAGATCCTTAAAACCAAACCGGGCTATAATTCGGTCTCCGGCGCTTTTTTGATCGCGGTTCCCAATAGCGTTTTGGGAAGTAACGGGCTGTTTGTCTTTGCCGATTGCGCGGTCAATGTCAGCCCCGACTCCCGGACGTTGGCCGAGATCGGCATGCAATCGGCCGAGACCGCCCAACAGTTGGCCGGATTTACGCCGGTGGTGAGTTTCCTGTCGTTCTCCACCAAAGGCAGCGCCAAGCACGAATTGGTCGATAAGGTCAGCGCCGCGGTGCGGCTCGCCCGTGCCGGCGCTCCCAACCTGGCGTTGGACGGCGAATTTCAAGCGGATGCGGCGTTGATTGAAGCGGTCGGTCAGTTGAAAGCGCCGGGAAGTCCGGTGGCGGGCAAAGCCAATGTGTTGGTCTTCCCCGATCTGCAGTCGGGCAACATCGGCTATAAGCTGGTTGAACGGTTGGCCAATGCCACGGCGATCGGTCCCATCTTGCAAGGATTGGCTAAGCCGGTTAACGATCTGTCGCGCGGTTGCGGCGTTGCCGATATCGTCAATATGGTCGCCATCACGGCGGTCCAGGCCGGCGCGGAAACCAGCGCCGGTGAATGAGGTGATCAAAGATGCGTAAAGCGATTCCCTACGCCGGCGCAATCCGGTTTGCGCTTTTTTTCCTGCTCGGCGCCGGCCCGATCCTGGCGGCTCCAAACCCGCCCTTGCCGCCGTCCGTTGCCCAACAACTCCCTGAAGCGACGCTCCAAGAAGACCGCCAACGGCTGGCAGTGGTAAAAGAGTTCGCCGACCATGTGTTGGAACATGGCCGCGACCGGTATCGTCCCAATCCCACCCCGTTGTTCGCCGACGGCATCAATGTGGAAACGGGCGACCATGTCCAATGGATCTTGCCCGGCAACAAAGGGGTGACCATCTCCGATTTGGCGTGCCAGCAAAATCTGTTTCGGACCTTAACGGCGTTGACCAACTTGACCGGAGAAGTCAAATATAAAGACGCCGCCAAAGCAGCCATCCGTTATCATTTCGACAAATTAGCCGATCCCGGCGGCTTGCTGCAATGGGGCGGCCATCGTTTTATCGACCTGAAAACCTTAAAAACCAGCGGTCCGGCGGCCAAGGGCATGGTTCACGAACTGAAAAACGCCCTGCCGTATTATGATTTGATGTATGAAGTCAATCCGGCGGCCACCGTCAAATATATTAAGGCGTTTTGGAACGCCCACGTCCTGGACTGGAACGACCTCTATGTCGGCCGGCACGGCAAGTACGGTTTGCCGTTGGGCGACGTGTGGTCCCACTCGTTGGTCAATTTGCCGCCGTCGCGCGAATCGACCGGGCTTTCATTTATCAATGCCGGCGACGATCTGATTTACGCCGCCGGAACGCTTTACCGTTTAACCGGCGACGCAGGGGCGTTACGCTGGTCCAAACATCTGGCGTATCAATATGTTGCCGCCCGGCATCCCCAGACCGGATTGGGGGCCTATCAGTTCACGCAGCGCAAGAAGGAAAAAGAACTTACCGACGATAATGACACCGGCGAAAAAGGCGGCGACCGGGCCAGACGCCAATTTGGGCCGGAGTTTGGCCCAGTGGCGCTGGAGGGAAACATCCTGTTCGCCGGCGCCGCCGGAGCGATCTATGGCGAAAACGCCTTAATGCAGATGCAATTGGCGGCGGAAAACGGCAAAGCCGCCGGTGATCTCCTGGAATGGACCCAGCGGGGGTTGCTGAGTTTCGCGCGTTACGCGTATCTTCCGGAGCAAAACCTGATCAAACCGCTGTTCACCGACGGCACGGATTTAACCGGGTACGTCTTTAAGCGAAATGGATATTATGGTCCGGCCGGAACTGAGTTAAAACGATACCGCGCCAACTGCAAATACCTGCTCTCCTATGCCCGGGGCTTTTTATATACCCGTGATCCGTTGTTGTGGCAAACCGCCCGCAGTATCGCCAAAGGCAACGACCTCGGCGAACTGGGTTCCGAGCCGGGGCGCAATGTCGCGGTCAACCTGGCAACCCAATCCTCCAACGCCGACGCGCTTTTTGCCGTTCTCGACCTCCACCGGGCCACCGGCAACCGGGAATATCTCGATCTGGGCCGAAAGATCGGCAACAATATCGTGCGGAGCTATTACCATCACGGTTATTTCACCAAAGGACGGAATTATCTTAATGCCCAGTTTGACATGGTCGAACCCCTGGCTTTATTGGCTTTGGAGGCGGCCATTCAGGGAAAACCGGACCAAGTCCCCCCGTATCTGGCCGGCAACGGGTTTATCAACGGCGACTACCAATATCCCGACGGGAAGGTGAAAGATACCTACGACGATTATATTTATAGTATACGGCGATAGGGTTTAAGGCTGTTTTACATCGGTTTCGGAAAAATTGCTTTTTCAAAGAACACTCCAATACTGCCGGTTTATACTGAACATAGCAAATTGAAATCAGGGGTGAGCATGTCATGACGATCTCAGCGGTCAGTTCCTTCTTTTCCAACGTTAATACGAATTCAAGCCTGAAATCCGGCAGTTCCCAAGCCACCGGAGGTGGCGACACCTCAAGCGTTGGCGGCAGTTCGAGCAATAGCTGTCCCAAAGGGTATAATTCCTGCGTTGGTTGTGGCGTTTGCAAGTCGGCGGCTGCAAGCAGTACCACGAGCAACGGCGGCGCGCTTCAGCAAGCGCCTAGCAGTACGCTGGAGAGCGAATTAAATGCCATGTTTGTCAAATCAAACATTCAGGGCCTTTAAGGAAGGAAGGACAATGATGGCAGTTTCAGCAATTTCGGGTGCTGGCGTTAATCAGCAATACGCAGTTGGAAGCAACGGTAGTGCCGAGAAAGATTATCAAAGTCAAATCGCAACTTTAGAGCGACAAAAACAGACCATTCAGGAGAAGATCAATCAGCTTAATCAGGATCAGAGTACCGATACGGAAACCAAGCAACAGGAATTGCAATTATACCAGACGCAGTTGCAAACGGTTGAAAGCCAAATCCAACAACTGCAACAGCAACAGCTCCAAAGTCAAAAACAAACCGGAAATAGCAGTACAAGCCAAACCCAAGCGAGTCAAGCCGTTGCCAATCGTAACGGAACGATTGATCTATCATTTTAATTTCATCAGATGTTAAACCCAGCCGGCGCACCTGCGCCGGCTTTTGCGTGGCGCGTATCCCGATTGTTTTTTAACGATCAACTACGAGTTAACCGTTTTGTAACCCCAAAAATCCAATATTCGTTAACCGCTGTCTAAAGGGGGATGGCGATGGGAAAGTGAATTAGTCAATACAAGCTTAATCTGCGCTTAACATTACCGCTTTTTTTACCGCCATGAACGTTAACGCCGAAATATAAACAAAAGAAGGCCAACATGACGTACTACCGTAGAAATCTCCTGATCCTATCGTTTACCATTTTTTTAGCCGCTTTCAGTTGGGAACAGATTGTGCCGTTTCTGCCGCTTTTTCTGAAAGATTTGGGAATCACCACCAATTTGCCTTTCTGGTCCGGGTTGCTTTTTACCTTGCAGTTTATCGCCTCCGCGGTCATGGGACCGATCTGGGGCAAATTATCGGATAAATACGGCCGCAAACCGATGGTACTGCGGGCCGGAATCTGCCTTAGCCTGATCTATCTCGGGATGAGTCTGTGCCAAAACTATAGTCAACTGTTAGTGCTACGGATCATGAACGGCATACTGACCGGGTTTATCCCCGGCTCGATCGCCTTAATCGCCACCAATACGCCGAAGTCCGAATCGGGCCGGTTCGTTTCAATTGCGTATACCGCTCAATCCGCCGGGGTTATTTTAGGGCCGGCGTTGGGCGGGTTGCTGGCCGCCATCGCCGGTTACCGCGGTTCGATGTTATTATCCTCAGCCCTGGTAGGGGTGGCATTTTTATTGGTCGTCCTGTTTGTTGAGGAACGGGAAAAACCGCAAGTTACCGCCAAAACCTCAATTGTGCAAGATTTCAAACGGGCCTTCAAGACCCCTGCGATGGTCACGGTGATGAGCGCTGAATTCAGCAGTGCAATGGTGGTGGCGGCAATTCTGCCGATGTTGGCGTTATATATCCATAAAATCGCGCCCGACGCCAACAAAATTTTCAGTGGGTTCGTCTATTCGTTGCCGGGATTGGCGCTGTTTTTGACCGCGTATACCTGGGGGCGGATTGGCGAGAAAATCAGCTATCCCCGGACCATGTTGATTGGGTTGACCGGTTTGGGAATAACTACGGTGCTGTTGGGTTTGGTGACTCATTTGTGGCTTTTTGCCATCGCCTATTTTGCTTATGGAACCTTTGTCGCGGCCATCTCGCCGTCTTCGGCGGCGTTAATCGCCACTAAGGTCGATAGCGATTTTCGCGGTAGAGCGTATGGGATGCAACAATCTTCCCGGACCATCGGGATGTTTGCCGCTCCGGTCATCTCGGGAATGATCGGCAGTTGGATCGGGTTGAACTGGATCTTTATCATCTTTGGCAGTATTAGTTTTCTGTTGTCGCTGCTGATCAAGGTTCAGGTTCGCAGCTGGAATAAGCCGGGACAACCGGCTACACTGTTGCAAGCGGCAACCAATGATTAATGTGGCTGATGCGATAAAAATGGTTTTAAATCAATAACGAAAAGCGAACCGCCGGAAAACCACCGGTGGTTTTTAACCGGCAACAACAGTAGCCTATCACCGATTACCGTTATTTGTGCTTACCGGCGCCAGTGGGGTAGGGAAATCAACCGGCGCCCGCTATCTCCAGCGCCACTATAACAAGGTGATCGCCATGGAGGGTGACGACCGAACTTTAGCAAGAACGGCGGCCGGGAATATCTTGAAACCCATTGCCAGTTCAACGAATGGCTGCGCAATAATGCTTTGACAACCGAACCCCAGCTGTTGTTGGTCGATATTGAGAAACTTACGGTTGAGGAGACCGCGGCGGAAGTGGTGCGGATCATCGAGTCGTATCTGTCAATGATCGAGGGAAAGTAACAACCACAATCATCAAAAAAACTAGCGCAACGCTAGTTTTTTTTGAGAGCTTGTTTTCGATATTCACCGGGTGGCTTGCCGTTCCATTTCTTAAAACTCTTCGAAAATTGCAGCGGGTCGTCATATCCTACCGAACGGGCGATGTCCCCAATCGATAAGGCGCAGTTGGCCATCAACTGACAGGCTTTGGCCATCCGAAAATGGATCAAAAATTCTTGGGGACTTAACTGAAGCTGTTCCTTAAAGAGCATACAAAGATAACTTCGGTCCAATCCGACATAACCGGCTAGCTGTTTAATGCTGATGTTCCAGGAGTAATTCATGCGAATATATTCAACCGCTTGCTTGACATACAATTCTTTTTTGGACAATTCGGTACTGTGAATATCAACCCCTTGTCCCAATTCGATCAGTCGGGACAAAAACAGATAAAGCAAACCTTTTAAACGGGTTTCCCTGCCCCGTTCCATCCGGCTGGCCGTGACCATTTGCCGGATATAGTTTGGCAGAATTTGATCCTCGGCCTCATGAAAGATGGGGTTCTCCTGCGTCAAACCGGCCGCATCCAGATAACTTTTAGCTTTGGCGCCTTGAAAGCCTACCCAGGAATATTGCCAGGGATCGTCCTGATCGGCTTGGTAATATGTGACGATATCGGGACAGATCAAAAAACCTTGGCCTTTGTGAAGCTGATAAATTTGCTGCCCTACTTGGAAGCGGCCTTTGCCTTGGCGGATGGTATGAATCAGATAGTGCTCGCGAACTGCCGGGCCATAATAGTGGCCGGGATTGCAATCATCCATTCCACAATTGTACATGTCGAGTTCGGCAATTTCGAATCGCTGAAGATTAAGATATTCGCGCATTATTTCCCACTCCGAAATTCATATTTTCCTCAACATCTCACATTATACCATATCCAACCAACATCATTCCATTTACTTAGCAAACCCATCGGCTACAATAGAATTATCAGCCCATTTATCTTGCTAGGGGGAATACCATGAAAAAGATTGCATTTATCGGCGCCGGCAGTTTTGGTTTTACGCGCGGGTTGGTCCGTGACATTCTATCGTTTCCGGCCTTGGCTGACTGTACCATCGCTTTGATGGATATTGATCCCGTTCGTTTGGCCTCCATCAAAAAAGCGGTGGAACGGATTGTGGCGGACGGCAATTATCCGGCCAACATCATCACAACCACGGATCGAGCTACCGCGTTACAGGGCGCCGATGGCGTCGTCTGTACGATTCTGGCCGGAGGTGTTGATGTCTGGCGCTACGATATTGAAATACCGAAACAATTCGGCGTGGACATCAACGTTGGTGATACCCGTGGCCCGGCCGGGATTTTTCGCGCCTTGCGCACCATCCCGGTAATGTTGGATATTTGCCGCGATCTTGAACGTTATTGTCCGGATGCGATTTTCTTGAATTACACCAATCCTATGGCGATGCTCTGTCGGGCGATGCAAGGCCTAAGTGAGATCAAAGTAACCGGCCTTTGTCATAGCGTCCAAGGAACCGCTGCCATGTTAGCCCGTTGGATTGGCGCGCCCATGGATGAGATCACCTACTTATGCGCCGGAATCAATCATCAGGCTTGGTATCTTGATTATCGCTGGAACGGAAAGGATGCTTACCCCATAATCCGGTCAGCGGTTCAACAACCTGCAATTTACAATGAAGAGGTCGTTCGCAATGAGATGTTCTTACATCTCGATTATTATGTTACCGAATCCAGCGGTCACAACTCCGAATATAACGCCTGGTTCCGGAAACGTCCCGATTTGATTGAAAAATATTGCCTCCATGGCACCGGATGGAACCCCGGCGCTTACGGATACATCTTGGATCATTATTTAAAGCAGGCGAGCACGTGGGAAAAGGATATTGAGGATTGGTTTAAGCAACCGCTCGACCTGAAACGGGGTAATGAATATGCGGCCGATATTTTCAACGCGACGATCGGCGACGGCGCAATGTTTGAATTTAACGGTAATGTTCAAAATCTCGGGTTGATTGACAATCTCCCGGAAGGATGTTGTGTCGAAGTGCCGGTATTAGCCTCGCGGCGCGGTTTGAATCCATTGCATGTCGGACCACTGCCGGAACAGTTGGCAATCCTCAACAATATCAGCGCTCGTTGTGAGGAGTTAGCCGTCGCCGGCGCCATCGAAGGCGATCCCCGCAAAATATTCCATGCCATTTGCTACGATCCTTTAACCTCGGCGGTATTGAGCTTAGCTGAGATTCAAAAGCTGGTCGACACGATGTTTGCGGCAAACCGCGAGTGGTTGCCGCAGTTTAAGCACCTTACCTGAAATTGATGTGGGGATCCGGTTCAGCGTGAAGAAAGACAAATGACGGCGGCGTCGAAGGCGTTAACCCGAAATTTGTCAATCCGGTCCCGAACCGGAATGTCGTCGGTCCCAACTGGAATAGCCAAACCTATGGCAAGAACAAAGGATATTATCAGGCAGCCGGAAAAAAAGACTATCAATGCCGGATTGAAAAGGCAACGAGGAGATGCTGATGGAAGGAACAAACGTATTTAAAAATATCATTATTTCCAACCCGTACCGTGATTTGGGAAAATATGAGGCAGCGGTCATCCGTGCCAAACAAGCCGGTGTGACTCATGTCAGTGTGAGTTGTCCCGGCGAAAAAAGCCGTTGGGAGCTGGATGACCCGGACGATCCGTATCTGAATTGGTCGATCATCCATAACTCGCTTTTTAAAGTGATTGTGCCGGAAGTTTTAGCCGCTTGGGTACCGCCGGAATATGCCGCCCGGAATCTCCAATTGATCAAGGAACGCTGCCGGATTATTAAAAAACATGGCTTAAAGGCGTCCTTTTTGGCATATGAACCGATGTGGTGGCCGGAGTCCGTCTTCGCGCAACACCCGCATTTACGGGGGCCGCGGGTCGACCACCCGCGCCGCTCCCGCCATCCGCGTTTCAGCCCCGATTTGTTCCATGACGAAGTCCTGGCGCTGTATACGGCGGCACTCCGTCGTTTGGTTACGGAAGTGCCGGAGTTGGCTCTGTTTATCTTCAGCACCAACGACAGTTCCACCGGATTGTCATGGGCGGACCTGCTGTATAATTCGGCCAACGGACCGGACCGGGGGTTTGTCCCGCTCGGTGCCAATGTCGCCAAGTTTTTGGCCCAATGTGAACAAGCGGCTCCCGACCGTCAGTTTTTCATCCGCGGCAAGGTCAGCGATTACGAACTGGAAAGCCTGCGCCAGCATTTACAAGGAGCCGATGGCGTCGTCAAAATGGCCTTTTTTGGACTGAAACCTTTTAAAGAAGAGGCAATCCAAGGGTTACTCACGATCCCAATCTATCCGGTCCGGGATATCGGGCAACCATTTTCGCTGATGCGAAATTTGATTGAAGCGCGCAACAAAGGCGATTACGGTGTAATCCTCAATCCTTGGGCCGAGGCGTATGTGACCGAATGGGATTTGGATAGTCTGGACTTTGAAACGTTACGGTATTTTCAAACGGAACAACCGAAAAGCGATTTTGAGATTTATCAAGCTTTAGCCGGCATGATGAATGAAATCTACGGTTCCGCGTGGGGAAGCCGGATGCTTCAAGCCCATTCGTACTTGGATCGGGCTCGCACCATCTATTCACCAATGGAAGGCGGCGGCACGTTGTTGCTACTATGGGTAGTGGCGCAGCGGTGGCTCACCCGTCCCTTGGTAGCCTTTCCGGAACGACTGACAGCGGCCGAGAAAGCTCATTTCCGACCGTTTCAGTTTCAGGCGTTAACTGAGGCGGAAGCAGACAATCCCTTGGAAGCGCAAGGATATCAAATGGTCAAAGGGCTTCCTCAGGGTGTTTTCTTTGGGAAACTCTTAACCGCCTGCCGTGGATTAATCGGCCAAGCCATTGCTGAGGTCGCCGACCCGGCGGCGCCGCCCCCGGTGGTTGATTTCGTCAATAAGCTGAGATGCTGGGATATATTGCTCAAGACCTGCTTTCACTTTATCCGGTTTTACACGTTGTTGGAGACGGTGAAAGGGAATCTACCCCGGGATGCCGACGGAAATCCCCAGGCGCCACACGAAATGAATTTAACCGGTGTGGCGGGGGATCCGGACCGAGCCGCTTTATATCAGCTGCTCCGTGCGGAACTGGATAATGTCGACGCATTGATCGGATTGTTGCGCCGCGCCGATCCGCTTCCGTTGATCTTGGTTGACCGGGCTGACGCCGAGGATGTGTTTGGTTTATCACCGGATCTAATCAGTCAATTGGAGCGCAAGAAACAACTAATGCTGGACCATTGGTTGGATCTGAATCAATTGTTGCGCTGCCCCAATCTGTAACTTTCCGTTATTTTGTTCAGTTTTTTCGACAAAAAAGCAGATTCACCGAATTGCTGGATTTGTGATTTGGATTTAATATTATCTTAACACCATATTAATGAAACGACTTATTAGAGTCCAGGTCTTTGCGGTTCTTGTTTCTTTAATATGGTCTATTTTTGTCCAATTGGGGCTTGACCAACTCACCCCAACCGGAAATTGAAAACGGAGGTGTCGCTATTTTGAAACGATTGCAGGTTGTGTTCGCTTTATTGCTGGTCTTAATTTTCGCGTTATCGGTAAACATCTCGGCCGCCGAAAAAATTACGGCATACGTCTCCTGCGACGAAGCAATCGCTCGCGAATTGCTCACTGCTTTCACAAAATCCACGGGAATTCAGGTTGATTGGATCCGTCTGTCGACCGGAGAGGCCCAAGCCCGGATCAATGCGGAAAAGAATAATCCCCAAGCCAGTATTTGGGTCGGCGGCGTCGGTTTGGATCACATCGCCGCCAAAAAAGACGCGTTGACCACACCGTATTTTTCCAAAAAAGCTACGCGGATCCCGGCTCAATTCAAAGATAAACAAGGATTTTGGTGCGGTATGTACGCCGGCCCCTTATGTTATGTGTACAACACCGAGAAACTGGCCGAAAAAAAACTGCCGGTCCCCAAATCCTGGCAGGATCTGTTGAAACCGGTTTACAAAGGTCAGATTCAAATGGCCAATCCTCAAACCTCGGGCACCGCTTACAACGTGATCACCACCTTAATTACGATTTACGATGGCGATGAGACCAAAGCGTTCAATTATTTAAAAGAACTGAATAAAAATGTTTCGCAATATACCCGTTCGGGAGCCGCACCGGGGAAAAACGCCGCGCTGGGCGAGACAGCCATTGCGTTAGGGTACGCCCATGACCAAGTAAAATTAATTTCCCAAGGATATCCCTTGAAACTGGTTTTCCCGAAAGAAGGCACCGGGTTTGAAGTTGCTTCAATGTCGTTGATCAAAGGCGGCCCGCAACTCGAAACCGCCAAGAAACTGTACGACTGGATGTTGGCTGAGGAAGCGGCTAAAATAATGGCCAACAATTACTTGTCCGTCTTTGCGAAAGTGCCGTTGAAAGACGGCGCGATCCCGCTGTCCAAAGTGAAAGTGATCAATCAAGACGACGAATGGGCCGGCAAGAACAAAGACCGCCTGGTTGAGAAATGGCTCAATGAAGTTTATAAAAAGTAAACGCTTTACCCATTGAAAGTGGGGCGCTTTTGCCCCACTTTCTTTATATCAAATTCAGGAGTACTGAATAGGAGGTGACCCGGTTTTGAGTCTGAACACAATACCTGCTGTAACCGGGCCGTTAGCGAATAAACGCCGGATCAACGATCCCGTTGTCACCTTAGCGATTATCCTGATCTGGTTATCGCTAGTCGTGTTTATCGTCTATCCGTTGGCGCGGTCGCTTTGGACCAGTTTGCTGGTGGACGGGAAGGTTTCGTTGGCCAATTACGCGTATGTTTTTACCCACGAGTGGTTGCTTACGCCACTATATAACTCATTGAAACTGGGCGTCCTGGTGGCGACGATCGCCACGGTCATCGGTTTCGGATACGCTTACGGGTTAAACCGTACCAATATGCCGGGAAAAGGAATCTTTCGTCAATTGGCGCTGTTGCCGGTGGTTTCGCCGCCGTTTATGTTTGCGCTTTCCGTAATTTTGCTGTTAGGGAAGAACGGACTCATCACCAAAAAGCTCCTGGGACTTACCGACGTCAATATCTACGGTTTACCGGGCTTGGTGTTGGTCCAGGTGTTGACGATGTTTCCCATTGCCTATCTGGTATTGGACGGGGTTTTAAAAGCGATCAATCCCGATATGGAAGATTCCGCCTTTAACCTTGGCGCCAGCCGGCTGCAAGTCTTCATGACCGTGACGTTGCCGTTGGCTTTGCCGGGATTGGCTTCGGCTTGGTTGTTGGTATTTGTTACATCGCTGGCCGACTTCGGCAACCCGATGGTGCTCGGCGGCAACTTTGACGTATTATCGGTCCAAGCGTATCTGCAAGTGACGGGAATGTTTAATGTCGCGCGCGGCGCCACCTTAGCCGTGATCTTGCTGATTCCGGCGTTGGTAGCGTTTTATCTGCAACGGTATTGGATCGCCAAAAAATCCTATGTTACTGTCACCGGTAAACCGTCGTCCGCCGGACTATCCGGGGTGAAACCGCTCACCAAGTGGTTGTTGACTGGCTTCGCCTCGTTGTTATCCGTCATTATCGTGGCGTTTTACGGCGTAATCGTTTATGGGTGTTTCGTAAAACTATGGGGTTATAACTGGACATTTACCTTGGATAATTTCAGCTATGCCTGGGATGTCGGGCGCGACAGCATCTTTTCAACGGTGATTATGGCGGCGATCGCTACGGTGATTGCCGGGTTTTTAGCGATGATCATCGCCTTTCTGATGGTCCGGAAGGATTTTTTTGCCAAGAAAGCCATGGGTTTTGTGACGTTGATGGGTTATGCGGTTCCCGGTACAATGGTCGGCATCGGTTATATCTTAGCCTTTAACTCACCGCCGTTACTTTTAACCGGAACGATGTGGATCATTGTCTGCTGTTTTATCTTCCGGGAAATCCCGGTGGGCATTGAGTCGGGCGTCGCCACCCTCAATCAGATTGATCCGGCGATTGAGGAAGCGTCGTTGAATTTGGGAGCGGATAGCCGGTATACCTTTTCCCATATCACCTTGCCATTGATCAAACCGGCCTTTTTCGCCAGCCTGTCCTATAGTTTTGTCCGGAGTATGACGGCGGTTTCAGCGGTAATTTTTCTAGTAACGGCCCGCTGGAACCATTTAACCGCGTTGGTGTTATCCCAAACGGAGATTATGCGGTTGGGCGCGGCCAGCGTGCTTTCACTAATCACGATTGTCATTGTGATGTTGGCGTTTCTTATTATCCGTTGGTGCCTGGGGTCGTCGGCTCATGCGGCGCCGAAAATTGGAGGTTGATAACCATGGGCGTAAATGTTACACTCGAACGGATCACAAAACAGTTCAAAACCCCGGGCGGCGGCTGGACCAACGCTGTCGATGACCTCAGTCTCAGTATTGAAGCAGGGAAATTTCTGACGTTACTCGGGCCGTCGGGTTGCGGCAAAACCACCACGCTCCGGATGATCGCCGGATTTGAAGTACCCAATACCGGCCGAATCTTGATCGACGGCAAAGATATGACGGTGGTCCCCCCCAATCGACGGGATTTGGCGATGGTCTTCCAGAGTTATGCGTTGTTCCCGCATCTCACCGTGGCCGGGAATATCGCCTACGGTCTGAAGATTCGCAAATGTCCGGCCGCCGAGGTTACGGAGCGGGTGAAAGCGGTTTTAAAAGTAGTCGGTTTGGAGGGCTTGGGAGAGCGTTACACCAACCAACTCTCCGGCGGTCAGCAACAACGGGTCGCTTTGGCCCGGGCGATTGTGCTCAACCCCAAAGTATTGCTGTTTGACGAACCGTTGTCCAACTTAGACGCCAAACTGCGCGAGGAGATGCGGGGTCGTATTCGCGAACTGCAGCAAAATATTCAAACCACGGCCGTCTACGTGACTCACGATCAAGTCGAGGCGATGACGATGTCCGATGTGATCGTGGTCATGAATAAAGGCCAGATTGAACAGGTGGGCACTCCGGAGGAGATCTATGAACGGCCGGCCTCCCATTTCGTGGCCGACTTCATCGGCCGGGTCAACTTAATCCCGGCGGAACCCACGGCCGGCGATGCGCAGGGAGTCTGGGTGAAGCTGTTGGGTACGCCAGTGAAATTGCACAGCGTGTCAAGGGTCGCCGCGGAAATGCTGATTGCCGTCCGTCCCGAAACGATTCAGTTGCAACCGGAGGGCGACTGGCGGGGTCCGATCCTAGGCGGACGGATGATTAAATCGGTCTATGTTGGTCAGCATATTGAATACACCGTCCGGTTGGAAGCGGGACCGGAACTCACGGTCATCTCATTTGTGCGGCATGCCGGAGTCCAACCCGGCGATCCGATTCAACTGGGTTTTCGTCCCGAAGCGTTACACGGAGTACCGGCGTAACCTGTCAATAAATGTAAGCCGTAGTCTGGAGCCGACGCTCCAGACTATTTTTAAACATTAGACCAAGGTCATCAGAATATAATATAAGTCACTGACTGATGAAAACAATTGCAAAATCTCATGTTACTTTTGAACGACAACCAACGCGGTTGTGATATATTAGAATGAATTAGCTGACGAATGTTCCTGTTCATCGGAATAGAGTCTTAACCGCTGAATTTGGATATGACGCAAGAGCTCTGCTACAGGTAAGGAGTTGAAGATAATGTCTCGGCGTTTAAATGCTTATGATCGGGCCATGTTGGGAATGAAAGACCGATTGCTGGACCTAAGCGAATTGGTCGTCAAACAATTGGATCAGGCGATGGACTCGTTTTTGAGTCAAAATGAGGCCCTCGCCAAGACGGTAATCCATGGTGACGATGCGATTGATGAATTGGAAGCAGCCCTTGAAATGGAAGCGATGGAGCTGATCTCGATTCAGCAACCGGTTGACCAGGACCTGCGGTTCCTGGCAGCCATCATGCGGATCAGCCGTGAACTGGAAAGAATCAGCGATTACGCTTGTGATATTGCCGAAGCAACGTTGGGCTTAAATAATAAGGGCAAATGGATTAAACCGTTAAGCGACTTACCGCAAATGGCGGAACTGGTTTATGCGATGTTGGCTAAAGGTTTGAAGGCGTATCGCGAGAAGGACCTGACCCTCGCCGGACAACTCGACGCCGACGACGATCGGGTGGATCGGCTGTATACGGCGATTTATCAAGAATTGGCCCAATTGATGAAGACCAACCCCGACAATGTCGACCAAGGCTTGAATATTTTGTTGATCGTCCGCTATCTGGAACGAATTGGCGATCATGTCGTCAACATCGCCGAGATGGTCATTTTTGTGGAGACCGGCGCACGTCACCCGTTCCGCACGAAGGCGGAGACCGATCAATGAAGGCACTGGCAGCGTTGGTTGGATTGGTCGGGGGAATCGGGCTGTTCATCTACGGCATGCAACTTTGTTCCGAGGGTTTGCAGAAGTTGGCCGCCCGGCGTCTGAAAGCATTGATCAAATCGTTGACCAATGTACCGATCATTGGATTATTGGTCGGCGCGTTGGTAACCTTGGGTTTACAGGGTAGTACGGCTACGACCGCCTTAGTCGTGGGTTTTGTCAGCGCCAAGATGATGACGTTGGCGCAAGCTTTAAATGTGCTGCTTGGTTCAGCCATCGGAACTTCAATGACCGTCCAGCTGATCGTTTTCCGCACGACGGAGTTGGCGTTGGCGATGATTTTCATCGGGGTATGGCTGTTTCTTTTTGCGAAACGGACCAAATGGCGGAATATCGGTCAGATCATCCTTGGTTGCGGTTTGATTTTTTACGGGATGTCGACGATGTCCGGGTCGATGGAACCGATCCGGAGTTATCCCATTGTCGCCCAAACTTTAATCAATTTGGAAAAATATCCGGTTTGGGAGTTTATCGTCGGGGTGTTCTTTTCAGCGTTGATCCAATCCAGTCCGGCGTTTTTGGCGTTATTGATGGGTTTGGCCGGACACGGCTTGATCGGGAATTATTCGATCATCCCGTATGTGTTAGGAGCGCACCTGGGCGGGACGGTAACCGGGGTGCTCTCCAGTTGCGGCGTGCCGGGTAATGACGCCAAACGGGCGGCGTTAGCCAACTTTGGCATTAAATTGGTCAACGGGTTGGTCTTTTTGCCGTTTTACCAACCTCTAACTCAATGGATTCTCGGAACTTCCGGAGATCCCAGCCGGCTCATCGCCAACTCGCACACGTTATTTTCATTATTGATGGCGATCGGCTTTCTGCCGTTCACCGCGCAATTGGCCCGGTTTAGCGAGCGTTTCTTCACTGAAAAGCAAATCGATCTGGGCGAGGGGAAGTTGTTGCAGGAAGAGCTGCTGGAGGTGCCGCAATTGGCGGTTGATCAAGCCCACCGTCAGACCTTGGAGATGGGGGTGATTGTCCGGGATCTGATGCTTAATCGGATCCTCCCGACCTTCCAATACGGGCAGGAGAATCTGATCGACCAGATCGTTGAGGTGGAACAGGCTGTTGACAGTTTATATAATAAAATCAGCAAATATTTGGCGGCGATTGGCAATAAAACCTTGCCGGACGCCGTGATGCAGCGGGCGATTCAAGTGCTTTACGCGGCCAATGACTTTGAACACGTTGGGGATGTCTTGATGAGTATCGGCCAAATTGCCCGGAAGATCGACCGGGAGGAAATGGAGTTTTCCGAGGAGGGCATGGCCGATCTGACCGCGTTGTATCATCAGATCCATAATAACTTCAGTTTGGCGATCAAAGCGTTTGACACCGGCGATGCCGCCATCGCGACCCAAGTGATTAAGGAGCATCCGCGGTTGTTGCGGATGGAGAAAGAATTGCGCTACAATCATTTTGAGCGAATCCAGTCCGGGAATCAAAAGACGATCATGACCAGCTCGACCCATCTCGATTTGATTGAGGCGTTATTGCGCATCGACGTCCATGCCGTCAATATTGCGCAAGGAGTTCTGGGGATCGTTTAGGCGATCCCCCCACGCCAGATCCACTGTAAAGCAGGGAAATCGATTTAGATTTAGGAAGGTTGACTCGAAATGGGTCAGCTTTTTTGAATTGAATCGAACGAAAGGGTCGCAGGGAATGCTCAATGCCGGGGCGCTGTGAAATATTTACGAAAGGAAGTTACGCACGAGAAGCGAAGATCTTATTGTTTGATGTCGCACCGATCAATCCTGGAGTTAAACCAACGGAGCCAACCAGATGCGAAAATTGCGTTTTTTTCATAAGCTATTTATAGCATTTGTCACAATCAGTATTATTCCATTGCTGATCGTTGGCTTGATTTCCTATAGCCTGATCGTGAACACGACCAAGGATACCTTGAGCACACAAGCGTATAATAGCGTCGCCAAGATCAGTGAGAACATTGACATTGTCACTTCCGAATACGGCGAGATCATTGGGAGTCTCCTGGCGGAGGACGAACGGATCCGGCAAGCGTTGCTCGGTGTCGGAAAGCAGGATGATCCGGCGATTCAACAAAAGATTGCGATTTTAGCGGGGAAACGGAGCACGGCCATTTATATTGTTAATACGCAAGGGACCGTGGCTTTTGCGACCCATGCCTTGCCGAAGTTTTTCAACCCGCAACTCCACCGCAACCAAGGAATTTTTAAAGAAGCGAACCTGTTGAAGAACGGTTATGTAATTTATCCCCACAACTATATTAACAGTACCGGCGACAGTGTGGTTTTTTGTATCGCGCGCACGATCCGCGACCCCCGGGATCGCATTTTGGGCTATGTTATGATGGAGGTTTTTAAAAGTCGGATTGAGGAGATTTGCGGCAATATCAACGCCAATTTAAACCTCGACTTGATGTTGGTCGGGTCGAATCATTTGATCATCGCCAACTTACGCAACCCCAAACAGGACGGGAAGCGGTTTCGTTTAAACCTTCACGACGATTTGACGGCGCAGGCGCGGTTTTTCATTACTAAAGTCGGAGGGAAGGAATGCCTGGTCGCGCACCATACGTCAGGTTATACGGGATTCACGACCATCGGCATCCTTCCGATCAAATTTATCCTCGAAAGCAGCAACTATATTAAAATTGTCACCTTGTGGGCTTGTCTGGCGAGTTTGGTGCTCTGTTTGTTGCTGGCGCTTTGGATTGCCCGGAGTATTTCCCATCCCCTCAACGTTTTGGTCGAATCGATGAAACAGGTTGAAAATGGCAACTTAAGCGTTCAAGTCAATATTGAACAGTATGATGAGGTGGGATTGTTAGGGCGTAGTTTCAATACCATGGTCAGGCGCTTGCGGAATCTTTTGGACAGTGTCATCGCCAAACAACAACAATTACGCCAACTCGAACTGAAAACTTTACAAGCCCAAATCAATCCCCATTTTTTATATAACACGCTGGACTCGGTCAAATGGCTGGCGAAATTAAACCAGGTTCCCCAGATCGCGGTGATGGTGACCCAGCTTGGGAAATTATTGCGCAGCAGCATCAACAATGAGCATGAGTTGGTGACGGTGGCCGAGAGTATCGTGATTCTCGAAAGTTATTTGGCGATTCAAACGATCCGCTACAACGATCAATTTACAGCGGAATTTCAGATTGAACCGGAGATTAACCAATACCAGATTCCCAAATTGATCCTGCAACCGATCGTTGAAAACGCGATTGTCCATGGCTTTGAGAACAAGCCGGGCCCCCGCCGCTTGGTGATTCGCGGTTGGCAAGAACAAGATCGGTTACACTTCGCGGTCTGTGACGACGGCATCGGGATGGCTCCTGAAAAGGTGCACGAACTTAACCGGGAAATAGGAGCGTCCAATTCCCAGCAGAGTATCGGAATTCAAAATGTCAAACGGCGGATTCAATTGTATTATGGTAAGGAGTATGGGATCACGATCCAAAGCGAATTGGGTCAAGGGACGCAAGTGTTCTTGCGCATGGCAGCAGTATTGCGGGAACCGGGTTGGGACCTTGAAGAACGGCAGCGGTTTTTGGGGGAGGATTACCATTGAAAAAGGTAATTGTGGTTGAGGATGAAAACCTGGTGCGTAAAGGCCTGGTGATGACCACGCCGTGGGAGGATTACGGTTTTGAGGTCGTTGGCGAGGCGGCCACTGCCAATGATGCGTTGAATCTGATGACGCAAGTCCATCCCGATCTGGTGATCACGGATATCCGGCTCCCCGGCATGAACGGCTTGGAGCTGATCGAGCAGCTCCGGAGCTTGCTTGCCGCCGAATACCTGATCATTTCGGGGTATAGTGAGTTTAACTACGCCAAACAAGCGCTGCGGCTCGGGGTTAATGATTATTTACTCAAACCTATTGATGATGACGAGCTTCATCAAGTATTAGCGAAATTGGCTACGGCGATTGACCACAAACGGCAATTGGCCAAGGTCCAAGCAGGCTTAAACCAGATTCACGACAGCAAGGTGATGTTATTTAAGGAATATTTGCTTCATGATGACCTGATGGTCAAAGAGAACTATGTGCGCGAGGCCATTCAGTATCTAAAAGAACATTACCGGGACGACCTAAACATCAAAAAACTGGCGGAGTTTTTAAAAATCTCTGAAAGTTATCTGAGCCGTCTGTTTAAAATGGAAACCGGTTATACTTTTATCGAATATCTCACGCATTACCGGATTAAAAAAGCCATTGAACTTTTAAAGGATAAAATGGTGAAAGTCTATGAAATCGCGGATTTGGTTGGATACGCGGATTCCCGCTATTTTAGCGCCTTATTCCGGAAATATGTCGGTGTAACTCCCAGCGAGTTTAAAGACGGGCTAAACCGGAAATAGCCGGCTACGTTATACTTGTCCGCACCAAGGGTTTAATATAAACGGATTGGTCATTCATCGGTTTTTATCCCCCAAAAAACAGCGGATTTTGAAGCGTTGAACACCATTTTGGGACTGAGACGGCTTGCTGAGTCATTCCGCAAGCTGGATATGTGAATAAGTAAGCTTGCTGAGTCATTCCGCAAGCCGGATTTGTGGATAAGTAAGCTTGCTGAGTCGTTCCGCAAGCTGGATTTGTGGATAAGTAAGCTTGCTGAGTCGTTCCGCAAGCTGGATTTGTGGATAAGTAAGCTTGCTGAGTCATTCCGCAAGCTGGATTTGTGGATAAGTGAGATGTTAAAATGAAAAAGCTGCTGCAAAGGAACTTATGTTCATTTTGCAGCAGCTTCTTTTTGGTCTTTTATTTAGGAGGAGAGATGCTTTGGAATTGATCATGCCTTGCTGCCCGTCCCATTAGTAGCTGGCCTCGAATGGTTATACTAGATAAAACCACCGCCCACAAAGAAAAAAGCGAAGCAGAACACAAAGATCCAAATCCACCAGCCACCAAAGAAAAACCCTTGCCGGTCAACTGAATTGTTACCCACGCTGACACCCCCTTATCATTCGGGCAGAGATTAAGGGAATTAATATACTGTATGTTTCGAAGTTTTTATTTGTAATGGGTATTTAGTATTTTTCGTTAGGAAATAATCCGAAAAGCGCCAATCCGAGTTTTTGTCATTAAACAATAAATACCGTATTGATAAATCCTATGAACATTCGGCATGAATTCGTTGAGAATATGGCGATGGACGGGCGGAACGAATTCGTTTGCATAAGCGCTTTTAAACAGGAATGCATAAATCGGAAATTAATCGGGGAATAATTGGTAGTGTCCGATTTAACGAAACCAGGCGTTGAACGAACCAAAATCGTAAGAACAAAACCCAACAACCAACAAAAACCAATTGACAATCGCCACATACCCATGCTAAACTAACCATCCGCCAGACAAGCGGAAACCAAACACAGCAGCTCAAGTCACAAATTACCAAAAGACAGCAGTTGACAACCGAAACCCAAACGTGGTAAGATAAACTTCCGCCCGAGAGAGCGGCCCGGATTGAAAACAACCGTCAATCCGTCAAAAACGGAATAGCCAATGAAAGAAATTTGCTTTTAAAAGCGCTTTCATCAAAAGAAAAGCAAAATTCCTAATTGACAAACAGTAAAATCAGTGATAAAATACATATTCGTCACCACTTAAATCAAAAGCGCAACACGATGTGACGAATGAAACAAAATGAACCTTGAAAACTGAACAGTAGAAAAGAAATGACTGAGTAAGGGTTATTTCGTAATCAATGAAAGTCATGAGACACACAACTCATGGCCAGTAAAGTCAAAAACAG
>JAEZFP010000072.1 GCA_023417475.1 Bacillota bacterium | reverse complement strand
ATGTCAAGACCTGGTAAGGTTCTTCGCGTTGCTTCGAATTAAACCACATGCTCCGCTGCTTGTGCGGGCCCCCGTCAATTCCTTTGAGTTTCAACCTTGCGGCCGTACTCCCCAGGCGGAATGCTTATTGTGTTTACTCCGGCACAGAAGGGGTCGATACCCCCTACACCTAGCATTCATCGTTTACCGTGTGGACTACCAGGGTATCTAATCCTGTTTGCTCCCCACACTTTCGAGCCTCAGCGTCAGTAAAAGCCCAGCAGGCCGCCTTCGCCACTGGTGTTCCTCCTAATATCTACGCATTTCACCGCTACACTAGGAATTCCGCCTGCCTCTACTTCACTCAAGATACGCAGTTTTGAACGCGACTACCGGTTGAGCCGATAGTTTAAACATTCAACTTGCGCACCCGCCTACGCTCCCTTTACACCCAGTAATTCCGGACAACGCTTGCCACCTACGTATTACCGCGGCTGCTGGCACGTAGTTAGCCGTGGCTTCCTCCTTGGGTACCGTCATTATCTTCCCCAAAGACAGAGGTTTACGATCCGAAAACCTTCTTCCCTCACGCGGCGTTGCTCCGTCAGGCTTGCGCCCATTGCGGAAAATTCCCTACTGCTGCCTCCCGTAGGAGTCTGGGCCGTGTCTCAGTCCCAGTGTGGCCGGTCACCCTCTCAGGTCGGCTACCCATCGTCGCCTTGGTGGGCCGTTACCTCACCAACTAGCTAATGGGACGCGGGCTCATCTTCTAGTGTTGCCTTTCCTACCATGAGGATGTCCTCTCGGTAGCATATCCGGTCTTAGCAGTCCTTTCGAACTGTTGTCCCAGGCTAGAAGGCAGATTGCCCACGCGTTACTCACCCGTCCGCCGCTCGACGAATGGAAAGCAAGCTTTCCTTTCGCTCCGCTCGACTTGCATGTATTAAGCACGCCGCCAGCGTTCGTCCTGAGCCAGGATCAAACTCTCCATTAATTATTGTTTCTTCTGAAAGCAAGCTTTCAGTTGATTACTAATTTATGAGCTGTTTGAATTGGCTCTGTTTTTGACTTTACTGGCCATGAGTTGTGTATCTCATGACTTTCATTGATTACGAAATAACCCTTACTCAGTCATTTCTTTTCTACTGTTCAGTTTTCAAGGTTCATTCCGCCGCCGCTTCCGTTGTCCGTCAGCCGCGCGACTTTTATATATTAGCACATTCACTTTTTGCTGTCAAGCTGGATTTTGATGTAAAGCTTGTCGTCATAACCAATCTTTTTCTCGAACGTGACAGCTTATATATACTAACACACCCCAAAAAAGAGGTCAATAGTAAATTCCGAATAAAAAATGCAAATCAAATCCATCACAATTCTTCATATAGAGCGCCCTCAAAGCGAAGTTATATTTCCGAATAACGTTGATTGATCTCATTAAGAAAAAGCAATTTCCGTTGTTCGTCAGCCAAACGCCGTTGGAACTTTTCGAGATATGATCGTAACGGCATATCCGATAAGTTAAAAAAGTATTTTTGCGCCAGTCGATACTGTTCCCAGGGGAACGCCAAATAGCATCGGATGACTTCAATCTCCTCAGAAGAAATTGGGTATTGGCTTCGGTAATGATCCACCACATTCCGGAACCATTCACGGTTCCAATGGTTTGAATGTCCGGCTTTCAAAATCAAAAAAGCCAAATCGGATACCGCCAGATTCCAACCCCATTTATTCATGCCAAGATAACAAAGGGACCCGTTGATTTGCCAGCCGAAATTGTTCCGGGAAAGTTTGGTCAGGACCAGACTATACCGTTCCGGACGGTTGATTAGCGTAATATAAACGCTATCTTTTAACTGCCGATAGGCGTTATCCGCTTGATTCACCAACTTGCGGACATACGATAAAAACAAGCGATCAAACTCGCTGGGGCGTACCCGGTATTGCGCGAGCATTTGGAAGGAATGAAAGTTTTTAATCATGGTTTGATATTGCTCCAAAAGGTTCGGACCGGTATAACGGAGTTTAAGTTCCTCGCTCAAATCATTGGAAATCCGGATCCGTTTCAGATTACAAATCAGCGTGACAATTGCCGTAATGTCCTCGTAACGCCGGAAATGAATATGATGATGCGCCGGCCACTCGGTCAAATACGCCCAGGTCCGTTGGTCCAGTTGTTTGTAATTGGAGCCTTGGTTAACGACCGGCTTTAAAAAGCCGTTAAAACCCTGATTTTGACATTCAGCCAAAAAATTCAACCAACACCGCAAATCCTGCTCGCGTCCTCCGTGCAGCCATAAGGCCCAACTTCGTTCCGTCCCGTCGAGAATGAAGCAATCGGGGGTGCGACGATCAATTCTGATAATCGGCTCGGGAAGCATCTTCAAAATTTCCGGATCGATGTTTAATTTCACAAATTGGCGAATCAACTCAATCTCTGCCAGCTTCAAATGATTACCTCGCTTTGATTGGTTTTGGAAAACCAGACCATTGAATGGTCTCAACCTTTGGCAACAGCTCCGCGAAACATGCCGGCTCGGCGGCTAAGGATTCCGAGACGATCTCTGGCTCGGCTTCGGTGGACGTGAATTCATTTTTGGGCAACTCCTCGTTGGTCTCTATCTGCTCGTTGGGAAGCGCGGGCGGCTCTTCTCTGATCACCATTTCATCCGGTTCCAAATCACTCCCGTCGCTCCCGGCTTCGAGAATATTTCCGTCTCGGCCGCCTAAGATCCGGTCTTCGGTGGGATTGGTCAACCGCTCAATCACCTCGGACGGCAATTTTTGATCATAACTTACTTGAATCAATGAATCGTCCCAACCGATAAAATCGCCCCAAGACTCTACCGGTGACAAAGCCATTGAAAACTTGCCTTGATCTCCCTTGACTTCAGCGAGGTTCTTTCCCCAGATGTATCCTTTTTGCGGTCCAAGTTCTTTTCGGAGTTTGATGAGGCAACGCTCTTGCCGGGCGATCTCTTTGGCGACATCCTTAAGGTCTTTTCGTTCAAAATCGACGGTGTTTGATAAGAGTTGCAAGGTCTTGGTGGGGTATTTCAATAAGGAAACTAATGCCTCGTACTCCTCCGGCCAAAAGGGCTGAAGTTTTCCATATTCGTGCAGTAAAAACACGATCCAGTCGCATTCCCAGACGCCAACGTCAGTGATGAACGCCGCCAAATCCATGATTCGCGGTTGAAACGATAAATGCTCCCAATTGACCAGATAATAATCGTTGCCGAACCAGACCAAATGCTTCGCCAATAAATTACCATGGCCCAATGTTCCCGATTGACAATGGTGATCGTGAATCGATTGCATCCCGCAGTTTCGCCAGGTCGTTGCACAATCTTCAATCGCGTTCAAGGCGTTTTTGCGCAACTCACTGAATTCCTTCCGATCCTTTTCATAAAATTCATCTTCCGCAACTTGCAGCAGCCGTTCCCGGTCGGACTCCCACTTCAGCTCCAGGGCGCTCCAATGATCTCGGGCAACCGGAATCCCTTTACTCTCGCGGTAATCGCGTCCGGCCCGGTATAAATCGGCGAGAATTTCGGCAACCCGGGTAATCGCCGCCGGATCGTCGGTCCGAAAACACTCACTCGCGAACAGCCACGGCTGGATCAGATAACAAGCCGAATTTTCCTCCCAGATGAGCGTCTTTTGCCATGAAAACGCCCAATTTTGAAATGAGCGTTCTTCAAGATATTCCAGGATGGTACGGAGCCAGTTCAACTCCTCTCTGGTATATTGGGTCAACCCCAAACGGTACCAGCCATCAACGGTCGCGACATAAAAGGCATCCGTTTCCCGGATGAATTTACGGGGTTTAAATCCCAAACGTTGAAATAACGGTCCCCACTTTAAATAGTCCGATTTGACCTGCTGAAAGTCGACCGAATCGCGTTCCACTTTTGATTTGGGATGTTTCATGATGCACACCTCCCGGATTTTTGAATATCCTATCAGTCGTTGTTTCACCTTGATCATTTCCTTGAGAGCACCTTCTCGCAGGAAACCTCATAAACTATCCTATGCTAAAGTCCGGTTATTTAGAAAAAATGCTCCACTGGGACGTGACCAACCCGATGGACCCCGGATTCGGCTTGATTGCGGTCTTTTCCTTGATTTATCAATAACCGCCAATGGCTTGCACTGCAAAAAGATGGGTCGCTCAATCTAGGATAATAGCTTAATATACTATTCGGCCATTCGAGATAAATTGCTACCGTCCAAGGAGGAACCAATTTGGAGATCCGTAGTAGAGCTCCACTCCGCATCAGTTTTGCCGGTGGTGGAACCGATATCGAACCGTATCTTTCCGAAAAGGGTGGCGTTGTTCTCAGCACCACCATCAATCGTTATAGTTTTGGAACCTTAATGCCCCGTACCGACCAGGAGATTCAGATTGAATCGCTGGATGTCGAGTTGTTCGCTAAGTTTTTAGCCTCGCAGAAACTTGATTTCAATGGCCAATTGGATCTTGTCAAAGCGGTATTACGAAAATTTGAAGGGTGGAAACAGGGTTTTTCGCTGTTTTTACATAGCGACGCCCCGCCCGGCAGCGGTTTGGGGTCTTCCTCGACCATGGTGGTTACGTTGTTAGGATTATTCCGGCAATGGCTCAACTTGCCCTGGAGCAATTACGACCTGGCGGAGTTGGCTTACGAAATCGAACGGATCGACTTGGGAGTTCGCGGGGGCAAGCAGGATCAATACGCCGCGACCTTCGGCGGTTTCAACTTCATCGAATTTTACCACGACAGCACCATCGTCAATCCATTGCGAATATCATCGATCGTCATTAATGAACTCGAGTATCACCTGCTTTTGTGTTATACCGGCAAAACGCGTTTGTCGACCAACATCATCGCCACCCAAGTCGAGGGATACCTGCAAAAACGCGAAAGCTCCATGCATGCGTTGGATGAACTGAAAGAGATCACCATTGCCATGAAGAACGCCCTGTTAAAAGGTCGCCTCAATCAATTCGGCGATCTGCTCCACCAGGGCTGGGTCCAGAAGAAACAGTTGGCCGGAGCCATCTCCAATGAGAAGATCGATACGCTTTACCATATCGCCCGCAAAAAAGGCGCTTTGGGGGGTAAGATTCTCGGCGCCGGCGGCGGTGGGTATTTGCTGCTGTTTTGCCCGTACAATAAAAAGCACCTCATCGCGGCGGAGCTTGAGAAGTTGGGCACCCAAATCACCCCATTCAGTTTTGAAAACCAGGGCTTAACTACTTGGAAAGTTCAATAATTGTTTGATTGCGTTCAAAAGTTAACCGGCAAACGTTTGCTTGCCGGTCTGAAGGTAAATTTCGGAAGTTTTGCAAAAAGGAGCAGCCGATGAAGATTGCGATGGAAGCTCGACCGATCAAATGGTCCTATGGGACGGGGATCGGCAACTATACCCATAGTCTAATCGCCAAACTCAACGAGCTTGACCGTACCAATGATTACACTTTTTTATGGGCGGAAGGCGAGCCCGGGGAGATGATTCCGTTTACCCGGCCTTACAGTTATTACTCCCTGCCCCGCGAGGATCAGCGCGAAGAGGCGGAGATCCCCCTTTGGTTGAGCCGGGAAGCGGCGGATGTGTTTCATCTCACCCAGAACGGGTTTCGAACACCCCGCCCGGGATCGTATAAAATCGTCGTCACTATTCACGACCTGATCCCCTACTTTTATCCGGAGATGGTCCGGCCCAGTTTTTTGAAGCGTTTCACCACGGAGATGCCGTTGATTGTCAACCGGGCCGATCAGATCATTACCGTCTCCGAAGCTTCAAAAGTCGATTTGGTAAATGTCTTTAAGCTCTCGCCCGAGAAAATTTCAGTAATTCCGTCCGGCCCCTCCCCGGCCTTTCATCCTTATCCCCGCGCCGAAATCAGCCAATGGTTAAGGGAACGGTACGGCCTCAAGCATCCATATCTCTTATATGTAGGCGGTTTGAATCCGCGTAAAAATGTTTTGGAGTTGCTTTACGCTTACGCTAAAGTCCTGCGCGACTTGCCGAACCAGCAAAAGCTGGTGATCCTGGGCGGCGCTTGCCGGCATTTGGAGAAGTTAAAACTTTTGGCCGAAGCCTTGGATATTTCGGAAGATGTCGTTTTCCCCGGTTTTGTGCGAACCGAAGAACTTCCGTTCTTTTATAACGGCGCCGATTTGTTCGTTTACCCTTCGTTGTACGAGGGATTCGGTCTCCCGCCCATTGAAGCCATGGCGTGCGGCACGCCGGTAATCACCTCCAATGTCTCGTCATTACCGGAAGTCGTCGGCCCGGCGGCGGTCACCGTCGACCCGCGCGACACGCTTCAACTGGCCCAGGCGATCTATGATGTGCTTGAAAATCCGGTTTTACGGACCGAACTGATCCGGCAGGGTTTAGAACGCGCCAAAATTTATCATTGGGACTCGATCGCCCGCCAAGTTTTACATGTTTATGAGCAAGTCGTCAACCCCGGCGATGGTCGCCGCCAACCGTTAAAGGTTGAAGCCGGTGTATGACAAGTTCCCTAATCACATTTTTCACCCTTAACGGCAATAAAATTAGTAATACTTCCCGCCTAACCCCTTGTCTGAACCAGGATTCCCCGGATTTAACAGATTAAAAGGATTTTAAAACCTTAACTAAACGACGAAAATCCCCTACTTATCCACAACCCAATCCGTTGACCCATCCAACGATCCTATTTATCCACAGAAATAGATGACTTATTCACAAATCCAGCTTGCGGAACGGCTCCGCCAGCTTACTTATTCACATATCCAGCTTGCGGAACGACTCCGCCAGCTTACTTATTCACAAATCCAGCTTGCGGAACGACTCCGCCAGCTTACTTATTCACATATCCAGCTTGCGGAACGACTCCGCCAGCTTACTTATTCACAAATCCAGCTTGCGGAGCGACTCAGCAAGCATACTTATTCACAAATCCAGCTTGCGGAAGACTTCGGCAAGCTTACTTATTCACCAACATAGTAACCACAGGATGGCTCAAGGGCTGTTATTAATGAACACTCATTAACAACAACCCTGTTTGTTCATCTTTTAGTTGCTCACTTACACCGTCATAAACTCGGCGATCACACCCAAATGATCGGATGCGTAATAGCCGTTCGCATCTTGTGCATCCATGGTCACTTTGATTGATTTTGCCCATCTAAGAAACTTGGCGCCGGGTAAAAAGTAATCAATCCGCTCATCAAGTTTGAGGGTACTTTGGGCGCAGATGCGAACCCCGAAAGTATAGCCGTCGCCGTCGCCCATGGTGTTCCAAAGGTCGGTCCAGGTCGGCAACGATCGAAATATCGGATCCTTCGGCACGGCATTAAGATCGCCGTTGATCATCCCGATTTCATCGATACCGACCGCGTTATTAAACGCCTCGACATTAACCTGCCGTCCTTTTTCACAGGTGGAAAGGTGGCAATTGTACAAATGAAACTCCGAGAAATAAGTCGCCAAGCAAATCCGGGGGTTCCCGTCATCGCCGCCGGTACCCAATTGAATCACTTCGCTGTATTTCGCCGGAATCTTGGAGAGAATGGCCAGCCCCTCATATTCATCCCGTTGAAAGTTGGGATTGTAATATAGCTTGCCGTTATTGGCATACTGCACGTAACCGTAGTCTGGCAACTGCTGGCTTAACCAAAGGATCATGCTGTTGTCGGGATTGGGATCGTTGACCGCCTGACAAACTTCTTGCAAAAGAATGATCTCCGGATTATGCGCTTTCATTTGCTCAAGCATCTGGGTTTTGCGCCGTTCCCAAACCGACTGGTCGTCGTCCCGCCAATTCCGCATATTGTAAGTTAACGTTTTCATTGGATCCTCCTTATTTGTTTCTTTGAATCAAAAATAACACAAAAAAAGGAAATCGGCATCATGCCAAAGTACGATAAAAAGATATCTGCGATGAATACAGATATCTTTCCATGGATCCGTAATATACTGCAATATCTTTTGTACGAACCGTTATCCCCAACTACGGCTCAAGTTGTTTCGCCCCCGGTTCCGCTCCGCGGGGCCGGACAGCCCAAGGTTGTTGAATCGCAATCATGCCGCTCCCAATCAACAATGCGCCGCACCATTGCCACGGTCCCAAGCTTTCGCCCAAAAACGAGATGGCCAAAACGGCCGTGAAAAACGGTTCGGCGCTGCTGAAAATCCCCGCTTTCACCGCACCGACCGTGCGGATCGCTTCAAAATAAAAGACATTGGCGAAAATTGTGGAGACAATACCAATTAAAGCGGCGACCCCATAAACAATCCAAGATTGGGGCTGTTGCCAAATCCAATGAAAACGTAAAATCATAAAAAATAAGGCAATGAACGATACGTTATACGTGGTGGCGATCAACGGTTCGATCCGGACGATCACTTTTTGCCCGATCAACGTGTACATGGAATACAATACGCCTGAGAGCAATCCTAAACCGATACCAAGCGCTTCACCGGAAACTCCCTGGAATCGGTAATTGCCGATCAACAAAGCGCAACCGGCGAACCCAATCCCCGCCGCAACCACTTGGTACCATTGCAGCCGTTGCCCAAAGAGCAATCGCCCCAAAAACGGCGTAAACACCGGAAAAGTAAAACAAAGCAACGAAGTCAGCGAAGCATCAATATATTGCAAGGCAATGAAATACGTTGCAGTGACAATTAGATAACTGACCGCCGTTCCTCCCATTATCAGCAGATCGGAATGATTAACCTCACGCCACCGACCGTCCCTACGCAACCCCATAAAAATCCATAAGGCAAACGCCGCAACGCCATAACGGATCATCAAAAAGAAAAACGGATCCACCTTGGTCCCGTTATAGATTAATTTCGTCAGTACCGGCATGATGCCGAAACAAAGCGCGGCCGCCAACGCGCAGACGACGCCTTTACCATTCATGTTAGGGGTCACCTAGCTTTCAATTAACTCGGATTCAGCTACGGGATTTTCCTCCGTATTCGGGTTACGTTTCGGCGGCCGCGGCCCGAAATACTGATAATACTGGCACTCAATCCGGCCGTTATATAGCTTGCGTTTGCGGTCGGCCCGTTTGCCGTAGCTTTGCTCAAAGCCGTCAAAGGCCGTGATCACATAGACGGACCAAGTATCCAACACCTCGAACACCCGGCGCATCTCCTTATATAACCGCTCAACTTCGCGCTGTTCGCCCAGACGTTCGCCATAGGGCGGATTGCAGACGATACAACCGTATTTATGACTGTTCCGCAACTCGGATAGGGGCAGGCGTTGCAGGTGAATCTGCTCGTCCAAACCGGCCAGTTTGCGATGATAACGTGCCAGACTCAGTACTTCTTCATCAATATCGGTACCGATAAGCTTGAGTTTGACATCGCGCCGAATCAAGTCCTCCGCTTCCGCCCGGGCTGCCTTCCAGAGCCGGTCCGGGACTTGCGACCATTTTTCGGAAACGAACTCCCGGCGCAGGCCCGGTGCGATATTCAAACCAATCAGCGCCGCCTCGATTGGAATGGTTCCCGAACCGCAAAACGGATCGACCAGGATTCGTTCGGGATTCCAATAACTCAGTGATATCATTGCCGCCGCCAAGGTCTCCTTTAAGGGCGCTTGACTGGTTAATTTGCGGTAGCCCCGTTTATGTAACCCAGCGCCGCTGGTATCAATGGTCAAGGTGACCCGGTCCTTTAATAAGGCAACCTCAATGGTATACTTGGGTCCGGTCTCGTCAAACCATTGTTTGCGGTAGCGTTGTTTCAACTTCTCGACAATGGCCTTTTTCACAATGGATTGACAGTCCGGCACACTGTACAGTTTTGATTTGATCGACTTCCCTTCCACCGGAAAAACCGCGTCTTCCGGCAGCCATTCATCCCACGGCAGCGCTTTGGTTCCCTCAAATAACTCGTCGTAAGTGAGCGCTTGAAACTCTCCCACTTTCACCAACACTCGGTCCGCCGAACGCAACCAAAGATTACAGCGGGGAATCGCCGCAGTATCAGCGGTAAACACCACCCGCGAGTTCTCAACCTGAACATCCGTATATCCCAAATCCTGAACCTCGCGGCCCACCACCGCTTCCAACCCAAACGTCGCCGTCGCGATCAACTCAACCTTTGCCATGCTGTCTCAACCTCAATATTTCCAAATATTTCACGCCAAATCTTTCCTATAATAGCATAACCCAATCGTGCTGTCAAATACCCGCGCTGATAGCAGCTCTTTAGCCCAACTGCGATCCCTTCGTCCTGAAAAGGACAACCCCAATGCTTCGCCTGATCCATCTTTTATAGCGTCCAAATCGCAAAAAAACACAGTCGACCGACTGTGTTTTCTGAAACCGAAATATCCGTTAACGAGGCCCGCCGTTTACCCAAGCCACTGAAAAAACTCTTACCCGGTCGCCCCTTTACCTCCCAAATACGCTTCCTTGACCCGCGGATCCTGCGCCAACTTCTCAGCCGGCCCTTCCAAAGCGATCCGGCCATTCTCCAAAACATAACCGCGGTGGGCGATCTTCAGCGCCATATTGGCGTTTTGTTCAACCAATAAAATGGTTTTACCGTTGCGGTTGATCGTCTGAATTGCTTTTAAAACCTCTTTCACCAACAACGGCGACAATCCCATTGAAGGCTCGTCGAGCAGCATTAATTCACAATCGGTCATCATTGCCCGGCCAACGGCCAACATCTGCTGTTCGCCGCCGCTTAAAGTGCCTGCAATTTGATTCTGCCGCTCCCCAAGGCGTGGAAACAATGCGAAGACTTCCTTTAGTAAGTTGGGAATCTCCCGCTTCGAACGGAGCGGCCAGGTCGCCAGTTTCAGATTTTCTGAAACCGTCAGACTGGCGAAAATCCCCCGTCCTTCCGGAACGTGACTGACACCTAAGGAAACCACTTCATGGGCTGCCGACTTCAGCAAACTTTTATTGTTATAAAAGATATCCCCGGCGCTAACCGGAACCATTCGCGAGATCGCCCGTAAAGTCGTCGATTTTCCAGCCCCATTGGCCCCCAGGAGGCAAACGATCTCCCGTTGATTCAGTTCGATGGTGATTCCATGCAAAGCTTTGATTGCGCCATAGGAGACAGCCAACTCTGCAAGACGTAACATACTCATGCCAGCTCCTCCTCTTCTCCGAGGTATGCTTCGATCACCCGGGGATCGTTGGTTACCTCCAGCGGCAATCCCGTGGCAATCGTCTGGCCAAAGTCAACGACTTGCACATGACTGCATAACTCCATCACCACCGGCAACTGGTGTTCGATCAACAGGATCGCCAACCCAAAATCGCGGTGCACATTACGAATCAATCCAATCAGGTCATCTACTTCTTTGGGGTTCATACCGGCCGCCGGCTCATCCAGCAATAAAACCTGCGGTTCCGTGGCCAACGCCCGGGCAATCTCCAACCGGCGTTGCTCACCATATGGCAAATTTTTAGCCAGCTCATTATGACGGTCGGCTAAGCCGAACCGCGCCAAAAACTCGGTGCTTTCCTCCCGGATCTGCCGTTCCGCTTTCCGGAATCCGGTCGAGTGGACCATCGCATCCCAAAGGCGATAACCGCTTCGATTATGAAAAGCCATTGCAATATTGTCCAAGACCGTCATCTGCCCAAAAAGCCGGATATTTTGAAACGTTCTGGCGATCCCGGCCCGGGCGATGGCGTCCGGTTTCGAATGGGTAATATTCAGCTCGCCAAGTTGGATCCGCCCTTGATCCGAAGCGTAGACACCGGTGATCAGATTAAAGATAGTCGTTTTACCCGCGCCGTTTGGCCCGATGATCCCTTGGATTTGCTTCGCTTCCAGCGCTAGGTTAAAGTCGGAGACCGCCGTTAAGCCGCCGAATGTTTTGTAGACCTTTTCAATTGACAGTTTTGGGTTCACTGTAAGGGTTCCTCCTCTCGCTGGAGGATCCAGTGCCATTCGCGATTGCCCATCAAACCATATTGCCGGGTGAGCATAATGACGATTAAGATCAACGGACTCAACAGCATTCGCCATTCAGCCAGTCGCGGATCGATCACGCTCAATATGTTTCGCAACAGTTCCATCATAATTGTATAAACAAGGACTCCCAAAATTGAACCGGACAAACTGCCCATGCCCCCCAGATACAACATGACCAAAATTTCAGTGGTCTTAATATAGTCAAAACTCGTCGGATAAATGGACTGTTGATACTGTGCCAATAAACCGCCCGCCAAACCCGCGAAAGCCGCCGCAAGCGTAAACGCGATGTTTTTGGCGCGATTGATGCTGACGCCCATTAATTCCGCCGCAATGGTATTTTCACGAATCGATACCCATAACCGGCCAAAGTTGGAATTAACCATATTCCGAATGACAACCAACGTTAAAACGACGGAGATTGCCACCACAATCAGGCTGGTTGTTTTCGGGATCCCGGTATAACCGCGCGGACCGCCAACCCATTCAATGTTTTGGATGGCGTTGACGATGATCATATTAAATCCCAACGTAATGATGGCCAAATAATCGCCGACCGTCTTAAACGTCACCAACCCAACCAGATAACCGATTGCTCCGGCCGCCGCCATTCCCCCGGCCAAAGCCAAAATTAAGTTGAGCGGAAAGGGCAAATTGAAGTGGGTGGCGATAATCGCCGCCGTATAAGCGCCAATCGCCATGAACCCGGCATGCCCAAGCGCGAATTCCCCTAAAAACCCGTTAACCAGATTAAGACTGGTAACCAGGATAATATTCATCCCGATGATAATTAACACATGAATGTAATACTGATTAAAAAAACCGACAAAACCCAAAAGCTCCAATAACGCCATGAATCCAAGATAACCCGCCGCGACCATTCCGAAGGTGAATCGGCTCGGTTGAACGACTTTGGTGATTTTGGTCAACAATGTTTCCCGACTAGTTGTCATCCGAATTTACACCTTCTTTATTAGCGGTTTGCCCATTATACCGCTGGGTTTGATCAAAAGCAGGATAATTAACAGTCCAAAAGCAATTCCGTTTTTCATATTGGAGGAAAGGTAGGCCACGGAAAAAATTTCGACCGCCGCCAACATAAACGAACCCAGCACCGCCCCCTCGATCGACCCGATCCCCCCGATGACGGCGGCGATAAAAGCCTTCCAACCGAGGCTGATTCCCATGTAGGGATCAATCGAATAGGCCTGACCGTAAAAAATGCCCCCGGCAGCGGCCAACGCCGAACCAATGGCAAACGTGACCGAGATAATTAGGTTCAAGTTGATCCCCATCAACGGAACGACGTCCTTATTGTCGGCTACAGCCCGCATCGCGGTGCCCACTAAGGTCTTGTTGACAAAAACCCAAAGAATGATCATTAAAATCACGGAGATTAAAATGATCCAAGCCTTATCCTCAGTGACGGTAATCTGATATTGCTGCTGGACCCAACCGATTACTTGATCCGGAAGTAAAGCGGGAAGTTGCCGCGTCTCCGGTCCAACCACCAATCGGACGAAATTTTCGAGGAAGATCCCAACGCCCAAAGCGGTAATGACCAACGACATCCGCTGCGCATTACGCAATTTCCGGTAGGCAATCCGTTCGATCGCCATCCCAACCAACGCGGTTAGGATCATGGTAATCGGCAACAAAACATAGATCGGGCATCCCAGCCAGTTCGCTACGAGTAACCCGGTAAACGCCCCAATCATAAAAATGTCGCCATGGGCAAAATTGATCAACCGAACAATTCCGTAAACCATGGTGTATCCAAGGGCAATTAAGGCGTATACCGCCCCAAGTTGGGCGGCATTGAGCAATTGTTGAATAATTGTTTGCAACGGACTTCTCCTAGAAAATAAACTTTGCTTGTTTCCTAATTGGGGATCGTAATAAGTTTGATCAAGTATTCGTTATAGTAGGGGGTGAGTCGCGCCCAATTTTCAATCTTTCGCTACCCCGGCGCGCCGGGTGACCAACTACCGGAAAAGCATCGTAGGATACAATATCGTGATACACCGCGAACGGGGCGCCACGATATTGTATCCGACGGTTACGGGTCAATAATACGAATTTATTACGGATTGACGGCGCTGTCAAAGACAAATTTGCCATCTGCGACTTTAATGATGACGGCGCCTTTGACCGGATCGCCGGAACCATTGTACGTTACTTCGCCGGTTACACCCTCAAATTTTTGGGTGGCGGCGATCGCATCACGAATTGCCTCCGAATCGGCTTTTCCGGCTTTTTCAATGGCTTTCGCGAGAATATACGCGGCGTCGTAAGTGAGCGCAGCGGCCGCGTCGGGAACCATACTGTATTTCTTTTGATATTTGGCGATAAACTCTTTGGCCACCGCGTTGTCGACATCCGGCGAATAGTGGTTGGTAAAGTAGGTGCCGTTCATAACTTCTTTACCGAGTTTAATCAGATCCGGATTGTCCCAACTGTCGCTACCCATGATCTTCGCGGTGATTCCCAATTTACGGGCTTGTTGCACTTGAAGCGGAACTTCGTTATAGTAGTTCGGGAGGAACAACAATTCCGGATTGCTGGCTTTAATCTTGGTCAATTGCGCCGAAAAGTCGGTATCTTTGGTGTTGTACGTTTCAAACCCGACAATTTTGCCGCCGGCTTTGGTAAATTCATCACGAAACACTTCGGCAATACCTTTATTATAATCGCTGGCCACGTCATACAGAACCGCCGCCGTTTTCACCTGCAACTTTTCTTGAGCGAACTGGGCAACCACTTTCCCTTGGAAAGGATCGATAAAGCAGGCCCGGAAGATGAATTTTTTGTCTTTGGTTACATTCGGATTGGTGGACCAAGGAGAGATTTGCGGAACTTTGGCATTTTCAGCAATGGGCGCACCGGCGTTCGAACATTTACTGGATTGGGAACCGATAATCGCCAACACCTTATCCTGGTTGATCAACTTTTGAAAAACAGTTGCCGCTTGTTCCGGTTTGTTCTCATCATCCTCAACCAAAAACTTAAACTTCATGGTTTGATCGCCAATCTTAATGCCGCCATTAGCATTTAACTCTTCTTCGGCAAGTAAAATCGCATTTTTAGTTGATTGGCCTAATGCAGCGATATCCCCTGTTAACGGAGCGGATACCCCAATCTTCAACTCATTACTGGAGCCGCATCCGGCGAATGCTAAAGCTAACACGAGAAATGCCACAATCGATAACACGGTCTTTTTCATCTTTGCCTGCCTCCTTCATTTTTATGTTCGCACTGTTTCCAGTGAAATCAACCAGGATGTAAGTATTACGTATCAGAATATATGTCGTTATTGTTTCGGTATCGTTCCAACATTTTCCTTCATTATTAACAATCGCGACGGTCGCTGCGCCGATAGCTTTTCCAAATTATAGCCTGTAATAGTTATGTAATTTTTATTTGATAATGTAAACTATATGTTATCTATAGTAACACAAATACTAAAAAGGTCAAGCACCACTTGGCAAGAACTTTGTATACATGATGGTCCGTAACAAGCCGGAAACAAAACAAAAAACTCCGGTTATTTAATAACCGGAGTCTTAGTTGCAGGTTTCGTTTAATTATCCTCTGGTAACATGAGCCGCTTGCGGTCCACGTTCACCCTCAACGATATCAAACTCAACAACTTGGCCTTCATCAAGGGTTTTAAAACCATCCATCTCAATGGCGGAGAAGTGAACAAAAACATCTTTGCCGCCTTCTCTCTCAATGAACCCAAAACCTTTTTCAGCATTAAACCATTTGACCTTACCTTGCATAAACGCATTCCTCCTAAAAAAATCTGTGGAGTACTCCCAAAAGCGCAACCACAATTACCAATATAGCACAGTAAAAAATCATTGTCAAACAAAAGAAATGGAATGTTGATACAATTATAAGTCAAGTTAAAAACAGAAAAAAACGCGCCAAAACCAAATTTAGCGCAACCGATACCAACCCGCACACTTCCAATAATTATCATGGAAAAAGACCAGTTCATGGCAGTGACTAAAAAACGTGCATCCGTATGCGCAGGAAACAGCCGCATTATCCCGGCTGTTTCATTAATTTCATAGCTTGCGCCCACGTGTCACGTAGGTTCGTTGCCAATCCCAATATTTCGATTAAGATTTCTTTATCCTTATGCAGGTTCGCTTCCACCAACCGCCGGTGCATATAATCGTATAACATCTCAAATTGCGCGGCGATCTCGTATTTGTGATCCAACGTCGCCAAAAACTCGACAATAATATCTTGCGCCTTGACCATATTTTCGTGAGCTTTGGCGGTATCCCGGGCGTCAATGGCACGTTGCGCTTGCATAATAAACCGAATCAAACCATTATAAAGCATTAAAGTCAATTCACTGGGATTGGCTGTGGAAACCGAATTTTCACGATACGCATTAAAAGCCTTGTTTAAAGCCATTAAATTCACCCCCCTATCAATTAACAACCCTTCACATTCAACGTCTTTTATCGGTATAAGCTCCTGCCGTGTTGACCTTTTGATTCGCGTTATAGCCGGCGGTGCCTTTCTTACCGGTTTGAATTGTGGCAATCCGCTTTTTTACCGCGATTTGCTCTTGTTTTACCGCACTCTTGCTGGTTTCGTCCAGACGTTGAATCTTTTTGACCGTATCGAATAACGCCGTACGATTCGCGTCATATAACAGTTGTGCCGTCCCGCTGCCGTCATCGCGCAATGCTTGTTTCAGGATAATCTCATTTTTGGTAATCTCCTCAAAACAAAGCGTTTTTAGCTCCATTAGCTCCTGATATTCAGCAGGTTTTTCAACGAACGAGAGGGCTGCTTGTTGTTGAGAAAATGACAACAATTTTTCATATAGTAACTGCTTTCGTTGTAACATCTCCGTGACTTCGGGGTCATTCATCGATTAACCCTCCGGCTTTCATGAATTGTTGCTGAAAAAATTCTGGAGCGCGGTCATTTGGTTATTCATCTGACCGATCAATGTATCCATCCGGTTATACATTGCATAAAGCCGGTTTTCTTCCGCATCCAACCGATCCTGCAGGGTTGAAACCTGATCGGCGATTTTTAATAGTTCTTTTCCAATCGTATTGGTAGTGGAAGCCGTCCCGCTCGTACCCGCCTGGTTTTTAACTTTGGTGATCGAAGTGCTGACGGATGTATATAACTTATGAAAGATTCCTTCGGTTTCCGGATTGGTAGTTCCGTCGGGATTCAAGCCGCTATTGGTCAGGAGCCGAATGACGCCGTCTGGATCTTGCAATAAGGCCGTGGATAATTTAGCTTTGTCCAAATATAATTTTCCGTTCTCTTTGTAAGCACCCGCGCCCGTTGCGGTGGTGATTCCAATCTGCGCTAAAGTATTAAAAGTTGTTTGCGAGGTGGCGCCGTCTTGTAATCCAAGCAAACCAAGTCCGTTATTGCTTGAACCATTATTGAAGGCGAGCTTGACGTTGCTCGTAGTAAAGGTCAATTGTTTGCTGCCATTGAGTTCAACCCGAATACTGCCAGATCCAAATGCCACATCCAATTTTTGTTGCACATCGGCGGCTAATTTGTCATATTCGTTCGCTGTATAGGAGCGAATATCCAATTCAATCTCGCGGGTCTGCGTGCCGTAGGTAACAGCAAACCGGTTGGCCCCCGCCAGGTTGAGCGTCCCCGACAACGGCACACCGCTAAACGAAGTGGTAACCGCTTGCGTCCCGGCAAAATCATTCCGCATGTCCCGCAAAGCGCCGGCAAGGATATTGTCGCTACGCAATAAACCTTGTTTGGCTTTTTCTTCCCACTGCTTAATCTGCTCGTCGGTGAGACTTTTACGTTGGTCGTCGGTGAGCGGTTCAAAATAACTATATTTTGAGCCCGATACTTTCGCCCGGGATTCGGTTATCTCCGAGTTCATCGCGGCAATCACCGAATTATACTTATCGATAAACGCTTGAACCTTATCGGCAATCCCGGTCGTATCGGTAGTCACCGCGATCGTGGCCGAACCGAGTCCCGATAGATTGAAAGTTGTTCCGTTGATCGTGAAACTATTGCCTTGTTGTTGGGTCTCGTAGCCGTTGATTTCAACGATGGCGTTTTTTCCACTGACTTCATTGGCTGCGTTAATCCCCAAGACCTGACTGAAAAAATTGTTGGGATCGCTCAGTTGAATATCAGCGCCGTTGGCATTGAGATCGCCGCTCTGGTTGGAAGTTAAAACCAGTTTGTCATGATAACTGTCGTAAAATGCAGTAACTCCCGCCGCTTTATTGGCGTTTATTCCCGCTACAATATCGTCCAGCGTTGCGGAGACGTTAAATGTGAACGATTGTCCGTTAATCCCAAAACTGAATGCCGAGTTACTAGTCGGCGAATGGGTGTCAAAAAAGTCCGAATTGTTAAAACGGTCTTTCTGACTGTATAACGACGCCGCCGGATTCAAGCCGGTCTGTCCGGTGTTGGAAGACACGCCATTGGTAAAGCCTAACTCCTGCAAGACGTCTACAGTTGACGCGGTGCCCAGTTGGATATTTAATGGCTTATCATCCGTTGCCACAGTCTCAATGCACAATTGATTGTAATTTGTCGTCGAGACCCGGACCAAATCCAAATTGGCATCCTGGGTTTTTAAAGCCCGGATTTTGCTCTCAAGTTCTTGCGCTAACTCGGCGATGGTATAACCGCCGGCTTTTTCAGTCAAGGTAACTTCTTGATATGATCCGTTACCAACCGCTATTTTGAATTTTTTGTTATTAGCATCGATGATAATCTTTTTCGCGGGATCATCCACCAAAATATTACCGACCAATGCTTTTGAGGTGGCCTGGTTATGTAGTCCTAAGCTCCCCAAAGTGCTTTCATTGGTGATCGAATATTGCGAAGTCCCGTCCGGTTGAGTGTCCCAGTCCTTATTTACGGTGATCGTTTGCGTCGCCGCATCATAATCGGTAATGATTCGGGTTTGACTCACGCCCGTGCCGTCGGTGATCTTTATCGTCATTCCGACGTAATAATCATCAATACCGCTAGCGGTAGTTTCAAGCTTCATGGTATTGGCCGCGGCGCTGACAGCCGTCCCGGTAATATCGGCCGAACTATTGGAGATTTCCTTCATGACCAAGTTATGATTAGCGCCATCGACTGACTTGCCGGTATAAAAGACCAATTCATGATCAGTGGTGGTCTTCACCGAAACCGGAACCGCAAAACCAGCGCCATTCAATTGGGTCTGGATTACATTTGCCAGATCCTCCAATGACTTGCCGCCGGTATCCCCAAGCTTATAAGTACCGTAAGCGCTCGGCGGGATCGTAATTGTCTTGGAGACGCCATCCAGTACGATGGCAAAAGAGTTGTGATTGGGTCCGAAGGTCGCCTCGGTAATAAAATTGCTGGTGACCGAGACCCCGGTTGTCAGCGAAGAACTACTGCTGTTTACAGCGGCCGTCGCCAACTGCTTCACGTTCAGATTATAGGTGCCGCTGGGAGTATTCGCCGTCACCACGGCGCTGACCGCTTGTGTGTTGCTGCTGGTCGCTTTGCGGGTATTATAGGTCGACTCGAGCTTCAAGCTTAACAATAGGTCCTGCAAACTGGTGAGAGCGGTATTTTGCTCCCGATACGCATCTTGCTTCCAGAGTAGCGACTGTTCCTTTTGTTTTAACTTATCCAACGGCGCCTGTTTGGCTTTCATCGTTTGGGAAATGATACTCTCAATATCCAAACCGGTTCCCAAACCGGTAACCCGGTTAACATTCATCACACTGGAACTCGTGTTGCTTGCCATGGTTATCAACCTCCATTCCGCAAATGTCTATCTTTGCGGTCCATTTTTGTTCACTGGTCAGACTTTTTTATCGACAAAGATTCCCCACATCTCGTACATCTTGGTTACCATTGTAACAATCTCCTCGGCGGGAATCTGCTTTATTTTATCTCCGGTCTTATTGTCAATCACTTCAATTACATCAATATGAGTCGCCTTATCCTCATAATACTTAAACCCGATATCCACGGCTTTCATCACTTCATTGGCAACATCAATGGCATTGGCGATTTCTTGATCATCGGGTTTCTCATTGGCAACTCTTCTGTCCCAACGAAAGTTTGCATCAAAATAATTCCCTGCCGTACCGGCATTGCCTTCTTCCGGTAGCTTCCTTGCTACGATCAGATTCTGGTTGGACTCAGACATCGGACGAATCCGCATCATCGCCAACACCTCCTTGTTAAAATCAAATCTTCCATTTTATTATCGGCAGAACCCGTTAAGCGGTTAAGGGGATTTTTCCGAGCGATTGCGGTATCAACTGACAGCGGTGTTCAGGATTTTTAGCTTAATAAGGACTGCGGGCAATTCATAACGGAAGACGGCGTGGACCTGTAGCAGATCACTTTGTTCCATCATTCCGGCCATTTTGGGAATCAGCGTCTCGAAATTGTGAAGCGCGCTTTGATCAATCAAGCCGTGTTTAACCAATTCCCCGGCTGACTCATAAATCCAACCTAGGCCATCAATCAACGCCGGCATTACCAATTCTAACGGAGTGAGTTCATTTTCCCGCAAGTCGTCACAGACATGGAGAATCACTCCGAGCATTTTATCTAAATAATCATTGTAGGTGAGCAGGGTCCGTTCCAGTTCTTGCTTGGTCACGCGTTTTCCCTCCGGCTAATCTATATCTGAATCATTTCCTATTTAATAATCGGTTTTGGCGGAGGAAATCTTTAGTGGAACGATGCTAAAATCAAAAAAGGCTCTTCCTATCGGAAGAGCCTCGTTTGAAAACGTTATTGCGATTAACCTTGCAACAGTTGTAAAGCTTGTTGCGGTTTTTGATTGGCTTGGGCCAACATTGCTTGGCTGGCTTGGCTGAGGATGTTCATCTTGGTGTATTCCATCATCTCGGAAGCCATATCGACGTCGCGGATGCGGCTTTCGGAAGCGGTCATATTCTCAGAGGCCACGCCCAAGTTATTGATGGTGTGTTCCAAACGGTTTTGGACAGCACCAAGGCTGGACCGTTGGGCAGACACTTGGGTGATCGCCGCGTCAATGACGGTGACTGCTTTGGCGGCGGATTTGCTGTCGGTGACCAGGATGTTATCCACACCGAGCGCGGAAGCGCGCATATCGCCGATGGCCGCGGTCATCGTTTGACCTTCGTTGGAACCGATTTGGAAGGTCTGGGAGTTATTGACCACATTGATGGTGGTGGTATACCGGGTGGCGTCAATAGCGGTTTCAAAAACTTTCGTGCTATCATTCCATTTCGTAGCAATGTTAGCTTGGCTATTGAACTCCACATCGACGTTGCTGTCGACCACTCCGACCAGTTTGTTGCCTTGAATGGAAACGTTGTCGGCAATGACGTTGTTCGGATTGGTGGCATCGGTCACTTTCACCGTATAGTTGCTTTCGGTCGCGTCTTGAACATTGGAGAGGCCCAACGCCTTGATGACGTCTTCGTCGCCAATGATGTTGATCTGACCGTCAGCGCCGGCTTTGGCGGAACGAATCACCAGGGTTCCGGAAGCGGATTCCACGCCGCCGGCCGTATTGCCTTTGGTGACATAGGAAACAAATTTGTCGGCGTTATCTGCACCGACGATATCTTGTTGACCCAGGTCTCCGGCAACCGCTTTGTTCAATTTGTCAACAACATCTTGAAGCGAGTCGCTGGCGTATAATTGGACAATGCTCTTTTTGCCGTCGCCTTGGATCATCGTCAAGGTCTTGGGTTGATCCAACAAAAACTTGCCGTTGGCATCGGTGAACTTGTCGATATCCGCTAGTTTGGTATCTAAAGTTGCCAGTTCGCCTTTGCCGTTTTTGGCGGTAAAGGTAACCGCGTCGGCTTTATCTTTCAGACCGCCGACGGTTAACGAGATCTGACCGTCATAGACTTTACCGGAAGCATCCAAGGAGAAGAATTTGAAATCGGTCGCCGTGTTATCCAATTTGCCGGAGTCAAAGGTATAATTGGCAAACGCGGCAGCACCGGCAGCGGCAGCTTTGTCCGCGCCGTATTGAATCCCGATTTGATCATAGTTACTGGTATCGGTATTGCTAGCGGTCAACTGATAAACGGCTTTATCGCCGACTTTCAAGTTATTAGCGTTGCCACTAGTGTTTGTAAAGCCAAAGCTCGCCAAGATCGTGGGCGCTGTTTCACCATCATCAATGGTAAAGGTGCCAACACTGGTCGACAGGTCGACGGAGAAATTCTTTTCGCCGTCATGAACCTTACCGTCTACGCCAATTAAGTGATAACTGACTTTATAGGATACGCTGTTATTGGCGATACCGGTGATTTCAAAGAGCAACGAACCGTTTTGGGTGGCCGTGTCGGAGCTAAGAACGGAAATTTGATTGGTGCCGAAGATACTGGTAGCAGCGGAATCTTGCAGGAATACATTGTCACCCGACACCGCAATAGAAGCGGAGGCGGCGGCAATCGTCCCGGCTCCGGCGGTAGTGGCCACTTGGTAAGCGCCATATTCCAGTCCGGTCACATCGGCTTTCCGAACGCCCGAAAGGGTATTGTCATAAACTAAATCGGCCGCCACATCGCCTTTGCCAATCTTAAAGACATTGGTCTTTTGGATTTGGCCTTTTCCGGCAGTTGCATCGACGCTTAAGGTATACGCACCGCTCTTACTGACTGCGCCACGCACATACACGGAAGTATCGGCCTTGTCGCTGGAGGTGATGGCAGATGCGGAACCGTCGAGCAGGTTCTTGTTGTTGAAGGTGGTGGTATTGCCGATCCGGTCGATCTCGTCTTTGAGTTGGTCGATTTCTTTTTGCATCTCGGCCCGGTCATTCGCGGTATAGGTGGCGTTGGCGGATTGGTTGGCCAACTCGCGCATCCGGTCGAGGATCGAGTGGGTCTCGGACAACGCGCCTTCAGCGGTTTGAATCATCGAGATGGCGTCTTGGGAGTTCCGGGTGGCTTGGTTTAAACCTTTCAACTGGCCGCGCATGGTTTCGGAGATCGCGAGGCCCGCCGCATCGTCGGCAGCCCGGTTGATCCGGAGACCTGACGAGAGCTTTTCCATGGATTTGGCTTGGGTTTCGCCAGCAGCGTTGTTATTCCGGAACGCGGTTAACGCCGGTAAATTGTGATTGATTCTCATACGAGAATTCCTCCTTGAAATTTTATTTCGTTACGATTAGGGTATTGCCCTTCTCCCGTCCTTTATCGGTCGGCCGCCCGGGAAAGTCCGTGGAAATTGGAAATCCGACAAGAGATCCTCCTGATCACACTTGGCGTTTTACCCTTCAGAATTATTTTCGACTGGGATAACAGAAAACTTTATAATAAAATTCTAATAATCACAAAAAAACTTCCACAGGTTCTGTTTGTGACAGAAAGCGCACTGCCGCCATATTATATTCAATCACGAACAACAAAACCGCGAACATGACCGAGAGGTCCCAATTTATTGAATGAAACTATCTGCCGCAACGTTATTTTCTAGAACCATTAACGAGATATATTTTATTTGTGGTGCTGATATTGAACTCAAATATATCGATAATTTCAACAACATCTTTGTATCTTTCGTAAATTTTGAGTTCGGAATCAAACCAACGCACGTGTCCACTGGAATAAAAATTTGGAACGCTAAAAAGAACCTTTGACCCCTTCCTAATCCTTTGTAAAACGGTGAGATCATCGGTGATGTGTTCCAAGACTTCAAATAGGACCGCAATGTTATATTTCATATCAAAAACATCTGTTGTGAAAGCATTATCGACACAAAACAAGTCTTGATGTTTTTTATTCCTCGCTTTGGCCATTTGAATTGCTTCGGAACTCAGGTCGATCCCTTGATATTTATTGATTTTGCTATCAAATAGATAATTAGCAAACTGTCCCGGTCCACATCCAATATCAATCAAATTCGGGTCATGGGTCGCTTTAATGATTGATACAGCCTTGGTCCAAATCGGATAATAATATATCTCGGTGTAATGTTTAAAATACGCCTTGTTCCATCCTCCCGTTTTATAAATTTCATCGTAAAATTCTTTATTTTTCTCTGAATTATCATACTTTGCTATCTCACGAACCATTTCAACATCAAAAATCGAACATAATTGTCTCGAGAGTGCTTTCCGTTCATATTGTTTAATTGCATCCGTGACCTCGTAGCTTTTAACATTACCATTTTGCCAATCTTGATACAGCTGTAAAATGGCTTTTTCTAATTTGTCAATATCGTTAAAATCTACATTAACGCCTCTATCCGTTGCGCAAAGCAACTCCTCTACCAGACTTCCCTCCGGCGAAAGAGCAAGTATTGGTCTGTTAAATCGTAGATACTCAAATACTTTACCAGTATAAACCGATTTGTTTTGTTCTCCCGGTCCTACGACCAACAGCAACAGGTCCGCTTCAGACGTCAATGATAAACTGGCCTCATGTGACTGATATCCTTTAAATGTAACTAGATCTTCCAAATTGAGCTTTTGCACATACTCTTTCCAATGTTGCTCATTATCCGTATATGAAAATACGACTCGAAGTTCCTCGCTCCGGATCAATTTCTTTTCGAGCAGATTTTTTACCGCCGTCAAAAAAGTTTCCGGGGTTCTGACCATATAAAATAATCCATTATGGATAATCGTAAATTGACGGTTCTTTCGGGGACTGGTATCCATATTTTCAAAATCGGTTTCATCATACCCATTGGTGATAGTAGTAATTTTGTCGATATCGACTTTAAAATCTTTTTTATAGTTTTCCGTGGCAAGCCGAGTCGTCGTAATTACTTTCGAGGCGTAATTTAAAATATTTTGTTCCATTTTTCTTTGTAATCGAAAAGTGACGTGTTTGCGGTTGATTTTTAACAGATACGGATTATTGGTCCACTCGTCGCGGAAATCGGCGACCCATGGTTTTTGATGTTTCTGCGTTAGATAGTAACCGATTACATGATCGGAATACGGTCCGGAAGTCGAATATATCAGATCAATATCATCAAAATCAATTTCTTTTGCAACTTTATTAAGAACTTCCCGCGCCCATAGGATATTTTGATCGGGGATCAGGATAAATTGTTGAAAATTTTCCTTGGATTTGTTCAATTCGGTAATGTATTCATGCATTAATGCGTTATCGCCGACAATTCCGCGATATAAAGCGATTAATTCATTAGCGCACTGCGTATCGATCCGGTTTGACTCGGCAATTCTCACAATTTGCATCTCTTGAGGAACTTCTGCAAGCATCGCTTCATCTTTAAAATAGAACTTAGATTCACCAACAGTGACTACAATCGGTTCCCAGCCTAACTGGCGCAAATATTTTGTAAATTTCAAGGTGCGTTGAACTCCGGAACCTCCCAAGGGGGGATAAATATAAGCGATAATCAGAACTTTTTTTCGGACTTCATAGTTTTTAACGATATCATGTTCACGACATTCCGCCAATTTCTCGTTAATGCTTGGCAGTAAATCTTCACTACAAAACTTGCTAAGCCGTTTATATTCGCGATAAGCATTCAAAAATTCATTTTTTACTTCATATAGATACGCTAAATTATAGTGAAGATCACCATTAAACGGTTCGATTGTTAAACCATAATGAATATAGTCCCAAGCTTTTGCCAGTTCCCCTTCTAATATTGCAATAATTGCTTTCATTGAAATGATTTCTTGATCATCCGGAACATTTTTTTCATATTCAGCGATCATATAGTGGGCTTCGGGAAATTTATTTGAGTTGATCAATTCCTCGATTGATTGCTTGCATTGGCGCTTTAAAATATCCAGATTCAGATTTTCCACGATATCGCCTCATTCTTGTTGGTTTCTACCTGAAATGTTAAATCCAAATTAGCGGTTTTGCTTTGAAAACCGTTCAAGGGATTTAATCTTTTCTGTTATCGCTTCATCCGCACATTGTTGCGCCGACCATCCCAAAAAGTCAAAAATATCGGGGCGGTGGTACCCGTTGTCAAGCGCCTGGCTGAAATAATGCGCCGCCTTTTCAAAATTCTGCAAACGATAGCAGCAATACCCCATCTTAAAATAAACATTGGCGGATTGGTCGATACTCGTCACGACGTTTTGAAAAACGGAAAACGCTTCCCGGTAGAGACCATATCCGCTGAGTAAGTTACCGATATGGACCTGTTCGTTGGGCGCAAACCACTTCCGGCCAAGCGCCAAATATTGCTCTAAGCGCTCCGGTGATTGATTTTGAGCGGAAAGGTACATCAAGTCGCTGAATAAAGCCAGATAATCTTGGAAAGCAACTCCGGTTGAGTCGGAACTGTTATCATCATTAAAAAACGCTGCAATAATCCGCTGAAACGCCGGTCGGAGATTGGGTCCTAAAATCTCCGTCCAACTCGATTCAGCTTTCATCAATAATGCCACCACCGCCAAAACTTCGGATCCCAAATTGCCGGTGTCGCGAAAATCGGCTGCAAATCCTTGAAAAGCGGGTTCAAAGTTTTTCTGGCTGAGGAGTACCACTTCCGAACATTCATCGTGACCGAACTTTTCCAACCAGATGTTTTGGTAATAACCGATTACTTTCTGAACTTTCAAACGCGCCAAATGCAGCACTAGAAAATGCATATCAGCTTCGCTGGCGGTATCATACAACTTGTTTAAGAAGTAGGCGATCTCCGCTGCCGGTTGATTTTTGATCATTTGAATCAAACCTTGAAAAGCATCCGGTTGGTATTTATCAACTTCCAATGTTTTATAAAAAGAATTAAGAGAATTAAGAGCATCATTTTTTAAATCATATAACATTGCGATATGTAATTGCACATTGGTCAGCGATCCATTAAACTCATTAAGCAAATCCAAATTCTGATAGATGGAATTGGCTTCGACCGCTTGCAGAAAAGCGTCCAACGCTTGTTGCAAATGGCCGAAGGCCAGATAGAAATACGCCTGTTGCAACAAAATATCCGGATGATCGGGATAATGGGCGACAGCCCGGGCTCGGATCGCATCAATCTCACTCTCCGAATAATTTCCCAGTTTAACCATACTCTCCAACAAAATGACATAGGGCTTATGATCCAGCATGGTTTTTTCCGGTTGTTTCACTTCAAGCGCTTTCCGCGCATATTCAATGGCCTTTTCGTACTGGCGCAGCCCCCAATAGCCGTCACAAAGATATAAATACGCAATTCCCCTGGCCTTTCCCTGAGCAAGTTCCGCTTCAATGGCTTGGTTATTGCGATGTAATTTTTCCTTGATGCTTTCTTTGGAATACCCCGTATGACGGATGACAATCCCTTCCGCATTGACTTTCACCGCCCGGGTTGATTTGCCGTTTTTAAAGATACTCTCATGAATTTTCCCCAAGTAACTGATCGAGCGTAAATTACGAAATATCCGTACCGTGGGGTTGCAGCCGAATAATTGACCGTCGACGCCGGCTAAGTTTTCCATAACGCAAATCACGGAATCAATCTCTTTTTTACCGTGCAACGTTTCAATTAACGGACGCACATTGGCAATTTTATCCTCCCGAATATATTCGTCCGCATCCAGAAAGATAATCCAATCGCCTTTCGCTTGCTTCAACGCATAATTGCGCGCAGCGGCGAAGTCATTGCTCCATTGGTAATAAAAAATACGGGCGCCGTATTGTTGGGCGATATTTGCTGTTTGGTCGGTGGAGCCCGTGTCAACGACGATAATTTCATTTGCGACCGATCGAATGCTTTCTAAAGAACGGCCGAGCGTACTCTCTTCATTTTTAACGATATAACATGCCGATATTTTTACCATCCGTTTTCTCCTATTGCCAACATTTTAAACCAAAGCGAATAAAAATAAATCTTCATGCAATTTCAATTCATTCATCGGCTTCGATTGCCAAACAGTTTATATCAAAAATCCCTCTGCTTCAGATGCCGCTGGGAGCGTTTCAAAACTTCAGCGAATAACCTCCTGAAACTGGCAACTCTTCCTGTGGGTTTTATGTTGACTAGCAGGGGTTATGCATCTTACAATAACTTAGTGTGTTACATTTCCACCGGTAATGAAATGAAAGGTTTCGTTTGCTACTTTCCCGTTTCTAAACATTTGTTTCAGGGGAGGAAAACAAGATGACCGAAAAGAAACTGCCGCAAGTCGCCTATTTCTGCATGGAATTTGGGCTGCATGAGGACTTTCGCATTTACTCGGGTGGTTTGGGAATCCTGGCCGGCGATATTTTAAAAGCGGCGAAGGATGGCAACTATCCAATGATCGGGGTTGGCATTTTGTGGCGTCAAGGATACACCAATCAATTCATTCAAGACGGCAAAGTGACCGATAGCTACCCTGAGTACAATTATGATTTTCTGAAAGACACCGGCGTGGTGGTGGGCGTTAACATCCGCGGTCGTTGGGTCCATTGCAAGGTTTGGGAATGCAATCAATACGATAACGTCACCCTGTATCTGCTCGACGCCAATCTGCCCGAAAACAACGACCGGTTGATCACCGGACAGCTGTACGGCTGGTTTTCGGAAGAACGGATCGCCCAAGAGATGATCCTGGGCATCGGCGGTCTGCGCGCTTTGCGCACCTTAGGAATTTATCCGGATGTTTATCACTTCAACGACAGTCATCCGGTGATCGCCGGCGTGGAAATGATGCGCATTAAAATGCTCGAAGGGATGGATTTCGATTCCGCGTGGCAAAGCACCCGGGAACAAATCGTCTTCACCACCCATACGCCGATCATGGCCGGCAACGAAGCGCACCAACACCAATTGCTCCAATATATGGGCGCCTACAATTCGCTCAGCTATGAGCAGATGGTCCGTTTGGGCGGGGATCCGTTCAGCATGACCGTCGCCGGATTACGGTTGTCGCGCAAAGCAAACGCGGTCGCCCAATTGCACGGTGAAACCGCCCGCGACATGTGGCGCGGCGTAACAGGCGCGTCGGAGATTATTGCGATCACCAACGGTGTTCATAACGGCACTTGGCAAGATCCGCGCCTGGCCAAAGCCTATAAAACCGGTTCCGATCTTTGGGAACCGCACCAAGCGGCCAAACGCGAGTTGATCGCAGCGATCGCCAAACGTAACGGCGTCAAATTGGATGAAAATGTTTTAACCATCGGTTTTGCCCGTCGGGCTGCGTCATACAAACGCGGCGATTTGATATTCCGCCGCCCGGAGATTATCGAACCGTTACTGCGTGACGGCAAACTGCAGTTAATCTTCTCCGGCAAAGCGCATCCCAACGATCTAACCGGTAAAGGGATCATTGCGCACCTGCATGATATGGCGCAACGTTTCCCCGGACGGGTCGTCTTTATACAAAACTATGACATGAAGATCGGCAAGCTCTTGACCCGCGGTTGCGACGTGTGGCTAAACAACCCGGTTCGTCCGATGGAAGCCAGCGGAACTTCGGGGATGAAAGCCGCGATGAACGGCGTCTTGAACTTTAGCGTGTTAGACGGTTGGTGGCCGGAAGGTTGCCAACACGGGGTAACCGGTTGGCAGATCGGGGACGGCAACTATCACGACAATCAAGATATGGCCGACGCCGACGCGCTCTATTTTGTGCTTGGCAACACCATCATTCCGACCTATTATGAGAACCGTGCGCACTGGGTCTCCATGATGCGGGCCAGCATCGCCATGTCCGTCTGGAATTTTTCCGCCGCCCGGATGGTTCAAGAATACTACCAACGGATGTATCTCACCGCAGATCAAGCAAGTGAGATGCAGTTACCGGAATTCCTGGCCCATTTTGCAATGCAAAACGGTCATGGTCTACCGCTTGAGATGTAATTATTCGGTTATATCAGTAAGAGCTGTTGCAGAATGAACGCTATTTTTACGGTTCATTTGTAACAGCTCTTTTTCCGTTCAAAGATTATTAAGCATTGACAGCCCCAAGAAAACTCTTGGAGGTCATTTTGTGGCTAACCGATCGATCTATTTTTGTGAATAACTGATCTATTTCTTTGACTCAACGAGATCGTTTTGTGGATAACCGATCTATTTTTGTGAATAACCGATCTATTTTTGTGACTCAACGAGATCGTTTTGTGGATAACCGATCTATTTTTGTGAATAACTGATCTATTTCTATGACTCAACAAGATCGTTTTGTGGATAACCGATCTATTTTTGTTAATTACTGACTATTTCCGTGACTCAACGAGATCGTTTTGTGGATAGCTCAATGTATGTTCGCCATTTACGATGAGGTGAAACCCGCCGATTGCTATGGTTAAGGCACCGGGGACGGTCGCGGATTCAGAATCCGTAATTCGCATCCAACCACGATCGTTCCTCACGGTTTTGTACCTTCATAAGTTCGGCGCAGGCCGCTTCCCGACACTTTTTTCTGCCGGTAGTAATCGGTTTGGCTGATCCCTTTGGCTTCGCAATATGCGTGTCTGTCCGCTGGCCAGTCGTTCTTAACCGTTTCGCTCCAACCCGCCGCATCTGGATTATGATTTTTTGGGTGTCCGTTCTAATCAATCCATTTTGCTTCAAACTGCTCCATTGAACATTATGAACTCTTTCTTGGAGTTTATTGCACCTTCCAAAATCTCATCTTTCAAGGTGCATGGGGACTTGACTGTTACGTAGCAGCCAATTTTAAGCACCTTCTTTCTTTGCAATAAAAAAACGCAAACGGTTGAAGATAAAATAAAAAGAGCCTATTGGCTCTTAACTAACTTGGTATTTACATTTCTTACCCATTGGACAAACCTTGTGTTCCCTATCAAACCAAATTATATTAAAAACATCTTGTGTTCGATAACCGTAAACCCTCATCTTTTGGGTTACCCGCATTGAGTCTAACGATGCGTCAGGAGGCAAGGTTGATGGTGGTGGTAAATCTGTAAAATTATGGCTTTCATAGTTTAAAGCATCATTTATCAAAATGTTCTTCCAGTTTAATTTCTCAACCTTTTTGAAAAAGCTGATTAATTCGACAAGCTCTCTTTTTTGCCATTCTGAAAGCAAACAATGTCTGTCACAACAACTTGAAAAAGCAAACCTTCCAAATTGCTCATTATAATCCAACTTACGCTCTAGCGCATCTTGCGTAATTTTTTTTATAATTTTTGATGGTTTAGGCTTTATTTTAGGCATTTTCTTGAAGTTTGGTGTAGAATTCTTGCATAGTTTTTAAGGAAATTTCATTAGTGCAATGGTCTCCAGGAGCCAGACCTTTCCGTGCTTCTTGCCATGGTAATTCTTGATGGGTGAGTTGTTCTAAAAATTTAGCATCAAAATCTCCATAACAATCCCATACAGCATCCAAAGTATCTAACTCTTCTGGTGAAAATGCATACAAAGATTCCGATGGGGCCGGGATGTTGTTGTAGCCACACCCTCGAAACTGACTGTACAATGACGGGCTGGCCGGGCCATGCACCCAAGCTTCAATTCTTTCATCGAATAATCTTTCTCCACCCGTGAAGACTAGATGCCATGCTTGAGCGTAATATACTAACTTCTGCAGCTTTAAATGAGTGATGCAACTGCCAGAATCACGATCTACAATTTTTAGAAAATAATTAGCGACATCTTTAACGCTCGGTTTAGCCATGATGCATCTGCTCCTTTCAAACCTAATAAGTTGTCCCATTTGGATCACCTCTACGATAGTATATTAATTGACTATCCAAGAAGTATTCCAAAAAACCATAAATTCAACCCCGCTCTTGTTTATAGAACAGGACGAGGGGGTTAATACCACCCCAAAACTTTGCATGTACGTAGTCTCTTACGTTCATTATCAACTATTTGTTGAATTTTAACAAGTCCCTTTGATTATTTTTTACCAAATGTAAAGTAAGTCAACAAAAGAGAAGCTTTTATACTTCTCCTTCATAACCTTCGACATTAATGTCGAAACGGTTTATTCGAGTCCGTTCCATTCCCAATTGGAGCAATTCGTTTGAAGCTTTTCTTTGTTAAGTTCGCATCCTCCGTTCTTAGCGCAAGTTGCGCAAGATTTTGTTTCCATGTTCAGATAACATCGTTTTTCATTAAAAAAAGTTATGTATCGTCAGAAACATGATTTTATTTTTACCAACACCGCTGGAGGCCCTACTATACTTGAGGACTTGCGAGACTGGGAATTCAACAGAATTATTGATATAATAAATGATAGTGAATTTGTTAAAGGCGGGATAATTCCTCCCCTGCCTCGGATTCACATCCACGATTTAAGACACTCTGCAGCAACATTGCTTTTGCATATGGGCGTAGATATTAAGATAATCCAGCGTTATTTACGCCATGCGGATATATCTTCGACGATGATTTATGTCCATGATGAAGATCCAGAGCTCCAAAGAGAGGCAACCCAAAAAATGAATGATGCTCTGCGTAGCGCAATAAAATAAAATATAACTCAGTATTGACGCGTGTTTTAACGATCTGTTAGACAATTTGGTAGACAAAGTCAGGACCACCCGTCTAACGGGTGGCTTGCACTGGCCCTATAAGGGCCTGCTACTAGCGAAGTCTCAAGACTTTTCGAATAAAAGCCCGCCAACCGCGTTTCTTTCTCAGGCTGCCCCTAAAGGGGCGGCTTATTTCTTGCCTGTTTTTACTGGCTCACCCGTAAACGGGTCTACCAATTCCTTTAAACTTAGTTGATCTGATGCTATGTCCTCTTGTAGTTGGTTCCTGATGTATTTTTCAATCGCCTCTTTATTTCTGCCAACCGTATCCACGTAATAACCTCGGCACCAAAATTGCCGATTCCCATATTTGTATTTTAGGTTTGCATGTCGATCGAATATCATCAATGCACTTTTCCCTTTTAAGTACCCCATAAATTCGGCTACACTTGTTTTGGGCGGTATGCTAACCAACATGTGTATATGGTCCGGGCATGCATTGGCTTCGATTATTTCTACCCCTTTGTATTCACATAGTTTCCTCAAGATTATTCCTATGTCTTTTTTGATTTTCCCATATATGATTTGCCTCCGATATTTCGGGGCAAAAACAATATGATATTTACAGTTCCAAGTTGTATGTGCTAAACTTTCTCTATCCATTTGGATAGCCTCCTTTGCTTTTGATGCGGTTGGCGAACCACATTCATTTTAGCAAGGGAGGTTTCCCTTTTCTACTCATAGGCATAGCCTTT
>JAEZFP010000064.1 GCA_023417475.1 Bacillota bacterium | reverse complement strand
AGAAATAATCGGGCTGTCAAATCGGGCTAAGTACTCCAAACCATTTAATAGTAATTCAGCATTATCAACATAATGCCCGTCATCAGAAATCGCTACCGCGCCAGCATAGACCATATCGCCTACTTCTGCCAATTCTTTTCCTTCCTGACCTTTGCTCAGTGCGCCAATCACTTTGACACGGACGACCCCTTCATCCTCTGCCCGTCGTAATATCCCGGACACCAAGATGGAATTGTCGACAACCGGCTTGGTATTCGGCATACAAGCAATTGTGGTAAACCCTCCGGCAGCGGCCGCTCTGGTTCCTGAGGCAATATCTTCTTTAGCTTCCAGCCCAGGTTCTCTTAAATGCACATGCATATCAATTAAACCAGGCGCAATTACCAAGCCACTTGCCTGATACACTGCGGCCCCTTCGCAGGAAAGCTCTGGTCCAATTTCGGCAATTTTTCCATCCATAATCAAAATATCGCCAATTTCATCCGTATTGTTTACAGGATTAATGATTCGTCCAGCTTTAAGCAATAGTTTCAATGTTCTTACCTCCCATCAGCACCAAAAACAGCAGCGCCATTCTTATGGCCAGACCATTTTTCACCTGCTCCTGTATTGCGGATTTTTCACTATAAGCAACATCAGGGGCTATTTCCAGGCCGCGATTCATTGGCCCAGGATGCATAATCAATGCGTCCGGTTTTGCCAATGCCAGTCTGACTTGGTTAATACCGAAGATGCGGGCATATTCACGCGCTGAAGGAAACAATCCCTTTTTTTGACGTTCCAACTGAATTCTCAAGACATTCACGACATCTGCAGCCTCAAGAGCATCCTCAACCCGATTATGAACGTGAATGCCAGTTTGTTCGATAAACCGTGGCAAGAGCGTCTGTGGGCCTGCGATATGAATATCTGCACCCATTTTTTTGAGACCCCAAATGTTTGACCGGGCAACCCGGCTATGAAGAATATCACCGATGATTGCAATCTTAAGCCCTTGTAAATTTCCTTTATACTGTTTGATTGTAAACATGTCGAGCAGTCCTTGGGTCGGGTGTTCATGAGCACCATCGCCGGCATTAATGATCAGCGGACTCACCGTATTGGCCGCATAGTGGGCAGCACCTTCCGCTTGATGGCGCATAACAATGACATCGACTCCCATAGCTTCAACCGTCATCAAGGTATCCCGCAAACTTTCACCTTTTACTACACTGCTTGCACTGGTTGTAATATTGACAACATCCGCCCCGAGATATTTTCCGGCCAATTCAAAAGATGTACGGGTTCTAGTACTTGGTTCAAAAAACAAATTGATAATCGATTTTCCTCTTAAGGTGGGCACTTTTTTAATATCCCGATCGATAATATTCTTCATCTCTTTGGCTGTATCCAGTACCAGTTCCATTTCGGCGACCGTCATATTTTCAAGACCGAGAATGCTTTTGTTACGAAGAGAGACTTGACGACTTTTAGTCACAACCATTCCTCCTAAATAAATAAACTCCCTGCCGTGGTGGCAAGGAGTTATACAGAGGCCGTTCTGGCATATTATGCCAGCCCACGTTAACATCCTTGCCAACCTCTCCGGATCAACTTAAAGGATAGTATTTGTATTTTCGTATGCAATAACACCTTTTCCAGCGCGCGTTACCTTTCCGGTTTCGCAGAACCGACTTAAAGGCATTTATAATTATGCAATATTCATTTATATATATACTACCAAAAGAGTTGATCAGTGTCAACGGCATATAAAAAAGCCTTCTGGCGTGTGAAGACGCAAGAAGGCGTAATTTATACTTATGCATGATTTCCTTCCCGGCCTCACAGGACCAGCTTAAAGGCATATTCTATTTTTATTTATATTATCAGCTATCCGAACTATTGTCAATACTTGTCTATCATTCCAACAAGCCTTAGGTTAACCTTAGGCTTGTATTAAAACAAAAAAATCCGGCATAGCCAGATGATCGACGTATCTTTTTGGTGCGGTTGGTGGGATTTGAACCCACACAGGTCGCCCCGCCACCCCCTCAAGATGGTGTGTCTGCCAGTTCCACCACAACCGCGCAATCTATATATATTGACTTTATTATTTATGAGTTGGTGCGGTCGAGTGGATTTGAACCACCACGAGGTTGCCCCCACTAGCTCCTGAGGCTAGCGCGTCTGCCGTTCCGCCACGACCGCATATTTACAATTACAAGCAACGAAATGAATTTTATCATGTTCTTAATTAATTGTCAACTACTTGGCTGCAATACCTAATTCCCAAGAATTCCACAGATTGCCTGCCGGTGTAGGATTCGGCTTATAATTCATTACACTATGTTTAACTGCATCAATATTAGCACGATAATACAATGGGATCACCGGATATTCCTGCAGCATAATTTCCTGGATTCTAAAATAGATTAGTTTGCGTGTCTCGAGATCAATCGTCCGTGCCCCTTGGGTTGTAAGCGAATCAATTTCCGCATTGCGCCACCCAGAATAATTCTGGCCTTCATATCCATTAGCTGATGACGGGATTTTTTGTGAATTCCACAGCAACTGATTATCCGGATCTACCCCCGCGACCCAAGCAAATAAAGCTGTGTCAAAACGGCGATTTTTTAAAATATCATTAAAAAATACTGCGGGATCAAGCAACCGAACCT
>JAEZFP010000062.1 GCA_023417475.1 Bacillota bacterium | reverse complement strand
TTTTAGGTTATGTTCTTTGATTAATCCTCTTATTTGTTCACTGCTTAATATGCCCATTTTGTATTCCTCCATCTTATTAGTTCCTTTATCGGAGGTTTACACAAATTATTTTACACCGTCCAGTCGTTAAGCAAGGACGCGCAGTCGCCTGGCGAGGATGCATATAAAAAAGAGTGCCGGCACGGTCTGACAGTTCGTAGCGCGACACTCCCGTTGGTTTTAGACTTTGCAAAGGGCTTTTTTCCGGGCGTATTTCTTTCCGGAGGGTTTGGCCGTAACCCGGCAGGGCGAATGTTGGTCCGGAGCGGCAATGACGGAGCCGGTCCGGGGACGCTCTTTTTCGTAAAGCAACTGAAAATAGTCCTGAATCATCCGGGCCGCCGAAAACTGCCAATAAGACATTTTGATGCTCTCATGCATCATCTTGACCCATTTGGGACGATCCTCATAAAAGGTTGGCAGGACATCATCGAGTAAGACCTGATAAAGGCTTTGGGCGTCGACTTCGTCTTGGTCTTCTCCCTCGTACCCGCCGCCGATTTGCCAGCCGTTAACGCCGTGGATACAGCCTTCCGGCCACCAACCGTCAAGCACGCTGAAGTTCAGCACGCCGTTCATGGCGGCTTTCATACCGGAGGTACCGCTGGCTTCCATGGGGCGGCGCGGATTGTTCAACCAGATGTCGCAACCACGGGTCAAAATCTTGCCGATCTTCATATCGTAGTTTTGTAAGAAAACAATGCTTTCCGGGAATGCTTGCGCCATCTGAAACAAGTTGGAGATGATTTTTTTGCCGACTTGATCGTAAGGATGGGCTTTGCCGGAAAAGATCAGTTGGATCTTGCCGGTCTCCAGTAAGGGCATGATCAAGTCGGGGCGGGAGAAGATTAAGTCGCTGCGTTTATATGGCGCGGCCCGTCGCGCAAAACCGATCGTCAGGGTTTCCGGGTCCAAACGGACTCCGGTCAAATCCTCGATCTCACTGAGCATTTCCGTCTTGGCTTGAAGATGAGCGGCCCAAAGATCGCCGTTGCGCTGGAAGGCGCGCATCATGCGGTGGTCCTGCCAAGTCCCGTTGTGGACGCCGTTGGTGACGGCGATGATCTCGGAAGCGCCCGCAACGCCGCTCCACATCTTCCGGGCGGTGACGCCGTGCAGTTCCGCCACGGCGTTGGCCTTGCGGGAGAGGCGCAACCCGGCGACGGTCATGCCGAAGGGGTCGCCCCCCAAACGGAGCATCTGACCATGGGTCAGTCCGTTATAGGCGCCCATATAAATAAGTAGTTCGTGGTCGTGGTATTCATTGCCTTCTTTGACGGGAGTATGGGTGGTAAAGACAATTTGCCTCCGGGTTCGGGCCCAGGCTTCGTCGAAGCTCAATCCGTCCCGATCCATCTTTTGCCGGATCAACTCAATCCCCGCCAAGACCGGATGGCTGTCGTTGAAATGATAAAGGTCGACGGATATTCCTAAAGCTTGCAGCGCCCGCACGCCTCCGATGCCCAAGACCATCTCTTGGGCGATGCGTTCCTCGGAAAACCAGCCGTATAACTGTCCGGTGATTAAACAATCCTGATTCTCGGGCAGATTGGTGTCGAGCAAAAAGAGCGGCGCATTCTGAAATTGAACGCATTTCCATACCTTACAGGCGACTTGGCGGCCGCGGATCCGCACTTTGACCGTTACGCCGGTATCTTCCAGATATTGCTCGTAGTTGTACAGCGGATAACAATCATAGGTTTGGCCGTCGTCATCAACGTATTGATTGGTATAGCCTTGACTCCAAAGCATGCCGACTCCGATTAAGGGATATTGGCCGTCATAAGCGGCTTTTAAAAGATCCCCGGCTAAGATTCCCAACCCGCCGGCATAAATCTTAAAATTCTCATTCAAACCATACTCCATACAGAAGTAAGCGACATGAGGCAGTTTGGAATGCAGGTTCACGAGCGAATTAACCTCCTTTTGGTTCCAACGAAGCTTGCCGGTTTTGATGGGTAAAATTATGGCTATCTCCGATAGTATGCATCGTTTCCGCAGTTTCATTATTCCCGTTAATCGCCGTTTTCACCGCAGTTTTCAAAATTTCAGTTGATTTTAAACGGTCTACCAAGCCCGGAATTGTTAAATTTCAATCATAAATCGCTGCGGCGGAAGGGATCCTCCGAAAAATAGGGAATGAAATGCAAGGGAGTTTTTGCGTCTGTTCGCACGTGGCTGCTTTGATTCGTTTTTTGGGATAATAGCGGAGGGGCCGCTCCGGTACGGACAATGGCGGAACGATAGAAAGAAGATTACAGCGATGAAGGTTATTTTAGCCCACGGTAGTGTGGAAACCAGTTGTGAACCGCAGTATTTGACCGCTTTACAACAAGCGGCGTTGATCGGCAGTTATCAAAGCGCGGCGGGGTTGCTCGACGCGGTGGAAACGACGGTCATCCGGCTGGAAGACGATCCGTTGTTTAACGCCGGTTACGGTTCGGTTCTCAATCATGACGGGGAAGTCGAGCTGGACGCGGCCATCATTGACGGGGCCACGGGACGCTGCGGCGCGGTTGCGGCGCTGCAACGCGTACGGAATCCGGTTTCTGTGGCGCGCCAGGTTTTGGAGAAAACTCCCCACGTTTTGTTGGCCGGGAACGGCGCGTTGCGATTTGCCCGCAACATGGGGTTTGCCGATTATAATCCGGTCGCGCCGTTGCAGCAGGCGGCCTGGGAAAGGGCCAAGCGGGAACTTTACGCCGGCCGGGAACCGGACTATAGTTTGTTTACCGGGCTGCCGAAGGCGTGCGACACAGTTGGGTGTGTCGCCTTGGACAACGATCGCTTGGCGGCGGCCTCCAGTACCGGCGGTTCCTTTTTGAAATTGCCGGGCCGGGTCGGGGACACCGGCGTGATCGGCGGCGGAATTTATGCGAACCGGCTGGGCGCGGTAGTCTGCACCGGCTTGGGAGAGGCCTTTATTCGCAAGCACATTGCCGGCTGGGTAATTGACCGCTTGGAACAGGGGCATTCCGTCAAGGAAACAGCGCGGGCGGCCATTGCCCAAATCACCGAGCAAGGCGCCGCGGGCGGAATTTTAGTATTGGACCGGCATGGCTCCTACGCCGCCTGTCATAACGCGACCAGCTTCCCGGTGGCCTTGGCGATTGATGGCGTTATTGTTGAAAATTTCACTCCGGAACGGCTGTAAATGAAACGGTCGCGATGCGTTACCGGCAACAAGGATGGCACAATGAGATCAAACGGATCATGGGGAATGACATCACCCGCCCGCGAGCGGCGGTACGATAAAAAAATCCAAAAATAACTGGACAAAAACAATTCCTAGTATTATGATATGAATAAAATAATTGAAGGAGCAGAGACCATGAAAAGTTGGAAGTTATTATTGGTTTTAGCAGGGTTAAGTCTCGTTTTAACAGTCGGCGTTTTGGCGGCGCCGGCCAAAAAGACCATCTTGGTTGGTACCGAGGGAGTCTATGCGCCATTTACTTATGTTGATGAAAAAGGTAATCTGACCGGTTATGATATTGACGTGGTCAAGGCGATAGCTAAAAAAGCGGGTTTGGAAGTGAAATTCTTACCGACGCCTTGGGACAGCATGTTTTTGGGTCTCGAGACTCAAAAGTTTGACCTGATCGCCAATCAAATCAGCAGAAATCCCGACCGGGAAAAGAAATATCTCTTCTCCGACAGTTACTTGATCGCCGGGGCGCAGCTCATTGTGAAAGGCGACCGGAGCGGAACCATCAACGGCTTGGCTGATTTAAAAGGTTTTAAAGTGGGTACCGGTATCGGCAGTAATTATAGCAAAATCCTGGAAGAGTACAATACCAAAAAAGAATTTGAGATCAAATATTACGACGGCAACTTGACCACCGTCCTTCAGGACATTGTGGCCGGACGACTGGATGCAACGCTCAACGAACGTTTAACGGTGGGTTACAATGTGCGTAAACTGGGCCTTAATGTTAAAGTCGTCGGGAAACCGATCGCTTTAGTCCCGAGCCATTTTGTGTTTCGCAAAGACCAAGCGGGCGAAGCGCTCCGGGCCAGCTTTGACAAAGCATTGGCTGAGCTGAAGCAGGACGGGGTCTTAGTTAAATTGTCCAAAGAATGGTTCGGCGCCGACTATACCAAATAGGTTCTTAGGGAAGGTATCATGAGACCGTTATTTGATTTTCAGTTTATGGTTTCGATCATACCCGATATTTTGCAGGTCGTCCCGGTGACCTTGAATATCACGGTGGTTGCTATGGGACTGGCCTTGATTGTCGGCTTAATCACCGCGTTGGTCAGGATCTACCGCATTCCCGTGGCCAAACAGTTGGCGACCGTTTATATCTCGTTTACCCGCGGCACGCCGTTGTTGGTGCAGATCTATCTCTCCTACTACGGAATCCCGAAAATTCTTGAGTATCTACATCTCAACTATGGCTGGAATATTAACGTCAATGGCATTCCAGCCATCGTCTTTATCTATTTTGCTTTTACCTTAAATGTCGGCGCTTATCTATCAGAGACGATCCGGGCTTCGATCGAGGCGATTGACAAGGGGCAACTGGAAGCGGCCCTATCGATTGGAATGACGCCGTTGCAAGGGATGCGCCGGATCATCCTGCCGCAGGCGGTGGCCATCGCTTTGCCGAGTTTCGGCAATACCTTCATCAGTTTGATCAAAGACACCTCGTTGGCCTTTATGATCTCGGTGGTCGAGATGATGGGCCAAGCGAAAATCATCGGGGCGCGCGGATTGCAATTTTTTGAGGTTTATATTGTGGTTGCCTTGGTTTATTGGGTAATCTGTATTATTGTAGAGCAAATAGTGGCGCGGCTGGAACAACGGGCAAAACGGTTTGAAGGGGCGAAAGCCGTATGATCGAGCTGGGGAATATTCATAAAGCGTTTGGCCGGACCGAGGTTTTGCGGGGAATCGACCTTCAGGTCAACACCGGTGAAGTCGTGGTGATTTTGGGACCCAGCGGATCGGGGAAATCAACCTTGTTGCGGTGTATCAATTTTTTGGAGCAACCGGATCAAGGCACGGTGAGCATTGACGGGTTAACGGTTGATTCGACCAAAGCGACTAAAGCGGAGATACTGGCTTTACGTCAGAAAACAGCGATGGTGTTTCAACATTATCATTTGTTTCGCAACAAAACCGCGTTGGAGAATGTGATGGAGGGTCTGGTCACGGTAAAACGATTGCCGAAGCCGGAGGCGCTCCAAAAAGGCGTCGCGTTTCTGGAAAAAGTCGGCTTGCAAGACCGCTTGCATTTTTACCCGGCCCAATTATCGGGGGGGCAGCAACAACGGGTGGGCATTGCCCGGGCTTTGGCTATGCAACCGCAAGCGATTTTGTTTGACGAACCGACCTCCGCCCTCGATCCGGAACTGGTTGGGGAAGTTTTGGCGGTGATGAAGGGGTTGGCGCAGGAAGGAATGACCATGGTCGTGGTGACCCACGAGATGAATTTTGCCCGGGAAGTGGCCAATCGCGTCGTATTTATGGACGGTGGCTCCATTGTTGAGCAAGGGAACGCGGGAGAGTTTTTTGAGCGCGCGCATTCGGAGCGGATCGGACAATTTTTACAACGGGTCCGGGTTTCCTGAAGAGTAGCTAAAACCAATTTGTCGAAAATAAAGAGCCGGTTCAAGATCTGAACCGGCTTTCGGTTTGTTGATTATTCTTCGACGCCGCGGCGCGGCACCAATAGAAACTCCAGGCCAGAGTTTTTTTGCGCAATATTTTGGAAAGCCCATTCGCTGCGGAATAAGGCCACCGGTTTTTCATTGCGGTCGAGTACCATCAGATCGCCGTTGAGATTGATTTTCGCGGCGTCTTTGCCCTCAATCCAGCGCGCCAAAGTATACGGCAGGTGTTGCAGCTGGATCGCGACGCCGTATTCGTTTTGCAGCCGGTACTGCAGGACTTCAAACTGTAAGCTCCCGACCACTCCCACCACAAATGACTCCACCCCGTAATCGGGTTGGCGGAACAATTGCACCGCCCCTTCCTGGGTCAGTTGGGTGATGCCTTTGATAAATTGTTTCCGGCGCATCGAGTCCTGGGGTTGGATCCGGGCGAATTGTTCCGGTGGGAAAACCGGGAAATCCTCAAATTGGATCTTTTCGCCCATAGCGCATAAGGTATCGCCAATAGCAAAAACCCCCGGGTCAAACAAACCGACAATATCGCCGGGGAAGGCTTCCTCGATGATCACCCGTTCCTGGGCCATAAACTGCTGCGGCTGGGCCAGTTTGATCGGTTTGCCGGTCTGGATGTGGTACACTTCCATTCCCCGGGTGAATTTTCCCGAGCAGATCCGGGCAAAGGCGATCCGGTCACGATGGGCCGGGTTCATATTGGCTTGAATCTTAAAAACAAACGCCGTGAAACGTTGGTCGTCGGGGAAAAGCGGTCCGTCGCTGCTGTCCCGTGGCGCGGGCGTCGGCGCGAGACGCAAAAATTCTTCGAGAAACGGCCGCACGCCGAAATTGGTCATCGCGCTGCCGAAAAACATCGGAGTCAATTGACCGCCAAGCACTTTCGTCAGGTCAAACGCTTCACCGGCCGTATCCAAGAGTTCAATATCATTCATCAGGTTTTGGTGAACCTCGGTTCCCAACAAATCTCCAAAGGCCGGATCGTCAACGCTGCCGACGGTCGACGGCACGATATACTGCCCATGGGCGCCTTCAGTATCGAAGAGCTCAACCTGAGCTTTATACCGGTTATAAACCCCTTGATATTCGCCGTTAATCCCGACCGGCCAGTTCATGGGGTAGGAGTGAATTCCCAAAACTTTTTCAATCTCTTCCATCAGTTCAAACGGACCTTTGCCGTGGCGATCCAATTTATTGACAAAGGTAAAAATGGGAATGCCCCGTTGTTTACAGACTTTAAACAGTTTGATGGTCTGGGCTTCCACCCCTTTGGCGACGTCGATTAACATCACTGCGCAGTCGGCGGCCATCAACGTCCGGTAGGTGTCTTCGCTGAAATCTTGGTGGCCCGGGGTATCCAAAATATTAATCCGGTGACCTTCATAATCGAACTGCAAGACACTTGAGGTAACCGAAATCCCGCGTTGTTTTTCAATCTCCATCCAGTCGGAGACGGCATGACGTTGGGCTTTACGGGCTTTCACCGAACCGGCCAGATGAATCGCGCCGCCGTACAATAACAGCTTCTCAGTAAGGGTTGTTTTACCGGCGTCGGGATGCGAAATAATCGCAAAGGTACGGCGCCTTTCTATTTCAGCGTTTAATAACGAATCGTTTTCAGACATTGTCAACCTCCAACTTCTTAACGGACTACCACAAAGAATAATTATAACATGACCCCGAATCCGGCGAAAGTGAAATTAACCAAAGATTCCTTAACACTTTATTGGGAGAAACACCGAGGGGTTACAATACATAAAATCACCGCTGCCACGCCATGATGTAAGGAGTACAAAACTTCGAAGTATGACCCAGCCGGTTGAAATTTTTCATACTCAGTTCTGATCTTTCGCGCAGACAGCAACTTGGTATCTTCAGCGGAGATTATTGGCGAATCGGGCATAATCTGGTATACTGATGAAGACGTACAATGTATTATGTATTATTCGGTTGGAAACAGCCGGGTGTCAAAGGAGAATGAGGATGGCAAACGTCTTAATTAAACAGATTTTTCGGGAGACACCGCAATTTCTGAATCAATTGCTCCAAGTGTCCGGGTGGGTTCGGACGATTCGCGATTCAAAAACCTTTGGATTTATCGAGTTGAACGACGGATCGTTCTATCGCAACCTGCAGATCGTCTTTGACGATAGTTTGGAAAATTTCGCGGAAATCACTAAGCTTGGCGTGGGGTCGGCGATTATCGTCACGGGAGAATTGGTTGAAAGTCCCGGCGCGAAACAGCCGTTTGAGTTAAAAGCGCGAGCAATTACCCTGGAAGGGGCTTCGCAACCCGATTATCCATTGCAAAAGAAACGGCATTCTTTTGAGTTCTTGCGAACGATCGCCCATTTGCGTCCGCGCACCAATACCTTTTCGGCGGTCTTTCGCATCCGGTCCTTGGCCGCTTACGCCATCCACCGGTTTTTCCAGGAACGGAACTTTGTTTATGTTCAGACGCCGATTATTACCGGCAGCGATTGTGAAGGCGCCGGTGAAATGTTCCGGGTCTCCACTCTTGATCCGGTGAATCCGCCCCGTACCGCCGATGGCAAGATTGATTACAGCCAGGATTTCTTCGGCAAAGAAACCAACTTGACCGTTAGCGGCCAATTGAACGGCGAGACCTATTGTATGGCCTTTCGGAACATTTATACGTTCGGCCCGACTTTCCGCGCGGAAAATTCCAATACTGCCCGGCATGCGGCTGAGTTTTGGATGATTGAGCCGGAGATCGCCTTTGCCGAATTGCGCGACAATATGGAATTAGCGGAAGCGATGATCAAATACGTCATCAACTACTGTCTGGAGAATGCCCCGGAGGAGATGGAATTTTTCAACGCCATTATCGACAACGGGTTGTTTGAGCGGCTCAATAATGTCGTCAACTCCGAATTCGACCATGTCACCTATACCGAAGCCATTGAGATCCTGGCCAAAAATAAAGATCAGTTCGAGTATCCGGTGGAATGGGGTTGCGACCTACAGACCGAGCATGAGCGTTACCTGACGGAGCAAGTTTTCAAGAAACCGGTTTTTGTGACCGATTATCCCAAAGCGATTAAGGCCTTTTATATGCGCCTTAATGACGACCAAAACACCGTGGCGGCTATGGATTTGTTGGTTCCCGGCGTCGGTGAGATCATCGGCGGCAGTCAACGCGAAGAACGGTTGACGGTCTTGGAAGCGCGGATGGCCGAGTTAAACTTAAACCAAGCGGATTATTGGTGGTATCTCGATCTCCGCAAATACGGCGGAACCCGCCACGCCGGTTATGGTTTGGGATTTGAACGGTTGATCATGTACCTCACCGGCATGACCAATATCCGGGACGTAATCGCCTATCCCCGTACGGTGCGAACCGCCGAATTCTAAACCGGATTCGGCTAAGCAATCATCGATAAAAACGCCCGTCGCGAATCGCGACGGGCGTTTGACTTGGCGGAACTTCAAATTTTATCCTTCAAATAGGCGCCTAATTCCGTATCCAAATTGCGGATATGGGTGTTTAACCATTGTACTACGGTGCGATTGGTGAGGATGACCACGTTGAGGCCGGGGCCGTCTTTCTCAAATTCCTGCTTTAATTCGTTCACCTTTTCAATAAAATGCGTGTGTTGCGCTTTTTGCTCATTGTATTTCGGATATTGGTATTTGATCATCAATGCTTCCTCATCAGAGAAATGACGGACGATATAGTCTTGTAAAAAGTTGAGGGCGTCGCCGATCACTTCACGGCCTTTGCCTTGATTGCAGGCCTCGAGCAAGTGATCGATCCGGTGGTATAACTCTTTGTGTTGATCATCGATCAAACGGTTGCCTACGGCCAGGTTGGGCGTCCATAAAACAGCCATCTTCGTAACCTCCTTATTGTATTATGTCTTATCAAAAATATCGGCTCTTTTACCGTAAAGTTTAATAAAAGATTTGCCCGGTCCTTAACCGCCAGAATCTCCGCGGCTTGGCAACACTTTCCTAATCTAAATCATTCGAAACGCGGGAGACTAAAGAAAAAAGATGGGAGTGGGATTATGGATCGATTAGCGTTAGTGCTCGTAATTATCGGCGCATTGAACTGGTTGCTGGTGGGCTTGTTCAAATACGATCTGGTTGCGGCAATTTTCGGAGGCCAAGCATCGCTCTGGAGCCGGATTATTTACTCTTTGGTGGGTATTGCCGGTATTTATGCGATCACCTTTTTGTTCCGGGAAAAAGTTCCAAACAAACAAGATTGAGATTAACAATCAATGACTGAGTCGCTGGAATGATTAAGTTCCGGCGAATTTTTTTTAACCCATGAAAGAATAGTCCTTCAAGCGCAGTTGCGAGCATATATTGATGTTGGGTAATCGCTTTGGAACGGATCTTTTCCATTGCTTTTTTGGCAACTTTTTGACGAAGGCTACGTTACATTTAAATGGGCCAGACGTTTTCCAACAGGAGGAACCCGATGAATATTGCTTTTTTTCTTATTCCCAAGAACGATGTGGTCTATCTGCCCGTAAAATGTACGATGCGTCAAGCATTGGAGAAAATGGAGTATCATCGATATACCGCCATTCCCCTCATTGATGACGACGGTAAGTTTGCCGGAACCTTAACCGAAGGGGATTTGCTTTGGAAACTAAAAAACACCTCCGCTTTAACCTTTGAAGGAACCGAACGGGTGCCGCTGCGGGAAGTGCCGTTGCGTACCAAAAACACTCCGGTCCGGATCAATGCCGAGATCGAAGACCTCTTATCGCTGGCAATGAACCAAAACTTCGTCCCGGTGATTGATGACAACGGCATCTTTATCGGGATCATCCGCCGCCGGGAAATTATTGAGTATTACGCCGGTTTGGTACCGGCGCCCAAAAGCAAACCCGCTTTCAAATGGTTACCGAAAAGTACCCAGACTGTCTAAACGGTTAAAAACGCGCGCCGGTGGAACATTCCATCGGCCTTTTGTTTGAATATCCCATTACCGCCAATGATTGATCATACAAATCCGCGCTTGGCGGCAGGAAACGCACCGTCCGGCAGAGAAGTGTTTGTCAACAAGCTTGCTAACAATGTCGGATGAGGTGATTTGACCTGGTGAACAATCCATTGCCCCGCGAAGTTTATCTGCAGCGAACCCACGAACGTCGTGCTGATGTCCGGGGCGACTACTTCCGGGATCAAACGGCGATTATTCATTCGATGCCCTTCCGCCGCTTGAAACATAAGACGCAGGTCTTTTTTGCGCCGGAGAACGATCACGTTTGCACCCGAATTGAGCATGTGATGCATGTGGCGACCATTGCCGCGACCGTTTGTAAAGGATTAATCTCCGACGGATGGGGATTGGATATCGAGTTGGCCTATGCGACCGGCTTGGGACACGACCTTGGGCACGCCCCGTTCGGCCACTCAGGCGAGGAAGTGCTCAATCAAAAGCTTCAGGGTGTCGGTTCGTTTATGCACGAGATCAACAGTTACCGGGTGATCGAGCATTTAGCCAACGGCGGTCGGGGCTTAAACCTCACCTATGGGGTGAAGGACGGGATCATCTGCCATAACGGCGAACATTTCGAACAATTTTTGGAGCCGGCAACCCAGCCCAATGATTTGGAAGCGATCAACAGTCGCAGTTATTTACCCTGTTCCTACGAAGGTTGCATTGTCCGTTTTGCGGATAAAATTGCTTATCTGGGGCGGGACATCGAGGACGCTAAGATTGCCGGATTCATCAAAACCCAGGATATTCCGGCGCAAATCCTGAAGGAACTTGGCAATACCAACGGCGAGATCATCAATAGTTTGGTGATTGACGTGATCGAAAGTTCACGTCGGCAAGGACGGATCTGTTTCTCCGATGAGCGATACGAGGTGGTTGACCGTTTAAAACGGTTCAACCGCGAATATATCTATAATCATCCCACCATTGAAGCCTATAAAGTCTTCGGGCAACGGATTATCGCGACCATCTTCGATTATCTGCTGACGTTATATCAGCGGTACGGTCTGGATTTTGCCCGGTATCAACTGGGAGCGATTAAGCTGGACCGGGTTTTTGGCCGTTATTTGGAAGAGATGGATCCCTTTTACCGCCCGAAACAAGCGCGGCCGGAGACGATTATCACCGATTATGTCGCCGGAATGACCGATCTTTATGCGCTTGAATGCATGAAACAGATTACGATTCCCGCATCAATCAGTTTTCAGTAAAGCAAGAACGGTTGAATCCCGATATCATAAACCGCCATTCTCCGCTAGTATTCTTCCCCTTTGGACTTTAACCGGCGCTAACAGTTGTTTCGTCGACGTTTTACATACCGTAAAACGAATCACTGGGAGCGTATGATGAAGCAGATCAAAATCCTCTTGTTGACGCTAATCTTTTTGGCGATCCCCATGACTGTAGCTGCCAAAACCCAATGGCAGTCGCTAAAAACCGACCATTTCACGGTATTTTATCCGAGCGGTCGAGCGGCGCAAGCCCGGGAAATCCTTAACACGCTTGAATTTTATCGGCCGCAACTGGAACAGTTCAGTGGCAATCAAACGCGCCACCTGGCGGTGGTCCTGGATGACACCGGTGTGTTGGCGAACGGATTTGCGACGCCGTTAAATAACGCGGTCCATTTGTTTCAATCGGCCCCAACTGCTTCCGAGTGGGGCGGCGGAGTGGAAAATTGGGGATCGCTGGTTGGGGTTCATGAATATACGCACCATCTGACGTTATCGGCAACTAATGGACTGCCCGGCGCCTTGCGTAATCTCTTCGGCGCCAGCATTTGGTTCATGCCCAACCTGGCCTTGCCGGGTTGGTTCAGCGAGGGAATCGCCGTCTATCGCGAGTCGCAGACCAGTCCTTTTCAAGGCCGGTTAAACGACGGAGTGTTTAGCGCTTATCTGAACGCTTTGGCGGCGGCGGACCGGTTTCCCTCGTTGTTGGATGCGACCTATGATCCGTTTGGGTTTGACCTGCAAGGCGAGTACACCTTGGGGAGTGAATTTTTGCGATTTTTAGCGCAGACATACGGGGAGGCGAGCTTAAGCGAGTTCCTGCGGGTCAACGGCAGTGGCGCGGGAGTGCTTGCGACTCCTTTACCGGGCTGGGGTATGGATCAAAGTGCGAAGAAGGCGTTTGGCAAAACCTTTCCCCAACTCTGGCAGGACTGGCAGAAAGATCGTAAACAACAGCTGAAACCAGCGATAACCGATGGCGAAGCAGTGACCCGGCGCGGCTGGAATACGGAAAGTCCGTTGATCGTCAATGGCAAACTCTACTATTATCATCATGCGGTCGAAAAAACCGGCGTTTTTCGCCAATACGCCACGGCGGAACTGATCGAACAGGACCTTGCGACCGGGCGCGAGAAGGTGTTGGTGGCGACGACGAGTAATTTTGGATTGCAGCTTCAAAGCGTCAATGGGCAACTCTATTATGCCACCGTGGAAGCGAAACCGGGGTACGCCAACTCCGCGAATCATAGTTACGGGTATCAATATTTACTGCACCAACGTTCACTGGAGAGCGGACGGGACAAAGTGATCGCCCGTCTGGAGCTGCGCTCCTTTGCCGTTACCGAGCGCGGTCAGATCATTTATACGCGCGACCGCCAAGATACCTTCGGTTCCGAACTAATCGAGTTGGATCCGGCGACCGGCGTCGAACGGCTCCGGCTGCGGTTGGAGCTTCAGGTTGACGAGATTGCCATCCGTGGGAATCAAGTCGTTTTGGTTGCCCGGCGCGATTGGGAGAATGACAATCTCTATCAGTTGGATTTGGCCACCGGAACGATCCGGAGATTAACCGATACGCCGGAGGTCGAGTCCAATCTACGTTTTGCCGGGGCAAACCTGCTCTTTAACGCCAATTATGGGGGAGAAGTAAGCGTGTATGCTTACACCTGGGATCAAGGGCGATTTTACCGTCTGGTCGATCAGGGGTTTGCCGCGACGCCCGCCGTTGATCCGGCGACGGGAATCTTATATTATCTAGGGTTAACTGCGTCAGGATTTGATATTTACCGAAAGCCGTTGCGACTGGAGCGCACAGTCAATCCACCCCCGGCGTCAGCCCATGGGTCCCCGGTGAAGCCCCTAGCCGAAACGTCAATGAGCGCCGGGAGTTATTTCGATAACTTGAAAACGCTGACCCCCGCCAATTGGAGTCCGGTCGTCAATTGGGATCAAGACCGGCATGAAGTGGGGGTGGCTTTCTCCGGCGCCGACGCCATTGGTGATTTCCCGGCCTATCGCGCTGCATTGGCCTATGATGCCAAACAACAAAAGCTGAACACTACTGTTGAATTAGGCGTCGCTTATTGGGCCCCGCTCCAACTGCAACTTGGTTATTGGGACCGCCGACAACGCGTTTTCGGGTTGGCCGCTTCATATCCGGTTTACACCAGTTTGACACCGGGGCTATCCGAACTTAGGCTGGGCGGAACCATCGTTTTCGACCCCGACTATCAAGGGCCGGAGTTAGAACCGTTCCTGGCGGCGGCCTTCCGTTATCCGCAATTTTGGGGCAGTCTGAAATTGCGGTTACCGCGGTCGCAAACGCAATTTGGCTATCTCCGCCAAGGAGTGTATGGGGAATTGACCCTAAACCAAGTGTTTGCCGACAATCAACTGTCGCTGGCGCTGGAAACGGTCAACGACCCGGACAAATTTGAGCCGGCGCTTCCGTCCATTCGCGGTTATCAAACCCCCTTGGAAGCCAACCGCGGCGGGGTTTACCGCTTTGAATACTCCCGCCCGCTATTGCAGATCCGGACCGGCTTGTGGAATCCCAATGTTTATTTTGAAGATCTCGGCTTGGTGTTATTTCAGGATGGCGCGTTTGCGGCGGGAAAACGCCAACTCTCCTGGGGGGCGGAACTTCACGTGGAGACCAAAGCCGCGCTGCTGGTTCCGTTCGACTGGGGGCTCCGGGTGAGCGGAAATAGTGACGGAGAAGCGCAACTCGGGATCTTTGGCAGGATCCACTTGAATTAGTTTGTGAAATAATCAAAAAAGCTGCCCGGACGATCCGGGCAGCTTTCATTATCAATTAAACCGGCTAACAGCTTTGTACCGCAAAACAACTGACAAAATGACCGCTGCCGCAGTCGACCAGTTGCGGGTCGCGTTCGGAACATTCCTTGCGGGCGATCTTGCAACGGCTCTTAAAACGGCAACCGGGCGGAGGATCCACCGGGCTGGGCACATCGCCTTCGAGAACGATCCGTGACCGGATGGCTTCCACTTTGGGATCAGCCACCGGAACCGCGGAGAGCAACGCTTGGGTATAGGGATGGAGCGGGTTCTGGTACAGTTCGTTAGCTGGGGCCAACTCCACCAGTTTTCCGAGATACATGACGGCGATCCGGTTGCTGGTGTGCTTCACCATCGAAATATCATGAGCGACAAACAGGTAGGTCAAACCTAACCGATCCTGCAGCTCTTCCAACAGGTTGATCACTTGCGCTTGAATCGACACGTCCAAAGCGGAAATCGGTTCGTCGCAGATGATAAACTCGGGGTTGACGGCCAGAGCCCGGGCGATGCCGATCCGTTGCCGTTGACCGCCGGAAAATTCATGTGGAAAACGATTGGCATGTTCCCGGTTGAGTCCAACCAAGGCCAGCAATTCGTTGGCGCGTTCCTGCGCCTCCTTGCCTTTGGCGAGTTTATGTACTTCCATCGGTTCACAAATGATTTCGCTGACTGTCATCCGCGGGTTGAGCGACGAATAGGGATCCTGAAAGATCATCTGCATTTTGCGGCGAATCGGCAACATTTGTGACTCCGGCAGATCAAAAATGTTGGTCCCGTTAAAGATAACCTGACCACCGCTGGGATCGTAAAGTCGGATTATGGTCCGGCCAACCGTGGTTTTCCCACAACCGGACTCACCGACCAATCCCAAGGTCTCCCCTTTGGGGATGGTGAAACTGACATCGTCGACGGCTTTCAGCGTATGGTGGCCGGCGATCTTAAAGTATTTCTTCAAACCCTTGACTTCAAGGAGCACATTGGTTTGATTCATGCGACGGAACCTCCTTTAACCGAGGGCCGGTTCACTTTGGGCGCGCCTTCATGCATCAGCCAGCAGGCCGCTTGATGGTCCGCTCCGGCATGAAAATAAAGCGGTTGTTCTTGTTCACAAATCTGCATGGCATAATCGCAGCGTGGCCGGAATCGGCAACCGGAGGGTGGCGCCAGCAGATCGGGCGGTTGACCGTAAATCGGGACCAGCTTTTGTTTTTCAGCCTCATCCAAGCGCGGTACGGATTTTAATAAGCCCCATGTATATGGATGTTGAGGTTGATAGAAAATGTCGTTGAGGGCGCCGCTTTCAACAATCTTCCCGGCATACATGACAATGACTTTTTGACACAAACCGGCGACTACTCCGAGATCATGAGTGATCAGAATAATCGAGGTGTTCACTTTTTGTTTCAGATCTTTCATGATCTCCAGGATCTGCGCCTGGATGGTCACATCCAAGGCGGTGGTCGGCTCGTCCGCAATCAACAGTTTCGGTTCACAAGAGAGCGCCATCGCAATCATCACCCGTTGGCGCATGCCGCCCGAAAACTGGTGCGGATATTGGTTAAGCCGGTTTTCCGGAGAAGGGATCCCTACCAGTCGCATTAACTCAAGCGCTTTGGTCGTGGCCGCTTCGGCGGACAAGCCTTTATGCAGGCGCAAACCCTCGGTCAGTTGTTGTTTGACCGTGAGGACCGGATTTAACGAAGTCATCGGATCTTGAAAGATCATTCCGATCTCGTTCCCACGGATTGAACGCATTTCGTTGTCGGAAAGCGTGACCAACTCCTTCCCGTTGAAACGGATCGAACCGTTGACGATTTTGCCGGGATTGGATAACAGCCGCATGATCGAGAGCGAGGTGACGCTTTTGCCACATCCGGATTCGCCGACAATCGCGACGGCTTCCCCGGAGTTCACCGTAAACGACACATCGTCGATGGCTTTGACTTCGCCGGCATAGGTGAAAAATGAGGTTTTCAGATTTTTTACTTCCAGTAAAGTGCTCATGGTATTGCCCCCTTATTTGCGCAACCGCGGATCAAGCGCGTCACGCAATCCATCGCCGAAGAAGTTAAAGGCTAACATGGTTACGCAGATGGCCACCGCCGGGAAGAATAATTGATAGGAAAACGAACGGAAACCGTCCAACGCGTCGGACGCCAATACGCCCCAGGAGGCCATCGGAGCGCCGACACCAAGTCCGATAAAGCTTAAAAAGGCTTCGGTAAAGATCGCTTCCGGAATATTGAAGGTCACCGTAACTAAAATTGGGCCAATCGCGTTGGGAATCAGATGGCGCAAGATGATCCGGGGTTTGCTGACGCCGATGGCTCGCGCCGCCAGCACATAATCCTGTTCTTTCATGCTCAAAATTTGACCGCGAACTACACGCGCCATATATAACCAGTAAACCGCGCCGATCGCAATCAACACGTTTTGCAAACCGGGCTTTAAGATGACCATTAACAAAATGACCCATAACAATAAGGGAATCGAGTACAAAATGTCGACAATCCGCATCATATATTCATCGACCTTACCGCCGAAGTAGCCGGAGATCCCACCGTAAATGACTCCGATAGTCAAGCTGATGAACGAGGCGAAGAAACCGACGATCAGCGACACCCGCGCGCCGTACAGCAGCCGCACCCAGAGATCGCGCCCCAGATTGTCGGTGCCCAACCAATGGTCGGACGAGGGCGTTTGGTTGGCGCTGAGCAAACTTTGGTCGGAATAAGTGTACTTTGAGAAGAACGGTCCAATCACAGCCATCAATACGATCACCACGATGATACACAGAGCGAAGATTGCAACTTTATTCAGTTTTAGCCGGCGCCAGGCGTCCTTCCAATAACTGGTGTTGGGGCGGACGATGGTTTGGTCATCCCCTGTCTGACGGCCGATGGGTTGAAACATTTCCGGCGCATTGATCATTTTTTCAATCCCCTTTTCTCGTCAGTTTTATCCGGGGATCAATCGCCGCGTAAATAACATCTACGATCAAACTCATCAGTAGGACAAACGCGGCAAAAAACACAGTGATTCCAAGAATCGCGGTATAATCCCGGTTATAAATACTATTGACGTAATAACGGCCGAGGCCGGGAATGGCAAAAATTTTCTCGATGACAAACGTTCCGGTGAGCAAGGTGGCGACTAACGGTCCAATGACCGCAATTGCCGGAATTAAGGCGTTTTTCAAGACGTGCCGTAAGATAACGGTCGCTTCGGCCAGACCTTTGGAACGGGCGGTCCGGATGTAATCCTGGGATAATACCTCAATCATGCTGGAACGGGTTAATCGAGCCACAAATGCCATGGGGAAAGCGGAAAGCGCCAAGACCGGCATCACAACTTGGCTGGGTGTTCCCCAAAGCGCCGGCGGCAGCCAACCTAGTTGGAAACTGAAGATAAACTGCAATAGGGTGGCCAAGACGAAACTGGGGACGGATACGCCCAGAATCGCCACGAACATCAACAGGCTGTCCTGCCATTTGTTATGGTATAGCGCGGCAAATACTCCCGAGGGAATCCCGACGCCCAACGCAACCAACACGGCAAAGATCCCCACCGTTGCGGAGACTGGAAATCCTTCGCTGATGAATTCGTTAACGGTCCGGCCTTGATATTTATACGAAGGACCGAGGTCCAGTTTGACGATGTTTAGTAAATAATCACTGTACTGTTTGGCGAGCGAGTCTTTCAAATGATAACGTTCCTCGATGTTTTTCATAATTTGAGGCGGCAGTTTTTTCTCCGCTGTGAACGGGCCGCCGGGAATCGCATGCATCAATAGGAACGTTACGGTGATTACAATCCATAGTGTAATGAGCGCCGAACCTAATCGGCCCAAAATATACTTACCCACCGTTATCACTCCTGCTTTATCAATAAAAGGCGGCGCGGAAAGCGCCGCCTTCATTCGGATAGGAAAAAACTACGACCAAACGCGCGAACTTATATTATTTGGTAATATAAGCGTCGTTAAAGATGATAAAACCAAGCGCCGATTGACGGAGCCCTTGAACGTTCTTTTTGGTCAAGGACGGATTGGTGTAATAATAAATCGGCATAATCGGCAGTTCGTCCATTAAGACCTTTTCGGCGTCATGCATGGCTTTCATCCGAATTTTTTGATCGCCGGTGGATTTGGCGATATCAATTGCCTTGTCGTATTTGGCATTGCTCCAGCCGGTTTGGTTGTTGCCGCCATTGGTGACAAACATGTCCATAAAGGTCATCGGATCGACATAGTCGCCGATCCATCCGGCGCGGGAGATGGAGTAATTCAGATGTTGTTGGTTGTCGAGATAAACTTTCCATTCTTGATTGGTCAGGGTAACGTTGATCCCTAAGTTTTTCTTCCACATTTCTTGAATGGCTTCAGCGACTTGCTTATGTTGCTCGCTGGTGTTATAGAGAATCTCAACTGTGGGGAAGCCTTTGCCGTCCGGATAACCGGCTTCGGCTAACAGCTTTTTGGCGGTAGCCACGTCATTGTCTTTAAAGAAGTTGCCGCCAACTCCACGGAAGGTGGCGCCGGGGGCCGCATCGGGAACGCCGTTGGGAACAAAACCAAGCGCCGGTTTTTGACCGCCTTTGGTGACCACTTTAATTAGTAAGGCGCGGTCAATCCCCAAGGTTAACGCTCGGCGAACCTTCGGATTGTTGAACGGAGCTTTGGTAGTATTAAACCGATAATAGTAGGTTCCCAAATACGGAGTGTATTTTAGAATTCCCGCTTTTTCAAGCCGCGGAACTTCCTGGTTCGGGATGCCGTTATTGTCAAGAAAGTCAACCTGGTTGGACTCGAACATAGTCAAGGAAGTGCTTTGGGCTTCGATCAGGAAAAAGGTCAGTTTGGTTAATTTGAGCGATTTTTTATTCCAATAGTAGGGGTTGACTTCGAATTCAATCCGTTCGTTATGAACCCATTTGACCATCCGGAAAGGGCCGTTGCCGACATAAGTTTTGGCGTCGATCGCCCATTTTTCGGGGTTGGCTTCAACAGTCTTCTTATGAACCGGCAATAAGGTCGGGAAAGCGGTGATGGATAAGAAATACGGGCAAGGAGCTTCCAAGTTGACTTTTAAGGTTGTCGCATTGACGGCTTTAACGCCGATCTGGTTCGGATCGGTGATTTTGCCGGTATTGTAAGCTTCGCCGTTTTTAATGTAATAAAGTTGGTAAGCATATTCGGCGGCCAGTTTCGGCTCGAGCGCCCGTTTCCAAGCGTACTCGAAGTCTTGGGCGGTAACCGGCTCGCCATTGGACCATTTGGCGTTTTTCCGGAGGTAGAAGGTGTAACTCATTTGGTCCTTGGAAACTTCCCAGCGTTCGGCGACTCCGGCGATCGGGACGTCATTCGGCCCAATCCGGGTCAGACCTTCAAACGCGGCGAACTCGACATTGGCTTCGATTACGCCGGTGGAGCGGGCCGGATCGACCGCGGCCGGTTCGCTGGCCAAGTTATAGCGTAATTCTTGAACTTTTGCCAATTGCGGCGCTGCTTTTTTGGCGGGGGCCGCAAAAACACTGGAACAAATCAACATAACAACTGTAAGTAAGAGTAACCATTTATTGATTTTCATAAAAAACCCTCCTTTTTAAATTCGATTATATCTTATTTTAGCCCTGTAAAACGCGGTCTGCGGTCACCTCCGTTTTCATTAACTTACCAAAAAGCTAATCTTCGGTTGCGTGAACTTGTGCGCTAGGGAAGATTACATTGGTTGATGGGGATTTCGCGTAAATCGCTTTGACCCCATTGCCGTTCACCTGCATTAATCATGGATGAAGTGCGAAGTTAGCGTGGACGACTTTTAAAACATTATTGTATTTGACATGAGTATGCGAATACCTTCCGAGAAAATGACATCTTTCCAAATTTTTATTATTTTTAGAAACATTTTTTGATATAAGTTGCGGTTATCCAAGGAAAATCCGGATGGGGTTGGTATAATTTTTTTAGATGGAAACTGAAACAAATGGTTCTTAATTAATATAAAAAACTCCCCATCAGTTTACTTCTTACCGAAACGCTCATCTCGTGATAAGATTAGAAAAAAAGGTGGAGGAAGGTTAAATTGAAAAATCGGTTATGGGGCGTCGCCATTCTCGGTGTCAGTTTTATCATTGGAGCCATCATTTTTGGAATCTTTTTCTACCAGAGCCGTCAAACTCCCAAGACCATCAAAGTAGTTGGTATGGCCACCCAACGGTTTGATTCGGATATCATCAAATGGCGGGTCACCTTGGCGCGGACGGTGGGCTTCAATGAAATGAAACAGGGTTATGAACAAATTAAAGGGGATCTTACGGGATTTAACGCCTACTTGAAGGCGAATGGAATTGACGAGACGTCCGTCACTATTCAACCGGTAAACACCAATCCCATTTACGGTCAGAGCAACGGCATCACCGGATATACCATTCAGCAAAACCTGTTTATCCTTTCCAATAATGTTACCGCCTTGGAGCGGTTGGCCTTGGCGCCGAGCGCTTTAGTGGAAAAAGGGATCTATTTGCAATCATCCAATTTGGAATATTACTACTCCAAACTCGACACGTTGAAACGGAATCTATTGGCGGCGGCGACCAGTGACGCCAAAAAACGGGCGACTCAAATTGGTAAAAGTACCGGGGACCGCGTGGATAAAATTGTTTCGGCCTATTCGGGCGTCTTTCAGATTACCGAGCCCTATTCGACCGAAGTAATGGATTACGGGGTTTATAACACTTCGGGCCGGAAAAAAGATATTACCGTGACGGTAAACGCCATCTTTAGTGTAAGATAAGGTAACATTCCTCAGGTAAAAAAGAAACCGGTGAAAATCCCCAAGGAAAATGAACTTGGGGGTTTTCATTTCTAGCGGAAGAACGCCAAAAAATCACCTTTGGCAATTTTTTTTATGCAGAATATTAACGTAAATGTTGCGATGTAAGACATTTACTTTTCCGATATTACGATATATAATGCGATTAACTTAAACACGGTAAGAAATTGGCAGGAGGGGTTAACGATGTCGGAAACGTTTGACCAAGTATCGGTGGTAAAAAAGGCCAACGTGTATTTTGAGGGAAAAGTCACCAGCCGCACCATTTTGTTTGCGGACGGCTCCCGGAAGACGTTAGGGGTCATGCTGCCGGGAGATTATGAGTTCGGGACCGGTCAAGCCGAAATTATGGAGATTTTAGCCGGGAAACTCACCGTACTTTTACCCGGCAGCGTCATTTGGCAGACCGTCGCGGCGGGAGAAACCTTTGAAGTTCCCGCCAACGCCAAGTTTTCTTTAAAAGTCACTGAAGTAACCGATTATTGCTGTTCTTATGTTTAAAACCGTTGCCGAAGATTACCGCTGGTAGATATATTAAAACACGATAGTGATGATACAACAGGATTTACGACGAATCGTGTTTTTTGTTTTGGTTAACCATGCTTCGAAAAGAGGTTGGATATGAAATTAGAAGGTAAGGTACTCATCGCCCAAGGGGGAGGACCCACGGCGGTGATCAATCAGTCCCTGGTGGGAGCGGTGCTGGAGTCGCGGAAGTTTGGCCAAATTTCAAGGGTCTATGGGGCAATTCACGGGGTAGAGGGGATTGTCAACGAAGAGTTTCTTGATTTGACACAGGAAACAACCCATAATCTGGAACGGGTCGCGCTCACCCCCTCATCGGCCTTGTTAAGCACCCGGGTTAAACCGGATTCGAAATACTCCAAAGAAATTTTTAAAGTCTTGAAAGCCCACGGCGTGCGCTATTTCTTTTATATCGGGGGCAACGATTCGGCGGATACGGTTCGGATCGTGAACCAAGAGGCGGAGTTGAGCGATTACCAATTTCGGGCGATCCACATTCCTAAAACTATCGATAATGATTTGGTGGAAAACGACCATACGCCGGGGTATGGCTCGGCAGCCCGTTTTGTGGCGCAGGCGTTTATCGGCGCCAATCTTGACAACCGTTCCTTGCCGGGGGTTTATATTGGGGTGGTCATGGGCCGTAATGCCGGGTTTTTGACCGCCGCCTCCTGTATGGCGCAAAAATACGAGGATGACGGTCCGCACCTGATTTATCTTCCGGAACGCCCGTTTATCATCGAGCATTTCTTGAATGATGTGAAGTCGGTGTATGAACGATACGGCCGTTGCATCATCGCCGTTTCCGAAGGGATCCAGGACGAACACGGTCAACCAATCATCACCAAACTTGTCGATCATCTTGATTGCGACGCTCACGGCAATGTTCAACTCTCGGGAACCGGCGCGTTGGGAGATTTGTTACTGAAATGCATTAAAGAAAATTTACAGATCGGCAGAGTCCGCTCTGATACATTCGGGTATATGCAACGTTCCTTTTTTGGGTGTGTGTCCGAGATCGATCAACACGAAGCCCGGGAAGTGGGGGAGAAAGCCGCTCAGTTCGCCATCTGGCATAACTTGGATGGGTCGATCGCCATTCACCGGACCGGGAATTACGCGGTGGATTACCGTTTGCTCAAATTGGACAGAGTGGCCGGGAAAACCCGCTATATGCCCGATGAGTACATTAACGGGTCGGGCAATCATATTACGGATCAGTTCCGTCATTACGTTCAACCCTTAGTGGGATGGAACCTTGAATCCGCCCACCGGCTTCGGGCCCCGCAAGTCCCGAAACTACTTCATCACCGTCTCGGCGTGGAGACCGAAAAAAACGTCGGGTAGCGCGAATCGCAATCAAGTGGGGCTACCAAATACGGGATGGGATAAAAAACTGCTGCATGATGAACCGGTTGGTTCATTTTGCAACAGCTTTTTTCTTAATGAGCGGCTCCGGTGGGCAGAAAACGCGCTTTGTATAGGGTTTCCCGGGCGCATTTGATGAAGCCGACGTCTTGGAAGGTGGTGGCGATCCGAATCAGCCCTTCGGTCCGAACCGAATCAAGATTATGAACGTCATTGAGAATAATTCGCGACGCTTGGCGCAATAGCCGTTTCGCCTGGAACCGTTTCTTCGCTTGGGCGAGTTGGATGGCGATACAGCGAAAAACCTCCGAACGGTCCACTTCGTGATTTTCATAGGTGAAACCGCCTTGTAGCCGACTGGCGACATTGCCGGCCGCTGCGACGGCCTGGCGGAACAGTCCCGCTTCGGCATAGCGCTTGGCCAGCTCGCCATAGGTGCGGACTTTGCGGTTGTATTCGATCTCGCTCCGATCGGGTAGGCGGGTACAATAATTCAGGGCCAATTTAAAACAGTTTCGCCCAACCCGACGGAATTTGGCCCGGAAAAGATTCGCTCCAGTCGAACTGAGGCAGGCGGCCAACTGACTGAGGTTGTTCGCCGGTTCTAAACTCGGTTCCGGGAGACCGGCGATGATCGTGGCGATCTGTTTCACCAAAGCCCGGGCACGTTGACGGGCTTTGACGCCGGTTTGTTGTTCGACAATATAACCCAAAGCGCGAAGCTGGTCGGTCTTCAGCCAACAGTTCGCGGAATCAATGACGGCCTCATCGTACAGCGCGCCGCCGGTTTTTTGATCGTCGCGATAGACTCTGGATGCGAGTAACCCCAAAAGTTGCGCCTGAACCGTCTTTTCGATTTTTAGATTGGCGATCGCGGTTTTCGCGGCATTCAGTTCCCCCATAGTAATTAAAGGCATGATTTTGAGCAGTTGCGTCCGTTTGTAACTACTGATCTGTTCCAGATCCATATTCAATTGGTAAACGAGCTCCGGCACAATCGTCACTCCTTTCGCCTGGTTGCATTCAACCTTGGTTAATCAATATTGCGAATTTCGGGAGTTATGACTTATTTACCTGATTTTAATAAACTTGTCCCGATTTACAAAGGGAGATCAGGGCGAGTGCCGAAGATCAATAAGTCGAAATGTTCATGCTAACGAAAGAGGGTTTCGGAGAATGTTCGGTTCAATGAATTCCGATCGAGCGGCGCGTAGTCGGGCGCTTTGGTTTTTGGCGGGTGCGGCGTTGCTTTGGAGCTTAGGTGGTCTTTTCATTAAATCGGTCGCCTGGAATCCGATCGCAATCGCCGGAATGCGCAGTGCGATCGCTGCGGGGGTAATGTTTTTATACAAACGCAAGTTCGAATTTAACTGGTCAAAAGCACAGATCGCCGGGGCCATCGCCTACACCGCGACCGTCATCTTGTTTGTCTCGGCCAACAAGCTGACGACCGCCGCCAATGCCATCCTTTTGCAATATTCGGCTCCGATTTATGTGGCGCTGATGGGCCAATGGTTTTTGAACGAACGGACTACCAAGTTGGATTGGTTGACCATAGGGGTGGTCTGTGGCGGGATGCTCCTGTTTTTTCTGGATAATTTGGCGGCGGGGAATTTATGGGGCAATGTTTTGGCGATTTTGAGCGGAGTGGCGTTTGCTTCCCTGACGGTCCTGTCGCGTAAACAGAAAGACGGTTCGCCGCTGGAATCGCTTTTTTTAGGCAATCTTTTGACGGCTTGCATCGGATTGCCGTTTATGTTGCAATCCATGCCCGACGGGAAGAGTTGGCTGGTATTGCTCTTGCTTGGAACGGTCCAATTGGGATTGTCGTATATTTTATATTCGATTGCTATTAAGCAGGTTACGGCATTGGAGGGGATTCTGGTCCCGATTATCGAGCCGATTTTAAACCCGCTTTGGGTCTGGTTGCTTTTAGGGGAGAAACCGGGCCCCTGGGCGTTAATTGGCGGAACCGTCGTGCTGGTGGCGGTAACCTTCCGTTGCATCCTCGTGGCGCTGCATGAACGAAAAAATATTGGAACAGCAGTTTAACGCTGTTCCAATATTTTTTCAAAACAGTAAAATGAGTGTTGGCGTCCGGGGAAACGGATCGTTCCAACGTTTTGGAAACCACATTTCTGGTAAAGCCGGAGCGAACGCAGATTATGGCTGTAAGCGTCCAGCCGGATGGCGGCAAAGCCGTTCTGCCGCGCGTATGCTTCGGCAAACTCCATTAGGCGCCAGCCGATTCCTTGCTGCTGTGATCCGGGTTCCACTGCCAACCGGTGGACGACCATGATCGGATGGCAGTCGCCTTGCCAGGCGACCGGAACGTATTCGGGAGGTTGGTCTTGGTTAAGCGTAATCACTCCCTGAACATCGGAGCCGGTTTTGGCGACAAAAAGCGTTTGCGCGGCGATATCTTGCGTAACATCATTCCGGTTGGGATAATCAAACGACGGGTGCCATTGGTCGATCCCCAATTCCAACAAATACTTGCCGCATTTTTTAAGTAAATGAGCGATTGTTTCCGTATCAGCTACTTGAGCCGCAATGATCTCCATTATTTTTACCCCCAATAATCTACTAATGATTTCTTGTGAAAAAAACTTCAAAATTGTCGATAGATATAATGAGTCCTTAATCCCTTCATTAACATTGCGTTATATCCAAGATGGCTCCTGTTCCGGGGGAAACCGAATCCCCCGCGAGTAAGCTTTGTCAATTAACATTTGGATTGGGTGATTGAACTGCTAAAAGCTTTTATTGTTAATGCCGCGATTTTTATTGCGTTTGTTAGTGTCAGCAATCAGATATTTTTCAAAACCGGGTTGAGTCCGCTTTCATCGCTGCGTTTTCGGATATTGCACGGGCTGATCTGCGGTTTGCTTGGAATTGTGCTGATGGAGTTCGGTATCCATTATGAGCAGTTGGTGATTGATTACGGGAACGTTGCTTTGATCTTGGCAATGTTCAATTCGGGGCCGCTCGCGATGATCGTCGCCAGTTTGCTTATTGTCGGATACCAGATCTTCCAAAGCGGGTTTGGCTATGCGGCGTTGATCACCGTTTTGGTCGACGGTATGTTGATCATCGGTTGCAATATCATCGTCAACCTACCGATTCGCTATTGGTACCGTTGGCTGGTTTCCATCCTGTTCAGCCTCATTTTGAGCACGGGATGGCTACTCCATTTGGCCTACGGTAATCAACGGATGTTGTGGGTGATCATGGCGCATTATTGGGTGGGAACGCTTCTGGTCTCGGGTTTGGTCTATAACTATGTTCGATATCTCGATATCACCAATGTCCAATATCAGAAATATAAAGAGGAAGCGGTCCGGGATTATTTGACCGGCTTGTACAATGTCCGGTCGTTTGACCAGTTTCTGACCGCCGCTTTGAAAAAAGCGGTTGAAAAACAGGAATCGGTTTCATTGCTCTATATTGATATCGATCATTTTAAAATGATCAATGACCGCTACGGACACCCGGTGGGCGATATGGTGATTCAGGGCGTGGCGCAGATTTTGGTGGATTCCTGCCGGCGTTCCGATGTGGTTTCGCGGAATGGCGGCGAAGAATATACCGTACTTTTGACGAACTGTCCCGCGGAACAAACAATGGAAGTGGCTGAGCGAATACGGAAAACTGTCAATGAAAATCAATTTTTAACCGCCCAGAATGAAAAGATCGTGGTGTCGGTCTCGGTTGGCGTGGCAATTTATCCCGACCATTTTGACGATCCGAACGAAATTGCCGTCAGAGCGGATATGGCATTGTATTCCGCTAAACAAACGGGACGGAACCGGGTGGTCAGCGCCAATGTACCGGTCCCGCCAGGGGAGGAAAGCAGTCAGACCTAAGGAGGCCCGGTTCACGATTTAGCCTAGACCGCCGCCACAGTCCGTCAAGCCCGCTTGGCGAGAGTTTGCCACAGCAACGTCGGCGGTTCTGCTCTGACCAGCCGCTCGTTTAAACCGTACAACCTAACTATTTCCAACAGTTCCGCCTCGCGTTTCCCAATCTCGTCCGGGGTTTGGGCGGTTTTTTCAAATTCAACCAGCCAAGGGTAGCGTAAAGTTTGGCAGTGCATTAGTTTGAGGTGCAATTGGAGCGGCTCGTAAAACCCGACTTGATTTTCTCCGATAAAGGACATAAACTCGTCATAACCCAACCGTACCAGTTCGGTTTGGATCGCCTCGACCGATGTCTGGTCTGCGACGCCACCGATCTGCTTCAAAATCGTACTTTGTTTAATTCCTGCGGAAATTTCTTCATCCAATTCGGGACGGATATTGATTAAACGACCGCGGTCCGCCCCTTTCCACCCGAGATATACTCGTTCTCCCACGCCTTTGTCGACAAAGCCAATCCGGATAATTTCGTCCTGGGCCATCAGGGCTCGGCCGTAATGGATCGTCCGCCAATGACTCGGTTGGGTCAGGTTGGACTGTAAGAACGGAATTATCCGAAACGCCTCGGTCGGGTTGCTGAAGTGGAAGCGGGTTTCAACCTCGTAAGTTACTTTAGGCATGGTGACTCCTCCAAACTAGCGATTGATCTGAACCCCCAACTCCGCTAAAATTTGCGGATCCGGCGTAATAATCGCGCTTTTAAAATGGTCATAAATCACAAAACCCGGTTTCGCCCCGGGCGGTTTCTTCACATTTTTCCGTTGGGTATAATCGACCGGAATTTTCGTGGAGCGTTGCGCTTTACTGAAATAAGCGGCCAACTGGCATGCGTAATTTAAGGTTTCCTCGTCAACGGCGGTTCCGGGTTGCAGCCGTAAGATTACGTGCGAACCCGGGATCTTTTGGGTGTGAAACCAGAGATCGGTGGGGTCGGCAACTTTGAAGGTGAGGCGGTCGTTTTGAAGATTGTTGCGTCCTACCAAAAGCGTATGCCCGGTCGGGGTTTGGTATTGCCGGGGTTCGGCGGGCGCTTCCTTGCGGCCGGATGGTTTCTTCGGTTTTATCTTGCGGGAGTTTTCGCTCAGATCCATTTCTTCTTTGACCAAACGGAGATCGGCGAGGGATTCCGCCGCGAAAAGCAAAGCTTCAATACTCTCCAGGTAATCAAGGGAATCTTGAGTCCGGGCAATCTGTTCGGCGATTGCCAGTTGACCTTTTTTAGCCTTTTGGTATTTTTTAAAATAACTTTGGGCATTTTCCTGGGCCGATAGCGCCGGGTTTAACGTAATCGTCAATGAGTTGGCTTCGGGATCGTAGTAATTGGCTAATTGAACATTGGCGGCCCCTTTGGCGATTTGATAACCGTAGGTTGTCAGCAGTTCGCCGCGGACCCGGAAGTCGTCGCCCTGATCCGCCTGGACCGCTTCCGCTTGTTGCTTTTGTAACTTGGTGCGGGTTTTATCCAACTGTTGGCGGAGCTTACGCAACAGGTTTTGTTGGGCTTCCCGGAAACGCGCCTGCTCGTGGCGGTGGTTAAACAAGGCGGTAACCGTTTGGTTCAGGTTCGCCACCGGTCGGCCGACCGTGTCCAGCGTTGTCCCGGTTAGGTCAAAGGCATAACAATCCACCAGTTGTTGGAGTTGATCATACAGACCGACCGGGCGGTAAGCTTGCTGCAGGGTCAGGTCGGCCCATGCGGCAAAGGATTGATAAAGCGCCGTTTGATGGGGGACGGATAAACCGCTACAATCCAACTCCGGGTCCAGGTCGGCCTTTTCAGTGATCAAACGCACCGATAAACCCGATAAGCCATACCAATGTTTCAACAAGAACTTTTCGATTGTCACTTCGGGGGGGAGTTGGCTGAACAAAGCCACAAAAGCCCTCTCCGTGATGGTCACCGGTTTCCAGCGGTTACCCGTTGGCGGCAGTTCGTAGGGAACGCCGGCGGCGATCTCCCGCTCGCCGGGTTTGGGAGTGGTTTTGCGCCAGGCGTCGATGATCTGCCCGGCTTCGTTGGTAATGATCAAATTGGCGCTTTTGCCGGTTAATTCCAATTGGATCCGTTTTTTACTTAATCCGTAGATCGGATCATAAACTTCAAAAGTCATTTGCACCAGCCGCTCAAAGGGAACCGCTTCAACCGCGACCAGTTTGGAACCGCCAAAGTGCTTCCTGAGCAGCATGCAAAAAGCGCTTGGGTTGACCGGATTCTCACGATTGCCCTCGAAAATATGAATTCGCGAGAACTGGGAATTTAGTGATAGCAACAGTTTAAAAGAGTCACCCATTCCGAAACAGGAGATGAGGAATTCATCTCCAAACGGTTGGTGAATCTTGTCAATTTTGACGGGTAATTTCCGTTGGATCTCGCCGGCTAAGCAAGCGATCACCGGGGCATCAAGTGGCATCGGTTAACTCCTCCATTATTATCCTATCTTAGTATAGACGGGTTTGGAGGGAACGTCAACAACCCACCATTTGCCCTTACCCGATCAATAGGCAAAAAAAATCCTATGCGGCCGATGGCTCGGTGCGCATAGGATTTTTTACTTGATCGAATTACTTCTTAGTGTTTAATTCTTTCAACATTTCGTCGCCGTTGATGCTTTTAAAGAAGGCGGTGTATTCTTTGAAACCGTCTTCGATGGAGGCGGTTCCCAAGATCATCTTGAGAGCGAGCTCTTGACGTTTTTTAACCAAGGACGGACCAATGCGGTCATAAATCGCCGAAGCGCCGGCCGGAACGACCCGTTTCGGACCGGAGTATTTGCCGATATCTTTGGTCAGGTTTAGATAGGTGGAGTTCAGCTCTTCGTTGGGGAATTTGAAACCAAAGTTCAATTTATCGACGTCGACAAACATCTTCATCACTTGGGTCAAATCCAAGGTCATACCGCCGCTTAACGCTTGCGGGGTTAATTTTGCCTCATTGCCTTCAATTACAAAATGTTTTCCGGGCAGTCCGACGCGAATTGCTTTTAAACCGTCAGCAGTGTAGTACATCCAGGAGATTAAGTCCACCGCCGCTTGTTGATTTTGGCATTTCGGGGAGACGCCGTAAGCATCTTGAATCGCTTCGTTCAAGGTACCGCCTTGGCCTTTCGGGCCGGTAATGCGGAAGATCGGTCGCAGGTCCGGTTTGACATTCGGGGTTAACCGGGTGATCTCACCGTAATAATAGAAGAAACGGTTGTCATAGTCTAAGTTCGCAGCCGCTTTACCGGAGATCAGGTTGTTTCGCAATGTAGTGTTTTCAGTGGTTGGAAACTCTTTGTCCAGGATGCCGTCTTTGTATAAACGGTTGACATATTTGAGGCATTCTTTCATTTCGGGGGTATTAAAGGCGTCATAGTATTTGCCTTTTTTATCCTTGCTGATCTCATCATACGCCCCGAAGGTTGCATAGAAGAATGGCAGGTTATCCAGGAATTTCGGGAAAGAGAACGGAATGACGTCTTTCACCTTTTTCATTTCGGTATAAAATTCTTCCGTCGTCGGGGTGCTGGAGAGTTTGACGCCATATTTGTCGGTGATGTCCTTGCGATACCAGATCACTTTTTCCGATTCTTTCGACATCGGGATGCCGCGGATTTTGCCGTTCACTTTCATATAGTTGAAATATTTGGGATCGACCGATTTGAAGTTTTTATTTTTTTTGACGAATTTATCCAATTCGGCGGTGTACCCTCTCACGGTGTAAGCTTGAACGTTGACCATCGCCTTGGTGATGCGGTAAACGTCGGGAATATCTCCGGAAGAAAGGAGCACGTTGATCTTGTCCGAATAGGAATTCATCGGAATCGCCAGCATCTTGATGGTAGTATTGGTCTGCTTTTCCATGTACTTTTTGACCTCTTCTTGCAGACCGGGGTCAGTCGAGGCGCCCCAGTTCGGCATGCAAACCGATAAAGGAACGGCCTTTTTGGGGGCGGTAAATCCAATCGAACTTACCATGACCAGTCCGAGTAGTCCAATCAGTACCAACAATACAGCCTTTTTCACAAACACTACCTCCTCCAGATTATAGTGGGATTAACCAAAAAACCTTAACGCCATGGATCCCTCCCTTATTTCCGGAATTCCGGATAAAATACTATCCTTTGATCGAGCCCAACATTATCCCGGAGACAAAATGCCGCTGGATAAAGGGGTACAGGATCAACACCGGCAACATTGATACGATCATGACCGACATCTTGAAGTTGCTGTAAACCCGGTTGGCGCCGGATTGAACCGAAGCGTTGTCAAAGATCAACTGGCGTAACAATACTTGAATGGTATATTTGGAAGCGTCGTTGATGAACATTAACACGTTGATGTATTGGTTCCAGTAGAAAACCACGTAAAATAGCGAAATTGCCGCAATAATCGGGATGGAGACGGGGATTACGATTCGAAACAGGATCCCCATTTCCGAACAACCGTCCAGACGGGCTGATTCGATCAAACCGTCGGGAATCGACATCATGTAGTTCTTAACCAAAATCAAGTTATAGGTGGAGACCAAGACCGGTATGAACAACGCCCAATAGGTATCGATCATCTTCAGGTTACGCACGACCACATAGAAAGGAATAATTCCGGCGTCGAAGACCATCGTGATGAAGATAAAACCCATGAAGAAGCGCCGGAACACCAGATCTCTTTGCGCAAGGGCGTAACCGGCCAAAAGGGTTAAGATCATCGAGAGCACTGTCCCGACCGTAGTGACGAGGAATGAATTGAGGAATCCTCTCATATAACCGCTCTGAAACACCACCGCGTAGCAATTGTAACTGATGGAGGTCGGAATCATGATAAAATCTTTATAAACCACCTGATTGTCAGGGGCGAGCGATGTCACCAACGCCATCCATAAGGGAAACAAGACCGCTAATGAGATAAAAACACATAAACAGACATTGAAAAACATGAAAATGATCCGGCCGAAGCTGGGTTTGTAAATCATCGATCTCACCTCACGTTACGAAATGTTAGAGAATGCTTTCTTTCATGACTTTCTTACTTAAGTAGTTGGTGCCGAATACCAGAATCAAGCTGGTGATCGAGGTAAATAACCCAATCGCGGTCGCGAATCCGATATCCCCGTTTAAGAGACCTTCCGTGAAGGAATAAGTCTGTAAAACTTCGGATACTCCGTAAACGGCCGGGTTATACATGACCAAAACCTGTTCAAACAGCCGCAAAATATTGGATACTTGTAACAAAAGCACGACAGCGATCGTACTACGTAAGCACGGCAAGGTGATATGCCAAAGGCGGCCCCAATAGCCGGCGCCATCCACCAACGCGGCGTCATACAACTCCGGATCGATGGTCGACAAAGTGGCAATATAGATCACGGTTCCGTATCCAACGTCCTTCCAAACGTGGGAAGAGGTTAGAATGGTCCGGAACCAGTTCGGTGAGACCATAAAGAAGATGGGTTCGCCACCGCACGCTTTAATGATCTCGTTGACAATGCCGGAACTGGGCGAGAGGATCATCACGAATAGACTCCCGACAACCGCCCACGAGAAAAAGTGCGGAATATAAATGGTGAATTGCAACACCCGTTTAAACATCACACTGCGAAATTCATTTAGCAACAGCGACAAAATAATCGGTAGCGGAAAATAGAAAACTAAGTAATATGCGCTGATGATCAAGGTGTTTTTAAACGCGACCCAAAAACCGGGCGACAGAAACAGCCGTTGAAAGTTGGCCAGTCCGATAAACGATGGCGTGGGAGAAAATCCGGCGTCGGTAAATGCCAGGTACGAGCCGATCATCGGCAGATACCGGAAAACAACGTACCAGATGAGTGTCGGTAAAAGCATCAGCAAAACGAACTTCTGCTGACCGATCCGGGTTAACAGCTTGGAACGTGGTTTTGAGGTTTTGAGCTTTTGATTGTTCGGTAATTCTGCTGAAATGCTCATTGTGATTCACTCCTTAACATGATTGTTTAGGAAAACTAATTTCCGGACCAAAATCGGACTGGAAAACGCTTCCTAAAAAACTGCCTCTAGGAACAAAAAGTAAAGCTAAATCATAATTTTTACTCAAAAACAATAATATACCATTGTATTATATTCCATAACTTATTAAATTTACCTTCAAAAAAATTTAACAAAAATGTTGTAAATTTGTGATTATGGTATTCCACAATATTTCCTGCTGTTTTAAGCAGGGTTCTGAATCGCGGGAACCGAATTTCATTAAAGAACGTTAAATATATTTTTGATGGGCATTTTCTGTCATGAGGGAATATGCATAATCACCTGCGTGGTTTTTAAAGTTAGGTAATCCCGGCAATAAAAAGGTTTTAGATATTTGATGAATGGAGGGGCTCGCATGATTCAAGTTGAAAATGTTTCGAAACGTTACGGTCAACGTTTGGCGGTGGATTGTATTAATTTTACCGTGAATCGCGGTGAGATTTTGGGATTTTTAGGACCAAACGGCGCCGGGAAGACCACTACAATGAATATCATCTCCGGTTATATTTCCGCAACCGAAGGTAGTGTTCGCGTGGACGGCCTGGATATTTTGGAGGCTCCGTTGGAAGTCAAACGGAAGATCGGTTATTTACCTGAGTTGCCGCCGCTTTATCCGGAAATGACCGTTCAGGAATACTTACACTTTGTCAGCGAAGTCAAAAAAGTAGCGGTAACATCGCGGCAAGGGCATCTCGATCAAATTGTCGAATTGGTTCAACTAGGCGACGTTCGGTCACGGATCATAAAAAATCTTTCAAAAGGTTATAAGCAACGGGTAGGGTTGGCGCAAGCCTTAATCGGCAGTCCGGAAGTGTTGATCCTGGACGAACCTACAGTTGGGCTCGATCCCAAACAGATCATCGAGATCCGAAACGTCATTAAAGAACTGGGCAAGGAACACACCATCATCTTAAGTTCGCATATTTTGCCGGAGGTCAGCATGATCTGTGACCGGGTGATCATTATCAATCAAGGACAGATTGTTGCCAGCGATACTCCGGACAATCTCGCGTGCAATCTGGCGGTCAGTCATAAGTTGGCTTTGCGGATGGAAGGTTCGGGAGAAGCCGTAGCGAACCTGCTACGAGCGCTTCCGGGGGTTAAGGATCTGGAAGTCCAGGGAGTAAGGGAACCAGGAACCGTGGACGTACTGGTGGAAGCGGAAAAGGATGTCGATTTGCGCCGGCCGATCTTTGAAGCCGCCAGCGAGGCCAATCATCCTTTGCTCATGATGCGTTCGCTTGATCTGACGCTGGAGGAGATCTTTTTACAAGTGACCCAGGCCGAGACCACGCCGGTCACTGAGACAGTCGAGGAGGTGCCTGCGAATTGATTGCGATCTTTAAACGGGAATTAAAAGCTTACTTTACAACCCCGGTCGGTTTTATTTTCATGGGTTTTTTGCTGTTGATCTCCGGAGTCTTCTTTACCACAATAAATCTATTCCAAGCAAGTCCCAATTATAACGGACTTTTGGATACTATCACCTTCGTCTTTATGTTGGTGGTTCCCATTTTGACGATGCGCCTTTTGGCGGAAGAAACCAAGCAAAAAACGGACCAGCTGTTATTGACCAGTCCTGTCTCGGTTATGGAAATCGTGATCGGCAAGTACCTGGCGGCGGTGGCGGTTTTTTTGATTACGCTGCTTGTGACCTGCATTTATCCCTTCCTCTTAAACTTTTTCGGATATATTCCGGTCGCTCAAATCGTCAGCGCTTACCTTGGATTTTTCCTTTTGGGCGCCAGTTTCACCGCAGTGGGGCTGTTCATCTCCGCCTGCACCGAAAACCAGGTCGTTGCGGCGGTGGCCACGTTTACGACATTGTTGTTAATCTGGATCGTGGACTTGATCCAGCAGACTTTGCCGAACAGTACAATGGCGGGGTTGATCTTTATGGGACTCATTCTGCTCGGACTGGCCTTTGTCACTTATAATGCAACGAAAAACCGGTATTTGTCGTTGATTATTATACTGGTTGGCGCGGTTGGGATTGGGGCGGTTTACGGAATCGACCGCAGCGCCTATGACGGCATTATTTTGAAAGTAGTCGATTGGTTCTCGCTGTACCGGCGTTATTATAACTTTTCCCAAGGCAACCTTTCGTTGAGCGGTTTGGTTTATTACGTATCGTTTGCCGCCGCTTTTGTCTTTTTGACGGTTCAAAAAATAGAAAAACGGCGCTGGAGCTAGGGGGAAACTACGATGAAAATGACCACAATATGTCAATCATTTCGCAACAACCGCTTCAAATACGGCGGTTATGCAACATTGATGACGGCGATCGTCCTGGGAATGTTAATTATCGTCAATTTAATCGTCGGCCAGCTTCCGGTGCAATGGGATCTATCCGATAATCAATTGTTTACGCTTTCGCCCCAAACGATCAACGTGCTGAAAGGATTGCAAACACCGGTAACCATATACGGCCTCTACCAACCGGGCAAAGAAGATACCTTGAGCACCGCGGTTCTTAAGCAATACCGCGATCATTCCAAAATGGTCACGGTGAAGTCGCTTGATCCTGTTAAAAATCCGGGATTTGTCAAGCAATTTACCACTGACAATACGGAGCTTTCCGAAGGCAGCTTGATCGTCACGGCCGGTAAACGCTTTAAAACAGTCGCGGCGGCCGATCTGTTCAATTACGATACCCAACAGCAGCAGGTGACCTCGCTGGCGCTGGAGCAACGGTTAACCGGAGCGTTGGTTTATGTGGCTTCGGGAAAAACCCCGATCGTTTACACATTGCAGGGCCATAACGAGGCGACGCTGCCGGACGATGTGACCAAGCAATTGGCCACGGAGAACTATACCGTAAAGGAAATTTCGTTATTTACCAATCCGGTCCCGGGCGATGCGAACATCTTGATGGTGGTTGCGCCGAAGAGCGATTTAACGGCCGACGAAACCAATAAAATTCGCACCTATCTCGCCCAAGGCGGCCGGGGGATTTTCCTGATGGATCTGGCCCGGGCTGACTTCCCCAATTTTCAGTCGCTTTTCAAAAGTTACGGGTTCACGTTGCAACGGCTGGTGGTGGTGGACAATGACAATACCGCCAATGCCGGCAATCCCATTTTATTGTTGCCGAAATTTTCCGATCACGCTGTGGTCAATTCGATTAAAAACGATAAACTACAGATCTTATTCCCGGGTTCTCAGGCGATCCAGCCGATTGAGCTGAAGAAGCGGACTACCACCATCGAACCGTTATTGCGTTCCTCGGACAAGTCCTGGGGGGAAGTGGATCTCGCGGCCACCTCGTTTGAGAAGAACGCCAAGGATCCCGACGGACCGTTTACCTTGGCTGCCGCAATTACCGACAATGTGGAGGGCAAAGAGACGAAGTTGATCGTGACGGGTACCGCAGCGTTTCTCAGCTCCCAAGTCACCAGTCAAGTTCCGGGCAATACCACGTTACTGACGAATAGCTTGAGCTGGTTGTCAGACCAAAAAGCGGGACAGTCGATTCCCGCCAAAAGCCTGCTTTCAATGCGTTTGAACATCAACGGGCTTCAAGGATTGCTCTGCGCGGCTTTGGTGGTTTTAATCATTCCGTTGACGGTATTGGGAATCGGAACAACAGTCTGGCTGAGGAGGCGGCATCAATGAAACGCAACCGGAATCTGATGTATGTTGGAATCATTTTCCTGTTGTTGGCGGGGGCCTACACTTATATCAAAATGTATCCCCCGGGAGCAACGAAAGGAACTGCCGGGGCGCCGCCGGCGCAACCGTTAATCACCGCCGTTTCGTTGTCTGCAAACCAACTGGTCAAGATTGATCTGAAGTCAAAGTCCGGTACGTTGACTTTATTGAAAAAAGGCAGCGATTGGGGGGTTGATTACCCGTATCCGATTGAGCTCGCACCGATCCCCTTATACGGAGTTGTTTCCAACTTTACCAACTTGGCCGCCGACCAAGTCATTGCGGAGAATCCGCAAGATCTGACCCAATACGGACTGGCGGCCCCGGAGGTGACGGCGGTGGCTACTTTGAAGGACGGCACAACCCAACGGTATTTTTTAGGCGAGAAAACCCCAACCGGAACCGGCTATTATTTTAAAGCCGAGGCCGATCCCCGGGTTTTTCTGATTACGCTTGTCGACGGCGAGCGGTTTAAATCGTCCCTAATTGATCTGCGCGAACGCGAGATCAAGATGATCGATACCCAAAACCTGAATCACTTCAAGTTGGCCCGTTTGGGTAAAAAAACCATCGAGATCATCCCTAATGATCAAATGAAAGGCGCCGACGGCCAGTTCCAGTTGAGCAATTTACAGATGACCCAACCGTATCAGACCGCGCGGCAGGTCAGCGGCGATCAGTTTAAAAAGGTGGTCGAAGGATTGGCCGGCTTGACCTCGATTCAAGAATTTATTGACGACAATCCGGCCAATTTGGGCAAATACGGGCTGCAACCGGCGCAAGCCGAATTGACTGTGGGCGATGGAGCGACCACGTTTCGGTTGTTGATCGGCAAAAAGCAGAATGAACAGAATTTCTATTGTAAACTGGCCGATTCGCCGACGGTTTTCACCGTAGCCAAATCCAGTTTGACTTTTTTGGATCTGAAACCTTTCGATCTGGTTGATAAGTTTGCTTATATTGTCAATATTGACGATGTCGCTCGAATTAAGTTGGAAGCGGGCGGGAAAGTCCATCTGATCAACATTGAGCACCAAATAAAGCAAGGGGGCAAACGGGACCAAGCCAACGCCAAAGAGTTGAAAATCCGTGTCGACGGTAAGTCCATTGCCGAAAAGCCGTTTAAGAAATATTATCAAAGCCTGATTGGGCTGATGGTCGAAGCGGAAAACGATTGGCCGGTTTTAAACGGTAAACCCGACTTAGTCACCACCTACTACCTGACGCAAGGAACCCAACGCGAGGTGGAAGTGAAGTATATCCCGTATAATCAAGATTTTTACACGGTGGTTCGCAACGGGAGATCGGAGTTTGTTATCGCCAAGGATCAGGTCCAACAGATGTTGCAGAATTTAGATAAGCTAATCCAAGGAAAACTGAAAGTCGACGATTGAGTCGACCCGTATCGCGCTACATGAACTAACAAGACCGTTTTCGCTCACGAGAACGGTCTTGCTTTTTTCATAAAAAAGATTCGGCTGGAAAAGATAAGATGGATATCACCGGATAAAGGAGGAGTTAATTATGTCAGAGATCTATTGTGGAATCGACAACTGTCATTACTGGGGACAAGGAAATATCTGTGGAGCCAAGGAGATATTGGTGGCAGCGGACGCTTGGGCGGCGCAAGCCCCCGACAATATTGATGCTCCCAAACATGGCCAGGTTCCGCAGACGCATGCCGGAAGTTGCATGGAAACATGTTGCAAAACCTTTGTCAATAAACAGAACATGGCGATGGTCGACGGGGTAACGAAAGTTTAACGTAGACCAGCACTTGGGAAACGGTCATCGTTTTGGAACGCAATGGAACAAACGCCAGCACTTTTGGTGTTTGTTCTTTTTTGGGCGCAAATTGCAGCCATTGGTCACATTTAGGCAATGTAGCGATTTTTTACGCGTCATTCCATAGGAATTACTATCGCAGGTCGTGTTTTTGTAATATTTCCGCTCCATCTGGTTCGACATATTATATAGAATCATAATCAATGTTATTTTTATGGAAAAGAGGATATCACAATTAGCGGGTTATTCTTCAAGTTAAGCTAACCTTGGGAGGTGAGCCGAATTGCTGGACATCTTTTCAGCGGAATTATTGCGGCAGATCCGAAGGGACATTGGAGATTTGGACGTTCCAGTCGGTTTAAACCAGTCGTTGCTGGATAATGTCAATTTGGCAATGGGCTGCTATGATAATGAAGATCTAATCCATCTGATCAGTCATGTCGATTTGATGGTCGCGGAAGTGCATACGTATCTGTTTAAAACTCCGGATTGTTTCGGACTTTTTGAATGTCTGTTGATGCATTTGCATCAGTTGCAAGAATGTTTGCTAAGGATTCCAATTTGTTTAATCGGAGCAACCGGGGCTACGGGACCGGTCGGACATCCGGGTTGTGACGGAGCAGTAGGAGCAACGGGAGCCACCGGGCCACGCGGAGCGGTAGGAGCAGTAGGAGCGACCGGGGCTACGGGACCGGCTGGAAAACCGGGTTGTGACGGAGCAGTAGGCGCAACGGGAGCCACTGGACCACGCGGAGCGGTAGGGGCCGTGGGAGCAACCGGAGCCACAGGACCGGCTGGAAAACCGGGTTGTGACGGAGCAGTAGGCGCAACTGGAGCCACCGGGCCACGCGGAGCGGTAGGGGCCGTGGGAGCGACCGGGGCTACGGGACCGGCCGGACATCCGGGTTGTGACGGAGAAATTGGAGCGACTGGAGCCACCGGGCCACGCGGAGCGGTAGGGGCCGTGGGAGCGACCGGGGCTACGGGACCGGCTGGAAAACCGGGTTGTGACGGAGCAGTAGGCGCAACGGGAGCCACCGGGCCACGCGGAGCGGTAGGGGCCGTGGGAGCGACCGGGGCTACGGGACCGGCCGGACATCCGGGTTGTGACGGAGCAGTAGGCGCAACGGGAGCCACCGGACCACGCGGAGCGGTAGGGGCTGTGGGAGCGACCGGGGCTACGGGACCGGCTGGAAAACCGGGTTGTGACGGAGCAGTAGGCGCAACGGGAGCCACTGGGCCACGGGGACCGGCCGGGAAACCGGGCTGTGAAGGAATTGTCGGCGCCATGGGCGCTACCGGAGCGACGGGTCCGGCGGGACGTAGAGGTCGTGAAGGGGCTAAGGGAGCCACCGGGCCAGCCTATTATTACGGAACGTCTGTGGTTGTAGGCGTATCCCAACCTGCATTGCGAGCTTATGAAAAGAAAGGCGCAAAAACGCGTTTCACGCGTGGTAATTGCATTACGGTCTATTTTTCAAGCAATTACGAAGTTGGCAACAGTAAATGCAGGAAAGACCCGTTAAAACCAAAACACTGAATAAAATCGTCGAAAGAGGCCCTCGACAACGAGGGTCTCTTTTGTTGGTGTTTTTAAAAGAATTCTCACAAACCGGTTCTTTGGCATGCCGGTTGTACCCGAGGCATACAATTAAAAATGGTTGGAAATATCGCTGAGCAACAGGGAGGCTGTTATGTCCAATTGGTATAATACTGAAACAAATGCGACGATAAGTGTTTTTGCAACCGACGGCGTTAAAGGGTTGACAACTGCCGAGGCGGAGAAACGCCTGAATGAGGTGGGACATAATCAATTAGCAGCAAGCCGGCGGATCTCCCCGTGGCGGATTTTTATCGGCCAATTCTCCGATTTTATGGTGCTGGTTCTGATCGGAGCGGCCATCATCTCCGGACTGCTGGGTGAAAAAGCGGATGCGCTTACGATCGTGGCCATTGTGATTCTCAATGCCATCCTCGGGTTTGTCCAAGAGTTTCGGGCGGAGCAATCATTAGAGGCTTTACGGGAGTTAACCGCCCCGTTGGCTCATGTGGTCCGGGACCAAAAGATTCAGCGGATTCCGGCGCGTAGCCTGGTTCCCGGAGATATTTTGGTGTTGGAAAGCGGCGACCGGATCGCCGCTGACGGGCGGATTATCGAACAGATCGATTTGGAAGTCAATGAAGCGACCTTAACCGGGGAATCGTTGCCGGTCGCGAAAGCTGTCAAAGTCATATCACAGGACCATCTCTCGTTGGGTGACCAACATAATATGGTTTTTGCCGGGACCAATGTTACCGGAGGGCGCGGGCGGGCAGTGGTTACCGCGACCGCGATGCAGACCGAAATCGGGAAGATCGCGGGGCTCATCAGTACGGCGCAGGACGAAGAGACACCGTTGCAGAAACGTTTGGCGCAATTAGGAAGATGGTTGGTTGTTTTATGTTTGGGAATCTGCGCCGCAGTGGGGACCATGGGTATCTTACGCGGCGAACCGCCCCGGCAAATGTTTTTGGCGGCGGTCAGTTTAGCGGTGGCGGCCATTCCCGAAGGGTTGCCGGCGATCGTCACCATCGCCTTGGCAATCGGGGTCCAGAAGATGATCCGCCGCAATGCGATCGTTCGCAAACTGCCGGCGGTAGAGACTTTGGGCTGCGCCACCGTAATCTGTTCCGACAAGACCGGCACGTTGACGCAAAATGAATTGACGGTCAGCAAGATCTGGTCCGGGGCGCGCGATTATTCACTGCAAGGTCATGAAAAGATCTTAATGGACGCGGATCTCCAACGGATTTTGGAGATCGGCGCCCTTTGCAATAACGCCCAACTGGAATGGGGCGCCAAGGGGAGGGAAGCCAAACCTTTGGTTATCGGCGATCCGACCGAAGGTGCGTTGCTGCTCGCCGCGCAAAATTGCGGCATCCAACCGCAAACATTAGCCCGGAATTGGAACCGCCTCGGGGAGTTGCCGTTCTCATCGGAACGTAAACGCATGAGTGTCCTGGCGCAGAACGCGCAAGGCCAACGCCAGCTGTTGGTGAAAGGCGCCGCCGACTTGATTATGGAACGGTGCCAGCAGGCAGTGACGCCGCACGGGATTGTGCCGCTCACCCCCGAAGTGAAAACGGCGATCCGTACCCGGGTGGAACAATGGGGCGCCGAGGCCTTGCGGGTTTTGGCCTTTGCTTACCGCCCGGCTGCGGTGCGGGAGCAATTTATCAAAAACGGACCCGATTTGGAAGTGGGTCTGATCTTCGCCGGACTGATGGGGATGAGCGATCCGCCCCGTCCGGAATCGAAACTGGCGGTGGAACGTTCGAAACGCGCCGGTATTAAAGTGAAGATGATCACCGGGGATTATCCGCGGACCGCGGCGGCGATCGGCAAAGCGATCGGCCTATTGCGGCCGACGGGAAAAATTGTGACCGGGGCCGAGTTGGACCGGATGTCCGATGCCCAACTGGCGCAAAACATCGGGGAAATCGACGTGTTCGCCCGGGTTTCGCCTCATCATAAGTTGCGGGTGGTCCGGGCCTTGCGGAGCAACGGCGAAATCGTCGCCATGACCGGCGACGGCGTCAATGACGCTCCGGCGATCAAGGAAGCCGATATCGGTGTGGCGATGGGGGAAAGCGGTACCGATGTGACGAAGGAAGCCGCGGCGATGGTGATTACCGACGATAATTTTGCGACAATTGTGGCGGCGGTTGAGGAAGGACGGACGATCTACGAAAATATCCGCAAGTTTATCCGCTATCTGTTAAGCTGCAATATGGGGGAGATCCTGACGATGTTCGGCGGGATTATGCTGGGTTTGCCAGTGCCGCTGTTGCCGATTCAGATCTTGTGGGTGAATCTGGTTACCGACGGTCTGCCGGCCATCGCCCTCGGAATGGAGCCCGGCGAAAGCGGCATCATGAACCGTAAGCCGCGTTCGCCGCGGGAAGGGATCTTCGGCCGGGGTTTGGGACAAAAGATTGTCTTGCAAGGTTTTATGATCGGCAGTGCGACTTTGATCGTTTATTTGCTTAAATTGCGGGAGAGCAATGACCTGATCGCCGCCCGGACCATGGCGTTTGCGGCATTGGTCTTCGCCCAGCTGTTTTTTGTTTTTCAATGCCGGTCCGAGGAACGGTCGATGTTTCAGATGAGTTTTTGGGAGAACCGTTTTTTGGTGGGGGCGGTGGCGATCTCTGCCTTGATGCAGGTGGCCGCGATGACGCTGCCCGTATTTCAACAGGTCTTTTACACGGTCAATCTGTCCTGGAACGACTGGACGACGGTGCTGGCGGTCACGGCGGTCTCGGCTTACCTAAGCGATCTGGTCTTCCAATTCCGGAATACTTTGAAAAAACATTTCGGTATCTTTCGTTGGAAAACGCATAGGGCGTAGGCGGTGGTGGGAAAATAGCCACAGACTGGAAATCGGGGTGGGTCTGTGGTCGAACTGGTACTCTTTATCGGTACATTTGTATTATTAGGATTTTTACCGGTTCAATTCCGGATCTACTACCGGAAGCTCGGGAAAGATGACGAACTGTTGTTTGAGTTGTCGTTTTTACGGGGATGGATTAAACGACGGAAAGAGGTCACGGTACGGAAACCGACTTCCCAAGGGACTGTGGCGAAGGTGGAAAAGTCCGGTCATTGGTTTGGGTGGGGGAAGTCGCAAGTAAAAACCGAAACCACTCAGTCAGAAGGAAATTCCCGCGATCTGCGGGAATTTTTACAACGTTATCAAGCGTACGGTCTGGGAATCACCCTCCTGACCTACTTTTTGCCCGCCCAATACCACCGCTGGCTATATGTAGCGGAAGGACTGGAACGGCGCGGCAAATTCACCCGGTTTCATTGGTATACCCGGTTTGGCACCGGGGAAGCGGCCAGCACCGCGGTACTGGCCGGTCTGATCTGGGCGGTCAAGGCCAGCATGACCAGTTGGCTGAACGGACGGAGCGAATTCGTCCAAAAACCCGATCTCCGGGTCATTCCCGACTTTCAAACATTACGCCTGGATCTCCTTTTTGACTGCATATTCAAGGTAAACTTGGGTTATATTATAATCGCTGCATTCATCGCTAGACTACGGCAACGTTTGAAGGGGGGTGGCGGATTTGAACGAGCATCCGATTGAAGGTTTGATGAAAACCGCGATGGTCAATATTAAAGAGATGGTCGATGTCAATACGATTTTGGGAGATCCGGTGGAGACTCCCGACGGTAGCGTGATTGTTCCCATATCCAAAGTTACGTTTGGGTTTGCGGCCGGTGGCAGCGAGTTTGATAGCAATCAACCCAAACCGAAAGAGAAGGAAAAGAACCGGGACCAGGCAGGGCAAGAAGCGGAAGCCAACGCGTTTCCGTTTGGCGGCGGGAGTGGCGCCGGGATTACCATTCACCCGGTCGCGTTTTTAGTGGTGGGCAAAGAACAGACCAAGTTATTGCCGGTTGAAAGCAATATGTTGGTCGACCGGTTGCTGGATTCGGCTCCACAATTACTGGATAAACTTCAGAGCATGATCAACGGTTCCAAAAAGGATAAACCGTCTGAAATCCACTGATCGCTAAGACGACGCGTATCAGAGCCGGGGGCGAGCAGAATCGATCAATCCGTTCACACAGTTTTGGCGTGATGAACGGATTTTGTATTTATAGGGCAAGCCGGGGATCGCAAGTAATTCCCCCGGATTACGTAATATTTAGGATGATATTGACAGGAAATTGACTGGAAAGCGCGAATTAAATTAATCCCATGAATAACCTCCGGTCCAAAACATACTCATAGTTATTATCCAATCGAATCTCGGCAAAAGGGGGAGTGACGTTTGAACAATCCACAAGAATTACTGAGTGAATTAAAGACACGCTTGGCGGAGATCAGTGATCTCAAGGCGGCGATTGCGGTGTTGTCCTGGGATCAGATGGTCTTTATGCCGTCCGGCGCCGGCGCGGCGCGGGCCCGGCAACTGGCGACGCTGGAACGGATCGCGCACGAACAGTCGATTGACCCGGCCATCGGCAAGCTGCTGGAGCAACTCCGACCTTGGGCGGAGAGTCAACCGGCCGAGGCGGCCGAAGCTGCTTTAGTGCAAGTCGCGGCGCGCGATTATGAGCGGGAGGTCAAAGTTCCGCCGAAATTCACCGCGGAGTTTTCCGAACATACCTCCCGCACTTACGAGGCTTGGGCCAAAGCGCGCGCGGAAAAGAATTTTCAAGTGGTCCGGCCGTTGCTCGAAAAGACGTTGGACTACAGTCGTCAACTGGCCAACTTTTATCCCGGTTACGAACATATCGCCGATCCGTTGATCGACGGCTTGGACGAAGGATTGAAAGTCGCGGTGATCCGGCCGTTGTTTGCGGCGTTACGCCAGGAATTGACGGCGCTGGTCAATGAGATCGCCAGCCGTCCCGCGCCGGACGACCGTTGCTTGAAACAGCAGTTTTCGGAGCCGGACCAATGGCGTTTTGGGTTGGAAGTCGCCCAACGGTTGGGTTACGACTTTACCCGGGGCCGCCAGGACAAAAGCCCTCATCCGTTCACCACGTCGTTTTCCATCAATGACGTCCGGATCACCACCCGGGTCAAGGAGAACCAATTAAGCGAAGCGTTGTTCAGCACCATCCACGAGACCGGTCACGCCCTCTACGAACAGGGGGTCAATCAGCGCTGGGAAGCTACGCCGCTCGCCGGCGGCACGGCCATGGGCGTCCATGAAAGCCAGTCCCGGCTTTGGGAAAACCTGGTGGGGCGCAGCCGGCATTTTTGGAAGTTTTTCTACCCCAAACTGCAGGCGATCTTTCCGCAACTGGAAGGAGTTAACTTTGAAACCTTCTACCGCGCCTTGAACAAAGTGGAGCGTTCGTTGATCCGGACTGACGCCGACGAGGTTACCTACAATTTGCATGTGATGATTCGCTTTGACCTGGAGCTGGCGATGCTCGAAGGACAACTGGCCGTGGCCGACCTGCCCGCAGCCTGGAATGAACGGTACCGCAGCGATCTTGGGGTCATCCCGCCCGACGACGGCTGGGGTGTCTTGCAGGATATGCATTGGTACAGCGGGACCATCGGCGGATATTTCCAAAGTTACACCTTGGGCAATATCATGAGCGCCCAGTTTTACGCAGCCGCGTTGGCGGCCCATCCCGCGATTCCCGCCGAGATTGAGGCGGGCGAATTTGGCACGTTGCATGGCTGGCTGAAGGAAAATATCTATCAATACGGCCGCCAACTGTCGGGGACCGAGATTATCCGGCGGGCGACCGGTCGCGCGATCACAATTGAACCGTATGTGCGGTATTTGAAAGGGAAATACGGGGAGTTGTATCGGTAGCAAAAGTAAGGAACCAGCTTTGCAAGCCACTGAAAAACCACCGCTCTGAAAGATTGACCTACAATATATAGTGAGTAGCTTGTTTTAGGCTATCAATATATTGTAGGTCAATGTTATTTCGAGCAGTTTTTCAGTGGCCTCCAGCTTTGCGGCTGGTTTTTCTTTTTGGGGAAATACGGCGCGGCTCGGGAACGATCCAGGAGTTATCCACACTATCCCCAAGTTATCAACAATCGGTTGTGGATAACTTTCAAATAAAGACCGTGAAACAACGGGAGTTGGGTAGTTATCCACAGACGGAACATGGTTATCCACAAAAAGAGCTTGTTGAGTGACTGAAAGAGATCAGTTATTCACAAAAATAGATCGGTTATTAACAAAATGAGCTCATTGACTAACAAAATGAGCTGAGTTATTCACAGAATGAGGTCATTGAGTAACAGAATGAGATCAGTTATTAACAAAATAAGACCGTTGAGCAACAAAATGAGATCAGTTATCCACATAATGCGGTGTGGCGCGTTAAAAGTATGGAAGCGATGGTCGCGCGTAGGGCGATTCTCCCGGTACAACAACGTTACAAACTCAATACAATTATTCCCTTTCGATCTGGTATAATTAACTTAAGAACCGAATTTCGGAATTCGTTTTATCCAAACTATTTATTGGAGGTTATAATTAATGATACACCAAGTAAATGAAACAACAATCCCAACCCCGACCGGGGAAACAACTCCCGAGGCGTCGAAAAAAGCCGTCCCGTCTCAAGCGCTTGATATCAAATTGGCCCGCGCCGCCAAAGTGATTGCCGGCATCCAGCTCCACACCGGGCCGTTGGCCAAACGGGGGATCGACACCGCATTCATCGCCGATTTTAGCGCCAGTTACCAGAGGACCGTCGACACCCGCAACACCCGGCTCTCCTTCAAAGCGCGGATGATGGAGAAAACCGCGCAGCTTCAGGTCGAAACTGCCCAACTCCACGCGTATTACGCCGAAGCCCGCAACTTGATCAAACTGACGCTCCCCAAAGCCACCTGGCGTGAGTTCGGCATCGAAGATCAACGGCTGTAACAGGAACGAACGGATCAAGAGCTATAATACCGGTTGCCTAAACAACCCCGCCTGTCCCGCTGGATTGGCAGGGGTTGTTGCTTTAGCGACGGTCAGATAATAATTAATGTAGGAAGGATATTCCATTTGAATGGAGAATGTCAAAGCAGGAGCTCATCCATTTTGACCAAGTTGGCGTTGGCGCCAGTCGGGTATTTTGCAACGCGGATTAACCACTTGGAAAAATTATTAATCTTCCATTAATCTCCACAAATTTAACAGAGGTTTTCCTACGATCGTTCAGAATTATTTAGTTTAAGAATGTGAAATTTTTTTCTTTGAAATATTTGGTCCAAATGAACCAATACTATCAATATGAACATTTTTCCATGGCCAATAGTAAGGTTAGCGATAGCCCGTCAGCAACCAATACGAATCCGCCGAACAGGAGAGACTGCTGTGCATTGTAAAAAACTGCTGGGATTTTTGCTTGCCGTCATTCCGGTATTTTTGGTTACGGTTTCCGCAGCCGCGATCGGTTCGAAGGACCTGGCGGCGGCGTCTGCGGTACTTATGGACTATACCACGGGAGAGATTTTGTTGGAAAAAAACGGTCTGGAGCGCCGGGCGCCGGCTAGCACCACCAAGATCATGACGGCGCTGGTGGCGTTGGAACGCGGTACTTTGAAACAGCGGATCACCGCCAGCCCCAAAGTGGCGCAGACCGAAGGATCGTCGATTTGGCTAAAAGCCGGGGAAACCCATACGCTGGAGGAGTTGCTATACGGCGTTTTGTTAAACTCCGGCAATGACGCCTCGTTAGCGGTAGCGGAAAATTTGGCCGGGTCCGAACGGAAATTTGCCGGTTGGATGACGGAGAAAGCCCGTGAGATCGGGGCCAACGATACCAACTTTGAAAACAGCAACGGATTACCCGGCGCGAATCATTACACCACGGCCCGCGACTTGGCGTTGATTACCCGTTATGCCATGCATAATTCGACCTTCGCCGAGATCGTCAAGACCAAAACGAAGACGATCAGCTGGCCGGGGCATAATTATGACCGGCAGTTAATCAATCACAATAAATTACTTTGGCGATATTCCCTGGCGGACGGGGTCAAGACCGGGTATACCCAAGAAGCCGGGAAATGTCTGGTTTCTTCGGCGACCAAAAACGGCCACCGGCTGATCGCCGTGGTTTTAAACAGCGGTCAAATGTATGAAGATTCGGAGAAATTATTTAATTATGGCTTTGACAACTACCAGCTATTGACGGTCGTCCCATCCAAAACCCGTTTGGCCGAGCTTAAAGTGGTCGACGGAATCAGTCGGGAGGTTCCGGTTGTGCCCAATCGCGGTGTGACTTTGGTTTTGCCGCGACAAGAAGCCGATCAGGTCAGCCTGAATTTAGCCCTGCCGGCGGTGATCAACGCCCCGGTGGAACGAATGCAGCAGGTGGGCGAGCTAGAGGTGAAAGTGGGCGATAAATTGGTCAAAACCGTGCCGTTGGTAACCGCCAACACGGTGCCGCGGGAAGGGTTCTGGCGTCGGTTCATCAACTGGGTGAAGGGATTACTTTCTTAATCGCTCAAGCAAGACGCAGGTGAATTGGGGGTTATTTCCCTTGACGCGGTAGCTTTCTAGTGCTATAATCTTTATGCACTCGCGAGAGTGGCGGAATGGCAGACGCGCTAGACTTAGGATCTAGTGGGCAACCGTGCGGGTTCAAGTCCCGCCTCTCGCACCAAATTTAACGATTTTTATATTCTGCCAGATACGCCATGAAACCACGGTAATGACCAACTTAATAGTGTCGGCCGGGGTTATTTTTATTAATAAAATTGTCAATCCTGTTCAGAGCATTCACAATAAATACTGCGGTTGTTTTAACTTGAAATTTTTCCAATCATTGAATAAAGCTTGGAAATCGAAGGCGGTCCGGCTAATGCAAATAATGCGTTTGGATACAATAGATTTGGCAAAAAGCAAACATTCGACTCGATTCGTCATGAAAAATGACGAAACATTCCGTTGAAGTAACGAAATAGTTATCTAAACGAAGAGGAATTTTTTTCTCCATTGTCGAAATGCCTATCATAGGAGCAATAAAACGGGAAACCGTACATATATTATAGTACATATTCAGGAGGAGCATAAATGCAGTTTCAACAGGAAATGCTAGACAAGAATTTTGTGGCTTTGGATGTTACCGCGAGTATTGAAGAGATTCAAGAGGCACTAGCCGAGAGCTATAAAAAAGTTGTCAACAAGGTTAACTTGCCGGGATTTCGTAAAGGCCACGTTCCCCGCGCCATTCTCGAGGCTCAATTTGGCAAATCGGTTCTGTATGAGGATGCCGTTGAAATTTTGGTAACCAAAGGGTACCTGCAAGCCCTCGATGAACTGGCAATCGACCCCATCGACCAACCGAAACTGGAAATGAAAGAGGCTTTTGAAGAGGATAAGCCTTTTCAATTCCGGATCACCATTGAGGTCCTTCCCGAAGTGAAACTCGGGGAATATAAAGGGCTAGAGGTTGAGAAGAAAACGGTGGAAGTCGGCGATACCCAAGTTGAAGAACGATTAAAAAGTCTCCAAGAACGTCATGCCGAATTGGTCGCCAGCGATAAGGAAACCGTCGAAAAGGGCGATTTTGTCGTGATTGATTTTGAAGGATACATTGACGGCAAACCGTTCCCGGGTGGAGCCGCCGAAGGGTATTCGTTGGAGATCGGTTCCGGTAGCTTCATTCCCGGTTTCGAGGACCAATTGATCGGATCCAAGACCGCGGTCGAGCAAGAGATCAAGGTGACCTTCCCCAGTGATTACCATAGTCCCGAATTCGCGGGAAAAGACGCTGTTTTCAAAGTAACCGTCAAAGAGATTAAAGTGAAAGAGTTTCCGGTCATCAATGATGAATTCGCCAAGAGCGTCGGCAACTTTGAAAATCTCGACCTGCTCAAAGCCGATCTCAAGGAGAAGATGCTCGCAACCGCCGAGCGGGAGGCGGAAGCTGATTATCATCAAGCGGTGATCGATCAAGCGGTGGAAAATGCCGTGGTTGAGGTGCCCGAAACCTTGATCAAACGGGAAATGGAAGAATTGTTGGGCCGTTTCGAATACAACTTGGCATATCAAGGATTAAACCTCGATAAATATATGGAGTACTCCCAAAAATCCAAAGAGGATATTATGGAGGATTTCCGGCCGGAAGCTGAGAAACGCGTCAAAGCGGACCTCGTGTTGAACAGCGTCGCGAAAGCCGAAAATATCGAGGTTACCGCGGAAGAACTGGAAGAGAAGCTTAATGAGCTGGCGGTTCGCTATCAACAAAAGGATGTTAATAAACTGCGCAAAGATCTGGAGAAAAAAGGGCGGATCGGCGATATCAAACAAGCGATTTTGTTGGAAAAAACCTCGGATTTGGTCACCAGTGAAGCCAAACCGAAACTGTCCGCAAAGTAATTAACAGCTGCGTGATTTTTGCGGCGAGAATCTCAAAGTTTCCGGGAGGAATTTCTCATGAATCTAGTTCCAATTGTCGTTGAACAAACAAACCGAGGCGAGCGTTCGTATGATATCTTTTCCCGATTGCTCAAAGAACGGATTGTCTTTATCGGCGGGCCGATTGATGACAATATGGCCAATCTGGTCATTGCGCAACTGCTCTTTTTGGAGTGCGAGGATCCGGATAAGGATATTGTGATCTACCTTAACAGTCCTGGGGGTGTAGTGTATTCGGGGTTGGCAATTTATGACACCATTCAGTTAATCCGTCCCCAAGTCGCTACGGTTTGCATGGGTATTGCCGCCAGCATGGCGGCGTTGCTCCTGGCGGCCGGGGCCAAAGGAAAACGGTTTGCCCTTCCCAATTCGCGGGTGATGATTCATCAGCCGCATGGCGGCGCGGAAGGTCAAGCGATCGATATCGATATTCAAGCCCGCGAGATTTTGCGTTTGCGGGAAATCGGCAATCATATCCTGGTCCAACATACCGGTCAACCGTTAGAAAAGATCGAACGCGATGTGGACCGCAATTACTGGATGTCAGCCAATGAAGCCAAAGATTATGGTATCATTGACGAGATCTTTATTAAAAAGAAATAAAAGGGACCTAACAGTACCTTCATTAGGAACCGATTGATTCCGAAACGAGGTGACAAGATGCTGAAATTTGGAGATGAAAAAGGTCAGTTGAAATGCTCATTTTGCGGTAAAGCCCAAGAACAGGTTAAAAAGCTTATTGCAGGTCCCGGCGTCTATATCTGTGATGAGTGCATCGAACTTTGCAATGAGATCATTGATGAAGAGCTAAACGAAGAAGGCGGTTTAGATCTTGTCAATAATCCCAAACCCAAAGAGATCAAGGAGATCCTTGATCAATATGTGATTGGTCAGGATGATGCCAAAAAAACCTTGGCGGTTGCCGTTTATAACCATTATAAACGGATCAATTCCGAGGAACGTTTTGAAGATGTCGAGCTGCAAAAGAGTAATATCTTGCTCTTAGGGCCGACCGGTTGCGGCAAAACCTTACTGGCGCAAACCCTTGCCAAAATCCTCAACGTGCCTTTTGCCATTGCCGACGCCACTTCGCTCACGGAAGCCGGTTACGTTGGCGAGGATGTCGAAAATATCCTGTTAAAGCTGATTCAAGCGGCTGATTATGATGTTGAACGGGCGGAGAAAGGGATTATCTATATCGACGAAGTCGATAAGATTGCCCGGAAGTCCGAAAATCCCTCCATTACCCGGGATGTCTCCGGTGAAGGAGTTCAACAGGCGTTATTAAAAATTCTTGAAGGAACTACTGCTTCTGTTCCACCGCAGGGCGGACGGAAACATCCGCATCAGGAATTTATCCAGATTGATACCACCAACATCCTGTTTATTTGCGGCGGCGCGTTTGACGGAATCGAAAAGATCATTGAGAACCGCAGCGGCAAAAAGACCCTTGGTTTCGGCGCCGAAATCAAAACGAAAGTCGAAAAACAGGTGGGGGAATTACTGCGGCAAATCATGCCGGAAGATTTGTTGAAGTTTGGTCTGATTCCGGAGTTTGTCGGGCGGTTGCCGATTGTGGTTACCCTTGACGCTTTGGACGAAAGCGCTTTAATTCAAATTTTGACCGAACCTAAAAACGCTTTGGTGAAACAGTTCCAAAAACTGTTTGAACTCGATAATATTGAGTTGACTTTTGAGCCGGAGGCGTTGAGCCTGATCGCGCAGATGGCGATCAAACGCAATACCGGAGCGCGCGGCTTGCGGGCGATCATTGAAAAGTTAACTCTTGATCTCATGTACGACCTGCCTTCGCGGTCCGATGTCAAACGTTGTCTGATCACCAAAAGCATGGTCGAGGAGAAGGGTGAAGCGATCTTGATGATGGCCGAAACCCGGAAGAAAAAGAAGGAAGAGACAGCTTAAACGACTGGCAACCGGCGGGGGAATCTCCGCCGGTTTTTTTGATCAAATATCAACTCGTAAGGTGAAAAAGTTTTCGGCTTTGGAGTTTAAATTCATGGGCTTGGGTAGATACTAATCATGATTTCCAGTGAAAGGAGTCATCGATATGGAGGTTGTAGCGAATGTAATTGGTTTGATCAACCTGTTTTTTGCGATTGTAATTGGTCTCTATTTTTGGAACTTACTCCGCTCGCAACAAGGCAACAAAGTGGCCGTTGATCGTGAATCCCGCAAAGAGATGGAGAAGTTGCAGCGGTTACGGCGGATCTCGTTGACAGAACCGCTTTCGGAAAAGACCCGGCCGTCAAGTTTTGAAGAGATCATCGGCCAAGACGACGGATTAAAGGCGTTACGAGCTTCGTTGTGCGGACCCAACCCCCAACATGTTTTGTTATATGGCCCGCCGGGCATCGGTAAAACGGCGGCGGCCAGAGTGGTATTGGAGGAGGCCAAACGGCAACCCTTGTCACCCTTCAAGGAGAATGCCAAGTTTGTCGAGATTGACGCCACTACGGCCCGTTTTGACGACCGGGGTATTGCCGATCCGCTGATCGGATCGGTTCACGATCCGATTTATCAAGGCGCCGGACCGTTGGGAATCGCGGGCATTCCCCAACCCAAACCGGGAGCCGTCACCAAAGCTCATGGTGGAATATTATTCATTGACGAGATCGGGGAGTTGCATCCCATTCAAATGAATAAACTGCTGAAAGTACTGGAAGATCGAAAGGTATTCCTGGAGAGCGCTTACTACAGTTCAGAGGATGTCAATATTCCCAGTCATATCCACGATATTTTTCAAAATGGCCTTCCGGCTGATTTTCGTTTGGTGGGGGCAACCACCCGGACCCCGGAGGAGATTCCGCCGGCGATCCGTTCCCGGTGCGTCGAGATCTTTTTTCAACCCTTAACCCCCCATGATGTGGAGAAGATTGCCGGAAACGCCGCTCGCAAAATAGCATTTGACCTGGAACCGGGTGTCATGGGAATTATTACGAAATACGCAACCAACGGCCGCGACGCGGTGAATTTAATCCAGATCACCGCGGGACTCGCGGTGACCGAAAACCGTAAAAAGATCGTAGTGAAGGATGTCGAATGGGTCATTCAAAGCGGACAATATTCGCCGCGGCCCAATGTGAAAGTTCCGCTTCAGCCGCAGGTGGGATACGTCAATGGTTTGGCGGTGTTTGGTCCGAATATGGGCTCCGTGATTCAGGTGGAAGTTTCGGCGATCCCGGCCGAGCCCGGCCAAGGCAAGATTACCACAACCGGAGTAGTGGATCAGGAAGAAATGGGACAAGCCGGACGGACCATCCGCCGCAAAAGCATGGCCTTGGGTTCGGTGGAGAATGTTTTAACCGTGATTCGCAAGTTCCTGGACGCCAATCCCGCCGACTATGATATTCATATAAATTTCCCGGGCGGGGTTCCGATTGACGGACCGTCGGCCGGTATCACGCTGGCGACGGCAATCTATTCGGCGCTGACCGGCCAAGCGGTTGACAATGAAATCGCCATGACCGGCGAGATCTCGATTCGCGGTGGCGTAATGCCGATCGGCGGGGTGGTTCCGAAAATCGCCGCCGCCAAAGAAGCCGGCGCCAAGCGCGTCATCATCCCCAAAGAAAATTGGCAAGAGATGTTTGATGAAGAGACCGGAATTCAGATCATTCCCGTCGAGCGGATTGAAGAAGTGATCAGCCTAGCGCTTTTCAAACCCGCCATCGAGGCGCCGCCGGTCCGGATCATCAGCAACGAACCGTTGATCACCAACGAGCAATTGATTACGGCGTAATATGGGGGAAACCCCATATTTTTTTTACCAAGTTTGCGCCGCTCGAATATTGAGAGAAGGAAAATCCTGATTTTACTCGAAAATCATTGAGATGTTTCAAAGTGTCCGGGTTGAATCGGGTTACACGAGTTGATGGAAAAAGGGAAAATTTCAAGCGCCGAACTGCTTACGGGACGGCGGAATAGACTAAAGGATAAACGGGACGGCAGATTTAACGTCAATCACACGAAAATCCCGATCGCTCTGGGAGGAATGTTTGATGACAACTGCTGAGAAACCAAAGATTGTATTGGCGCTCGGCGGCGGCGGGGCGCGCGGGTTTGCGCACATCGGGGTGTTGCAAGTGCTGGCGGAGGCGGGAATCGTCATCGACGGAATCGTCGGCACCAGTATGGGCGCGTTAATCGGCGCCACGTACGCCGTGGGCACCGATCTTTATTATCTAGCCCAATTGGTCGAATACTTAGGTTGGGAAGACCTGATCGACCTGCGCTTGCCAAGGTTGGGTTTGATCGACGGCGTCAAAGTGCAAACGGTGATCGACTTGCTTACCAAAGGGAAAAAATTTGAGGAACTTCCGATTGGTTATTGGGCGGTCGCAACTGATTTAATGCGCGGCGAAGAAGTCATCTTTAAAAACGGTCCTTTAGCGCCGGCCATCCGGGCCAGTATCTCAATTCCGGGTGTGTTTAACCCAGTCGAACTCTGCGGGAAAATATTGGTCGACGGAGCGGTGGTGGCCGGTGTGCCGGTCCGGGTGGCTCAACAAATGCAAGGCGATATCATCGTGGCGGTCAACGTCGGGTTCGACCATACCCAACATCAAGTCAATACCTTATTTGACGTGATGTCCAAAGTCATGGATATTATGGGCAACCGTTTGGACCAAAACCAAATGGGGCTGGCCGATTTGGTTATCGTGCCCAATCTCGGCAATATCGGCACCCTCAATTTTCAACGGGCCAAAGAATGCGTTCAGCTCGGTCGGGAAGCGGCGCTAAAAATCTTGCCGCGCCTCGAAACCCAAATTGACGATTTTCAGCAAAGAAAATTGGTAATATCATAAGGAATACGCAATATATATTACCAATTTTTAAACAGCAAAGAAAATTGGTAATATCATAATAAATGCGCAATATACATTACCAATTTTTAAAACAGCAAAGAAAATTGGTAATATCATAATGAATGAAATTACGTATTGCCATTTTTCAAACAAACAAGAAAATTGGTAATATCATAATCAACGACACCGGTAGAAAAGGATGGTACTCAAAACGGATGAATGCCGCAGTAATTATAGTTGGCGCGGGGGCCGCCGGAGTGATGGCGGCTCTTATTGCTGCCAGGGATGGCGCAAAAGTATTATTGATCGAACGCAACCGGAGCATCGGGCGCAAATTGGCGATTACCGGCGGTGGCCGCTGTAATGTCACCAATCAGTCCGAATTGAACGAGTTGGTCGCCAATACTCCCGGCAATGGGCGATTTTTATACGGAGCGTTTCAACGCTTCAGCACCCAGGATGTGATGGATTATTTCCGGGATGAACTTGGCGTTCCGCTCAAGGTGGAACGGGGCAAACGCGTTTTCCCCGTATCCGATCAGGCCCGGGAGATTGTTGATGCGCTGAATCACAAGTTGAACCAGTTGGGAGTGCGGGTGCTCACCGAGGCCCGGGTCGCCGATTTGGTGATCGCCGACGGGCGGGTTCAAGGGGTCCGTTTGGAAGACGGTCGCGAGCATCATGCCATGGCGGTAATTGTAGCCACCGGAGGCGCATCCTATCCCGGCACCGGCAGCACCGGCGACGGGTATCGCTTAGCCCAACAAGCCGGACATTCCGTCACCAAGCTCCGGCCGGCGCTGATTCCGCTAGAGACCCGGGAACCCTGGGTCAAAGAATTGGAAGGATTATCCCTTACCAATGTCCGGGTTCACAGTTACTACCGGGGGAAACAATTGGAATCGGAATTCGGCGAGATGCTCTTTACCGGCTTTGGCGTTTCCGGTCCGATTATCTTAAGTCTCAGCCGGCAGATTGCGCAGGTAGTGATGGACGACCCCAACTCGGCGGTGATCTCGATTGATTTAAAACCGGCGCTCTCCGCTGCCGATTTGGACCTAAGAATCCAACGCGACTTCGCCAAATATGTTAATAAGCTCTATAAAAACGCCTTGGATGACCTGCTGCCGCAGAAACTGATTCCGGTGATGATCCGTTTGTCGGGCATTGATCCCAACAAAGCGGTTCATCAAATCACCCGGGAGGAACGTTTGGAACTGGTGCGGCTCTTTAAGCAATTTCAGTTGACCGTCAGTCAACCGCGCCCGATCAAGGAAGCGATTGTCACTGCAGGCGGCGTGAATGTCAAAGAGGTCAATCCCAAGACGATGGAATCAAAGTTGCAACCCGGTCTCTACTTTGCCGGTGAAGTATTGGATGTCGATGCGTATACCGGCGGGTTTAACTTGCAGATCGCTTTTTCAACCGGCTTTTTAGCCGGTACGGCGGCGGCCGCGTTATCCATACATTAATCCAAAACTTACCGGGGATAATACCCCTGGAGGCGATGGGAATTGGCGTCAAAATATCGGTGGTACGAACGATTGTTTTTCCGGATTCAACTGCGGGAACGTTTGTTATTCCGGCTAATGATTGGGTTAATCGCAACCCTCTTGGCAATCCAATGGTTATTGCTGCACGATTGGTTCCGGCAACGGGTGGTGATGGCGGAGCGGTTGGAGGGAATCGTTCCGAAGGTTTACAAAAGTTTAGGAACGAAATGACTTGTCAAAGCGAACGAAATTATGGTAAATTTATTATAATTTATGGGTTGTCCGAACATCGAATCAGGTTGATAACCGCCCTTAAGCACTCGAACGGGTGCTTTTTTAATATGTTGAGTTTTGAGGCCGGGAGGCGAAGAGGATGGAGACTGGAAGCAGAGGGGTTGCCAAAGCGGCATTGTGTATGGCGATGACCAATTCGCGCGAGGAAGAGAAACAGCTCAAAGAGGTCTATCGCGGGCAGGAAATTCGCGCCGCCGCGGTTGATTACGGCGGCGAGGCGATCACCGCTATTAAAACCATTGTGGAACGGGCGGTCGTGGCGGCCAAACGCGAAATGTTAATCAAAGATTGCCACGCCGAGGAAGGCGCGATCGCCGGCGCTACCCACGAAGCGGTGACCCAGGTTTTGGTCAAAGCGATCGGCTTGAATATCGGCGGTAAAGTTGGAATTGCGCGCAAGGGCGACCACGTGAGCGTGGCCGTGTTTTTTAGTATCGGGTTGATCCATTTGGATGAAATTGCAGTGGGATTAAGCCATCGGGCGGTGTTATAATGAGTTGTTTGTGGGCGGTGCGGGGTGCGACTACCGTGGTCCGGGATGAACCGGGTCTGATCGTCGCGGCGACCCGCGAGTTATTAAGCGAACTTTTCACAGTCAATCAAATCGAACCGGAACAGATTGTCAGCATTATTTTTACGGTTACCCCCGACATTGTCAGCGAGTTTCCGGCCGTGGCGGCCCGGGAAATGGGTTTGGCGAACACGCCGTTGATCTGTGCGCAAGAGATTCCCAAAGAACAGGCATTGCCGCTTTGTATCCGGGTGATGCTCCACTTTTACACTGATCTTGCCAAAGACGGGATTCGTGCCGTTTACCTTCATAACGCGGTAAAATTACGCCCGGATTTGACCAGAGCGAACGAGGAGTGATCGGTATGAGTCAGAATTTTTTTCGCGACTGTATTTTAAAAATTCCCGAATACGTGCCGGGGAAACCCATCGAAGAGGTCGAGCGGGAACTGGGCTTAAACGGCGTTACCAAGATGGCGTCCAATGAAAATCCGTTAGGTCCCTCCAACGAAGTGCGTCAAGCCATCATGCATGCGCTGGATCGGATTGCCCAATATCCGGACGCCAATAACTATTATTTAAAAGATGTCTTGGCTCGGGAGTTGGATATCGCCACCGAACAGCTCTTGCTGGGAAACGGGCTGGACGACGTGAACCGGATCGTGGCCGAAACCTTCTTAAACCCCGACGATGAAGTGATCATTCCCCAACCTACGTTCAGTCAGTATGAGATTGTCACGTTATTAATGGGCGCCAAACCGGTTTTTGTTAAAGGCGACGGATATCGCCACGATCTCCAGGCGATGTTGCGGGCGATTACCGGGCGGACCAAATTTATTTTTATCTGTAATCCCAATAATCCGACCGGAACAACCATCGCCCGGGCGGAGCTGGTGAGTTTCCTAAAGCAGGTTCCCAAGGAAATCTTCGTCATTTTAGATGAAGCTTATGCCGATTTTGCCGACGAACCGGACTTTCCCAACGGGATTGAGTTGTTAAAACAAGGCTATTCCAACTTGATCGTTTACCATACCTTCTCGAAGATCCATGCCATCGCCGGCTTGCGCTTGGGTTATGCGGTGGCGGCTCCGGAAATCATCACGAAGACATTACGGGTGAAAGACCCCTTCAACGTGAATCTGGTGGCGCAAGCGGCCGGAATCGCCGCGCTGAACAGTAAGATCCATGTGATGCTCAGTAAAGAATTGGTCCAGAACGGGAAACGCCAATTCTATGAGGAACTGGACCGGCTCGGCGTCGCTTATTTGCCGACCCAGGCCAATTTTATCCTGATCGATTGCGGCAGGGACAGCCGCGAACTTTATGAGCACCTGCTTCATAGCGGCATCATCGTGCGCCCGACCCACTCTTTTGGATTACCGCATTGCCTCCGGGTTACCTTTGGAACCGTGGAACAAAATGAACGTTTCCTAAAAGCCTTCCGGGAAGGGTTGAAAAAGCTTGAATTCCTGGACTGATTTGGTTTTGTTGAATAAAAATTGGATTGGTGAAATGGGGATGCTCCATTTCTTTTTTTTATCGGCAAGAATGGGAGTTAGAGTGGGCGGGTTCCGTGAAACCGGAATAGCGGCTGCCGCTGGTTAATATAATTTTCGGTACGAAGTCGGAGTGTCCCGAGTTAAAAATGTTTTTACTTTCAGGGAGGATTGCCGAAAAAACGGGGAGAATATTATGTGAAATAAAGGAGGATGAAGGTAAATTGACTACGACTTTAACCAAACGCTTGCCCAAACGGGAGGAGACCCCGGCGGAAGCCAAGTGGAGGCTGGAAGAGATTTATCCTTCCCAAGAAGCTTGGGAAGCGGATTTTGAAAAGTTAAAAGGATTGATCGGCAAGGTCAAAGCGGAGGGAGAAAACTTTCTGGCTTCGGCCGCCAATCTGTTGACCTTTTTGAAGAATAAAGACGATCTGAGTCGCTTGGTCGATAAGTTATTCGTTTACGCCCGCATGCACAAGGATGAAAACAACGCCAATCCGACCTATCAAGCGATGACCAGCCGGATTCAGTCATTGGCCACCGAAGCGGGCAGCGCCATGTCGTTTATGGTACCGGCATTGGTGGCGTTCCCCGCCGAGACGCTTGAGCGTTACCTGGATCAACAATCCGAGCTGCAGCTTTACCGCAGATTTTTTGCAGAAATCGAACGGCAAAAACAACATGTGCTTTCCGCCGCCGAGGAAAAGATTTTGGCCGAAAGCGGCGAGATCGCCGATGCCGCTAGCGCGGTCTTCGGCATGTTGGACAATGCCGATCTGAAATTTCCCAATATTCGGGATGAGGATCACGAAGCAGTGGAGTTGACCAAAGGCCGTTACTCCCGTTTCCTTGAAAGCAAAGACCGCCGGGTGCGGCAAGAAGCTTTTGATGCGCTTTATCAGACCTATACCATGTTTCGGAATACGTTTGGCGCGACGTTGAACGGTTCGGTAAAATCCGATGTGTTTTATGCCAAGGTCCGTAACTTCGAATCCGCTCTCAAGGCATCGTTGGATGACGACAATATTCCGGTGGCGGTGTATGAACGGTTAATCGAGGTAATTCATAGCTATCTGCCCGAACTCCGCCGGTATTTAAAACTGCGGAAACAGATATTGAATTTGCCGGATTTACATATGTATGATCTTTACACGCCGTTAATCCCGGAATACCTGCGAACCTTTGATTATGCCCAAGCCAAACAAATGGTGATCGAAGGCTTGCAGCCATTGGGCGATGAATATATCGCGCTGGTCAAAAAAGGCTTGGAGAGCGGTTGGATCGATGTCTATGAAAACGAAGGCAAGACCAGCGGCGCTTATGCGTGGGGCTGTTATGACTCCCATCCCTATATCTTGTTGAATTTTCAAGGAAAAATTCATGACGTCTTCACCATTGCCCATGAGATGGGCCATGCGTTGCACAGCTATTTCTCAAATCATCACCAACCCTATATTTATGCCGGTTATAAAATTTTCGTGGCCGAAGTTGCTTCAACCGTCAACGAGTCATTGCTGATGGAATACTTGATTCAAAAGAGCGCCGATCCCAAAGAAAAGCAATATCTGCTCAACCAACGGCTGGAACAGTTCCGGACCACCGTTTTCCGGCAGACCATGTTCGCGGAGTTTGAGAAGATCATCCACGAGGAGGTCGAAGGGGGCGGCGCGTTGACCGCGGAGTGGTTCTCCGAACGGTACCGCGGGTTAAACGAGCAATATTACGCGCCGGAAACCGTGATCGACCCCGGAATCGCGATGGAATGGGCTCGAATTCCCCATTTTTACTCCGCGTTTTATGTGTATAAATACGCCACCGGATTTTCGGCGGCTACGGCATTGGCTGATCAGCTCATCAAACAGGGGCAACCGGCGCGCGAACGTTATTTGGAATTTTTGAAAAGCGGCGATTCCGATTACCCGTTGAACCTATTACGGAAAGCCGGCGTGGATATGGAATCTCCGGAACCGGTCCGCGCCGCGTTGGCAGTATTTAAAAACTCCCTGGATGAATTGGCTTCGTTGTTGGGAGTGACGATTGATTAAAACGGATTGAACTAGAATATGTGTCGCGATGAGTATTGTCCGAATATTAGGCGCGACTGATAATGGTGGTTACATGTTAAAAAAGTTGCGCAGATTACTGGTGACCGGAATTTTTGTACTTTTGCCCATTGGCGTTACGGTTGAATTGTTGATCTGGGGTTTTTACCAGCTTGATTCGATTTTGGGCGGAGTTTTCCGAAATTATTTCAAAAATTCCTATCGGACCGGATTTGGGTTGATCGCCCTACTTGGGTTGGTGATCCTCACCGGCTTATTCACCCGTTTGTATGTCGGGAAACGCCTGTTGGAGCTCGGGGAGAAGGTCATCCGCCGGATTCCGGTGCTCAGTGTTGTTTACGGCACCATCAAACAGATTACGGAAGGTTTTTCCCGCGCCGACAGCGTTTTTCGTCAAGTGGTGATGATCGAGTATCCGCGCCGGGGAATCTACCGGCTGGGATTTCTCACCGGCGATTCGTTGTCGGAGGCCGAAGCGAAAACCGGTTTGAAAATGATCAACGTTTTTGTGCCAAATGTTCCCAACCCGACTTCCGGTTTTTTGGTGTTTGTTCCGGTCGATCAAATTATCTATCTTGATATGAGCATTGAAGAGGGATTTAAATTCATCATTTCCGCCGGCGTCATTAAACCGGATGAAAGAAGCTGAGAGGGAGGCCACTGAAAAACTGCTCGAAATAACATTGACCGACAATATATTGATAGCCTAAAACGGGCGACTCACTATCTATTGTCGGTCAATCTTTCAGAGTGGAGGTTTTTCAGTGGCTTGGCTGAGAGGCCTCTTTTTTTACTAAACTTTTGGCTGGAAAAACCGATAAAAAAACTAGCAAGTCCTTTCGGACAACTACCGCTTGCGAGGCTAGGCTTGGCCAATGGCAAGCCCCAAAACATTTTCGCGACAAGGGCTCCTCAAACGGTATCGGTTTTATTCTTGCGAATTGAAGTTTGTTACGGCGCAAATCGGATGGTTGTGCCTTTTCGTCTATCAGCTTGTAAGAATAACAAAATAACATCAATGGAGTGAGTTCGTTGAATCTAGGAACGATTGTGGGATTACTTACGGCGTTTATCGCTATTTTTTCCTCGGCTTTACTGGAAGGCGGCCACGAAGGGCCGGTGGCGTTAATGCGCTTGCTTAACTTGCCGGGAGCGCTGATTGTTTTCGGCGGAACCATCGGGGCGACGTTGACCTGTTTTAGTCTTAAGGAGTTTTTAAAGGTCGGTCAATATCTCGGCGTGGCCATGAAAGAGTTCCAACTGGAAGCCCCGGATCTGATCGCCCAGATGGTGCGATTCGCGGAAGTGGCCCGAAAAGAGGGATTGCTCAAACTCGAAGAGATGGTTAACGGGATTGAAAATGAATTTTTAAAAAAGGGAATTCAACTGATCGTCGACGGAACCGACCCCGAGGTCACCCGAGAGATTCTGGAGACGGAAGTGAATTGCATGGAGGAACGGCACAAGATTGGCGTACAGCTTTTCCAGCAAGCCGGCGGATTCGCACCGACCATGGGTATGATCGGAACAGTCATGGGGTTGGTGAATGTGTTGGCAAACCTTTCCGACACCGCCAAACTGGGACCGGCGATTTCAACGGCGTTTATTGCGACCTTTTACGGCGTTTTTACGGCGAACATTCTCTGGCTCCCGATTGCCAATAAATTAAAAAGTTTGAACCGTGAAGAAATGGAAGTCTGTCATATTATTATCGAAGGGGTGGCGGCAATTCAAGCCGGCGATCATCCCCGGGTCATCAATGATAAGTTGGCGGCGTTTTTACCCCCAACCCAACGGAGACTTCTTAAAGCCAATGCTGGCGGGTTTGGGGTTAGCGGGTAATGAAAAAGCGGCGACAAGAAGAGGAACATGAAAATGTTGAGCGTTGGTTATTGACGTATTCGGACTTAATCACGTTAATGATGGCCTTTTTTTGCATTTTATTCGCGATGGCCCAGGTGGATGCCCATAAGTTCAGAACCTTATCCCAGTCGCTTTCGATGGCGTTTAATAGTGTCGGCGGCAGCGGCGGCAAAAATGTGATCACCGATTTTCAAGGCACCGGAATCAAGCCCTCAACCGGAATGGAAGAGAGCCAACTCAAATCGGTCATGACGCTCATTCGCAAATATACCGATAAAGAAGGAATTAGCCAGAAGGTGCAGGCGACAATCGAAGAACGGGGTTTAGTGCTTAATTTGGCCGATTCGGTGCTCTATGAATCCGGAAAGGCGGATCTATCCCAAAAAGCCGAGGAGATCCTGGATCATTTAGCCGCAATTCTCTTCTCCACCAATCGAATGATTCGCGTCGAAGGTCATACCGACAATATTCCGATTAACACCGTCCGTTACCGCTCCAATTGGCAGTTGTCGACCGACCGTTCCACCAATGTGATCATGTATTGGATCCGGAAACATCCCAATGCCGCCCCGTTACTTTCGGCGGCGGGTTACGGCGAATTCCGGCCGATTGCTCCCAATACCACTGTGGAAGGACGGTTGCGCAACCGTCGGGTCGAGATCGTTTTGCTCCGGCAGTCGGTAGCCCAAAAAGAGCCGCACGCATTATCGGAAAAAGCGACGTCCGCCCCGGAGCCGGCGATTCCGGGAGAGATTGCAAAACCTTTGTAAAAGTTTTTCACCAAAAAAGGAATTAAATATTGATTAGCGAATAGATTTTCTAAATTTGAAATTCAGTCACAGCCATTTTTGAAAGGTGAGGCGAAGATGCGTTCCAGTACTTACCCAACGGAATGGGAAGCGGTCATTCAGCGTTTTGACGCGGGAACGGTTATATTTACCAGTGATGAAATTCAAACGCTGCTTCTACAACTGCAGGAATTTATCCATTCCCAATTACCGGATAGTCAGGATTATGATCTGAAATTGCAAACGGCGACAACTGCAATCTTTGGCGCATCGCTGATTTTGGCCGAAGGCGCCGACAAGGAGCAATTAAGCCGGGCTTCGGTGGCGCTTTGTCAAGCGATCCGGGCTTTAATCCAGTAATTTGGTTTAGTTTGGGTTGAAGGAATGATTTGCGGATTTCATGAGAATCAAGTAACGGGGGAAAGATGATCGCGTTTAGCGATCAAATCCCGGCGATGGATTCGGTGGAAACCGCTTGAATTCTCTTTAAATAAGCCATAATAATAAAGTTAACCGAAGGAAGAGAGGAAAACGTAATGAAAGAGAAAGTTTCCGAAGCATTAAATCAAATTCGTCCCTCACTCCAAGCCGACGGGGGCGATGTCGAATTAGTTGAGGTTCAAGACGACGGGATTGTTAAAGTCCGTTTGAAAGGCGCTTGCGCCGGTTGCCCAATGTCGCAAATGACATTGAAAAACGGTATCGAACGCTATTTAAAACAGTCCATTCCCGAAGTGAAGAGCGTCGAATCAGTGTAAGCCAAAAGACCCCACCCTTTGCGGTGGGTTTTTTTATTGGTGTTTCGCCAGAAGGGTTATGGCGACAAATGGCGAAGAAGCAGAATGAAAGAACGGTCGTCACGGTGCCCTTTTACCGGGCGGCCAGGCAAGAGGTGACTGTGGATGAGGAAACGAAAAGGTTGGCAAGGGCTTTTGTTGGCGGTTTTTTTTGTTTTTGCTACGTTAAGCGCAACCGTCTCCGGTGAATCAATCTCAACGATCGATTTCTTTCGGATGGCGTTACGCAATAATGATATCAAGAGTTTCCGCAGCATCATCGCGCCCGGGGGAGTCACTTTCGTTCGCTTAATCAATCCAAATGAAACGGGACGCGGGACTGAGGTTGCGTTACGGGTAACGGAGTTGCCCAATACCTTTCAGGTCGCCGTCCCCAACGACCTTCCGTTTGATCTGCGCTATTTGTTCGGCGGTACGATTCGAAGCAAAACCTTGAATTATCCGGACGTCAAACTTGACGGAGTCAATTATCCCGAGGAGTCCGTTGGGTCCGTGCGCAACTTTGCGCGGAAAGTGATCGAAACGGTCAATCGCAACAGTCCGAGCTTTGTGCCGACCGTTGCCCGTTTGGGCAATCGCTGGTTTGTTTTATGCGAGGCGGAGTCCAATCAAGGGATGCTTTCGGGCGCCTTGGCAATCTTCGACCGGGACAACGGACTCAAAATGGTCGTTGATTTGCGATAGGAGAATGCTGCCGGCGTTTACACCAGCCCCGGAAATTCCAACTGTCGTAACGCTTCGTATAAAATAATCGCGACGGAATTGGCGAGGTTCAGTGAACGGGTTTCATTTTTCATCGGGATCCGAATGTTGTGATTGGGAGCGAACGCCAGGATCTCCGGAGGCAGGCCGCGGGATTCGGGGCCGAAAACGATGGAAGCGTCATCCTTAAAAGCGATGGTTTGATAGGAAACGCCGCCTTTGGTAGTGGCATAATAAAGTTGTTGCGTGGGATATTTGTCCCGGTAAGTCTGGAAGTTGAGATGGCGTTCAATATTGACCAATTCCCAATAATCCAGACCGGCCCGTTTTAACCGCTGGTCGTCCCAGAAGAAGCCTAACGGTTCAATCAAATGCAGACCCGCTCCGGCGGCGGCGCATAACCGGGCGATATTGCCGGTGTTTTGGGGAATTTCCGGTTGGTATAGGACGACATGCATCGGTTTGGTCTCCTTCTTTAAAATACGAAAGCGGTTTGGCCGGTTTGAACCTTGTGAAAAGTTTGATAAGGTTCGGACCGGCTTGGTTTTTAAAGGTTTGGGCTTATGTGATACAATAAAAGAGCATTACTGCTAAAACCCAAACGTTTATATTATAACACAAATGAACAAGGCAATGTCGACGAACTGTTGTGGAGGATCATAATGACGTATGACGAGGCACTGGCATTTATTAAGGAATGCACCAAATTCGGGATGAAGCTTGGCTTGGAACGGATCACTGAAATTTTGCGGCGTTTGGGTGATCCCCAACAAAAGTTCCGGGCAATTCATATCGCCGGGACCAATGGAAAAGGTTCAACCGTTGCGATGTATGAAGCAGTCCTGCAAGAGGCGGGGATCCATACCGGGCGGTATACGTCGCCGCATTTGAGCACGTATCGCGAGCGGTTTGTGGTGGAAGGGGCGATGATCGCCAAAACTGAGCTCGCCACGCTCATGTCAGAGTTAAAACCAGTATTAAACTCGGTTGTCGCCGATGGTTATGGAAGTCCAACTGAATTTGAAGTCGGAACTGCACTCGCTTTCTTATTTTTTGCCCGGCGCCAAGTTGAGATTGCCTTGGTTGAGGTCGGCATGGGTGGACGGTTTGACGCAACCAATGTGCTACAGCCGATGTTGAGTGTGATCACCCATATCGCTTTAGACCATCAGCAGTATTTGGGAGACACCTTGGAAAAGATCGCTTTCGAGAAAGCGGGAATTATTAAACCGGGGGTTCCGGTGGTGATCGGATTGCAAGACGCGGGAATTGAAGCGTTTTTTACGGCGGTCGCCGCGGAAAGACAATGCCGGTATCAGCTCGCCTCAACCATCGCCACCAGCGAAATAAAATTGTCTGAAAGCGGGACAATTGCTCAATATGGTAACACTAGTTTGGGCGACTTGACCTTAGGCCTCGGGTTACTCGGTGAACATCAGGTTGCCAATAGTTTGAACGTAATCTCCGGACTGCCGTTTTTGGCGGAAGCCGGGTTTTCCATCACCAATACCCAATTAACCAACGGCTTGGCGAAAGCGCAATGGCCAAGCCGCGTCGAACGGATTCCGACGGTCGCGCCGCAACACTTTTACCTGGACGGGGCTCATAATCCCGACGGCGCGCGGGCTTTGGTCAAAACAATTCAGGCAATTTATCCGGGGCAACAGGTCGCATTACTGGTCGGGATTCAAAATAACCGGCCGTTGCAGGAGATGGCGGCAATCTTCGCCCCGATCGCGGCATCGGTCATTGTCACCACCGTCCCAATTCCACCGCAGAATTCAGAACCCGGTGAGTTGGCCGCCGCCTTTGAGGAACTTGGCTTGGCGGTAAGCGTCGAACCCGATCAACAATTGGCGCTGCAAAAGGTTTTACAAACCGACCATCGCGTCATTGTGGCGAGCGGTTCGCTTTTCCTGACCGGTCTGCTCCGGTCGATTCTATTACAGTTAGGGGATTGATCATGACGAAACGTTTAACAATTGTCGGCGGAGCCTACGGTAGCGGTAAAACCGAATTTGCCATCGCCTACGCGTTGCACTTAGCGGCTACTCAGACGCGGCCGGTCGGGTTGGTTGATCTGGATATTGTAAATCCCTATTTTCGCTCCAGAGATGTGGCTAAACAGATGGAGCAGGAAGGATTAACAGTGATTTCTACCGAACCCGGTCTTGAGTATTCGGACCTACCCGCCCTTTCACCGCGGATCTATTCGTTGCTCCAAGGCAAAGAGACCTTGACGGTTTTTGATGTTGGCGGCGATCCGGCCGGCGCCCGGGCGCTTGGACGGTTTAATCCGTATTTTATCGCCGAAGCCTACGATTTTTGGATTGTCGTCAATCCGTATCGGCCGGACACCCGCAATGTGGCTGAAGCCGAACGCTTAATCGCCGGGGTGGAGGCGGCCGGGCGGGTGAAAGTGAGCGGAATTGTCTCGAATATCAATCTAGGCCGGGAAACAACCTTGGAGGTTTGGCGGGAAGGACTTCCTTTGGTGAATGAACTGGCCGCCAATTTGGGGTTGCCCATTGGTTATCAGATGGTGGAAGAAAACTTCCTCCAAGCGAACCGGCAGTTTTTTAAAGAATACCCGGTGTTTCCGGTAAAGTTGCAGATGTTACCCCCATGGTTGCAGCCGTGACTGTGTTACAAAATACACCAGGAGGTTGCAATAGATGGCGAAAAGTTTTATAATTTTTATCAAGTCCCGTAACAATACGCATTTGAACAATCGGACAACGGACAAGAAACGGACGAAACACCGTGAAAAATTATAATCATTTCCAGATAGGAGGCTAACAGCTTGGCAAAGGTCAACTTCGATGAAGAACGTTGTAAAGGCTGCGAATTGTGTGTCAGCGTATGCCCGAAAAAGATTCTAAAGATGGCGGATCGCTTCAACTCCAAAGGGTATCGACCGGCGGAGATTACCGATCAACCTCAATGTATCGGATGTAGTTTTTGTGCCAGAATGTGTCCTGATGTAGTAATCGAAGTTTATAAATAAGGAGGCTTTTTGAGGTGGCAGACCGTGTAATGATGAAAGGAAACGAAGCCATTGCCGAAGGCGCGATTCGGGCCGGCTGTCGTTGCTTTTTCGGGTATCCGATTACTCCCCAGAATGAAGTGCCCGAATATATGTCCCGTCGGATGCCCGAAGTGGGTGGGGTATTTATCCAGGCGGAAAGTGAAGTCAGTGCAATTAACATGGTTTACGGAGCGGCGGGCGCCGGTTTTCGCGCCATGACTTCCTCATCAAGTCCGGGGATCAGTCTAAAAATGGAGGGAATCTCCTATATCGCGGGCGCTGAAATACCTTGCGTAATCGTTAACGTAGCCCGTGGCGGACCCGGCTTGGGTGGTTTGACTCCTTCCCAGGCCGATTATTTTCAAGCGACCAAAGGCGGCGGTCACGGCGATTATCACTTGATTGTTTTTGCGCCCGCTTCGGTCCAAGAAATCATGGACCTGATGTTTGAAGCCTTTGTGACCGCGGATAAATACCGCAACCCGGCAATGATTATCGCCGACGGATTGCTCGGTCAGATGATGGAACCGGTGGTCATGAAAGAATTGACCGATCTGAAAATGCCGGAGAAGCCTTGGGCAACCACCGGGATGACTCCAGGCCGTCCCCAAAGCATCATCAACAGTTTGGGTTTGATCGGTACTGACTTGGAAAAGATCAACCAACGATTACAAGCGAAATATAAAGAGATCGAAGCCAATGAAGTGCGTTTTGAGGATGATGGCGCCGCCGACGCCGATCTCGTCGTTGTCGCGTATGGAACCACTGCCCGGATCGCCAAGTCAGCCATTGCCAAAGCCAAAGCGGCCGGGAAAAAAGTCGGTCTGTTGCGTTTGATCAGTTTATGGCCGTTCCCAAGCAAGAAAATTGCCGAATTGGCCAAAGTCGGTAAGCAGTTCCTCGTAGTTGAGATGAGCGCCGGACAGATGATTGAAGATGTGAAGTTAGCCGTCAACGGTCAAGCCAATGTGGATTTATTCGGCCGGTTGAACGGCGCGATCCCGACAGTGAATGAAGTTTATGAAGCCATTATGAACAATCCGGTATCCAAGGGGGTGGCGTTATAATGGAAATGGAACGGATTTTCAGTCGCCCCGAAGCATTGCAAGAACGGGTGATGCACTACTGTCCGGGCTGTACCCATGGGATTATCCACCGTTTGGTGGCGGAAGCCATCGACGGTTTGGCAGTCCGGGAAAAAACCATTGCGATCGCGCCGGTCGGATGCGCGGTATTAGCGTACAACTATTTTAATTGCGACAGCCAACAGGCCGCCCACGGGCGGGCGCCAGCGGTGGCGACCGGGATCAAACGCATGCTCCCGGACCACGTGGTCTTCACCTATCAAGGCGACGGTGATTTAGCCTCCATCGGCATGGCGGAGATCGTGCACGCCGCCAACCGGGGCGAGAATATTACGGTAATTTTTATCAATAACGCGATTTACGGAATGACCGGCGGTCAAATGGCCCCGACAACCCTGCCGGGTCAAAAAACCACCACCTCTCCCTATGGCCGTGACCTTAAAACCATGGGTAATCCGATGAAAGTCACCGAGATGATCAATACCCTCGACGGCCCGGCCTATTTGGCCCGGGTCAGCGTTCACGACCCGAAGCATGTGCAGAAAGCCAAAGAAGCGATTCGCAAAGCTTTTGAGGTTCAAGTCAACAAGCAAGGATTCGCGATGGTCGAGATCTTATCCACTTGCCCCACCAACTGGGGAATGACACCGACCGAAGCGCTCAAATGGCTGGAGACCAATATGATTCCGCGTTACCCGTTAGGAATCTTCCGGACTCCGGAGGAGGAAACGAAATGATTTTTGAATCGATCTTTGCCGGATTCGGCGGTCAGGGTGTAATGCTCATGGGGCAGTTGATCGCTTATTCCGGAATGTACGAAGGGAAAAACGTCAGTTGGTTTCCGTCCTATGGTCCGGAGATGCGCGGTGGTACCGCCAATTGTTCGGTCGTAGTGTCCGATGATCCGGTCGGCTCGCCGGTTATTTCGGAACCGACGGTTTTGGTGGCAATGAACCGCCCGTCGTTGGAAGCCTTCGAGAATACGTTGAAATCCGGCGGGACGTTGTTTTACAACTCGTCGCTCATTGATACCCAACCGAAACGGACCGACATCAAGGTGGTGGCGATCGCGGCCAATGATATCGCGACGGAGTTGGGCAACAGCAAGGTAGCCAATATGGTCGTCGTGGGCGCCATCTTGAAAGAGACCGGAATCGTCCACTTGGAAACCGTTATGAACGTTTTGCTCGAGAAAGTATTGACCGGCAAAAAACAAAGCCTCGCCGGCGTGAATCGCGCGGCGCTCGAAAAAGGGATGGAGTTAGTGTAGAGCGAAAAGTACGCCTGTGGTCCTCGCTTAGTCATTCCTTGGACTACTTGTTTTGACGTCGCGATTATTTATCCCGTATGATACAACCAATCTAAATGTTATTATCAAAAAAGACCTTGGAATTTTCCGAGGTCTTTTTTCTACAGAATTAATAGGACGAAAAGAGTTTCTGAAGTGTTTGGTCTTTGCCTTGCAGGAGGGATTGCAAAGAAAGTCGAACTTAATAATGGAAATTCAGTGGGGAAAAGGGCAAATAAGAGGAACAACCGATGACAACGGAGCGGATCATTATCGATGGGCATATCCATATTTTCAACCGGATTGCGGGGCAAATGGGATCGAGGACAACTCGCGGTTTGCCGTTCGGGCGCATCCAGGTCGGCGACGGGGAAGTGATTCAATTCATGCCGCCGTTTACGGACGAGACATCCTTTCCGGCGGATGTAATTGTCGCGATGATGGATTTTGCCGGCGTTGCCAAAGGGTTGCTGTTACAAAACCCGGTCATTGGAACGGTGAATGATGAGATCGCCGCAGCCATTGCCCGGTATCCGGAGCGGTTGATCGGCAGTATTCAAGTGGATCCCTGTGATCCGCACGCTTTAGCGACAATCAAACATTATGGCGCCAATCCGAAACAACAGATTCTGAAATTCGAGATGAGCGACGGTTGGGGTTGGAGCGGAATCCACCCCGGGTTACGCTTGGACGATGATTGTTTCACACCGATCTGGCGGTTTGCCGCCGCCAATCAGTTCCCGGTGATCATTGATCCGGGACGGCCCAACAATGCCGGCTATCAGGTGGAGGTCATTCAAAAGTTGGCGGCAGAGTATTCCGATATCACATTTGTTTTGGAGCACCTGGGCGCGATGAATCGGGAGAACTGGCGCCGCAAAGACCGTTGGGATGAAATGATTAACCTTGGTAAACTTCCCAATGTCTACTTGGGCGTCGCTTCCATTGGCGCGGGATTACGCGAGGCGTATCCCTGTCCGGCGGCCTTGGGTTTACTGAAAGAAAGCGTCGAGCGGGTTGGCGCCGCAAAGCTGATTTGGGGTACCGATATGCCAAGTAATATGAAATTTTATACCTATCGTCAGATGGCGGAGATGTTTATCGATCATGCCGATTTTTTGAGCGAGGCGGAAAAAGATCTGTTGATGGGGGGCAATGCGCTCCGGGTTTATGGCCGGTTTTAAAACGAGTCTTGATGTTGCAGTGTGAATCGGTATCGATCAATTAGCTAAACATTTCATCAGGAGGGATTGCGATGAATTCAATCCGTTTTGGGATCATTGGCAGCGGGTGGCGGGCCGAATGTTTTCTCCAAGTCGCCCGGTTGTTGCCCGACCGATTTGAAATTTGCGGTCTCGTCAGCCGGCGCGCGGAGAAACGGGTTGAATTGGCGCAAAAATGGGGGATTCCGGTCTTTGCGTCCTCAACGGAACTACTAACGACCCGGCCGGACTTTGTGGTCGCGGCAGTGGCGAAAGAAGCGGGCGCCGCTGTCATCAAAGCGATGGTGGCGCAAGGAGTTCCGATTTTGGCCGAGACACCGCCGGCCAACGATCTCGCAGGGCTGGTCGACTTATACCGTAGCGTCGGGCCACAGGCGAAGGTGCAAATCGCCGAGCAGTATTTTTTACAGCCGATGCACCAAGCGCGTTTGGCAGTCGCTCATTCCGGGAAATTCGGCGCGATCCATTACGCCCATGTTTCAATCAGTCAGGGATATCATGCCATAAGTCTCATGCGGAAGGCCTTGGGAGTCGGTTTCGAAAACCCTACGATTCAGGCGACCACCTTTGAGATGCCGGGCATCGAGGGACCGGGCCGCGCCGGTTTACCGGAACGGGAACAAATAGTGCGGAATCCGCATACTCTGGCAGTACTGAATTATGCTTCCAAAGTCGGTCTCTTTGATTTTGAAAAAAATCAACACCGTTCCTGGGCGCGCTCGCAACGGTTCCTCATTCGGGGCATCCGGGGCGAAGTGAATCATGATACCGTCAAATATTTAGCGGATTATCGGACCCCGATCCAATTTGAGCTGCTGCGGCAGCACGCGGGCGAAGACGGCAATCTTGAGGGATACCATTTGAAAGGGATTTTGGGCGGAACCGAATGGGTTTACCAAAATCCCTTCGCTCCGGCGCGGCTCTCCGATGAAGAGATTGCCTTGGCCGCCAGTTTGATGCGGATGAAACAATATACGATAGACGGCACGGAATTGTATAGTCTGGCAGAGGCATGTCAAGATCAATATTTAGCGTTGCTGATTGATCAGGCCTGCGAGCGTGGATTGACGCTCCAAGCCGTTTCGCAGATTTGGGCGCATTCGGAAGACTTACGGTGAAATCCAACGCCGGGCTTCTGCTGCGAAATCGAATGTGGCGGATTCTTTCGGGTTAACAGGAAATTGGCGAATTACAGCGAACAATAATATATTAGTGAGTTATCTCTAGCCAAAATTTAAAGAAACATTTATAATACTAAAATAACTTAATTTAAGCCGGAATCGCATATATGATCAACCGTTGCGTAAAATTTCAAATTGAGGGAAAACAATAATCAACATGAAGTATAAGTTAATCATCTTTGATTTTGACGGAACACTCGCCAATAGTTATCCGTGGTTTATCAGCCGTTTCAACCAGGTTGCCGCGAAATACCGTTTTAAAAAAATTGCGACTCACGAGATCGATGACTTGCGTCATTATTCAGCCAGACAACTTATGAAGTATTTAGGGGTTCCCATCTGGAAGATGCCGTTTATCGCCAATCATGTGCGGAAAATGATGGCCAGCGATATACAGCAAATTCCCACATTTGAGGGAGTTGCCTCGCTGATAAAGCGGTTGTCGGAACGCGGTATCGCCTTGGCGATGGTCAGCTCTAACTCTTACGAAAATGTCCGGGCGGTCTTGGGACAAGAGGTCGCGGCACTGATTAAGTATTATGAGTGTGGCGTTTCGGTCTTTGGAAAAAAGGCTAAATTACGCAAGTTGTTGAAGCATAGCGGAATTCATCCGACAGAGACCATCAGTATCGGAGATGAGATTCGGGATATTGAAGCCGCCAAACGGGTCAATATTGATTGCGCCGCCGTGGCTTGGGGCTATACGCATGTCACCGCTTTACAATCCCACGCGCCGACGCAAGTTTTTAACAGTGTTGCCGAAATAGCCGAGAAAGTCCTGTAATAATTGGGAATCATGGAATTGGGGGAGAACCGGTTGCTAAAAGAGATTCAAACCCGCCGTTCAATTCGTAAATATCAGCCCCGCCCCATAGAACGGCAGGTGGTGGCAGCGATTTTGGAGGCGGCTTTACGGGCTCCTTCGTCCAAAGCGAAAATCCCCTGGGAATATGTGGTGGTGGACCAATCACGGTTGCTTCAACAACTCGCCGTATCCAAAGCCGTCGGGTCCGCCTTTTTGCGGGAAGCGCCCCTGTGTATTGTCGTTTGCGTCAATCCGGAACGTTCCGATGTTTGGATTGAGGATGGTTCGGTCGCGGCCAGTTTGATGATGCTTGCCGCGCAAAATTTGGGTTTGGGCAGTTGCTGGGTCCAGTTCCGCGAACGGATGACTGCGGACGGCACTCAGAGCGGAGACTTTGTCCGGGCAGTCCTCGGTATTCCCGAACCATGGCAGGTTCTGTGCGGTCTGGCATTGGGGTACCCGGCCGAAGAGCGGGCCCCGTACAAAAAAGAGGAGCTTGATTTCGCTAAAGTGCATTATAATCAGTTTTAAAACAACCGCTGCTGAGCGGTGTTTTTTTATTTTATGGGCTTGGATTACAATCAGGCAAGATAAATAATTCATGTTAAATTGGTAGAATTCGAATAAAAAAATATTTAATGGAAAATAAGGAATATTCAAATTTTTGTCGAAATTGATCATATCATTTTTTTGCGACGGAATGACAAAAGGAGGAATATCCTTGTTAATTGTCGGATTAATCATTATCGGCGCCGCGTTACTCGCCGGCGGGATTTATTATGTAACCGTGCGGTTGTGGTCCAAACAGCAGGAGAAACCGGCGGCGGGACCGTTTAAGTCATTGTTTTTTGCCGTTTTCGTCATTTATTCCATCGCGTTGATCGGCAATCAGTTATACGCCAATTGGCAACTGGCCATTGAACAAAGCGATTTTGCCAAACAGTTGCGGACCTTGGAACGGAAACAGCGGGACGAAGTGAAACGAATTGTCGAAACCTATACCAAGGAAATGGCATTTCAAGACTGGCGCAACCAAATTTTCACCTCGGCCAATGATCTGGAACGAACTCTTGCCGCAGCCAAAACGAAATACAAGTTAACCATCGACGACGAACGGATGTGGCGGGCCGCGGCCGAAAACAACACGTTGGAGAAGTTGGTTCCGAAACGTTCTTCCGACGATGTCCTGAAGGAATACCAAAGCCGGTTGAAGAAGAGCCTTGGTCAGATCCGTTCCGGTCAAACCTTGATGGCCTCCGATGTCCGGATTTTGAGTGAAAATATCAATGCTATCCGTTTGATCGGCAAAGAATACGAAAAGGTCCTGGATACGTTCAGAGATCTCTATAATACCTTGATCACCCCGGGAGCGGAGCCGCTGGAACCCAAACAGGAATACTTTTTGTTTTTCCCGGTTAAAAAGAAAGAGTATCAACAATTATTAAATGAGTATCATGAAGCCAAAGGCAATCAAAAGGCCCTATCCGAAGTTGCGTTACGGTTAAAAGCGGCGATTGAGAAGGCGGAAACGGAAATGAACGCCATTAATCAAAAGTTCGAAGCCAATCTGGCATTTATTGAGACCGACTCCAATACGATCAGCTTTAACAATACAAAGCTCGAAAAGCTGATTGAGGCGACGTTGAAGGAAGCGGATCTCATCAAACAGTCCGACCGGCAACCGCCGCTTCGGATGAAAAACAAGAACTCGCAATGAAAAATCAAGACCCGGCTGAAGCAACAGCCGGGTCTGCGCTTTTGGAAGGACCGACTGGCAATCGCTTTCTGTTGTAAATTCCCGGTATTCGTTGTAATTTAAATAAAGAAGCTTCAGATTTTTGCGCAGCGCGCCGATGAAGCGAGTGGTGAGATAACCGGTGAAGGATGTTGCATATGTACAAATTATTAATTGCCGATGATGAATATGAGATTCGCAACGGTCTCAGTAATTACTTTCCTTGGAATACGTTTGGCTTTGAAGTGGTGGGGCAAGCCGAAAACGGGCGACAGGTGTTGGAATATATTGCCGCCAATCCGCTGGACGTATTGATCTGTGATATCCGGATGCCGATTTTGGACGGTATTGAGGTGGCGAAAACGATTTCCAATAAGGGGCTGGCGTTAAAGACCATCTTTATTAGCGGCTATAAAGAGTTTGAGTACGCCAGACAGGCGTTGCAATACGGTGTCAGCGATTATATCGTCAAGCCGACCAAATATGACGAATTGGTGGAACTTTGCCTGAAGGTCAAAGCCGAATTAGACCGGGAGATCAATCAAAACGGCGTTTTTAATCCGGATACTGCGGAGGACCCGAAAGGTTGTGACTATCATCAACAGATCGTCAATACGGTCAAAAACTATATCGCCAAACATTACCAAGACGCGACATTGGAAGAAGCGGCGAAATTGGTTCATATGAACCCGGTTTATTTAAGCAAGTTCTTTAAGGAAAAAACCGGGGAAAATTTTTCCGATCTGTTATTGGTAACCCGGATGAAAAAGGCGGCCGAGTTATTGCTGGACATTTCGTATCGGACTTATGAGGTGAGCGCAATGATCGGGTATAGCAACCCCAAAAATTTCACCCGGACCTTCAAACAGTACCACGGAAAAACCCCCAAGGAATACCGGAGCACCAAAACCGGACTGGTTGCCGACGCGATCGAAGTTGAGGCGTAATCATGACCAACATCAGTTCGCGGTTTTTCATTCGTAACTTTTTGTTGTTGATGTTCACGCTGATCATTCCCCTGTGTATTTTGGGGATGACCTCGTCACTGATCACCAAACAATTTGTCGAAGAGGAAATTAATAAGAATAACGGGAATATTTTGAAATTGACTAAGGATAATTTGGAGCTTATCTTCAATGAGCTGGACTCCCTTAATCTCAACTTCGGCAATAATCCCGACATTACCTTGAAGTTGAAGAAAATCCTGAGCCGTTCGGTCGACGTTACGACCTTCGAAGAGTATGGCGTCTTAACCACCATTAAGAACTTCATCGACGCTCCCGCCAACGCCCGTCCCTATATTCATTCGATTTATGTGTATTTGAACAACCCCAACCGCAGATTTTTAACCACCGGGGAGGGCGTGGTTGATAGCAGGTATTATGACACTTCCTGGTATCAAAGTTACACCCAAATGGGGGCCACCAAGTTAATCTGGACCGAACCCCGGAGTGTCCAACGTTATCATTTTGAAAACCGGCCAAATAAGGTTTTAACAATTTACCGGCGGCTTTATATCGCGGAAAGTAAAAATGCCGGGGTGATTGTGCTCAATATATACGCCGACTACATCGAGCGGCTATTAAAAAGTTTGGCGACCTTTCCCAATCAAAGCATTGTGATTTTGGATGAGAATAATCAACCGATTTTAGAGACCGGCCCCCGCGATTACCTTACCAAGGAACAGTTGGTAAGGGTGATTCGGCAAAACCGGTCAAGCGTCGCCTATCCTTCCCGCCGTGGGCGAGTGATGATCGCCCGGTTTGATTCCGACCGGTACCATTGGAAGTATATTTCGATTGTCCCGCAACGCACTCTTTACAATGTTCCCAACAAATTGCGTTCGTTAACGCTGGGGCTGTTGCTCTTCTCGGTCGTCCTCGGTTTGGGTTTTACCTATTGGTTGACCCGGAGCAATTACCGGCGGATCCAAAACATCATTTCCATCTTTGATTCGGTGGAGAAGGGGAGTCCGCTTCCGCCGTTTCCCGAACAAACCAACGACGAATACGACTATATCACCTATAACATCTTGAAAAAGTTCGTGGTCGAAAACTATCTGCAACTCCAACTGTCGGAACGGAAATATAAGATCCAAGCCATCGAATTATTGGCGTTACAATCGCAAATCAATCCGCATTTTTTGTTTAACACCTTGGAGACGATCAAATGGAAGATCATCGAGCTGACCAAGGAACCGAATGAAACCAGCCAGATGCTTGAAAACATCTCGGATATTTTAAAGTATTCGCTGGATTCGCCGAAACGTCTGGTATCGCTGGCCCAGGAGATCAACAGCACCCGCAGTTACGTTCAGATCCAAAAAGTTCGCTACCGGGACAAGTTTGAATTATTTTGGGAATATGACCAACCGGTTTTGGAACTCCCGGTGATTCGTTTGTTATTGCAACCGTTAATTGAAAACAGCATTTATCACGGGATTAAAGAAAAACCCGGGAAGTCGTATATCAAAATCAAAATTTACCGCAAGGGCGATTTCTTATATATCGCCTTGATTGACAATGGTTTGGGCATGACCAGGAACCAACTGGATGCAGTGCGGGCGGAGTTGGCGGAAGCACCGGAAGACAGCGCTCACATTGGTTTATTAAACACTAAAAAACGTTTGCAGTTGACCTTTGGCGACACGACGGTCTTTACGGTCAACAGTAAACATGGCCTAGGGACCGCGATTCGGATTAAAATTCCCTTGATATCGTAACGAAAGTCGTGTGGCCGGGCTAATATTTTGGAACAATTTGAACATTTGGTTAACGCCAAGTGTTCTTTTTGAAATTGGAATCTGGGGGGATTTCCAGGTTTCAACAAATTCCAATCATTATTAATGCAACGGTGAGATTGGAAAAACTGCGGTTTTCGAACGGGAAATCCCCGAATTGTTTAAAGCGGTAATATTTCCGTTACGTTTGACGACGGTGTCCTGTTAAAAAATGATACTTTTTCCAGCGTTGAATTGTCAAGAAATGATACCTTTTATAGAAACCGGCCCCTTAACAATCGGGACATTTGTTGGTAACATGATAGTAACAAACGCGACTGCGCATTGATAAACAATGATGGAGGTAGGAAATGAAAAAGGTTTTGAAAGCAGCGGTTTTGCTTCTTGTCGCAGTTTCTTTCGTAACCTGTAATTCATTGCTTTGGGCTGCTCCCAAAGAAGTTCGGCTGCGGTTTTCCTGGTGGGGCGGCGAAGCCCGGCATAAGGACACGTTAGCCGCGATCGAAGTATACGTCAAAAAGAATCCGAATGTGAAAATCGCCGCCGAATATAGCGGGTGGGACGGCTATCAACAGAAGCTGTTGACCCAATTGGCCGGTGGCAACGCTCCGGATATCATCCAACTCGACCAACCCTGGCTAGCCGATTTGATGGCCCAAGGCGACCTCTTCCTGGATTTGAACAAATATAAATCGTCAATCAATATGAACGGGTTTGACAAGAAATTCCTGGCCGATTTGTGTACCGTCAATCGTAAACTGGTCGGACTGCCGACCGGAATCAATGCCGCCACCTTTGCCGTGAACACCACGTTGGCCGCGAAGCTGGGCATCCCCGCCGCCACTGTTTGGAATTGGGATAACCTCGCTGAAATCGGCGCGAAAGTTCATAAACAAGACAGCGGTTGCTACCTGTTGCAAACCGACCTCCGTTCGAGCATGGACCTTATCAAGGCCTATGTCGGCAATAAAACCGGCAAACCGTGGTTGACCGCCGATTACGCCATGGGCTTTAACAAGCAGCAACTGGCCGAAGCTTTCACCTATTTCCGGAAGCTGATCGAAAACGGCACCATTGAACCGTTTGAAGAATCCATGCTCTTTGATAAGAAGATGGAACAGGATCCGAAATGGACCGGCGGTAAAGTTGTGATGAATCTCAACTGGGCTTCCAGTATGGAAATTTATAAACGCCCCAACTTCCAAATGGGAATTATGCGCCCGGCCTTTGCGAAAGGCGCCAAAAACACCGGCTTGATCGTCCGTCCGGCGCAAGTCATCGGGATCAATAGCCGGACCGCGCAACCGAAAGAAGCGGCGAAATTTGTCAACTGGTTCTTTAACGATCCGGAAGCCATCGCCATTCTTGGGATGAGCCGCGGCGTTCCCCCGACCGAAATCGGCCGGCAAACCTTGGCCGCAAAAAACCTCCTCGAGAAGACCGTGGCGGACGCAGTGAGCGTCGGGCTTAAAAATGCCGGTATTCCTGAAACCCCAGCCACCAACAATAGCGAGATCGTCAATATCTTTTCCGAAACCGTCCAAAAAGTCGGTTTTGGCAAAATCACCCCGCAAAAAGCGGCTGATGAATTGATCGCTCAATTCCAAGCCAAATTAAACGAACTCAAAAATCAAAAGTAACTTTCCCCCCTCCCTCAGGTTGCTTCAAAGCACAGCCGCCCTGGCTGTGCTTTGAAATAACCGGCCAAATTGCGAACTTTCTTGCGTCGCCTCATCGGATGAACATCATTGCAACAGAGATATGGGGATTTATTCTCTCACATCCCGAAGGACTTGGAAGTTTGAACACAACGAAGGCGAGTTGAATTACACGATGAGTACCAACCAGCAACGCTATAATTATTTTGGATTTCTGTATATCGCTCCGTGGTTAATCGGTTTTCTGATCTTTCAATTGTATCCGTTTTTCTCTTCCCTGTACTATTCTTTTACGGACTTGAATTTATTCCGAGCGCCGCGTTTTATCGGTTTCGATAATTTTATCAAGATCTTCACGATGGACCCTGATTTTTACCAATCGCTGAAAGTGACGTTTATCTATGTGCTTTACGCCGTTCCGGCCAAGCTGGTCATGTCGCTGCTGATTGCGATGGCCTTAAATCAAAAGATGCGCGGGATCAACGCTTACCGGGCAATTTACTACTTGCCGTCGATTTTGGGCGGGAGCGTCGCCATCGCCATTCTGTGGCGGACCCTCTTTATGAATGAAGGAATTGTCAACAAGTGCATCGCCTTTTTCCATATCCCGCCTGTCAATTGGCTGGGCGATCCGGCCACCTCGCTATTTACAATCAGTCTGTTAACCGTCTGGCAGTTCGGATCGTCGATGGTCCTCTTTTTGGCCGGTTTGAAACAGATCCCGCAGGAACTTTATGAAGCGGGCACGGTGGACGGCGCTTCGAAATTGCGGATGTTCTTCTGCATCACCATCCCGCAATTAACGCCGATTCTGTTCTTTAATTTGATTATGCAGATGATCAATGCCTTCCAAGAGTTCACCGCGGCGTTTGTCGTGACCAACGGCGGACCGTTAAAATCAACCTACCTTTATGGCTTGATGATCTATCAGAACGGTTTCCAATATATGAAGATGGGCTACGCTTCCGCGCTCTCCTGGGTATTGTTCGGGGTAATCATGCTCTTTACCGGATTGATCTTCCGGACCTCTTCGTCTTGGATCCACTATGAAGACGGAGGTAACTTCTAATGGCAAAACGTGAAAAATTACATCTCGGTTCGCATCTGTTCCTCTGTTTGTTGGGTTTCGTCTTTACTTACCCGTTGATTTGGCTGGTCGCTTCCTCGTTAAAACCGACGGAGGAGATATTCTCTTCGTTAAGCATTATTCCGTCCCGATTCATGTGGAACGCCTATGTGAGCGGGTGGGTCGGTTTTGGACAGAACAATTTCGGAACCTTCTTTATGAACTCGTTGAAATTGGTCTTCCCGACGGTCACCCTCACCTTGCTTTCCAGTATCGTGGTGGCCTACGGTTTCGCCCGGATCAATTTCCCGTTCCGAAAAGTGCTATTCGCCTTGATGATTTCGACCTTGATGTTACCGCATACGGTCATCATTGTGCCGCGGTATATTTTGTTCAAGAATTTGGGTTGGCTTGACAGTTATTTGCCGTTTTATCTCCCGGCGCTCTGCGCCGGTCAGTCCTTCTTCATCTTTATGCTGGTCCAGTTCTTACGGGGACTCCCCAAAGAGCTTGATGAGTCGGCATATATTGACGGCTGCAACACCTTCCAGATCTTGACCCGGATCTTGCTGCCGCTTTGTAAACCGGCGCTCTTTTCAGTCATTTTGTTCGAGTTCATCTGGCGCTGGAATGATTTTTTCAACTTATTGATCTATATCAGCAGCGTCGATAAGTATCCATTGGCGTTGGGCTTGCGGGTGACGCTTGATGTCGGTTCGACGGTCAATTGGAACCAGGTTTTGGCGATGTCGGTCGTAACCATCATCCCGCCGGTGATCGTGTTTGTCGCCGCCCAAAAGTACTTTGTTGAAGGAATTTCAACCACGGGGTTGAAAGGATAACCAATTGGCAACTTTATTCGTTTGTAAAAATAGAAAGGTCGTGGCCGAAGATGCGTTATAACGGAGATCGGGTGGAGGATCTCAATATTGCCTATATTGGCGGAGGTTCCCGGGAATGGGCTTACAAATTGATGCAGGACCTAGCGCTCGAAGCGAAACTTTCAGGGACCGTCCGGCTCTATGATATTGATACCGCCGCCGCTCATGACAATGAGTTAATCGGCAACCTGATGACCCAACGCGCCGCTGCGAACGGCAAATGGGCCTACCGGACGGTAACCAGTATGGAAGCGGCGATCACCGGCGCCGACTTCATTATCATCTCGATTTTGCCGGGAACCTTCGACGAGATGGACTCCGATGTCCACGCGCCGGAAAAATACGGCATCTATCAATCGGTGGGCGATACCGTCGGCCCGGGCGGTTTGATGCGGGCACTACGGACCGTGCCCCTTTACGCCGAGTTTGCGAAGCAAATCGCCGCGTACGCCCCGGATGCTTGGGTCATCAACTACACCAACCCGATGACGCAATGCACCCGGACCTTATATGAAGTGTTTCCGCAGATCAAAGCCTTTGGTTGCTGCCATGAGGTTTTTGGCACCCAGGAACTGTTGGCGGCGATGTTGAAAGAGGTTATGGGCATTGAAGCGACCCGCGACGAGATCAAAGTCAATGTGTTGGGCGTCAACCATTTCACTTGGCTTGACAAAGCGCGTTATCAGGGCATCGATCTTTTCCCGCTGTACCGGGAATTTGCCCTCAAGTATCTGGAAAGCGGCTATGAGATCAACGGCAAGGCTTGGGATACCGATCCGTTTAGTTTTGCGCACCGGGTCAAGTTCGATCTCTTTCTACGTTTCGGGATCATCGCCGCGGCCGGTGATCGCCATCTGGCGGAGTTTTTACCCCCTTGGTACCTAAAAGATCCGGAGACGGTCAAACAGTGGAAGTTCCATCTGACCACGGTTGATTTCCGGAAAAAACGCCGGGTGGGGATCAATGAACAACGGCAACGTTTGATCTCCGGCGCCGAGAAGCTGGAGTTAAAAGCCACCGGTGAGGAAGGCGTCCGTCAGATCAAGGCTTTGTTGGGATTGGGCGATCTGGTGACCAACGTCAACTTGCCAAACCGCGGCCAAATCGCAGGGCTGCCGCTCGGCGCCATCGTCGAAACCAACGCCTTGCTCGCCTCCGACAGTATCCGGCCGCTGCTGGCGGGCAAATTACCGGCCGCGATCCAAAGCATGGTCGCTCGCCACGCCATCAACCAGGAGACCATCAATCAAGCGGCGTTGACCAAAGATCGCGAACTGGCTTTCCGCGCTTTCCTCAACGAACCGTTGCTGACGCTTGATCCGCAACCGGCCCGGGTATTGTTTGACGAGATGTTGGCCAATACCAAGGCCTATTTGCCGGGCTGGGAGATTTGACCGGATTTTTAATAAGCGCTCTTGAACGAAAAAACTAGGATCGGTAAGCCGTCCTAGTTTTTTGGTAGTCGGCCACGCCGGGGCAAGCGAAGGGATGAAAATAAAGCCTAGCTACCCTTCCCCTAACAGGGTATTGGTGGTGCTTTCGCAGCCGAAGACCAGCGGCGTGAGAGTCGAGCCAATCCTCTTGCGAAGCTTCGTCCGCAACCCGCGGCGGACCAACATAAGTCTTTTAAGTTTAACCAACCACCATTGTTCCATGGCACCCCCTCGCTGCGCAGTCGCAGAGAGGGGGAAGGTAAAAAGTTCCAACCGGCACTCGCGGCCGCTAGGGGGGTGAGTCGCCCCAACAACTCCGGCAAGCGCCAAAACAGTTTTGGCATGTTCCAAAACGATTTAGGCATGTTCCAAAACGATTTAGGCACGTTCCAAAACAGTTTTGGCATGTTTCAATATAATATTGGCAAGCGCCATAATGATTGTGGGATGTTCCAAAAGGATATTGGCACGCTCCAAAATGGTTGCGGCATGTTGCAAAATAGTTTAGGCGCATTCCAAAATAGTTTTGGCAACTTCCGGAATCATTCCGGAACATGACAAAAGCGGTCAGGTAATTTACCCGACCGTTGCGAAACTTTCATTGCGAATTTTAATTGCAATCACCGTAACATTCCGCTCGCCGCAATCGCCGCAATCGCCTGACGGATCTGCGCCTCGGGCTGCACCATGGCCAAACGGACATACCCTTCGCCGCCCGCGCCGAAGCTGCTGCCGGGAACCACGATTACGCCGGTCTTTTCCATCAGTTCAAACGCGAAATCCACCGACGCGGCGAACCGTTTGGGGATGGGCGCCCACATGAACATCGTCGCCGGGGTTTTGGGGATTGACCAGCCAACCCGGCCCAGGCCTTCAATGAGCAGATCGCGCCGGCGTTGGTAGGTCGCCACGGTGTGGGCGACGCAGTCCTGGGGACCGTTGAGCGCCGCGAGCGCCGCTTGTTGGATCGGCAGAAAGACGCCGTAGTCAAGATGGGACTTGAGGGTCCGCAGTTGTTCGATGATTTTGCGGTTGCCCATGGCGAAAGCGATCCGGCAGCCGGGAATATTATAGGTCTTCGATAGCGAGTTAAATTCGATCCCTACTTCTTTCGCGCCGGGGTAACTCAAGAAACTGCCGCCGCGTTCGCCGTCGAAGACCAGCTCGCAATAGGCGTTGTCGTGCAGCACCACAATATCGTGTTTTTTGGCGAACCAGATCAGTTGCTCGTAAAATTCCGGCGGCGCGGTGGCGGTCACCGGATTGTTGGGATAGGAGACGATCATCAATTTGACCCTGGCGGCCACTGCCTGGGGAATGGCCGCGAAATCAATCAAATAGCCGTTCTCCGCCACCAACGGCGTTTTGACCAGTTCGGCGCCGGCCAGATACGGGCCGACACTAAAAATGGGGTAACCGGGATCGGGCGCCAGTACCGGATCGCCGGGGTCGGCCAGAGTTAACGCGATATGCGCCAAGCCGTCCTGAGAACCGTTGAGGGAGAGAATCTCCTCCGGCGCCAAGTCTACTTGGAAGCGGCGTTGATACCAATCTTGCACCGCCGCGATCAGCTCCGGTAGATCGGCGATGGCGTAACGGTAATTTTCCGGCCGGGCCGATTCGGCTTGCAGCGTCGCCATGATATGCGGCGCCGGCGGCAGGTCGGGAGTGCCGATGCTGAAGTTAACCACCGGACGCCCTGCTTTTAAAAGCGCTTGTTTGCGCTGTTCCAGTTGGGCAAAGATTGCCGAGGACAAAACGGCGGTACGTTGGGCAAAATTCATTGTGATCACCTGCTTATAAAATAGACTGTGATGGTCTCTGTCGGCTGCGCGATGGTCCGTCGCGGGTTTTAACCCGCGGTAGGATTTATTTTCATTATGCTTGTTTCCTAATTGTTTGTTTTGAAAAATATCCCATGGCGCCCTCTCTCTTCCACCGCTTCGAACCGGCTGTCAGTCAAAAGAGAGGGGGATCATAATATGTTTGAACAAGTATTCGCTAACGTAAGGGGGGTGAGTCGCGCCCCAATTTCATCCTTTTGCTACCCCCGGCCTGCCGGGGTGGCGGACGACTTCGTTTGCTTATCCTATTTTAACGCATAACGCCGGCTTTTGCAGCTTTTTTTGGAAAAAATCAACCGCCGAGTTTGCTTCAACAGTTTTTGTGGCATACTGTATCGCGAATAGGAGTGAACCGATATGGAGGAGTCCCAGAAAAAAGCGTTGTCGCCCGAGAGTTATCATGTGCTGTGCGACTGCGGCACCGAACCGCCCTTTACCGGAAAATATTACGCGCATCGCGAAACCGGGACATATCATTGCGTCGCCTGCGGCAACCTGTTGTTCCGTTCGGAGACCAAATACGACTCCGGTTCCGGCTGGCCCAGTTTCTATGATGTGGCCGCCTCCGGCAATGTCCTGACCCAACCCGACCGCAGTCACGGGATGGCCCGGACCGAGGTGCGCTGCGCTCAATGCGGCGGCCACCTGGGGCATTTGTTTCCCGACGGCCCGCGACCGACCGGGCAACGCTACTGTATCAATTCGGCGGCGCTTAATTTTGAACCCGGGCCTCAGGCGGACGTCGTAAACAACAAGCGGTAAAAGACAGCAGGATTTGCCGGTTGCCCCCCGAATTCTTTCAAGAGAATTAGGGGGTTTTTATTTGATGAAAGTTACCACGGCTGTCGGGGAGCTGCAAAGCCACCGCCGCATTATGGAACGGGTCAAACGCGCCTTGGCAGAACAGGATTTTTCGCTGATCGTGCTTTTTCCGACGTTAAGTTTGCGCAACGCGATTCAGGACGAACTGTTAAAACAACCCGACGTGGCCGGTATTGGCGGGGTTCGTTTTTTATTGTTGGAAGGCTTCGTCGAGGAAATCGGCGACCGGTTTGGGTTAAACCAACGCCATCCCACCGAGCTTGAGCAGCAGTTGTTAATCGCCGGGGCTTATCAAGGATTGGCGCAGGCCGGCGAACTGGATCATTTAAACCAGGCGCCGTTCGCTGCCGGCTATCGGGAGGCCATCTTAGCCGGGATCGCCGAATGGAAACGGGCCGGATTGACGCCGGAAATCTTCAGCGACTGGGCGACGGACCAAAATCTGAAAATCCGCCAATTGGCTTTATTATACCAGACCTATCAGGAACTTCTCCGCGAAAAGAGCTTTGTCGAGGACGATTTGATCTTGGAGGAACTGCAAACTATCCAGACCGGCGACCCCGGACTCGTCCAAAGAACGCCGGTTTTGTTGTATGGGTTTACCGATCTGACGCCGCTGCAAGCGGATTTTATCCAAACCCTGGATCGCTGGTTCGACTTCGAAGTGTTGGTCGATCCGACGGCGGTTCCCGAATTGCAACGCTTGACCGCCCGCTATTTTCCGATCAAAATTACGCCAGTCTCCGGGACGGCGGCCCCGCAGTCGGCTCTGGCCAAACTGCAAACCTACTTTTGGCGCCGGACGGCGGAACCGTTACCGGGCGCGCCGGACGATCCTTCGGTGCAACTGATTCAAGCCGCCGGCTGGCCAAAGCAAGTCCGGGCGATTGCCCGCGCCATCCGTTACGCGATGGAGCAAAACGGCTACCGGGTGGAGGATTTCCTGATCGTAACCCCGCAGGTGCAACAGTTTTTAAAAGCGGCCAAGCCGGTCTTCACCGAGTATGGCCTGCCGTTGGCCGGGCCGAATTTTGCCGCCCGGGAACTGCCCGGCGTCAGTCACTTTATCCAGACCTTGACCGCGTTAACTAACGATTGGCAATGGCTTGATCTGGAAATTTTAATCCGCCAGTGGCATGCCGGATCTGTGACCGATGGTGATCGCCTGGTCGTCCAATTACGGGAAACCTACGGCGCGGTCTGCGGCCGGGAGCAGTGGCTAAAACTGCCGGATGATCCCGAGTTGCGGGAATGGGCAGCCGGCAATGGAGTGCGTTTGGAACGGTTCGGGCAAGGAATCGAAACCTTGGCCGGATATCCGTTGGAAGCTTCGCTGTTGCAATTTTTGGAGATGACCCGGATCTGGTTTAACCATAGCGACGCCTGGGAGTGGCAGCCGTTCGACGGCGACGCCGTCGTGCTGGGACAACAGCTCCGCAACTATCAGGCGATGGGCGCGATCGGGCTGACTATCGACCAAATTCTCGGCTACCTACCGGGCGCGGCGGAACAGCGCTTGACCTTGAGCCAATACCAACGTTTTTTTGAGGATTATTTCTTAGCGTTGGAAGTCTCCGAACCGCGTGCGGTCCGGCCGCAATTCCGGGTGCTCCCGCCCCGGGAAGCCCGCGGTCTCCGGGCGAAAGCGGTTTTCATCGCCAATCTGGAGCAAGGGTCTTTGCCGCGGGTGTATATCAATGATTGGAAGTTAAGTCCGGCGGAGCGGCGCGAGCTGAAAACGTTGGGAATGGAATTGGAGACCGGGGAGCAATACCAGCTTCAGGAGAAGTTGGCTTTCTATTGGGCGCTGCAAGCGCCGTCCGAACAGTTATATTTGGTCTACCGCGATCAGGACGACGAAGGACAACCGTTGAACCGTTCGTTGTTCCTGGAGGAGGTCCTGGAATGGCTGCCGCAATTGTCCGAACGGATCCGCAAATACGGTTTGGCTCCGGAGATTCAGCCGCAATTTAGCCAGTGCCGTTCGCAACCGGAAGAGCGCTTGCGCTGGCTGGAGTATCTCCATACGGACCGCCGGGCGGTTCCGGCTGCGGAAGGAGCCATCTGCCGCGGCCTGTTGCAACAGCGCGAGTATCAACGGTTGTTGCAAACGGTTCGGCGTTGGCGGAACCGGGGCCGCCCCGGCGGCATGTTTGCCGATCGCAGTTTGGTGCGACGGTTTGGACCCGATTATCCTTTCGGAATTACGGCGTTGGAAGACTACCGGAGCTGTCCCTACCGTTTTTACTTGAAATACTTATTGAAAATCAAACCGTTGACCCAACCGGGACTGGTTCCGGAAAACCTGGATCTGGGCAATCTCTATCACGATGTCTTTCGCAATTTTTTGCGACGTTACCGGACCAAACCGTTGCGCCCGGAAAATTTCGACGCCGATCTGGCGGTTTTGGAAGCGGAGTTTACTGCCGGTTTCAGCGTTTGGCAGACCAAAGCCGTCAACGACCTCGCCCGGGCGGTATTGCTGATCCAGCGGGAACAAGCCCGCCGCGTTTTGCGTCAATGGCTGACCGCCGAGGTGCAATGGGCGGAACGGACCGAGTACCGTTTCCGGCCGTGCCAGTTCGAGTTGGCGTTTGGTCTGCGCCCCGCAATTACCGCCGGGGATGACCCGGTTGATCCTCCGACGGGTCCCTTCCGGTTGGAATGGCCGGAAGGAAACGCGACGATTACGGGCCGGATCGATCGGGTCGATGTCGATCCGGCCGGCCGGTTTGTAGTTTACGATTATAAACTGGGATCCGGTCCGTCGGCTTCGGACTTGGTGAACTTGAAAAAAATCCAGATTCCGGTGTATTTATTAGCGCTGGAACAACTGATCTACGGCGCGGACGCGGCGGTGGGCGGCAGCTACTTGGGCTTGCGGAACCCCTCCCGCACCAAAGGCGGGATCTGGCAGCAAGAACGGCTGGGAATGTCCTGGAAGGGCAAAGGTCTGCTGGAACCGGCGGATTGGGATGAGTGGTTGGATCAAGTCCGCGCCGAACTAGGTACGGTTATTGACGCCATCCGCAAGGGAATGTTCCCGTTAACCGCTGAGAAATGTCCAAGTTACTGTGAGTATAAAGCGTCCTGCCGGCGGCGGGAGTGGGAAGGAGGAAGTGGAGATGGCGCATCCGCCCAATGAACAACAACTAACGGCGATCACCGAGTTCGCCACCGACCTGCTGGTCTCGGCGGGCGCCGGAACCGGAAAAACCACCGTTCTCGCCAATAAATACCTCTGTTTGCTTGCGGAACGGCGAGCCGCGATCCGGGAGATTGTCGCCATTACCTTTACCAAAAAAGCCGCGGCCGAGATGCGGGAACGGATCCGTCAGGGCGTCCGGGAACAGTTGTCGTTAGCCCGGGAGCCGGCGGAGATTGAGTTTTGGCAACAGCAACTGCAATTGATCGAGGCCGCCCGGATTGCCACGTTTCATGGACTTTGCCTCCGGTTGATCCAGGAACACCCGTTGGAAGCGGGGATTCCGCCCGTCTCGGGGGTGCTGGACGAAGGACAGGAACGGCTGTATCTCATGCAGGCGGCCACCGCAGTGCTGACCGCCGCGGTTCAAACGGAGGAAACCGAGAATGAACCCCTGATCAATTGGATTCGGGATTATGGTTGGGACGCGTTGATCGACAGTCTGATCAGTATTTATCAGGCCATTCGCGAAAGCGGCCGGACGATCGCAGCCGTGATCCGGCAGACGCAAACCGCTTTGGAGTCCGGACTGGAGGATGCACTGGTTGGGTTGACTCCGCTTATGTATGAAGTCGACGAATTGTTGGCTTTCTGTCGCAGTCAAAAGCTGACTGAAAACGCTACCGCCGTCATCAATTCCCTGCGCGAAGTCTGGCCGGGATACCGTGAAGTTTTGGAACAAAGCCGGTCGTTTCACGAATTGTATCCGGTTTTGAACGATTTGGGCGGCGGCTTGCCGTTAACGTTACCGGCGGCGCTTAAAGAACGGGTCGTTCCGATCAAGGAAATGCTCGTCGAGGCGCAGCGGCGGCTCGCCGATACCGAAGCGTTGGCGCGCTTGCCCTTGCTGACGATGTTCCTTGAGGACCTGCAGCACCGCTACCGCCTGTTAAAGCAGGAGGGGGGCGTGCTTGACTTTGCCGATCAACAACTATTGGCCCGGCAATTGTTGCAGGAGCACCCGGATATTGCCCGTCAGGTCCAGGAGGGCATTGGCTATCTCCTGGTGGATGAGTTCCAGGATACCAACAGCTTGCAACTGGATCTGGTCCGATTGCTGCTGGGTGAGGATTATCGCGGCGGCCGCTTGATGGCCGTGGGTGATATCAAGCAGTCGATCTACCGGTTTCGCGGAGCCGAAGCCGATCTAATGACCGAACTGGCGGCGGAGATCGCGGCCCGGGACGGCCGGACTGTCGCGCTCACCAAAAATTACCGTTCCAACCGGACTGTCATTCACTTTATCAACGCCTTGTCCGAAAGGTTGTTCGCCGGCGAAAACTTCGCTTATGAGCCGCTGGAACCGGGCGAAAACGACGACGGGTCGCGGATTGAGTTCCTTTGCTGCGGCGAGACCGATTCCGAACTTCAAGCGCAAATGCTGGCGGAGCGGGTCGCGCAAATGGTAAGCGAAAGCGCCGGGGCCGCCACGCCGGTCCGGTATGGGGATATTGTGTTGTTATTCCGGGCCGGGACCGCCATGCCCGTTTATCAGCAAGCCTTGGCCGCTCTGAATATCCCGTATTACACCGCCAGCGGCGGGGATCTTTATCACCGGCAGGAAGTGGTTGACCAACTCAATTTATTGCGTATCGTGCAACAACGTTATGACGGGATCGCGTTGTTGGGTTTATTGGCCTCGCCTTATGTCGGCCTGACCGATGAACAACTATTGCGGTTAAGTCAAGTAACGGATTTGGTCAGCGCTTTTTATCAGGACGGCGGGGCGGTCGCATTGGTTGATGATCCGGCAGTTGCGGAACGTTTCGCGGCGTTTCGGGAGTTAATCCTGTTCTTGCAGGAACGCCGGGAGCTGCTGCCGATTCCCGCATTAATCCGCATGGCGCTGGAGCGGATGCACTACCGGGAAATGATGTTGGGAACGGTTGATGCCGTGCAACGTTTGGCCAATCTGGAGAAATTAATCGCCAAAGCCGAGGAGTTTTGCGGACAAGGATTTCATGACTTAAACCGTTTCCTGAATTATCTTCAAGAGATGGAAGGAATGGAGATCGGCGAGGGGGAAGCCCAGACCCAGGCGGAGGGGAGCGATGTGGTTCGGCTGATGACCATCCACCGCTCGAAAGGTTTGGAGTTTCCGGTGGTTTTTCTACCCGATCTTGACCGGAACTTTCGGGTGGGCAGCGGTTTGAAAATGGTCTTTCATAAAGAGATCGGGATTGGTTTCAAAATTCCGGTCGCGGAGGACACTCCGGCTGAGACCACGATTTGGCGGCAGATTAAAGAACGTGAAAATCGGGACGAGCTCTCCGAACTGAAGCGGGTGCTCTACGTGGCCCTGACCCGGGCCAAACGTCAACTGGTTTTGGTGGGGTCGGGCCAGAGCAAGTCCAAGGGCGATACATTGGCTACGGCGAAAAATTGGATGAAATGGTTCGAACTGTTATTGCCGTTGGCGGAGGCGCAAACCGCGATGGATTTTCAAGGAATTCCCGTTGCGGTGGCGCGTGAGTTGGAGGCGGTGAACGTGCCGTCCTCCCCCGTGACATTGCTGGATGAGATCGCACCGGCGGGAGCGGACGGAGGCGGGGCGACGGCGGACAACTCCGAAGTGGCGGCAACCGCCGTGTTGGATCCGGTTTTGATTACCTTGAAAGTTTCGGGGATTTTAGCATTCAAAACTTGTCCGCGCTATTATTACTGGCGGTACATTTTACGGTTGGACCAAGGGCCGGAGACCGGACGGGCGGTTGAAACCGAACGGGAAGCGGAGCCCCGGGGGAGCCAGGGAGCCGCGATCGGCAACTTTATCCACCAGGCGGTACGGCTTAATTCCCCGGCTTGGCCCGAGGAGCTGTGGCAACGTAGTTTCGGGGAACTGGCCCCGACCGAACGGGAACGCCTGAAAACCGATTTGGAGCGGATCTGGAATCATTTGCGGCAAAGCGCTTACGCCGGTGCGCAAACCCAGTGTTGGGAGGAAGTGCCGTTCGTATTGAAGCTCAATGAGTGGGTCCGGGTGGAGGGAAGGTTTGACCGGTTGATCCGCAATGCGGCGGGAGAGTTGATTCTGGTGGACTACAAGACGCACCGGATCGGGCGGGAACGGATGGTTCAGGCCGCGCAAGGCTACTTCTGGCAATTACAGTTATATGCTTTGGCGATCGCCCAAATCTGGGGACGGCTACCGGACCGGGCCGTGCTTTATTTCCCCTATTGCGATGACGAAGTCAGAGTGCCACTGGACCGGGAGGCGCTGGCGCAAACCGGCGCCGAAACGGCGGCGATCGCCAAATTTTTGGCCGAACATGACCGTCCCGACGCTTTCGCCCGGGGTGGCGACTGTCACGAATGCAAGTACCGGACGGTCTGCCGTTAATTACTCAGGGGGCGCTTCGATATGCGAGGCGAAAGCGCTGTGGTTATGGATGGATTCGTAACTTTCGACTTCCACTTCAAAGCTGCGGATTCGCGGCTCCGAGCGGAGCGCCAACACCGAATCGCGTAAAATATCCTCGACAAATTTGGGGTTTTGATAGGCGGTTTCAGTGACATATTTTTCATCGTCCCGTTTGAGGACAGGGAAAACCGGGCAACTGCCCTCAACCCGTAACCGTTCGATCAGGTCTTCCAGCCACAAGATCTTGCCCGGATATTGGCAGCGGATCAGCGTGCGGATCACCGCGCGTTGATTGTGGGCTCCAAAAGCCGAGATCTCCTTACTGCACGGACAGAGCGAAAGCACCGGAATCTCCGCGCCTAATTGGTAGTCGAAACGATTGGACTCTTGATGATATTGACCGCGAAACTCGGCGATATAATCGAGAAACCCCTTGATTCCGCTGACCGGCGCCGGAACGGGCAGGAAATAACGAAATTTCAGGCGGATTTCGGCGGCGGCGACTTCAAGATTGGTGCAGAGTTCCGCCAGAATCTGCCGGATCTCCTGAAAGGAGATGGGTTTTTCGCTCCATAACATCAACAGCTCCATAAACCGGCTGAGATGAGTCCCTTTGAAATGATGCGGCAAGGTGACGGAGACGGTCACATTGCCTTGAACATGTTGAAAACCGCCGTCCCGCATCCGAATCTGAAACGGTAAGTTGACATCCTTTAACCCAACCCGCTGAATCTCAATTCCCCGGGAATCCGTCCGGTTCTGCACATCGATCATCTGGCCAGACCCTGCCTTTCGTATCGCGTTCTCATTGTTATTGTGATCCTAGGTTTCAATTCGGTTTTAACGATGCTCTAATTCGTCGTGTGCATAAAGAATTCCTATATTGCGCTGGAATTTTCAGAACTTGTTAATCTGCTCTGCTAATAGGGGTTTTTAATGAAACGGTTGACATGTTCGTCCGGCCGCTTCCATAAATTAATCAGAGGAACGGACCGCTCCGGGATGGAATTGATGGCTGTGATCTAAACAATAAGGGGGAAAAGACAAATTGCGTTCGAAATGGATGATTACAACGGCTTTGTTGGTTGGGATTACGGCACTGGCGGCGCCGCGTTGGTTGGCAACCGCCGCCGCGACGACTGTCAAACCACAAGCAACGGCAGCCGCCGCGGCGGTTGCTTTGCAACCGAACGAACTGGGAGAGATTATGTTTCTGGAGTATCATTTAATCGGCACGCCGGAAGCGGATTGGCGACGAACCCCGGATAATTTCCGGAAAGATCTGACGATGCTTTATGAGAACGGTTATTATCCCGTTCCGCTGATGGATGTGCTCAAGGGAACCATCAAGGTTCCGAAAGGGAAAACTCCGTTTGTGTTAACCTTCGACGATTCGAGCCAGGGACAGTTTCGTTATCTTCAGGAAGATGGTAAACTGGTGATCGATCCCAATTGCGGCGTCGGGATCATGGAAGCGTTTAAAAAACAACATCCCGATTTCCCCCTGACGGCGACTTTTTACGTGTTGCCGGCGATCCCGCCCAAATTGCGCCTGTTCGGCCAAGAGGAATATATCCAACAAAAGCTGGAGTGGTTGGTCAAAAACGGCTACGAAATCGGTAGTCACACCTACTGGCATCAAAATCTGGCCAAAACCGACGACCTTGGCGTCCAGAAACAGATGGTCCTTACCAATCAAGCCGTTCAATCCTACGTCCCCGGCTATGAAGTGAAAAACCTGGCGTTGCCGTTTGGAGTTCATGCCAAAAACCGGGTATTGGAACATGCGGGCGAATATCAAGGGATCAAATATCGTTACCATTCGGTGGTACTGGTCGGCTCCGGACCCAATGTTTCGCCGTTTTCGACTAAATTCGATCCCTATCGCATCGAACGGATTCAGGCCGGCGATACTCCTTGGGGGCCAAAAGCTTTTGTGGAGACTTACAAGCAAAAGCCGGCGCTTCGTTTCGTGAGTGACGGCGATCCAACCACCGTCACTGTGCCCAAAACCATGTTCGACAAGGTTAGGGCCCCGGTTGGAATGAAAGTAAAAGGAATTTGAGTCATTTTTGATAAAACGGCAACACGTTTGAATATTTGATGCGAGTGTCGTCAAACAATCCTGAGCGGTTGCGACGACACGTTCTTTTTGGAATAAAATTGGTTTTCTGCAGATAAAAATTGCGATTCGCCCATATTGCAGCAATGATTTCATTGATAAAATTATGAAAGTCGTCCACCACCTGAAATAAAACGGTTGGGAATTGATAAAGCAATCACCATCAACCAAGCGGCCTTGCAACGGTATAACTCCAGGCGGTGATGGGAATCGGTAGGTTGAAAAAAGCCGTCGGTTTGGAAACTGACGGCTTTCCAACCAAAAAGTTACTTGAGTATAGTTGTATTTGTTTCAAAACTGTGGTATACTCAGATAAATGCCTAACCAGGAGTACGGTTTGCAAATTCAGCCTGTCGAAATTGCCCTCCTTCGTAGTCTGCGGAAAGGCAAAAAAATAGCCTATCCCGGCTAAAATTGGAGGATTTTTAATGTATCAAGACAAGACCAAAGTTTGTAAAGAATGTGAGCAAGAATTTACGTTTACCGCAAGTGAGCAAGAATTCTTCGCATCCAAAGGTTTCACCAATGAACCGGGCCGTTGCCCTTCCTGCCGTGAAGCACGGAAACAAAGCGCCGGTTTTGGTGGCAACCGCAGCCGCGGCGGATTTAACGGTCGTTCCGACCGTCAAATGTATCCGGCTGTCTGCTCCAGTTGTGGTAAGGACACCATGGTTCCTTTCCAACCGTCCGGTGAAAAACCAGTTTATTGCCGCGACTGCTTCCAACCGAGAAGACAATATTAATCCGTAAGCGCTGTAACAAAAGCTGCCAACTTCGAGTGGCAGCTTTTTTATTGCAACCGGCCATAACTTCGGTCTTTTAAAAAGACTCCGGACTTGGGGATTGTGATTGGAGTCTTTGAAATTTTGTTAACAAACAGGAAAATGATTGTCAGTGGAAAAGTTATATAGGTAAGGGATCAATTTGGAGAAAAGGCGGTAATTACATGGTAGCCAATGGTGAAGTCAAGATTTTTGCCGGAAGCTCGGGAAAGGTTTTTGCCGAACGGATGTGTAAATACCTGGGAGTTGAACTGGGTCAATCGGATGTTTTTACCTTTTCCGATGGCAATATTTTTGTCCGGGCTGGTGAAACGGTCCGCGATAAAGACGTCTTTTTGGTTCAACCCATTGGGTTAAGTCCCAACAATGACTTTGTCGAGCTGCTGTTCTGGATGGACGCCTTTAAACGTGCCAGCGCCAATTCGGTCACGGCGATCATTCCCTATTTTAGTTATGCCAAAGGCGATAAAAAAGATGAACCGCGCGTTTCGATCCGGGCGCGGGTCTGCGCCGAGTCAATTGAATTGGCCGGAGCCGACCGGATTGTGACCATGGATTTGCACAGTCCCCAGATTCAAGGTTTTTTCAAGAAACCGGTTGATCACCTTTATGCCTTGCCGGTCTTGTGCGAATACATCAAACGTCTAGCATTGGAAGACCTCGTGGTGGTGGCGCCTGACGCCGGCTTTGCCAAACAGGCGCACAAATTTGCCGCTAACTTGGGAACCTCGGTGGCAATCGGTGATAAGATGCGCCCTGACCACCATGAGAATGCGGAGATTTTGGGATTGATCGGCGATGTTCAAGGGAAAAACGCGCTTATTGTCGATGATTTTTCTATTTCCGGCGGAACCTTAATCAACCTTGCCAAAGCGCTCAAGGAGCGGGGCGCTAACCGGATATATGCCTGCCTGACCCATCTGATGCTGACCGTAGCCGGCGTGAGTAAGCTGGAACAAAGCCCGATTGAACTATTGATCGGGACCGATTCGGTGGCGAATCCGAATATCGCCGCTTCCGCAAAGATCAAATTAATTTCAGTAGCGCCGTTATTCGCCGAAGCGGTCCAATGTATTCATGCGCACGAGTCGATGAGCCCATTGTTTATGAAGGTTCCGGAAGAGGTTATTAAGAATTCGTTGCTCTGAGTTGGCTGGACAAACTTTGACCCGGAGTAAAGTTCATCTCTTTGTAATGGAATCGGCAGCTTCTTTGAGCTATAATTTGTTAGGATAGCGAATGTCCTATACTTTGAGGAATGGAAGTGGCTGAAATGATCCTGGGTATCGAGCATTTTGGTTTAATGTCCAGGGACCCTGAAAAATTGGCTGCCTGGTACCGGAAGAATTTCAACTTTAGAGTCGTTTCTCACAACCAAAAGACTCCGCCGACGATTTTTATCGCCGGAGAGAGCGGTTCTTACATTGAGATTATGCCTTACACCGAAGATGCGATTGTACTTTCGGGAAAAGAAAAACGGGCGCTTCATACCGCGATCGCGGTAGACAATTTGGAAGAAACGATGAATGAATTGAAGGCGAAAGGGATCGAATTTGCCGGAGAAATTAAGGATTTTCCTGACGGCGTACAAATTATCTACTTTAAAGATCCGGACTGTAACTGGCTACAATTGATTTATCGGCCGAAACCCTTAAAATAAAGTGTTTTTCGTTGAAGAGCATCCACCTGGATGCTCTTTTTAATTTGGAATTGCCAAAATAATCTCCGAAGCATTATGATTCCCTGAATTGACAATTACTATGAAAGGGAGTACAATCATCTTAACTGGTATGACAAGTAATGCTAACTGGTATTAATTATTGGCATTGTAAGTAAAATAATCATGGAGGCGTTTTACATCATGAATCAGTTCAAAGAGAACAGTGAATTTTTGTTGTCCCCGGAAAATGCTAGAACACGGGCATTGATCAAATCAATGGGTTATACGACGGAGGATCTGAAACGGCCGCGGATCGGTGTGGCCAACTCATGGGGCGAGACCAGCCCTGGTCATTTTCATTTGCGGGCGGTTGCCGACGCGGTGAAAGCGGGAATCTGGCAAGCCGGGGGAACTCCGGTAGAGTTTGGCAGTTTCGCCCAATGCCCGGTGGCAGTCGGTAAACACGGAATTCGTTACGATACCCCCACCCGCGACATTATCGCCGCGGAGGTGGAAGCGTCAACCTGGATTCATATGTTTGATGCGTTGGTAATGATCTCATCATGTGATAAAAACGTACCGGGTCATTTATTGGCGGCGGCACGGTTGGATATTCCGGTGATCGTCGTCCCGGGCGGTCCGATGGCGGCGGGACGTTATAAAGGCGAAGATATCGTAACAACCACGGTTGACGCCGAATGTTGGGCGCATGGCGTCGGTAAACCCCGAATCTCTATCGAAGAAATGGATGAATTGGAAGAAGCCGCTTGCCCCGGACCCGGTTCATGCGCTTTATTGGGCACGGCCAATTCCATGCAATGCATCACCGAAGCGTTGGGACTGGCCTTACCGGGCGCCGCCACCGCGTTAGCCGTTTCCGCGAAACGGTTGCGGATCGCCAAAGAGTCGGGCCGGCAGATTGTTCGGTTAGTTCAAGAGGGAATCACTTCCGCAAAAATTTTAACTCCCGACAATTTATATAATGCCATCCGGGTGTTGCATGCCATCGGCGGTTCGACCAATGCGGTATTGCACATTTTGGCCATTGCCTATGAAAAAGGATTTGACAACGAGATCAATCTCGAATTGGTTGAGAAATTAGGACAAGAAACTCCCTGCATTGCGGCTGTTCGTCCCAGCGGACCCTATACGGTCGGCGATTTTGACGAAGCGGGCGGCGTCCAGGCGATCATGAAGAAAATCCAGTCAACCTTAAAGACCGATGTCTTGACCATCACCGGGAAAACCGTTGCTGAAAACCTCGCTGAAGTGAAAGTGGTCGCTTCGCCGGTGATCAAAGATTTGGAAAATCCGGTGAATAAGGGCGGGTTGGCGATTCTCCGCGGCAACTTGGCCAAATCGGCGGTAGTTCGTCCGACGGTGATTCCCCAACAAATGCTGCAGCATACCGGAAAGGCCCGGGTTTTTAACGGTCAGGAAGAGGCCTTGGAAGCGTTGCAACAAAATAAAGTGCAACCCGGCGATGTCGTCGTCGTCCGCTATGAAGGTCCCAAAGGCGGTCCGGGATTGACTGAAGTCTTCAAAGTAATCGGTTTTATGAATGCAACCGGACTCGAAACCCAATGCGCGTTAATCACCGATGGAAAAATTTCCGGTTTTGCCAAAGGGCCGTTCATCTGTCAAGTCTCCCCGGAAGCGGCGGAAGGCGGACCGCTGGCCATCGTTGAAGACGGTGATGTGATTGAGATTGATATTCCCAACCGGACCTTAAATATCAAAATCAGCGATGAAGAGTTGGCAAGTCGTCTCGCGGCTTGGGAAGCCCCGGCGCCGCGGGTGACCGAAGGATTTTTGACAGTCTACGCCCGGTTGGCCAATCCGGCTGAAAAAGGCGCTGGGATTAATTTACGGCTCAAGTAAATAGAACATGTTAAAAATGTAATAATTTTGATATAATATATTGATTAATCGCCCAGAAACCTTATACTTGATCTTAATTGATATATTTACCAGTTGCGAACTGAGATCGTCGTTTGATGATCTCAGTTCCGATACACAATACTTTCCGAATAAGTGAGTGTACAAATTGGACCGTGTTGAAAATCTTCAGATTTTTATGCCAACCAAAGTGTTATTCGGGGTAGGCACTGTATCGCAGGTTGGAGCGGAAGCGGCGGCGCTGGGGAAAAAAGCATTGGTGGTCACAGCGGTTGATTCCATGCGCCAACATGGGCATACGGCACGAGTCGAACGAAGTCTGACCCAAAACGGAATGAAATATGAACTGTTTGATGCGGTTGAATCCAACCCCAGTCTGAAAACGGTTGAAACGGGAGCCGTCTTGGCCTACCAAACGGGCTGCGATGTGATTATCGGGTTAGGCGGGGGGAGCGCGGTAGACGCCGCGAAAGTGATCGCATCCACCGCCGGTTTGAAATTATCCATCCGGGAACTGTTGGAACACGGGATGTCCCGGAAAGGATTGCCCAGCATTGCAATTCCGACTACCGCCGGAACCGGTTCGGAAGTGAATCACACTTCGCTGATTACCGTTCGGGAAAATCATCAAAATATGATTCGGAGTTTTTTCAATTTCCCATCAACCGCCATTGTGGACCCGGAATTGATGTTGTCGTTACCGCCGAACCTGACGGCAAATGCGGGAATCGACGCGTTGACCAACGCCATTGAAGCCTATACGTCCAAATCGGCCCAACCGGTGTCCGATCTTTACGCCCGGAAAGCGATAGCGCTAATCCAAACGTATTTACGTCAGGCGGTGGCGCATGGCGCAGATATTAATGCCCGGAAGGGAATGGCCATGGCCAGCAATTTGGCGGGGGTCGCCAGAACGCAAGCCGGATCGGGCGCCGCCCGGGGAATCGCCATGGCGATCAGCGGGGTTTGTAATGTCCATCATAGTACGGCGGTAGGGTTGGCCTTACCGGAAGTCATTCAATTGAATCTCGGCGTCAATTTGGAGAAATATCGCGACATTGCCCAATTGCTTGGCGCGAAGGTGAATGGAATGAACCTTCGCGATGCGGCAGAGTTGGCCGCCCGTGCGATTAAAAAATTGATCCGGGAACTACAGTTGCCAACCAACTTACGGGAATTGGGCATCCCGAAAAATTTATTTTTCCAAATCGCGGAGGATCCAACGTTTCAGCAGGTCTGGCAGAATAATCCCCGGCAAGTCACAGCGGAAGAAAAAGCCGATTTGTTGGATGTCATGTTTGAATAAAACGCAGGGAATATTCCCTATAAAATAAAGAGGTTAGAGGTTAGATGTATGGCGCATATTTTTGCGGAGAAATCACCCAATCTGTCAAGCAATTTTGTGGATCTCTTTAAAGAGAAATTCCTCAACGGAGAATTGAAGCCCGGGCAACCCTTGCCGTCGGAACGGGAATTGGCGGCGCAATATAATGTCAGCCGCACCACGATTCGCGACGCCATCACCACTTTGCGGGGACTGGGGCTGATTGAGGTACACCAGGGACGCTGTGCAACAGTGAAAGCCCCTTCGATGGATAACTTGATCGAACCGCTAACCATGATGTTGCCGATGAATCATGAGAGTATCCTGAATTTGTTGGAGTTCCGCGAGATCTTCGAACCGCAATGCGTTTTTTTGGCTACGAAACGCGCCGCTCCAAGCGAAATTCAGAAAATCGGTCAATATCTCGAAGCGATGAAACAATTTAAAAACAGCAATGACTCCACTGGCGCGGTGGAAGCTGATTTTAATTTTCATCAAGCGATCATGCAGGCAACCCATAATGAGATGATCGTGGTATTTTCCTCGGCGTTCCGGAGCGTTTTATACAATCTGCAAAAGCGAATGGCGTTATTGCCCAATACCGCCTCGTTGGATGTAAAACATCTGCAAGTCTACGAGGCGATTGTCAGCGGTGATCCGAAAACCGCATCCGAACGAATGGTGGAATTGGTCGCGGGGACCAAAGCCCGGTATATCCGGACCACCGCCAACCTCTCCGAATGATTTGAAATGATTTACCCCAAATAATGAAAACGACCGCATTGCGGTCGTTTTCATTATTTGGGATTTTTTTTCGATTCAGGTTTTTTCCTGATGGAAAATGGAGGCTAACACGCTAATCACCAGGATGGTAAAGATCGTTAGGATGGAAGCGACCAACGGTACTTCGATGTGAAACACCAGGATTAACAATTTGACACCGGTTAAGGTTAGAATCAACGCCACCCCGAATTGGACATACCGGAACAGGCTATGCAGTTTCTCCAGGACAAAATACAAACTGCGCAATCCTAAGATCGCGAAAAGATTCGAGGTGAAAACGATGAACGGATCGGTAGTGATTGAAAAAATCGCCGGGATCGAATCAATCGCAAAGATAATATCGGAAAACTCGACCAAAACCAATACGGCCAACAGCGGCGTCGCGTATAAAATATTATTTTTTCGCAGGAAAAAGCGATCGCCGTGCAACTCTTTGGTGACCGGAATTATTTTGCCCAACAGCTTTAAAATCTTATTATTCTCGAAGTTTTGAGAACCTTCGTCATGTTTGGCAAACATTTTTATGCCGCTGATAATCAACAAGGCGCCAAAGACGTACAGGACCCAATGGAAGCGATTTACCACTGCCGAACCGAGTAGAATAAAAACTAAGCGCAGAACGACGGCGCCGATAATACCGTAGTTGAGAATGCGACGCTGATGGGTCCTGGGAATGCCGAAACTACTAAAGATCATTAAAAAGAGGAACAAATTGTCGACGCTCAGCGATTGTTCAATGATATAACCGCCAAAGAACTGTAAAGCCTTTTCCGTACCTGAAAACCAGTAGATCCCGAAGTTAAAAGCTAAAGCTAGTCCGATCCAAAAAAGGGTCCAAAGTATCGCGCGTTTAATTGGCATGTTTTTTTGCTCCTTTGTTTATATATATTCTACCAAAAAGGGAACTTGCATAACTGACTTAATATTCCTGTGCCAAATTCAATCACCCCATCGTGAAATATTCGGAGACAAACTTTCGGGAAAACAAAAAGACCCTGCGTTCGTAGAAAACGAACACAGAGTCTCACAGAACTAACGCTAACAAAGCCGGGTTTTATACCGTATTGACGACTTTGTTTCCTGTCTGGAAATTACAATTACCATCGGAACGCCAATGATAAATACCAATCCTCCACTGGACAGGCCTGTTACTCCCTCTGAAGGCGAGTGATATAAACAAAATTTAATTTAAAATCAGTTTATCACAAACGTAATCGTAACTCAAGCAATAATTGAGGATTTAACTAAGGAAGCGCTGATTTAATCGAAATTTTGCTGGGAAACACTAGAAACAGCTCCCAAGATATTGCCTAATTATGCTATCAGGTTAATTAATCAGTGTTTCCCTAAAGGTTTTTCCGCCCTTTCTCCCGGCTTGTCGAGGGATGTTGCAGGGGAAGCGGGAAATATGCCGAATTTTTGATCGGGGCAATGAATATTCGGATTGAGATAGCGTCACGCAAAACGATGGTCATGGGAGGACGATTACCCGCTTTACCTAAGCTCGACAAAAATTACGTTAAAACTTAAAAAATTTATTGGTCAAATAATAGGCGAAATGATAAGATTTAAAGATATATACGTTGCGCCAGTTTTATGAATCATCGCCAGTTGAAATAAATGCCGTCGTTGGCTTTTCACCGTATTTTACGGATGGAAGATTGGAATTATTTCACCGCAGCGATCACGATGGGAGAGACAGGATGGAACGGGTTTCGTTACTGAAGTGCGCCGCGTACGACGCGGACTTAAAAGCGACGCTTGAAAAACTGCTCCAACCCCTGGGTGGAGTGCGGGCTTTTTGCAAGCCCGGTGATCGGGTGCTTTTAAAACCCAATTTGATTGCCGCCCGCACCGTGGATAGCGCTGCGACGACCCATCCCAAGCTGATCATCGCGGTTGCCGAATTGATCAACGATTATGGCGGTAAGGTTGGAGTGGGTGACAGTCCCGGGATTGGAACCGCCGAAAGCGTACTGCGTAAATTGGGGTTGGATGCGGATTTGCAGCGGTTGAACGTCCCGATTGTGGAGTTCAACACCCCGGTCGCCCTGGCTGGAAAAGGCTTGGAGCTTGGATTTGAACGGCGGTTTAAGCATCTCTATCTGGCACGGGAATTGGACGAGTTTGATCAGCTCATTAACTTACCAAAGTTAAAATCCCATGGACAAATGGGGATTACCCTGGCGACTAAAAATTTGTTCGGTTGCGTGGTTGGCCATAACAAGGGGCGTTGGCATTTTGCCGCCGGTAAAGATTTAGAAGTATTCGCCCGATTATTAGTAGAGATCGCTTTGACGGCCAAACCGGGGTTGCACATCTTGGACGGGATTATCGGAATGGACGGCAACGGTCCTTCGCACGGGCGACCGCGTCAGTTCGCTGTTTTAGCCGCAAGCGCCAATCCGTTGGCGTTGGATCGGGTCGTCATTGAATTGGTCCAGCGCAAACCGGAGCAGTTTCCGATCGCCGCCGCCGCCCAAAAGCTCGCCGTTCCCGGGGCGCGGTTAAGCGAGGTGGAACTGGTCGGCCCGCCGTTGAATTCTTTGAAAATCGCTGATTTTCAGATTCCTTCCCTGTTGCGAACCAACATTTTTGTCAATGAAACCTTCAGCCAAATCGCTTCGCACATCTTAAAACAGCGTTTAGTGTTGAACCCGCAGCTTTGCATCGGTTGCCGCAAATGCGAGGAGTTCTGCCCCGCTCAGGCTATTTCGTATAACCAACGGATTTCGATTGATGATAATACGTGTATTCGGTGCTGCTGTTGCCAGGAGTTATGCCCGGTTGGGGCGCTCCGGGTCAGCGAACCGTTGGCGGTAAAGATCTTGCGTAGATTAGGATTAATGTAATTCGGAGGGATATCATGTTTCAAACGATTGCAGGAAAAGAATTTGCAGTAATGGGATTGGGAGAGGTGTTATTGCGGTTATCCCCGCCCAACAAGGAACGGATTTTAGCGGGCGAAGTCTTTGAAAAGCGGGCCGGCGGTTCCGAATTGAATGTGGTCTCGGGCATTTCCCTGTTGGGTTTACGCACCGGAATCGTGACCAAATTGCCCAATAACGAGATTGGCAAATACATTAAAAACCGGATTCGTTTCAGCGGTGTCAGTGACGATTATATTATTTATGATTCCAGTAAACAAGCCCGGTTGGGAATCTATTACTATGAGAGCGGCGCTGCGCCCCGCAAACCGACCGTTGTTTACGACCGGGCCAACTCTTCTTTTATTAATCTTACTCAAGCGGAGCTTCCCGAGGAATTGTACCAAAAAACCGCTGTGTTTCATTTCAGCGGTATCACTTTGGCGCTTTGCCCCAATATTCGCGAGGTTTTAAAGCATACCATCACCAAGATCAAAGCGAATGGCGGGCTGATCTCGTTTGATGTCAATTTCCGGGCGACGCTTTGGTCGGAGCCGGAAGCGCGCGCGGAAATTGAACAGATCTTGCCGTTGATAGATATTTTATTCGCCTCCGAGGAGACGTTCCGGAAAATGTTTGGCCGGACCGGTCCCATCCGCGACGTGATGAAATCCTTCACCCAAGAGTATGGCAACCGTTTGGTGGCGACCACCCAACGGACCGTATTGAGCCCCACCCGTCATACTTGGGATTCGCAAATCTATTGCCGGGATGAAGATTGTTTCTATCAGGAAGAATCCTATCCCGAAATCGAAGTGGTCGACCGGATCGGCAGCGGTGACGCATACCTGGCCGGAGTGTTGTTCGGATTGATGAAATACAATGACGTTCAAAAAGCGCTTGAGTTCGGCAACGCCATGGCGGCGATCAAAAATACCATCCCCGGCGACATGCCGGTCAGTGATTTTAATGAGATCAGCCGGGTTATCCGCGATCATCAAAGCCATAACAGCACCGAATTAAACCGCTAATCACGCTTCGATCTGACGGATTAAGCCCACCAAAAGTTCGCGTAAGTTTTTGGTTGCCCCAGGATCGGCTGGGTTTTGCGATTGCGGCAAAGCCAGCGTGATCGTCCGATATTTCCCGGCCTTAAGTGGTATTGATTTGCTGAAAGGCCGGGATTTTGTTATATCCAAGGCGATGCCTTTCTGGCCGGCGACTGCTACCAATGTCTCTTGCAGAAACGCGTCGGCCCGATAGGAAATCGGCCCTTCGCTGGCGACTAACTGCGGATTGGGGGCGGCGGTGCTCATGAGATTGACGACATAGGTCAGTTCCGGGCTGCCTTTCAGCGATTGGACCAGCGGGAGCAGACCCGAGTTTAATGCCGATGAGCCGGTGAAAAGTAAAGTTACGGTAGTGGTGGCGGGCCGGGCTTTTGTCAAAACCGCCGCCAATTCGACCACCGAAGCGCTATCGACAGGCGGAACGGCGACTTTGGCCATTGATAAACGGTAAGCGATTATCAATAACAAACCGGCCGGTACCAGCGATCCCAGCGGCGCCTTGAGGAGTTGGCTGATCAAGGTCAACATTCCCAAACCAAGCGTTAGCCAGTATAGCGTATTTTCCGACAGTCCATTGGACGGAAGGACATTGGGTTCGGCCAGCGGGATAATGACAACGGTTTTTTGAAATTCTTTACTCCGGGCGGGGATGGTTACGGAAAGATTTTGGGCGGCGGTTGATTTGACGCGGGCCAGAAACGGTCGGACAAACTCGCGCGTCAGAAAGAAAAACGCCACTGCCGTCAGTAAGAAACCAAACAACGGTTGAAGCCATCCGATAATCGCCGCGACAAGTCCGATTCCGGCAAAAAGATAAAGGCTGGTTTGATAATGATAGACCGCAATCGGTTGTGTTTCGGGTTGAAGACCGAGATCTTTCAGATTTTCTGCAATCAAATCGAGCTCATTGGCTGTTGTCTGCGCCATAGTCAATCATGCTCCTTTGGATTGTGTTATCGTGAGCCGGTGCTCTAGATCTTCTATTCGACTCAAAGCCCGCAAATCCTACCTCAATAATTCTCAGTCAGATTAAAGGAGAGTAACGCTTACAACATGGTAAAGGAGTAAATGAATGTTTCATCCCTTAATCAACTTGTCATTCACTTTCACCGTAATCATTTTGCTGCTGCGGAAGAAGGTCGCGATGGGCTGGGTTATGCTGGCGGCGGCATTGTTGTTGGGAATCCTCTTTCAAGTCAGTCCCGCCAACCAACTGCTGGTTTTGAAACGGGCGGTTTTGAGCCAGGTTTTTCTACAATTGGGCGTGGCCTTGAATATTATCATCTTTCTTGAACATATTTTACGTACCAAAGGTTACTTAAATAAAACCTTGAACGCTCTGGCGGTGTTGATCCCCAACCCGAAGGTGAATATCGCTATTTTGCCGGCTTTTTTAGGTCTCTTGCCGTCACCGGGCGGAGCGGTTTTTTCAGCGCCGCTGGTAGAAGAGGCGGGGCAGAATCTCACTATGAACGCCGAAACAAAGAGTTTGGTTAACTATTGGTTCCGGCACGTCTGGGAGTATTTCATGCCGCTGTATCCCGGGACGATTTTGGTGGCCGAGATTCTCGGAGTCCCGGTGGGCAGGGTCGCCGCGATCTTATTCGGCTTCTTTTTTGCGGTTATTTTGATTGGGTTCGGGTTGATCATTCGCAAGATTCCCCAAAGTCCCGCCGTGGACCGCCCCGATCGCGTCGCCACGGTGTCGCGGAAACAGGCCTTGCTTGAATTGATCGCCGGGATCTGGCCGGTGGCGGTCATTGTGCTTTTGGTGCTCTTTTTTCACTGGGATGTGGGGTTGACGGTGGCCGGAGTGATTGTGTTACTGCTTTTGTTAAACCGGTATCGTCGGGCGGAGTTGACGCAATTATGGCAGGATGGATTTAAGCTGAGCCTGGTCTATTTAATCGCCGGGATCTTGATCTTCAAAGAAATGTTGCAGGCCTCGGGGGTAGTGGAGTGGTTGCCGCAGTATCTGAAAAGCCTGGGCGTTCCCGATTTGGCGGTGGTGATCGCTCTGCCGCTTTTGGTTGCGTTTGCGGTCGGGATAACCCAAGCGTATGTCGCGGCGACGTTTCCGTTGCTGATCGGGATCATCGGCCACGGCGCCGGAGTGAAACCGGGAATGCTGATCCTGGCGTTTATCAGTGGGTTTGTCGGCTTGATGCTTTCGCCGATGCATCTTTGTTTCGTATTGACCGTCGACTATTTCAAAGCCAACTTTTTAAAAGTCTGGCTGTCATTGTTGGTTCCGGAGGCCATCTTATTGACCATCGCGATCTGCGCCGGGTTGCTTTGGCGTTGAAGAAGTTGCTCGAAGTTCCGCAAGCTGGATATGTGAATAAGTAAGCTTGCTGAGTCGTTCCGCAAGCTGGATATGTGGATAAGTGAGCTTGCTGAGTCGTTCCGCAAGCTGGATATGTGGATAAGTGAGCTTGCCGAGTCGTTCCGCAAGCTGGATATGTGAATAAGTAAGCTTGCCGAGTCGTTCCGCAAGCTGGATATGTGGATAAGTGAGCTTGCCGAGTCGTTCCGCAAGCTGGATATGGGTTGTGAGCTGGTTTAAGGACTTGGGAAGCTACCTGGACTATTCCTATACTATTAGAAACTGAATCAGCCTCCGTCGCGACGGAGGTTTTTTTTCGGGGGCGCAGGAACTTAAAACTTCGAAAGCGAATTGTAATCGATGCGGAGGATACTGTTTGATGTTGATTTTAGGAATCGATCCGGGGACCGCCATTACCGGATACGGAGTCATCGCCCATGAAGGAAATCATCTACGCCGGGTTACCTACGGTGTAGTACGGACGGAAGCCAATCTGCCGATGCCGGCCCGGTTGCGCCAGATCCATCACGAGATCACGGCGATTATTGACCAATATCAACCGGCAGTGGTAGCGGTAGAAGAGCTTTTTTTCAATAAAAACGTGCGGACGGCCCTGTCGGTCGGCCAATCCCGCGGGGTTATTTTGTTGGCGGCCGAAAGCGCCGGTTTGGAGATCGTCGAATATACCCCGTTGCAGGTGAAACAATCGGTGGTTGGGTATGGACGGGCCGAAAAACTTCAGGTGCAGGAGATGGTCCGCATGTTATTGTGTTTAACCGAGATTCCCAAGCCGGACGACGCGGCCGACGCCTTGGCCATCGCCATCTGCCACGCGCATTCACGCAAGTTGAACCGGATCTGTTATTAATGGAGGAATACGATGATCGCCACACTTTCGGGCAATGTTCAGAGCGTCAGCGGGGAAAGCTGTATCATTGAAGTGCACGGCGTCGGCTATCAGGTGTTGATGCCGCTTCCGGCGCTGGAGGCGTTGAGCCGGACGACCGAGCCGGTTACGGTGTATACCCATTTTCACCTTCGGGAAGATGCGGCGACCTTGTTTGGCTTTTTGTCGGTGGAGGAGAAAACCGTCTTTGAAAAGATCATTAACGTCTCGGGGATCGGTCCTAAAACCGCCTTGGCGATTTTGGGAACCCTTTCCGGCGAGCAGTTCGCCGCGGCGATCCACCAAGAGGATCACCGGGCCTTAACCGGCGTTTCGGGAATCGGCTTAAAAACGGCCCAGCGGTTGATTTTGGAACTCAAAGGCAAAATCGCCTGGATTGCCACTACCGGTAACGTCGGTGGCCCGGCGAAAACCGTCCCGGCCCACCGGTCCTGCGATGATGCGGTCGATGCCCTGGTGGCATTGGGTTATGCTCAAAAAGAAGCGGTGACGACCGTGGAAACAATTACCCAGGCCGAACCGGGACTGACTACGCCGGAATTGGTGCGCCGGGCTTTGAAAAATTTGGGTAGCCGTCCACGCTAGCTACCTTTCGCGTAAGCGTAGTAAAAAATTGGGTGACGACAAAGGTATTGAAGCATATTAATAGAAAGTGACTGTAGCCAATGGAAATGGAAGACGAACGGATTGTCAGCGCCTTAAAACAGGGGAGCGACGATAGCGAACTGAGCCTGCGGCCCCGCAGTTTCGCCGAGTATATCGGTCAACCTCGGGTAAAAGAGAATATGCAGATTTTCATTACAGCGGCCAAAGCGCGACGCGAACCCTTGGATCACGTCCTGCTGTACGGTCCGCCCGGTCTGGGCAAAACTTCCTTGGCGCATATCATCGCCAATGAGATGCAAGTCAATATCCGGATCACCTCCGGTCCCGCCATTGAGCGACCGGGCGATCTGGCGGCGATCCTGACTAATCTTGAACCCAACGATGTGTTGTTTGTGGACGAGGTCCACCGTTTAAACCGGGCGGTCGAAGAAGTCCTTTATCCGGCGATGGAAGATTTCGCATTGGATATTATCATCGGGAAAGGCCCCAGCGCCCGTTCGGTCCGGATCGATCTCCCCCGGTTCACGTTGGTTGGCGCGACGACGCGGGCCGGTTCGTTGAGCGCTCCGTTGCGGGATCGTTTTGGCATCATCAACCGGCTGGAATTTTACGAACCGGAGGATTTGCGGAAGATTATCGAACGCTCCGCCGGCATCTTAAATATCGATATCGAGTACTCGGGAGCAATGGAGTTGGCGCGCCGTTCGCGGGGCACTCCCCGGATCGCCAACCGTCTGTTGCGCCGGGTGCGTGATTTTGCCCAGGTCAAAGCGTCCGGGTACATCTCCGACGCCATCGCCGACCAAGCTTTGCAAATGTTGGAGGTGGACCGGTTGGGACTGGACCGGATTGACCGGACCGTTTTATTGACCATTATCGACAAGTTTGACGGCGGACCGGTGGGTTTGGACACCATTGCCGCTTCCATCGGCGAAGAATCCGAGACGATTGAGGACGTCTACGAACCCTTTCTGCTGCAAATCGGCTTTATAAATCGGACGCCCCGGGGCAGAATAGCCACGAGGCTCGCCTATGACCACTTACACCGTAAAATGAAGTCCAGTCCGCCCTCATCGGCTCAGGAAAGATTGTTTGAGTAGGTTTCTTTAAGAAGGTGTAGCGCATGTCCATCTTTTTACATACCTGTTGCGGGCCTTGCGCCTGTTATACCACGGAACGTTTAACGGAGGAGGGCTTTCAACCGACCCTCTTTTTTTACAACCCGAACATTCATCCTTATCAGGAGCAACAGCGGCGCCGGGATGCGTTGCGGGAGTTGGCTTCCGTACGGCAACTGCCGCTGCTGGAGGAACCGGGGTATGCGTTGGAAGAGTTTTTACGGCAGGTCGCGGCGGAACCTCAGCAACGCTGCGGGCAATGCTACCGGATCCGGCTCGCCAAGACAGCGGCCAAAGCCAAAGAATTGGGGTTCGACTGTTTCAGTACGACTTTGTTGATCAGCCCTTATCAAAACCGGGAGCTGATCTGTCAGACCGGTCACCAATTGGCGGCCGAATCTGGTTTGCGTTTTTATGACGAAGATTTTCGCCCCGGCTTTCGCCAAAGCCAAGCGGCCGCCCGCGAGTTGGGCCTGTACCGTCAGGGATATTGCGGCTGTATCTACAGTGAGAAAGAGCGCTATTATAAAGAAAATTAAGGATGGGCGGGGCAATCGCGATGAATGAGTTTGCGAATATCGGAAAGGTTTTGTGTTTTTTCGGAGACATTAAATGAGTGAAATCTATCGTACCAAAGCCCTAGTGCTAAAGAACCGCAATTTTGGCGAGGCCGACCGGATCGTGGTCTTATTGACCGAAGACTACGGGAAGATCGAAGCGGTGGTGAAAGGCGCCCGGCGCCAGCGGAGCCGATTTGTCGGAAACACCCTGGCGTTCAACTTGGTCCAAACCATGCTTTTTCCGGGGAAAAATTTAGCTACCCTAAGCCAGGCCGAACTGATCCATCCTTTTTCGGGATTGCGCGAAGATCTGATTCGCATGGCTTACGCCAGTTACTGGGCTGATTTGGTTGACCGTTTTGTTCCGCTGCATGAAACGGCGCGGGAAATTTTCCGGTTTATGCTGGCGGCTTTTGTGACGTTAGAAGGAGATTATCCGTCCGACTTGGTAAATCTGGCTTTTCAAATCCGCTTGTTGAACTACCTGGGTTATCAGCCGGAACTGTCCCAATGCGTCAGTTGCGGCGAGCAGGAACAAACATTGCAATTTTCAGCTGCGGCGGGTGGTTTGGTCTGCCGGGACTGTCATGAAAACTACCGGGATCTGATCGAGATCCAGCCCGAAGTGGTTGCGAAAATTCAGGAGTTGGCCGCCACGGATATGCGTCAGTTAACCCAGTTGGGGATCGGGCCTGGACAGTGTAAACTCATCGGGCAGGTCTTACGTTCATTTATTGAGGCCCGAATCGATCAGCCGCTGAAGTCGCAATTATTTCTCGATACGCTGCTATAATACTTTCAGCCTTGGACTTATGAACGCCGGCCCCATTGCGTAGAATAGCATCGCCAGGCTTCGGGCAATCTATGACAAAGCAAAGTGGGGGGCACGATTGATGGACAATTTGACAAAAATTGATCTGATCCGCGAACGAATGAATGTCAGTTACGAAGCAGCCAAACAAGCGCTCGAAACATCCAATTGGGATGTGATTGAAGCCTTGGTCAAGTTGGAACAAGGAAGCAAAAATTCCCGGGAAGAGTTCTTTGTCAAAGGCAACGAGCTTGTCGATAAAGTCAAAGAATTGATCAAGAAAGGGAATGTCGCGAAGATCCGGGTCAAGCAAGAGGAGAAAGTGCTGATAGAGATTCCGGTCACCGCGGGAGTAGTCGGAGCGCTATTGGCGCCGCAATTGGCGATTATCGGCGGGGTTGCGGCGTTGGTCAGCCGTTGCACCGTGGAGATTGAACGGGTCGATTCCGATTCCGATTCGGATATCCAATGAACGAGACAAGCGGAACCGGTTTGCTCATCGGGGCGTGGCTGAGCAAAGCAATCACCGAATTTATGCTTCTGACAAGGAATTGCCATACTCTGCATTGACAGGCATGGGTGGAATTTGATATAGTGTCGAGTAGAGAATTTGATATCGGCGATGACGAAGAAAGATTACCAAAGCCAAGACGGTAGAGAGAGCCGGGGGTTGGTGCGACCCGGTCCGGATTGTTTGGGAAAGGCGCTTTGAGCCGTGGCAATGAAGTGGGCCTGGAGATCTTTGGGCCAAACAGGGTGGAACCGCGGGAAACCTCTCGTCCCTGAGAAGGGAGCAGGTTTCTTTTTTATTGGCTTTTTTAAAAGACCGGCGGCGCGATTCGTCGACCGTCCGCCGCAAACCGTTATTTCAAGTGTAACGCTCAGTTCGGTTAGGTCGTAAATTAGCGGAATGATCAATACAATAAATGATAATCTGGAGAAAAGGGGAATCAGATGGAGGAGATTAAACGTTTATTAAAACGGGACCGTTACCTGTTAACCGTGATCACCCTATTTTTTTTGATCAGTGTTTTAGCAGGCGCGTTGCTACCGAAATTTTACCCCGATGAAGCGCAACAAATCATTAAATTCTTCGCCCAACACTTACGAAAGATTGCCGAAAAGATTAAACACGCTCCGGTGGGGGTGCAAATTTTTACGATATGGTTCAATAATTTGTCGGCGTCAATTACCGCGATCGTTTCCGGCGTATTAATCTTTCCGCCGTTACTGTCGTTGTTAATTAACGGAGTGGGGATCGGGGCTTTTCAATATTACACGCAAGTTCATGCCAAAATGGGCGAACTTCAGTATTATCTCAGCCTGGCGCCGCACGGAATTTTTGAGATCCCCGCCTTTTTGCTCGCGGTCGCCATGGGAGTCAAATTTGGGCTTTGCTTGTGGCGTTGGTTCTGGCATTATTTTATGCAGGGTGAAAACCTGCCGATTTTGCGGGAGTTCTTCCGGGAACTCAAATATTACGGGGCGTTAATGCTGGTTTTACTGACCGTCGCGGCGGTGATTGAAATAACCCTGACGCCGCAGATCATGATTTTTTGGCAACGGTTGATCCGGTAGGGATTGGACGTTTGCTCATTTTTGATACGAATAATCGAGGAGGTATTTATCATGTCGGAAGTTCAAGCTACGACCACAATGGAGAAGATTGTTTCACTCGCAAAACGGAGAGGATTTATCTTTCAATCCAGCGAGATCTACGGCGGTTTAAACAGCTGTTGGGATTACGGCCCACTCGGAGTAGAGCTAAAGAACAATGTCAAACAGGCTTGGCGCCGGAAAGTAATCCAGGAACGTGACGATATGGTGGGTTTGGACGCCAGCATCCTGATGCATCCGCGCGTTTGGGAAGCCAGCGGTCACGTCGCCGGGTTTACCGATCCGTTGGTTGATTGCAAATCATGCCGCCAACGGTTCCGCGCCGACCATCTCGAGGGGGATAAGTGTCCGTCTTGCGGCGGCGAATTGACCGAAGCCCGCCAGTTCAATCTGATGTTCAAAACGTTCATGGGACCGGTGGAGGACAGCGCGGCGGTGGTTTATATGCGTCCCGAAACCGCCCAGGGCATTTTTGTCAACTTTAATAACGTTCTAACCTCAACCCGGATGAAACTGCCTTTTGGCATTGGTCAGATCGGGAAGTCATTTCGTAACGAGATCACCCCTGGCAACTTCACCTTTCGGACCCGGGAGTTCGAGCAGATGGAGATCGAGTATTTTGTTAAGCCCGGAACCGATGAGCAAGCCCATCAGGAATGGATTGACCGGCGGTTCCAATGGTATGTGGACTTAGGGATCAATCCCGAACGGCTCCGTTTGCGCGAACACGCCTCCGACGAGTTGGCCCACTATGCCAAAGGTTGTTTCGACGTGGAATATTATTTCCCGATGGGCTGGTCGGAACTGGAAGGGATCGCCAACCGCACCGACTTTGATCTGAAACGACATGCCGAATACAGCGGCCAACGGATCGATTATTTCGACCAGGAAGCCAACGAGCATTACGTCCCGTATGTCATTGAGCCTTCCGCCGGCGCCGATCGCGGTACCTTGGCCTTTTTATTGGACGCTTACCATGAGGAACCCGATAAGGATGAAGTCCGGGTGGTGCTCAAACTGCATCGCGCGTTGGCCCCGTATAAAGTGGCGATTTTACCGCTTTCCAAGAAAGAGCCGTTAGTGGCGATGGCGCAGGCGATCGAAGCAGAACTCCGCAAATATTGGATGGTCGATTATGACGATTCGAAAGCAATCGGCCGTCGCTACCGCCGTCAGGACGAGATCGGCACGCCGTATTGCGTCACGATTGACTTTGACAGTCTGGAAGACAAGGCGGTTACGGTCCGGGATCGCGACACCATGGAACAAGTGCGGATTCCCGTGGCGGAACTGTCAAAATACCTCTGGGATAAGTTAGCCTGGTAAGAACGCATTCATCCCCAAAATTAAAATAAAAGAAGCGGCGCATCGCCGCTTCTTTTATAGAGCCGCCCACCGGTTGGCTCCGGCTATTTCTCACGGACGCCCTTTTCCACCAGTTCGATCTTTAACCGGGGAAGATCGAGTGGAGTCGCCGGTGCGATAAAGGCTAGGGAATATTTGTTGTCTTTTTTGGGATCAAAGGATTTGCTCAACCGGATGGTCTTGCCAAACCAGTAAAATTCGTCGGTATAGTCGCAATAAATCCGGTCGGCGGCGGTGAACTTGCCGTCAAAGTCCCAATCAAGCACGTAAAGAACGATTTTTTGGTTGCCGACATAATGTTCGGCGACCAGACAACTCCGGGCGCCAATGCAGATTTGAGACCAACCGACGGCTTTCACATCATCATACTGATAGCGGCCGTTTTTATCAAGAATGTATTGATCTTGCTTATTGACTTTCCGTTCGGCGGTCGTATCGATGGAGTAGGAACTGTAAACGATCAAGTCCTGATTGATACCCTCGTCATAAAAAGTGAATTTAAAATTGCCGTTCCGGTTCAGAGTCTGCTTAATATCTTTCCCGCCGAAATCGAGACGGTTGTCCCAATCGGCTCCGGTGTCCGACTGTTGAATCACAAACGGTTTAACCGGTTCATGGGTATTATAGTTATACACTTGGGTTTGAAAATTGCGATAGGCTTCGCCGTAAGGGTTCCGGCGGCCAAACGTGAGATAACCTCCTTGAAAACGGCTGACAAATAAGTAATCGGTTCCGGCGATCCGGAAGGTGGTGTCCTGTTCCAGATAATTGCGGTAGTCAATCATCCGGCTGTACGGTTCCAAACTGTGGCGGTTCAGGCTGACGTCGCCGATGACCCGGAAGGCCCAACCGTCGTTTGACGAGCGTAACGGGTATTCGCCGGAGAGATCGACCGCGCCCAACTCATCGACGCATCCGGAAAGCAAAACGGCGACGAATAGCATACCGACCATTATTACAAATGAACGTTTCATGAAAACCCTCCTTGGGGTATTTTTACGCGATACGGTAATGGAAGAAATGTCGTGCTTATCGTCACGGACGGATCAAGGGAAATATGGCGCAGTCAAGACAGTTCCCGAGTTTCGTGCGCCATTTATAATTGGACGAAACGATTGGCAGTTTTGTTCTGGGTTGGGAATATTTTTTTTGCCGGCGTTGCCCCGCATTGACTTCCGCCGTGGAACGGGCTATAATGCAGACAATTGTTGGTTAGCTTATTTTTAGTGAACTTTAGCCGACGGGGGAACACCGTTGGGGTAGGAGCCAAAAGTGCGTGATTGGAAGCGATTGTTAAAAATTTGCTGGGTTTTTTTGAAGGTTGGCAGCTTCACCTTTGGCGGCGGTTATGCCATGCTGCCGTTGATCCAACGTGAAGTCGTTGAAAAGGAACAATGGATTACCGAAGCCGAGATCATCGATATTTTCGCAATCTCCCAGTCAGTACCGGGCGTGATCGCGATCAACTCGGCCATCTTTATCGGCAATCGTGTCGCGGGGGTGGCGGGGGCTGTCAGTGCCGCTTTTGGGGTGATTTTCCCGGCTTTCGCGTCGATTATCGTGATTTTATTGGCTTTGATGAGCCTACAGGAGAACGTCTATGTCGAAAAAGTTTTTGCGGGGATCCGCGCGGCTTCAGCGGGCTTGATCTTGTTGGCTGCGGTCAAACTCGGCAAATCGGTGATTAAAAACCGCAGCGGTTGGTGGATCGCGGGTGTGTCGTTTGCCGGAATCGTGCTGTTTAATCTCAACGCCGCCTGGATGGTGATCTTCGGCGGAGCGGCCGGATATGCAATTTATCGCTGGCAACGGAGGCGATCATCATGATGGTTTATTCCCAGTTGTTTTATATCTTTTTTAAGATCGGATTATTCAGTTTTGGCGGCGGTTACGTAATGTTGCCTTTAATCTATCAAGAGATTCAACACTTCGGAATCATGTCGGCCCACGAGTTCTCCAATGTGGTTGCGTTATCGCAGATGACGCCGGGTCCAATCGCGGTAAATGCGGCTACATATGTCGGTTACAAGTCGGCCGGTTTGTGGGGCGCGGTATTTGCCACGGTCGGCGTCTCGTTGCCATCGTTAATCATGATTTTAATCATTGCCGCGTTTATCATGAAGTTCAAGACCAATCCGGTTGTCCAGGCGATTTTGGGCGGAATCCGTCCGGCGACGGTCGGCATGATCGCCGCGGCCGTTATCTTCTTCTTTAAAAGTTCAATTATTAACGAAAGTTTTTTCAGCGCCAAACTCTTCACGGCGCCGCTTCACACCCTGAATTTGCCGGCGATTTTTATCTTTGGCGTAACGATCTTTGCGACCCAACGGTTTAAAGTCGGCCCGATCGCCGCCACCATCGCGGCCGGTATTGTCGGAGCCTTCATCTTTTAAAACCAAAACGCGGGACCCTTCCAAGTCACTAAAAAAACCTCCGCTCTGAAAGATTGACCGACAATAGATAGGGAGTCGCTTGTTTTAGGCTATCAATAGATTGTCGGTCCATGTTATTTCGAGCCGTTTTTCGGTGGCCCCGACCCTTCCCGCGTTTTGACTTGCCCTTTTTGGGGTTTCTAGAAATGCTTCGAAGCCCTGCAACCTTCATCTTGCTCCCCCGCCTCAAACCGAAACCAACCCTTATTCACAGCGTCATCCTATAGCGTCCTATTTATCCACAGCAACTGTTCATTTTCTAACAGAAATAGAAGAGTTATCCACAAAAAGAGATCGTTTTGTTAGTAACATGGAAGCGTTATTAACAAAACGTGAATGACTCAATGAGATCGTTTGGTCACTCACAGCGACAGCTCCGTTTGCGCTCCGCTGAATTGGTGAGCGTCGCTACCGTTTGTGTCCATTCGCGTCGACCCAGTTTTGCCCGTTCCACCAAAGCGGCCGGTCGAGCGTGGTATCGAAATAGATCGTGCCGACCGGACAATTGATCGGCCGTTCCGGCGGGGGTCCCGCTTTAAGCGTTGCAACGGGCTCCGCTTGCCCATTGGAATTAAAGATCTTGAGCTGCCCGTTATTATAGACGATCAAGCCCGGGTCGGCAGTTTGGGGAGCGTTGCTTCCGATGATCATTCCTTTGTCGAATACCCCTACGCCCGAGAAGTTCAGGCGATTCCCGTCGCTCAATGATGTCTCCACTGAGGTATCGTGAGTTGTCCGGGTGGCTTCATCCAACAACGCCACCGGGAGATACCCGGGGGAAGCGTAGGATTGATTGGAGCGAAACAGGAGATAGGCGGGACCGTCGATCCGAACAAACGATTCGGCGCTACCTTTGTTCTCGCGGAAAAACGAATTGTTTTCGATGATGCCGGTGTTTTTGCCATAGTTATTACGGTTGTTGATCTGAATCGCCAGGCCCGCGCCATGGGTGGTGATGATGTTGTTGTTCAGCGCCAATTGAAAAAAGGAGGCATTGGGCCCGGCGTAAAGGGCTTTGCCGGTATTTTCAAAGTACGAACCGCTGATACTCAAATTCCAGACGGCGCTTTTGGCCGGCTCATCAAACGCGAAGCAAGCGTCGGTATAACCTTCAAATTGACACCCCACGAAGGAGACGTTCCAACATTGGTTGATCGTCACCGCCCGTTGCCCGGTGGAAAAGATGCAGTTGACAAAACTGTTGGCGTTCAGCAGGGCGCCGCCCCGGAAAGCGGTATCGCTGTTGTAGAAGAAGGAAACATTATAAAATTTGTTGGTCCAGCAGTATTGACTGTCCATACCCACTTCGAAATGGGAGATCTCGGCATTGTTAATAGTCAGATAGCGTGAAGTGATATATAGGCCGGTCCCGGCGTCCTGACCGCGCAAAATAATATTTTCGATGGTAATGTAATAGGTTCCGGCGCCATACCGTCCCTCGCGGCTGCCGGAGACGATCGCTTTGTCGGACCCGGTATATAAAAGAATCGTCGAGATCCGGTTGTCGCCCAGGATGCGCAGATGGGACGGAAGAACGAGCGTTTGGCTAAAGGCGTATTTTCCCGAAGGAAAAAACAAGGTTCCGCCTTCTTTGAGGCTGTTGATCGCCTGTTGGATACTGGCGGAATCATCGCTGACGCCGTCGCCCTTGGCGCCGAAATTTTTAACATTAACCGGACTGACGCTGATAAGCTCTTCCGTCCCGGGCTTGGCAAGCGGAACGCCTTGGCTGGCAGACTCGGCCGCCCGAACCGGACCGGCCATATGGAGCAACAAGGTAATGCAAGTTAGGAGACTTAGGCAGATGACGGGGTGAAGCTGTCGATTCATTCGCAATCAAACTCCTTTTTATCATGAAGGATTGGTACGGCAGGCAATCGCTGATAACAACCGTTGCTATAACCAGTATAACATAGCAAATGTAACCGGATGCCCGGCAAATGGTTCGCAAATGCAAGCCGGATCAGGACTTAATCAGCACTGGAACTGCGCTTCGAAGATTTTATAAAAAGTTTTTGCCAATTCCGTAATTGTTTTTTGTCATAGTATTCTTGATTATTGTCACTGGATTTTCAGGAAAGAAGCGAATACAATAAACTTGAAATAATCTGTTAACGCAATATTAATGTTGGTGGTCGAAGATGGGGAAACGTTTATGGAGCGGGATCGCTTTCATATTGCTGCTGACGCTATCCGGACAGTTGAGTTCCGCTGCGACCGTGACGGTCGATACCAAATTGGGATACGGGGGGTACGCCGTTCCCGGACGGTGGATACCGGTGTGGCTGCGGGTCAACGGCGCATCGGATTCGGTCTGGCTGGAGGTCGGCCGCGTGGGAGCCGATGGAAAGCGGCACGCAGTAGAACGTTTTTCATGTAAAAACGAAGGCCTGATCGAATACCCGGTCCTAGCGGAGCAGCAAAATATCACATTACAAATCCGGTTGGTTGACGGATCCGTCTTGTCCGAGCAGACGGTGGCGGTTTTTGACAAAGTATTTCCAGGACATTTGGTGCTCATCAACAATCTGCCCTCCTCCGCTCAAGTTGGCATTGGGGCGGCGTTAAATCCAACCGAACCGGTGTTGGCCCAAGCGGTCAGTTTGACGGAATTGCCCCGTCATATTTTAAGTTATGACGGGATCAGCGCGGTGGTGATGCCCGATCCCGGTCCGGTATTAAGTCCGGCCCAATTGAAAGCCTTGCGAAGTTGGCTGGTAGGTGGCGGACGCCTGGTATTATTTGCAACGCGCGCCGGAACGGAAAGTTTGGTCAGCGAGTTGGCGGATTTTCTTCCCAAACGGCAAAAGCAGGATTCCGACTCCGGTTTTGCGGTGGGCTTGGGGGCAGTCCGGTTACTGGCCCAACCGTATGCGGAAGCGGAATGGCGTCAACCGGAAAAATGGCGCCGTTTATTGGCGCTCGCGCCGTATGTCCAATCACGGCGGTTGACTCCCAGCCGTTTTTTTCGTGCCGATCAACCGGGAATCAACTCGATTCGATCCAACGCGGTCCGGCCGGATCTACCGATTCCGGTCTTGGTTTGGCTGGCCGTATGGTGTCTGGGTGCGTTAATCGTTGGATTTGTGGCGAAGCGCCGGGCGCTTGCTTGTGTTTTAGCCTATACCGTCATGGCCGCTTTAGGCGTGCTGTGGCTGGGCCACGGCTTAACGGCGGACTGGCGGAGGGGCGCGACGGTTTATGCCCGGGCGGTGCTGTTGCCGTTTACGGAAAACGCTGTTGTGAACGCCAGCGTGCAAATGAAGGTTGCTCCGGAGTTGACATTTCCCTTGCGCCAGACGTCGCCATGGGGTTTGACCCTGGCCGCCGGAGTGGCTGAAACCGGAAAGATAATTCCCAATGCCCAACCGGCGCAGTGGACCCATCGCCGGAATCAGGTGGGTTGGGTGATTCAACAAGGGGGAGCGCCAACCGTCGAGTTAATCGGGTTAACGGCAAGCGACGCCAAAACCCGGGTGGTTGGGCTGACCGCGCCAAACCGCGCGCTTTATCAAGTGAGGCTGCCCGAATCACTGGAACAACCGCTGGTCGTGGTTGACCGGCAAAACCGGGTCTGGAAGCTCGATAACGTAAACAGCGGTTCGTGGCGGGCTGTCAACGAACTTCCCGGCTGGCTCCGGTCCGAACAAGGCTGGATCCTCAATTTGCAACAAATCAACCCGGCGCTTGACTGGGTATTCGGTTACGGTAAGCTTTCCGGAATGCAATTGGCGGTTCAAGGGGCCCCGGTTCGGGAAGTGGTTTGGGCGTTGCCGTTATTGAAGGAGGCGCTCCGATGAATGCTTTGATTATCGCCGAGTTGATGCGCTGGCGCGCACAATGCGGCCGGCAAACCTTACTAACGGTGATTTGTGTCGCGGCGCTCGCCGGGGAACTGACCTTGCTTCAACCCCAATGGTGGTTGGAGGCCATGACCGGAGTGTTTCTCTGGTTGGGATTTATGGTGGTTGTCATGGACCCCGAGCGGGAGGGACGGCAATGGATAGTCAAAAAAGAACTTTCCGCGTTGCAGTTGACCGTCGGCAAACTGATCAACGTAATTTTGGTGGGGTTATTGCACAGCTTTACCTTATTGCCGGTGGTTGCGGTGATGCTGATCATGTGGGGGATTTCCTGGCACAGTGTATTCCTAGTGTTCCTGGCGATTTTGATCGGTACGGTGACCATGGCGGTTTTGAATTTGCTGCCGTCGCATTTCCAGACCGAAGACGGCCGGTTTTTCAACTTTCTGGTCAGTTGCCTCTGGCTGGGAATCACCGGATGGATCCCGCAGCTAAGATTATTAAACCCCTTCTTCGCGGTCTGGCAAATCATCAATCAGCCTCATAGCGGCTGGATTTTCATTGGGATCGGAATCTGCTTCATTAGCTGCCTGGTCGGCATGGAAACATGGTTATTACAACGCGAGGTACGTAGGGATGGTTGAAGAACGATTGATCCGGAAATTCATCTCCCGGAGCCGGTGGCGATTGAACGGGATCGTTTTTGCGGTCCAGCTCGTCCGGTGGCTCACAGTCGCCGGCGGCGGCATGGGGTTCGTTGTTTGCGTTTTGCGGGGGGTGGGATTTTACCAAGTCACGGTCGGAATTTGGCTTTTGGGAATGGTGACAGCCGGTTTGATTGGGCTAATCACTGGCTGGCGGCAACGGTTGGATGACGGGGCGGCTGCGCGTTGGCTGGACCGGAATTGGAGCAAGGAAGAGGTTTTTGCGGCGGCCTTCTACTGTCTTGGCCGGAAGCAACCCGGATGGTTCGATGACGCGGTGATTGCAACCGCCCGCCAGATCGTAACGACGAGCCCGGCATTACCCTGGCCTTACCGTCGTATACAGCGTTCCCTGATCGCGTTGGCCGGTGTCATGCTGTTTTTTACGGCAGTTTTTTGGCACGGGGTCCCGGTTTTCCGATTGAGTCCGGGAAACAACCTGCCAACCCGGGAGTCGCTGACCGGATCCGCATCGAAAAGCAAACCGGGGAAGCTGGTCCTGGTTTTGACCCCGCGATTAGTGGCTGAACAGTTGTTTCCAACCCAACCGCAACTGGCGCGTCAAGCCGAAGCCGCCATCATTAAAGGAGATAACAAGGCGCTCCAGGAGCTGCTGGATCAGGCCAACCGCGCGACCGCCAGAAAGTTGGCGCAGACTGATAATCCCAACGAACGGCGGGAATTGCAAAATGAAGCCCAACGGCGTCGGGACCTGGCGTCAAATATCATGAAAAAACAGCAAAAGACGAACAATGCCAATCAACCGGGTCAACCCGGTCCAACCGAGGAGCCGCCCGAACCGGCGCAAGCCAACGATCAAGGACGGGATGGCAAAGGAAATCAGTCCAACGACGCTCGGAAAGGAACGGCCCAGCAGGGTGGCAACGGAGCCAAAAGCAAAGGCCAAACCGATCCAACCGATCCCGCACAGGACGACCGTTCCGGACTCGGCGACGGCGATACCACCGCCGGTTCCAACAAAGGCAGGCAACAGGGGAATTGGGGACCGGTGCAAGCGCGCGCCGCCGCTCAGACCCCAATGATTATTCAACGCAAGGACGGTCAGGTTTTTGAATATGTGATTCCGGGTCAAGACGCCCGGGTACCGCTGGCCCGAGTGGTTCCTTCCGCCCAACGGACCGCCGAAGCCGCCGTCAAGGGACAGCCGGTTCCTGTCGAATATCGGGATTTTATTCGTTCGTACTTTTTAAAACTGATTGAAGCGACTCAAAGTGATGCGGCAAAAAGCGGGGGTGCTAAACAATGAATAGTGAACAAGCTTTGCTACAAATTAGCGAGAGCGTTGCCAAGCTCGATCAAATTCGTGAACAGATCGCGAAGGTAATCGTCGGTCAAACCGAAGTGACTGAACTGGTCTTAACGGCGCTGCTCTGCGAAGGCCATGTCTTGCTCGAAGGGGTTCCGGGATTGGGCAAAACCAAACTGGTCCGGACGTTAGCCCAAACCTTAGCCTTGCAATTCGGGCGGATTCAGTTCACGCCCGACCTGATACCCGCCGATGTTTTGGGCGTCAGTATGGTCAGCCAAAATAAACAAGGGGACTTTGACCTACGGTTTGAACCGGGGCCGATCTTTGCCAACCTGGTGTTGGCCGATGAGATCAACCGGGCTTCGCCCAAAACCCAAGCGGCTTTATTGGAGGCGATGCAGGAACAGACGGTCACCATCCGCGGCGAACGCCATCCCATGCCGCGTCCGTTTTTGGTTCTGGCGACTCAGAACCCGTTGGAGATGGAAGGGACGTATCCCTTACCGGAAGCCCAAATCGACCGGTTTTTCTTTAAGATTTTGGTCCAGCATCCCTCCGAGGCGGAGCTGGAATCGATCATCGAGCGTACGGTCGGCATCGGGGCTGGCGAACAATTGACGGCGCTGCTCGGAACCAATGAACTGCAAGCTTTGCAACGGGCGGTCCGGGAAGTGGTGGTCCCGCCGCATATTGTCAATTATGCGGCGCGACTGGTCATGGCGACTCAACCGCAACAAGAATCGGCTTCGGCCCGGATCAAACAGTTCGTCCGTTACGGCGCCGGCCCGCGTGGGGCGCAAGCATTGGTGCTGGCGGCGAAAGCCTGGGCGTTGATGAACGGCCGTTACCATGTCACCGTCGCTGATCTGAAACGGTTAGCCGGTCCGGCATTGCGGCACCGGATCGCGATTAATTTTGAAGCGCAAATCGAAGGGATCCAAGTCGACCAGCTTCTGAATGAAATCATTCAAAGCTTACCGCCGGATAAAGCAAGAGCCGGAGCGCTCGGGTGACGGCCATGACCCAAAAACCATTGAGCCTATGCGATTATCAACTGATCAGTCAACTGAGTTTTGTTGCCAAACGCCGGATCGCCGGTTTGGTCACCGGCGAACAACGGAGTCCGGTAAGCGGCGGCGGCATTGAATTTGCGGATTACCGGGAGTATCAGCCCGGCGACGATGTCCGGCAGATCGATTGGGCGGTTTTTTTACGCCTGCGCCGCTTGTTGGTAAAACTCTGCGCGGAAGAGAAAGAACTCACCGTCATGTTGTTATTGGATAACAGTCTGTCCATGCAATATGGCGAGCCGGAGAAACTGCGGGTCGCTTATCTGGTGACGACGCTTTTGGCGGGGGTGGCGATTCAGGACGGCAACCGGGTCGGGGTGTTGGCCATGGGGACAAAATTGAACCAGGTGTTGGCGCCGGAGCGGGGTCAGGCGTCATTGGCCAATGTGATTCGGGCCATTGACGGGTTGCAGCCGGCGGCGGCCGTCGATCCGGTTGGTTGCGTTCGCGAATTTGCCACGTTGTACGGGCGGAAATGTATGGTGGTGCTCTTATCGGACCTGCTTTATCCGGAATGGCCGCAAGTGATTAAAGGCTTGGCGGCCAGCGGTTGCGAGGGATATGTGGTTCAAGTGCTTTGCCCCGCGGAGTTACACCCGGAACCACTGGGCGAGGTAACGTTGGTGGATTCGGAAACCGCGGAGGAGATTCCCTTACATATCGGGATGGATCAGACCAGCGCTTATCGTCGCGAATTGGCGAAATACCTCAAAGAAGTCCGTGGCGCTTGCCATCGGCTGGGCTTGGGCAACACCATGATCAGCAGTGACACGCCCCTGGCAAGAATCCTCAATCACGATCTGCGCCAGGGAGGATTACTATGTTGAACTGGGGCTCCCCCGGAGCCTTTTGGTTGATTTTGGCGGTCCTGCCTATTGTCATTTGTTATTTTTTACGAATGTTTTTCCGGCGTCAGCCGGTGTCGTCGACTTATCTCTGGTCCCGGTTACGCCGGCCCAATCAGGGTGGACGTTTCTTACAACGCCGCAGCGTCGGCTTGCTGCTACTCCAAATCTTGGCCGCGCTTTTCGCGGTATTGGCCATTGCCGAACCGGTTTGGCTCAGTCGCCAAACAGTGAAGCCGGGCCGGTTGTTTCTGGTCGACGTTTCCGCCAGTATGGCGACGCTCGAAGATCCCGCTTCGCGCCGGGACCGTCTGACCGAAGCTAAGCGTATTCTAGAACGCGAATTGCGGCGCGGCCCGTCCGATTGGCCGGTGATGATCATGGCTTGCGACACCACCGCCCGTCCGATGGGCGAACCGGTTGTCCAACCCGGTCAGGCCCAAGCGATTATTAAGCAATTAACCGTTAGCGGCGGCGGGTTTGACGAAGTTGAGGTCGCGAAGGCGGTCGGCGCCTGGTTGACGCGGCAGACCCGCCCGTGGCAAGCCTGCCTGATCACTGACGGCGGTTTGGAACTGGGCGGTCAACGGCTGGCAGGAATTTTTACCAGCGGTTTTCGGGTGATTACAGTCGGCAAAACCGGAAATAATCTTGGAGTAACCGGATTACGAATCGATTTCGAACAAAAAACGGCCCGTTTTTTGATCCATAACGGTTGGGCGACGCCTCAACCGCTGAAAATCACCCTGTCCTATAATCAGGAAGTTTTGCAACGTCAAGTGATCACGGTCGCGGCCGGGGTCAGCGGTCAGCAGCTACCGTTGCAAGGTCCGTTACGGGCCGGCTATTACACCGTTGAAATCGTTCACCCTCAAGACAGTCTCGCCAGCGACAACCGTTACATCCTGGCGGTGAATCCTCCCCGTAAAGTCCGGATTTTACTGATCGGCCCGGCCAATCCGTTTTTGAAAGCCGCTTTGACTCATCCGTTAATTGAGTATTCGCAGCGGTCGCAGTTAACCGAGGGGGAATTGGCGGGCGGGGACTGGGATATGGTCATTGCGGACCGGGTGAAACTGCCGCGCGGGTTGCGCTGCAATGTATTGACTTTTGGTCAGATTCCCGCCGGTGCTCCCTTGGTCAGAGGGCCGGCGGTGCGCGGGAAAATCGTGGCTGTGGACGGGCAACATCCGTTATTGCGTTTCGGCGACTGGCAGGCCTTGCAAGTCACGCAAGGGTTTGCCGTAACGATCAAGCCGGGAGCGCGGTCGCTGGCAACGGTGGAAGGGCGTCCGCTCGTCGCGACCTGGGAAGAGGCGGGTTATCATCGAGTGGCATGGGGGACCGACCTGTTCGGTTCCAATCTGGGCTTGGCGGGAGCCTTTCCGGTCTTCTTGCAAAACATGGTGCGCTGGACTGTTCCCCAATGGGGCAATCCCTTGGCGTACAATTTGACCGTTGGCATAACAGCTGCGATTTCGGAACCGCCAACTTGGAGTTTGCCGAAAAGGACGGGCATTGCTTACCGACGCCTGGGACGGCGCGTCATCATTGAGCCAACCGTGCCGGGAATCGCAGTTTGGGAAGACCGGGACAGACGCGGCTGGATTGCCGTCAACCCGCCGTTTAGCGAAGCGGATATTGCTCCGCGTAAGCTGACCGGCAACGGCAAAGCCGCCAAAACTTCAGCCGGTGTCACCGAACAACGTCGGCCGTTAACGGAATGGGCGCTGGCCGCTTTATTGGTCTGTTTGGCGATCGAGTGGATTATCTGGCGCGGCGTCCGGCTGTCGCGGAAGGAGTGAACGCGGATGGGGTGGGGTAAGCCGTATTGGTTATTGGCAATGGTAATCGTCATTCCGATCTTACGCTTTGGCGGAATTCGATTGAGAAAAAAATACCGGACGACCGAAGGCAAACCGGCCGCGGTTTTGGTTTTCGTCAGTTGGTTACGGGCGGCGGCGGTCGGATTGATCGTCCTCGCGTTGGCGGACACGTCGTTATTGTTGCCAAGCAAACAGCGCCAAGTGATTTTGGCGATCGACGTGTCGGAGAGTATCGGGAGCGCCCGGATCGAGCAAGCCCGGAAAGCCGCTTTGACAATTATCAATCAGTTAAACGGCAATGAACGGGTCGGAATCATCGCTTTTGCCGGCAATCCCCGCGTAATTACGCCGTTGGTCGCTCCCGGCGAAGCGAAAGCCGTTTTGGAAACCGATGAATTGCGCGTCGAGCCTTCCGATCAGACCAATCTGCAGGCAGCGTTGCGATTGGGAAAAGAATTGTTGCGGCAACAACCCGGCAATTCGCAGCTGGTGTTGTTCTCCGACGGCCGCGCCACAACGGGCGGACTTACCGGCAGTCAAATCAATGATTTGGGAGTGACGGTGCAGGTGGTGCCGAACGGCTGGCAAGCGGGCGCAGTTGTCACTCAAGGGTTGGAGCTTCCCGATTTGGCGTATACGGGCCAACCGGTTCCGCTGGTCTGGAAGGTCAGCGCCAATTATTCGGAAGTTCTACGGGCGATTGTGAAACTCGACGGGCAAAAAGTGAGCGAACAAGTTATTCAGCTCGAGCCCGGTCCGAATGAAGTGGTCCTGACCCTGCCGGAAGCGGCGACCGGCGTTCATCAACTGGAATTGTCGGCGGTTACGTTGGCCGGACAGCCATTGTCGCAAGTGACGGCCGACGGATTGCTCCGGGTGAGCGGCCAGGCGCAAACGCTGGTGATCAACGGCAATTCCGATCGGATCCCGTCGCCGATCAGCCAAGCGCTCCGCGCGCAAGGGTTGGCGGTGACGGAACGTTCCGCCGGACAATTGCCCGATTCAAGCACGTTGTTAGCGGGGTACCTTGCAGTGATCTTTGACAATGTGGCGGCGACCCGATTGACCATTGCCCAACAGCAGGCGGTGCAGCAATATGTGAGCGGCGGGGGCGGTTGGTTGGTGGTCGGGGGCGAACAGTCGTTGGGACGGGGCGATTATTTCGCCACCGCGCTGGAGGAGATGCTCCCGGTCGAGACCGACACCAGGCAACGGTTATTCTTCACCAAAGCGCAGATCCTGTTTGTCATCGATTATTCCCGCTCCATGGCGGAGAATATCGGCAATACTTCGAAGCAGTTGGCGGCGATGCAATGTATCGCCGCGACGGCGCGTCAGTTGAATCCTTTGGATGAAGTGGGCATCTTAGGGTTTGATACGGAACCGTTTTGGGTGTTGCGTTTCACCCCGGCCGGCCGGCGGGCGCTGATCGACGAATCTCTGGCCAAGCTGGGTGGCGGTGGAGGTACGGAAATGACGGCGGCGCTGACGGAGATTACCCGTTCTTTCGGGACGCCGGGGCCGGTGCGAAGGCATGTGATCATTTTGACCGACGGTTTTACGAAAGAGGGCGACTTCCAGCGGTTAGTCGCCCAGTTGCGGACCGCCGGCGTCTCCTGTTCCACCATCGCGGTGGGCGAGCAAGTCAATGAAACGTTATTAAAGAACATCGCCGAGTGGGGCCAAGGTCAATATTACCGGACGCAATTCGATCAACTGCCGTTGGTGGTCGCCAAAGAGACCAATCGGGTGTTGCGGGATTTGATTCAGGAAGGTCGGTTTCAATCGAAGGTTGGAGCGACTGCGGCAATAACCGCCGGTTTGGAACAAGGGACGCCGCCGGTTTTGGGTTATCTTCTGACCAAACCGAAAAAGTTGGCCGCGATCCATTTGGCAATCGGTCCGAAAAATGATCCGCTGTTGGCTACTTGGCGTTACGGGGCCGGGAAAGTCGCCGTCTTTACTAGCGATTCCGGCCAACGTTGGCTGGCGCCTTGGGCGGGGGGCAGTCAGTATAACCGGTTATGGAGCCAGGTGACCCGTTTTTTGGAACGCGCCGTCCCAACGACCGGGATGCACGTCCGGACTCAAGTGACAGCGGATTCCGTCGCTTTAACCATTGAGGGCATCGATGCCGACGGCCGTTTGCTAACGGGCCGGCAGTATCAGGGACGCTACGATAACGGCAGCGGCGCGCCGTTTCATTTTAAAGAGACCGCGCCCGGACATTATGAAGCGGTTGTGCCGCTGCAGACGACCGGATTGAGCAGTTTCACCATTCACGATCAGGAGAACGGCGCCTGGACCGTTGCCAGCGTCTGGAATCCGCTGGGCGCGGAACTGCGTAGTTTGGGGCCTGATTTGAATGGATTAACCGAGTTGAGCAACGGCGCCGGGGGGCGGATCCTGTCGCTGACCCAGCCGCGACTGCCCACCGCCGGTTGGTCATGGACCCCGGTTGCCATTGGCAACCTGTTGGTGATTACCGCCTTGCTGGTTTTGGTGATCGAAATCGCCATCCGCAGCGCTTCCCTCGGTCAGTTGGCCAAAGTCCGGGAGTCGCTTCAGGCGTGGTGGGTCAAACAACAACGGTTAATCGCCTTGATCCGCGGTCGGCAGTCTGGCGACGAACCGTCCCAAGCGGATGCCCAACGGACCGTGGGCGCATACCGTTATATGGCCGAGCGGGCGCGGCGGCAGGAACGGGAGTGAATCGTTAATGTTTTAGCAATTGCTGGATGAATGGTGGAAGGAGAGGTTTCTCGCATAAAAATGCGATAGATTTCCTGATAGGTTAGCGTATTCGTACATGAACAACATTTATTCGATCCGTAAGATCGTAACTGCATGTCGCAGAGATAGCAATTTCATGGGGCTTTTACATGGCGAAAAGTTGGATCATTCGACCATCGCCCGATTTCGAAGCGATTATCTCTCCGAAGCATTGGAAAACCTCTACTTCGGCTATAATGTGAATTAAAATACAGTCAAACGCCTTGGGCAATCGCTTCATCGATTGTTTGAGACAGTCTAAATATTGCTTTAGGGTAAAAAAGGGGTGTTGCTCACTACTTAAAAATGTAGTTTTGCGACACTCCCTTTTTCCTTTGTCATAGCTTAGTCGATTACGGAGCAAAGATAAAAATTTAGGGAATAGCATAGTTAGTAAAACAAAATTGTTGGTTATTGGTGGAAAACAATAAAAGGGGAAATGAAAATTTAGAGGAAATATTCATTTGTAAAAGAATTACATAATTGGAATTATAAAAGAAGGGTCCTTGGAGGTTAATATGAGAAAGATTATTTTGAGTATTTTATTGGTCGCTATGTTTTTGATTTTTTGTCAATATGCTGTGCAAGCCGAAGACACTTATTATTCATGTCCGTTTTCAAGTATATCTCCATCAGCTTATTTTGTTCCATTTTCCTCAAAAATTGATAACTTAAAATTTGAAGTAAAGTTGTCTGAACCAGACCTTACTAAAAAACTCCGTTGGTTTTTACGCTCTGATAATAGTGTTGAGGAACTAACAACATACGCTGGCTCTGAGACGGTAATTATCAATAGAACACAATTGAGAAATTCATTCAAAACCTATTATTTACAATGTAGTATTGGAATAGCGGGGACTTCATGTTATTGGAGTCTATCATATGGTAGTAATCAGACGAATGTTTATCTTACAAAGGATAAAGTTGACAAAAATTCTGTATATTTACTAGATCATTTTGTCTATGGCGATATGGTTGAATCGGACATAATTGACCCATCTGTAATCGAAAGATATCCAAATGTAAGATTTCAATATACGAGTGATTATGATATTACTGTTGAAAGGGAACGATATTTTGGATTTCCTACGGTGAGAAATCATTATACTTCTTCTAACTTGAGAGAATCACTTCCAATCGATCCTTATACGAAAATAATGATTAAGTACAAATTTATAGGTACTAGCTATAACGATGAAGGAGAATTAGTACCGTATGAGTCAAATGAAATATGCAATATTTATGGAGCGTATTATGTATGGAATAATTTTGCCATAGAAAGTAGTGGATTTTTGGATGGTAATTTTTATGTACCCGGAAAACAAAGGAATTTAACTGTCAACAGTCCGGACCCGAACGTTGAAATATACTGGAAAGACGGAACAGACGCACCTTTTGTAGGAAGTTCATATACTCTTGATTTTTCTGGCAAGGATATAGAGATTTGTTGTTTTGCTCAGAAACTGAATTCGGATTATTCCCCTAATGAACATGACGAGCAGAAATATTATTGTATTGACTATTGTTCTGTGGATTATTGTTCATTTACAAAAGCGGACCGTAAAACGGTACCAGCTATTGATTACTATAATTGCAATACACCGTATTCAATGGGAAATGGTGTGACTGTCGACTTAAAAACCGGTGATGCCAAAATATCACAAATCGATTTGATTCTGCCGGGTCGAGGCGGTTTAGATCTGCGTTTAAACCGATACTTTTCAAGTGAAGCAAATTTAAGGTCCAGACTTAACATTTTTTATTGGCAGTTGACATTGGTAAATTATCACGCAGCATATATGGATTATGACTGGGTAAAAAAACATCCTTGGTTAAAAAGTTTTCCAAGTATAAATGATCTTAAATATGAAACTTCGGAAAGCATTTTAACCGAGCCGATGCCAGGCTGGAGCTATGATTTACCTCGAGTTACACCATCATATGTATATTTAGACGGTAAACTCTATCCGAATTGTTTGGAAGCGGATAGGAGAATCGTAGCGGATGATGATTGTTACTACTTTTGGGCTCAAGGTTGCGAAAAAATCAAAGATAAGTATTACTACCGAGAAGGGAAGTTCATATTAACCGCCGACGGAAACAATGTCATCTTAACTACCGCCGATGGAACAAGTTACACATTTTCTTGTACAGAAAATGAAGAGACAGGAAGTTGGGATTACCTTCCATTGGGCAAAATTAGTGATAAATCAGGTAATCAAATTCAATTTTCATACGGTGACGATAGCGCTACGATTGTGGATAGCGTAGGTCGGACGATTCAAGTGACGACTGCTGGGATTGATGTTGAGGGGCAATCCGTAGTTTCGTTTGAGGCATCGTATGTCGAGAGCGAATCAGAATCATCAAGCGACACTGAAGGAGGAACGCTTGGCAGGGTAAACGACGGTCTTACAATTACTTATAAGGTGACTGATGCAATAGGACGCACAAACACAATGGTTGTTGGAGAAAGTGATATAAAACTTACTTCGGCAAATGGCGAAATGACAAAGTTAGAGTTTAGCAATGATATTGGAATGTCTGAACAAGAAATTATAAATCTTGGTTATTATTTTAACGATTATGGATTTCGGCTGATAAAGGGAAACTATCATGGTCGGGACATTTCTTTACGTTATCAGTTTAGAAAATTCGACTATAATAATAATTTCAATGAATATTTAGCAGATGAATTATACCCGAATTACTATACTTTAATTACCAATGTAACACTTGTTGACGGTTCTCAATCAGTTACTGCGAATTACGAGTACCAAGCCCAAAAGTATGAGTATAACAGCAATACATACACATATTCAGCGTTCTGTCCTGGTCCGATGGTGGTGAAAAATACAAATGATAGTTATGCTTATTCGTATATACAAAAGTCACTGGAGAGCGAGGGTAATTCACCGATTAACAATCAGCTAAATTTGGTTTCTTCAGTTGTCGTAAACAATCCAGGGGGCGTGTATACTCGTTCGTATACATATGATGATGTGTTTAACATTATTTCAGAAACCGGGCCAGACGGGACATCCCAATATTCTTATCAAACCATTGATAATTCTGACGGTTACTTTATTGGGTTAACTTCGTTTACTCACGGATTGCTGACAGCAAGTTATGGTTATGATAATGTCGGCCGATTAACTTCAGTAACCAAAGGCGAAGCCATGACGGCTTACACCTACGATGCCAACGGCAATGTTTCCAGTATCACCGACCCAAACGGCAACGTAACGAGTATAGCATATGATTCAAACTACAATCTTTATCCGGCAACCATCAGTTCCGGCGACCGTTCGGTGAATTTTGAATACGACTATCCCTTTGGTTGGCAAAAGTCGCAAACCTACGGCCCATATGTAACCAGATATGCCTATGATGGGATTGGACGATTGTTAACTACAACTAACTCGGCGGGGACGGTTTCGACCAGTTATAATGATACCGCATTATCGGTTGCGACAACCGATGCTGAAGGAAATCAAGCGAAAGTAACGTATGATGTATTAGGACGACCATCAGTCAACGAGGTCTATGACAACTTGGGCGGAGTTCTTTCAAAAGTTAGTTATTCTTATGATCCTCAATATGATTTCCGGATCACTTCCTTATCCCAATCCGGCATTGGCACTCAAACATACAGTTATAACGATACCAATTATTCGTTGAGCGTGACCGATCCCGATGGTAATTCGGAAACAACTCAATATGACGTTCTTGGGCGAGCGGTCCAAGTCACGTCGAACACTGCCGGAGCGGGTATAGAAACGACATCTTACAGCTACGATAGCGGACTATTAAAAACCATCAGTCAATCGAACCGTACCGCAGTTTATAATTATAACAGCCGGGGATTGGTTACATCCATTTCCTATAATGATGGGAAATCAGAATCGTTCAGTTATGATGGAAACGGCAATCCATTAACAGTCAAAGACCGGAGCGGACTAACGTTGACCTATGATTACAACGGGTTTAACGAGGTTACCAAAACCCGCAATGGGAGCGCTGTTTTAGCCGAATACACCTATGATCACCTCGGACGGCTCGAAACGCTCAATAGTCCCAGCATTAACTATCATAACTATTATGACAATAACGGTTATTTGACCCACTCCGAACGGACCATTAAAGGCCGGTTGTATGACTTACGCTATACTTACGGAGCTTATGACCGTGTAACGGGCTTAACGTTAAAAAATGGCCAAGGTCAAACTTTAACCCAATTTGGTTATGATTATAATTATCCTACAACGACAATTGCAGCGCTGTTAAATGGACGACTGCAAGAGTTCGCCACGATTACAACCGGAACTAATCATCTTGTAACGAATATTCATTTCGCCAACGGTTTGTCGCTGGATTATGCCTATGGATCGCAAATGCGGCTGGACAACCGGAAACTCACCGGCAACGCCGGACTGCTCCAGACCCATCAGTACGAATACGGCCCGGGCGGAAATATTAAGACCATTGATAATCAGCAATATCAATATGACAATCTCAATAAATTAACCAGTGCGATCAACGGGTTAAAAAATCTCGAATACGAATACGACGCAACCGGCAATCGCAAAACCGTCACTAAAAACGGCGTACCGGTGGATTACGTTTATCAAGACGGCCTCTTAAAACAAGTCGGCAATATCACTTTTGATTACAATGCCGACGGTAGCCGGAAAAGCAAAGTCCAAGGAGCGGACCGTTGGGATTATAGCTATGATAATCAAGGGCAATTACAGACCGTGACGAAGAATACGGAAGTGATTGGTTCCTATGGTTACGCTCCATTCGGCTGGCGGATTTGGAAAGAGGAGAACGGGAAGACCAATATTTATGTGAGGGATGGCAATCAGGTCTATTATCAAGAGACCTTTGATGGAACATCGATCAATGCGTATAGTGTTCCCGAGTCGAGCGGAACCTTTATTTATAACGGGAATGAATTGTTGGGCTCCATCAAAAATGGTATGGAAGCTAAGTTCTATATCAATGATCATCTGGGAACTACAGAACTAGTTACGGATATCAACGGCAATGTAATATCGCAGATCCAGCATACGCCGTTTGGGGATGAGGTGTTTGTCCAGACTGGGACGAGCAGCGGAGATAATGGCGAGGATTATTTCTTTACCGGGAAGGAAAAAGATGGGACGGGGTTGTATTACTTTGGGGCGAGGTATTATGACCCGGAGATTGGGAGGTTTATCAGTGAGGATCCGGGGCAGGATGGGGTGGATTGGTTTGGGTATTGCCGAGATAATCCAATAAACCTGATTGACCCAGATGGAAGAGTAGTTCAGATTCCAATTGTTGTTTATATGTATTTAACTGCTATTGCTACAAGTCCTGATTTGGAATATGATATACGTATTTTAAGCATGGATTTGGCAGAAGGACAATATTACGCGGCTGCTGCGGATATTGTTGGAATTGCTCTTCCTGGAGTCCCGGCGTCAGTAACCAATGCACCTGTGAAGTGGTTGTCGAAATGGCTGGCTGAAAATAGTGAGGTAGTATTAAAAATGATTAAAACAGAAGGACACCATTTGTGGCCAAAATACTTAAAAGGACCTTCTGAACAACTATTAAAAGGTTTAACACGGTTTGAACATTTGAAAGTTCATGAGGTTATCGATCAATTTTTCCCTCGATATAAAGGTGCCGAAGCTTATAAAAATATCTCACCTGAAGACCTCTACGAGATTTTAAATGATATTTATGCTAAGAAGTTTCCGCACCTGCAAAAAAGCTTTCAAGATATCGCAGGGAGTATCTTAAGAAATCCTTGAGCATTAAATGATAAAGGAAGTGTTTGTAAATGAATCAGTATATAATGATAGACAATGAGTCTTTTTGGCTAGATGATGTAAAATTGCGTTATTATTTCGGACCGGAACCTCGAATTGATTTATTTGCAGATTGCCATGACCTTCAAATGGCAGGGATAGCGATTAATTGTATTTCTTTAATTAATTCCATAAATAAGGTTGAAGATGTTCAGGATAAATTAATCGTAGTCGGAAATCAAGATCAGGTAGCTTCATTTGACATTAATATTGCCAATAAAGAAAATGAGATCGGTGAAAGTGTTATTTGTAAGCCGGGTCAAGTTTTAGAAATTAATAAATTAAGAATCACTTTAGGGAAAATCAATGACGGTTTTATTAATATCATATTAGAGGGTATGTGCGAATCTTTGGAAGGTTTTATAGAAGTAAAATCTGAGCTGAGTGCAAGGATTTTTGATGAAACAAGATGAATAGAGGAGTTCATAACTCCAGGGCATGGTAACTGGAATTGTTTTTGGCACAGTCTATCAAATAGACTGTGCTTTTTCTCTAGAAATCCTTGATTCTGAGGGGAAATTCTCCGAATCTTTTTATGAAACAGCAAAGTAAATACTGGAAATTTTTACATCAACGATCATCCCGGGACTGTTTTTTTATCCTTACACTTATTCATTTCACAATAAATACAACTTATTATCATATAAATACAATTTCTGTCCGCAAAAACACAAATCCACCCCTTCAAAATATAATTCCGGTCGCTCGAAATAGAATTGCGGAACCTGGAAATAGAATTCCGGACGTTATAAATACAATTCCGATCCCGGAAAACCGAATTTTCCTCTCGAGAAATAGAATTCCAGTCAAGAAAAATAGAATTCCGGTTAAATAATGAACTTTCGGAAAATAAAAATGCAATTTTTGATTGTGTTTTGAATAGCTCAACTCTCCATGGCAAAGTAATCGTGCAAGGGGATTTTGGGAAATGACTCATCGTAGCGTATCTTGTCGGGCTTGGAGGGACAAGTCAACCAAGACATCCGAGGATCGAAGCGAAAGCGGATTCCTTTAAAGAAGTAGAGCGTGGTCATTGTATATACCCGATCGTTTACAATAAATTCGAAAATTATTACGAAAAAAGTAGGAACTTAGTGGAATTTTAGCGAATACTAATATTTGTTTTACTATATAACGGGAGGCTGAGTGATGAGTAAAGCGGATATTGGTTTGATCGGTTTGGCGGTTATGGGAGAAAACCTGGTAATGAATATGGAAAGTAAAGGGTTCACCGTAGCCGTATATAACCGGAGTACCGAAAAAGTTGCCAATTTCGTAGAAGGCCGCGCCAAGGGTAAAAATATTATCGGAACATACTCCCTTCAGGAATTGGTCGATAATTTGAAAAAGCCCCGTAAAGTGATGATCATGGTCAAAGCGGGTAAACCGGTCGATGATTTTATTGACCTGTTGATACCCTATCTGGAAGCAGGCGACATCATCATTGACGGCGGAAACTCACATTTTCCGGACACCATTCGTCGCACCAAATACGTTGAGGAAAAAGGATTGCTTTATATCGGAACCGGCGTTTCCGGCGGCGAAGAAGGCGCGTTGCTCGGACCGAGCATGATGCCCGGCGGCTCCCCGGCGGCCTGGCCCCATGTGAAAGCCATTTTCCAATCGATCTGCGCCAAAGTCTCCGATGGCAGCCCTTGCTGCGATTGGGTGGGTGAAGACGGCGCCGGCCATTTCGTCAAAATGGTCCATAACGGGATCGAATACGGCGATATGCAACTGATTTGCGAAGCATACCAACTGATGCGCGATTTGCTCGGCATGTCAGCCCCTGAAATGCACGAAGTTTTCAAAGAATGGAACACCGGCGAGCTCGAGAGCTACCTGGTCGAAATCACCCGGGACATTCTCGGGTACAAGGACGAGGACGGCCAGCCGTTGGTTGATAAAATTCTGGATACTGCCGGTCAAAAAGGAACCGGTAAATGGACCGGCGTGGCCGCGCTTGATGAAGGCGTGCCCCTGACCCTGATCGGCGAAGCGGTTTTCGCCCGTTGCCTCTCGGCAATGAAAGACGAACGGGTTGCCGCTGCCAAGGTGTTGTCCGGACCGAAACCGCAATTTGAAGGCGATAAAAAAGCCTTTATCAACGATATTAAAAATGCGCTTTACGCTTCCAAGATCGTTTCTTACGCGCAAGGATACACTTTAATGCGGGCCGCCGCCAAGACCTATAACTGGAACTTAAATTACGGCGGAATCGCTTTAATGTGGCGCGGCGGTTGTATCATCCGCTCCGTGTTCCTCGGTAAAATCAAAGAAGCGTTTGATCAAAACAGCGAGTTGTCCAACTTGTTGCTTGATCCGTTCTTCAAAGAGACGGTGGAATCGGCCCAAGCCGGTTGGCGCCGGGTTTGCGCCGCGGCGTTGGTCAACGGGATCCCGGTACCGGCTTTTACTTCCGCTTTGAGTTACTTCGACGGTTTCCGGACCGAAAAGCTCCCCGCCAATCTGCTGCAAGCACAACGCGATTACTTTGGCGCCCACACCTACGAGCGGACTGACAAAGCGCGCGGCGAATTTTTCCACACCAACTGGACGGGTAAAGGCGGCAACACTTCCGCGTCGACCTATACCGTATAACTTGAAAAAACCATCAAAAAAGGCAGGCCGCAAGGCTTGCCTTTTTTAATGGTTTGCTTTAGCTGCTTTAGCGGAGCAAAACAAAAAGCGTAACCCCCACGACCAAGCCAAGCATCCCGATGTCGCTCCAGCGCTGTTGAAAATCGTGGTGAATCGGATTCTCTTGGTAACAACGGGATTCCAGCGCCAGGATCAATTCGTCCGCCCGTTGAAAGGTTTGGCGGAGGATCGGCCAACATAGATAGGCTAAGCGTCGCAAGGGATTGGGGGATTGGTCGATGCCGCGACTCACTTCCGCCTCACGAACTGTGACCGCTTGGTCGAGGATTAACGGGACCATCGTGAGAACCAGGCTGAACATGGTGGCCACCCGGCGCGCCGGAAAACCGGGCAGCAAACGTAGCAGCCAATAGACGGCGGCCCGCAACATCGTGGCGGAGGTGGTTCCGGTAAGCAACAGCCCCATCATCAAAGCCGCTAGCAACCGCCAAGCCGTCAACACTCCGGTGGCCCAAGCCGTCGGGAAGGATTGAGGCGAGCCAATGACCGGCAAAATGAGCGCAGCCAGGATTAGCCAGGCAAAACTGCGCAATTCGCGTAGCAAAGCTCCCAACGGCAGCCGTGAACAGATAAATGCCAAGCCCAGCAAAGATGATAGCAGCAGCAGGTCGATCCGGCTTTGCGCGCAACCCACCCCGAAACTGAGTACCAGCAGACTCACCAGCTTGAAACGGGGCTCCATGGCATGCAAGACGGAGCAACCGGGAAGATAGCGAAAGAGATTTATTTCAGCCATGTCATTGTCGCCACCGGGCGATCCGCTCCATACGGTTTTTTAATGCCATACGCTTCGATGTCGTTTAGCAACGCTTCGGGCGTGCCATCGGCGACGATCCGTCCCGCCGCCATCACCACCAAGCGCGTGGCGTGGGCTAAAAATTTCTCCAACTCATGGGTGATCACCAGCAACGTGTGACCGGTTTGGTGCAAACGCAACAATTGCTCAATTACTTGAACGACGCCGGGATAGTCCAATCCGGTAAAGGGCTCGTCTAAAATGACTATTTGGGGTTGCATCGCCAAGATACCGGCGATGACTAATTTCCGTTTTTGCCCGCCCGATAATTGTTGGGGACGCCAGTCGGCCACCGCGGTTAGCTCTACCATGGCCAACGCTTCGGTGACGCGGAATTGGACCTCGCTCGAACTTAATCCTAAGTTTTCCGGGCCAAAGGCAATATCCGCCGCCACCGTCTCGCCGACAATCTGACTGTCCGAGTCTTGAAATACCAATCCCACCTGTTGGCGGACTGCTCGCAGGTTGCGGGCGATCGGGAGACCGTTGAACCGGACCTCGCCCGCGGATGGTTGCAAGAGGCCGTTGAAGTGTCGCGCCAGTACGGTTTTACCCGAACCGTTCGCGCCCGCCAAGATAAGCAATTCGCCCGGTCGAACCGCCAGGTTGATATCATGTAAAGCTTGCATGCCGTTGGGGAACGATTTGGATAGGTGTCGGACTTCCAATAGCGGCATGATCGATTCCACGCTCATTGGGGGGTGATGATTGACCGCAAAGGCCGGATCACAGCCAGCGCAGCCAATAATTTAATCAAGGTTCCCGGTAAAAAGGGGAGCAGTCCTATGGCCAGGGTTTTTGCCAAAGTAAGCTTGAGTGAAAATCCCAGCCAAACCAGTCCCAGGGTGAAAAGGGTTACCAAACCCAACCCGGCCGCGACACCGTCCCGCCAGCGGGTCGTTTTGCCGCGATGGGCAATCCAACCGGTGATGAAAGTCAGGCCGAGATAACCGATGAGAAAACCGCCGGTTGGCCCAAACAAGGTGGCGATGCCGGATTTCCCCCCGGCAAACACCGGCAGGCCGATCAGGCCGAGTAAAAGATAAAGTCCGGCGCTGGTCAAACCCCAGGCCGGTCCTAAGACCAACCCCGCCAACAAGATGAAGAAGTCCGCCAAGACCAGCGGGACCGGACTCCACGGCACTGGGAAACTCAAGTAACCGCCGACGATAATCAGCGCGGTAAAAAGCGAGGCATAGATAGTTTGGCGTAATGTCGATTGATTTGCGTCCATAATAATCTTCCTCCGCGACAGTGAATTAAACCCATTGTAGCGTATTGATGGATCAAATGTCAACCAATTAATTATACGTAAGTTTACAATGCGTCAAATCGGCTACAATGTGATGCTGTGACACCTTGCGTTTCAATGACGCGCATGTTAAATTGTTGCGGTGATGATGAATTTAAGCTAAAAGTCTCATCGGAATCTGACGAAGTAATTAGAGTTAGGTTGCAGGAACGTTTTAGGGGAGAGTTTCATGCAGATTTCGTTATTGTCATCAATGATCACAATGGCTATTTTTTGCGGGGTCATTGTTTTGGTCAACTTGTTTCTCTTGGCGCAAATGTATCACCGCTATTTGTTTTATTGGGCAATTGGCTGGAGTTTGTATTTCTTTTGGACCGTGATTGGTATTGTCAAATTAATCGCCGGTCCGACCTGGTTGCTGAATTTTACGTTGGATTGCTTGTTGGGGTGGTCGATCGGTTTTTTGTTGTGGGGCGCAATTGCGCTAAATCAAAAGCCGATCGGCAAATTTCGTTGGTTATGGTTGGTCATTGCGGCCTCGTTAATATGGAGTTTAGGGTTTAATTTGGCCAACCTTCCCGCCGTGGCTTCCGGACCGTTATGCATCTTGTTTGGCTTGGCCCAGATCTATATCGGGGTTGGTTTTATCCGGGGAGCGCGGGAAGGGGAGTTCCGCGCTCAGCGGGTTTTGGGTTGTTGTATGGTATTATGGGGGCTGCATAAGTTGGATTATCCGTTTTTGCAACCGCTCTTGTTGATTGCGCCGATCGGTTATTACATTGGAGCATTTTTAGCTTTAATTACGGCGATCTTTATGTTATTGATGGCGGTAGAACGATTTTCTTACGAGTTGAGTCTCAATAAAGAAAAATTTAGCGCCCTTTTTACCAATAACTTATGTATTAATCTGTTTATGAGCTTCGACGGCCGGATTATCGACGCCAATCAGGCGGCGTTCGAGACATACGGTTATACTCGGGAAGAACTGTTAACCATGACGATTCACCAGATCCGCGCGGTCAGTTACGAAGTGGCGGAGGGCCAGATGGAGCAGGTTAGGCAACACGGCCTATTGTACGAGACGGTGCATTTTCGTAAGGACGGCAGCTCATTTCCGGTCAAGGTCAACACGTTTATGGTCAGACTCGGCAAACAACCGGTTTTGATGAGCATCATCGAGGATATTACTGAGCGCAAGCAGGCCGAGCAGGCGTTGCGCAACAGCGAGGAAAAGTTCCGCGAGCTGTTTCAAAACGCCAATGATTTGGTCTTTTTGACTACCAGCAATTTAGGGTACTTTCAAATTCTTGAAGTAAACAACACCGCCATCAAAAAGTTGGGATACGGACTAGACGCGCTGAAAAAGCTGAGTTACCAAGATATTCTGACCTCCGACAGTTTGCCCGCATTGGTGGGAGTCGGAGAAAAGCTCCATGACACCGGGCATGCGACTTACGAGGTGATGTTGCAGTGTCAAAACGGCAACCGGTTTCCGGTGGAAATTAGCGCCCATTATTTTGTCCTGAACGAACAGCCGGTGGTGCTGTCGGTGGCGCGCGATATCACTGAGCGGAAACGGATCGAGACGGAGATTCGCGAACTCACTTTTACCGATAAAGTGACGGGACTGTACAACCGGGCGTTTTTTGAAGAGTCGTTGCAACAGATGAACATTGCGGAAAATTTGCCGTTGGGTTTAATTATCGGCGATGTCAACGCTTTGAAGTTGGTCAATGACGCGTTTGGACACGCGGCCGGGGACAAACTGCTGCAAAGTATCGCGCGCTTGTTGCGGACAGCCTGTCGTCAACAGGATATTGTGATCCGTTGGGGTGGCGATGAGTTTTTGCTGCTATTGCCCCGGACTACTGAGACGGAGGTTCGCAAAGTTTGCCGCGATATTCAGTTTCAATGTGCCACGCAAGTCTCGGAACCGATCCAGCTGAGTTTGTCGCTGGGATATGCGATGCAAACAACGGACGACGACGACCTTCAGGACTGCTTTCGCCGGGCGGATGAACGGATGTATCAGAATAAATTGCAAAAAAGCAAAGGGGTCCGCAATTCGATTATTGGCTCGTTGCAAAAGACGCTTTCGGAGAAGAGTATCGAAACGGAACGGCATGCGGAACGACTGCGCAATCTGGCGCTGAATATCGGCAGGTCGTTGGGGATGCCGACCATCCAAATGGATGATCTGGCGTTGTTGGCGTCGTTGCACGATATTGGCAAAATCGGCATCCCCAATCATATCCTCTGCAAGGCTGGGAAGTTGACGCCGGAAGAGTGGAAGGTGATGATGAAACATCCCGATATCGGTTACCGGATTTTACAATCCGTGCCGGACCTGGCGCATATCGCCAAGTCGGTTTTGGCCCACCATGAGCGGTGGGACGGCAAAGGGTATCCGTTGGGGCTGAAGCAGGATGAGATTCCGTTGATCGCCCGGATCATCGCGATTGTCGACGCGTATGACGCGATGACTCATAAACGGGTTTATAAAGAAGCGCTCCGGCCCGAGGAGGCGTTGACGGAGATTGAACGTTGTGCGGGAACCCAATTTGATCCCGGTTTGGTCCGGATTTTCCTGGAACGGATGTACCACCAGTTGGATAGGGCGAAGCACCGGCAGTATCGCTTATTTTAGCGGGAAATGGTTCAATAAGACATTTTTTTTTGTGGGATGGACAATTCTTTTCAAAGAATTGACACCGTTTTGAAACTATTCTACACTTGAGAAAAGGTCCGCCGATTTTTGCGTAATACTTTTTTGTACGGTAAGAATTAAAGCGTGATTCCGCCTAGGAGGATGCGAATGAACGCATTGAAAATCGCACTGGAAACGCCTTATTTTCCGAAAGCTTTTCTCAAGGTGAAATGCCTCTCTCATACCCGGTTGCAGGAATTGGTCGCGCCCCGGAGTTGCTTCCGGTTGTTTTTTGTCAAAGCGGGCGCCGGGATTATTCGGATCAACCAAAAACAGTTGGCATTTTCTTCTCCGGCGGTGTTTTGCATTAATGAACAAGAAACGCTGGAACTGGTATCCCCGGGTGAAGTGATGGTTCACGAGGTGCATTTTCATCCGGATTGGTTGAATCCGTTGTTCTCATTTGAAAATTTGCGCCGGGATAACTTCATCAAGCAAGCGGATATCCGCGATGTGCAAGATAAATATCTGGTGCGGCCGTTTTTGGATCGCAACGCGCGGTTTGCCGGGATCTTTCCTTGTTCCCCCGAGACGTTGCAGGGGTTGGTGAATCTGCATCGCTCCATCGATAATCAGCTGCAAGCCCACCCGGATAATTATTGGCCATGCCGCAGTCGTTCGTACCTGATTCAAGCCTTGATTATGGTCTGCGATTTGTTAGCTTTGGCCAACGCCGCGGAGCCGGTTGTCAAGTCACCGGAGGTCAAACCGCTCCCGTTTCAGGAAACGACCGGGATCAATGATGTGATTGCCCATCTCCACAATCATTACGCGGAAGATATTCAGATCGCCGATTTGGAACGGCAATTTGGATTAAACCGTACCACCCTGGCCGAGCGTTTCAAGAAAGCCACCGGTCAATCGGTCATGAGTTACCTGCGCAGTTTGCGACTGCGGACCGCCGCCAGTCTGTTGCAGGAGACCTGGGTCCCGGTGAGCGAAATCTGCGACCGGGTCGGCTTTGGCGATCTCAGTCATTTCGGGCGGGTTTTTAAAGAGGAATTTACCTTAACCCCGAAGGAATACCGCGATCAATTCTGCTGGATTTATCGGAATAACTAGAACGGCGAGTGCTTTGTGGAATCGTGCTCACCTTTCCATTGTTCGGGCGGGGGCGTCCGATCCGGTTTTCCCACCGCAGCTCCGGCCCTTCGTAATAATTGTTCGCCATGGGTTGCAACCCATGGCGATTTCAATTTCCCGCCTCTGATCAGAAACGAAACAAAATGAAAGGAAATGAAAGCAAATTTGTTGGAAGCGTAAGTTCCATCGGTCGCGCTGATGGCGGGAGAAAACCCGCCGGCGGCAAGGACCTTTTTGAGGAAGCAAATCCTGATTTCTCCATACTTGCCTAGAGCGGGCGCCGTGGGTTTGTTGTCGGGACGACTATTGGGTTCGGATAGCGGATCCAATAAATTTATGCGTAAAACAAATGAAACTAATTGACATGAAATGAAACCAAACGTAAAATAAGACTAGATAGGACAGACAAAACTATGGAAGCGCTGATTTAATCGGAACTTTGCTGGGAAACACTAGAAACAGCTCCAAGATATTGCCTAATTATGCTGTCAGGTTAATTAATCAGTGTTTCCCTATGTAACGCGATTCGCTAACCAATGTTATTGTCATTGATACTTAGGAGGAACGCATGTTTCCGGAAGAACGACGGACGAAGATTTTGGATATTTTGAATGTCGAAGGCCGTTGCTTAGTCGGTGATTTAGCGCGGCAACTTGGCGTGTCCGGCGTGACGATTCGGCAGGATTTGGAGTTGTTGGAGAAGGAAGGATTGCTGCGGCGCACCCATGGCGGGGCGATCCTCAACAATCAGTCCGGTTTCGAACGGCCGTTTCAAATGGTGGAGACTTCCTTCCGGGATGAAAAAGAACGAATTGCCGAAGCGGCGGTGGCGTTGGTCAAGCCGGGCGACACGATCATTCTTGATGTTGGCACGACCACAACCGCGATGGCGCGCAAACTGGAAAAGCACCGTGATTTGACCGTTTTCACCAATGCGGTGAATATCGCGACGATTCTGGAGAACAACCCGGCGGTTACCACCATTGTGACCGGGGGGACGTTGCGGGCGAAACAACATTCGCTGGTGAACCCTTACGCGGAGCTGATTTTAGAGAAAATCAACGTGGATGTGGCGTTTATCGGTGTTAGCGGCATCGATGTCGAGCAGGGATTCACCAATGTCAACCTACCGGAAGCGGAGATGAAAAGCTTGTTTATTCGCCGGTCGCGACGGCGGGTGGTGCTGGCGGACTCCAGTAAAGTGGGGGCGGTGGCCCGGGCGAAAATTGCAGCGCTCCAAGACGTGCAGACGTTGATTACGGATAAAGCGGCGCGTGCGGATACAATTTCCAGATTGCAGGAATTGGGGTTGGAGATCGTACTGGTATAAGTTTCGATTCGAACGATAGTCGTCGGTGACAGCGGCGTGGCGATAGCGTAAATTAATCTCGAAAGCGCTGGTGATTTCGGTGAGAATTGGTATACTGACAAGTGGTGGCGATGCGCCGGGAATGAATGCCGCGATCCGGTCGGTGGTCCGGAAAGCCCTTTACCACAATTGCAAGGTGTTTGGGATTAAACGCGGTTATAGCGGTTTGTTGACCGGCGACATTGTCCCGTTGACTTCACGGGCGGTGGGCGATATTTTACAACGGGGCGGTACGATTTTGCAATCGGCCCGCTGTCCGGAGTTTAAGACCCCCGAAGGCCAACAAAAGGGGAAAGAGCAGCTGGAAAAACTGGGGTTGAACGGCCTGGTGATCATTGGCGGCGACGGTTCGTTTCGCGGCGCGCAGGTTTTAAACAAAATGGGTTTTCAAACCGTCGGTTTGCCGGGAACCATCGATAACGATATCGGTTGCACCGATTATTCGATTGGTTTTGATACGGCCGTCAATACGGTCTTGGATGCGATCAATAAGATTCGCGACACCGCTTCGTCCCACAACCGGGTGTACGTGGTGGAGGTCATGGGGAAAAACTCCGGTTTTATCGCGGCCGCGGCCGGATTGACCGGTGGCGCCGAGTCGGTGCTGGTCCCGGAGTTGTCCGGTGATCTCGATCGGATTTGCGCGAAGATTAAAAAGAACTTAAAACACGGCAAAACCCATAGCATCATTTTGGTGGCTGAAGGGTTTTACGGCGATCCGCTTGATGTCGAACAATCCAGTGGATTCCGGGTCGGTCGTTACGTGGGTGAAAAAACCGGTTGCGAGACTCGGGTGACGGTATTGGGGCATATTCAACGCGGCGGGATGCCGACCTACTTCGACCGGAAGATCGCCACATTGATGGGAGCGAAAGCGGTTGACCTGATCCTGGCGGGTGAGTCGGAGAAGATGGTCGGATATGTGAAAGACCAGATCGTGGTGAGTGATATGGACAGCGCCATTAACACCAAACGAAAGGTTGACCCGGCGTTGCTCGAACTGATCAATATTTTATCGTAACCGAACATTTTTATAGTTGGCGTTTAAAAATACCACCGATGTGGTATTTTTTGTTAATCTCATATAAAAATACCACCGATGTGGTATTTTTTGTTGATCCCGCGTTGTGACGGGTGGATGAATAATTTAATGGCGGTGATTAGCAACCTTGCAAAAATATGGTATAATAGAAGTGCCTAACTAAGGAGGAGGCAATATTCTTTTCGTGGAGGTAGGCATGCGCAAAATCTGGTTGGTAGCGGTTTTGGGGATGGTTTTGGGTTGGTGTTTCAGTCCGGTCTTCGGAGCGGCGCAGGAGTTTTCGGCCAACGTCACGATCACCGATGCCAAAGGCGTTGTGGCGACGGGCAAGATCTTTGTGAAAGATTTTCAAAAGATCCGGGAAGAGGTAATGATTCAGGGCAATCCGGCGGTGATGATCATCCGGATGGACCGCAAGGTGATGTGGACGGTGATGGATCAAACGATGTATGCCGAGATGACCTATGGCTTTAACCCCTATCATCCTAATCCGGGATTGACGTATACCACGGCGGAGCTTGGTAAAGAGACGATCGACGGCCGTGAGTGCACGGTAACTCAATCCACATATCAGGACGCCAAATACGGCGTGTTGCTCCAGTGGTTCGACGGGGCCGACGGGACGCTGGTGCGTGCGGAGGCTAAGGACAGTGACGGCAAGGTGACGGGGAAGATGGAGTTGTCCAATATCAAACCCGGCCCGCAGCCGGATTATTTATTTGAGGTGCCGTCGGGGGCGCGCCGGGTGAAGACGGTGAGCATTCCGGGATTGAAGTAAACAGTTCCAAATCAATCGCAAGATGTCTGATGAAGGCGCAACAAAAAAACCCTTGATTTCTCAAGGGTTTTAAAGTTTGAATTTGGTGGACCTGAAGGGAATCGAACCCTTGACCTCTTGAATGCCATTCAAGCGCTCTCCCAACTGAGCTACAAGCCCATACTGCGTTGTGTCTCGCAGCGACATATAATAATTTATCATATCCGTTGGTAAGTGTCAATAGTAAAATAAACCAAAATAAGAGGAAATAGCAGGCGGGGGAAAAGCGTTAAACTACCGTAAAAGCCCCTAAACGACCCGACCAGGGATTCAAACCATAACAAAAAATTCAAAACTTATCGAAACTCACTAGCTGTTTTGTAGGATTTATTGGCTATCTGTGGAACGTTTGTTTGGATATCCTTTTCATGGTTAAGCGCGGAGGAAAGCTCGGATATGGCCAAAGCTGGTATGATTGTTGGTACGCAAGAACTTATCCAAGGGATTTTTAAAAAGCAAGTACGCTTGGAATCGGTTGGACATGAAGCGTTAGGGCGAAACGGCGTCTATTATGTTGTCGAGTATGACCTGTTTTTAAAATTATATGGCGAAGCGATACGGTGGGGGAGAGAAGTAGCCTCGCTGAGATACCTTCAAGGGAAAAAGGATCTCGGCGTACCGGAAATGTTGGACTATGGGATATTTGCGAAGCAAACGTATTGGCTGTTAACCAGAAAACGCAATGGCTTTAATTTGGCGGATCTAATGGATAAGTTGGGTACAGAACAGCGATTGGAGCTATATAGGGAAATAGGAAACTTGCAGGCCCGGTTTCATCAGGAAGGCCGTGTCGATTTTTTCGGTGATTGGGATGTGAACGGTGAAATATTGGCGCCAAAGGAATCATATTTCGCTTTTGCGAAAGACAAAAACGATACTCAAGCAAAGCGTATCATTGCCAAGGGGTATCCGGACACCAATCTTTTTAAGCTGGCGGCTGAAAAGCTGATATTATTTGAGCATACAATCAAGGATTGCAATCGCTTCTCATTATGTCATAATGATTTTAATGGTCGCAATCTTTTGGTGGAAAATATCAATGCCAAATGGAGGATCACTGGGATCATTGATTTTGAACGGTGTTATCCCAGCGATCCGGAGTCGGATATGGCACCGATTTTTTTGGAGATATATGGGCAGCAAGCGATGGACTCCTTTCTGAGCGGCTATGCCGAAATAGATTCATTAAGCAACGTCTTCCATGAAAAAACGGTCTATTATTTAACGGCTTTTTGTTTAGAAGTGTGTAGTTGGTCGTATCAAGTTGCACCCGAATATTATCATAAGTCCAAAAAAATGTTAAAATACTTGGTTGATTCGAGGTGGTTTCCCCATTCTCAACGCAATAATGAATCAGGTGATGGATATGAATGAAATTAAAACCATTCTGGACAAAATTGTGACTGTTTTAGCGACCGTGCCGGGCATCCAGGCAATTGTACTTGGCGGTTCGCGCGCCAGAGGCACCCATTCCCCGGCTTCGGATATTGATATCGGCATCTATTACGATCATTCGACGCTCGATATCAGTGTCCTGAACAAAGTAACCCAAGCGGTTGACGACGAACACCGGGAGAATCTGATTGCATCGCCGGGAGGGTGGGGCAAATGGGTGAACGGTGGCGGCTGGCTTGTGATTGACGGTTGTCCGGTGGATTTTATCCTGCGCGATCTGGCAAGAGTGGCGCAGGTTGTTGAGGAAGGCCGGAAAGGGATTGTCTCATCGCATTACCAAACCGGACATCCCCATGCTTACATTAATGTCATGTATATGGGTGAATTGGCGATCAGCAAAGTGTTGTGGGAAAAGGGCAACCATGTATCCGCCTTGAAGCGGATGACTGAGCAGTACCCGGCTGAACTGGAAAAAGCGCTGATCCATTTATTTTCGTTTGAGGCCGAATTTTCATTATGGTTGGCGGAAATCAGCATCGATCAAGATGATCTTTATTATTTGACCGCCCATGTCGTACGGTCAATATCAGCTCTCAATCAGGTCCTGTTTGCGTTGAATAAGGAATATTGTCTGAATGAAAAAAAAGCGGTTAAAATGATTGACAAATTTAACCTTCATCCCAGCGACTACAAAAGTACGATTGACGACATACTCGCAGCGGTTGGAACCGATAATATCACTGCTTGCGTCCAACTTCGGCGCTTGGTGAGCCAAGTGAAAGAGTTACTTACCGCAAAACAAACAGCGCACGTTGCAGCAACCCTTGATAATCTATCAAGTAGTCGTCCGCGCTAGCCACCGGTGGATCGACAGCGTTCTAAAGCGAGGGGCCGTAAACGACAGGGCTAGGTATATAAAAATCATTCGAAAGTCCCTCCAGGGCTCGGCAAAGCTTCGAAGTACACCTAGCCCGAGTCGGGGTTGAGACAGTGTTTAGCAAGAATATCAGGAGGTTTTGCATGAGCGAGTTTTTGAAATTAGCCGATTTTATTGAACTTTCCGAGGGTGGTTATGAAGAAGCGATCGTTGAATTTTTACGGAATCAGGGGATAACGGTTGATGATTTTGAGTATGTTGGGAGATGTGATTCCGAATGTCCGCAATGTGGCGCGGAAAGCTTTCGTGTCTGGCGCAGGGATATCGGGTTGAATGATGGCAAGATCTTCACTCTCAATCTGGATGCGGCTGATGATATATTGGACTTCGCGATATACTTGTGTAATCAATGCGGGAAGTGGACTATTTATATTGAATAATCTGGTAGCAAATCAGATATGACTGAAAAATGTCTATTTGGAGGGAATAACTTTAATGAATCAATGTGGTAAAAAAGCTCTTAAATCTTAAAAACAATCCTATTCTCTCAACGGGAGAGCGGTTGTTAACACAATAAAATTAAGCAAACCCAAAAATAATAAAAAACAATATGAACAAATACAACAAAACAAAAGAAAATTCATTTACAAAAGTACGACAAATAATTTACATATAAACAGTTCGGCAATTCAGAAATAAAATGAACCCAAAAAGAGAGCCTTATGGCTCTTTTTTGTCGAACTTACTAACCTATCATATACGATAAGATACCTTAAAGCACCACCCAGCCCGGCCGCAGTCGGGCTTGAGACCGGTTTAATTTTAGCCCTGGCCTTAGGTCTGGGTGGACAAAAACGCCTTCAGCAACAGTCAAAAGTTCCAAGGAAAAACGCCGTTGACGCGGAATAAATAAAACAGCATCGCGTCGATCGGTTCGCGAAACGCATTAAATGACAGGAACCCATTAGTCGACCATGATATGATTTGGTTGAAAGGAGCGAACGTTTTGGAATGGTTAAACCGGATGAATAGTGCTTTGGAGTTGATTGAAACGCGAATGGAAGCGGAATTGGATATCCATGAGATCGCCCGCGCCGTTTGTTCGTCGCCGTTTCATTTTCAACGGATGTTTTACATGGTCACCGGGGTCACGGTCGGCGAGTATGTCCGGAAACGGAAACTTACCTTGGCGGCTCAAGAGTTGGCGTCCACCGAGATCAAAGTGATCGACGTCGCGTTGAAATACGGCTACGATTCACCGGAAGCGTTCGCGAAAGCGTTTCGCAAAATCCACGGAATCAGCCCATCCGCGGCGCGCGCATCGGGGATGAAACTCAAGGCTTATCCGCGGTTGTCCTTTCAAATATCATTAAAAGGAGATCAGGAAATGGATTACCGGATTGTTGAGAAAGCAGCCTTTCCAGTGGTCGGAAAGGGTATTAGGGTCTCAACCGTGGATGGGGAGAACTTTCGACGGATACCGAAGTTTTGGGATGAATGCATGGAGGACGGGACATATGAAGCATTGTGCGGTCTTTCCCAGGGGAAGGAAGTCTTCGGTATTTGCATGGAGTTTTGTAAAGACCAGCACGAACTGACATACATGATCGCCGTTCAATCAGATGCGGCAGTTCCAACCGGAATGGAGCAACGGGAGATTTCTGCTGCGACTTGGGCGGTCTTTCCGTCGGTCGGGCCGGTGCCCGACGCCATTCAAAAAGTCTGGCAGCGAATTTTTGCCGAATGGTTTCCGGCGACCGGTTACGAACACGCCGATGGGCCGGAACTGGAAGTTTATCCGATTTCCACAATGGATGAAGCGGAATACCGTTGTGAAGTTTGGATTCCGATTGTGAAGCAGTAATCGGAAACGCGGTATCGTTACGCAATTTAAAATCGGAAAGCGGGGCCCTAATTTAATGAATGACACGATTCGCAATCATTATTTGCAATGCAGCACTTTCACCAACGCCGGAGCGTACCGGGAGTATTTACAAACCCTTCCCGACGATCTGGCGGAGCTTGGGCGGTTGGTCTGTCATCAGATAATCCACCGGGTCACGTTGCGCAATGGCAACACCGGCGCCAATAGCGACCAAAAATACGGCGATATGGAACGGTATCCCTGGTTTCGGTTGCGTTGTGAGGATGATGTGCTCATGACGGCGGTCGCGCTGATCGCCGAGTTGTTCCGACTGGATCAACGGGGGTTTGTAAAAGACCGGGCGGTCGAAAACAAGCTGGTCGTCACCTGTCGCTATGTGGCGGTTTTAATGGCCGCGATTTTGAAGTCCAAAGGAATCCCGGCTCGATGCCGATCGGGTTTTGCGCCTTACTGCCTGCCGGGAATCAGCGGCGACCATTGGATCAATCAATATTGGAACGAAACGGAACAACGCTGGGTGACGTTGGACGCCGACGGTTTTTTCGATCATTTGGAGTTTAATCAGTTCGACATCCCCGAAAGCCAATTCGATTGGGCGGCTCAAACCTGGTTAAGCATCCGGGAAGGGAAAACCGACGGCCGGCATTTTGTATACGCCGGCGGTATTGCTGGGCTGGAGGCCGCGATCCGGGCAATTTTTTATGACTTTCATTGCTTGATGAATAATGAAATATCCTATAAATTTCAGCCGAGTTACGTCGCGAATAAATTTCGCAACCTGTCGGAAGCGGACATGGGGGAGATCGACGAACTGGCCCGGCTGATGCTTGAGCCGGACCGGCATTTTGACAAATTACGCGAACTTTGGGAGACGCGCCGGAAGTTTCGGATTCTGAACAGTCCGCTGATTGGCGATAATGATCACTTATAGACCGGTGATCCCCAAATCTTCGGCGAGTCGGAAGACCGTGTAGCGGACCCGGACTTCTTTGGCGTTTTGGAGAGCCGTCGCCAGTTCGGACCGCCCAATCCCAATCGCTTCCGCAGTGATTGGCGCTCCGGCCTTGGCAAGAATCGCCCGAACGCGCTCAACTGTCGGCATAGTGGAGTTTACCCACTGTTGCAGTCCCGACCAATTGGCTACAATATTGGCTTGACGTTGTTGCCGGGTCTCCGGCGTCCGGTAGCAACCTTGCAGATCGTCAAGGACTGCTTGGGCGAGTTCGTCGTAAGCGGCTTTGATCCGCGTCAGGTAAGCCGTTTCGGTTTCCGGCCGGAACTTATCCAGCAACGGTTGCAGTTCGGCGCGGTTTAGTTGAAATAACTTGCGGTAGTGTTCCAAAACTAGCAAGGTCGCCACGCCGACTTTAATCCCGTGCAACTGCGCCGGATGGCCGTGCCGCAGCGCAGTCATTTCCCAGAAATGAGCCAAATGGTGTTCGGCGCCGGAAGCGGGACGGGAGTTTCCCCACGTAAGCATCGCTTCTCCGGAAATGATCAGCGCTTCAGTGAGTAATTTGGCCCGGGTCACCGGATCATAATCGGCTTCAAAACTCTGAACGGCCTGGTCGACGGCTGAGCGGACCATTGTTTCCAATTCCGGCGCAAAAGGTTCGGCATTGATAATCTGACCCAACTTCCAGTCGGCCAACGCCGTATATTTGCCGACCAAATCGCCTAAACCGGCGGCAATCATCAAGGGCGGCGCGGTGGCGATCAGTTCCGGATCACCCACAATGGCAAGCGGCGGCGCGGCCGGTAACGTTTGTTTGAAACCATGCAACGTCAACGCGGCCACCGGAGAAGCATAACCGTCCATCGACGGAGCGGTCGGAACGGCCACAAACGGTTTTCCTGCGTTAAAACTGGCGAAACGGGTCAGATCGGTAATCGTGCCGGATCCCACGGCAAGGTAGAGATCGCTTGCCGGATTGTCGGCGGCTTTAATCTCCGCCAGCGCCGTTTCATCGGCGACTAGCGCCGTTTCCCGACGGAGAATGCACTCCTGACATTGATAGCCGTGTTTCCGCAAAATGGCGCTGACCGTCCGTCCGGCTACCTGATCGGTATTTTGGTCGGCAACCAGCAGTATTCGCCTGGTTGCATCAGGGAAGACCGCGGGGAGTTGCTCAAGCGCGTTGTGATGAATCAGCGATTTCAGTTTCATTACACCAGTTCCTTTACGAAGTGATGGTTCGGTACGAAGGAAGCGGGGGAAGCGGGTCTCGCCGTCTGACGGTGAGACCCGCTTGTTAATTGACGGATTTAGCGCGGCGTCTTTTGGCCGTAATAAGCATTGGGGCCGTGTTTTCTCAAGAAATGTTTATCCAGTAAATATTGAGGGACTGAAGAAATGTCCGGATTAAGTTGCCGGGTGTCCAGGGCCATTTTGGCGATTTCTTCAAGGACCACGCTGTTATGAACGGCCGTAGCGGCATTTTTGCCCCAAGTGAACGGCGCGTGACTGGCAACCAGCACTCCCGGGAGGCGCCGGTAATCCAAGTCGGTCGCAAACCGTTCCACAATAACTTTGGCGGTGTTCAACTCGTAATCGGCGGCAATTTCGGCTTCGGTCAGCGGCCGGGTGCAGGGAATGGCGCCGTAATAATAATCGGCATGCGTAGTCCCGTAACAGGGAATCGCGCATTGCGCCTGCGCCCAAGCTGTCGCGTGCGGCGAATGGGTGTGGACGATTCCGCCGATCTCGGCGAAACTCCGGTAGAGATGAAGATGGGTAGGGGTGTCCGAGGACGGGTTTAACCCGCCTTCGACAATCGTTCCCGTCAAGTCCAGCACCACCATTGAGGCGACCGACAATTGCTCATAAGCGACGCCGCTCGGTTTAATCACCACCAAGTTTTGCTCACGGTCGATGCCACTGACATTTCCCCAGGTGTAGACGACGAGGTTGCGCCGGTTTAATTCCAGATTTGCCTCTAAAACCTGTTCTTTTAACGCTTCAAGCATTGGTCACCCTCCTTGCGCCAATCGGTGAGCATATTAAAGACATTGTAAATAACTTTCGAGCTTTTGACCCAGCGACTGATATAGTTCGTAATATTGCTGATATTTCCCGACTTGCTCGGGTCGCGGAACGTAGGTCGTATTGAAACCGCCGTGTAAACTCGCTTGCGCCGCGGCGACCGTGGGGAAAAGTCCGGCGGCCACCGCCCCAAACATCCCGGCGCCCAACGCGCAGGCTTGCTCGGATTGGGCGACTTGAATCGGCATATTTAATACGTCCGCAGTGATTTGCATAACGAAGTCGCTTTTTTTGGCGATGCCACCAATGGCGATTACTCGATCGATGGCGACGCCGGCTTCCCGAAAACGTTCGACGATGGCTTTGGCGCCAAAAGCGGTGGCCTCAACCAATGCCCGGTAAAGCTTGGGGGCGGTGGCGCCGAGCGTCAGACCGACGACCGCGCCTTTCACTGTTTGATCGGCAAAAGGAGTCCGGCGTCCGTTTAGCCAATCCAAGGCGATTAATTTTGTCTCCGCGGTATCAATCTGAGCGGCTTCGACGGCCAATTGATTTAAAATCGCCGCGCTGATCTCGTCGCGTAGTTTAGCGGCGGTAGCGCGGTCGATCAGGTTGGTCTGAGGTAAAATTGAAGTTAATGGCCAGCTGATCAGTTTACGGAACCACGCATAAACATCGCCGTAGGCGGATTGACCCGCCTCCAAACCAATCAGGCCCGGAATGACGGAACCATCCACTTGACCGCAGATTCCGGCGACCAATTTCGTGCCGATCACTTGCGGTTGGGCCATCATCACATCACAGGTGGAGGTACCCATGATCTTCACCAGGGTTGCTTCGGTGATGCCACCGCCGACCGCGCCCATATGGGCGTCAAAAGCGCCCACCGCCACCGCGATCCCCGGTTTTAAACCAAGCCGCTCGCCCCATGCAACGGTCAATTCACCCGCTTTGACATCGGAAGTGGCGGTGGTGGTAAAAAGGCGGTCTTTCAAGCCGGTCAGCAACGGATCAAGCTTGGTCAGAAACGCTTCGTCGGGAAGCCCGTTCCATTGGGCATGCCACATCGCTTTATGTCCGGCGGCGCAACGGCTGCGTTTCATGAGGCGCGGATCCTGAGTCCCGGTTAAAACAGCGGGAATCCAGTCGCAATGTTCCACCCAAGAATAAGCCGCTTCCCGCAGGGACGGATCTTCGCGTAGGATATGCAAGATCTTCGCCCAATACCATTCGGAAGAGTAAACACCGCCTTCGTATTGGGTAAAATCGGTTCCCCCCCACGTCCTGGCGGTTTCATTGATCTCTTGGGCTTCTTTGACGGCGGTATGGTCTTTCCAAAGCACAAACATGGCGTTAGGGTGATCCGCAAACGGTTCGGTCAGAGCTAACGGCGTTCCGTCCTTAGCAACCGCGCAAGGGGTCGAACCGGTCGTATCGACGCCGATTCCCATCACCCGTTCCCCGGAGCCGGGCGGCAGCTTGGCTAAGGCGCCTTGGACCGCGGCGGTCATGCTTTCGAGATAATCTAGCGGATGTTGCCGAAATTGAAATTTATCGGGATTGCAATAACGCCCTTCCGCCCAGCGCGGATAATAGGCAACATCACTTGCTGCTTCGTTGCCGTTGGTTGCATTTACGATTAAGGCGCGAACCGAATCGGTTCCGAAATCCAACCCCAATACTAACGGGTCTTGGTTCATTGGCAAAACTCCTTTACAATGTGGATAACGTAGCGGAGAGCGTCCTCCTCTGGGACAATGTAAGGGTGAATTGGATGATGGGGACAACGTATCGACAACAAGCGAAAACTTGTACGTACATTATAATTTATTCATTTTCATCCGTCAAATTCCAAATTTGACGGATTGCGACGGTGGCAAGCCATAAAACAATCCGTCAGATGTTGCGGCAGGAATTGCGAATGATTAGTTCAGGAGCGTAAACACGTCGCGGTTGGTCAATCGATCCGGTGAGCATGTCGACGATTGATTGGGCGGCTTGATGACCCATGGCCAGTTTCGGATGTTTGACGGTAGTTAGTTTAATTTCGGTTGCGGTCGCCAGGGAGGAGTCGTCGAAAGCCACCAAAGAAAGGTCATCCGGGACTCGCAAGCCTTCATTGCGGACGACTTCCAATACCTCCAACGCGATTTGGTCATTATAACAAACGATTGCGGTCGGCCGTTCCGGCTGGAGCAACAAACGCTGACTGAAATGATACGGAAAGGAATGAAGCTGTTCGGTTTCGTACGTTCCAACCAACTCCGGCGGAGGGATAAGACCGTATTCGTTCAAAGCGCGCCGAAAGCCTTGAAGACGTTTGACTCCTTGTTGATCATCGGTTTTAAAGACGCCGGCGATGCGGCGGTGCCCCAATTGCAACAAGTATTTTGTTTCAAGATACCCGCCTTGCTCGTCGTCTATGACAATAAAGGATTGATCCAATTCCGGATAATGGGCGTGTAGCATCAGGTAAGGGACGCCTTTGGCGGTTAAGGTTTGAAAATAGGTGAGGTTACTGTTGGCTTTGGCGCTTTTAGCCGGCTCGATAATCATGGCGACAATGTCCTGATTCACCAAGTTTTCCAGGCATTGCGCTTCTTTGGTTTTGTTATTGTTGCTATTGGCCAGTAACAGATTGTAACCGGCATCGCTTAAAACCGCTTCGATTCCTTGGATGATCGAGGGGAAAATGTAGTCGGAGATATAGGTGGTCAATACCGCAATGTTTTGACCGCCCGGTCTTTTGAGCGGGTTGCAAAACGTGCCGCGGCCTTGTTCCCGGTAGATCAGACCTTCTTGTTCAAGTTCGCCGAAAGATTGCCTGACGGTATGGCGGCTGATTTTAAACTGGCGGGCCAAGCTGTTTTCGGAAGGCAACTGTTCGCCGGGAGTTAATTTACCCTGGAAAATTAAGTTCTTCAGATATTCTTTTAATTGCTGATGTTTTGGGGACGGTAAATTGGGGTCTACCATTTGCGACTTCCTTTTATTGATCTCGGTTTCCCGATTGGGCATACATCTATAGATAGCATAAAGGGAGCATTTCCGAAAGTCAACCTTTATTTGTCCTAACAACGGGCAGCAAAAAAATTCTATGGTAATCAAAAAAATTCTATTCAAAGATGATGTCCGATTACTTATACTGGGAACGGATGATGATAGAAATTGGTTACGTCAATGATACGGCAACGTATTGATGGTTTGCGGATAGTGATCGGAAGGAAGAAGGTGGGAGTTCAACCTGTTTTTTATGTTTGAAAAAAATGAAGAGGACTTATGTTGAAAATATTTGCATCGGTTCGCAAACGGATTGTCACTAAGGAAGACGTCCTCCCGCAAGAGTCGTCAAACAGACTCGGAAATATTTGAAAATACAAGAGCTTTCCGTGACTGCGGGAAGCTCTTGAAGAATACGGAAACATCGGCGCGCAGGTTTCCCAGGGGTTATATTGGAAACAGGAGTGGTAGAAAATACCCGAAAAATCGCTAGAGCGTCCAATGGCAACGGATCAATCCGGCGACCTGACCAAAGTTCGAGATTCACTCCTCCCTTTATTTTGAGAGTTGTTCGTAGGAACACTCGCAAAGAAAGAAGAACCCCATCAGTTTCAGCGGTTCTTCTTTCTCCTTTTGCCATTACTGCCCGCAAGTTTATTTGGTAAATATCTGATTAGAAAAACCCATAACTACCCAAAGCTGCTTTATCGGTAAAAATATGGTAGAATAAAAACATCCAGTCAACTAGAGGAGAAGGAATTCATTGAGCTGGAGCATGCATGTGAAAAAAAATAACTTTTTCAAATCGCGTTTTTTCTCCCGTCAGCATTGGCAGCTCTCTTTGCTAAGTCTGGCAATGATCCCGTTACTTATTCTCGGCTGGATGTCCTATATCGAGTTTCGAACGGCAATCACGCGCAAGATTACCGAGTACTCGCTGGCGCAGTTGACACAGACTGTAGCCAATATCCAATTGAAACTGGCGGAGTTTGAAAATATCTCGGTCCGTTTGTTTACCAACAAGGACTTCAACACTACCCTAGCCGCCTACGTCAGTTCACCGCGTGGCGCAACAAATACGGCAGCGCGTAAGGTGATTGAAACCTGTTTCAATGAATATATGATCAGTAACCAAGATATTTTTGCCTTTATGTTTTGCAATGGTCCCACCCCCTCCGGCTCGATTGTGGTGACCAAGGATTTTCAAACGGAAATGCAAAGTTTGGTTCAGAATTTTGTCCGGCAGGACGCTTATCAAAATATTATAAAAGCCGGCGGCGGGATCGTCTGGTCTGCGGCGATCGCCGTAAACCGTAATCACTTCCTGATCATTGGGCGGCATATAAAAGATCTGGAGACCGGGAAACCTTTGGGGATCTTGGGAATCATAATCGACGAGGAGAAGATTGACCGTCTCACCAAGATCAAGATGAACCTTTATAACCAGTTCAATAGCTCCTTTGATAACTTAGAAAATTATTCTTTTGTGATCAACAATAACGGGATGATCGTTTCCAGCCCGTTCAAGAACGATATCGGGAAAAATATTAATCAGGTGATGAGCAATACCCAGCCGTTGCAAGCGATCTTTCAACCGGTTTCCAACCGGGATGACGGGAACGATATCAATCAGGGCAGTTTCTTGACTAAAGCCAATCAACGACAGACTTTGGTGACGTATAAAACTATCAGTAGCCACAACGGGGTTGGCGGTCGTAGCGGCTGGCATTTATTGAGCTTCACGCCGGCTTCGTATCTCTATGCGGAGCTGCAGAACGCCTGGCTGAAGATTTTGGTGATCGGGTTGTTGTGCGGTGGGTTGGGTGTATTGCTTGCCATTCATTTTATGGCGTTGAAGGATCGCGACCCGGCAGCCGAGGGTGAGCTGCTTTGAGAGGAGGCCGCCGCTTGAAGTGGGTTCGTAGGATTTTGTTTTGTTTGATCGGTCTGGTGATCGCCGGTAACGGACCGTTTGGTCCGGTTAGAGCGGTTAGCAAGCCATTGGTGCGTACCCGGCCATTGGTGATCGCCATTTCACCGAAATCGTTGGACAATCCGGTGTTTGTCGACGCCAAAGAGACCGCTGAGTTGGCTGCCCGCCGTTGTAACGTGGTGTTGGAATGGGTTGCCCCCTTTAAAGTGGATCCCGACGCCCAGATCCGGGTGATTGAAGGTTTGATCCGGCGGAAAGTGGATGGAATCGCCGTCAGTTGCAGTGATCCCGAGAAAATGCGGTCAGTGATCAATCAAGCGGTGGCGGCCGGCATCAAGGTTGCAACCATGGATGCCGATTGTATCGGGAGCCAGCGTTCCTTCTATTGCGGGACCAACAATTACAAGGCCGGCCGCGCTTGCGGCGAAGCCATGGCGCGGTTGGTTACGGCGAAAGGTTGGGCCGGACGGCCTTTACGCACTGCCATTCTGACCGGTGGCATCCAAGCGCATAATTTAAATGAACGGATTCGCGGTTTTAAAGAGGCTACCGCCAACCGCATTCAACTGGATTACCGGGCGGTGCTTTCTTGTGATGATGACACGGCCTCCGGCGCCAAAGTGGTTGAGGCGTATATCAAGGAACACCCTGAAACCGAGGCGTTTTTCTTCGCTGGTGGGTGGGCGTTTTTCGGTCCGACCGAGTCAATGCCGTTATATCAGGAATGGTGCCGCAAGGGTGGTTTGGCGGTGTCCATGGATACTTTTTATCCGGTGTTGCAAGCGGCCAAAAAAGGTTTTGCCCAAGCGTTGGTGGGTCAGGATTTTCGCGAGATGGGAACGCTGACTGTCAATTATTTGGTTTGCGCGATCAAGGGAGTTCCGCTCCCCTCAACTTTTATTGAGACCCGGCTGGAGCTGGCGGATCAGTCGAATTTCGATCGGCTGTTGCGAGTCAAAAAACCTTGGGAGATGAAATAACTGGTTACAGCAACACCGATTCGAAAACTCAATCACTGGTTGAAACCCAATTCAATCCGATCCAAGTTTATTCTGTCGCTGGCGGCCTTAAGCTTGGTGCCTTTAATTTTATTGGCTTTTTTGTCGTACCATAGTTACCTGCAAATTTTAGAACATAATATCCGTTCGTACACCAGCGAGGTGATTGACCGGGTTGATCGGAACCTTCAAATCTATCTGAGCGATCAGGAACGGATTTTGGAACTGCGCAACGACTATTATGCCGTGCAGTTTATCAAGCTGAATCTGGCCGGGGATATTGAAGGAAACCGCAAATACACTTTCCGGCTTTGGGAGAATCTCAACAATATTAAAAAGATCAAGACCGATCTGCGCGACATCTCGATAACGACGCTAAACGGGACGCGGATTGGCTGTTATGGCATAACTCAAGAGGACTTATCCCAGAATCAACTCTTTCAGACCTTGATCAACCGGACTGTCAAAGAGGATAACACCGTTTGGTGGGGTCCGCATTCCGATTGGCTCGGGGGAACGGTTTTCTCGATTGGCCGGGCGATTCGGGGTGATTACGATAATCTGCTCGGTATTATGAGCATTGATATTGACTCCGAACTGCTTGACAACATCTGCCGGGATATCAGGTTGGGCAAAAGCGGCTATATCATGTTGCTGGACGAGGGCGGCCAGATCATTTATCATCCCAAACCGGAATTGATCGGCAAATCGCTCAGTTTTCTGTTGGGGAGTTCCGCGCCACGGGCTTGGCAACCGGGGCCGTTGTTACCGTTTATCAGTCATGGCGATCAGGTGGTGACTGCCAAGAAGTTTGCGCCGGCCAATTGGCGGATTGTCGGTATCTCCACCAAGTCAGAGTTGATGCAGGAGATGAATAAGCTTACCTGGATTACGTTACTCCTGATCGGCGGGGCCATTCTCGGGGTGATCGGGATGGCCGTCTTTTTGGCGCGGTTGTTGACTCGCCCGATTACCGAGCTCCAAAAATCAATGCGTTTGGCGGCCGACGACCTCAATACCAACGTGACGATCCGGAGCAATGACGAAATCGGGCAGTTGGGAATCACCTTTAACCAGATGCTCGCGCAAATCCGGCAGTTGATGGAGCAAAGCGTCCAAGAACAGCAAAAGTTACGTAAAGCGGAGATGATTGCCCTCCAGGAACAGATCAAACCTCACTTTATTTATAACACTTTGGATCTGATCATCGGTTTGCTCGAAACGAATAAAAATGAAGATGTAATTAACATGGTCGAGGCGTTGGGGGCGTTTTTCCGGATCAGCCTCAGCCATGGTCAGGAATTTATCGCGTTGCGCGATGAGATTGCCCATGCCCGCAACTACCTTTATATTCAGCGGTTCCGGCATGGCGAGAAATATGATTATTCGTTCCAAATCGAGGAACGGATTTTAACTGCCAAAACCATCAAACTGATTCTGCAACCTTTGATTGAAAATGCGATTTATCACGGCGTACGGGAATTTGAAAACAGCGGTCTGATCATCCTCAAAGGTTATCTTGACGAAACGGCCGGAATGATTTTTCTGGAGGTCAGCGATAACGGTTTGGGAATGGCCGATGAGCAATTGTTAGCGATCAACCGATGTCTCCAAGAATCCGGCGCCAATCAACGTTATTTCGGACTACGGAATGTTCATGAACGGATCCGGTTGGCATTTGGAGCCGATTACGGACTGGAACTGAAAGCGACTCCGGGCGGCGGGGTTACCGCCGTGGTACGTCTGCCGATCGCGTAAACACGAAGAAGGGAGGTGACAGAATGACAACGGGATTGCTTTTGGTTGAGGATGAACCGGCGTTGCAGCGGAAGTTGCGGCATAATATCGTCTGGGCCGATTATGGATTTGATCCGGTTTTGATCGCGTCCAACGGTTTGGAGGCATTGGCAATCCTGGCTGAACAACCGATTCAGATTGTGGTCACTGACGTTCAGATGCCCAAGATGAACGGTTTGGAGTTGATTAAAGAGATCAAAAGACGAAACTACCCGATGAAGATCATTGTCATCTCAGGGTTTGCCGAGTTTGAGTACGCTCAGGAATCAATTAAATTAAACGTCTCCGATTATCTATTAAAACCCTTTGCCAGCCGCCGGCTACTTGAGGTCGTCTTACGGTTTCAACACGAACTCCGACAGGAACAGGCGGAAAAAACCGAGTTGAACGAGTTGCGCGAGCAATTGGCCAAAAACAAAGAGGTGTTGCAAGAAAAGTTCTTCATTGACTTGCTTAATGGCAATTTTGCTTCGGGCAGCCTGGCGGATCAGATTGATTTTTTGGGATTGGCGGAGTTGCAAGGCCAACCATATCAGGTGGTCGTCGTTGAAATTCCCGAAAATCAACTGGCGGGAAAGACGGAAGAAGACAAGTATTTGTTAAATCTACAACTGGTGCAGCAACTCCAAAAAGCCTTTGCGGATCAGCCAACGCAGCAAGTACAGATCAATTTGCGGCGCAACCAGATGGCGCTGATCGTATTTACGCCCGAAACGACGCTACCGTTGCAACTGGAAGCGGTTTTAGCGCAATTGCGGGTAATGTTAAACATCTCGTTATCCTGTGGGTTGGGCCATCCCTATCACGATTTTACCGATTTGGCCGTCTCGTACAAGGAAGCTTGCACGGCATTGCATTATCGTTACTTGTATGGCCTTAACCGGGTCTTCTCCATCAATGATTTGAATTTGGTCAATCCGTCATATCATAAAATCTTTCATCTTATACACCACCATTCCATTTTCGATAATCTCAAGATCGGAGCGGACGGGGCGATCCAAAAAGACCTTAAGGATTTGATTGCCGAGCTACGTCAGACCGGAATCAGTCCGGAGCTGGCTAAGATCGTGGCCGGCAATCTGATCCTACTCACCAATATCACGTTAAACGAGTTGGGTTACAACTCCAGCGAAATTTTTGGTTCCGAGTATGCGACGTTGATTGATGTCAGCGGCACCGAGAGTTTGGCGGAATTGGAGACGATGCTGGAAGCGTTTTTTCAACGAATCATCCGTTATATCAATACGAAACGCCTGTCTTTAAACCACCAGCTGGTTGCCGAGATCCGGAAGGTAATCGATGAAAATTTCGCAACCGATATTACGTTATCGGAGATGGCCAACCGGTATAAGATCAGCCCCAGTTATCTCAGCTTGCTTTTCACGGAGCGGATTGGCAAAAACTTCAGCGATTACTTAAGCGAGCGGCGGATGATGCGCGCGAAGGAACTATTAAAACATAGCGAGCGCAAAATATATGAGATCGCGACGGAGGTCGGCTATAACGATTCATTCTATTTCAGCAACTGTTTTAAGAAATGGATGGGCGTTTCTCCCAGCGAATACCGGGAAAAGGCGCGGAATCAGAATAGTTAAAAACAGCGACTTGTTACAAAATGAACCAAGAAAGTAGCATTATGTATTAAAATGCGATAAAATTATATACTTGAATATTTGAGGAGGTTTGAAGTGATGCTAAATATTCCACAGGTCAAATTAGGGATTGTTGCGGTGAGTCGTGATTGTTTCCCGGTTGAGTTAAGTCAGAGCCGGCGGCGTGCGGTTATCCAATCTTGTACGGACAAGGAAATTCGAATTGTTGAAATTCAAACCACGGTCGAAAATGAAGCGGATGTCGTAAAGGCGCTTGGGGAGCTGGAAGCAGCCAACGTTAACGCGCTAATAGTCTATCTTGGCAATTTTGGTCCGGAAGGTCCCGAAACCTTGCTTGCGCAAAAGTTCGGCGGTCCGGCGATGTTCGTGGCGGCAGCCGAGGAGACGCAAACCAACTTGATCCAGGGCCGTGGCGATGCCTATTGCGGCATGTTAAACGCTTCATACAACATCGGGTTGCGGAAGCTTCGGCCGTATATTCCCGAATATCCGGTGGGCACAGCGACGGAGATTGCGGCGATGATCGACGACTTCGCAAATATCGCCCGGGTACTTTTGGGAATCGCTACACTGAAGATCTTCAGTTTCGGTCCGCGTCCTCAAGATTTTTTGGCTTGTAACGCACCGGTTAAACCTCTTTACGATCTGGGAATTGAAATTATGGAAAATTCCGAGCTGGATTTGTTCGCATCGTTTAATGCCCATGAAAACGATCCGCGGATTCCGACGCTGGTCAAGGAGATGGCGGAAGAGTTGGGGTCCGGAAACGGTTATCCGGGAATTTTACCGCGTTTGGCCCAATATGAGTTGACATTGACCGATTGGTTCAGTAATCACTTGGGCGCTTCCGCATATGGCATATTTGCCAATAAATGTTGGCCGGCCTTCCAAACGCAGTTTAAGTTTGTGCCTTGTTACGTCAATTCCCGCCTTGCCGCCACCGGCATACCGGTGGCCTGTGAAACCGATATCTACGGGGCATTAAGCGAATACATCATTACCTGCGCCACTGGTCAACCGGCCACCTTGTTGGATATCAACAATTCCGTGCCGCAGGATATGTTTGAAACCAATCCGGAACTGTTTGCCGGTTATCGTTTGGATGACCTGTTTATGGGTTTCCATTGCGGGAATACCCCGAAATGCTGTATGAAGAATGCGGCGATGAAATACCAGTTGATCATGCACCGGCTATTGGAGGGCGACCAGGAACCGGATATTTCCCGGGGAACTCTGGAAGGAACGTTGCGTCCCGGGACGATTACCTTGTTCCGGTTACAAAGCACCGCCGAGGCGACTTTGCGAAGTTACGTAGCCCAAGGCGAAGTGATCGATGTTGACCCGCAATCGTTCGGCGGAATCGGGGTTTTTGCCGTCTCCGAAATGGCCCGTTTCTATCGTCATGTATTGATTGCCAAACGGTATCCCCACCATGCCGGAGTGGCCTTTGCTCATGCCGGAAAAGTATTGTTTGCCGCCATGAAAATGCTCGGCGTAGCGGATGTGGCCTATAACCAACCGGCGGCGTCATTGTACCGGGATGAAAATCCTTTTTAACCAGCCGCATTTTTCAAAAAACGGCGGTTTTTGCCACAAAGTCCGCCTGTTTTGAAAAAGCAGCGCTGAATTGAGAAAAGTGCGTTATTTTCGCAAGTTAACAATAGAATAAAGCAACTTTTGCACAGAAAGACCACCGGGAATTCTCTATAATAGAGAACAGAAAGGTGGTCTCATCATGTTAACGAACAAAAAAGTGATCGCAATTGTCAATGAAGGCTATCATCATCTTGAACTTTTGACACCCATTCAAGCGCTGCAAGACGCCGGAGCCACAGTTATCGTAGCCGGAGTAAAACCGGAACATATCACGGTTGGAGTCTCGGATCATTTATCGTACAAACTCCCGGCCGAACAACGGAAAGAACTGATCAAGCTAAAGGCGGACAAGTTGATCAATGAGGTTGACGCTGCCGAATTTGACGCCTTATTACTGCCTGGCGGCCACGCGCCCGGAACTTTGCGGATTATTCCCGAAGTTTTAGGGTTGGTCAAAACGATGTATGCCCGGAAGAAAACGATCGGCGCAATCTGTCACGGCCCGCAAATCTTGATCTCCGCAGGATTGGTGAAAGGCAAGGATCTGACTTGCGCCGAGAATATGGTGGATGACTTAATCAACGCCGGGGCGATTTATTTGGATGAACCGTTGGTAATCGACGGCAACCTCATCTCATCCAGAACACCGGGCGATCTGACGGTTTTTAGTAACGCTTTGGTGGCTGCGCTCCAATAAAGTTTGGATTATCATTTATTTGTACAGTAAAAAGCTGTCGGGTTAACACCATGGCAGCTTTTTTATTTTTTCCCTAATCGGCCATCACCTTATTGCGTTTTGGAGCGATTTCCCATTTGAACTTGACGGTTCATTTTGTTCATTTGCCGGGTTAAAAATATTTGCGCCAGCCGCGCCATGGGTTTGGTCCAGCAACGTTCCAGTTCGCGTTGGACGGCTTTGAGCAGGGTTGGGATTTCCAAGTGTTGCGGGCAGGCTTTCAGGCATTGACCGCATTGTTTGCATTGGGACGCATAGCCGGTGACGCCGTTGAGGATTCCTCCCAAAGCAAAGAGATAATTGAAGCGCGCCCGGCTGCCTTGATCAAACATACTGGCGTTATTGTAAAGTTCAAAGCAGTAGGGGATATCGACCCCATACGGACAGGGCAGGCAATAACGGCATCCGGTACAGCCGGCTTTCATCAGGCGCCGATAGGTTAGGGCCACTTGCCGAACCAAATCCAATTCCTTGGCGGAGAGGGCATTTGGTGCGGCGGTGGCGGCAATGTCGACATTCTCAGCCAGTTGTTCGGCGGTGGTCATTCCCGACAAGATCAAACCGACTTCGGGGCGATTCCAGACCCAACGCAGCGCCCATTCGGCCGGCGAACGCCGGTTTGCCGCTTGATCCCATAACGCTTCGACCGGCGGCGGGATATTCCGGGCGAGATTACCGCCGCGCAACGGTTCCATAACGATCACTCCCAAGCCTCGGGCGGCCGCGAACTCCAATCCCGCGGTACCGGCTTGATTCTCCTCGTCCAGGAAATTATATTGAATCTGGCAAAACTCCCAGTCGAATTCCTCAATGATCCGTTTGAAATCGGGCAAGGTGCCGTGAAATGAAAAACCCACATGACCAAGACGACCGCTTTGTTTGGCCTGGGTCAGCCATTCCTTAATCCCGATCGACACTAACCGGTCCCAACTGCCGCCGGTAAGATTGTGGACCAAATAATAATCAATCTGCTCGGTCTGCAGCTTCGCGAGTTGGGTTTTTAAACAGGTTTCAAAGTCAGTCGCCTGCTTGACCTGCCATTGCGGTAATTTGGTGGCGATCTTCACCTTGTCACGCAGACCGTTCCGGGCGAGCACTTGGCCTAAGAAGGTTTCGCTCTGACCGTTGTGATAGGGGAAAGCGGTATCGAAATAATTGATCCCGGCCGCGACCGCCTGCAAAACCAACTGTTCGGCGGGGACTTCGTCGATCCGACCCCCTTTTTCCGGGAAACGCATACAGCCAAAGCCTAAAATCGATAGCGAATCACCGGTGTTGGGCATTTCGCGATAACGCATGGGAGGGCCTCCTTTGGATTTTGGTAATCACTTGCTTACAGTGCCAATGTTTGTTTGGTAAACTTACTATTTAAATAAAACTCATTAGGGATTACCCATTCCGTTGACCAGTTTGGCGAAGATCCGGTTCAACTGTTCCGTTTCGTCCTCGTTGACGTGTTTTTTGATCTCGGCTACCAGTTTCGTTAAGGCTTCGTGTTCGGCGGTCATTAACCGTTGCGCTTTAGCGGTCAAATGCAGATGGTACGAACGGGAATCCTCGGCCGAACGGATTTTAATCACATAGCCGGTTTTGATCAAGCGATCAATGATCGAGGTGACGCTGGCTTTGGTGACGTTCAAATAATCCTTCAATTCGGTAAAGGTAGGGTTGCCCAACCGGTGAATCGCTTCTAAATACCGGAATTGGGGCAAGGTTAGTTTGCCCAGTTCCACTTGGCCGATGGCGGCTTCCTTGGCTTCGCAGAGAATTTTATTAAAGATTTCAACGATATAGACCAAATTGGCTTCGAGTTGCATGGTTCACCGTATTTAGTAAGTTTACTTTACTAACATTATATGTAAAGGGGATCCTTGCGTCAAGGACGCGCGTGAAAAAAATCCCGGAGCCGGCAGGGATCGTCTACCATAAAGCGAAAATGTGAAGAGAGAAACGATGTACAGTATAGAGGGGAACATGGCGAAGAAAACATTAAAAGATCCGCTAAGCGGATTGACGCATTGTATCGGGGTGGTCTTATCCATCGTGGGGCTGGTATTATTGGTTTACCGCGGGGCGGCGGCCGGCAACGCGTGGCAAGTAGTAGCGTTCGCCATTTTTGGCGCCAGTATGATTTTGCTCTATACCGCCAGTACCTTATACCATTGGTTGCCGCTGTCGCAAAAAGGAACGACGATTTTGCGGAAATTCGATCACGGCTTAATCTTTTTTTTGATCGCCGGAACCTACACGCCCATTTGTTTGCTCCCGTTACGTGGACCTTGGGGCTGGAGTCTGTTCGGTTGTATTTGGGGTTTGGCGCTGGTCGGGATCGTAACCAAAATATTTTGGTTAAATGCCCCCCGTTGGTTAAGTACGGTGGTGTATATTGCCATGGGTTGGCTGGTGGCGATCGCCACCCAGCCGTTGTTGCAAACGGTGCCGCTGGGCGGGGTCGGCTGGTTGTTGGCCGGCGGTTTATTTTACACGGTGGGAGCGGTGATCTACGGGTTGAAGCGACCCAATCCCTTCCCGGACGTCTTTGGGTTTCACGAAATTTTTCATCTCTTTGTCTTGCTGGGCAGTTTCTGTCATTTTTGGATGATGTACCAGTATATCACCTTAATTAAGTGATCGGCGCAAATTCACAAAATCCTCGCTAGTTCTCCATTAAAAATTCATAACTAAGCACTACAATGGCAGTAATAAAAAGCGAGGTGCTCAGGGATGAATTGGAACTCTACCGAAAAAACTATTCAACTAAAAACCGGAATTATCTTGATGACGCTCAGCGCGGTGCTGAGTAGCCTATTGGTAGGCGCCGGAATCAGTGTAATTTTTTCCAAACAATTGCAGAAGCAAACGGCAGTGTTGGGACTGAGCGCATCCGGTTCCAGCGACAGCCCGGTCGCGAAGACGATCAACACCACGTCCAACGGTTCATTGTCGTCGGTGACCCAGATCGCTAAGAAAGTGGGGCCGTCCACCGTGGGAATCCGGATGACGGTGACAGCGCCGGGGGCGCAGTTCTTCGGCGCGAACAATAAGTCGCAAGCGGAAGGATCGGGCATTATCATCAATAAAGACGGCTACATTATGACCAATTATCATGTGGTCGAAAACGCCGATCCGAAAGTGTATGGTAACCAAAATACAACGTTGGAAGTGTTTCTGCCCGATAAACGGCAAGCGAAAGCCAAATTCGTCGGAGGCGACGCCCTCAATGATCTGGCGGTGATCAAAATTGACCTGCCCAATTTGAGCGTGGCGGAATTGGGCGATTCATCCCAGTTGGAAGTGGGAGAGTTGGCGGTGGCCATTGGAAACCCATTGGGGATGGAGTTCATGGGTTCGGTCACCTCCGGTGTGATCAGCGCGTTAAACCGTACGGTCACGACCAGCGATAAGACATTGAACCTCATTCAGACCGATGCCGCCATCAATCCCGGTAATAGCGGCGGAGCCTTGGTCAATAGCCGGGGTCAGGTGATCGGGATCAATACCATCAAAATCGCCGAGTCGGGCGTGGAAGGATTGGGTTTCGCCATTCCGATCAACACCGCCAAACCGATTATCAGTCAACTGATCATGTACGGTTACGTCAAAGGCCGGCCGTTGGTGGGCATCTCCGGTCAGGATATCAGCGACGCCTTGGCCCAATATTATAATATTCCGGTCGGCATCTATGTAACGGGCGTCACCGTCGGAGGCGGCGCCGCCAATGCCGGAATCCAGAAGGGCGACATCCTGGTCAGCTTGGCAGGGAAAAAGCTCCGGTCGATGAGCGACATCAATGAGATTAAAAAATCCTATCATGCCGGCGATACCGTGAACGTCGTGATCTACCGGAATAGCAAGCAACTTAATTTGAAGCTGACCTTCTCCGAGGATCGCTGAGAACTTTCATAACCAGACAGGCTCAAACAACCGGACAGCCCCCAAATGAACCGTCAACGTTCATTTGGGGGCTGTCGCTTCGACGTGAAACGAGGATTGTAGACTACCGCTTCCTTTCCCAAAACATACTCTCAGGGTTTGTTAGGATGGTCGCATTGAGTGGATGAAAATTTTAATTTGTATTCTATCCCAGATTCTTTTATAATAAAAAGGTTATGAAATCTCGTTCGCCGTCGGCGAATACTTAATAAAGAATCTACCGAATTGAAGGGATGACTGACTTGAAGCTAGGGATTGTCGGATTGCCGAATGTCGGCAAAAGCACCTTATTTAACGCCATCACCAAAGCGGGAGCGGAGAGCGCGAACTATCCATTCTGCACGATTGATCCAAATGTCGGGATTGTCGCGGTTCCCGATGAACGGCTGGACAAGTTGGCCGTCATGTATGACCCGGATAAAATCACTCCAACCGCCATTGAATTTGTGGATATCGCCGGGTTGGTCAAAGGGGCCAGCCGTGGCGAGGGATTGGGCAATAAGTTTTTGGCGCATATTCGCGAGGTGGACGCCATCGTGCATGTGGTCCGTTGCTTTGAGGACCCCAATATCGTCCATGTCGACGGTTCGGTGGGACCACGTCGCGACTTGGAGACGATCAATCTGGAGTTGATCTTCGCCGATTTGGAGACGATTGAAAAACGGCTGGAACGGGTCAACGCTCAAATGAAAACCCATGACGCCAAACTGAAAGCCCAGTATCAAGCGGAGCAAAACATCTATCAGCGGATCAAAACCGGACTTGAGAACGGTCAGTCGGTCCGGGCGATGGAGTTTACCGCCGACGAACGGCTGCTGGTCCGGCAGGCCTTTTTACTCACCGATAAGCCGGTTATTTACGCCGCCAATATCGCCGAAGACGAATTGGCCGGCGGCGCGGCGCAAAATCCATTGGTCCAAGAGTTGCAGGCTTGTGTCATTGAGGACGGTGCGGAGCTGATCGTGATCTCGGCCCGGATTGAAGAGGAAATCGCTCAATTGGACGAGACGGAACGTCAGGAGTATTTAAATGAGTTGGGATTGCAGGAATCCGGCCTCGACCAACTGATTAAGAAGAGTTACAAGCTGTTGGGTTTGATCAGTTTCCTAACCGCCGGAAAACAGGAAGTCCGCGCCTGGACCATCACCAAAGGCACTAAAGCCCCGCAAGCGGCCGGAAAAATTCACTCCGACATCGAAAAAGGGTTTATCCGGGCGGAGATTGTCAGCTACACCGACCTGATGGCCTGCGGCACCTATGCGGCAGCCCGGGAAAAGGGTCTAGTCCGGTTGGAAGGTAAGGAGTATGTGATGCAAGACGGCGACGTGACGTTGTTCCGGTTTAACGTGTAATGCCGTGACAGATAAGATAATAATGATGAAGGCGGATTCGTTGAGGATCTGCTTTTTTATTGGTCGGAAGCAGGTGAATTCCACCGCCATAAGGGGGGCGATTCACCGTTTATTTCACAAAAATACTCTTCCGCTCGGTTGGCAACTGTTGGGAAACAAGCAAGATCGCCAATTCTTCAACGGCCGCAACGGTCGCGACGGCGCAACAGAAGGGGACCAGCCACGCAACGCGGACCCAGATCAGCGCGATCGGGAACAGAAACAAGACCAAACCGGTCAGTTTATTGGCGTAGGTATGCAGGATTTCAACGGTGTGAAACTTGAGCAGCACCACCGCCAGGGAGGCCAGGCGAATGACGGCGATGCCCACGATCCAACCGATGATAGGCAGGGTCAAGTTGAGCAGCGGCGCTAACATCCAGATCAAAACCGTCACCATGATTAAGTCGGCGAGCGAGTCGAGCCGTCGTCCCAGGTCGCTGACCGTACCGGTACGGCGGGCGATAGGACCGTCCAGCATATCGCTGACCCCACAGCAAAGATAGATCGCTAAAAAGACGGCGGTTAACGGTTTGACCGTCAGTAAGGCCAGCGAAAGAACGATCCGGGCCAGCGTCAACAGATTGGGGAGGGTGTTCACAAGCGATCAGCTCACTTAGATGTTTGTTTGATGCCAGTATACCATGACCGGTCGAGGCTTGAAAGAATGAAATGAGATGGTTTGGCGGAGAACAAAACCGGATTAACCAAAAAAAACCGGGCGAAGATCCGCCCGGTTTTTAGTCAGTGCGCCCAGCATGGGAGCAATCTAACGGGAGAAAGTCCCGAGTGCGGGTAGATAGTGCCAAGCACATAGCTAAGAGCAAGGGTGTCCACCGCGAGGTGGAATCTGAAGGAAGCTTACGGCAAACTTCCGGTCTGACGAACAGAAACCACATAAGGCAAATGTGTGTTGGGTGAGGTTGCTGATCAAACTTAACCCGAAAACTATCCAGAAACATACAGTGTAGATGTGGCAGATAGATGGAAGGAAAGATTGCGTTCTTACCTGGGGAGGTCTCACGGACGTGTGAAAACATAACGTATGAAACACGGTTGAAACAAGATTTATCGTGAGAAGTCAGCAGAAGCCATAGTACCAGATGTGGTCGACTACATTTGGGAAGGGCAGAACTTTAGGAGATGAAAGTAAATGAATGTTACTACCGAAGAAATAAAATACAGAAAACTTCATAATGGAATGGATGAAGGCTATCTGCAAATGGTATCCGCGGAACGGAAAGAGTATGTAGAAGCGTATGCTTCTTCAAGGATAACTGAAAACAACATCATCAACACAGACTTGTCGACGGAAAAATTATTGGAAAAGATATTAGCTAAAGATAACCTTTATCAAGCATATGAGAAGGTAAAAGCTAACAAAGGAGCTGGAGGGGTTGATAAGATGGGAGTAGATGAACTTCTACCATATCTTAAAGAGAACCAAAGGCAACTATTCCAATCAATCAAGGATGGTAAATACTGTCCGAACCCCGTAAGAAGGGTAGAAATACCCAAGGATAATGGGAAAATGAGAAATCTAGGGATACCTACTGTGGTTGATAGGGTAATACAGCAAGCAATATCACAAGTATTAACACCTATATTTGAGAAACAATTCTCAGATAACAGTTACGGTTTTCGACCAAAACGAAGTGCTCACGATGCCATGAAGAAATGTATAGAGAATACAAACGAAGGCTTTATTTACGTAGTAGATATGGACTTAGAGAAATACTTTGATACAGTAAATCAAAGTAAGCTTATAGAAATCCTTTCGAGAACAATCAAAGATGGAAGAGTAATATCGCTCATTCATAAGTATTTAAAAGCAGGCGTTGTTATAAATCATACTTTCAAAGAAACAGGAGTTGGAGTACCTCAAGGTGGGTTATGCCGAGCTAGGCATAACCCACCTTATGTGGAGCTAGATATTATGCCGAGTTATTGTTACAAAACAGTTAAACATCGATGCTCATTGTATTTTAACTCGGCATAATAATTCGTTA
>JAEZFP010000036.1 GCA_023417475.1 Bacillota bacterium | reverse complement strand
GTCGTTCCGCAAGCTGGATATGTGAATAAGTAAGCTGGCGGAGTCGTTCCGCAAGCTGGATATGTGAATAAGTAAGCTGGATTTGTGAATAAGTCATCTATTTCTGTGGATAAACGGTGATGTTGGAGACGGTGTAAACGGATTGGGTTGTGGATAAGTTTGGTTTTGGGCGTTGGAGCTTTGCTACGCTGTCGACCGGGGCGATTCCTGCCCCCGCCCCCAGGACCAAGGGTGTTGTCGAACACCCTTATGCAACCGCGAGTCAGAACCGAGCACGTCCGACACTTCCCTTGATGCATCCATGTCTTGTCGTCGCCATCCTGGCCGCTGCGCCTGGCTACCGGGTGGTGGCTTTCGATGTCCCCTTTGCGGGCGATCGCTGTTTGGCTTCCGTGCCAAGAAGCGCCGCACGGTTCCGTCCGTGGAACCTAAACCGGAAAAATCAAATCCAAAAGTAATCCTTGATACGAGTGGGAATGGGGAATCGATTTATGGTTGCATCAATGATGTTATTTCGGAGCAGGGGATACGTTGGGTGGAAATTTTAAAAAAGACCAGGCAGTTGAACCTGGTCCTGACCTGTATGTTAACGGCCAATATAGGTTTTGACTACTTGATTTTCCGCATTATAATACACCACTAAATAGAGATTCAAATCATAACCGTACTGCTTTTTTTGATAGATGTCGTATAATCGCGATTCGCTGATTAATTGATTGGCGATTTTTTTGGTTTCGAGCGGTTTGCCAACTTTCTTTTCCACTTCGGCAAGGGACATGGCCGGTTTGATGGACTGATAAATTTCTTGCTCTTTACGCTCGGCGATCGGACTTGGGCTAACGAAATAAATGCCGATGGATACAATTAATGAAAAGACGATGGCGCAAGAAATGACGAGCAGGTTTTTTTTCATTGTTCGCTCCTTAGACGACTGGCTTTTGCATTATTATTTTTTTTGAATAATTCATTCTTTGTAGCTTGTTTTCCTTTTTTGCGAAGGCTCCAAATATTACTTTCCGGTGCGCTGAGGGTTGCGGGGCGATTCCTGGCCCTGCCCTGTAATCAAGTTTCCAGGGCATCCTGATGCATCCATGATCAGTTAGCCTGGAAGGCTTGGCTCGAAGGGGCATACTTATTCATATATTCCAATAAGTCTAATAGGGCAATCAAATGACCACACAGGTCATTTTTTTGAATTAATGCGTGATGGAAGTGACTGGAGGATTAGTGGCTCTTCTGTAGAATTAATTTCTATCGTTGAATTTTATGGCAACTTCGATTTGAGGGGTAAAATTAATAATTTTCTATTCGGGTTTTGAAATCATGAGTATTGTCAAGGAGTTATGAAAGAAATATAAAGAATTGCAGCATAGGTAGAGAATTTCACAGTAGATTTTGATTACAAGGAATTTCGTATAAATCCATATTGGTATTTATTCGTATAAATCCATATTGGTATTTAAATGGATTAATGTTATATGTAGAGGTAAAAAACAATGAGTAATGATTTTTATTGTGATGAAGTTCTAAGTGGAAAAACTCTAGTTGAGAAAATTCTTGAAACAGAAAATGTATTTGCATATTATCACACTCGTCCTGCCTATGAGGTGCATGCTGTTGTGATACCAAAAAAGCATGTATCGTCTCTTATAACTATTAGTGATAAAGACAATGATTTATTATTAGAGCTATTGTCGGTAGTTAAACAAGTTGCAGCCCGTGTTGTATCAGAAAAAGGTGCATGTAGGGTAATAACAAATTTAGGTGAATACCAAGATTCCAAACATTTACATTGGCATGTAGTGTACGGTAAAAGAATATAAAAAATGGAAGTAATCATATGAACAAAACTGATATTAGCAATATACATCGCACGAATAAGATTTATTGGGACGAGAATGGTAACGATTTTTTAGGAGCTATTGTACTGCCTTATTACGGTTGTAATACTTTAACGGAAAATCAATTAAACTTATTTGGTGACGTAGCAGGCAAAAAACTTTTAGATATTGGTTGTGGCAACGGTGAATCTCTTAAATATCATGGCAATAACAAGGCCGCGGAGCTTTGGGGCATAGATATTTCTAAAAACCAGATTGAGAAGGCAGCGAAATGCCTTTCAGAAAGTGGCTATACAGCAAAGCTGATTTGTGGGGCAATGGAGGACGAATACGGACTACCAACAGATTATTTTGATTTTATTTATTCAATTTATGCAATTGGATGGACAACGGATTTACAGGGTACATTTAATAAGGTTTCATCTTATTTGAAAAAGGATGGCATGTTTATATTCAGCTGGTCGCACCATATCCATATGTGCGTGGCATTTGAAGAAGGTAAAGCCTTTTTTATAAAAAGTTATTTTGATGAAACATGGTCTGAGAAGGATATTGATGGGGAAAATATTTTACTTTGCTCCCGGAAAATATCAACTTACGTAAATGCCTTGGCGAAGGCAGGTTTTGTAATTGAGCAATTGATTGAGCAGACAAACGACGAAACTTTACAATTAACAGGCGAACTTAGCGATTGGACAAAAAAATCGCAAATGGTTCCGTTAACAGCTATTTTTAAAGCGAGGAAGCTGTAGTAATATCAGATATTAAGCATTTTCACATTCACCCTTTGTACAGTCAACCTATAGTCAACGATCCGACTAGAAATATTTCCTTTAAGTTTATATTTTGACTTCCAAGAGGCTCCAAGTACGGAGCCCTGCGACGCTTCTTGGCATGGAAGCCAAATAGCGGTCGCCCGCGAAGGGGACATCGAAAGCCACCACCGGTAGCCAAGCGGAGCGGTCAGGATGGCTACAACGAGACATAGATGCATAAGAAAGCCTCGAAAACTAGGTTCCAAGGCGGGGGATTCAAAATGGTACATATCTGTGGGGCGAGCGAAACATTGACATCGAAGCAAAGATTGCTCCATAAGGAACTCTGTAATCGATCGTCTGATTACCTGTTCGTTTTATGTCGTAAAACTACAGCATCCAAAAAGTACTTCACAAACCGTTGCTCTTCCTCGCTCATCTGTTCAATTTCAGACATGTATTCCAATAAAGTTTTATCGTTTATTTCCGTCTTTGCAAATTTGTCAGGTTCATCGGATAAAAGGTAATTGATAGAAACATCAAAAGTTTCGGATATTCTTTGAAGTGTTTCAGCGGACGGCTTAGTCTGTCCGCTTTCATATTTCCCGACGGCCAAACGTTTAACGCCGATCTTTTCGGCCAGTTGTTCCTGGCTCCAATTATTCTCCTGTCGAAGCCTTTTTAAAACTTGAGCAAATTTCATATCATTAAACTCCTAGGGTAAAATTGGTAAAAAATTATTGACATGAAGCATGTAGTATAATACAATATGAATGTAATTAGATACATAAATAATATTTATTTAACTACAAGTCAGTTAGAAATTGAGTCGTAAGCATTTAATTTGATTTTACCATAATCAGGTTGGTTGCTCAAGGTAGGGTACTTGTGTTTGATTATGCAAAAATACTATCAATTTAGAAGTTATTCATTTCTACACTTCGAATCCGGTTTATTTATCTGTTCGATATTTTTCGAAATTCCCCTCACTGATTGGTAAAAGAAAAATAACCGGATCTAATTCTAATCCGGCGGCTATTGCAAACAAAATATCCAGTGAATAAGATACATCCGAGCCGGATGCCTCGATCTTGCTGATATAACTTTTACTGTAATTAATTTTTTCACCCAAAGAGTCCTGTGAGAGACCCGGTTTATTGCGGTAAAAAGCAATTCTTCTACCAATCTCCCGATATTTATCTAAAAAATTATCTTTCAAACCGACCCATCTTTTTCGGTCTCATGATTCAAAAAATTATTATCAAACCGGACACTGATTGTATCCACTGGAGCAAAAAGTGCTGCAACCTGGATGTCCAATCCCTCAGCAATTAATAAAATCATATCAAATGAAAAACTTATTTGGATGTTTGGCGCTTCGATTTTACTTAAATGACTTGCGCTAATATCAATTTTTGCAGCAAGTTCTTCCTGACTCAATCCGCGCAGGTTACGAAAGAATGCAATCCTTTGTCCAATTTCTTTATATATTGGAAAAAACCTATCTTTATCTTTTTTTCGCATGGAAGTATCCACTCCTAAATAGTTATGCGATTATGAATAGTTGTTATGTCCATTATACGGAGGTAATTTAATCATTGCACTTGCGTAAATTAGATATAAATATTCTATTATGAAGATATATGTGGTATAATGAGGATAAATTTGTAAGGAAATTACCAGAGAAGAGTTGATTTTTAATTAAAAGGCATGCTGTAAAAGCCGAACAATCCGTATACGAAGCAAAGATTCAAAAAAACTCGGTGGAGATGTCCATCTATCAACAGATCGAGATTGTCCGCGAGCAGATGCAGCGATTATGGAATGAAAAAGGTTACACCGATCCGGAAGTTTTAAAGGTCAGTATTAAATTGGATGGTTTACTAAATGAATATCAACGGATGGTATCTCTCGAAAACCGGCATCGAATGATTTGTAAGCAAGCATTTGTTATCTTATTAAATACATCGACGTGACTATGAGACAAAAGTGATCATATGTGATCATAAATTTCTGAATTCGACTGAAACGACCCGGAAGCTTAATTATCCAAAAGGAGGCCTTCCCATGCTGAACTACCACAACACCGGCATTCAAAAATTAATCTTCAACCGCTTGGTCCAGATCCATGAGGAGATCGTCGGTTCGGACCCGGAGTATCGGCAATTGGGAGAGCGCCCGGACGAACTGTTAAAACAGCTCGCCGCTAAACTAAACCGCGAAGACCAGTCCTTGCTGGACGAGTATGACGGTGCCTGCACGACGCGGAGCTGCCGTCAAGACGAACTGATCTATAATGAAGGGTTGATGGACGGAATCCTAATGGGCTATTGGGTGGCCTTGGTCGGTCGGGGAGTAGAAAAGATTCGGGTTTAGTGCCTTTTCTGCATCAATTGTTCTGGGTGATTTGTTGGAGAAGGTTTATCGAGGAGAGAAGTAACATCAGTGATTGCAAAAAAAGAGTCTTGATCTGTGGGGTATTCTCTTCAATTGATAAAAAAGAGGCATTGATGAGTAAAGAATCTATTACACAAAAGTTAATATTATGGTTTGCAGAGAATTAAATTACGTTGATTTGAAGAGCCACTTTTCACTGTATATACTTTACCACTTGGAACTTTAATAGATTCAATCCATCCACAATAGGGACACACTTCGCGACCAAAATGAGAGTTATGGTAGGTTAATTTACCGCATTTCCCACATCGTTTCATTAAAATTACCCCCTAAATATTCTAAAATATCCGTTATAGGTTACTCCGTCAAAGGAGTATTGTTCTATACTTGATAAAATCCGTTTTGCCTCGGGCATAGGATAAGGTTCAAGGTAATATAGCCTTTTTATTCCTACTTCTAAAATCTTGTTGGCGCAAAGGTTGCATGGATACGTGGATGTATAAAGGGTTGCTCCTTTTAGAGCAGATGAACCATTTTTGGCGATAGCTAAAATTGCTGACTCTTCAGCATGAAGAGACTTACAATAATCTAGAATTTTAAATTCATCATTGAAAAAACCAATGAGAATTTCTTGTTGGGCAGAGTCGGAAATGGTAGAACTCACCTTACTTGCCCAACTCTTTCGTAGTGTCCCGCGATAACATTCACCATATTCATCGCGACAAGTTTTGGTGTAGGATGGAACTTCGTTGTACCCTGAACCTAAAATATGACCACTTGAATCAATTATAACTGCCCCTACTTTTCTTTTCAAGCAATTTGATCGTTGACTATTTGCAAATGCAATAGCCATTAAGGCCTCTTGTTCGGTAGGAACTCTTTTCGAAATACCTGTTATTAGGTCGATATATTCTTGTAACTTCTGTTTCATATCATCGAAATCTCTATTGTTATTACGAATTACTTGTTCGTTTGTAACTATGATATCGGCGTTTAAAAAACAATCAGTTACCCTTTGACCATAGTCAAAATCTTCACCTTTATCCCGTTCATCATCGGTATCAAAAATTTTTTGATCCATATTATAACGAGGTTGGTTTTTTACGCGATTCCAACGAATATCTTTATTTGCATAAATTCCAAAGAGAAAAAATTCGGGTAATGAGCGGAGAAAATTAACTTCAGCAGGATTTCTGATACTGTCAATGATAATTTTGGAATTGGAAAGGTCGATTTGGTTTTTTGTTTTATCGATAATTAATCTTGCTAAATAATCAGCTCCCTTGGTTTTTCGAAGATTATTACCAAAGTCTTGAAGCGAACTTCTCTCGGGTTGCTCTCCTGTTTCAGCTGTATAAAGTTCCTTTAACTCTTGAGAAAGGGAATATATTTTATATCCCATGGGTTCTAAAAAGGTTTTAGCCAAAAAAGTACAACCACTTCCAAATGAACCTGTTAGACCAATGATGGATCCCATGAAATGTTCCTTCTCTACCAAATTATGATAAATTATTCTATAATTCTCAACAAATACCTTTTTGGTTTGATTCAAAAACTTGTAATTTTTTTGATCGTGTTGAGCTTGGACCATTGCCGTCAAGACGAGCTGATCTATAATGAAGGGTTGATGGACGGAATTATAATGGGCTATTGGGTGGCCCTGATCGGTCGGGGCGTAGAAAAGATTCGGGTGTAACGGCAGGAATTCAACTAAGCTTGAGCCTAACAGAAGCTTAATGAGCCGGCAGATTATTCTTTGACCCACTGGTCGCTCAGGATCGGAACGAAGCGACTCAATCCACCAACATTTCTTCAATAATACTTTTGTTGTTACGATGTAATTACATCATAGCAATACTTTAAAAAGGTGCAAGCAAATTTCTACAGTTAAGGAGCGTGCTGAAAGCACATTTGCTCACCAGGGGGAATAGAATGTTGCAGCAAATATGATCAAGGAGGCCGCTGCGTTGCAATACGTAGAGTCAGCGCCCGGTAGCCACCAATTACCCCCCTTGCCGTATGCTTATCACGCGCTGGAACCGGTGATCAGTGCCACCACGCTTCGGTTTCATCACGACAATCATCATCGCGCCTACGTCGAAGGGTTAAATAAGGCGGAACTTAAACTGGTAGCGGCCCGGGCCGAAAATAATTTTGAACTCGTGAAACATTGGGAACGCGAACTCGCCTTTCAGGGGTCCGGTCATATTCTCCATAGCATCTACTGGACGATCATGGCTCCGGTGGGTAGCGGCGGGCAACCCGGACAATTAACCCAAACGTTGGTAAACGGCTACTTCGATAATTTTTCGGCGTTTCAAGCACAGTTTACGGCAGCGGCCATCAATGTCGAGGCTTCCGGTTGGGCCATACTGGTCTGGCAGTCGGCCTGGAACCGGCTTGAAATTCTCAATGCGGAAAAGCACCAAGACTTAACCCAATGGGGCGGTATTCCCATCCTGGTGGTCGATGTGTGGGAACACGCCTATTACTTGGATTACCAATACCGGCGTTCCGATTATATCAGAGCCTGGTGGAATCTTGTCAACTGGTTCGAGGTGGAAAGAAGACTGTCATGCGCCATTCAAGGACAAATGTCCTTGCTCTCATAAGCGGGAAGATTTCCTCACCCCAGGTCAGGCCGGGCTTAACCGTCGCGACCCGCCGCTTGCGGCGGCGGGGATAAAGCAGAAGGTAATTTTTTACGGATAGACTCGCTACGCGCTCAGGTGGCGAGTCTAATTGCATTAACCGAACCGTTGGAGGAGTCGTCTCGAGATTGTTTTTCAACATCAATGAAAAAAACGGGCTGATTTTAGAAAAAAATGAATATTTCGTTTAAAATATGTAAGGAGACATATTTATTTGGTCGATATAGATAGTAAACAAAAATTAACTCAAAGGCAAATTTCCGCCGGATAGAAGGAAAAGGATCAATGGACAATATGATTGCAGTGGATTCTTCGGGAACACCTTGTAACGATGGTCAAATTTTGGCGGGGTTAATTCGGAATGCTTTAGCCAAGCCGACGCTGGTCGCCAAGGGTGACGTCTTGGCCGCTGAAGCCGATTTTGCTAACCCCGCGTTGGCCAGGGCGTGGAACCGCTTGTTAGAACGGATGGTGGAGAGCAATAACCAAAAAGTAATGGACTTGGGTAAGGCGATCAATATGGTACTGGATGTCGATTATGTCAATGAGATGCTCCGCAGTGTCGGCGAGCAGAACAATGCGCTGAAGACGATGGATACGGGCGGGATGAAACTGCGTCAATCAATTCATGACACAACCCGGATCGTCCGGGAAATCTCCGCCAACGCCAACGGCGCCAAGGCGAAGTCACTCGAATGCGTTTCCGGCATCAATCACGCGATCGACTTTGTCAAAAAGTCATTTTCCGACATTGATGCGGTTAATGGGCAGATAAATGAGTTTAAAGCGCGTGCCGTGCAAATCACCGCCATCGTCGACATTGTCAAAACGATCGCCTTTCAAACCAATTTATTGGCGTTAAACGCTTCGATTGAGGCCGCCAAAGCCGGGACGGCGGGCGGCGGGTTTGCGGTCGTGGCCAATGAGGTAAAGCGCCTTGCCGAAGACACCCAAAACTCGGTGAACGAGATTGAGGATAATATCGGCGAACTAAATACCGATATTGACACATTTGTCAATCATATGAATACCACCACGGAACGACTGGTTTCGGGTCAACAATTGGTGGAAACGGCGATTCAATCGGTGGTCGGGATCAACCAGTCCATGCGAGAGATCGACGCGACCATCAGCCGGATCGCCGTCAATATTCAACAGCAAAATCAGGCGACCGAAATCCTGACGAGCGAAGTCGGCGATTTGTCATCGGAAGCGAACCGGTCCGTCGAATATTGCAACCGTACCAGTGAATTAATCTTCAAGATGAGCCGCGTAGTCAACCAGGTACGGGGCAAACTGGCCCGATATTCAGCCTCCTTAACAAGGCGGGAATGGATTGAGCAGTACCAAACCGACCACATTATGTATAATTGGCGGATTTACAACGCCAGCTTGGGATATGAAAAGTTGTCTGCCGCAGAAATGGGCGATTATAAAGGATGTAAATTGGGAGTTTGGTATTACGGGGTAACCGATCTGAAAATCCAGAACCATCAGGCTTTTCCGCGACTAGGGGATTATCATGCCGAATTGCACAGGCTGGGCAAAGAAACGGTGTTGGCCAGTGAGGCCAATCATCCGGAACGGGCCAGCGAGATTCACAGTCAAATGACTACCGTCCTCAACAAGATGCTGGAGTTGTTGGACGAGCTTAAATCGGTGGTTGGTGAGGATTGAAGCCCATACAACTGAAATGATTGCACTTTTAAAATGAAAGGATCTTGCCCAATGAATAGCACCGCCATCGCGATCCCGCCGAATGAGTTGGATCGGGACGATCAAGTGATGATGGAACTGATGAATTTGACCTTGGAAAAACTCGACAAAAATACTAACAGTAACATTTTTGCCGATGAAACAAAGTTTACCGATCCCGACCTCGCCCAAACCTGGAACCGCTTTTTGGAGAAATTTATATACAATCGCCAAAACGATCTCACGTTAATGGAAGCGAACCAGGCGATCAACTTGGTAACCGGGGTTGATTGTGTGAAAGAGATGATGGTCAGTGTCGGGCGGCAAAATCAATCCCTTACCACGATGGAAGCAAGCGGCGCGCAGCTTAGCCAAGCGATTGACGCCGTGTCCAAGCTGCTTCGGGAGATCACGGAATATGCCGACAACGCTCAAGCCAAATCCCAGGGTAGCGTGACGGATATTAACCGCTTCATTCACTTTGTCAACGTTTCTTTTGACGAGATCATCCAGGTCAATGACCAGGTTAACCGTTTTAAATCCCGCACCCAGGCAATTACCAAGATTGTCGATATTGTCAAAAAAATCGCGTTGCAGATCAATTTGTTATCCTTAAACGCCGCCATTGAAGCCACCCACGCGGGAGCGGCGGGTAAAGGGTTTGTTCTGGTCGCCGTGGAAGTGAAGCACCTGGCTGACAATACCCGTAACTCGGTGGCGGATATTGAGAAAATTATTCAACTATTGCAATCCGATATCGAGCTGTTGGCGTCGAAGCTCAATACCACATCCAAACAGCTGATTTCGGGCGAACAATTGGTTGAAGGCGCGGCCCGGTCGGTCAATGACATCAGCGAGTCGATTCAGGAGATCAATGCGACCTTGGTTCAGATCGCCGCCAATATTGAAGAGCAAAACGTCGCCACCGGAACCTTTATTCAGGGAATCGGCGGTCTGGCGACGGAGGCCAATCATTTAACCGATTGCTGCCATAATACCAATAAATTGCTGTTGGAGATCAGTCAATTGGTCGACGGCGTGCGGGGCAGACTGGCCCGAATGGCTTCGACGCTCACCGCCCCCGAATGGCTGGAGTTGTATAAAACCGATCATATTGTGTACGGATGGCGAATTTACAACATGCTCCTGGGCTTTCGGAAATTGGATCCTTTACAAATGGGCGATCCGACCATCTGCAAACTGGCCACATGGTATCAGGCGGTCACGGACCCTAAGGTCAAAAAACTATCCGCGTATCGCGATTTGGGAACGACCCATACCGAACTGCATCAACTTGGGAAAGAGTGTATTCTTGCCTATCAAGCCGGTCGTCTCGATGACGCGCAAACGATATATGAGCAATTGAATCAAACTCTGCAACGGATGTTGAAACAGTTGGACGCGATTAAATTAGTCATCAGTTAAAAGGTTGGCGCGTGAAGGCTCCAACCGGGGGACTCGTCAAGGAAGCAATAAAAAGCCTTAACCATGGAATTAGAAATGGTTAAGGCTTTTTTGCGAGGGTTGGATGGTCTTTGGCAGTCAAGTTAAAACCGATATCCCAGCTTAATTGAGGCTTCGTACATGATATCCTTCAGTTGCAATACGTCGGACCCGACCGGGACGGGATGGTCGCTCAAATTGTAGTGAAGCGCTATCCAAGGGTTAATGTACCAATGTTCATTCAGGTTATAGACATAGCCGCTGCCCAATGTAAAAATATTCTGTGAAAACGTGCCGGTCGCTCCCGAGGACTTTGCGCGAATGGCGCTTTTCCAGTGTTCAAACCCGCCGGCGAACCATACGCCTTCGCGGTTTTCATCGGGAAAATAATCAATAATTACGGCGGTCACATTTTTGAGTTTCCAATCCCGATAACCGTCGGGAGTCGCAAAACCGGGTATTTTGGTTTTTGCCGTGATGAGCCGCACATTATAATGGTCGAAGCCAACAACGCTGCTAGAATAATAACCGTCGCTGACAAAGGGCAACAGATCAAGCTCCGTCCCCAAGCGGACTTTGGTATTTTCAGCGGCGGCGGAAGCTGATAGTGGAGTAGTCAAACACAATATAAGTCCAATAATTAACCATAACAACAATTTGTTCATTTCCGGAAGCTTCATGGGTCTTCCCTCCTCAAAGTATTTATCGGGATCATTGAGCGATCTCCAGCGGTCGGCGTTGACTGACCGACTGACCGTAATTTTTAACATAACCGATCCGTAAGATCATTTGCACCGGTTGTTCCAGGGCGAGTGGTTGCGAAAATGTCTCTTTCCAAGGGTTTTCTTCAAGCGGAGCGCTCATTGGGTGGACAGCCAACTTTTTCCCGGTTGCCATGATTAGAAACCTTTCCAGGTTCCGCCCGCAATCAATCAAAGCGGCAACCGAACTGTCGGCGGCGGTCAGCACCAAAAAACCGCTGCAATTGTTGACTTGCTTTTTGACGACGGCAACGGTTTGGTTCCGAAACGACGGGGTCATAACAGTGTCGCGGTTGAAAAACGTCGCCACAAACCATTTGGCGATACCCGACAGTCCCATGCCCTCCGGAGTTAAACCGTCTTTGGTCCGCTCCGCTTCCTGCTTGGAGAAGCGGAACATTCCGGCCAACTCCCGCTGTTTGGCGTCATTGGCGACCTGTTTTTTGGTGGCTGCGATTATCGCGGTTTGAATAATGGCTCCTTCCTTGCCGGGGACTGCAAAATAATGAAAATCGGGGCCTAAGGTTTTAAGCCATTGCCAATCGGATTGCCGTAAGGCTTGGCGTAAATAAGGCGTTCGAATCGTATGCCGGTTTTGAATATTGTTCAGTACGCTTTTGTCCAAAAGCGGACTGGTCAACGGGTGAAACTTAATTTCGGCGATCTCGCGGGCGTGGGGATCCCGCGTTAAAATCAGCACTTCGGCTTGGAGCCCGAAAAAGGGGGCCGCCTCCGCCATATTCTCGATAAAGGCTCCCAGCGAAATCATTGATTCGCGATTCTGGGGATCGACTTGGGGCAAAAGATGTCGATCGTCCAGCAACAGCCGGATCGTATCGGCCGCCACCGTTTTGATCCGCCACATTTGGGCGTTATGAGTACTCGGGGCTAACGCGCCATATGCGACGATTTTGGCAATTTTTTGATCAAGGGTATCGACGCTGAGATTGCCCCCGTGAACCGGGGAGTAAGCATTGAAAAACAGGATGCCTCCAAGCGATAGGAGGAGCAATGTTGCGAAATGACGGATCAACAAAAACACTCCTTTCGACGTAACAGATGCGCTTTGGCAGCCGCTAAACCGTTAAACTGCGGGTAATCATCTGGAACAACTGGTCTTTCAATTGGGAAACGTCTTTTTGATAGGTAAGGGTAATATAGGGCATTTTTTTCGTCAGGATGTGACCGATGCCGATCATGTTACCGTAAAGCACAAAGGCCGCGCTTACCGGATCAAGCGCTTTGGAGATGCTTCGGTCGGTTATCCCTTCGCGAATACACGCGATTAGCATGTCGGAACCGCGATTGCCTTCTTGGTAATTGGCGATTTTATATACGTCTTCGCTGGTTAAATGCTCATTCCGGGTGTCGTAATTGGCGATCGCCGCAAAATAGTCGGGATATTGTTCGATGAAGTCAAAATACGCCTGCCCCATCAATAAGACTTTTCCTAACCCGTTTTCCGGTTGGCCGTTTTGAAGCCCGGCGGTGAAAAAACGGTTCAACACCTGATAAGCCCGGCTGATAATGGCGTCATAAATCTGTTCCTTGCTGGAAAAATAAATATAAATCGTGCGTTTGCTGTATTCGGCCGCCTCGGCGACCTCATCCATGGTGGCGTTGCTGATCCCTTTGGAGAAAAAGACTTTTTCGGCGGCATTGATAATATCTTCTTGGCGTAGTTTCTTCATTTGGGCCTTGCGATCGGCGGTGCTCATAATCTCATCCTCTACTACTGTTGAATTTAAGTAAACTGTTAGTTTACTATTACATATTATCATATTTAAAATAACTTGTAAAGAAAAATTGCACGATCAGTTTACTAATCATCAAGTCATCGACGTTAAAATGCTCACCGGAATTTTGCAATATGATAATGTTTCCGGCGAGGGTCTTTCAAACGGGTTTTTTGGATAAATAAGTAGGATAAGGTAGGAAAATCAGATGGAGAATCGAATAACAACAATTTATAATAGTAGTATTGATTGAGGGTCCTTTGTCGTTGAGGTCCTTTTTGTTAAGTTTCGGGAGGGTTAGTCGATGCTAATCAGAATGATAAGTTATATCAAGCCGTTTATAACGCGCATCCTCGCTTTATTGCTCTGCGCGACGTTGGTAGCCGGTTTTACGCTGATCGAACCGGCGACGTTGGGAATCTTGACCGACGCCTTGTTCTCGCGGACGAATGGAATTTCAACCGAAGCCTATTTGCGCCCTGCGGGTAAAAATGCCACGAACAGTGAAGCGCTTTTGACTTGGGATGAAAAGGGACAAACATTATCGGAACCGTTAATTCGCAAGGCGGTGACCGCGACCGGGTCCCGGCTCCTGCGGGTGGAATCCCGGAACGGTTATAGCAAAATCAAGTATCAGCTACCGGATCAGGTAAATGACGATGTGATCCTCAAAAGTATCAAAGGAAATATAACCCGGCAAGGCATTGAGGTTGAAATCGCCCGGGTTGTGCAAGCTCCGGCGGTCCGAAAAAACGTACTTTTTCCCAAGGTGCCGACGGTATTTATTATTCCGTTTTTGTTGATTTTCGTCCAGATTTTGCGCGGTATTTTCGGTTACTTCCAGACTTATCTCGCCTCCTCGATTGGGCAGAAAGTAATCATGCGGATGCGTAACGAGATTTTTGAGCATCTCCAGAATCTCTCGTTCGGTTTTTACGAGCACAAACAGACCGGACAACTTATGTCAAAAGTCTTAAACGATGTGGGAATGGTGCAACAGCTGTTCTCTTCAACCGTGATCGATCTGCTGGTCGAACCGATCATGGTGATATTGGCCATCGCTTGGGCGCTCTATATCAACTGGAAATTGACCTTAATCTTTTTATTGATGATGCCGCTGATCGCCTTGCTCATCAGCAAGATTGGGCGAATGATGCGGAAGGTAGGCAAGGATATTCAAGGCAACGTCGCCAATATGACCGCCATTTTGCAAGAAACCTTGTCGATGATCCGGGTCGTCAAGTCGTTTGCAATGGAGGATTATGAGATTGATCGGTTCCGTTCGCAAACCAAAAAAAATTACCAAGTGTCGATGAAAGGGGTCAAGCTGCAAGGAATCTTAAATCCTGCGATTGAGCTGTTGGCCCTGATCGGTCTGGGGATATTAATTTGGTACGGCGGGAACGCGGTTTACCACATGGAGATGACACCGGGCCAATTTTGGACCTTTGTGCTGGTGATTGGGTATATTTCCAATCCGATTAAAAAGTTGAGCAAGGTCAGTAATCAGATCCAACACAGTTTGGCGGCGGCGGACAATATCTTTAAATTGCTTGACGTAAAGACCGATATTGTCGAACCGGTGCATCCGGTGGTTCTGCCGTCGTTGCGCGGCGAGATTACCTTTGCCAATGTCAACTTCCATTACAAAGCGGGAGAACCGGTTTTAAAAGCCATCAATCTCACGGTGCAACCCGGTGAAGTGATCGCCCTGGTGGGGTCCAGCGGCGCCGGGAAAACCACCCTGGTTAACCTGGTTCCCCGGTTTTATGATCCGGTCGAGGGTGCGATTTTGGTGGACGGGGTGAATCTCCGGGACTTGGATTTAAAATCCTACCGGAAACAGATGGGCATTGTACCCCAAGAGACGGTTTTGTTTACCGGTACGATCTATGAGAATATTGCCTATGGGCGTATGAACGCCACCCGGCAGGAGATCGAGATGGCGGCCATTGCCGCCAATGCCCATAATTTTATCAGAGAATTGCCGGACGGTTATCAGACGGTCGTGGGGGAACGGGGCGTAACGCTCTCCGGGGGTCAACGGCAACGGGTGGCGATCGCCCGGGCAATCCTACGCGATCCGAAAATTTTGATTCTGGATGAAGCGACTTCGGCTTTGGACACCGCTTCCGAGGTTGTGGTGCAAGAGGCGTTGCAACGGTTGATGAAAAACCGGACGACGTTTGTAATCGCCCATCGTTTGTCAACGATCCGCAATGCCGACCGGATTTTGGTCATGGACGAAGGAACCATCGCCGAAGCGGGTTCCCATGAGGCGTTGCTCGAAAAGGGCGGTTTATATCATGCGTTATATCAAAAACAGTTTGCTACGAAAGAAGCGGCGGAACCCCAAGTTTCCGCAAGTTAACCGCCAACAACAAACCCCTTCGCCGAAACAGCGAAGGGGCTTTGTTTTGGGTTTTCACCGGTGCTTAATAGTTTTCTTTTCTCACTTCAAAGAAGCTTTGCGGGTGGGCGCAAACCGGGCAAACGTTCGGAGCTTTCTTGCCGATGACAAGATGGCCGCAGTTGCGACACTCCCACATGGTTTCATCGGCTTTCTCGAAGACTTTTTGCATTTCAACATTGCTGAGCAGGGCGCGATACCGTTCTTCGTGAGATTTTTCGATCTTTGCAACCATTCTGAATTGCGCTGCGAGCGCCTTAAAGCCCTCGGCTTCGGCGTCTTTGGCAAAACCTTCGTACATATCGGTCCACTCGTAATTTTCCCCTTCGGCGGCGTGCAACAGATTGGCCGCGGTATCCCCGAGCTCGCCAAGGGCTTTGAACCATAATTTAGCGTGTTCTTTTTCATTATTGGCGGTTGCCTCGAAAATGGCGGCGATTTGCTCAAACCCTTCTTTTTTGGCGACCGATGCAAAGTAGGTATACTTGTTTCTTGCCTGGGATTCACCTGCAAATGCTGCTGCTAAGTTTTTTTCGGTTTTGGTTCCTTTCAGATCCATGATATTCGCTCCTTTGCATTTATTTTGTCCGGTGGCAAGTTTGCTTTCTATCGTTGCCACGGAGGTTATATTCGTCATTTAGGACCGAATATCCTACATAAACGCTGAATTGAATCAGCCCTATGGCAAATTCTACGGAAATGTTAACCGGTTATTGAATTGGGCGAAACATTTCGCTACGGTTCGGTAGCGTTTTGCCTTCCCCGAACGAGCAACGGCCGCATCATATCGTAATCTTCATGTTCTAAAATATGACAATGCCAAGCATAATGTCCTGTGTAGGGTCCGAAACGGACAATGATCCGCGTGACTTCTCCCGGGTTGTTCCGGATGGTATCTTTCCAGCCTTGTTCAGCCGGCGCCGGCGGTACCGGCGGTCCGGTAAAAATTAACGTTTGGGTCTGATTAAAATGATTTACATCAAACGGTTGCCGGTTTAATAGCTGAAACTGGATCTGGTGCAAATGGATGGGATGGGCCGCAAAACCGGGATTAATCAGATTCCAGATCTCCACCACGCCGCGTTGGGGTTCTTCGGTCGCCGGATCATGCCACATTTTTCCGTTTAACAAAAAGATGAGTCGCCCATGCTGATCGCGTCGCACGACCACGGTGAAATCGCGCTTTACTTGGGCCAGGCGCTCCGGGATCGGCAAGACCGGACAGAGCTTCTCTGGGATACAGCTGCTATCGGCGCTCTTGAGTGGCGACACTACCCTAAACTCCATGATCTGCCCGGTCGTTTCGGGGTTAACCGGTGCTCCGTTTGGAAAAGGCGAGGGCGCGTCATTGCGGAGAATGAAGTGTTTCCCTTGGCAACCGGCGAAATCGACAATTAGGTCGACCCGCTCTGCCGGAGCCATAATCAACTCGCGCAGCGCGACCGGCGCTGTCAAAAATCCGCCATCGGTACCGATCTGGAAGAACGGAAGTTCCGGATCGATTTTCATCCGATAGATGCGATGGTTTGATCCGTTTAACAACCGGAAGCGGTATTTGCGCGGTTCCACTTCCAGATACGGCCAGACCTTGCCGTTAACTACGATGGTCTCACCGTCAAAACCCGGGACGATGCACGGATTGACATCGGATACCGGCGGTTGGGGCTGACTCGGATAAAATAACGAGCCATCCGGGTTAAAGGAACGGTCCTGAATCACTAACGGAATTTCATATTTTCCCTTGGGGAGGTTCAGTTTTTTTTCGATGGGATCCCGAATTAAATAGATGCCGGCCAATCCGGCATAAACATTGAGGCGGGTGATTCCCAGCGCATGGTCGTGGTACCACAACATACTTGCCGGTTGCCGGTTTGGATAACAATAAACCTCTTGTGTAAAAAAAGCGCCGGTTTGTTTAAAATCGTTGGAGTACCATGCTTCCGGATTTCCGTCGCTCTCCGGTCGAACCTTCGCCCCATGCAGGTGGACGACGGTCCTGACCTCCGGATTGCCCATCGCGCCGTGCAAGCTGGTATCAACGGGGAGAAAATGTTTTTCCGGTAAGTTGTTCAACCATTTGATGCAAACTTTTTCGTTTCGCCGGACCTCGATTAGCGGTCCGGGATAAATTCCCTCATAACCCCAGATTAAGGTATCCGGTAGTTCGGAGTGAAGGGATTGATAGGCCTGAAGCATTTGAATTTCATAATAGGTCGCTTGCTTATTTTTCGATTTCGGCTTGAGCTTTCCGGGTATTGGCAGGGGATCGCAGAACTTTTTCAACAACACCATTGAAATACCCCCATTTGCGAGTTTAGATCAGCGTATGTTGAAAATCGCGGAATGGGGACTTGCCCAATCCCGCTGATGGCATAATTTTTACAACGCTTGACCTGCCATGGCTACAACGGGGTAACCGGGTAAAATGGATTGACAAGTGTCAATTACCACCATGGCCGGTTCCAAAGCCGCAATCAATGACCGGACGCGGGATGTTTGATAAAGGTGTTTTCATCCAGTTCTTTAAAAGCCAATTCCAACTCGGCCGGGGTGTTCATGACGATCGGACCGCCCCAGGCGATCGGTTCGCCGAGCGCTTTCCCGGCCAACAGCAAAAAACGCGCTCCGGCCGAGGTTGCTTTGACTCGCAATTGGTCGCCCGCCTCAAATAAAACGGCATGTTTGGCCGGAACCGGTTCGCCGGCTTGGGGATCGCAAACGGCCGCGCCCTGCAAAATATAGACGAATAATTTGTCATCCGGCGCAGTAACGAGCGACCAGCCGACTTCCGGCGCCAATTCCACGTCCAGCATTAACGGTTGACAATAGTCGCCTTGCAGCGCGCCGGGTTTTCCTTGATACGTTCCGGCAATCAGCCGGATCGTTTGACCGTCGTCTTGAATCACTGGGATCGCCGTTTGGGTCAAACTGCGGTATTTAGGCGGAGCCATTTTCGCTTGGGCCGGCAGATTTAGCCAGAGCTGGATTCCAAACATTTTTGGACAGGGTTGCGGCAACTCCTGGTGAATAATTCCGGAACCGGCGGTCATCCACTGGCATTGTCCGTCCAAAATGGTCCCCTGATTGCCGAGACTGTCCCCATGTTCGATCACACCCCGGATCAGATAGGTGATGGTTTCAATCCCACGGTGCGGATGCCAGGGGAATCCTTTAATATAATCGTCGGGACGTTCCGAATCAAACGCGTCCAACATGAGAAAGGGATCGAAGTCCGCCGTGTCGTGATACCCAAACACCCGGACCAGTTTGACGCCGGCGCCGTCAACGCTGGCTTTGCCGGTGACCACTTTGCGGATCTTCCGAATATTGGCCATGAGAAAACCTTCTTTCTGAAAATATTAGCGTCCGGATTAATTTTGCGCTGAAGGACCGGACCTGGTTGGCGTCACTCCCACAAATAAGAGGTCATCGACATGGATCCCATGGTGCAAGCGTCGTTGAAGACCGAGAGACGGTCCGTTGCGGTCACTGCCCCCAGGGCATACAGTAAAGGGTAAAAATGGTCCGGAGTAGGAAAGGCCAACTTCGCCGCCGGACCGGCTGTCTGATATTGAATTACGTTTTGATAGCGTTTTGCTTGAATCTGTTCCTTAATATAATTGTCAAACTCAATCGCCCAAGGATACCCTCCGGCCAACCCCCAGTCGCTTTCCGCCAGATTATGGACCACGTTGCCGCTGGCAAAGATCATGACGCCTTGATTCCGCAAGGCGTGAAGCTCGCGACCGATCTCAAAATGAGCCGTCGCCGGAGCGTCGCGATCAATGCTGAGTTGCAATACGGGAATATCGGCCTCGGGATACATCCGGCAAAGCACGGACCAGGTTCCATGGTCATAACCCCAGCGATTGTCGACAGCAACTTCGTTGGCGGTGATTAGTTGCTGGGTGAGACGGGCTAGTTCCGGGGAGCCTTGAGCCGGATAGGTAAGCCGGTATAATTCGGGCGGGAACCCATACATGTCATAGATCATTTGCGGTTGGAGCGTGTCATTAATCCGGCTGCCGTGGGTATACCAGTGAGCGGAAATTGACAGGATCGCCCGGGGTTTCGAAATTTTCGCGGCAACCGCGGTCCAATTGCGAGTATATTCATTGTCGTCCAGGGCGTTCATCGGGGAACCGTGCCCGACGAACAATACCGGCGCTGTTTGATTGGGGCTGGTCATGGGCGCCCTCCCTTCTATGGTTATTATTTTATCCAAGAATTATTATATACTAAAACATTAACATAGTTAACTGTTTATGTCAAAAATTCTTTCGTGTGTGAAAAATTACGAAACTGGCGGGCTTAACGGCAATTAGGATCAAACGGTGTCGAAAGTACGACCGGAATGTCCCAGCCGCCGGCTGGAATCCGATTCCGAGCTATTATGATTTGACATATGGCTTCCGGTATGACCCAAAAAACAACCGGACAACCTCGGTTGGGGACCGCAGCGGAGTTTCCAACCCGTACGATCCGCCAAATAACCACCGGAATTGTCGAAACATAAACCAGGATGTCGAATCCAACCGCCGGAATGCTCTTCTCAAGACCTTGGCAGGGACATTTCGGTCCCTGATTACAGTTTTTTGGGAGCGGGAGCGATATTTATGGCGGAGCGGGACGTCCCATTGGAACCGTGCTGGATAAAAAGGAAACTTATTGCAACGTTCGGGTCGGAAAGGGGGGCGCTAATGTTAAAAAAACCTTAAAAAATTAGCTTCAAAGCACGAATCAACAGCAAAATCATAATACATAATGTAGGAAGTTGCCCGCTCCGGCACCCACCGCGCGCCGGAAATTCCGCCAACCAAACGGATTTCTCCGGATGCTTGGTCGGTTCAAAAGGCTACATAAAGTTAAAAATTTCGCACAATATGTTAAGTTAGCCGAAGAACTTATCGATTGCTTATTTAGATGAAAAAAGTTAAAATAATAAAGGCTTTTGTGATTCAATATTATGGTATTGAATTTTGCCGATAAGTCGCTGATTAACGCAATATAATCAGCGACAACAACCGTAACTCACTCGAAAGGAGCAGATGTCGTGGATAAGTATCAACTGTTGGCGTTGGCGATTTTTTTACCCGCGCTAAGTGCTTTGCTGTGCTTTGTCATTCGGCAGTCCATGGTTCGTAAGATCATCGTCTTTGCAACGGCGATCATCATGTTTGCAGTAGCGGGAGGTTTTACTTATTTAGTAATCCAGTCCGGCGGAAAAGTCGAAATCAACTTGGAACAATTGCATTTGCCGGTTGATTTGGGAATGTTGTTTAAGATCGCCGACTTCGCCCTGCTGGCCTTGATCGCGACGATCGGATTACGGTTGAAGAAACCGCTGATTGTAGTATTGACATTATTGCAGATTATTCCGCTGTTAATTTTTGAATTGGCCGTCCCGGTGAAGGAACCGGAAGTGGCGTTTGTCATCGACTATCTGGCGTTAATCATGATTTTGCTGGTGTCGGTGATCGGTCCGATTATTACCGTTTTCGCCACCGGTTACATGAAAGAGCACGAACATCATTTGCATTTGGAAAAATCCCGCCAACCCCGGTTCTTTGGGATTTTATTTATGTTCCTGGCCGCGATGAACGCGTTGGCGATGACCAATAATCTGTCCTGGATGATGTTTTTCTGGGAAGTGACCACGCTCTGTTCCTTCCTGTTAATCTCTCATGACGGCAACGAACAGGCGGTCAAAAACGCCACCCGGGCTTTGTGGATCAATCTCCTCGGCGGCGTGGGGTTTGTCTTTGCCATCATCCTGATTTATCAAGGCAGCGGCACGTTGGCGGTGGATGAAATCATCAGCCACAGTCCGGCGGCGTCCTTTACCGGTATGTTTGCGGTGGGCCTGGGATTGTTGTGTTTTGCGGCCTTCACCAAATCCGCGCAGTTTCCGTTCCAAAGCTGGTTGTTGGGCGCGATGGTCGCTCCCACCCCGGTTTCGGCGTTGCTCCACTCCAGCACGATGGTGAAAGCCGGCGTTTACCTGGTGGTCCGGATGGCGCCGGCCTTTAAGGACACGATGCTCGGGACGATTGTGGCGGTTGTCGGCGCCTTTACGTTTGTGGCCGCGTCGGCCATTGCCATCAGCCAGAGCAACGGCAAACGGGTGCTGGCCTATTCGACCATTGCCAACCTCGGGTTGATTATCTGTTGCGCCGGAATCGGGTCTTATGTGGCCATGGGCGCGGCGATCCTGTTAATGATCTTCCATGCCGTCTCCAAAGGGTTGCTCTTCCTCTGTGTCGGCACCATCGAATTGGGAATCGGCAGCCGGGATATTGAAGATATGCAAGGGTTGTTCCGGAAGATGCCGTTCACCACGATTATCGCCTTAATCGGCATGATCTCGATGCTCTTGCCGCCGTTTGGCGTGTTGATCACCAAATGGCTGGCGATCGAAGCCGCGGTCCGGTTGCCGCTGGTGTTGATCTTTATCACGGTCGGCAGCGCGCTGACTTTGGTTTTCTGGGCCAAATGGATTGGAATCGTTTTGACCGTCTCCTATCATGAAAAACACAAAATGGAAAAGTTGCCGTTCACCATGGCGATCTCCTTGTTCGCCTTAATGGTGGGCGTAATCTTTACCGGAGTGGATATCTCCGGAATCTTTAAGACGACCGTCGCGCCTTACCTGGCCGGATTTTTTCCTGCCGCCGGCACGGTGTTGAACGGTTCGAACGGTCTGTGGCTGGTCGGAGCCGGCAAAACTGTCGGCGGCTTCGCGCCGGGTTATTTCTTCCTGATTTTATTAGTGCTCCTAATTGCGGCGCCGTTCTTCCTGAAACGGTCCACCGCTCAATTGAAACCGCCTTATCTTTGCGGCGCCAATACCGCCGACCGGAAAGGGCTGGAGTTTAACGCCCCGGCGAATTTGGTCGAAAACGTCGTGGTTCGCAATTATTATTTAGCCGGCGCGTTTGGCGAAGCGGTTTTGACTCCCTGGGTCAATTTCATTGCCGGAGCGATTATACTGATCATGTTCGGGGTGGTGATTTAAGATGGGTAACCTTTTATCAAATGAGATCCTTGTTTTATTGGCAACCATCCTCTTGGCGCCGATCGTCGGCGGTTTTTTAACCGGCCTGGACCGCAAGATTACCGCCCGGATGCAAAGCCGGAGCGGCCCGCCCGTCCTACAACCGTTTTATGATTTCTTCAAATTGTTGGGGAAAGAACAGTTTATCGTCAACCGTCTCCAAACGGTTTTCGCCCTCGGCCATCTGTTTTTCGCCGTTGCGGCCCTGGTAATGTTTATGTTGGGTCAGGACTTATTGATGCTCCTGTTTATTCTGGCGTTCTCCGCCGTGATGCTGATCATGGGCGCCATGAGCGTCCGTTCGCCCTACAGCAAAATCGGCGCGCAACGCGAAATCGTCCAGATTATGGCCTATGAGCCGGTGCTGATCCTGATGGTGATCGGAATCTTCCTGTCAACCGGCAGTTTCATGATTAAACCGTTATTCGCCAATATGTTCGGTTTCGGGAAACCGCTCGCGGCTGATCTGCCGTTGGTCTTCTTAGCCTTCCTGTACGTATTGACCATTAAGTTGCGGAAATCGCCGTTTGACTTCTCCACCTCCCACCACGGGCATCAGGAGTTGATCAAGGGAATCACTACCGAGTTTTCAGGGCCGCAACTGGCGATCATTGAAATCACCCACTGGTATGAACTGATTCTCTTCCTCGGGTTGATCACCATGTTCTTCGCCCAGCCGGTCTGGCTCGGCATTCTGGTTGCGTTGGGATGTTATTTCCTGGAGATTGTGATCGACAATATCAGCGCTCGGATGACTTGGAAATGGATGCTGCAGGCAACCTGGATCCTCGGGATCGGTATCGCGATGACCAATATTATCTGGCTTTATTTAAAATGATAGGAAGGTGAGCTACAATGGGTCTAATCAAGAAATCACGCCTTAAATCGCCATGGGTTCTGCATTATGACTGCACCAGTTGTAATGGTTGCGATATCGAGACATTGGCCTGTCTCACCCCGTTATATGATGTGGAACGGTTTGGAATCATCAACGTCGGCAACCCGAAACACGCCGATGTTTTAGTGGTGACCGGCTCGGTCAATAAGCGGAACGCCGAGGTTTTGAAGAACCTCTATGACCAAATGCCCGAACCCAAAGCGGTGGTGGCGGTCGGAGCTTGCGCTTGCACCGGCGGGGTTTTCACCGAATGTTACAATGTTTTGGGCGGCGTCGACCAAGTGTTGCCGGTTGACGTTTATGTCCCCGGCTGTTGCGCCAAACCGGAGGCGATCATCGACGGAATCGTGATGGCCCTCTCCAAAATGGAAGCGAAAGCCGAAGCGTTAAGCCAAAAGCGGACGCAGCAAAAAGTAACGGCCGTAGGAGGTTTACAATGATCGACAATGTTACCAATATCGCCACCGACGCCCTGTTGGGTTTCGCGCAGGACATGTTGCATAACGGCTACCGGTTTATCACCGGCACCTGCGTCGACAACGGCGACGGCACCAAAGATATCTTATATCATTTCGATAAAGCGCTCGCAATGAAACATTGCCGGATCACCGTGGGCCAAGGCGAGGAAGTCCCGAGCATTTCCGGAATCTTTTTTGGCGCGGTGTTGTTGGAGAATGAGATTAAAGAGCTTTTCGGAGTGAACATTACCAATATCGCCATCGACTATAACGGACGGATGTTGCTCAACGACGACGAGATCGTGTCGCCGATGTCCCGTCAGATTACCATTATTCAAAAAGGGGGATCCGCCAATGAGTAAGACCGTCATTCCTTTCGGACCCCAGCACCCGGTCTTGCCGGAGCCGCTCCAACTGAAACTGGTGATGGAAGACGAGAAGATCGTCGAGGCCATCCCGGCCATCGGCTACGTCCACCGGGGACTTGAAAAGCTGACCGAAACCAAAGATTTTAATCAAAACGTTTTAATTATCGAACGGATCTGCGGCATCTGCAGTTTCAAACACGGCTTGGCCTATTGCCAGGGCATGGAGAACCTGATGGGGATCACCGTGCCGGACCGGGCCCGTTATTTGCGGGTGATCTGGGGCGAACTCCACCGGATGCACAGCCACTTGTTGTGGCTGGGACTGCTGGCCGACGCGTTTGGGTTTGAAAGCTTGTTTATGCAAGTCTGGCGCGACCGTGAAAAGATCATGGATATTATGGAAGAGACCGCCGGCAGCCGGGTGATCATCTCCACCAACCAGATCGGCGGAACCCGCCGCGACATCTCCCCGGAAAACCTGGTCAAGATCGTCAAAGTGGTTAACGAAGTTCAAAGCGACGTCGAGCAAGTGGAAAACGTCTTCTTTAAAGATTATACCGTCAAACACCGTTTAGTCGGCATCGGCGCGCTTTCCAAAGAAAACGCCATGTTATGGGGCGCGGTCGGGCCAATGGCCCGGGGCAGCGGGGTCAACGAAGACATCCGGACCTTGGGTTACGCCGCCTACGGCGAACTGGATTTTGAACCGGTGGTGGAGACCGACGGCGACTGTCATGCCCGAACCAAGTGCCGCTTGCGGGAGATTTACCAATCGGTCGATCTGATCAAACAGGCCATCGCCAAAATTCCCGAAGGCGAAATCAGCGTCCCGGTCAAAGGCAACCCCAACGGCGAGGTTATCTCCAGAGTCGAACAACCGCGGGGCGAAGCGTTGTATTACATGCGGGCCAACGGCGGGAAAACCCTCGATCGGGTGCGGGTTCGGACGCCAACCTTCGCTAACATTCCGACCTTGTTAAAGATGCTTCCCGGTCATCATTTGGCCGATGTCCCGATCTTGATTTTAACGGTTGACCCTTGCATCAGTTGTACCGAACGTTAAAATTTGACATTTGAGCGATGATGCTCGAGGAGGGCTAGATTCATGTTTGATATGATCGGCAACATCTTTAAAAACCTGGGCAAAGGACCGGCGACCCGCCGCTATCCGTTTGAAAAACGGACCGCCTTCACAGCGAGCCGCGGCAAAGTTCAGGGCATCGATCCCGACAAGTGTATTTTCTGCGGGATTTGCGCTAAAAAATGTCCCGCCGACGCGATTACCGTCGACCGGAACAGCAAAAGCTGGGAGATTGATCCCTTCAAATGCGTAATTTGCGGCGTTTGCGCCGAGGTTTGTCCGAAAAAATGCCTTTATATGGATGAGACGCATAGTTCGGTGTCGGCTGCAAAAGATAAGTTGAAATTCGTCCAAGCGCCGAAGGAAGCGCCGGAGAACCCGACTGCTCCGGCCGGTTGAGCAAGGGATAAGGGATGCACGAGTATTCGGTTACCCAAAGCATTATCCGGATCGCGGTCGCTGAAGCGGCAAAAGCCGGGGCGAACAAGATTACTACCATTAACCTGGTCATCGGCGACCTGGCGACGGTCGTCGATGACTCGGTGCGTTTATATTTTCCGTTGATCGCCGCCGGAACCCCGGCTGAGGGCGCCGCGCTGAATTTCAGACGGGTCCGGGCCGAGTTTTATTGCGAACAATGCGAGAAAACTTTCGTCAAACCGGTCCACGGCTTTGATTGTCCGGTTTGCGGCAACGACGGAACCCCCACCGAAGTTGGGAAAGAATTTTACGTGGAAAGCATTGAGGTCGCCACGGCGGATGATTAGTTTTAATCGCTGGGAGGTATTGCGATGAAAATTATGGTGATGGAAGAGATCTTGTCCTGCAACGAGGAGTTGGCGGCGGCGAACCGGGCGGAGTTTGCGGCCAAAGGAATCACCGCCGTCAATGTGATGGCTTCGCCGGGCGCCGGCAAAACCACGTTGTTGACGGAGTTGATCAACCGGCTCACGGCCGAACTTTCCTTTAGCGTCATCGAAGGGGATATCGCGTCGGCCATCGACGCCGAGCAATTTGACGCCATGGGGATTCCGGCGTTGCAGATCAATACCGGCGGCGGTTGCCATTTGGACGCCAACATGATCAAGGAAGCGGTCGCTGAATTGCAACCGCAGGACGATTCGGTTCTTTTCATTGAAAATGTCGGCAACCTGATCTGTCCGTCCGCCTTCGACCTTGGCGAGACTGTCCGGCTGGTGATCGCCAGCGTCCCGGAAGGTCATGACAAGCCGTATAAATATATCTCCATGTTTGAAGCGGCCGATGTGATCGTCTTAAGCAAAACCGACCTGCTGCCTTATATCCGCTTTGACAAAGCAAGTTTTGTCAAGGGGATCCGGGCGTTAAATCAAAAAGCGCCCTTGTTTGAGGTCTCCTGTACCACCGGAGCGGGTCTGGACGAACTGGCCGGGTGGCTAAAGGGGCTTGCGAAGCAAGGAATCAAATAAAACGGACGTTACGTTAAAAATAACTTAAAAGAACCGAATTTCAACCGGCCCAATAGCGAGGGGGCCGGTTTTTTGATAAGATTAGATCAATGAACTAATTGTCGGCGATGTTCGTCGAAATGGGAAGGAATAACCTTGGCGGGGTTTGGTGGAGCTTGATGGAATTTTCCTGGAAGCGGCGGATCATTCAAACGGTAGCCGCATTGTCATTGCTGGGAGTAGTGATTTACATCGTGGTTCATTACGGCGCGGTTATAACCGCGGTGGTGAACAATCCCGCGCGCCTGCGCAGTTTCCTCGCCGCCTACGGTGAATTAAGCGTGTTGGTGTTTATCCTCCTGCAAACGTTGATGGTGATTTTAGCTCCCATTCCCAGCGAATTGCTCTTCATTACCGGCGGTTATCTCTACGGAACGTTATTGGGGACCGTGTACTCGCTGATTGGCGTCGCGTTGGGGATGATGATTGTTTTTTGGCTTTCGGCCACCTTTGGGGCGGGTTTGATCCGAATTGCGATTCCGGCCAAACAGTTTGAACGTTTCCACTTTTTGATCAATCATCCCAAAGCGGAACGGGTGTTGTTTCTGTTATTCCTGATTCCCGAGATTCCCAAAGATATTCTAACGTACATTGTCGGCCTGACCCCGTTAAACCCGGTGCGCTTTTTGGCCCTGGCGTTAACGGCCCGGATACCGTGCATGCTCGGGTCCTCCTATATTGGGGAAAATATCAAGCAACGGCAGTTCGGACCGGCGTTATATATTTTAATTATCGTCGTAATCCTGCTGTTGTTGCTGTTTGTGTTCAAAGAGCGCTTGTTGCGGAAGCTAGCCGGTCAGGACTTGGACGAGTCGGCGGCAACGGTGACTGCCAATATCAATATTCCCAATCGTTCTGTCGATCCGGAATAAGCAATAGGCTGGAACGGATCTGACGGGGTGACTGTTGACACTTTGTGGTAAACATCTTGCTGAGGTTCACGATCAGTGACGTAATTTGGATATAAAAAAAAGTAGCGGCTTGAACGAGGCCACTGAAAAACTGCTCGAAATAACATTGACCTACAATATATTGATAGCCTAAAACAAGCTAATCACGATATATTGTAGGTCAATCTTTCAGAGCGGAGGTTTTTCAGTGGCTTGGCTTGAACCGCTGCTTTTTATGTAGATAAAGGATAACTTCGTCAGAACGGATGATGGATGTTACCGTTCCGGCTGCGCCAACGCCATTTCGGTGCACATAAACAGGAAGGCGCCGGTGCCGTGCAGGTCGTTTTCACTGCGCGGCCGGGCGATATAATGGGGATAGTCGCCGATGCCGGTGCCGATACAGATATCGCCGATGATGATACCGCCGGTTTCGTCCGCGCCGAGCCGGTCGATGACGCCTTGATAACCTTTCCAGGCCGCCGTGAGATAGGACGGGTCAAGCAGACCTTTCCGAACCGCTTTGGCGGCGGCAGTGACAAACAGACAGGAACAGGAGGTTTCCAGCCAATTGTCGGGGCGATCACCTTTATCCAATACCTGATACCATAATCCGCTGGCCGGGTCTTGAAATTTAAAGATCGCCTTGATGACGTCTTCGAGAATGGCGATCAACTGCGTCCGATTTTCATGATCGGTGGGCAGATAGTCCAACATATCCAACACCGCCACCGGGTACCAGCCCATGGCCCGGCCCCAGAACTCCGGCGCGCAGCCGGTTTCGGGATCGGCCCAAACCGCTTCCTTGCTTTGGTCCCAACCGTGATAAAACAGACCGGTCTTGGGGTCTTTGGTATGCTTTTCGATCAGCAACGCCTGCCGGACCAACAACTCAAAATAGCTGCGGTCGCCGAATGTGGCGCCGTATTGAATTCCAATCGGGCCGCCCATATACAACGAGTCCAACCACATTTGATTAGGGTAACGCGTTTTGTGCCAGAAACCGCCCTCGGCGTTTAATTTCCAAACCGGCAACCACGCCAGTAAGGTATCCAGCGCTTTGCGGTAGCGTTCGTCGCCGGTCTGTTCATATAGATTGAACAACAATACGCCGGGTTGAATATCGTCCAACTCGTCGGAGTTATAAAGGACAATACTGCCGTCGGGCCGGATCAGACTGTCGACCCACCGTTTGATATAGGTGAGATATTTTTCGTCTTGCGTTGCCCGCCAGCATCGTTCCATCCCCAATAAAAAAACACCCTGATGATAGTGGAAACGCCCCACCGGTGGCAAGTCTTCGGGCGCGAATTTCTTCATCAGCGTGGCGCAGGCCGTTTCGGCCCATTGAAGGGGGGTTCGTTGAACAGCGGTCTGGTTTGCTGTTGATTCGGGAAAACTCATCGTCACGTTCCTCTCTTCCAAATGATCATTCCATCGTCATTGCAATGGGTACAGTGAATGGTATGAAAATAAGTTAGCCCAATTATAACATAAAAAGTGTATTTTATTGCAAAGAAAGCTATTTTTTAACGTATTTTAACTCGGCCGTTCCTTTTGGGATATGGACGGAAGAATGCCCTTGCCAAAATGGAGTTTTATGCCTGAACCCGATTGACGATTAATACGGCGAATAGCGGACAGCTTTCCTAAACAGCGTCTTGATTCCGGTATCGATATTGGCCGGGTGTGATTCCCTCGCTTTTTTTAAATACGCGAATAAAATTTTGTTGGGAATTAAATCCGGTCGCGATCGCTACCGATTCGATTTTAATATCCGAATTGCAGAGTAAGGCTTTGGCCTTTTCAATTCGATACGAATTTAAATAGTCGTTAAAGTTGGTGCCGACTCTTTCTTTAAATAATTTACTGAGATAAGTGGCGTTGGTATTCAAGAATTCAGCCACGGTGCTTAATGATAGGGAAGGATCGTCGTAACATTTCATAATGTAATTTTCCGCCTTAATGATATAGGGATTATTTAGTTTTTTGTAATGAATCAGGGCTAAGGCGATAACTTGTTGATGGAAGACATTGATGGCGGATTTCATGTCTTCCGGATTGTTGGTAGTATTGATAATCGTTTCAATCTGAAACAGATCGCTTTTATTGAAATTAATGTTTTTGAACTTCAGTAAAATGTCAAAGATGGATTCGACGTACAGATTATAGTGGAGTCTAGCGTACTCGAGATCGTTTTTGCCGTGAATGTCATTTAACACTTGTTGAACGGATAATAAAGCGCCGGTCTCGTTGTTGGTTCGCAATAATTCAAAAAACTGCTGGGAATGTTCGGCAAAATAGTCTTGATTATAATAAGTGTCCGAATCGGGAAGAACGTTACTGGCATTGACGCTTGGATCCGAAGCGTTTTGTTGGCAAGCTTTATTAAACGAAAAATGGAGATCGAGAATGGAATTACAGGTATTGCCGCTCCGAATGGCGATATCCATATTCAAATTCCCGGCTTTCCGCAGAAAGTTCTCCCGGAGTTCCGAAACAAACAATTTTATATTGCCGATCGGAGCGACTTTATCAAATTGAAAGATAATTACATATGAATAAGCGGTAATCGTATGAAGATAATACGCTTCGAAGTTGCCGCCGTTTTTTTCATCCAAAACATTTTTACATAATGCCCAAAAGTCATCGATCAGCGGGAGGGCTTCAGTACGCTCAATGTCCAAAACCAAAATATTATAAATGCCGTCGACGGTGATGGGACTGTTAACACTGTTTAAAACATTGGCGATATCCGGGATTTGCATGGGTTTTCCGGATAGCAAATCTTGAAAAATAATGTCTAAAATATCCGGTTGCAACACTTTAAGGGTGTTTGTCAAATGGCTAATACTGTTCAGAACATTTGCAAAGGTAATTTTCAAATCGTTAATGGAATTGGATGAGCGGTCGGTTTCCAACCCATTTGCGGAATTGGTCGCAATGCGGTGATTCCAATTGTCAATTTTCGTATTGTTGGCAATATATAAAATGTTTTTGATGGGAAGCAAGATCTTTTTCGTGACAAAAAGAGCCATTAAAAGGCATAAGATTAGAATCGGAACGGGTAAAAAAACGATTTGCCGAATATTGAGTATTTTAGCCTCATCAATAGTAAAAAAGTACTGAAGTTGGGTAATGCCTGATTTTGAATACAAAAAAAGCCGCCGGTTCACCTTTCCAACGATGTTCGTGGCGCCGGCTTTAATTGAAGACAAAACACCCCGGTATTGGTTTGACGCCGGTTCATTAAAGAGCGGTAACCCCTTTGAATCATAAATAAAAAGTTCATTGGGGGATACCGCTTTTGTAATGCTGGCATTGCGCAAAAGCTTGTTTTTATTCAGTTTAATAAAAAAGGTTCCTAAACGTTTGGCTCCGTCCAAGGGAAAATCACGAACTAAATATAAATCGGCGCCATATTGAATAATTCGCGTAATTCGTCCGTTGCGTTCGATACAATTGCCGTTGTTCGAATTGCCGTAGTAATTGTCGATAATATCTTTGTTTGAAAATTGATCGAGATTAGTTAAGACATATTTGGAAATAAAGACCTTGTCGTTTTTGGGTATGTATAAAAAGACTTTGTCAATCAGTTCATTCTCCCCGCTTAACGAGGAAATGCTAAACAACACTTCCATGTCGCTGGAATTGGACTCGGGTGAGACGATAGCGTTGATAATGCACCTTTCCTGACTGGTCTTGGTCAAAATGTCGTGCATGTTTAATAACGAATAATCCACCATTGATTGCACACTATTTACAGCGTTGGAGTAGAGGGAGATGTTTTTTTCCTGATTGGCTTTGACGATCGGGAAAAAAGCAAACACAATCACATAAGCGATAATTAACAGACATAAAGCCCCGATGAGAAGCAACGTTTCAAAAAAGATATTTTTATTGATATTGTTGATGTTTGAAAATAATTTCCCCAGTATTTTCATATCATTGCCTCCGCCGGATATATGATATTGTTTGTTAGGCAATATCACCGTTTCATTATTGGGGCTTGTTTTTGTTGAATTGAGGAAAAATGTTAAATTAGTGTTGCGAATTTATTGCTGCTTTCTCAATTCAATATAGCGATGTGCTTCCCTGCTGATTGTTGTTTCCAGATGTCTGTGAAATCCAAATTCACAATGATGGCCTCCAATGGCATTTCACGGCAATTGACGCTAAACCAAAGGATCATTGAACATTTTTATTATAACTGAAACGAAATCCGTTTTGTCGGGCCGAATGAGAGCATTATCTATGTTTGTTAACAAATTTTATTGTTTTTGATAACCGATGTTAACAATATGGGGTTTGTTTTATTTACGGTTCCCAATTTGTGATATAAAGTGAGGGTGAAAATTGATTTTGGAATTAAAAACATGAAATCACTTGGAGTAGATAAAAGGTGGTTTCATACCAGATCAAAATTTTCAACGGCAATACAATAAAGAGAAGGGTAGTGGTAGTGTAATGAAAAGGTTTTTTGGTTTCATCGTATGTTTGCTTCTGATCTGTTCCGTTGTCGCAGGCAGTACTTTAAATGCGGCGCCGAAGAAAGTGCTCACCTATTCCCTGGCGGAAGACTTTTACACTTGGGATCCGGCAGGGCAACCAAGCTTACCGTCATATATCGCGCGGATTCTGATCTATGACACTTTGATCGAAAGCGATCACGCTGGAAATTATACACCGTCGCTCGCCACCAAATGGAGCGTTTCGTCCGATGGTAGAGATTGGACGTTCAACTTGCGGAAGGACGTTAAATTTAGCAACGGAGAAGATTTTAACGCGAATTGCGTCAAGACCACCTTTGAACGGATGGCCAAAGATAACACATTGGCAATGCATTACCTATGGGTCAATCTTAAATCGGTGGAAGTTGTCGACGACTATACCGCGGTGTTTCATTTTTCCGAGCCGTACGGCGCTTTTTTAAGCGAAGTATCGGTTGCTTCCATCTTACCGGCGAAAGCGTTGCAAAAGGAAGGTTCCAATTTATTCAAGACCAATCCGGGGACCGGCGCCTGGAAATTTGTCAGTTATGATCCCGGACATCAAGCTGTCTTTGAGCGCAATGATAATTATTGGAATTGGAAAGGCAAAAAATCGAATGTGGATCAACTGGTTTTTCGGCCGATTTCTGAAGATACGACACGGATTTCGGGGATGAAAACCGGTGAGATCGACATCACGGGGGATGTTCCTCCCGATCAGGCGCTTTCGTTAAAAGGAAAACCGGGAATTAACGTCCTGCAACTTCCCGGCTTGACCATGACCTTTATGTCAATCGAGACCGGCAAAGGGCGAATCTTCTCTGATAAAAACGCTCGTTTGGCGCTTACCCACAGCATTAACCGGGAGCTAATCGTCAAGAGCATCTTGGGATCCGGAACCGCCGCGTATTGGCCAACCATGGCCGGAGTGATCGGGTACAACGGTACGGCGCAAAAATCCCGACAATACGCGAAATACGATCCCAAGCTAGCTAAAAAATTACTTGCCAGCAGCTCGTATAAGGGGCAGGAAGTTTATTTAATGGCGATTGACGGCAAGGTGCCCCGGACTAAGGAAGTATTGCAAGCGATTCAAGCGATGCTGACCGAAGTGGGCTTTAAGGTCAAACTGGAGATCATGGAAGGCGCTTCGTTTGTCGCGAAGCGATCCAAAGGAAATTACGATATCGGTTTCTCCAATATTTTCTACGGTAACGGATCCAGCCTTAATCATGCCAATATGCATTACACGAGCGACGCCGCGCATACCGAGTTTAATAATCTGAAACAACTGGCGTTAATTAAAGAGGCGTCCCGAAGCACTGATTTGAAAAAGCAGAACGAACTAATGCAACAAGCCTTCCAGATCACGATGGAAGAGGGAGCGCCGATGCTCTACGTATTGAGTCTGGATATGTTCGCCATTCAGTCCACCAAAGTTAAAAACCTGGTTGTTTTCCCCGATGGTGTTATGGACTTGAGAAGAGTAAGTCTTACCGGGAAATAATTAGTTTCGAACAGAGAAATACGCCGGAGAGGCGGCGGGAACGTTTCGCCGCCTCTTATTTTAGGGAAACACTGATTAATTAACCTGATAGCATAATTAGGCAATACCTTGGAGCTGGTTCTAGTGTTTCCCAGCAAAGTTGCGATTAAATCAGCGCTTCCTTAAAATCCCGGATCCAAGTTTTCCCCCATCATGGTAAAGGAGAAATGCCTCATGGCAATCGTGCGTTTTCTTTCAAAAAGACTTTTTGAATGTCTCCTCGTTCTGATTGGCGTTTCGATTATTGCGTTTGCCTTGTTGCGACTGGCGCCGAGCGATCCGGCGGTGTTGATGTTGCCGGAGAACGCCACGCAGCAACAAATCGCCGATATGAAAGTGAAGATGGGTCTCGATAAACCTCCCGTTATTCAATACTTTGTCTATATGGGTAAGGTGCTGCAAGGCAATTTGGGCAATTCAATTTTTTATAACGAACCGTGTTCAAAGCTGATCTTCAAACGCCTGCCCGCGACAGTCCAATTGGCGCTATTCGCCGTGTTGATTTCGCTGCTGATAAGTATCCCGCTGGGGATTATTTCCGGTATCAAAAGAGGTTCGGCGGTGGATTTTGTTTCAGTGCTTTTCGCATTGGTGGGGCAGTCAATGTCTCAGGTTTGGTTTGGCCTTTTACTTATTTTATTGTTCGGGGTCACTTTGGGCTGGTTGCCGACCCAGGGTTATGGTGAATTTAAAAACATTATCATGCCGGCCGTCACGTTGGGGTTGCCGCTTTCGGCCATTGTCGTGCGGATGCTTCGTTCCGATATGTACGATGTAATGCAAGAAGATTATATTGTATCAACTTACGCGAAGGGTATCAATCAATCGGAAATTTATTTCAAATACGCATTAAAAAACGCTCTTTTACCGGTAATTACCGTAACCGGTATGCAAATCGGACAGTTGTTGGCCGGAGCAATCATTATTGAACAAGTTTTCGGTTGGCCCGGTTTGGGCACATTGACGGTGCAGGCGATCAATATGCGAGATTTCCCGCTGATTCAGTCGATTCTATTAATTACAGCGACAATTTTCGTTGTCGTCAATCTCCTGGTGGATATGTTATACACCGCGATCGATCCACGGATGAAACTTAATTAGAAGGAGTAGGATTTATTATGCATAGTGCGCGGGGAAAAAGTATAATCCGTAAAATGTCAAAAAGCAAGTTTTTTATTATCGGTAGCGGATTGGTTTTACTAATTATTTTGCTGGCGTTGATGGCCCCGGTCATTGTCCGTTTTGACGCCGAAGCCACTTCGTTAGCGTCCCGGTTGGTCAAACCGGAATTTTTCAGCAAAGGCTTGAACGGTCATATTTTGGGAACGGACTCGTTGGGCCGGGACATTTTAACCCGGTTGCTGATCGGCAGTCGGATCAGCTTGATTATCGCCTTGGTGGGGGTGGTTGTCCCGAGCATTATCGGAACGGCGCTGGGAATGATTTCCGGGTATTCCGGCGGACTGATTGATTCGATATTGATGCGCCTAAACGACATCCAACTGTCGATTCCGGTGATGGTTTTCGCCATTACGGTAATGGCTATTTTCGGCAACAGCATCCATAATCTGTTGATTGTCTTGGTTATTGTGGGTTGGGTGAATTATACCCGCGTGATGCGCGAGTGCGTGATGGGTATCCGCGATACCGAGTTTATTAAAGCGTCCCGGGTCTTGGGGGGCTCCAACCGCCATATCCTCTTTACCCAGATTTTACCGAACATCGTGCCGCCGTTGATTATTTTAATGAGTCAACAGGTGGGGATGGTTATTTTAACAGAGGCCAATTTGAGCTTTTTGGGATTGGGAGTGCCGTTGCCGCAGCCCTCGTGGGGGTCGATGATTGCCGACGGCCGCGAATATATCGCTTCGGCGCCATGGACAGTCATCACGCCTGGAATGGCGTTAATGATTACGGTGTTGGCCTTTAACTTTTTGGGTGACGGCATTCGGGACGTCCTTGATCCCAAAAATATCGATTAGATCAAATCCGCAGTAATTTCCGCAATGTAACCAAAAATAACGACAAAGCAAGGAGAATGCCCAGATGGCGCCGTTGTTAGAGTTAAAAGACCTGATGATTGAGTATCGAACGGGAAACGGCACCGCGCATGCGGTGAACGGCATTAATTTGGCGATTGAACCCGGCGAGGCTTTAGGGTTGGTTGGTGAAACCGGAGCCGGAAAAACCACCGCCGCCTTGGCAATGCTTAACCTGCTTCCCAAACGGGTGGGCCATGTTACGGACGGGGATATCTGTTTCAAAGGGAAATCGGTTTTTGCCATGACCAAAAAAGAGCTGGCCGATATCCGTGGCAACCAAATCGCTATGATCTTCCAAAATCCCTTGACCTCGCTTAACCCGGTGTTTAAAGTCGGGGATCAAATTGCCATGGTCCTGCGCAAACATAAAAATTTAACCCGAAACGAAGCCAAAGCCGAAGTAGAAAAACTTTTAAATATGGTCGGCATCGATAAATCACGTTACATGGACTATCCCAACCAGTTCAGCGGCGGCATGCGGCAACGGGTGGGAATCGCGGCTTCGCTGGCGTGCAATCCCGAGCTGCTGATCGCCGATGAACCCACGACCGCTTTGGATGTGACCATTCAAGCGCAAATTTTGGAGTTAATGAAAAAGTTGCAAAAAGAGCATTCTACGGCATTATTGATGATTACCCACAATTTGGGGATTATCTCCGAGATCTGCAAAAAAGTGGCGGTGATGTATGCGGGAGCGATTGTGGAATACGGTACGATTCAGGAAGTTTTCGCCACGCCCCATCATTGGTATACCAAAGGGCTAATCGGCGCGTTGCCAAAGTTAGAGGGGCCGCGCGAACGGCTCAATGCGATCACCGGCAATGTCGCCAATTCGCAAAACCTCCCCGGCGGTTGCGCCTTCCACCCCCGTTGCGCGCATTGTCACGATACGTGCCGGACGATTCGTCCCCAATTAATCAAAATCAATGACAACCATTACGTAGCTTGTACGAATACGGAGGGGAACACTCATGTCGCAAAATGACTTGCAACCGTTGGTTGAAGTTCGCAATCTGCGCAAATACTTTAACCTGAAAGGTAAAGGCCGACTGCACGCGGTCGATGACATCAGTTTCCAAGTCATGCCCGGCGAAACCCTGGGCTTAGTTGGCGAGAGCGGCTGTGGCAAAAGCACGGTCGGCAATTTGTTGATGAAACTGTTGCCGACCACTAGCGGAGAAGTTTTGTTTAAAGGGGAAAATGTTATCGGGGCTAAGGGCGCTCAGGATATGGAATTCCGGAAAAAGATGCAAATCATTTTTCAAGATCCGTTTTCTTCGTTAAATCCCCAGAAAACCATCCGGACTATTTTGGCGGAACCGTACCAAATCCACAAACTATACGCTAGCGGACAGGATTTGAACCAAAAAATCGAGGCGCTTGCCGCGATGGTCGGATTGGAAGAGTATGTCCTGGATAAATTCCCTCATGAATTGGACGGGGGCCGGCGTCAGCTCGTCGGTATTGCCAGATCCCTGGCGCTCTCGCCGGAATTCATTGTGTGTGATGAACCGGTTTCGTCGCTGGATGTCTCAATTCAAGCCAATATCATCAATTTATTAATGAGCTTGCAAAAAAAGCTCAAGCTGTCTTATTTGTTTATTTCCCATGATTTAAGCGTTGTCCGGCATATTTCCAATCGCATCGCGGTCATGTATTTAGGGCAAATTGTGGAATTGGCCGACGCGGATGTGATTTTCGCCAATACGCTTCATCCGTACTCAATCGCCTTGCTTTCCGCCGTTCCGAAAATCGATCTGGCGGGAAAAACCCAACGGATTTTGTTGAAAGGCGATGTTCCCAATCCGATTAATCCACCCGGTTATTGCCGGTTTGCCACCCGTTGCTGGATGGCGCGGCCGGTTTGCAAGGAAAAAAGTCCGCCATTGCTTGAGGTTGAACCCCATCACTATGTAGCCTGTTTTTGTCATAACGAGAGTCAGGCCAATAAACTTCAACGAAGGGACGTTGCGTCATTATGAAATCATGTGTCATTACCAAACCGTTTCATTATGAGATCCGGGAAGAGCCTATTCCTGAACCGCAGGAAAACGAAGTGCAAATTAAAATGGCCGCGGCCGGGGTTTGCGGTAGCGATCTGCATATCTTTCGCGGTGAAAACCCCTGCTCCAGTTATCCGTTGGTGCCCGGGCACGAGAATGTGGGAATCATCTCGAAAGTCGGTCAAAACGTTACCCAATTTCAACCCGGCGATCACGTTGTGGTAGATTTGATCATTACCTGCGGTCATTGTTACCAATGCACCCATGGCCGCGAGAATGTTTGCGAGCGGGTTTTGGTCCGCGGCAGCGGCACTGACGGCGGTTGGCGCGAATATTTTACCGCGCCCGCCAGCGATGTTTACCGTATCGATCCCGCCATCGGCTGGGAAGACGCCGCCCTCATCGAGCCGCTCGCCATCGGCGAACATTGCACCCAACGCGCCGGGGTCGTCGCTGATGATACCGTTTTTATCTTGGGCGCCGGCACTATCGGCACCATCATCGCGCAAGCTTGCAAGAGTCGGGGAGCGACGGTTATCTGCTGCGATATTAACGACGAATCGCTGGCGCGCTCGCTGACGTTTGGCGTTGATTTTATTATCAACAGCAATTGCGAGGACGTTGCCGACCGGATCTGTGAAATCACCGGCGGTCACAGTTGTACCGTCGCATTTGACGCCGCTTGTTTTCCCGGTAGTTTCGCGCGACTGCTGGAGGCGGGGATTGTCGGCAACGCCGGACGGATCGTGCCGATGGGCTTTAGTGACAAACCGGAAAATATCAGTCAGGCCGATATTAACAAGCGGGAGTTAACGATTATCGGCAGCCGCATGAGCGCATACCAGTTTGCGCCAACCGCTCAAAACATGGCTGACGGCAAATATCGCTTGGAAGGTTTAGCGACCACCTTCATTAAGTTTAGTGAGATTGACAGGGTTTTTGTCAATATGATTCATCCGGATCCCGCTGTAAAGAAAACCGTAATCTTGTTTGACTAACCGCCAAACAAATCGCCAAAAAACGGCGGTCTTTTTCACGAATGCGTAATAATCGGAAGGAGAGCTTACAATGGCTGCGAATCAAATGTTTGATGTTGCCGGTAAACATTGTATCGTTACCGGGGGTGCGCAAGGCTTATCGCGGGGTATGGCTGAAGCGTTGCTGGAGAACGGCTGTCGGGTTGTGCTCGTTGATGTGCAGAAGGAAAAATTGGAAAGGGTTTGCGCCGAATACACGGCCCTGGGCTACCAGGCTTACGCCGTGGCCGGCAATCTGGCCAATCGCTCCGACATTGACCGGATCTTCGCGGAATCAATGGCGTTGTTGGAAGGAAAACTCGACGTGTTGATTCCCGCCGCCGGCATTCAACGGCGGCACTTGCCGGAAGAATTTCCTTTGGACGAGTGGGATTTGGTGCTCAATATTAATTTGAATCATGTCTTTATCATGATTCAAAAAGCGCTTAACGTGATGTTGAAACAACCGGGCGGCGGCAAAATCATCACTGTCGGCTCGATGGTCACCTGGTTCGGCGGGACGACGGTTCCGGCCTATACCGCCTCGAAAGGCGCGGTGTCTCAACTGACCAAAAGTCTTGCCGTGGATTGCGCGGGCCGGAAGATCAACATTAACGCGTTATGTCCCGGCTATATGGATACGGAAATGTGCGCCAACATGAGTCAGGAACGGAAGGATCAATGCTCCGAGCGGATTCCCGCCGGGCGTTGGGGTACTCCGGCGGACATGAAAGGGCCGGTCCTGTTTTTGGCTTCAAGCGCTTCCGACTACTTAAACGGCGCCACCATCCCGGTCGACGGCGGATATCTGGTTAAGTAACGATTTGATTTGAGGCGAAAACGCCTGCTGCAAAAAGCGACGGGAGGTCAGTCATGAATCCGCAAATTCAAGATGTAGAAGTCATTTTAACCGCCCCGGAAGGCATCAATCTGGTCGTCGTGAAAGTAATTACTACGGAACCGGGTTTGTACGGGTTGGGTTGCGCAACGTTTGCCTATCGGCATCTGACGGTCAAACATTTGGTCGAGGAGTATTTACGCCCGTTGGTGCTTGGCCGGGACGTCACCCGGATTGGAGAGCTTTGGCAATTGATGCATCAAAACGCTTATTGGCGCTGCGGACCCATCTCCAATAACGCTATTTCCGGGATTGATATGGCGCTCTGGGACATCAAAGGGAAAATGGCGCAGATGCCGGTATATGATTTGTTTGGCGGCAAAATGCGGGAAGGCGTTCCGGTATACCGCCATGCCGACGGCCGGGATCTAAATGAAATTTGTGAAAATATTGAAAAGTACCGCAGTATCGGTATCCGTCATATTCGTTGCCAATGCGGCGGTTACGGCGGCGGCGGCTACGGCGACGCCCCGGAGTGGGCGGCGCGCGGAGCGTCCCAAGGCGTTTATCTCGACAGTAAGACCTATATGCGCGATACGTTGAAGCTGTTTGACGGTCTTCGCGCCAAAATCGGTTTTGATATCGACCTATTGCATGATGTCCATGAACGGATCCATCCGACGGAGGCAGTCCGTTTTGTGAAAGAAATGGAACCCTATCGGTTATTTTTTATGGAAGATGTCGTCCCGCTGGAACAAGGCGAATGGCTGAGAAATATCCGCCAGACCAGCGTGACTCCTTTGGCGCAAGGGGAGCTGTTTAATAATCCCGCCGAATACCGGTATTTGGTGCAAAACCGGTTGATTGACTATATGCGCGTTCACCTCAGCCAGGTCGGCGGGCTTACGCCGGCCTATAAGCTGCAGCAGTTTTGCGAACAATACGGGGTACGGATTTGTTGGCATGGTCCCGGCGATATGAGTCCGGTCGCCCATGCCGCCAATATCCATCTTGATCTGACGGCCGCCAATCTCGGTCTCCAAGAGTGGAGCGGAATCGAACCTCCGAATTTTGTCATTCAACAGTTGAAGGGGCGCCGCGGCGCATTAATGGAAGTTTTCCCGGGCATGCCCGTTTATGGCGACGACGGCTTTGTATATGCCAGCGACCGTCCGGGCTTCGGCGTGGAAATCGATGAAAAAGAAGCTGCGAAATATCCCTGCGAAAATACGGTGACAACCTGGACGCAAACCCGGTTGCGCGACGGTTCCCTGCAGACGCCCTGACAAGCAAGCCGACTTATTTACAAATCCAGCCGGATGGAATTTTACACTTGGAGGGTATGCGGCTGTGGCGTTCATTCGCCCGGGGTTACGAAGCTTTCGCTTAAAACACCATCGCGATCCCGAACAGATGATACCGGTCTTTCCCGACGCTGGTCTCCTGATAATTGTAGCGGTACGATAGACCCCACCGTTGGTTAAAGAACAAGTTGACCATAGCGGTATCTTTGTTGTAGTAGCCGTCATGATTATAGGTGACGGTATGTTTGGCGTCCAGCTGCAGGAAATGGCGGTAGGTGGCTTTGAAGTTCAATCCGGCAATCCAGGAGGATTGGTCGTCGATAATTTTGAACGCGGCGAAGCCTGGACCGGGGTAGTCGGCCAAACCGGCGCCGGTCTGATGGTCCAGTTGCCCGCCGGCCCACGGGAAGACGGTGCCCTGAAACGACCCGGAGTCGTAATTGAAATACCGTCCGGCCCGCAAATAGAGACTGGCGACATCCAGATCCAGATCAAATCCGGGCAAGGGCATCGGCATCGGTGAGCCGGTTAGCGGCAGATTTTTGCCCGAGAGGTCCAGCTGTAAATAGTTCACCCCGACTCCGACGGCGTTTTTACCCTTGGCGTCCGCGGCGAAATAATAATCGTAAATAAAATTGGCCCCTGTCAAATCGCTGTGATTAATATCGGAAGTCCGGTAGAGAAAAAGGTTCCACTGATAACGATCGGTATCGATTGATTGCAGATAAAGCCCCATGGTCGCTTGGGTATCTTTTAGCTTCAAGCCGTACGCATCGTTTTGGTAGGTATTCTCCTCCATGCCCCAATACGGGGTGACGATGGTAAGCTGCTCCGCCATGACGGGAGTAGTCCAAAGAATAGTTAACAATCCGACTGCCAACAGCAGTTTTTTCAAGAAATCCATCGTTTCCTCCGCTCAAAGATCTTTTTTCGTTGGGGATTCTCCGGATACCAGCCCTTTTTAACCCGTTCGCGCTGGTGGAAAAGTTCGATGATACTCCAGAACAACGTAAAGCCGGTAATGCCAAGTAAGGCCCGGACCACGCTGTTTTCAGCCAGCAGCGCCGCAAATAGGGCTACGCCGCCAACAACCAGAAAACAGGGCCACAAGGCGGGCCGATTACAACGGATTAACCAAAAAACGAAGGCTTCTCCAAAAAGAAGCCTTCGCGCTAACTCCTAAGATTCCTGCACAAATGGATTCGTATTAGCATAAATGTTATCTGGCGCGGTTAGTGAATTCGGAAATTATTCTAGCAACAGCGTCGTTCCCGGCCGCCCAATAACCAACAGAAGATAACAATAATAACGATAATCCAGATCCACCACCAGCAACCGACTCCGTCAAATCCTCCCATAGCTTTCACCTCCTTAGCGAACCTTCGGAGCGTCCAACCCACGGAAGTTAATATTAGGATATGTTGCAACGGTATTAAGGGGAAATAGGGTTTTAGTATTTTCTACCGGAATGACTTTTCGTATTAGGCGTTTGGCGAAAGATGACGAATCGGCCGTGGCGTGCGAATTTCATCCAAAAAATAGAAAATATTGCATAACAAACAGAAGTTTGGGTTGGTTCGGGGGAATTTCAATATAAAGGATAAAATGGCAGATCGTTATCGGGGGAAGCGCCTGGGATCATTGATATTGTTGGACGTATTGCCGCAAGCTTACCGGCCCGTTGATCAACAAGTACTTGGAGTCGAAGACCAAAAACCGCCTCTAAACGAAGGGAAATTGTTCCAAAGGCCGCCGGAAACCGGACGGCCTTTATGCACTTTTATGGCGAATGCTTCATACGATATGACAGAACCAATTAAGCGGGCTTAGATTTAGTTAAGCAAGGACTAAACGGAGTCGGCGGGGGGTGTCGGCGCTGGGCGAATATCAAACGATTTTAAAGGTGATAGCCGATGAAACCAGATTTGAGATTATCGCCTTGCTTTTGGAGAAGGCCTATTGCGTGAAGGCCATCGCCCGGCAGGTCAACCTGTCCGAGGCGGCGATCTCACAACATTTGCAGATTTTACGCCGGGCGGGTTTGGTGAAAGGGGAAAAACGGGGTTATTGGACGTATTACTCGGTGGAACGGCAATATTTGCTGCAGATCGTCGATGAATTTCGTCTGAAAATTGTCGCGATCCAAGGAGAGTCATTTGTAGAATGTGAATAGCAGTAAGAAGAAAGTCGGTTAAACGAGGTGTGACAGATGTTGGACGTAACTGTAAATACCTTTACGAGCGAGATTATCAACACCACAGGCGTAACATTGGTTGATTTTTGGGCGCCTTGGTGCGGGCCCTGCCGGATGGTCAGCCCGATTCTTGAGCAAATCGCCAAGGAACAAGCCGCCCGCTTGCGCGTGGCAAAAGTTAATATTGACGAAAACCCGGAACTGGCATCGAATTACGGGGTGATGTCGATTCCGACGATGTTAATCTTTAAAGACGGCGAAGTGGTTGACGAATTTGTCGGAGCGCTGCCAAAGCGGGCAATCGAACGGAAACTGGAGCGTTGGTTGGGGTGAATCAAAGGCTTGATATCGGAAGGAAAACGGTCGCTGATTGCCGGCGACCGTTTATTTTAGGAGTCGATTGTCCCGAAGCTGTCAAGCGGGATTGACATATTGTGTCTGCAACATTTCGGCTAGGATTTTTTCTTTATTGGCGAGATCGGCTTCGACGGCGTGGCCGGCGTTTTCCGGAGCCGTTTCCGAAGCGACGACCGGGGTTGTCTGGTTTAAAACTTCCAAGTCGGTGTTAGTCAAGGGAATGCCGCCGTCATTAACCGAGTTTACGCACTGTGACATCATTTGATAATTGGATTGAAACTGCCGGTATTGTTCGAAGGTATGTTCAAGATTGGTCTCCATGTCGGGGATCATGGCAATGTTGAGGGGATAGTTGTAAAGCAGGTATTTCCAAAAAGGAATGTCGGGAAGTTCGCTCTCTTGATAACTTTGGTAGATCTGATCCCGGTGTTCTTCGGAAAGCAACGAAAGATAAATCTCGCCGAGCTTCCGCGCTAAGTCCTCATGGATAAAAAGCCCCGGCTCTTCAAGTTTTTTGCCTTCGAGACGGACAACCCGGATTCCTAAACTTTTCATCAAATTATAAACCTGTTCTTGCCGTTTATCCATGGCGCTTAACTGGTTTAATAACGCGCAAACGATCACAAAGATCCCTGCGCAGAACATTCCAATCAAATAAAGCACTGTGAATACTCCTTTATTCATAGGCAGCTTTGCGGCGGAATGAATTATTGTATTACTTATATATATCGGCAGCTTTCAATTAGTTTATAGTGGTTTTCATGGAAAGAGGCTGAAAAAGTTATTCGAAATTTGGTCTGATGCCATTAAATTCAATTTTGTTACACAGATTATCGCGGCAACCGACCCGCAAATATTGGCGAAACAAAATCAATATTTCATAATGAAGACCATTGACTTTTGTAGAATTTGGTGTTACTTTTTTAAAAGAGGTAACACAATGAGAGGATGACGCAGAAATGCATATGGCGGATGCCCTTATTTCTCCGGCGGTTGGCGGGACGATGTGGGCGGTTACGGCAGGCTTGGCCGCGTATTCGGCAAAAAAAGTCCAAGCCGAGCTGGATGAGAAGAAAATTCCGTTGATGGGCGTATTGGGAGCGTTTGTCTTTGCGGCGCAGATGATCAATTTCGCGATTCCCGGGACCGGTTCCAGCGGTCATCTTGGCGGCGGTTTGATTTTAGCGATATTACTGGGACCGTATGCCGGATTTTTAACCATGGCTTCGATTTTGACCGTACAAGCGTTGTTTTTTGCCGACGGAGGGCTGCTGGCGTTGGGTTGCAACATATTTAACATGGGCTTTTATACTTGCTTTATTACCTATCCGTTGATTTACCGCAGGATAACCGGGCCCAATCCGTCGTCCAAACGGCTCATTTGGGGAGCGTTGCTTGCGGTAGTGGTCGGGTTGCAGTTGGGTGCGTTCAGTGTGGTTTTGGAGACGGTAAGTTCCGGCGTCACCGATTTACCCTTTACGACATTTGTCTTATTGATGCAACCGATTCATTTGGGAATCGGAATTGTTGAAGGGTTGATCACGGCCGCCGTCATCGCGTTCGTTTGGAAAGCCCGTCCCGAAATCCTGGAAACCGCCGCGGCCGCCAAACCGTTGGGAGCAATTTCGATTAAAAAGGTTTTGGTCGGATTGGCCATTGTAACTGTTTTGACGGGAGGCGTTTTATCGTGGTTCGCCTCCGCCCATCCGGATGGCTTGGAATGGTCGATATTCCGGGCTTCCGGAAAAGAAGCGATCAGCTCTGCGGAAAAATTGCATCAATCATTGGCGAAAATCCAAGAAAAAACCGCGTTATTGCCCGATTACGGCTTCAAAGCGAACCCTGCCGCCATGCCGGAAACTGAAAAAGCGGAAGCTTGGCCCGCCGTAGATAGCGGAACTTCATTATCGGGACTGGTCGGCGCGGCGCTCACCCTGGCGTTGGCCGGTTTGATCGGATTGGGTTTGCGGGTTTTAAAAGCGCGCAATTGAGCCAAATTTAAAACAATATCAATAACGAGCGAATTTCCCGGAAGCATAAGGGAAGCACAATCGTTTCGATAGCGAAGGATGCCATCCTTCGCTTGCTTTTTTACGCCGGATCGCCGACAATTAGAATACCGTCTTCATCCGAAATGCTTTGAAATTTTTTTGGAGTGTATCATGAACAATATTCAATCCGCCGGAACCAGTCTGCGCTTGCTGGAGGAGCTCGCAACCCAAAAAAGTTGCGTACATCGCTTGCATCCGTTGACGAAAATTTTGGTTACGTTGGTTTTCCTGGTGGTGGTGGTGTCGTTTCCCAAGTATGATCTGGTTGGCATGATCCCGTTAATCGGCTATCCGATCGTTTTAATCGTTTTGGCGGATCTGCCGGCCGGTTATCTGTTGAAAAAGTTATGGTTTGCCGCCCCGTTCGTCTTTTTCGTTGCGATTTTCAACCCCATCTTCGACACCGAACCGTGGCGTTTGTTTGGCTTGGTCGTCATCGGACGCGGGTGGATTTCGTTGCTGGTGATCCTAGGTAAGTTTGGGTTAACGGTAATGGCGGCGCTGCTATTGATCGCGACCACCGGATTGAACGATATCGGGGCCGTATTGCTGGCGTTGAAGATTCCCCCGATTTTTGTGACCCAGCTGCTTTTTATGTACCGTTATATTGATGTTTTAATGGATGAGATCGCCCGGGTGTCGCAGGCTTACGCCATCCGTTCCGTGAACCACCGCGGCGTCGTTTGGAAGGCTTGGGGATCGTTGGCCGGGCAATTGTTGATGCGCACGTTGGAGCGGGCGGAACGGATTCACCACGCGATGCTCTGCCGGGGTTTCAACGGGAAATTTGAATTGTTGCGGACATACCGTTGGGGTTATCGTGAGGGACTCTATCTAGCGGGATGGTTTGTTTTTTTGATTGTGGCGCGATGGGTTAATATTCCGGGGTTGCTCGGTTCAATTTTGACGGGGGTAGGACGATGAGTCATCATTTGGTTGAGGTTAACAACTTGTTTTACGAGTATCCCGACGGACATCAAGCGCTGCGCGGGTTATCCTTCCGGATTACCCACGGCGAATCGGTCGGGATTGTCGGCGCGAACGGCGCGGGCAAGTCGACATTGTTGCTCCATTTCCCGGGTATTTTGACGCCAAAGACGGGAACGGTCCGGGTGGGCGATTTTCCGGTCACCCGGCAAACGCTAACGCAGCTTCGCCGGAGTGTGGGGATGATCTTTCAAAATCCCGATGATCAGTTATTCATGCCCACGGTCTTTGACGATGTGGCTTTCGGACCGCTTAATCTGGGATTGCCCCGGGCCGAGGTGGAGGAGCGCGTGGAACGGTCGTTGGCGACGGTCGGCGCGGCGCATCTTAAAGAACGGCCGCCCTATAAGCTTTCCGGGGGCGAAAAACGCGCGGTTGCCATTGCGGCGGTGCTGGCAATGGCTCCGGACATCTTGATCATGGATGAACCAAGCGCGGCGTTGGATCCCTTGGCCCGGCGCCGTTTGATCAACTTGCTGGCGGGTTTTAAACACACCAAAATTATTGCCAGCCATGATTTGGATTTGGTTTTGGACTTATGTGAACGGACGATTGTTTTAAGTCAAGGCGCGATCATTGCCGACGGCCCAACCCGCGCGATCTTCAGCGATGAGCGGATTATGGCCCAAGGCCATCTCGAAAAACCGTTGCGAATGCAAGGGTGCCCGGTCTGTAACCGACCCGATTTATAAATTTTCACCGGTCGTCGTCGTCACCAGTTTGCAATGTTTGACCCCTTTGGTGCTGCTTAAGCGGCCGGCGATCATTTGAATCACGGACTTGTCGCCTTTCACCACCAACACTTCCAGACAGTTGTGGGCGTCGAGGTGGACATGCAAGACGGAAGTGATTTGTTGATGATACTGGTGCTGAATATCGTTCAGCTTGTCGGACATTTCCCGCAGATGGTGATTATAGACCATCGTAATGGTTCCCACCGCGTTTCCGGCTTCATCACGCCAGTCTTCCTCCACCAGAAAGTCCCGGATCAGATCGCGGATCGCTTCCGAACGGTTGGTATAACCTTTCGCCTCAATAAGCCGATCAAATTCAGTCAGCAACTGACTGTCGATGGATACCCCGAAACGTTGTAACTCCGAACCCATGGGTTCCTCCCTAAGATTTAGAATCAATTACACCCCACGTTAAATCACGAAGCCGCCATTGGGGCTGATCACTTGGCCGGTAATGAAATTGGCGGCGTCCGACGCTAAAAACAGAACGCATTGCGCAATATCGCGCGGCGCGCCTAACCGCTGCAAAGGGGTTTGCTCGGTCAGTTCGGCAATTTCGGCACTGCTGTACGGAGCGAGCATATCGGTGGCAATAACCCCCGGCGCAAGGCAATTGACTTGAATGTTGGACGGTCCCAGTTCTTTGGCCAACGCTTTGGTCAGACCGATCAGACCGGCTTTGGCCGCCGAATAATGAACTTCGCACGCTGCCCCGGTAATCCCCCAGATTGAACTGATGTTAATGATTTTGCCCCGTTTTTGCGGCGTCATGAAGCGGAGCGCGTTTTGCGAACAGAGGAAGGCGCTTTTTAAATTCACGTCGATCATTTCATCCCATTCTGCTTCATCGATATCGCAGCAGAGATTGGACTTGGCGATCCCGGCATTGTTGACCAACAGATCCAACCCGCCAAACTGGGCGACACAATAGTCGAACATGGCCTGAACTTCCGCCCGGTTCGCCACATCGGCCCGGTAAAGCAGCGCTTCGCCTTGGGTTTCCCGGATCGAGCGCAGCAAAGTTTCGGCTGCGGCTTGGGATGAACGGTAATTGATCAACACTTGATAACCTGAAGCCGCGAGCAATTCGGCAATGGCTTTGCCGATTCCCCGCGAGGCCCCGGTAACTAAGGCAGTTGGCATGGGAGAATCCTTCCTTTTGGACCCTATCGGTACCAGATAGCAACGATTAAATTATAGATAAATCGCTAGATACTGTCAATCGTCGTAAATGAATTGCCTTTTCGGGCAACACAAAACTGAACTAGTCCACCCAAAACGGTTCCACGGAGGGAACCGCGCCGCTTTGATTCCCGGATTGAATCACAGCGGTCGCCCCGCGAAGGGGACATCGCAAGCCCCAACCCGGTAGCCAGGCGGAGCGGCCAGGGAGGGCGAAAGCGCACATGGATGCATCGAGGGAGGTTTGGGAGTGTTTTCATCAACGGTTAGGGGATACTTGAAGGAATGTTGTCTGA
>JAEZFP010000028.1 GCA_023417475.1 Bacillota bacterium | reverse complement strand
GGATACGTATTCTTCGCTGAGTACTATCGACAAGTACGCGTAAACTAAAGAACCGCCGTATACCGAACGGTACGTACGGTGGTGTGAGAGGTCGGTAGGTGAATTTCACCTACCTCCTACTCGATTTCCGGGAGCGGGTCGGGATTGTTACGGCAAATGTAACAAAAATTTTACAGCAATCCGACATAAAGCACTTCAGGATAAGTGAGGAAAACGCGAAAATATAGTAAGCATGTGAGTTTACTGTTATTTTAACGTAAGCAAAAGACGCCGTTAACGAACCGGACAGGGGGAACCGGGACCAAACCGGCTTTTTACGAAAGAATACTCACATTAAACTCTCAATGTCCTAACAAGAACACTGAAACAAACGACAGCATGATTGTCAGACTTGAAGGAGGAATGACGAATGCGGAAGGTTTTAGGGGGATTCAAACGGTTCCGGCCGCAGTTGCCCGCCTGGGGGAGACCGTTCCAACGGTGGTTAGGAAACCGCAAGATCGGGGTTAAATTGCGATTGGGTTTTGTCACGGTGGCTTGCCTCGCCGGATTGATCGGAGTGATCGGAATCTGGAATGTCGGAACGGTCAACCGGAACGCCCAAGCGATTTACGAAGAGAACATGTTGCCCTTGGGGCCGATCGACAAAATCGCCGTGGCTTTTCAATCGATCCGGGTGAACATCGCCTACCATATCATCAACACTACCGGGAAAGATTTATATGAGTATAAGATTCACGATCTTGAGGCCACCATCGACAGCGCCATGCTGGAGCTGGAAAAGAGCCGAATCTCCAATTTTGAACAAGGCAGCTTGAAGACCTTGCGGGAGGTCCTGGGCAAGTACCGCCAGGCCGAAGTGACGGTTTTGGAAGCTTCACGGCAGAACCAGACCACCACGGCGACGGAATTGATGCTCAGCACTTTACAGCCGTTCGCCGAGGATGTCACCCAGACGGTGGCCAATATTTTTCAATACAATGCGGTTCAGGCCCAGATTCGTTCCAAAGCCAGCGCCAAGGCGACCGAATCCACCACGATTTACCTGATCGGCTTGGTGGTGGTGGGAATGCTGGCCGCAATGGGGTTGGGCCTGATTTTGACTCGGGCCATTCGCCGGCCGATGCAGCAATTGACGGCGGCGGCGGACCGTTTGGCCGAAGGTGATCTGGACATTCCTTTCGAGACGCCGACTCAGGATGAGATCGGTCAGTTGCAAGCGGCCTTTCTGAAAATGGTCGAGTCCAGCCGCGAGCAGGCGATTGCCGCCCAACAGATTGCCGCCGGCAACCTAGGTGTGGCGGTGCAGATCCGGTCGGAACGGGACGTTTTGGCCCAAAGTCTTAGCGGAGTCATCACCACGCTGGGGGAACTGACCCATGAGACCCGGAAATTAACCACCGCCGCCGCCGCCGGTCAACTGAGCGTCCGCAGCGACAGCAGCAAATTTACCGGTGAATACCGCGAATTGATCGAAGGAGTCAACGCGACGCTGGACGCGGTGGTCAAACCGTTACATGTCGCCGCCGAATACGTGGCGCGGATTGGCCGGGGTGACATTCCCGCTCCGATTTTCGATGAGTATCAAGGCGATTTCGGCGAATTGAAAGAGAGTATCAACGCCTGCATCGAAGGTTTGGGCGCTTTGGCCGCGAGCAACCGGATCCTGCAACAGATCGCCCTCAATAACCTGACCGAAGGCGTCGCCGGCGAGTATGTCGGGGTCTACGGCGAGATCACCGCCGCCATTAACGCGGTGCGGCATAACCTGCTTAATATCCAGCAAGTAATCAACCAGACGGCCGACGGGGATTTTTGCGGGTTGGCGAATTTGGAGCGCGGCGGCCAACGCTGCAGCGAAGACCAGATCACCACCGCCTTGATTTTGATGATGAGCAATGTCCAGGGTTTGGTTCATGAGACGTTGCGCCTCTCCCAGGCGGCGGTTGAGGGCGACTTGGATTCCCGGGGCGAGGTCGACCGTTTTACCGGCGAATACCGGATGGTGGTCGCCGGGTTCAACGCCACGCTGGACGCGGTAGTGGCCCCGATCGCCGAGGCGGAAGCCGTCTTGGGGCGGCTGGCGTATAACGATTATACGCTGGAGATGACCGGCCAATATCAAGGCGTCCTGAAACGTTTCGCCGAACAGATCAACCTGGTCCGAACCCGGCTCGTAAACGTCCAGGATATCTTCGTCCGGATCGCCAAAGGCGATATCAGCCGGTTGGAGGAGTTCAAAGCCATCGGCCAATGGTCGGAGAACGACCGGTTATTGCCGGCTGCGATCGGAATGATGGAAGCGATTCAAAACCTGATCAATGAGACGGAGCGGCTATCGACGGCGGCAACCCGCGGCGAATTGACCGTCCGCGGCGACGCCGGACTTTTTGAAGGGGAATATCAGGTCATCATCACCGGTTTAAACAACGTGATGGCCACGATTGACGCTCCGTTGACCGAAGCGGCAACCGTCCTGCAGAAGATGGCCCAGGGCAACCTGGAGCGGGCGATGCGCGGCGACTATCAGGGACAATACGCCCGGATCAAAGCGGCGCTCAATCATACGCTGGATAGCTTTAATCAGGTTTTGAGCGATATTCACCGGGCCGCCGGGCAGGTGGCGTCCGCCTCCCGCCAAGTCTCCGACGGCAGCCAGAACCTCTCCCAAGGCGCCACCGAACAGGCCGCGACTTTAGAGGAGCTGACCGCGTCGATGATGGAAGTGGCCGCCCAGACCCGGGAGAACGCCACCCGGGCCAATCAGGCCAACGAGCTCTCAGAGATGACCCGGACCAATGCGCTGCTCGGCAACGAACAGATGCAAGAGATGCTGGGGGCTATGACGGAGATCGATCGGTCGGCTTCGGGGATCGCCAAGATCATTAAGGTGATCGACGAGATCGCCTTCCAAACCAATATTTTAGCCCTGAACGCCGCGATTGAGGCGGCCCGGGCCGGACAATACGGCAAGGGTTTCGCGGTGGTGGCGGAGGAAGTCCGAAATCTGGCCGCCCGGAGCGCCCAAGCCGCCCAAGAAACCACTGCGCTGATTGAAAGCTCCTTGAAGAAGGTCGGCGACGGCGCCAAGATCGCTAACGAAACCGCTGCCGCGTTGAGCACGATTGTCGACGACATCAAACAGGCCGCCAATCTGGTGGGGGAGATTGCGGGGGCCTCTAATGAACAGGCGACCGCGATCGCCCAGGTCAATCAGGGCATCACTCAAGTATCGCAAGTGACGCAGACCACCACCGCCACCGCCGAGGAGAGCGCCGCCTCCAGTCAGGAGTTGAGCAGTCAAGCCGAGGTTTTGCGGGGTTTGGTCGGCCGTTTCCGTTTAAAAGGAACGGTCGACGAAGGCGTGGTCCCTCCGGCGGTTATTCCGACGGCGGCGGTTCCGGAAGTCCCGGAACGGAGCCGGAGATTGCTGGATGACCCAAGTTTCGGCAAATATTAATCCCCCAAACGGTCCCGGTTTTGCGATTGCGAAACCGGGACCGACTTTTGGTAAAAAACAGCGATAGAGCCCTACGAAGAATAAAAAATAAATTTACCGAATATTAATTATAAACCTCAGAAACTCTTATAAAATCAGGTTTTATCTGCCTTTTACCCACAATTTTAGTAAAGTAAATCGTTTTTTCTTTAATATCAGTGAATTGACAAAAATTAGTGCAATCATTACAATAAGAATGCGTGAGTGAGTATTTACTTACAAAATTGAACAAGAAACAAAGTTACTGCGGGTAAATTAGAAAAGGATTTCTAAAAGCGTTCCGTTACCAAAAACGTACACCAGGGAAGGTGATTGTTTTGACGATATCTCAAGGGAACGAGCCCATGTTGGAACTGTTCCTGGTCGAGTCGGCGCAACTGATCGAGCAGTTGGAACAGTCCGTGCTGCAGCAGGAAGCCGCCGGTTGCTACCGGCCGGAAGCCATTCATGAAATCTTTCGCGTCATGCATACCATCAAAGGTTCGGCGGCGATGATGCTGTTTGACCAGATCTCCGCATTGGCCCACGCGATGGAGGACATCTTTTATTGGCTGCGCGAAGTCTCCGATCCGGTCATTGACCAAGTGTCCCTCTGCGACCTGCTATTGGCCGGCATTGACTTTATCAAAGGCGAACTGGTCAAACTCCAACAGGGCAACAACGCTTCGGGCGACGCCACCAAACTCATCGGGCAGAACCGGGCGTTCTTAGCAACGTTAAAAGCGAACAATCCCCAAGTCGCCACGAAAACCAGCGCGGCGGTCCCTTCCCCGGCGACCCCGCCGTCCCAGTATTATATCCCCCAGGAGAAATCCCAAAAAAACCAATCCCAATACCAATATTGTTACCGAGCGGTGCTGCATTTCAGCGAAGATTGCGAGCTGGAGGATGTCCGCGCCTTCACCGTTATTCACACTTTGCAGGGTTTGACCCCAGAGGTCTATCATCTGCCCGCAGTTTTCCTGGATGATCCGGAAGGGATCAAAGCCATCCGGGAGCACGGTCTGCAGCTTTTTTTCCAAGCCGATCAGGACGCGGCCGAGCTGAAGGAGATTCTCGCCAATGCCGCGGTGTTGCTCAAGGGAATCCAGCTGGAACGTTTGGTGGACGCCACCACCTTTCCCAAACCCGCCGGGCCGACCTGCCCGCCCCAAGAGCCGGTCAAAGCGCCCTGTCTGCCCGAGCGGCCAGCGGCCGCTCCCCAAGCGACGTTGCAGTCGGATATCGTCAATGTCACCATCGGCAAACTCGATAAGTTGCTGGATCTGGTGGGCGAGTTGGTGGTCGCCGAGTCGATGGTGGCCCAAAGTCCGGATCTGAAGGGTCTGAAGTTAAACGTCTTCCGAAAGTCCGCCCGGCAGTTGCATAAGATCAGCGAGGAATTGCAGGATGCGGTGATGGCTTTGCGGATGATGGCGTTGGAGCCCACCTTTCAGAAGATGAACCGGGTGATCCGGGATATGTCGCGGAAACTTGACAAACAAGTCCAGCTGGTGATTAGCGGTTCCGAAACCGAAGTCGACAAGAAAGTGATCGACCATATCTCCGATCCGTTGATGCATTTGGTCCGCAATGCGTTGGACCACGGAATCGAACCGCCGGCGCAGCGGTTGGCGGCCGGGAAACCCGAGCGCGGTACCATTACGCTGGAAGCGAAGACGGTCGGAGGCGAGGTGTATATCATTGTCCGGGACGACGGCAAAGGGTTGGATGCCGCCCAAATCCTGGCGAAAGCCCAAGTCAAAGGTTTGGTCGGGCCGGAGGCGGTGTTGTCGGAACGGGATATTTTCAATCTGATCTTCCTGCCGGGTTTTTCAACCAAGGAAGCGGTCAGCGAGTATAGCGGACGGGGCGTCGGCATGGACGTGGTCACCCGGAATATCAACGCCATCGGCGGCGTCGTTCAGGTGGAAAGCGTCGCGGGCCAAGGGACGGCGGTCACGTTAAAGATCCCCTTGACCCTGGCCATTATCGGCGGGATGAATGTCCGGGTGGGCGCGGCCCGTTATACCATTCCGACGATGACGATCCGTCAGTCGTTCCGGCCCAAAAGCGGCGATGTGCTCACCGACCCCGACGGCAACGAGCTGATCATGGTGCGCGGCCAATGTTATCCGGTGCTGCGTTTGCACCGCCACTACCGGATTGCCGGAGCGCAGACGGAGATCGCCAAGGGAATCGTGATTATTGTGGAGAACGAAGCGGGAACCATCGGTTTTTTCGCCGACGAGCTTCTGGGCGAACAACCGGTCGTGGTCAAAGCTTTGCCAAACTATATCAAACTTCATAAACAGATCGGAGGGTTGGCGGGTTGTACCATTTTGGGTGACGGCAGTATCAGCCTGATCTTGGATATTGCCGGATTGATTCAGGCCAGGCGGGAGGCCATGGTCTAACGAACGGATTCGGAAGACAAAAGGAGTGACTATTGATGCGACGCTTTACCAAACCAAATCACCAACCCCAAAGCATCCCGGCGCAGCGACCGGGCGTCACCCAAATCGGTATCAATCAAGGAGGAATCAGGAAATGAACTGGTTTATTAATTTGAAAATCGGCGTCAAGTTGGTCATGGCTTTTGTAGTGGTGGCCTTGATCGCCGGCGTGGTGGGACTGACGGGAATCATCAGCATCCGGACGATTGAAAAAGCCGACACCGAAATGTACGAGTTAAACACCGAACCCCTGGTCAATATCGCCGACGCCCGGGTGGCCTATCAACAGGTCCGGGTGAACCTGCGGGATATTATCTTGGACAATCGCGCCAATTCGCAAAAATATCTGGACAACTTGAAACAGCTGGATCAGTCTATGGCGGCCGATATTGGCCGTTTTGAACAGACCCTTCGCACTGAACGCGGCCGGAAGGAGATCGCGGTTTACCGGGCGGCGGTGGCGCGCTTCCAGCCCACCCGGGATCAGGTTATCAGTTTGGCCGGGGCGGATCAGGACGTACAAGCATTGGCGTTAATCCGGGGGGCCGGAGCGCAAGCTCAGGCCATCGAGGATTCGCTGGGAAAATTGAGTCAGATGAAGATCGAGCTGGCGAAGGCCAAAGCCGCTTCCAATCGCGCGACAGCCCGGGCCGCCGAACGGACCATGATCGCCTTTATCCTGATTGGGGTGGGTTTGGCGTTGGGGCTCGGCGTGTGGATTGCCCGGCTGATCAGTCGGCCGGTCCACGGTTTGGTGGCGAGCGCCAAGCAGATCGCCGGCGGCGATCTGGATGTGGCGATCGCCGTGACCACCAAGGATGAGATCGGGGCGTTGGCCGAAGCCTTCCAGGTGATGAGCGCCAATGTGAACGAAGTGATCGCCAATATCGGAACCGCCTCCGAACAAGTGGCGGCCGGGGCCCGTCACGTCTCCGCCTCCAGCATGTCCCTGTCGCAAGGGGCCACCGAACAAGCCAGCGCCATCGAGGAGCTGACCGCTTCGTTGGAGGAGATGTCGGCTCAAACCCGGCAGAACGCGGCCAACGCCAACCAGGCCAGCGAGTTGGCGGAGACCGTCAGCCGCAACGCCAGCGCCGGCAACCAACAGATGCGGGAGATGCTCCGGTCGATGGAGCAGATCAATGAGTCGTCCGCCAATATTTCGAAGATTATCAAGGTAATCGACGAGATCGCCTTTCAAACCAATATTTTGGCCTTAAACGCCGCGGTCGAGGCGGCCCGCGCCGGTCAACACGGCAAAGGGTTTGCGGTCGTCGCCGAAGAGGTCCGCAACTTGGCGGCCCGCTCCGCCGACGCCGCCAAGGAGACCACGGTGATGATCGAAGACTCGGTGAAAAACGTGACCGACGGCACCCGAATCGCCGAACAGACCGCCGTGGCTTTGGACCGGATCGTCGGCGACATTGCCAAAGTGACCGGCTTGGTTGGCGACATCGCCATCGCCTCCAATGAACAGGCGACCGGGATCGCCCAGATTAACCAGGGTGTGATGCAGGTGTCGCAAGTGGTGCAGACCAACTCCGCCACTTCGGAGGAGAGCGCCGCCGCCAGCGAGGAGCTCTCCAGCCAAGCCCAGTTGCTCAAGGAACAGGTCGGCCGCTTTAAACTCAAACGGCAAAACGCCGGGGTCCAGTTGGGGGATTTGAATCCCGAAATAATCCGGGTGCTGCGGCAGATGAGCGCGAAACCGGAGTTTCAAACCCCGGCGGCGCCAACTCCGGCCGACCCGGCGCCGGTCAAAACCGAACCGTTGGCCATCGAAACGGAGTATGGCAAATATTAGGAAAATTGCAACTGTTAAAATTTTTTACTGAGAAAACATAAAAAACTATTCAGAAATTGACCGTAATTTGCGAAATATTAAGATAGGGTGTAATTTTCAACTTCAGGGAGGATGACAATGAAACTGCTGCGGATGTTAGGAAAGGGTGTGGCGCCCCTGAAAAAACTGGGGAGATTGTTCGGTTGGCTCAAGCCGGTGGGCAAGTTGTTCGGCTGGACCAAACCGCTCGGGAGATGGTTTCGCAACTTGCGGATCGGCGCCAAATTATTATTGGGATTTATCACCGTCGCCTTGATCGCCGGAGCGATCGGCGGGGTCGGGGTATTGAACGTCTATGGCGTCAGCCAGGCGGCTCAAGGCATTTACCAGGAAAATACGGTTCCGTTAGCGCCGGTTAACGCGATCGCCATCGCCTTTCAGTCCGTCCAAATCAACATGTCCTATCATATTATGAACGACGTGGGCAAAGAGCTGTTTGAAAACCGGATTCATGAGTTGGAAGGCACGATTGATGAAAAGATGGCGATTTATAAGAATTTGGCGAAGTCGGAGTTTGAACGAAACAGTTTCGCCAGTCTGGAAGAGAACATCGCCAAATACCGCGTCGAAGCGGCAAATGTTTTAGCCATGTCCAAAGAGGGCAAATCGGCCGAAGCGGCGACGATGGTCATCACCTTGCTGCGGCCGATCGCCGACAATGTCACCCAATCGGTGGGCAACATTTTTGAATATAACACGATGCGGGCCGACGGCCGTTCCAATTCCAGCCGCGAGGCCGCCCGCGCCACCACCGTCTTCATGCTGGTGCTGGCGGTTGCCGGGATGCTGATCGCCGTGGTTTTAGGCTTGTGGTTCGCCCGGGTTATCCGGCGGCCGATGCACGAATTGACTTCCGCGGCCGAACAATTGGCCCGCGGAGCGGTGAATGTCGAGCTCAAAGCCGATACCAAAGATGAGATCGGCCAGTTGAAAACCGCGTTCATCGCGATGGTCGATTCCAGCCGGGAGCAAGCGGCCGCCGCCCAACAGATCGCCGGCGGGGATCTCAGCGTCGTGGTCCAACTTCGTTCCGACGAAGATGTGTTGGGTCAAAGCTTGATCGGGGTAGTCGCCACCTTGCGGGAGTTGACCGCCGAGACCAAAAAATTGACCGACGCCGCCGCGGCCGGCAGGTTAAGCGAACGGGGCGACGTGGACAAGTTCTCCGGCGAATACCGGGAAGTGATCGCCGGCTTTAACGCCACCTTGGACGCGGTGATCAAACCGCTGCACGTGGCCGCCGAATATGTCGAGCGGATCGGACAGGGCGATATCCCCGAGCCGATCACCGAGGAATACCTCGGCGAATTTGACAACTTAAAACAGAGCGTCAACGCTTGTATCAACGGGTTGAACGCCTTAACCGAAAGCAATCTGGTTTTACAACAGATGGCGGTCTATGATTTCACCGTCCAGGTGGAAGGGGAATCGTTGGGGATTTACGGCCAGATGGCGACGGCCATCAATAACCTGCGGCAACGGTTGATCGAGTCCCAGACCATGGTCGACCGGATTGCCGGCGGCGATTTTCAGGATCTGGAGCAGTTGCGGCGGATCGGACAGTTAAGCGACTTTGACAAGATGATTCCAGCGTATATTCAGATGATGGAGACCATTCAAGGGTTGGTCAACGAAACCCTCACCCTGGCCCAATCGGCCGTGGAAGGCCAATTGAACACCCGCGGCGACGCCGAACGGTTTACCGGAGCGTACCGCCGGGTGATCGAAGGGTTCAACGCCACGCTGGACGCGATGGCGGCGCCGTTGGTCGAAGCCGGTGCGGTGCTGGGCCGGATGGCGTACAACGATTATACCGTGGCAATGACCGGCGAGTACCAAGGAGTAATCAAGCAGTTCGCGACCCAGATCAATATGGTGCGGGACCGCATGCTCAGCATGCAGGACGCCTTTATCCGGGTCTCCCACGGCGATATCAGCCGCTTGGAAGAGTTCCGGAAAGTCGGCAAACGTTCAACCAACGACCAGGTGGTGCCGGCCTTGGTCGCGATGATGGAGGCTTTGGAAGGATTGATCGCCGAGTCCAACCGGATTACGGCGGCGGCGGCCGAAGGCCAGTTGGAAGTGCGCGGCGACGTCGAGCGTTTTGAAGGAAAATATCAGGAGATCATCGGCGGATTGAACCGGGTGATGGACGCGATCGTCGCGCCGCTGAACGAAGCCTCGACAGTCCTGCAGGAGATGGCCCAAGGCAACCTGGTCCAAAACGTCACCGGCGAATATGAAGGCGAATACGCCCGGATCAAGGGAGCGGTAAACAACACCTTGGACAGCTTTAATCAAGTGCTTGGCGATATTCATCAAGCGGCCCGTCAGGTCGCTTCCGGCTCCCGGCAGGTCTCCGACGGCAGCTCGGCCTTGTCTCAAGGGGCCACCGAACAAGCCAGCACTTTGGAGGAACTGACCGCCTCCATGAGCGAGGTGGCTTCCCAGACCAAGCAAAACGCCGTCCGCGCCAATCAGGCCAATGAGTTGGCCGAGGCGACCAAGCAAAACGCAATCGAAGGCAACACCCAGATGCGCAAGATGCTTGAAGCGATGACGGTGATCGACCAATCGTCGGCCAACATCGCCAAGATCATTAAGGTGATCGACGAAATCGCGTTCCAAACCAATATCCTGGCGTTGAACGCCGCGGTCGAAGCGGCCCGGGCCGGTCAACACGGCAAAGGCTTCGCGGTCGTGGCCGAGGAGGTCCGCAACCTGGCGGCCCGCAGCGCCAAAGCGGCCAAAGAGACCACCGAGATGATCGAGGGTTCGGTCAAAAAAGTGGCGGACGGCACGAAGATCGCCAATCAAACGGCTAACGCCTTGAACGCCATTGTCGAAAGCGTCTCGAAGGCGGCCGGATTGGTCGGGGAGATCGCCATCGCCTCCAACGAACAGGCGAGCGGGATCGCCCAGATCAACCAAGGGATTCAGCAAGTGGCCCACGTCACCCAGACCAATACCGCCACCGCCGAGCAGAGCGCCGCTTCCAGCGAGGAGATGAGCGCCCAAGCCGAGTTGCTCCAGGATATGGTCGCCCGCTTCCGCCTGCGCGAGATGGAAGGCAATGCCGGTCAACTGCCGGGTCCCAGCGCCGCCGGTCCGGGATTGCCGGACGGCGCCGCCAAACCGGGGAAGACCAAAACCCGGGTCAAACCGGATCTCAATGAGTTGAATTTCGGAAAATATTAAACGCCGTAGCAAGGATTAACCTGTAAAGCAGCCGGGGAACGTAACCGGCTGCTTTTTTCGCGGAGTATGAACTGGACGCGGTTGGCTCACAATACATCTGGATGATGCAGGAAACGTAGGGAAGGAGTCTTTTTGATGCGAATTGATCCGAAAGACCGCTTCATGACCGGAATCATCGCCGGATTTGGGGCCGGAATGGTCAAAGACCTGTTGGACCTGGTGCTTTATGCGGCGCACTTTCATACCCATCCCTATTTTAACTACGCGTCGGTGATGATCTTCGGGATCTTGCCCCACACGTTCATCGAGAAGGCTTTTGCGTTTTTTGGGACGGTGGTTTTTGATACCTTTTTAGGAGTGCTTTACAGTTATCTGACTTTAGTGGTGGTCAGCCGCTATTACCGTTTCCGCGGCTGGTTTTACTCCCTCAGTTGCTGGTTTGTTATTTACAGTCTCACTACGCTGTACAAGGTGCCGCAGGTCTTTGAGGTCAAATGGGTGACGCCGATCTCCCATTTTATTACCGCTTCGGTCTACGGACTGTTGTTGGGAATCTGGCTCAACCGGCTCCAGCCGGAACAGCCGGCGCCAATGTAAAGCGGTGAGCCATTTTTTGCTGTACTTTCGGAGCGGTCCGGCCGATAATTAAAGCGAGCCGGCAGTGCTGGCCGTTGCGCCGACAACTTACAAAGGAGGACCCAAATGCAGAGCAAAAACGTGACGGAAGTCGCCGGAACCGAATTTCCGGCCGGACGGATGACCCGGGTCGTCGTGGGTCCGCAGACCGAGATCAAGGCCCAACACATGGTCAGCGGCCATGTGACTATTTATCCCGGCGGTGCGGTCCCGCTGCACCATCATGCCAATGAAGAGATCTACACCGTGATCGAAGGCCACGGCCGGATCACGGTCGGCGCGGAGACCCGGGAAGTGGGTCCGGTCTCGATGACCTACATCCCGCCCAACCAACCCCATGCGCTGGAGAACACCGGCGATGTCAATCTGGTGATGCTGTTCGTCTATTCGCCGGCGACCATAGTCGATCATTGGCGGGAAGAGATGGCAGGGACGTTAAAGTAGTCCTATTCCGGTCCTGACGACCGGGGTGGTCAATTCCGGCGGTTGGGAACAATTCCCAGGGACCGGAATGGCGTTCCCGGGTCGTTGAATTTGGCCCCCGGAGACCGGAAGGGAGTTTTCCGGTTCTCCAATCCCCCTCCCGGGGACCGGAATGATGTTTTAGAGTACCCGGCTCCGGAATTTGGGTTGCCGGAAACACCGCCGGGGTGGCAAGCCGGTACAAACAGGTTACAAACTCGGTACGCAGGAGCGGTTTTTCCGAGGTATAATCGTAGTATCGAAGTGTTGGGATGGCTGTTGCCGGAAGGACGAAAGCAAGCCGGTACAAACAGGTTACAAACTCGGTACGCGCGAGCGGCTTTTCCGAGGTATAATAGTAATATCGAAGTGTTGGGATGGCTGTTGCCGGAAGGACGAAAGTAAGCCGGTACAAACTCGTTACAAACTCGGTACGCGCGAGCGGCTTTTCCGAGGTATAATAGTAATATCGAAATGTTGGGAAAACCCGCGCGCCGGAAGGTGGCCGCGGGTTTTTTGATCCAGTCAGATGCTTCCCCCAAACGCCTTTCAAATCATTCGAAGGGCGTTTTTTTGTGTCCCTAATTCGAAAGGAGGTGAGTGGATGGATGAAGTTCAAAGCATTGCCGGTCTGATGGAGGCGGGCAATCTGATGCTGAGCGGGTTGCTCGCTCATAAGGAAGCGGTCGCGCGGATGAGCCTCGATACGGCGTTTGTCACGGAATACGCCGCAGATTTGCAGCAGTTTATTGATCTCCATAGCGAACAGCAGGCCCTCAAGGCCCGGTTGATGGAGAAGACCAAGGAACGCCAGGTCGCGCAGCAGAAGTTGTACGACGGTTACCGCCGGGCGCGCAAGATCGTCAAGTTGGCGTTGCCGAATGAAACTTGGCGCGAGTTTGGGATTGTCGATCTGGTTTAACAATTGTTTACTGATTGTAGCATGATTATTTCCTCCAGTAATTGATTTTGCGGGAGCGGACCGGACCGCTCCCGCGCCTTTTTTACCACAATTCAAACCGGCCCCTGAAACGGGCTCCCACAATCATTATTTTGGGCCGGCAGTCAGCGGGCCGGTTTGTGATTTTTTTTATTGAAGTTTGTCGCTCGCCGCAAGGGAGCGACGGAAGGGAAGGAAGCCAATGATTCCAGGCATTTTACTCTCCGATATCGTGGCCCGGTGGCGCGACCGCTTGCAGGCCGGCGCGGCGCTGAACGATTTTTGCCAGACCCGGTTTGGCAAGCCGCCCCGGATCTACCTCGGGATTGACGCCGCCGCGCCGCCGCAGGACGAGGACTGCCCGTTCATCGTGATCCAGCCGGTCCGCAAGACCGAAGGGACCGAATACCGGCAGTACCGTTACACCGTCTTGGTGCGCTGGGCGATTGTCAACTCCGCGCAAACCGTCGCCGGCGCCGTCACCGAACTGGCCGGCCTGGCCGATTGCGACCGCCTGGGTCAACTGATCCTGGCCGAGTTGGCGTCAGCCAGCGCCGAACACCCGCTCTCTTACGTGAAGTATCAACTTCCGGCTGCGGAGAGCCTCACCCTCCCCCGTTTCGAGGGGAGTTTGGAAGCGAAGATTTACCTCGTACCCGCCCTGGGCGGAAATATCGTATATTAGGAGGTCATTTTAACAATGGCGCAAGCAAAAGGTTTTAAAGCTCAATTGGTCGCGGCGTTCGAGTCCGCCTACGGCCAAACCCCGGCCAGCCCGGCCGGGATCAAACTCCCGGTCAATACCGCGCAGGTCAAATCGAAACAAAACTTGGTCGACACCAACACCATCACCGGCCGGCGCGACCCGTCGGAACCGTTGCGCGGCAACGTCGACGTCTCGGGCGCGATCGTAGTCCCCGTCGATGAAGTGGCGATCGGTTACTGGTTGAAAGCGATGTTTGGCGCGCCGACCACCACCGGTTCGGCCGACCCGTACACCCACGTCTTCAAACCCGGATTAACCCAACCGTCGTTGGCGCTGGAGCAAGGCTTCACCGATATCGGCGTCTATGAGCTCTTCAACGGCTGCAAAGTCTCGAAGTTCGGCCTGGCCTTGGGCGGCGACGCCGAATTGGTCGCCAACATCGACGTCCTGGGCGCCAAGGAGACCGTGGCCACCGCAACTTTCGCGGCGACTCCGACCAGTCCGGCCTTTAGCCGTTTCAGCAACTATCAAGCCACCATCCAGGAAGGCGGGGCCAACATCGCCACCGTCACCAACGCCACCGTCAACATTGAGTTCGGTCTGGAAGGCGACAACTACGCCTTGGGCAACGCCGGCTGCCGCAGCGAACTTCCCGAAGGTCTGCTGAAGATCTCCGGCAACATCAAGGCGTTCTTCGACAGCAAAACGCTGCTCGACAAAGCCTTGAACGGCACCGAGTCCTCGCTGTCGTTTAAGTTGACCAACGGCGCCCACAGCCTGGAGTTGCTCCTCCCGGAAGTGGTCTACGAACGGAACTCCCCCGGCATCGAAGGTTCCAAAGGTATCCTGATCGATCTGCCGTACCGGGCTTTCTTCGCTAACAACGCCCAAAACGCGGCTGTTGTGGCGACCTTGAAGAACGGACAGGTGAGTTATTTATAAGCGGGATTGCCAAGGCAGTCTCCGTGAAGAGGCGCGACTCACCCCCCTGCGGCCCGACGGTGCCGGCCGAAACATGGTACAATCCCCCTCTCTCCGACGACGCAGCGAGGGGGCGCCATGAGCGATTGTACGAAAAAAGGACGAAGAACCAGGAACTAAAAACTAACAACTAATTATCATTGGATAATGCAACGATCATAAGGAGGATTTTTCAGAATGAACGGGACCTTACCGAAAGCCCGGGCGCTGACCCGGAGCGAAATCAAAGCCTTACGCGCCGCCGGCTTAGATCCGGCGTTTATCGAGAACGACCTGACCATGAAGGTCAACGCCGAGATGGTCGACTGGATGCTGGATCATGTCTATGCCAGTCACGATTTTGCCGCCGTCCCCTACTCGGCCTGTCTGGAGCTGGCGACCAAAACCTATCAGTTGACCTACACGGTGTCGGGCGCTGAGGAAAAAAACTCCTAACGGTCTGGTCCTGGTGGGCAGAGGGTCGCAATCAATACTGCGTCCTCTGCCGTCAACACCGGGAGCAGGCCGCCGCAACGGACTGCGCCGGCTGCGCCGACCGCTGCCCCGAACTGGACTCCGCCAACTGCGCCGTCTGGCGTTTATGGTCTTTGGCCAACACGCAATGGCGGGTCGGTTTCGGTTGCCTGATCGGGCTGGACTACCCGGCGGTCTTCCAGATCGCCGCGGTCAATCAGATCGACGTCACGCCGGCATTATATCAGAAGTTACGGATTTTGGAGCGCTATGAGCTTGACAGACAAAGAAAGGAGGGGGATGGATGAGTGGGGAACATAACTAACATTAATTTAACTAAGAATGTTATTACAATTGTTAATACGGCGGCAAAAGCTACTAAACTTACTCCTGCAGGTTTTTTAGCGGGCCTTGCTATGGACGTTGGGGTTAGCTTAGCATCAAGCTTCATTTATGATTTTGCGACTAAGCAGGATGAAGAGCCTAAAACATTAGCGGAATTCAAAAGTGTAGCTGACAAACTCAAAAAAAGTTGTACTGACCTTGAAAAAATTCTTGCACAACAAACAAGTAAATTAAACCCATTGCAAAAGATCGTTACGGATATTCAAAATATTGATAAAGATACCAAAAAATCCGAAGTTGAAAAGCAGAAAGATCGAGAAGAACGTTTAAATCAAGGGATTAAAGATGGTCTAATTAAAGTTCCGCTTACTGCTTCATATGACGTAAAAGCCTCATACTTGAATAATGCAGTAGTAACGCTTTCAGGACCAGCAGGAGCTAATCAACGTAAGTTGTCCGAAACAAGTAAGCAAGCAGAAGGAGCAAGTTTTGATTTTCAATTAAAAAATTCCGTTTTAATGATTCCGGATATTAAAAATAAATTAATTCCGGATTTAAAAAGGAAAATGGAAGATGTATTAAATGCAGTTAATGCCAAGTTAAAAGGCCAATCTGGAGTTGCAAGTAATGGAAATAGTACTAACAAAGACAATTCTTTGATTGCGGATAGCATTAATAATGTCGCGAGTGTTTTTAATGGAATGACTGATTCTTTAAACAATGTGGCAACAGCAGTTCAAAACTTGGCAGATTCGAATATTAAACCTGAAACGAATGAAGCTGAATCTGAAACTACTGAAGAGAACTTTAGTTTCAGTGAGGCAGTCAACGAAGCCTTCAAAGATGTCACAACCAAATTTGAAGCGTTGACCGATGCAATTACCAAGTATTTCGAAAACGCCTTAAATGAAGATGCCACTACTAAAACCGGTTCTACTGCATCTAGCGGAAATGATAATAACAACACCCAAACCGGCAACGCGGCTACGGGCGCCGGTAATGGTACAGGCACTACCGGTAGTACCAAAGACGTCTGGTCCAACCTGAAGGAACGGGCTAAACAGCCGATGGAAAATATGCTGAACAATATCTTCAATGACGCTCTGGCGGGTAAAATGAAGAATTTTGGCGATTATTTCAAGAGTTTCGCCGATAGCATCTTACAATCATTAACTAGCCAAATAACCAGCCAGTTATCGAAGATGTTGGCCGAAAATATCTTAAATAGCTTCAGTTGGTTCGGTCGCGCCGAAGGTGGTCCTGTTAATGGCGGCAGCACCTACATCGTTGGTGAACGCGGTCCGGAAGTCTTCGTACCGAACACATCAGGCAATATCATTCCCAATCACAAGTTGGGCGGTTTGGCCGACTCCGACGCGACCGCGCCGTCGGTCACGGTCAACGTGATCAACAACAGCGGCCAACAGGTCTCAGCCAAACAGGAGTCGCACTTTGACGGCCAACGTTACGTGGTCGACGTCTGGTTGGACGCTTTGGCGCGCAACGTCGGCGGCGTACGCGATGTCATTTATGCGGGGAGGTAAGCGAAAATGAGTCAAACTATTAGTTTTCCCAATATCGCCAAACCGGTCTATCCGTTAACCGAGGAGTGGGAGGATGTCGGGATGACCAGTGATTTTGAGGACGGTTCCCAAATCAGCCGGCCCCGCTTCACCCGCTCGCGCGGCAAATGGGTGCTCAGTTGGAATGCTTTATCGGACGCCGATTACCAAGCGCTGATTAACTTTTGGCGTAATACTGTTAAAGGTCAAAGCTTGGCGTTCCAATGGACCCACCCGGTAACTGGCGGTGCTCCATATACCGTACGGTTTGTCGAGAAGCAGGCGTTCAAAAATATCGCCCCCGGCCTCTGGTCCGGTGAAGTGACCTTGCGCGAGGTGTAAGTTACGGGAATTAAAAGGCAGTATCAGATACCATCGGGGCGGCAGCTTGCCGCCCTTTGGTTTTTCCCGATTTAAACATTGGAAAGGTGGCATTGCCATGATGGAAGCATCCGAGCGGCAACTCACCCCAGCTGAGCGGGAAGCGGTCGCCGAATTGGTCTGCGAGTTCATCCGGTTGAAGGACCGGGAGGCCGGGGCGGAAGAATTCGCCGCCTGGCGGCAGCGGGTCGCCGAACGTTTCCCGCGCCGCCGCGACGTGATGCTGGGGGCGGTAGGCCAAGCGGTTGTCGAAACCAAGCCGACCGAGCCCTGTTGAAGAAGCGATTGTAGGAGCGATACCCATGAAGCAAGCATTTTACTATCAGACTCAAGTACTTCAAGAATTATGGCGGACACCGACCGCCGCCGTGACGCCGGAACGGCCCGAACGGCAAGACCGGCGCGGTGAACCCGCCCGGGACGGGAGGGTTCGCGATGGACGATAAAGCATTACTGCTCCACATCTGGCAGCGGATTGTCGAGTTCCCGATGGTCAAAGTCCTGACGGGACTCGGACTATGGCTGTTGAAGCTGTTGTTCGGGGCCGCTTTCCGCCCCGTCTACGGCGCGGTGATCTTTTTGTGGCTGGCCGATACCGCCAGCGGTTTTTACAACGCCTGGATCAATCCGGCCGAACGGCCCAACAGCCGGCGGCTTTATCACGGATTGGTCAAACTGGGGACTTACCTTTTCCTGCTGGCGTTGGGCTACCAATGCAGCCAGGCCGAGCTGACCCTGTTTATCCGGGCCGCCATTGAAGGCTTTATCCTGTTCACCGAGAGCTACTCAATCCTGGAGAATCTCCAGGCGATCGGCCGGGCCAAAGGGCAGGAGCTGCCCATTCTCGACCAAGTGATGCGGGCCATTCAGGGGCGGCTGAACGATCCGGCCGGGGTTGCCCCGGTTCAAGCGGGGCCGGAAAGAGATGGCAACGGATAGAGGATGCATTAAGGAAAAGCACCTGGATTGAGGTGCGATTCGTCAAATAATTAGGAACGATTGAAAGGGAGGTCACTATGTTCGAACTTAATCCCGACATTATTCAAGAAAAGAACCGGATCGTTAACGACAGTCCCTTCCTGGTCTTGCTGGAGATCAGCATTCCAACCAAGCAAGCAGTCAACCAAACAGAGACCGGGGAAGAAAATGACATGACCGTGATCCGGGTGGTCCATAACAATGAAGACATTGACTGGCGGGGCCAGAGATGGATCGGATTCCCCTTCCAACTGGATGAGATTACCGAAGACGGCAAGGAGCTCTCCCGGGTTGACCTGCGGGTCTGTAATATCGACCGGACCATCTCCCGCTATCTGGAGGAGACCGATGGGGCGACCGGCACGGAAGTGATCTTCCGGATCGTCCACGCCGGACACTTGCAGTCCGACGCGGCCGAACTGGAAGAGACCTTTACGGTGCAGCAGACCAAAGCCGACGCTACTTGGGTTACCTTTACTCTGGGCGCCGATTTTTCGACCAATCAACGGGTTCCGATGCGCCGCTATATGGCGGACTTCTGTCCCTATCAATGGAAGGACGAGGAATGCGGTTACACCGGCGACGAACAGTGCCACCATACGCTGGATAGTTGCCGTTCGCTCGAAAATTCGGCGCGGTTTGGCGGCGAGCCAACGCTTAGTGTGGGAGGATTTTATGCATCCGCAACCCCGCCTCGATGATCTGATTGGCAAACCGTTTGCCGACGGAGGCAGGGGACCGGATTCCTATGATTGTTGGGGACTGGCCGGCGAAGTATTCCGGCGTTTCGGCATCGCCGTCCCCGATTACCGGGTGAACGCTTTGGATCAAGCGGCAATTTTTAACGCCTACCGGCAATATCAAGGCGCTTGGCGGGAGCTTTCCCCCGGGGACTTACCGGTTCCCTGTTTGATCTTTATGAAATTCAATTCACCGGTCGGGAACCATGTCGGAGTCTATATCGGCGGGGAGCGTTTCATCCACGCCCGCGCCAAGACCTGCTCCTGCATTGAGCGGCTGGACCATCCTTATTGGAAAAATGCCGTGATCGGCTATTATCTTCCGAGGTGATTTCATGAATAAAATAACGTTAATTTTGATCAAAAACCCGTTCGATGTCGAACGGGAGCGGGTTTTACAAATCGTCGACTGGGTGCCCGACCGGCCGGCGGCGGCTTACTTTCAGCCGTTGTTCATCGAGTCCGAAGCGTATCATTTTGTTCGCAACGGCGAGGTGGTTCCGGAGGCTGCATCGCTCCGCCCAGGTGACTATATCGCCGCCGTCCCGAAAGTTGCGGGAGGCGGCGGTGGCGGTGGTGGGAAGAATATTGCCTCGATGGTGGCGATGGTCGCACTGATGGTAGTCTCGATGGGGGTCGGGGCTATGGTTGTAAATTCAATCTCGAATGGAGTATATACAACTATTGGAGCTGCAGTAGAAGCTGGTCAGGTAGGATATTCACTTGCCGGATCGCTTGCCGCCATGGCTACCCAAATGGTCGGCAGTCGCGCCATCAGCCACTGGTTTCCGCCGCCTAAACCCGAAAAGCCGGAGAGCCCGACTTATGGTTGGAGCGGAGTGCAGACTCAATCGGGACAAGGCAACGCCATTCCGATTGTCTTCGGTTCGGTCCGGACCGGCGGTCAGTTACTGCAGTCGCACATCACTTCCGACGAAAGCAAGCAATATCTGAATCTGCTCCTTTCCGGCGGCGAGGGTTATTGCGATTATGACCAGAAGGCCGAATTCAATAATCAAGACGGCGAAGTAGACCGGGTCTCCGGAATCGCCGAAATTCTCATTAATAACAATCCGTTGGAGAACTACCGGGATGTCCAAGTGTTTAAACGGGCCGGAGTGAATAATCAAAACATCATTCCCGGTTTCGACAATTCCTATATTGAGCAGCCGGTAAATCAGACGGTCACCGATCAGGGAGTCAAAGTCACCACCACCGGCGACAATGTTCAGCGATTGGAGCTGATTCTCGACTTCCCGGCGGGCATCTACCGGATTAATGATAACGGCAAACGTAAAACGGCCACGGTGTCGTTGAAAGTTCAATATCGTATGCACAATCAAACCGGGAATAATCCTTGGCTCGACTATTATCCGAAAGACTCCACCGAAGCGGTGGTCACCTTTAACGAAGCCACCCAGTCCGCTTTAAAACGGACGATTCCCATCGAGGATCTGCCGACGGGTCAATATGATTTACAGGTTACCCTGTTAAGCAAACCCGATGATGTAATGGTCGTCTGGTCCAGCGTCGCGCAGGTGATTCAGGATGATCTGGTCCGTCCCAACAAAGTGCTGCTGGGATTGAAGGCATTGGCTACCGATCAGTTGTCAGGCGGAGTACCCTCGGTATCCTGGGTTCAAACCCGTTCGAAAGTTTGGGTATGGATTCCCGATGAGGCGAATCCAAAAGAAGGAGCATACCAGGAACGGGATGCCGATAATCCGGCTTGGGCATGTTATTGGTTAATCAACCGCATGTACAAATTGACCGATTTACAGGATAACCAAAAAGTTTACGAGGTGGTCCGCGGGGTACAGCACGATCGCATTGATTATCAGGCTTTTAAAGAATGGGCCAATTTTTGCGACGGGATGCAACCCGATGGTACGGTATTGCCCGAGCGGAAGTTACGGGTCAATATCATCCTGGATACGGCGCAGAACCTTTGGGAGGCCTTACGATTGATCGCCCCCTTGGGCCGGGGTAATGTTTTCCTGAAAGGAACGCGTTACAGTTGTATTTGCGATCAACCCGGCGCTCCAGTGCAACTGTTCAATATGTCCAATATGATCCTCAACTCCTTCAGCGAACAGTTTTCCGACATCAAAGATCGCGCCAACGCCATCGAAGTGACCTTTTTCAACAAGGACAAAGATTATCAGCGGGACACCGTCACGGTCTACTCCGCCGATTATAATCTGGCGACGACCGTGCAAAATCCAACTCAGCTAACCCTCCAAGGTTGCGTCACCTTGGATCAGGCATTCCGCCACGGTCAATATTTGTTGAAGGTCAATCAATACAACCGGCGGACCTGTTCGTGGTCGGCCGATGTCGATAGCATTGCCTGCACCATCGGCGACGTGGTATTGGTCCAGCATGATATTCCGTCCTGGGGCAATGGCGGCCGGGTCGTCACAGCCACAGCCAAGACCATACGGCTCGACAAACCGGTCAGTATGGAGCCGGATAAACCATATGCGATTCGAATCCGTTTGTCCAATGATAAAATTATTAACGCTGCGGTAATCAATTATTGCCCGCCTAACGAGCTTCAATATGAGACAGATCTGATTGAAGTGGTAACCCCGTTTAATGTCGGGGAGATTCCAGTCGCCCCCGACCTGTACCTGTTTGGGGAAGTCAATAAAGTTGCCAAACCGTTCAAAATTCTGTCCATCACCAAGGATCATCTCAATCAGCGCCGTAAAATTACCGCGCTTGAGTACAATGAAGCGGTTTATGAACCGGAAGAGGAAGTTCCGGTCATCAATTATAGCGTTCCGGCAGTGTCGATTAATGGGGTGATTGTCAGCCATCACATCGATGAAGCCGGGGGAATCTGGCTGGATTTGGCTTGGGATACTCCGCGGAATATGTATTTTGGCGCGCAGATTGTTATTGACAACCATATGGCCGGACGGGTAGGGGCCATGACCAACCGTTACTCCACCTTAGTTGGGGTCGCAAAGGAATATTCGATCGGAATCGCGGCGCTGGATCGTTTCGGCAACCCCGGTCGTATGGCAACCTTATCGTACACGGCGACGGATAAACCCGCTCCCCGGGACGTAACGAATGTTCAATTGCAGGAGAATACTTACGTTTTACGGGATGGTACGGTTTTGTCAGATATTTTGGTTTCATTTGAGCCGTCGGGAGAACCGGTCCGTCAATACAACGTTTATTATCAGTTGGATAATCGCGGCGATTGGAATTCGGTCGGAAGTACGCCGACGAAAAGCTTACTCATTAAATCGTTACCCAATACGCAATCAATTAAAGTGAAAGTCTGTACGGTCGACCGTCTGGATAATGCATCCGCCGGCGCCTACTCTGAATTATACCATTTCACCGGCAAATCGGATCCGCCAAGTGATGTGAAGAGCATCACGGTGACACAGGATGAGTACAATCGGTCCAATCTCATTTTAACCTGGCCCGAAATTGATGCGGCGAGCAATCCTGATTTGCGTGGCTACGAGGTGAGAGTTGGCGATACCTGGGAAGCCGGTCGACCAATCAGCGGCGTTATCTATGGCTTATCAACCAACTATTCAATAACGTCCGGTAATGAAAATCCACAGCGGTTTTGGATCAAATCATTGGACAATTCGGGAAACTACTCGGTTAACGCCGTGTCGGCTACGGTGAGTGTCAATCTCAAACCGAACTGCCCCGCGTCAGGAAAGATGGCCCTAGATCCCAATGATCGCACTAATTTGATCTTGACTTGGGATGCGGTTGCCGATAAAGACTTGGCTTGTTATGAAGTGTACCAAGGTACAACGATTTCCCCTGAAAATTTTGTCGGGGAAACGAAAGAGACAACCTATCGGATCAAATTAGTTGCCAGTAGAAGCTACAATTTCATCATTCGCAGCCGGAATATCGCCGGGTTCACTTCCAATACGTTGAATATTAGTGGGAATGTTATGATTGAGCCTCCGGATGTGACGGGATTTGGAGTAACGCAGCAATCGTTGGATCGCTCCAAAATTCGTTTTAGTTGGCAACAACCGAATGACAAAGATGTTGCCTATTATGAAATTCGCGCCGGGAAAAGCTGGGAAGAAGGGAGTTTGATCGCCACCGGAATCAGTGGTTTGTTTTATGATGCCATCATTACTGAAGAAGAGGTCAAGACGTATTGGCTAAAGGCGATCAGTAACGGGGGCAATTACAGTCAGGATCCGGCTGTAGTGTCGGCGGGGTTCGGGTTGAATCCGACTACGCCCACTGGATTAGTCATTACGCAAGATCCGAATGATAAATCCAATCTCACCATTGCCTGGCAGCGGATCCCCGATCAAGATGTTAACGAATACGTTGTCAAAGTGGGCAATGAGTGGGGAACCGCAGTCGAGATCGCGCGGACTAAGGAAAGCCGAATGGGTTGGAAACCTCCGGTTTCGGGAGATTATAAGTTCTTACTAAAAGCAATAAACATCGCCGGGTATGAATCGGATGAACAATCCGCAAGTTCTTACATTAAGCTTGAGCCAGCCAACGTTGAACAGTTTAAATTGGCTCAAAACGGCGAACAGGTTATCGCCGGGTGGGAGAAGTTAGCCGAGCCGGATGTTATCGGATATGAAATCCGGGAAGGGACCCAGTTTGAAAACGGCGTGTTGATCGCCACGGGCATCACCGGCACCACATTTGCTATCCCGGTAAGCATGGAAACCAATTATTCTTACCACATCAAAGCCATCAATCGATCCGGGCGTTTCAGTCAAGCGGCTGATTCGGGGACAATTACCGTTACGAATCTTCCTCCCAAAAATGTCATCTTTAGTTATGATGAAATCCAATTACAGAACGGAACGCACGCCAATACCGAATTTGGGCAGAACTCGACCAACTTTTCCAACTTTGGAGTGGAGTCGGGCAAAATCCGTTTCAGCGATTATCCGACGATTAAGTTTAACGAAGTCGGTGGGAAAGTGGTCTTGAAATTAAAAGCGGTAAACGGTGTTTATCCGGCATCGGGGACATATACCTGTCTACGGAAAGATTTGGGTCAGGTGCTTACCGCCAATGTCAGTGCCCAGTTTATCTCCAGTGTCATCTTGAGTTCGGGGATATCGGCTAAGTTGCAGTATCGGACTAGTACCGACGGGGTGAATTGGGTGGAATGGAAAGACTTTGTACCGGCCAAACTGACGTTCCGGTATTTGGATTTTCGGGTTGAATTGAAAAGCACTAATTCGTTGAAAACTCCGGAAGTGAATGTCTTCCAGGAAAGTATCGATGTGCCTGATATTGATAAGTACGGTTCAAATATTGCCGTGGCTGTTGGCGGAACAGACATTCTCTATGGGCACACGTACTGGCAGGCTCCTTCCGTGAGCCCAACAGCGATTGGTTCCGGGTTGCGGACGGAGTTGGTCAGCGTGTCCGCCGACCGGTTCCGGGTGAAAGTCTTAAATTTTGCCGGGACAGATGTCGGTGGAAAGATCAATTGGATTGCAAAGGGTTTCTAAAAGAGACCCTTTGTTTATATTAAAATAAGGAGATGGAATCAATGCCTACGTTTTATGAAGATAGACCAGCCGATAACCAGGCGATCGCCGCCGGACCAAAGGATATTCGTGATAACCTAATCGCGCTCCGCGATAATAAAATCGTGAATGCGCAAAAATTAATGGATTTGAGTCCGGGAAACGCTTCGGGTAATATCCCGGTTAATAACGGGAACCTCAATGTCAATTTAAATGCTGAAAAACTTGGGGGTAACTACGCATCGGCCTTTGCGGCGTCGGGGCATACCCACAATACCGCCACCAGTTCCAGCAACGGCATGATGAGCAATACCGATAAGGCCAAATTGGATACGATCGCTGCAAATGCGCAGGTGAATCAAAATGCTTTTAGTAATGTATTGGTTGGTAGCACAACGATTCAAGCCGATGGTGTGACAGATATCCTGGAACTGATCGCTGGGACCGGCGTCACGCTTACGGCGGACGCGGCAAATGATCGGGTAACCATCAGCGGTCATTCCAATACCAATGATCCGACGACTGACCAAAAAGCAGCCTTAACCGGAACTAACGGTAGTCCAAGTAGCACGAATAGGTATGTTACCAGTTCTGATCCACGTTTGAGTGATGCCCGCACTCCAGTGACACATACTCATGCCGGATCTGACGTCACTAGCACGGTTGCCAATGCAACCGCAGCCACCAAACTGCAGACTGCGCGGACTATTAACGGAGTGGCCTTTGACGGAACCGCGAATATTACGTTGACGGCCTATCCCACGCCGCATACGCATACGGCGGCAGATCTGCCGGCACCCTCACCTCTTCCGATCGCAAGTGGAACGACAGCCGGAGTAGTGAAGATTGGTGGAGGTCTGACTGTTAATACCAGTGGTTTAATTGCAGTTACAGATGGGTTATTAAATAATATAACTGTCACTGGTACTAAACAAGCGGATGGTTTTGTGCGAATTGGTAATAACGATGAAGGTGATTACCTTTATATCAAAAATGGAATTACTTCAGGAACGTATCAATTGAAAAATATCATTCAAGAACTTGTAAACCGGTCACATTACCATGAGATCTCTCATTATGATTGCTGTGATGATTGCTGTGGTGATAGTTAAAGTGACGAATAGGAGGGATATGGATGATTATGGCAAAGGCTGGGATTGACCCAAATGACAAGGAATTTCTTGAACTGACAATTGAAAATGGTGATTTGACTTTAAGTTATTACTTTTCAGTACTGGAACATCAAAAACAGACCGATTTTTCGAAAGAAAACTATCATTTGATGGATCAAAAGATATATTGTTTTGCCGATTTTGCAATTCCCGGCAAGTCGTTTCATTTTCTGCTGTCGAAAAATAGTTTAATTAGTCAACCTATTGATGGTTACGAACTATGGGCATCACGGGACGGCATTGATTCATATTGTAATCATTTTGGTTATAGAGCAACACCGTTAATATCTATTTATTTCAACACAGTAGACGATTATGTACTCATGTCGTATAAGCCTCTTGTCACTACGAATAATTATGTAATACGGGCGAAAAATGAAGATTTTAGTAAAATTATTCAAGAGCTCTACCCGGATTGTATTAATGCTCGAAATATTCGGATGGCGCGATACAATGTTACAAGTAAACTCGACCCAAATGATTCAATCGCCTCCCTGGAAGCACAGTTGGATCTCTTGAGCCAAATACTGTTTGGAATTTTTCATCGTTTAAGCACAGACGATCAGAACGCTATGGTAAGGCAGTTCCCATTTCTGTTTCAATTGGAAGATGCAATTAATCAATATGGTGTGACAAATGTCAAATCTGATAAGAATTGTATCTCCAAAATTATCAATAAAAAGCGTCAAGTACGCCAACTTCAATCACTATATCACCAGATAAAAGAGGCCAACCAATGAAGATCAAAACGGTATATATCACAATGGGTAATGCTTGCAATTTTCAATGCTTATATTGCATGCAAAGCAGCCTGATTAAGTGTCCTAACCAACCCTCGACTGACTTGACAAGGGTGAAAAAGTTTATTGAAAAACAGTTGATTTCACTCGAGAAAATTTATCTGTGGGGTGGAGAACCTTTATTGTACTGGGATATCTTTACGGAATTGGTTCGCTTTATCCGGACAAAAAGTTCGGAAGTTAATATTTGCACCATTACCAATGGATCATTATTAACTCAAGATAAAGTGGACTTCCTAAATCAGTTTCAAGTGGCTGTCGGATTGAGCCATGATGGACCGGATACATTAATCACTCGCAAAGCGGATGTATTAAAAATGCCGGAGATCAAGCGGCTTTTTTTGGCCTTAAAGCGTAAAGGGATCGCTTGTTGCATTTCTGCGTTAAATCAAGATATATACCAGGTATTTGATTTTTTCGACAATGAAACTCCCGGGGTTACCGTCAATCTTAATTGGCTGATTGATCATGGACATCCTGAGCTATTAACCGGTTTTGATTTTGTAAAGCTCCATGACACGTTGGACGAGTTTGTAGAGAGGTTTAAAGCAGGGGTGATGACTGGAAATTCAAATGGTCATGAGTACAGTCATTTCTTGAAACTATTAAGAACGGCGGCCTTTGCGATTCAAGATCCTGAGCGGACTTACCATCCGTATTGTTCCAACATGTATAGCATGATCAACATCAACTTGCAAGGAGATATCCTTGTTTGCCATAATAGCGATATTGTGATTGGTGATATTGATGACATTCCGGCTGCAGTTGAGACTTTTGAACAAAGCTATAATGGGAACAATGAGGATCCAGTGTGCCGGAAATGTCCATATTTTCTAATTTGTCGCGGTGGTTGTCCGGTTCAATCTCAGGAATCCAAGGGGTTGACATGTAAGATCAACAAAATGTTTTATGGCAAGCTCTTTAAAGCCTTGTCTGAACTTCAGCAAGAGCTGCCAGTCATTTGGGAATGCGAGGTGTAGCAATAATGCTCCCAATCCAAGAACTCCCCCTCTCCCCCGGCCCCAATCGGCCGGGGGATATAATTATCCCCAAACGGATCATCGTTCATCGTACCGGCAATCCTAACTCAAGCGCGTTGCAAAACCGGAATTACTTTGAAAGCTTGAACCACCCGCCGTATGCCGGGAAGCTTTATGCCTCCGCCCATTATATCGTGGACGCCGGGAATATCATCCGTTGCATCCCCGAGCGGGAACGAGCGCATCATTGCCGGGGGGCCAATTACAATAGCATCGGGATCGAGACTTGCGAACCGCTCCAGCCGGACTGTTACCGGAACCTGCTGGAGCTGGTCGTTGATATCTGCCGGCGTTATCATTTTGAACCAACCCCCGGGTTTATTCAGCCCCATTCCAAATACGAACCGGTCAATCGGGCCTATGACCCCTTTAATTGGGCGGCGTACCAACAGGGCCGGGTTAACCCGGCTCGCGATCTTTTCGATCCCGTGGATTTCTACCGGGATCTGCAACGAGTGTGTAACGGAGGGGTGTGATGAGTCTTTTGCCTAAGGGTCATCTTGGGGTTTGGATCGGAAGTCTGGTGGTGCTGACGGGGATTGGCGGAACGCTGCTATTCCGCTCCTTGGCGCCGCAACCAACTTCCGCAAAGCGCGGGGCGCCGCAAGCGCAACAGCAGTTGAGGGTGCGACTGGAACAGGACGTCCAGCTTCGCGGCGAAGCTACATGGCCGGCGCCGCAAAAATTGGTCGTCAAAGAACCGCTTCAGATTCAGGTGCCGTTGAACGGGATCGCCAATTTCCGGTTGCGCGACGGTAAGACCGGGGAATTATTGGGAACGGCCCAACCCCCGGTTGCCGGAACGGCGGACGTCCGGGTGACCGAGAGCGGCGTGGCGGTAGGGCTGGAGCTGCAAGAAAGCGCCGATTTGACCGTAAACATTCCCGAATTTCAATGGTCGTGCAGTATCGGATGGGACGGAGCGGAGTTGAATTGGCGGCGTAGTTTAACCCGGCATACCTTTGTGGAGTTGGGCGTGGAACGTCAATTTCGGGAGGATTACCGGGCGAAAGTGCGGTTGGGCGTCAAGTTTTAAGCTTCGGAAGGCGGGTGATGACTGACCTCTTTGAGGTGAAACCGACGGAATCCATCAAGTCGATTAGGAACAAATTCCCAGTTAAGATGCTCGGAAATCTTGCCGATGGATCATTGTATGCTTTGCGAAGCATGCAAATAAGTGGGGCGCCGGAGGTAGACAGCATTGAACGACCCAATCCCAAAGACAATGTTGGAAGCGGAATTGGCATTGAAGATTGGACAGATGAAGGTGTTTATGAAAAAGATCGGGGATATCGACGATAAAGCGCGTGAGGAGATTTTGATCGCAATTGAGCATTTATATCACGCGCGCAAACTACTTAACTTAGACAACGTCCATTAAAGCTTCAGCAGACAAAATCCCTCGCCGCGAACGGCGAGGGATTTGTTTTATTTCCGGCAAACAGCCGCCACTCCACAACATGCGGAAACGATATCGCAATCATTTCTTTCAAAAGCGCCCTCCCGACCGGGAGGGATTTTTTTTATGTCCGCGGGAGGCAATAAAAAAGGTCCGCTTTTGGGCGGACCTTCGACTTTTGAATGGAGCTGGTGATGGGAATTGAACCCGCAACCTGCGGTTTACGATACCGCTGCTCTACCATTGAGCTACACCAGCATTTGAAATATGAAATTTGGCTTTATTATTTTATCACAAACTTGAGTGAAAAATCAACCGGGCAGTATCATAAAAAAACTTCCGGCGCGCCGGAAGTCCACAGACTATTGGAGCGGGCGACGGGATTCGAACCCGCGGTCCTCGGCTTGGGAAGCCGATGCTCTACCACTGAGCCACACCCGCAGTAGATATATTATAACTAAAACCAATTGAAAAATCAAGCGGAAAGCCGAGGAAAGTTATGTCAGCATTTTGAACTGTTTTGGCAGGTCAAAGTTCTTTATATCCCAGGATTAAATTTCTGTTGCCGACTGAAAAATGCCTCGGTTAAAAAAGGATTTTCGGGGATCGGGTCGAACTAATTATGCGGAATCACATATTTCTTGCAAAAGAAAATATGATCGAATTAATAGGAGGTGCCCCCTATGAGCTACAAAATCAGTGATGAATGCATCGCCTGTGGCGCTTGCCAACCGGAATGCCCGGTCGAAGCGATCAACGAAGGCGATATCTACACAATTGATGCCGCCAAGTGTATCGACTGTGGCGCATGTGCCGGTGTTTGCCCGGTATCCGCTCCGAAACCCGAATAAGAACGACCGAAGAACCCCCTTGCCGTCATGGCGAGGGGGCTTTTTTTCTTTTTGGGCAGGGTCGATTTATAAAACCATTGGCGCCGCCAGGTCATCCAGGGCCTCATTGATCGCCTTTTCCTCGATATATTCGGTGATCAGCCGGGTCATCACGGCGGTCATGGAGTTCCGTTCATAAAAGGTGATATGACGAAACTTTTCGTATAGCTCCGGCTCGATCCGGATATGTAAATCTTTCTTGCGTGTCTGCTCTTCCATGGATTTAGGATGTCCCGGACGGAGAAAATTATACCGTTCGGGAGCAGCGGGATTATTGCAAAATCGACCCGACGATCTGGTTGATCAGCCGGCCGTCGGCCCGGCCTTTCAGCTTGGGCATCAAGGCGGCCATCACTTTGCCCATTTCCTTTTTGGAGGTGGCGCCAACCGCAGTGACGGTTTCTTCCACGATCTGCCGGACTTCGGCCTCGGATAATTGGGCGGGCAAATATTCATGGAGCACTTGGAGCTCGGCTTTGAGGCCGTCGACGATATCGGCGCGCCCGGCTTTCTCATACTCCGGAATGGCGTCATTGCGTTGCTTGGCTTCTTTGGCCAAAACTTCGATCACTTCATCGTCGGAAAGTTCATGGCCCCGGGCGATCTTGGCGTTCATTACCGCCGCTTTGGCCATCCGCACCACCGACAAGCGGACCGCGTCCTTGGCCTTCATCGCGGTCTTCAAATCTTCCTGTAATTGCTCGCGTAAATTCATGGTTCATCCCCTCGAATCAATCTCCCGCAACGGCGTGGTTGGCCGTTACGGCCGTTCCTTTAATAAATGGTCTTTCGCGATTTGCCAGACAATTCCTGCCGTGTTATGGAATATTCTTGACGGAGCGTTTTGGTGCTCGGGGGATCAACGAATATAAAAAAAAGGCGGATCCTGGCATATCCGCCCGTGACGGGTGCAGACCCGTCATTCGGAGCCGCATTGCGAATAACGCCGCCGCCACACTACAGGGCAAAGACATGAGCGCCGATGCGGTTAATGATCTTCCGGGTCCAAACATAGGAATGCGCTCCGACTTTGGCGGGGTTAAAGAAGAAGATCGCTCCGCCCGACGGATCCCAACCGCTGAGGGCGGCTTGGGCCGCTTTGCGTGTCGATTCGGTGGGCGCTTGGTTGGCGCTCCCGTTGGAAATCGATTCAAACGCATGGGGTTGATAGACCACACCGGCCATGGTGTTGGGAAATTCGGAACTTTGAATGCGGTTTAAGATCACCGCCCCCACGGCAACCTGTCCGGTGTATGGTTCGGCCTCGGCTTCCGCCCGAATCACCCGCGCCAAAAGCTCAAGGTCGCCCGATTGCCGGTTCGGTTGGGCTTGCGCCTGGATAATTACAAACGCCAATCCGCAGCCCAATAATAAAATCAGACCGAGAACCCTCTGCTGCTTGCTTTTCATTCCTAAACGCTCCTTTGAAGAATATCGCTTCATTTCTGAATATATTTCTTCTCCGGATACAGGTCAGTTATACATTTGTTTCCGTAATGACCGACCGGCCCAGACTGTGAAGCAATTTCCGGATGGAGTTGTGGGTCGGCAAGATGATGTATTGAAAACGCAGATTGAAACTGGGAATTAAAAATTCAAAATGAATGATCAGATGATCGTAATTGCGCACTTTGGCGGAGTAGGTCAGCGTGCGGTTCGGATCGCGCAACCGGGTGGGCGGACTGAACCACCAGTTCAAATCGGCTTGATCGGCCATCACCCGCCAAAACGAGTTGGAGATGATGTTGACCAATTCGGCGAGGACCGAAAGTTCCAACGGATTCAGCGGCTGATGGGAGCGGCGTTTGGCGCCAAGCATCTTTTCGACCAGGCTAAACGCCTCCTGCTCATTAAAGAAGGTGAAGATTTCACCGGAGATATCGCCGCTGAAGCGCATCTGAAAACCCAAGGAATTTCGGTGCTGCTGCCGGATTCGTTCCAATAATACCGAGACCGGGATAAACGCCAGATAATTCAAGTGAATGTCAGCTGCGGCGCCTAAAAAGTCGCGGAGGGATCCGACCGAACCGACGGCGCCGGCTTGGGCGATATCAAACAATTGCTTGACTTGATGGGATGGTAAGTCAAGCGGTTCGGGAACGGCATCAAGGTCGTGCTCAATTGCGATATAGGGCATGGGTCTCTGCTCCTTCCAATACCGTCCGGTGCTTTCAGGGAAGAATTCGGGAGACTGGGGCGGGAATCCTCTATCGAAAAACCTCGAAGATTAACATTTTATCCCAGGGAGCCGGCAAACCGCCGCCGGCAATGGCCAAAGAAATTGATAAAAAGAACGCCACTTGTTTACTTGGAAGTTAACCCAATTTTTTACCATAATTTGCTTGAAATTTGGGAAAAAAACATTTAGAATTGATTCAACGGACTAACAAGGAATGTTAGTCCGTTGAATCAATTCTAAGGAGGGAATGTAACCAATGAATAGCCTCAGTCTGAACGTAACCCTGCAGACATGGCGCCTGTTAAAATCGAATGAATCCAGCGCCATGAACGCAATCGCCCAAGGTTCCCCGATCATGCGGACTTCGATTCAAAGCATCCAATTTGATCTGCTCGACCTTTCCGATGAAGCAAGACAGGCGCAACAAAACGACGCGCTGAACGCCGAAGCAATTCCGCCACCAGTCGAACCGGAATCCCCCCAAGACGGGACAAAACCGGATATAACCAAAAATCTTCCCGGCGTCTATTCGCGAGTGGAAGTATACGCGGACGGCAAATTGTACCGGACGACGCGTCGTTCTTTCGAATGTGACACATTGGTGCTTGATTTGCCTAGACCCAAAGAGATTTCGGTCATTTTTAAATAGCATGCATAAAAGGCCCGGGCCGGGTTATGCTATCATCAAGGATTTGTAGTAGCCGAGGCGCAGATTGATAATGGCTCCGTCCTACGGACCCAAAGGGTCATTATCAGTCGAGCAACTGATCGTTATGGGTTCCGTGGTTTTTCCTTGGGGTTCATAACGGTCTGAGCCAGATTGTTAACGGTGGGCCAACTTGCTACGGCGGTTGACGAGATCGTCGTGGTAGGGAAACTTAGCGATGGCAGTCAAGCCCAAGATTGTCAGCGGAGCGAAAGGGTGTGCTTGCAGTCGTAAGATTGCAGGTAGATCCCCAAGTTTCGCGGGCAGTCGGTCAAAGGTCATTGTAGTACGTGTAATGGGTGTTTGCAGCCGAAAGGTTGCAGGTATCCACGGAACGTGGTGCAGTGGCCGGCGATAAGGTTACTACAAGTTCTTATTTATTTGCGTGAGCTACTTCTTATTGATCAAAACCAAACCCGCGATACAAAGCGCCACCCCCAACACTTTCACCAACGCAAACCCCTCTTTATAAAAGAAAATCCCGATCGGAATCAGCATTAAGGCCAGAAAGATATTGGCGACCAGCGATCCCAGACTGATATTCCAACCGGCCCGGTAGGCCATGAGGTACCCGAACTCCAGGCCCAAAATGGATAAACCCAAGGCAAAGCTGGTCCAGTTGACCTTTTTAAAGGTGGCGAAAAAGCCGTCGCCGGCTTTGGAGCAATACAAGGCGATCACGGTCAACAGGGCCGCGGTCAGATAGGTCACCAACAGCGAAGCGAAGGGGTTGACCTTGGTCGGCGTCGACTTTTGGCAGATGTTGTACATTACGTTGGAAGCGACAATTAACACGATTGAAAATACATACATAAACATAGTGTAACCCCGTAGCGAAAAATTTTACAACCCTTTAATTTCAACGTTGGCCAGCCACCTTCCTGCTTTTGGCTGGTAAAATTTTGGTGTATAGATCGCGGGAAACTGCGCAAGCTATCATCAAGGATTTGTAGTAGCCGAGGCGCAGATTGATAATGGCTCCGTCCTACGGACCAAAGGGTCATTATCAGTCGAGCAACTGATTGTTATGGGTTCCGGCGCTTGGGATTCATAACAGTCTGAGCAAAGATTGTTGCGGGTTGGCCAACTTATTACGGCGGTTGCTGAGATCGTCGTGGTAGGGAAACTGATGCGTAGCAGTCGAGCCGAAGATTGTTCGTGGAGCGAACGGGTGTGCTTGCAGTCGTGAGATTGCAGGTAGATTCTTAAGTTTCCCGGGCAGTCGATCAAAGGTCATTGCAGTACGTAATTCGGGTGTTTGTAGCCGAAAGGTTGCAGGTATCCGGACAGGCGTGGTGTAGTGGCCGGAGATAAGGTTATTACAAGTCCTTCTTATTTTGGCGTTGTGAAAAGCGGCGAATTACTGCGTCAGTCGGTCGCTCCGATGCTCAGCGTACAACATCAGTACGCCTCCGCTTCTCGCTCGGTCCTTCCTTGTACTTCTTGCTTTTGACAACCAAGTAGTTCATTACCCCACGTGACAGCGGTGGCTGCCTATTTTTTGAAATTCTAAAAATCCTGGACATGCCCCTGAATATCGGGTAAGATTATCACAATAAAGGGTGTTTGGGAGAGGGATGGCATGAAATTTACGAAGCGGCTGCGGCAGCGGATTGTGTTGGGGATTGGGGTCGGGTTGATCGGGTTTGGGATTGCGGAGGCGTATTTTAAGTTTCCGGTGGACCGGGCGGTGGCGGACCGGGTCAGCTTTTGGTTGATGCTCCTGGCGGTGGCGTTGTTGTTTATGAAAGACAAACCGGCGCCGCAACCGGAGGAGCCGGCGGTTGCGGCGCCGTCAGCGAAGCCGGAAGCCGCGGACGGGCCGGAACCGAAATAAGCGTGTTGCCAGCGGACGACAGGGGCGATTTGGCCCCTGTTTTTTTATGCCCGGATTTTCGTCCGGTTCTGTTTGAAAAGATTTTAGCATAGGCTAAACAGATATGTCGATGGCAAACCGGAGCGCCGCTGATTATTTACCGGTGGAAATCGAGGTGACGTTGGGTGTCCAAGGAGATTGTCCTAACGGAAAGCATGGAAGATTATCTGGAGATGTTTTACCGGATTGGGATCAAACAGGGTTATGTGCGGCCGGTTGACCTGTCGAACGCGATCAATGTGAAACCGTCGTCGGTGACGCGTATGATCCAGAAACTCGACGAAGCCGGTTTTATCACCTATGCGAAGTACCGCAATATCGCTTTAACCGATAAAGGGATGGCCTATGGCCGGTTTTTGGTCTGGCGCGACCAGCTGCTCAAGGATTTTTTAAACTTGTTCAAGGTCGATCAACGCCTGAACGAACAGGTGGAAGGGATTGAGCATTATATTACGCCAACGACGATGCGGGTGTTCCGGAACCTGATTCTTTATTTCTCGGCGGAACCGGCCCGGTTGGCGGAGCTTGAAGGATTGGGCAGCCAATCGGATTATCCCGACGGCGAGGAGCTGCAACTGCTTCGGGCCTGGCTTTTTCAGCATAATACCGAGGAAACGGCCGATTAGCGCTGTTGGAACGAGTTCGGTTGCGGTTTTTGGCAAAACGGGGGTCCGGCGGCGCGGCCGCCGTTTTTTGCTAGGATGATTGCAGTAGGGCGGCGGGCGACCCTTGGATCAATACCGGGCGTTGCGCCCGGGAGCGATATGTGCGACGGCAGGCGGTGAAAGGAGTTATTGAGGTGGCGATTGTCCAGACCGGTAGGGCGTATTCCTATGGCCGGCTCCGGGAGGATCTGGAAGCCTTGCGCGGTTGTTATCCTTGGCTGGAGACCGGGACGGCGGGGCGGAGCCTGTTCGGGCGGGAGCTTTATTATTTGCGGTTGGGCGACGGGCCGCGTCAGGTCTTCTATCACGGGGCCCATCACGCGATCGAGTGGATCACCAGTCCGCTGTTGCTGAAGTTTGCCGAGAATTATCTGGCGGCGTTCGCCGGGTCCGGGTCGCTGCACGGGTATCCGGCGAAGGAAGTCTGGCGGCGGAGCAGTATTTACTTGTTGCCGATGGTCAATCCGGACGGGGTGGATCTGGTGTTGGGCCAGTTCGGTCGGGACGATCCGCGTTATCGGGCGGCCCAGGCGTTGCCACGCGGCGCCAAACCGTTGGAAAACGTCTGGAAAGCCAATGGCCGCGGTGTGGATCTAAATCTAAACTATCCGGCGGGTTGGGAATGGACGGTCCGGTTCATGGCCGAACAACGGATAAGCGGGCCCGCCCCTTCCGATTACGCCGGCCCGGCTCCGCTCTCGGAACCGGAGAGCGGGGCGGTGGCGCGGTTTACGGAAGCGCATGACTTCCAATTGGTTTTGGCCTTTCATTCCCAGGGCGAGGTGATTTACTGGCAATACGGGGACCGGACGCCGGCCGACGCGCGATCGATCGCCGCGCAGATGGCCCGGGTCAGCGGCTACGCGTTGGAGGGCAATCCCGGCGACGCGGTGGGCGGCGGCTATAAGGACTGGTTTATCGAACGGTTTGGCCGGCCCGGGTTTACGGTGGAGGTGGGCTGGGGGGAGAATCCGTTGCCGGTGAAGCAGTTTGCGAAGATCTATCGCGATTGTGAAGAGCTGTTGCTTGTGGCCGCGCTGGGGTAAGGGCTGGAACGGGGTGGGGAGTGGGGTTGGTTAAAAGGCATTGGGGTTGGACTGGAAGACTTGCCGAATTGGCAGATTGCGCCGGTCGCCCTTGTCCTGGACCCTTTTTGACGTAAATGAAAGTTCCGCCAATTCGGCAAGGTGCCCTCCGGCGCGCTGGGGTGGGGCGCCGGGCGAAATTTATTATGCTAAAAATGAGAGTTTCTTTGTAAATAAAAGTAACCCCCGCCTCCGGTCGACGACCGGGGACGAGGGTCTTGTTTATCCCGCCCATTCGCGTTGGTAGCGGGTGAGGATTTTTTTGATGCTGTCGGCGGAGAGATGGTACTCGAGGGTTAGTTCCGCGACGGTGTAACCGTTGCGGTGCCGCAGCCAGATCTCTTCGTTGCGGCGGTGGAGCGTCGCCCGGGCGCCGTTGCGCTCGCCCCAGCCGGCGCGGGTAGTTTCCGGTTTGGGAATATAGATCAATTCCCCTTGAATATATTGTTGAATCTCCTGCAAAAGCTCAGCCGGAAGGAGATCCTTGCCGTTTTTGTAAATCAACCATGAAAGCCCCCTCTGGTTTGAAATGGAACACCGCGTTACAATGTGCTTTCATTGGCCCACCTCCTCGAAAAGTTTTTGATTGACCGGGGTAGCGATCCCGAACATATCGAAGCAGGGATAGGATAAACCCATCCCTGTCGGATGAACGTCTAAAATTTAGACGTTGCACCACCTATAAGCGATTTTCACACTGACCATCCCCTTTCGCGGAGTAATTCATCGTATACGACTAAGTCTATTATCGCCGCTGTCCGGTCTCCTGGCAAGGGAAAAAATGACTATAATCATCTCGGCGGAGCGCGACGCGGTAAAAAATTCGGCAATCCGCGCAGGAATGCCAGGAAATTCCAGAAGTCCGCCGAATTATACACCAAAGCCCAATTCGCCACTGGGTGCTTGTTCATATTATGGATCAGGAGGTGCTGTCATGAGTCAAGTTTGTCTTGTGCCGTATACGGTTAACGAAGTGCAACAAATCGCGACGGAAGTACCCGAGGGGGTCGCTTTGATGAACGCTCCGGCAGTTTGGGATGAGAGTCGGCGTGGCCAGGGCGTGGTGGTCGCGGTCCTCGATACCGGGTGCCAAACCGATCACCCCGACCTGCAAGGCCGGATCATTGGCGGTCGCAATTTTACCGCCGATTATGACGGCGATCCCGAACAATTCGCCGATAACAACGGCCACGGCACGCATGTCGCCGGGACGATCGCCGCGATCCAAAACCGGCAGGGCGTGGTCGGCATGGCTCCGGAGGCTTCGTTGCTCGTGTTAAAAGTGTTGCAGGGCGATGGCGGCGGCTCCTATCAGGGGATCGTCGACGCCATCAATTATGCGATTCAGTGGCGTGGGCCGCAAGGAGAGACCGTCCGGGTAATCTCGATGTCGCTGGGCGGACCGGAGGACAATCCCGAGCTGCACGCCGCGATCCGGCGGGCGATCGCCGCCAATATCATTGTGGTTTGCGCCGCCGGGAACACCGGCAAAGAGGAGAAGCAATACCCGGGCGGTTACCACGAGGTGGTGGGGGTCGGGGCGGTGGATTTGCAGAAGGTCCTGGCTAAGTTTAGCACCATGAACCAGGAGATCGACGTGGTCGCGCCGGGGGTGGCGATCCTCTCGACGTATCCGGGCGGCAAATACGCCAAACTTTCGGGGACTTCGATGGCCACGCCCCACGTCTCGGGGGCGTTGGCCTTGATCATCAACCAATGCGAGAAGGATTTCGGGCGGTTGCTGACGGAGGACGAGATTTACGCGCAACTTTGCAAACGCACCGTGACCCTGGGCTACAAAAAATATAAAGAAGGCAACGGCTTTGTCGACCTGACCTTCGGTTATACGGTGGTCGCTCAGCCCATGGCCGCTCCGGTGCGGCCAGCAACTGCGGAAGTGTTGTATTAAAACGGCGCGTCGAACCGGAGCTTTGTAACAAATAAGTTCCCGTTTGTTCACGCTTGTTAAGAATCCCTTGATATGGTTGTAACATCAATCGGCTATAATAAAGACATTCACTACTACCTCCCTTTTTGATCCCCAATCGGGGAATTTTTTTTGCCAAAAAACGCCGGAAAACGCCGCCCAACCCTTTAAGCGTGGGATTCCGGCGCTTGAAAATGAAATTGCGGAACCCCGGAGCGGGTCCCCGCTGCCCCAATTGGTCCGCCAACCGCCGGAAAACCGTTTCCAACCACCGGAATCGTCCTCCGTACGACCCGAATCCGCTTCCCAACTACCGGAATCCTCCGCCCCGGTCGGTTTTACCGCCGTGAACTCGCTTCCAGCAATCGCCACTACAATCGGATATCACTTTATGTTAGAATTCTTATGTTAACTTTGCATTGATACAATATTGCATTCGTGACAGGAGGGCGAAGCGATGAAAATGGGAAAGATCAATCCGAAGCAACTGTGGTTCGCGATGGCAGCCTTTCTGGCGACAATGGGCATTCTCTTGGGCGGGCAAGCGCTTAACGCCAAATTCCGGGTGGCCGACCCGTTGAAAAAAGACGTTATGGCCATCGACGGCGTGCGCAAGTTTCAATTTAGCGAAGAGAAAAACCAGGTCAAAGTGGAGTTGCAACTGACGAAAGTGGCCAACCTCCAGCAAGTGTTGGAGCGGGTGAGCCAGAAGGTTCAACAGTACCAAGGTCTGCCCGTCACCCAATACCGGATTGCGGACCAGCCGAACGCGCGGTTACAAACAGCGCTGTATCAGCTGTCGTTTTATTTAGAGGAAGCGGAAACGTCGGGGCATTACATCCAGCTCAAAAACCAACTGGACCAAATGGGGAGCCAAATTAAAGCCCGGGTTTTTTTGAGCCCGAAGTTCACCTATATTCAACTGGAGGATGGCGCCCACTATCTGTATCAAGCGGTGCCGCGTCCGGCGCGTTCAGTCGAGCAAAGGATCGGAGGTGACTCCGCGGGATGATGAAACATTGGGAAATTATCGTCGGTATTGCCTTGGGAGTGGTGGCTTATCTCGCTTGGATCGGGATCGACCTCTCGCCGTTGTTGCTGATCGGCGGCGCGTTGGGCTTGTTGTATCTGTTTACTCAGGGCCGTTTCAAAAACCCGGAGCTGTTGGGGGCGCAAAACGTGACCCGGACCGATACCGGGGTGGCCTTTGAGGACATCGGCGGCCAAGAGGTTGCCAAACGGGAGTTGCTGGAAGCGTTGGATTTCGTTCGTGATGAAACGCGGACCAAAGCCTTGGGCATCCGGCCGCTCAAGGGGATCCTGTTGACCGGACCGCCGGGCACCGGGAAAACTTTGTTGGCCAAAGCGGCTTCCTCCTACACCAACTCGGCGTTTGTAGCGTCGAGCGGTTCAGAGTTTATCGAGATGTACGCCGGCGTCGGCGCGCAGCGGGTGCGGCAATTGTTCAACAAAGCCCGCCAGATGGCGCTAAAAGCCGGCAAGAAAAGCGCCATCGTGTTTATCGACGAGATCGAAGTGATCGCCGGCAAACGGGGCAGTCACAGCTCGCACCTGGAGTACGACCAGACCCTGAACCAGCTTTTGGTGGAGATGGACGGCTTAAAATCTAACGAAGCGGTGAAGTTGTTGCTGATCGCGGCGACCAACCGATCGGACCTGCTGGACGCGGCCATCTTGCGGCCGGGCCGGTTCGACCGGCAGGTCAAGGTGGACCTGCCCGATAAGGAAGGCCGGATCCACATTTTGAAGATTCACGCCAAAGGCAAGCCGTTGGCGTCGGAAGTCAACTTGGACGAGTTGGCCAAGGACACCTTCGGTTTCTCCGGCGCTCATTTGGAATCGTTGATGAACGAGGCGGCGATCCTGGCGTTCCGGAAAGAACGGGACCGGATCACCATGGACGACTTCCGGGAGGCGGTCGACAAAGTGATCATGGGCGAGAAGCTGGAACGCCGGCCCCAAGAGAGCGAATTGCGGCGGGTGGCGGTCCACGAAACCGGCCACGCGGCCATCAGCGAGCTGGTCCGGCCGGAATCGGTGGCGACCCTGACCGTGATCCCGCGCGGCAAAGCCTTGGGCTTCATGCGTCAGACCCAAGTCGAGGAACAATACCTCTACACCCGGGAATACCTCGAAGATCAGATCGCGATCTGTTTAGGCGGCGCCATTGCCGAAGAGATCATCTACGGCAACTGGAGCACCGGATCGTCCAACGACTTCGAGCAGGCGACCGCGATCGCCCGGCAGATGATCAAGACCGGGTTGACCCGGTTGGAGATCGTCCATGAGGAGTTGGTCAGTAAAGAAGCGATGCACACGGTGATGACCGAGATCCTGGACCAACAGAAGGAACGGGTGCGCGTCCTCTTAAACAGCCACAAGAACATTCTGACCGACGCCATCGACGACTTGATGCAAAAAGAGAAGGTCTCAGGCGCCTGGTTCCGCGAACAGTTGAGACAGTGCGCCTGAAGCGGAACGGTTTGCAACCCGCAGCCATCGGAATAAAATTAAAAAGGGAGCTTTTTGGCTCCCTTTTTGGTTTAATAGTTTTTGGCTTCATAGTGGGTAGTGGTAGTAGGTCTTGCTTGGTTTACCCGACATCAATCCCAATCAGACTGGTTCAGCCGGCGTTTATTATCTATTGATAGCGCATTCCCGCGTTGGATCGCCCCATCGGTTCTATTTAGCATGTTGTCCGGCTGTAATTGGATACCCCCCGGTATCGATAAAAAACAGCTCACATCCTAACGAATGTTCCGCTTTGAATTTTCGCCCGGCCTCTCCCCCTTATGTAATACAATAACATTATTATAACATAAATCGAACCAAGTGTTAGTCTAATTCCATAATTTACGAAACATTTACGTTTGACCGAAAATAAGAAAAAAATTGCCCTGCTTATTCCGCAAACCAGACGCTCATCTTCCGGGCGGCCTCGGTCCAACGTTGCAGGAGCGTCGCCCGGGACTCGTAGCGCAACACGGTCCGGGCCTCTTTGACGATACTCCCCTGCGGTACTTTGATCAGTTTCATACTGACGCGGAGGCGGGTTTCCGCTTCGGTGTCAAGCTCCCCGGTGACCACCAGATCGGCCCCGGCGGACCGGCCCGCGTCCAACGCCTTTTGCAGGTTGCCCGGTTCGCTTGGGGCGCTTTGGGTTGGATTGAAGTCGAGAACCAGATACCCTTGAGCCGTGGCGGCCAATTCGCGTTGGAAGATCCGGGCGAAATCGCTTTCGATCCCCGGCAGCTTGGTCTGATTGGCAAAACACAACACCGTCACCACCGGCGGCGGTGCGACCGCCCGGCCGGTAGCCAAGCTCATAACCAGCGTCATGAGAGCGAGGGTGAGCATCAAGCAAAACGGGACCGGATTACGGTGTTGTTGTTTCATCGCCGTTGGCTGGGCTGGAACCAGCCGTCCTCCTTGTTTGGTGTGGAAAACTGCGGTCGGATTCGGATAGAGATGAATTGACCGCCATTTAGACGAAAGCGGAGGGGAGGATGTTCCACAAAAAAAGCAACCGGACCAAACCCGGTTGCTTGCTTGCTTGACAAGGATCTGAAAATGGTTATCCTTCCGTTTCCGCCGCCCCGTCGTCCTCCGGCAGACCCAGATCCAGCGCCAGTCCCGACTGACCGGGACTGCGGTCTTCCGCTTTGAAATAACAGCCGACCGCCGGAATGTTTTTAGTCCGGTAATAGTCGGGGTCGGCCAGCTTGGCCTGGGACAGCAACTTGATCTCCGTCATGATGCTGCCCTTTTTGCCTTTGAGGACTTGGACCCCTTGAGAATCCCGGGTGGTTTTGGGATTGATATTGACGGTGTCGAAGATCAACACCTTGCCGATGCTGGAGTAGGCCACCAACTCCAGATCTTCCTTGATGAAGAGTATATGGATCAACCGCGCCAAGTCGGAGTAAGCGTTGGCCAGCTTGCGGCGGTTGGTCTTCGTCGCGTAGCTCGCCAGATCGATCTTGGCGACCTTGCCGTTCTCGAAGGAGAAGAGCAATTGTCCTTGGTAGTCGTCGGTCGCCACCAGGTAGATGATCTTTTCATCGGGTTCCAGGCCGAGCAGGTTGGTCAGATATTCGCCGAGACTGGAGGCTTTATGGTCCTCAATCTCGTAGATCTTCATTTTGTAAACGGTCTGTTTGTTGGAGAAGAGCAACAGATCGGCCTTGTTGTGGGTTTCCACTTCCTGGACGATGACGTCGTCTTCTTTTAATTTATGCTCGGGATTGGCCCGCAGCGAGACCAGCGCCACCTTTTTCAGGTAGTTCTGCTCGGTCAGGAACAGTTTGAGGTTGAAGTCCTCAATCAGGTGTTCGCTGGTGATCTCCTCGACCTGTTCCTCGTGGATGATCTCGGTTTTGCGCGGCTGGCCGAACTTCTTGGCCACATCCTGCAGTTGCTTGGCGATCACTTTTTTCAGCTTGGGTTCGCTGTCGAGCAGTGCTTTGAGGTCGGCGATCTCTTGTTCGAGATCGGCGATTTCGCTGACCCGGTTGACGATATACTCTTTATTCAAGTTACGCAACTTGATCTCGGCCACATATTCCGCTTGAATTTCATCGATATTGAAGCCCGCCATCAAGTTGGGAACGACTTGGCTGTCCTCCTCGGTCTGGCGGACGATCCGGACCGCCTTGTCGATATCGAGCAGGATCTGTTTCAAACCGACCAACAGGTGGAGTTTGTCGGATTTTTTCTGAATATCGAAGCGGATCTGCCGCTTCAGGCAGTCGGTCCGGAAGAGCAGCCATTCGTTGAGAATCGCGCTGATGCCCATCACCCGGGGCCGCCCGTTGACCAAAATGTTAAAGTTGCAACTGAAACTCTCCTGGAGCGGCGTGAGTTTAAAGAGCTTGTTCATCAACGGTTCCGGCTCGGTGCTCTTGCGAACGTCCAAGGTGATTTTCAAGCCGTCGATGTCGGTTTCGTCGCGGACGTCGGTGACTTCTTTGATCCGGCCGCTTTTGACCAGCTCAATCACGGAGTCGATGATCGCCTCGGTGGTGGTGGTGTAGGGAATCTCATAGATTTCGATGCAGTTGTTGGCCTTGTCATACCGCCAGCGGGCCCGGACCTTGACGCTGCCGCGACCCGACTCGTAGATGTCACGGATTTCGCGCTCATTATAGATCAGCTGGCCGCCGGAGGAGAAGTCCGGCGCTTGCAACGTTTGCTTGATATCGTGGTTAGGATCGTTCATCAAACCGATGGTGGTCGCGCAAACCTCCTGTAGGTTGAAACTGCAGATGTTGCTGGCCATGCCGACCGCGATTCCCTGGTTGGGATTGACCAAAATATTGGGGAAGGTAGTCGGGAGCAAAGTTGGCTCTTTTAAGGTACCGTCATAGTTGTCGACAAAATCAACGGTGTCCTTGTCCAAGTCGCGGAAGATCTCCTCGCAGACCTTGTCCAGTTTGGCCTCGGTGTACCGGGGCGCGGCGAACTTCATGTCGCGGGAGTATTGTTTGCCGAAGTTGCCCTTGGAGTCGATGAACGGGTGGAGCAGCGCCGCGTTGCCCCGGGTCAGGCGGACCATGGTCTCGTAGATGGCCATGTCGCCGTGGGGATTGAGCTTCATCGTCTGACCGACGATGTTGGCCGACTTGGTCCGGCCGCCGTTGAGCAGTCCCATTTTGTACATGGTGAAGAGCAACTTGCGGTGGGACGGCTTGAAGCCGTCGATCTCCGGAATAGCCCGCGAGATGATGACGCTCATGGCGTAGGGCATGTAGTTCTGTTCCAAGGTATCGACAATGGGTTGTTCGACCGGATGGTTCTTGGGAGAGGTCATTAAATAGCCTCCTGCGTTAATGGTTGTTTGAGTGATATTGATCGTATGTTTGAAATGAAAAATCTAATATGAATTTGCCGAATTGGGAGAAGCGCCGTGAAAAACCGTCCATTGCTGCGTTGCTCGGTCAATGAAGCAGAATGTCTGCAGATCGTTTCGCAAACGAAGAGCGTGTTTGCGAAGCCGACTGCTTGGTCGTTCCGGGCTTCAGCGTACATCGAGTACGCTTCCAGTCCTCACGCGGTCGCGCCTTGCACTGGACGGTTTTTGACGACGCGAATGTCTAATGAAACGTTCTCCCAATTCGGCAAGATTCCACCCGGCGCCAGTATCGGGTCGGGAGCGCCGGCCAGGCGAGCGAGTGCTGTTGATTGAGACTGATTTAAATTGAAGATATATAGATTAATTAACGTTGCGAGACTGAAAAATTGACCACGAAGCATGGTGGTTACCCTTTTAAAGGGCTAGGGATCGCAGTTTGGCCCGAGATTCCAGCGATTCACCCCTCTCCTCTGATAAACCTACAGAATTGCAGCGTCGGAGCGGGACGGGGGTGAGGTCCGTATCGGCCCTCAGCTCACATCCACCATCTCCAGAAAGCGGTACCCGTTCTCCTCGATGAAGCTCTTGCGGCCGGGCAGGTTGTCGCCGAGCAGGAGGTCGAAGACTTCCTGGGTGCGCTGGACGTCGGAGGGCATCACTTTGATCAGGCGGCGGGAGGCCGGGTTCATGGTGGTCTGCCACATCATTTCAGGTTCGTTTTCGCCCAAGCCTTTGGAGCGTTGGATGGCGTATTTGCCGTGCAGTTTGGCGAGAATCTCGGTCTTTTCCTTGTCGGAATAGGCGAAATAGGCTTTATCCTTGACGCTGATCTCGTATAAGGGCGATTCGGCGATGTAGACCTTGCCGACCTGGATCAAGGTGGGGACCAGGGTGTAAAGCATGGTCAGAATCAGGGTCCGGATCTGGAAGCCGTCGACGTCGGCGTCGGTGCAGATGATGATCTTGTCCCAACGCAGGTTGTTGAGGTCGAAGGTGTTTAAGTCCTTGTTGTGTTTGGATTTGATCTCGACGCCGCAGCCGAGCACTTTCAAGAGGTCGACGATGATGTCGTTCTTGAAGATGCTGTCATAGTCGGCTTTCAGGCAGTTGAGAATCTTGCCGCGCACCGGCATGATCGCCTGGAAATCGGCGTCGCGCCCCAGTTTGCAGGCGCCCAGGGCCGAGTCGCCCTCCACGATGTACAGTTCGCGTTGGGAGAGATCTTTGGTGCGGCAGTCGACAAACTTTTTGACCCGGTTGGAGATGTCGATGTTGCCGGTGAGTTTCTTTTTGATATTGATCCGGGTTTTTTCGGCCGTCTCGCGGCTGCGTTTGTTGACCAGCACTTGCTCGAGGATTTTTTCGCTCTCCAGCTTGTTTTCGATGAAGTAGATCTCCAGTTGTTCCTTGAGAAAATCAGCCATCGCCTCTTGAATGAAGCGGTTGGTGATCGACTTTTTGGTTTGGTTTTCGTAACTGGTTTCGGTCGAGAAGGAGTTGGAGACCAAAATCAGGCTGTCCTGAATGTCGGCGAAGGTCACTTTGGCTTCGTCTTTGTTATATTTGCCGCGGTTGCGGAGGCATTTGTCGATCTCGTAGACCAACGCGGTTTTGACCGCCTTGTCGGGAGCGCCGCCGTACTCCAGAAAACTGGAGTTGTGATAGTACTCCAGCAGATTGACTTCGTTATTGAAGCAGAAGGCGATCTCCATTTTCAGCTTGTATTCGGGCTTGTCCTCGCGGTCGCGCCCTTTGGTCTGGGTGGCGTAAAACTGCACCTCGGTGAAGCCTTTCTCCCCCGAGTGTTCTTTGATGTAATCGACAATGCCGTTCTGGTAGCAATATTCAAAGGTTGCGCCGGAGAATTCGTCGTGCAAGATGAAGGTCAGACCGGCGTTGACCACCGCTTGTTTGCGCAGGGTGGTCTGGAAATATTCGAGAGGAATCCGGATATCGGTGAAGACCTCAAGATCGGGCTTCCAGTGTTGGGTGGAGCCGGTATGCTCGTAGGCGGCCTTCTCTTTTTTCAGGCCCCCGATGTTTTCGCCTTTCTCGAAATGCAGCGCGAAACGGTAGCCGTCGCGGTAGACGACGACGTCCATGGATTCGGAGCTGTATTGGGTGGCGCAACTGCCGAGACCGTTCAAGCCGAGGCTGTATTCGTAGTTTTCGCCGCTGTTGTTTTTGTATTTGCCGCCGGCGTACAATTCGCAGAAGACTAGCTCCCAGTTGTAGCGATTTTCGTTCGGGTTGAAATCCAAGGGGATGCCGCGGCCCCGGTCGATCACGCTGATCGACCAATCGCTGTGGCGGATGATCTCGATCCGGTCGCCGTATCCTTCGCGCGCTTCGTCGATGGAGTTGGAGAGGATCTCAAAGACCGAATGCTGGCACCCTTCCAGACCGTCGGAACCAAAGATGACCCCCGGCCGTTTCCGGACCCGGTCGGCGCCTTTCAGCGACGATATGCTGGTATTATTATATTCGGCGGCTTTGGCTGGTTTGGCCATCCGTCGCACCTCGCTCCGTTAATTTTCCAAATCAATCGTAACTATTCTACAATACTTCTCGCTTTAAACATAGACCAAACTGACGTTCGGTGTCAAGCGTTTTTGGAAATTGAATTTTTTTCCTCTCATTAACCTGGTTGTCGCCTGGTTTTAATTATCCCATGGTATGATAAAGTAAACCGCAAAGGCTGCGGGCTGAAAAACGGGAATATCCGCCGGACCTGCCGCTAGTGAAAGGCAGGAATATTCCGGTCAAACCGCGAATAATAGGACGATATCAATGACGTGAGCCGCGAGGCCGGTTCCGTTTAATTCGGTAAATTCAATTTTGAAAATAAAATAGAAATACGGGGGTTCCCTAAACAATGAGCGAAACGAAACAATCCATCAAAAAAAAGAGTTATTTAATCGATATGGACGGCGTATTGGTCCAGGGCGACCGGCCGATTCCGGGCGCCAAGGAGTTTATCCAGCGGTTGATTGACGGCGGTCACAAATTTTTGGTCCTGACCAACAACTCCCGCTATACCCAGCAAGACTTGCAACACCGGTTGCAAAGCATTGGGGTGCCGGTCAGCGCCGAACATTTTTTTAGCAGCGCGATGGCGACGGCGAAGTTTTTAAAGGCGCAAAAACCGTCGGGATCCGCCTTTGTGCTTGGCGGAACCGGGTTATACCAAGCCTTGAACGAAGAGGGTTATAAGCTGACCGATTACAATCCCGACTTTATGGTGCTCGGCGAGACCGATTCCTACTCCTACGACAAGATCATCCGGGCTTCGCAACTGCTTCAGCAAGGGATTCCTTTCATCGCCACCAATCCCGACCCGGCGGCGCCCGGCGAAGACTTTAACGTCCCGGCGTGCGGCGCGGTCGCGGCGCTGTTGGAGAAGGCCACCGGCTACTCCCCGTATTTCGTCGGCAAACCCAATCCGCTGGTGATGCGACTGGCCCTGCGTTATTTGGACGAACACTCGGAAAACGCCGTGATGATCGGCGACCGGATGGAGACCGACGTCAAAGTGGGTCTGGAGTCCGGCCTTGAGACCATCCTGGTCTTAAGCGGTCTCACCTCCCGCAAAGGCGTGCTGAAATTCCCCTACCGCCCGAGCCGGATCGTCGAGTCGGTGGCGGAGCTTGAGCCGTAAATTGGCTTTCTTTACAGCGTAAACCTCAGGAAATGTTCCTGAGGTTTTTTGTTTGCCAAAGTCTCGCAAACCCAATCAAACGACCGGGGCGGGGAATTCCGGAATCCCGGAGGAGCAAACAAGAACCCCGGAGGGGCATTCCGGAACCTCGGAAGCGGATTAGAGCGCCCCGGAATAGAATTCCGGTACCGGAAAACCGCTCCCCGGTTCTTCGAAACCGGATCCGGGAACCCGAATCGGAAATTCAGGAACCGGTAGCCAATTTCCAAGTACCCGGGAAGAAGATTCCGGTACCGGAATGGGAGGTAGGACTGCCTATTTAGCGTCGGGCGACGGTCGGGGGTTATTTTTTGGTCTTAATATCGACCCAGACCGCCAGCAACAGGATAAAACCTTTGGTAATATACTGCCAAAACGCTTCAGTGTTCATCATCGACATGCCATTGTCCAGACTGGCCATGACCAGGGCGCCCAAGATGGCGCCGGGAATGCTGCCGACCCCGCCCATCAGACTGGTCCCGCCGATGACGCAGGAAGCGATGGCGTCGAGTTCGGCGCCTTGGCCGGCGGTGATGGTGGCGGCGTTCAAGCGGGCGGTGGTCAGGATTCCGGCGACTGATGACAGTAAGCCGGCCAGGACAAAGACCACCATGGTTCGGCGGCGGACGTTGATCCCGGAGAGGCGGGCCGCTTCGGCGTTGCCGCCCATGGCGTAGACCTGCCGGCCGAACTTGGTGTTATTGGTGATAAAGGCGAAGATCAAGGTTAAAATCAGCACCAGAATCACGGGGAAGGGAATCCCCTCGTATTGATACAGCCAAAAGACGCCGGCCACGATCAGGCCGCAATAAAGAACGGTCAGGACCAGCTCGAGCAGGAGCGGTTTGACTTCAAAGCCGTAACGGACCTTGGCGGCCCGGGCGTTAAATCTCCCGTAGATCAGGGCGACGATCGAGATGACGGTCAGCCCGACCCCCGGCGCCAGGTCCAGGTAACCGCTGGAGATGATTTTAAAGCTGGGGAACATCGGCGCGACCGTCAGCCCTTTGAGCACACCCAGCAGGATGCCGCGATAGGCCATGTAGCCGGCCAGGGTGACGATGAACGCCGGCACCTTCTGGTAAGCGACCCAATAGCCGTGCCAAGCGCCGATCAGCGCGCCCAAACCCAACGCGACCGCGATCGCCCACGGGGTATCCCAATGGAACCAGACCTGCAACACGGCGGCGATCCCTCCGGTCAACCCGAGGATGGCGCCGACCGACAGGTCGATATGCGTCGCCACGATCACCATCACCATTCCGATGGCCAGCACCGCCGTGATCGACATCTGGCGCGACAGGTTGGAGATGTTCCGGGGGGTGAGAAACTGGCCTTCGGTCAGGATTGAAAAGATGATCCAGATCGCCGCCAAAGCAATGATCATAGTATAAGAACGAATGTCGAATTTCAGGGACAACCGCCGCCAAAGGCTTTGTTCCGGCGCAAGCGGGGTTTCGCTGTGGATGGTCATTTAATTCCCTCCTGTCGCGGCCATCATGATCTTCTCCTGATCGGCCTCTTGGTATGAAAATTCGCCGCGAATCCGCCCTTCATGCATGACCAGGATCCGGTCGCTCATTCCGAGAATCTCCGGAAGCTCTGAAGAGACCATGATAATCGCAACGCCGTTGGATTTCAGGGTATTCATAATATTGTAGATCTCAAACTTGGCGCCGACGTCGATGCCGCGGGTCGGTTCGTCGAGGATCAGGATCTGCGGTTGGGTCAGCAGCCATTTGCCGAGAACCACTTTTTGCTGGTTGCCGCCGCTTAGGTTGTTGACCCGGGTCTCCAGGGTCGGCGTTTTGATCTTGAGCGCGGCCGCCTGCGCCTGACTCTGCTTGATCTCCTCGTTGAAGTTGATCATCTGATGGGTGCAGAGTTCATCCAAACAGGCCAAGGTGAGGTTTTTTTTCACATCTTGCTCCAGCACCAATCCCAGGCGTTTCCGGTCCTCGGTGACCAAAGCCAAACCATGGGCGATGGCGTCCCCCGGCGACTGGATCGTGACCGGTTGCCCGTTGATGGTCACCCGGCCGTGATGCCGCCCCGGGAATCCGCCGAAGAGGCTGCTGACCAACTCGGTGCGGCCGGCGCCCATCAGGCCGGCAATGCCCAAAATCTCGCCGCGCCGGACGGTAAAGGCCGCGTCGTAGACGAGCTGCCGTTGGGGATTGTCGGGATCAAAGACTTGGAAGTCGCGGACCTCCAACACCACGTCCCCGCATTGATGTTCGATCCGGGGAAAACGGTCCGAGAGCTCCCGGCCGACCATGGTGGCGATGATCTCGTTTTCGGAGGTGTGCGCCACCGGTTTGGTGACAATGGCCGCGCCGTCCCGGAGGATGGTGATGGTGTCGGCGATCTCAAAGATCTCCGCGATTTTATGCGATATGTAAATGCAGGTTACGCCGCTTGCGCGCAACCGGCGCAGGATTCCCATCAGTGTTTCCACTTCGTTTTCGGTCAAGGCGGCGGTCGGTTCGTCGAGGATCAGGATCCGGGCCTGTTTGGAGAGGGCCTTGGCGATCTCCACCAGTTGTTGCTGGCCGACGCCGAGATTGGCGACTTTGGTCTCGGGACCCAGTTTTAAACCGACCTCATTGAGCCATTTGGCGGTTTCGAAGTAAAGTTTGGGCCAATCAATGACTCCGTAGCGCTGCGGCTCGTTGCCGAGGAAAATGTTTTCGCCGATGTTTAATTGTTTAATGACCGATAGTTCCTGGTTGATGATGGCCACTCCGGCCGCTTCGGAGTCTTTAATGGTATGAAAGCATTGGGGCGCTCCGTTGATCAAAATTTCCCCGCTATAGGTCCCGTACGGATAAACGCCGCTGAGAATCTTCATTAAAGTGGACTTGCCGGCGCCATTTTCGCCGCAGAGGGCGTGAATCTCGCCGGGTGTCACTTGAAAGCTGACGTTTTTGAGGGCGCGCACCCCTGGAAAATCTTTGGTGATCTGGCGCATTTCCAAAACATACTGCTCCACCAGGGTTCCTCCTCTCTAGGGATTGCTTTTGGCGATGTTGACCGCTTGAATATAGGAGAAGAGGGAGGTTGCTCCCTCTTCCCGCGTCACGCCGGTTATTTCTGGGCCGGCCAATTTTGTTTCGGAATGTTGCGGTAGATATCTTCGAGTTTGTGGAAGCCGTCTTTGACGATGACTTGATACATGTTGGCCTTGTTGACCGAGATCGGCTCCAACGCTTGGAACGGAACATTAATCTTGCCGTTGTTCACGGTTTTGCCGGCTTTGACTTTTTTCCCTTGCGCCAAGGCGACTGCGGCTTGGGCCGAAGCGACGGCGATCACTTTGATCGGTTTATAAACGGTCATGGACTGGGTGCCTTCGACAATCCGTTGGCAGGCGGCCAAATCGGCGTCCTGACCGGATACGGGAACTTTTCCGGCGAGTTTTTGTTCCATTAACGCTTGGATTACGCCGCCGGCGGTGCCGTCATTGGCGGCGACTACCGCGTCCACTTTGTTGTTCAACTTGGTCAGCGCGTTTTCCATGTTGCTTTGGGCCACTTCCGGTTTCCAGTCGTTGGAGAACTGGTCGTAAGCGATTTTGATCTTGCCGGCTTTGACCAGCGGATCAAGCACTTTCATGGCGCCCGCTTTAAACATGTAGGCGTTGTTGTCGGTCGGCGCGCCGCCGATGTAGACATAGGTTCCGGTCGGTTTTAACTTGGTGATGTAACTGGCTTGGAGGAACCCGACCTTTTCATTGTCAAACGAGATGTAAAGGTCGAGGTTGCAATTTTTGATCAGGCGGTCATAAGCGATGACCGGAACTTTGGATTTTTTGGCCGATTCCACGATGGTGGCGCAGGCTTCGGCGTTGTGCGGGATCACGACGAGCACGTTGACGCCTTGGGAAAGCAGGTTCTCGGATTGGGAGACCTGAAGGGCGTCATCGCCATTGGCCGATTGGACCAATACTTCGGCGCCGAGTTTTTTGGCTTCGGCGATGAAGATATCCCGGTCTTTTTGCCAACGTTCCTCTTTCAGGGTGTCCATCGAGAGACCGATCTTAATTTTCGGGGCGGCGAAAGCAACGCTGGAAACGGCGATCAGGCACAGCAAACCGAGTACAAATAGTTTTTTCACCACGACTCCTCCTCTATGGGTTTCGGATTTTGGACCGGCGCGAGTGGCCGGCGCATGATTCCATCGTATCACGGGCGGGGGTTTTCGTCCCTGGAGGGTGTTGTCATGGTCGGTCAAATATTTGTGATCGGTTGGATACAAATTTGTAACATTGGCGCCGGGTAGGATTTTTTTGCGGTCGAGGATGTGCTAGTGGAGTCGAGAATGGGGGTTGGAGGTATGGGTTGGGAAGGGGGAAGGCTTTGCCGGATTGCTTGTTGCGCCGTGAAACGGGGCGCATTACTGCGTCGCTTGGTCACTCCGGGCTTCAGCGTACATCCAGTACGCTTCCAGTCCTCGTTCGGGCGCTCCTTGTACTGCTCCCCGTTTGACGACGCGAATGCCTACTCAAGAAGACAAGCAATCCGGCAAGGTGCCCCTCGGCCTCAATTATGGTGAAGGTTAGGCCGATCGTTCCGGGCGAGTGACTGATGATGGGGCTAGGGTTCGGAGGTTAGATTTGTAACTGGTCAAATAGGCGACCAAGGATGGTGGTTACCCTTTTAAAGGGCAATGGATCTGGTTTTCACCGAAACCTTCGCGGGGTCGGCAGGTTTACGTAAATTTCGTCCTGGCGGTGGAAGCCGTCTTGGATCACCAGATCCATGTTGTCCTTGTCGATGGGTAGGGGGGTAATGATCTCGGACGGGACAAAATGTTTGCCGTTGAAGGTCGGGGCGTGATTGGTTTTAAACGGTTTGCCGGTGGCGCAGGCGACGGCGAGGTCGGCGGCGCGGTAAGCCAGTTTGCGAATGGGCTTATAGACGGTTATCAGTTGGGTGCCCTCGACAATCCGTTGGCAGCCGGAGAGGTCGGCGTCATGCCCGGCGACGGCGATCCGGCCCGCCAACCGCCACTCGGAGAGCGCTTCAATGACGGCGCTGGCCAAGCTGTCGTTGGCGGCGATGACGGCATTGAATTTTTTGCCTTGAGTCAAGAGGCTTTGCATATATTGATAGGCGATTTCGGGCTTCCAGTCGTCGGCCCAGGCCTCAAAGACGATCTTGATCCGTTTCTCGCGGATCGGGTTGGCCAGGACGTTTTTGTAACCCTGGTTAAACATGTAGCAGTTATTATCGGTCGGCGCGCCGTTGATAATCACGTAGTTGCCGTCGGGAACCCGGTTGACCAGATACTCGGCCATCAATTCACCCACTTTGACATTGTCGAACGAGATGTACAGATCGAGACGGGCGTTGCGAATCAGGCGGTCATAGGAGAGCACCTTCACGCCGGCGCGCCGGGCCAGTTCGGCGGAGGCCGCCGCTTGGTTCAGATCGTGCGGCACAATCACCAACACGTCGATTTTGCGGCTGAGCAAATATTCGACTTGTTGGTACTGTTCCTGCTGGTCGTTGTTGGCGTTTTGGACGATCAGCTCCGCGCCGAGTTGCTTGGCGCGCATGGCGAAATCGTCGCGGTCGCGCCGCCAGCGTTCCTCTTGGAGCGTCGCCATGGCCAAACCGATCCGGACGGGACGATACCCTTTCAGCCGTCCGCCGGTTAGCGCCTGCCACCACGAACAACCGCTGGCGAAGGCGAGGCAACAGGCCGCGAGCAAAAACAATTGGCACAGACGTTTATTCATTGAAATTCAACGGCTCCTTCCGGCGGAGCAGATCGTCCCGGTATTCGGTGGGAGAGACGTGATAGTGCTTTCGGAAGATCCGCGAGAAATAATTGGGGTCGTTATAGCCGACCGCGAAACAACACTCTTTGACCGACAGTCCGTCCGCCAATAAGTTGAGGGCTTTTTCCAAGCGCAATTTGGTGACATACTCCGTAAAACTGACGCCCAACTCCTCCCGGAAGAGGCGGCTGAGATAAAAGGGGCTGACCGCGACGGCTTGCGCCAGGTCGTCCAAACTAAGATCTTCTTGGTAAAGCTGATCGATCTGTTGCTTGGCTTGCAAAATCACCGTGTTGACCTGCTGCGCGCGGCCGCTTTTGATCGCTTCCGTCAATGAGAGAATCTGCCGGGAAACATGCTCCAGCACCGCCGCGACATCGCAGTATTCGCCGAAAGCCGGCAACAGTTGGACCGGATTGGGATAACCGACGCTGGCGCGGGTGTGCTCGCGGACCACCCGGTACGCGGCGAGCAATAGCTCGAGCATTTCACAGAGGAATAAATTGCGGTCGGTGACGGCGGCCCCGGTGTAACGGACCGTCAGCCGGTTGAGAAGCGTCTCCACCCGGTACAGGTGGCCAAACCGGACGGCCTCGACAATCGCTTGGGTCTGCTCCCGGAGTTCCGTCTCCCCGCCGGCGGCGGTCAGGTCCCGGTAGTTTTGGTAAAAACAGACCGGTTGCCCGGTGGCGTAATTCAGCGCCAGGATCGCTTCCTGAAACGAGCGGCCGAGGCTGCCGGGATGCTCGTAAATATTGCCGATGCCGATCCGGGCGCAGCGAATGCCGTGGTTTTGTTGAAAATACTCCATAATCCGCATTGCGTAATGGGTCTCTAACTCCGCCGGGGTGAGATCGGTCCGGCTTAACGGCACGAAAACGGTGATCGGGTTAATCTTGACCGGCCCGACCAGACACGGGAAGAGATGACGGATGCCGTCGGCCAATTCGATTAATTTGGCGCGCAGGCGGTATTTCTGCTCCATATCGTCGGCGCCGGAACGGGCCTCGTCGTACAGGACGGCCATAAAACAGCCGGCCGCAAATTCGATCCCCAACAAATCCTGATATTCGGCGAGGGCGACCCGGTCGATCCCGCTCTGCAACGCGTGGAGAAACTCGTTTTCAATCAACGGCAGCAGTTTTTGGTACCGTTCGCGCAGGGCCAGTTCCTCCTGGCGCGCGGCGCGTTGCTGCTCCAGATGGGCCTGGACCTTGCGAATGGTCTCCAGGATCCGGGTTTTGTTGACCGGTTTCAAAAGATAATCGAAGACGTCCAGCCGGATCGCGTCCTGGGCGTAACTGAAGTTTTCGTAGGCCGACAGGATCACCAAAACCGCCTGGGAGTTGAAACGGCGAATCTCCGCCAAGGCTTCCAGGCCGTTGATCCCCGGCATCTTGATATCCATCATCACCAGATCGGGGCGGAACCGTTCCGCCAGTTCGATGGCTTCCCGGCCCGTGCGCGCCGTGGCCAGTTCCACCGCGGTTTCGGGCGTCAGGATTTTACAGACCGCCTCGAGCATTAACTGTTCGTCATCGACCACTAAAACCCGGAGCATCGTTTCACCTTCTTATATAGTCGCTATCAATCGCTTGCGGGCGTTTAATGTCCAAATTCATCCGAGTTCGGCGGCGATCGGCAAGCGCAGCGTTACGGTGGCGCCCGCGCCGGGGATGCTGGTGATCGTCATCCGGCAATCCTCGCCGAAGGAGATCCGCAGCCGTTCCCGGACATTACGCAAGCCAAGCCCGGTGGTGTGGCCGGCGCTGGGATCGGATTGATGCTGGAGCCGTTCCAAGGTCGCCGCGTCGATGCCGCGGCCGTTGTCGGCGACCTCGATCAGCGCTTCGTCAACTTCCCGCCAGGCCCGGACCGTAATTCGCCCGCCGCTTTCCAGATCCTCCACGCCGTGAATTAAGGCGTTCTCGACGATCGGTTGCAAGGTGAGCAGGGGGATTTGCAATCCGGCTACCGCCGGATCGATGGTCACGGCAAACTGAAAACGGTCGGCCCCGTACCGGGTGCTCAAGATAAAAAAATACGTCTGCAGGTGTTGGGCTTCGGCGGCGATGGTGACCGGTTTATCCAAACGGCGCAGGTTGTAACGGAGCAACGACGACACTTTGTCAACATAGTTGGCGGTGGCTTCGGCGCCTTCGATCACCGCCAGTTGGACCCCGGCGTTCAGCATGTTGAAGAGAAAATGCGGGTTGATCTGCGATTGCAAAGCGTGCAGCTCCGCCTCGCGCACCGTGTTTTTCATCAATAAGTTTTGCAACTCTTGCTCTTGCAGCCGGATCTCCAGATCGGTTTGGCGTTTGATCTCTTTGATCAGGAGATCGAGGCTGGCGGCCATGGTATTGAAGGTTCCGGCGACCACGCCGACCTCGTCGTTGCTGGAGACATCCAGCGGCGGCAGGCTGAAATTGCCCGCGCTGATGGTCTGGGCGGCGTGAGCCAGTTTGCCCAAGGGTTTGGTCAACCGGTAACTGAGCCAAACCGTCATCATCACGCTGAAGATCAACGCGCCGGCGATCAACAATAAGCCGATCTGTTGTATGTTGGCCAACTGTTTGGTGATGAGCAGGTATTGACGGCTGTTCTCCTCCAGTTGGGCGGTGATCAGCCGGTCGATGGCCCAGTTGATGTTGGTGCGGTAGCGCGAAACTTCCACGAAGGCCTGGTGATAGCCGTAGCTGTCCCGGGCCCGTTTGGCCTGAACCGCTTTTTCGGCCTGGCCCAGGAAGGAACGGGTCATGTTATGGATATTCTCCAGCAGGAGGGCGTTTTCAAGCGACGGCTTGATCACGCCCAGGTTGGGATATTCGGTGTCCACCGCCTGGCTGTAACGGTAATAATCGCGCAACATATTAAAGTTCCGGGAGATGAGGTATTTCTCGAGATAAATCGCGACATTGTCGACGTCCGACCGGAACTGTTTTAATTTTAAGTTATGGGTCAAAAGCACGTTGACCCGTTTTAACAGAAACTGCTCGCTATAATAGGAGATGAAGCTGACCAGGGCGACGGTGGCCAGCATCAGCAGAAAAGCGACCAACAGTTTGCTGCGAATGGTTTGAAAGCGGGCCGGCGCGTGTCTCATGGCGCCGGCTCGACCGGGTGATGGTTGAAATTGTGGTAGACCATATCAACGTTTTGGGAAGTAACCAAGGTGAGCGGCATATGATACACCTCTTGTTGGGCCAGGCCTTGTTTCAAACGGAGCAAGGTGGATACGCCCTGCGCCCCTAAAACGCTGGGATCGTCGGCCATTACGCCTTGGATCACCCCGCGGCGGATGTAATTGGCGATCTCCGGGGTCAGGCCGCAACCGATGATGGTGATCCGGGAGACCTGGTTCAAGTCGACCACCAGTTTGGCCACGCCCAACGTGTCGCTGGAGTCGGAACAGATGATCGCCCCGATCTCCGGGTGGTTTTTAATGATCGATTGGGTCTGTTCTTCGGCGCTGAGACTTTCGCCTTTCGAGTTCATCACCAGCCGGACGGCGATTTTGGGCTGAGGGAGGATCGCCGCCTTAAAACCGGTCAAATACTGCCGCGAACCGGCCGCGGAAAAGTTGGAGTTGACCAGCAACGCCACGTTGATCGCCCGGTCGGCCACGGCTTGACGCAACGCCTGCCCGGTCTGATAACCCAAATCGTAGCTGGAAATTCCCACGAACGAGATTTGGCGGTCGGGCTCCAAATGGCTGGCCAACGCCACCACCGGAATCCGTTTCGCCGTCGCCTCGTCGATCAGTTGGCGGAAGGTCGGGTCGTTGGGCGCGTCAATCAAAATCCCGTCGACGCCGGAGAGGATCGCCATCTCCAGATAACGTTCCAGCTCCTTGGGGTCGAGCACCTTCGGCCCGTAGCTTTCCAACGCGATCTTGGCGCGGCGGCAAATCTCGCCGGAACCATCCAAAACCTGTCGCCAATACCCTTCTTCGGTGGTCTGGGCAATCAGCACGAAATGGTAACGGTAATCCTGATATTGTTGCGGATTGACCGTCTCCGCCGCCTCGCCCCCGAAAAACCCCACCGTCTGGGTGACTAGCATCAAAGCGGCTATGATCATTAATAACGATAAGATCGCCACAATCCAGTTGGTGCGCATGGAATCCGCTCTTTCATCGGTTTATGTTGGAAGCATCCTACTCAGATTATTTAACAAAATTTTAAAAAATCCTTTTTATTCCTGAAATTCTGTTTTTATGAAATGAAATTGCGGGCAAAACACCGGCAAACCCTATCAAACCGACCGGGGCGGGGTTTTCCGGTACCCCGGAGCGGCCAACCGGAACCCCGGAAACACCTTCCGGAACCCCGGCGTTGCGTTCTGGCGTCGGAAAACAAGATCGAAGAACCGGAAAGGTCAATGCAGGAACCGGAACCCCAAATTCGGGAACGGGAATTGGGAATCCGGACACCGGAATGGGCGAGCCGGGAACCGGTTGGAGCTGAAATAGGAGGGGTAAACGAAAACCCCGCCGGTTACGACGGGGTTGCGGTTCCAATCGGTCCGTGACAAGCTTAGCCCCGATACATCCGGTCAAAGATCTGGCAGGCGTTGACCACGGCCCCGCGCATCAGGTCTTCGGCTTTGGCGGTCTCGCGTTGCTCCAGGAAGGTAAAGAGGGCGGCGGTGTCGAGCCCGCGGGCGGCCTGTTCGCAGGCGTCCCAGTACAAAATGGAGCGGAGCACCCGGTCGATGCCTTGCGTTTCGTTGTCATAGGCCCGGACTTGCATGTCATGGCCTTTCCAACGGTTGAAGCCGGACTCCTGAATCAGGCCGGCGATGGCGATGTTCATGCCGTTGATCCGCGCGCCGTGGTCGATGTCGTATTTACCGGGGCCGCCGAGAATGATGCCGTCGTTATAGCCCTGGCTGTTGATATGCATATGGACCATGGCGTTGTTGTCCAGCTCTTCCACCGAGTCATAAACATGGTCCAAACCGATCATCTCGGAATGGCCGAACTCTTTGTTGACGCCTTTTTTGGCCCGGGCGACGCCAAACTCTTCCTCCAGTTTCCGGAAGAACAGAATCGCCGAAGCGACGGTCGGCAGCAACATCGCCGGATGGCCTTCGTTGGGTTTGGGTTCGACCCCGATGTACATTTGGCCGCCCAATGCGGCTTCGTATTTACAGAGCTCGGCCACGCTTTCCTTAAGGTTTTGGTACATGCGGCGGACGGCGACCGAGGCCAGATCGTAGCCGTAGGAGCCGTTCCAGAGTACGAAGGACGGGGCCAGCTCCGGCGCGGCGTGCCAGGCTTTTTTCATGGTTCCGTACGCCAGGGCGACGGTCTTTTGGCCCAGTTCCGCGGCGGCCTTCCGTTCGTGCGGATCCAGGGAAGCGACCCCGCCGTAGGCGAAATGGCTGTGAGCGCCGGGGGTGATCATCGCCAGGCTCATCTTGGCGTCGCGTAACGCGTCGACCATCGCCGCGGCGTTGGCTTCATTCACTTCGACATCGTAATGGACTTCATAACCCAACTCGATATGTTCCGGCAGGCGCGGCGCGATCTTGTTTTTGATCAGTTCGATCACGGCCACCGAATCCAGTTCCGACCATTGCCACGCCGGACGCATGTCGGCCGGGACGAAACCGCCCTTGCCGGGGTTGAAGGTCCAACGACAGACGCTGTGGTAAGATTTTGGAATTGACATGAAATTTTGCCTCCCTTTATATTGGTTTATTTTTATTTACGTAAGTTTTTCAGCGAGCACCGCTTGCCATTGTTGATAGGCCGCTTGGTAAAATTGCGTTTGGGCCGGATCGGGTTCGACGGTTTGGAGGGATTGCAAGCCCTGGAACGCCTCTTGAAAGTCGCGGTAGATTCCGGCACCCACGCCGGCCCCCCGCGCCGCGCCTTGCGCGCCGTCGGTATTGTAAAGTTCCACCCGGGCGCCGGTGACGGTGGCGAAGGTCTGGGCGAACAACGGGCTGAGAAACAGATTGGCCCGCCCCGCCTTGACGGTCCGCACCGCCACGCCCATCTCGCGCATGATCGCGACGCCGTAATTGAGGGCGAAGACGATTCCTTCCTGCGCCGCCCGAAGCAGGTGCGCCCGTTGGTGAATGTTAAAGTTCAGGCCGTGGACCAATGCGCCGACTTCCCGGTTGGCCAAGGTCCGTTCGGCGCCGTTGCCGTAAGGCAACACCGTCAGTCCGGCGGCGCCCGCCGGGGCTTGCGCGGCGATCGCGTTCATCTGCTCGTAACTGATCCGGTCGGCGCCGAGCAGGTCGCGCAGCCAGCGGTTGAGAATGGCGGTCCCGTTCAGGCAGAGCAGGATGCCGTAGCGGGCGGCGTCGGGCCGATGGTTGACGTGGACAAAAGTGTTCACCCGCGATAACGGGTCAAAGTTCGGCTGGTCGCCCACGCCGTACACCACGCCGCTGGTTCCAGCGGTGGCGGCGATCTCGCCCGGTTCCAACACGTTCAAGGAAAAGGCGTTGTTGGGCTGATCCCCGGCGCGGTAGGCGACGACGGTTCCGGGCCGTAAGCCAAGTTCGGCGGCGGCCTGGGCCGTCAACTCGCCCTGATTGGCGAAAACCGGCCGCACTTCCGGCAGCAGTTCGGGATTCAATTGGTAATGGTCCAAAATCATTGCGGCCGGGGTTTGCGATTGATAATCCCACCAGACGCCTTCGGAGAGGCCGGACGGGGTGGTGACGATCGCGCCGGTCAGCATCATGGCGATATATTCTCCGGGCAACATGGCTTTATGGACCTTGGCGTACACTTCCGGCTCATGCTCGCGGACCCAGCGCAATTTGGAGGCGGTGAAATTTCCGGGAGAGTTCAACAGGTGACGCAGGCAGTTGTCGGTCCCCAGCGCCGTAAAGGCCGCCTCGCCAATGGCGACCGCCCGGCTGTCGCACCAGATGATCGCCGGCCGCAAGACCCGGTGGTTTTGGTCGACCAGCACCAGACCGTGCATTTGGTAGGAGATGCCGATCGCTTGCACCTCCCGGAGCTTGACTCCGTCGCGCTCGCCCAACGCCGCCGTGGCCAGTTTGACATGCTCCCACCAGGTGGCGGGGTCTTGTTCGGCCCATCCCGGCCGGGGGGCGGCGATCGACAGTTCCGTCCCCGGCGGCGAAGTGGCGGCCGCGACGACCGCCCCGGTGGCGGCGTCGAGCAACGAAGCCTTCACCGCGGAGCTCCCGATGTCGTAACCCAATAAATAGCCCATGGCTGATCACTCCTTACGAATCCGAAATAGTGAATGGAAACGAACGTAACAAACGAACCTCTGGAATGAAAGGGCGGTCCGGTTAGGGTTCCGGCTCGGCGATCACCCGCTGTAACGCCAGTCCGGCCACACCCAAGGCCGTCGCTTGAACGCCCAATGTCGAAAAGTCCACCGTCAAACCGCGAAAGGCGCGGTCCAAGGCGCGCTCTTTCACCTCCCGCAGCAGGCGGTTGCGGATCAATGATTGGTGTTGGGCAAGTTTGCCGCCCAGGACGATCAGTTCGGGGTTTAAAGCATTGGCGAGGTTGGCCAAACCGATCCCAAGGTAACGGGCGGTCTCCTCCAGCGTCTCCAACGCGGCCGGGTCGCCCGCTGCGGCCAGTCGCAGCAGGGCGTCAAAATCGGCCGGCGGCGCGCCGGTTTGGTCGCGGAACCGCTGCAAGGCGGCGTCGTCGGAGGCGTAAACCTCCCAACAGCCGTGGTTGCCGCACCGGCAGGGCAACCCGTCGGGGACCACGGTCATATGGCCGAATTCGCCGGAGTTGTTGGCAAAACCCCGGTAGAGCGCGTTGTTGAGGATCAGGCCGGTCCCGATACCGCTGCCGATGGAGATAAAGGCGATATTGGAATGGTCCTTGCCCAAACCGTAGGTTTTCTCGCCCAGCACGGCGGCGTTGGCTTCGTTCTCGATCACCAGCGGCAACTCCAGCGCCAGCATCGCGGGGAGGTTGACCGAACGCCAACCGAGGTTGGGAGCGAATTCAATCAGGGAACTCCCGGGATCGACGATTCCGGGGACACCGATGCCCAGCGCGCCCAGTTTGCCCGGGGGAATGTCCGCCTGGTCGACGCAACGGGCGAGCTGTTGCTTTAGCAAAGCGGCGACCTGCCACTCGTCGGTCTCCGTCAGCGGGACGGTCTCCGCATAAAGCGGATCGCCGGTGAAATTCAGGATCACGCAAACCAAACGGTCGACTTGAATATCGACTCCCATCACGTACAGGGCGTCGGGATTCAGGGTGAAGAGCTCCGATTTGCGGCCGCCGGTCGATTTGGAGGTGCCGCAGGGGACCAGTTTCTCCTCGTCGAGCAACTCGTTGATGAAGGTGGAAACCGTCGTCAGGCTGATGCCCAAGCGGTCGGCGACGGCTTTTTTCGAGACCGGGCCGGTTTGTTTCACCAAAACGAAGATCTGGTGTTTATTGAGGGAACGCATCCGTTCCTGGTTAATCGCTTTGCGCAAAATGAGTTCATCCTTTGACTTTTGAATAAACTTTTAAAAAGTATTTTATTATATTCGCTGATGGGTCAGGTATTCCTGCCGGACCGGAAATTTTTTGAAAACAGGCGGCCGGACCCGGAGAAATTTTTGGATTAAACGTAAAGCTAAATGGGATAAATCGATTTAATTTTTCCAGGAAAAAGATCGCGGCCAGCTTTCAGAAGGAGTCGGCTAAAAGATAGCGAATAAAAAAATAGAACCGCCAAAACGGTTACTAAAATGGTAAAGGATAGGGGAAACATGGGTAAGCGAGTCAATCAGGTCAATGTGACCCTGGACCCGAAAGGGATTACCGACTTACCATATGAAGAAGTCCGGGCGATTTTACGCGGCGCGGATAACCTAATCATGCGCGGCGGCCGGGCGATGCTAGTCAAAGTCCTCAAGGGTTCCCGAGCAAAGAAACTGTTGGAGTTGGGCTTGGACCAAAGTCCGGTCTACGGCTTTTATCGCGCTTTGTCCATTGAGGCGATCACCGCCAAGGTGGACTGGGCAATTATCAATGGTTATCTGAAACTGGAATACGATTACCGATTGCCGTTGCTGGCCTATACCGAACGGGGCTGGGCCATTGAGAAAGATACTTATACCGACGAACTGTTGGAGATTTTGGAGCGCGAATCAAAAAGCGGTCAATTTGAACAGGTATACACCTTGAAAGATCGGGACCGGTCGATGATTTTGCTGCTTTTGGCGAAGATTGAGGCCACCGGGGACCGGGGGTTCATTCCGGTGTTGGAGGCTTGGGCCAAAGTGGATTACAAGAAGGTCCAAAAAGCCATTCATGAAGTCATCGGCACGTTGTCGCGGGTCGGCGCCTACCGGGTCGCGGAGGAATGCCCGGCTTATCCCAACAACCTGGTCGATTTGGCCGAATATCGCAATCGGAAACAATTGCGGTCCAACCCCGGCGGATTGTCATAAAAAACACCCGGCTGGTTCTCCGGCCGGGTGGTGGTTTTATTATGGACTTAACAGCAGATCCCTTGGGTTGTTTGACCGGTGCGCGTTAAACGACAAAAGTTGTTGTGGAAATAATTAAGAGAATTAAAACTAAAAAGATGAGAAAAGCCAGTTCCTCGCCTCTGAATGCATTTCCGCCGCCGCATGGATCGGGTTTGCGGCATTTGCACTTGCACTTTTCCTTTTTGCACTTGCATTTTTTCTTCTTTTTGCATTCTTTTTCTTTCTTCCGGCAAGGGTCTTCATATTTAACGCAGTAGCAACCGCGATGACTCATAACATACCCTCCTTCATATCAAAAGACCGGTTGGTGCCAGGGTCTTGATTCCCTTTGGTAATAAAATATTAAAAATCCCGGGCAAGGGGAACGAGGCGAATGGTATTTCATCGAAATTGGGACCGGGGTATAACCGGGGTCGCGCCGGATGGCCGGACGGTACAACTCCAAAGTCAGGCCAAACGTCTCGGCAATTGCCAAACAAAACCGACCGGTCCAATTGACCGGTCGGTTTTGTTTCGAATGGAGGGTTCGAAGTTTCGACGACCTACATCACTTTTTTTAATTTGAAGCCATAATCGAACAGTTTGATGCTGTCGTCATAAATGGCGTTGGATTTCAAAACGACACTGATCAAGGTCACGCCGTTTTTTTTGGCGGAGGAGACGAGACAGCCGCCGGCGGTCAAGGTGTAACCGGTTTTGACCCCAATGGTATAAGGATAACGCCAGAGCAGTTTGTTATGATTGTACAGGACCTGCGGTTCGTTGGGCTTCGGCCCGGGGACCGTTTTCATTTTGGTCCGAACGATCTGGGCGAACGTCGGATTGCGCATGGCGTATTTGGTCAGGTAAGCCAGATCCCGGGCGGTGGAATAATGATTGACCGCGGGGAGCCCGTTGGGGTTTTTAAAGTTGGTGTTGGTCAGTCCAAGCGTGCGAGCCTTATTGGTCATCATCCGGGCGAACCGTTCCTCGTTCCCGGCGATGGCGTTGGCGATGGCAATGGCGGCGTCGTTGCCGGAGACGAGCATTAAACCATAGAGCAGATCTTCCATGGTCAACTGTTCGCCGGTGGCGAGATTCATCGAGGTTCCTTCGACGCCGGTCGCTTCCCGGGGGATGTTGACGGTTTTACGGAGGTTGAAGTTTTCAATAGCCAAAATCGCGGTCATGATCTTGGTGGTGCTGGCCGGGGCCATCGCGAACTCGGCGTTTTTGGCGTAAATAATCTTTCCGGTAACGGTATCCAAGAGGACGGCGGCTTTGGCGGTAACGACGGGCGAGGCGGGTTCGGCCAGGGTGCTCAGGGGCAAAAACGCCAGGAGTGCCAAGAGTAAAAGTAAGTAAGCAAATTTGGGTTTCACCGGGACAGTCTCCTTTGTAGAACATGATGGAAAAATGCTTTGCGACAACGTTCAAAACAACCTCGCAATGAAGCGAAGGTCACTTATCTAGTTATCGAACAAATTCCCCGGATTCTTAATTACAATTTAATGAAGATCGGGTCTTGCCACGAAAGGAATCTTAACCGGGGTGACCTTTTAATGAACGTTTTCGCTACGGTAATTGTTCAAAAAAAGTTGGGCTAGCTCGGGAGCTGCTTGCTCATGTCGTAAATAAACGTAACAATCGACCCCTCGGTTCCGCCAGCATTCGAAGCGAGCGACCCATTCGGCAATTTGCGCCGGAGCGTAGGGGCCGTTGCGCAACCGGAGATAAGCGATTCCGGCGCGCGGTTCCGGCCAGGTCGCCGGGATCGCGAAACGGTCATTGAAGCATAACGTCAGCTTGCGGGCGGCGCTCCATTCAAACAAGGGGGCGCCCCAAAGTTTGGGGTTGCGCACCTCGATGACCGGCCGGAGGGCGGCGGCGTGGGGCGTTGCGCGCAGCGCCGCTGCGAATGTTTCGAGTTGGGTCAGCCCGGCGTTGACCGGGAATTGAAACAAAACCGGACCCAATTTGGGACCCAGCGGCAACAACAGCGCGGCGAATTTCTCCAGCAATTCGCGATGGGCGCCGGTCCCGGCGGTAATGGTCCGGCGAGCTTTGACGCTGAATCGGAAGCCGTCCGGGACCGCTTCCCGCCAACGCTCGATCATAGCCGGAGTCGGCAGGCGGTAGAACGAATTGTTCAGTTCGACCGTTGGCAAACGGGCCGCGTAAAACGAGAGCATTGCGGCGGCCGGCAAGTTGGCCGGATAAAACGTCCCAAGCCATTCCGGATAGGAAAATCCGGAGATTCCTAAATAAATGGTGGCCATGGGTTTAGTATGGACAAAGTCGCCGGGTTTAAAACGATAAAAGCCAAAACCGTTGCTCCGGATGGAACCCTTGGCGGCGCCCGGGTAATATATTATTAAGGAACTGAAAACGAACCGCGCGACTGATGGCGCGGGGTGAAGCGAGGGAATAAAGTGACACCTGAATCAATCGCCGATTTGTTAATCTACGGACTCCCGCTGGTAACAGCCGGGAGCGTTTACGCGCTGACCGCGGCGTCGCTTTTTTTGACCGTCCGGTACCGGAACAGCCGGCTGGCCCAGGCGTTGGTGGTCCTGGACGAAGCGGTGATCAGCGTGGTCAAGGAGCTTAACCAGACAGTGGTCGAAGATTTGAAAAAAGCGCGGGCCGACGGGAAACTCACTCCCGACGAGGCGCAACAGATCAAAAGCAAGGCGGTGGAATTGGTCCTGACCCGGTTGGGGTCGAAAGTCCCCCGGCTGTTGCAAAAAGGATTCGGTTCCTTGTTTAACCTGGTGGCCACCAAAATTGAAGCGACCGTTTACGACTTGAAACGGGGCGAATCCCGGCCGGCTTCGCCGGTTCAGCCGGGGCGGTCACGAATCCGGGCGGCGGGTTAAGCGTAATCCGCCGCGAACGGCTTGTTTCGACATCCGCAATGTTACGTCGCCTAATTAGAAAATTTTCCCCAATGGCGTTCTGGAGCGGCATACAATATTTAGTGTGGTTCTGCGATTTGCAACCCATATCTTGTGTTTATTAATCGACAGTTAAGGCGGAACCCGCCGAAAAAAGGGGGATGCGGGCTTGCGGCCCGCTTTTTTTTTATGTTATACTCAGGGGAGTTAACTTTTCTTTAAAATTGCAAATTATATTTCTGAACGGTCGATAATGTTGTATGATGGATGGAATACAAACGACATTTCCGCAGCTTGACGTGGAAAATGATAACATAAATGCAAATTATTCGATATTTGGAATCGCTGATAAGGAGGGAGTCATTTGGAGGTAATCGCCAAGGATGTACTGGCGCCACGAATTGCCAGACTGGTGATTCAGGCGCCCCGGATCGCCGCGAAAGCGCAGCCCGGTCATTTCGTTATGGTCCGGTTGCAAGACCGCGCGGAACGGATTCCGCTGACCATCGCCGATTTTGATCGCAATCGGGGGAGCATCACGCTGATCATTCAGGAGGTTGGCAAGAGTTCGGCAATGATCGCCGCGCTGGAGGCCGGCGACCGGTTTGCCGATGTTTTGGGGCCGTTGGGCACGCCGTATCCCATCGAAAAGCTGGGCACGGTGGTTGGCGTGGCCGGCGGTTTGGGAGCGGCGCCGCTTTACCCGAAAGTTAAAGCGCTTTATGAAGCGGGGAATCAGGTGATCACCATTTTAGGCGCGCAACGCCAAGAGATGCTCATTTTGACGGAAGAGTTGCAAGCGGTCAGCCATGAGTTGATCATCACCACCGACGACGGCAGTTTCGGGGAGCATGGTTTGGTCACCGGGCCGTTGCGTCGCGTTTTGGAAACCAAGCGAGTGGCTGAAGTGATCGCCATTGGTCCGGTACCGATGATGGACGCCTGTTGCCAAGTGACCCGGGAACTGAATGTCAAAACCGTGGTCAGTCTCAACGCCGTCATGGTCGACGGAACGGGGATGTGCGGCGGCTGCCGGGTGACGGTGGGCGGCGAGAGTAAGTTCTGTTGTGTCGACGGTCCGGCGTTTGACGGATTGCAAGTCGATTTTGCCGAGTTGCGCCAACGCCAACGTTATTATCATAATCAGGAAAAAAACGTTTATCTGGCCTTTCAGGAAGAACATGAAGGAATGGAGGGTTGTCGATGCCGCGCCAAGTAATGCCCAAACAAGACCCGGAACAACGGGGGAAAAACTTCAACGAAGTTGCCTTGGGGTTGACCATGGAACAGGCGCAGGCGGAGGCGAGCCGTTGTTTGAATTGCCAAAAACGGTTTTGTGTCGAAGGCTGTCCGGTCGAGGTGGCTATTCCCGACTTTATCGCCAAGATTAAGGAGGGCGATCTGGCGGGCGCCGCCGCGACGATTAAGGAGAAGAACAGTCTGCCCGCTATTTGCGGTCGGGTTTGCCCCCAGGAATCCCAATGTGAAAGTTTGTGTATTTTAGGGAAAAAGGGCGAGCCGGTTTCGATCGGCGCGTTGGAACGGTTTGTGGCCGATTACGAGGCCGGCCAACCGCCGCAAGCCATCCCGGCGCTCGCCAAAAACGGTTGCAAAGCGGCGATCATCGGCGCCGGTCCGGCCGGTTTGACCGCGGCGGCCGACTTGGCCTTGCAAGGTTTTGAAGTCACTGTCTTTGAATCGTTGCATGAAGCGGGCGGCGTATTGCAATACGGTATTCCCCAATTCCGGTTGCCCAAGGAGATTGTCGGCCGGGAAGTGGAGTATATCAAACGGCTCGGCGTCGGGATCGAGACCAGCGTGCTGGTGGGTCAGACCGTGACCGTGCCGGAACTTTTCGAGCAGGGTTTTGACACGCTATTTATCGGCACCGGCGCCGGCTTGCCTTACTTTTTAAACATTCCCGGCGAGAACTTGAACGGCGTCTATTCGGCCAACGAGTTTCTGACCCGGGTCAATCTGATGAAAGCCTACCGCTTCCCGGAATTCGACACGCCGGTCCGCGTGGGCGAGCGGGTGGCGGTGATCGGCGGCGGCAATGTGGCGATGGACGCGGCCCGGACTTCGTTGCGGCTGGGCGCGAAAGAAGTGAATATCGTCTACCGCCGTTCCCATGACGAACTCCCGGCCCGCCATGAAGAGATCGAAAACGCCGAGGAGGAAGGGATCATCTTCCGGCTGCTGCACAACCCGGTCCGGATCATCGGCAATGACCAGGGGGAAGTGGCCGCCATTGAATGTATCAAGATGGAATTGGGCGAACCCGACGCCAGCGGCCGGCGGCGACCGGTAACCGTTCCCGATTCGAACTTCCAATTCCCGGTGGACAATGTGATCGTGGCGATCGGTCAGGGACCCAATCCGGTGCTGCTGCGAACCACCGCGGGGTTGGCCTTAAATCAGCACGGCTATATCCAAGCCGACCCGGAAACCTTGGAGACCAGCATTCCCGGGGTCTTCGCCGGCGGGGACATCGTGACTGGCGCGGCCACCGTCATCGCCGCCATGGGCGCCGGCAAAAAAGCGGCCCGTCAAATGGCGGAGTACTGCCGGAAGAAGCGGGATTCCCAAGCGGGATGAGATTATTTTTTCATACGATCAAAACCGGACTGCCTATCGGCTAGTCCGGTTTTTTAACTCCGGAAAGTCCGCCCGGCCGTAAACGATCGTGCGGAGATTACTATTTCCCAGCCACGCCATGAAGGAAATAATAGCCAGACGGCGAAATCATTGGAGAACCATGAAACATTGGCCGGTTCTTTGCGTTATTGGGAGAGGACCGTTTCGAGCTTGGGGAGGTTGTGATTGTTGTGAAAAAAACCGTTTTTCGCGAAAATATCGAGTCATTCGCTATCGCGGTAGTATTCATCGTTTTTATTGAAGTGTTTATCGCGCGTTCGTTTGTGGTCCAGGGTCCGTCGATGCAGCCGACGTTTTACACCGGAGAGCATCTGGTGGTAAACCGGATGGCTTACCGCTGGGCGGCGCCGCAGACCGGCGACGTGGTGGTGTTGATTCCGCCGCACGACCCGAGCCGGCTCTATATCAAACGGGTGATTGCCGGGCCCGACCAGAGCGTCAAGGTGGAGAACTCCAAGGTGTACGTCGATGGGGTGATGGTGCCGGAATCCTATATCAAAGAAAAGCGATTCGGCGACTATCCGTTGCATGTCGTCCCGGAGGACAGCGTTTTTGTGATGGGCGACAACCGCAACAACAGTTTGGACAGTCGCGAAGACCAAGTCGGCTTTATTCCGGTCAAAAATATCATCGGCAAAGCGGCCTTTATCTTTTGGCCTTTCACCAAAGTGAGCGTGGTCGCCAATCCGGTGATCGCCAAAATGCCCCCGGAATTCAGGGGGGAATAAAGCCATGGAGTATCTTGATTTAAACGTCTGGAAACGGCGGGAGCATTTCGCGATGTTTCAGGGCATGGACTCGCCCCATTTCAGCCTGACCGCGCCGGTGGACGTGACCGAAGTGTTGCGCCGTTGCAAACAGTCGGGCCGTTCCTTCTATCACACCATGGTTTATTTGGCGGCGCGGACCGCCAACGCGATCCCGGAGTTTCGCTACCGGATCCGCGGCGCGCAGGTGGTCGCGCACGACCGGGTTCACCCCTCGTTTACTTATCTCACCCGGGACGAAGTGTTCGGTTTTTGCAATGTCGATTATACGCCCGAGCTGGACCGGTTTACCCAAGCGGTCGCCGCCGAACTGGAACGGTTGGGCGAGACGGTTAACTTAAGCGATGCGCCGGGCCGGGACGATTTGCTCTTCATCACCTGCCTTCCCTGGGTGGCCTTCACCCAGATCATGCACCCGCTGCACCGCCCGGCTGATTCGGTGCCCCGCTTGGCCTGGGGTAAATATTCCCTGGAAAACGGCAGATACCGGCTGCCTTTCTCCGTCCAGGCCCACCACGCCTTGCTCGACGGTTTGCATGTGGGACGGTATTATCAGACGTTGCAAGGCTTGCTGGATGAACCGGAGTGGCTGACGGTTCCGGCGGCGGACGAGTGAGTGCAGGCTGCTTCTCCCGGAACCATTTTGCCCGCCCCATTCCCTCCGCCAACGACCGGAATACTCCATTTCGGAACCGGGCCGTTTCATTCCGGCATTGGGCAGTTCCATTCCGGTACCGGAATGGTCAAAACAACCGCCCGGATGTTAAATCTTGCTAGCCAAAATCGGGATTAGGGTCGTGAAATGTCGAATTTTACCCGTTAAATTTTTCGTTCCGGTTTCGGAATGTCGAATTAAGCCACCGCGTTGGCGGAGCGGGCCACCAAAACAAAACGCAGGAGCTTTTCGCGCTCCTGCGTTGTTGCTTCAAACCGGTTCCTAACAATCAATAACTAAAAAACACATGATCGCCGATGGCGGCGGTCACCGGATGGGAACGGACCCAGGCGTTGGTGGTCTTGGCCGGGTTGTAGAAACCGTTGGCGCCGTTGCTCGGGTCCCAGCCGTTTAAGGCCGATTCGACGGCCCGGATGGCGCTGGCCGAGGCTTGGGTGTTGATCCGGCCGTCCAGGACCGGGCTGTACTGATAACTTCCGTTGTCGACCTGATAAATAATTCCCGAAATGGTCTTCGGATACCGCGGATCGTTCAAGCGGTTCAAAATGGTCGCGGCGACGGCGACTTGTCCGGAAAACGGTTCGCCGTCGGACTCGGCAGTCACCAGGCGGGCCAACAGATTCAGATCGCTTTGGCTGATGTTGCCGCTGCTTCCGCTGCTGCCGCTACTCGATGAGCCGCTCGGAATCGTTAAGGATTGACCCAAAGAAAGCGAGTCGCTCCAGAGACCGTTGGCCTGACGCAGAGCGTCGACGGTGATGCCGTATCGCTGCGCGATCAGGTACAATGTATCGCCGCTTTTGACGGTATAATTGGAACTGCCCGATCCGGTTGAACCGTTGGCGCTCAAGGGAATCTTTAGGGATTGCCCAACCCAAAGGCTGGCGCCGGAGAGACCGTTGGCGCTTTGTAACGCGGCAACGCTGACTCCGTACTTTTGGGCAATCAAGTAAAGCGAGTCGCCGTTTTGGACTTTGTATGTCGTGGTGGTGGTCGATCCGCTGCTTCCGGAACCGCCGGATTGCGGAATGATAATCTGTTGGCCAACCATCAAAGAATTGCCTGACAAGTTATTGGCGCTTTTGATCGTATCGACCGTTACGCCAAAGCGCTGGGAAAGAAGGTATAACGTGTCGCCGGAGCGAACTTTATACGCAGAAGACGCGGAACCGCTGGAACCCGAGCTTCCCGTGCCCACCTTGAGGGCTTGTCCCGGGTAAAGGGCTGTGGAACTAAGCCCGTTGGCTTGTTGGAGAGCAGTCGCGGTGGTTCCGTAACGCGCTGCGATGGTGTAGAGCGAATCGCCGGATTGCACGTAATACGTTTGTCCAAAAACGACTGATGAAGAAAGCGTAATTGATCCAATCACCAAAAATGAGACCCAACCTGATTTCAACTGCACATTCTCAGCTCCCTTTTTGTCCGTTGTTTTCCACGGCGGGCAAAAAGTTGTGGCTGCAAATATTGGTGGATATAGGCTCTGACTCGAACTGCGTCTGTTGGTGCGACCGTGGTGTTAGTTGCTACGGGTTACAATTTAAACTGTGATCTGTCATTCCTGTCAGGCGTTTCTAAGAATAGCAAATTCTTTACCGCCTGGCGGTTTCCTTGTGGGAACGACTGGTAGTGGCAGCGGAGTGTTGTTCTGCAAGTTTTGGCGGATTTTGGAGTGGGAGCGTTGAAGTCGGATCTTGATGGTCAATAGAGATTCGGCAGCCGGTTGGCTAAGCGGATGAACCGGAACAAATCAGCCACCAGAGAAGGACGGAGCGACGCTGACGCCGCCTCCGGCTCAGTGGCGAGATGTTGAAAAAGCTGTTCCGAGTTGCGGATCAGTTGCGACAGGAAAAAAGCGAAATTTAAGGTCCAATGATAATTCTCCCAGGGGTTGACCGGGAGGGTCGATTGGAGCATCTCCAGATGATTGGCCAAGGCTTTGAACTGGCGTCGATCCTTCTCCAAGCGCTCTTTGAGCGGTTGGGAGCAGGTGGAACCGCTCAGCTCCGACAACAGAGTCAACATGGCTTCGACCCATGACGCCGCAACGTCATGCAGCGGACGATCGGCAGTGTTCACGGCAATTCCTCCTGCGTTTTTCACAATCCGGCAACTAATTTTTAGGGAATTGATATAGCATATTCAACCGGAGGGGTTCCGGGCACGAAAGTTTGCCTGCCGAGGAAGTAGCCGCAGGCGACGCTCGTGGTCTCGCGCGGAAAGCGGTCAGGAAACAATTACCTCTTAATGGTTCCGGCTATTTTTCCGATGAGAAAAAGAGAAGAGTTCGTTTTCAATCGGTAGGTTTCGCTATTTGGTTTGGTGGCGGCGCGGTCGCGGTTGGCGCGGGAGCGGATCGCGGCATCGCCCGTAACTATGGAAAATAAAGAGGTTGACCCGATGAAAAAAAAGATTTTGTTTGTGGATGACGATCCGGCCGCTTTGGCGGCGATCAAAACCCAGTTGGAGGAGGGTTATCCCGAATCGGAGGCGGTGTACGCGACCAGCGGCGCGGCGGCTTTGGAACTGTTGGCCGCTTCGGCGTTTGAGGTTGTCGCGACCGATTTTCAAATGCCGGAGATGGACGGTTGCAAACTGTTGCAGGAGATTATGCGGCAATGGCCGGAGACGATCCGGGTGATTACGGCGGAGGCGGACGATAAAGCCCAAGTGATGCGGGTGACCAAATCGGCCCACCGTTTTTTGGATAAACCGCTGAATGTCACTGTCTTAAAAGCGATCATCGAGCGGAGTCACCGTTTTCAAGACCTGCTGCGCAATAAAACGTTGGTGGACCTAGCTACCGGCATCAGTAAACTGCCGAGTTTCCCGCCGTTATACCTGCAAATTCTGAAGGAATTGCAATCCGCCGACTGTTCGTTGAAACGGGTCGGGGAGATGGTGGCCGAAGACGTGGCGCTCACCGCCAAAGTGTTGCAGGTGGTCAACTCCGCCTATTTCGGGCTGGCGCGGCGCGTGATCACTCCACAGCAAGCGGTTAACCTGATCGGTTTGGACACCCTACGGGCGCTGGTGGTTTATACCTACGCTTTCGCCAACTTCAAAGTCCATCCGCGTTTGCTGGAGGTTTTTTCGGTGAAACGACTGTCCCAGCATAGCCTGCTCGTGGGTAAACTGGCTCAGGCGCTCGCCCGCGAAGAGTTGATGGACAAAAGTCTGGAGGAGGAGTCGTTGATCGCCGGAATCCTGCACGATATCGGGAAACTGGTCCTGATCCAATCGCCGGATCAATATTTGGAGGCCGTCAACTACAGCGAAATCCAGCGTTGCGATATTTACCAAGCGGAATATGAGATTTTCGGGGCGTCCCACGCCGAAGTCGGAGCCTATCTGCTTGGTCTTTGGGGCATCCCCGAGCCGGTGGTGTTGGCGGTCGCCTGCCATCATAACCCCTCAAAATTGCCGGACAGCGGTTTTACCGCCCTGACCACCGTGCACGTGGCCAACGCCTTCGTGGGAGGCGGGACCGGCAATTCCAACGAAATACCCGGCCTGGACGTTGATTACCTGTCGCAGATTGAGAAACGGAATCAAGTCCGGAAATGGCTGGGGGTTTACCGTAAAGTCCTGGCCGACCAGACGGAGCCGTATTGAATTATCAGGCCGAAACCCATGTTTCGGAGTGAAGGTTTGGAGTAACCGATTAATAAAACATAAGCCCCCTCGTTTGGAGGCCGCTGAAAAACTGCTCGAAATAACCTTGACCTACAATATATTGATAGCCTAAAACAAGCTACTCACTATATATTGTAGGTCAATCTTTCAGAGCGGAGGTTTTTTAAGTGGCTTGCTCGTTTGCCGGGTAACGAAGCAAGCGAGGGGGCTTGTCGTTGCGTTCAAGCGCGTTCGGCTACATGGGGGTGGGTTCCGGAGTCCGGTAGCGTCCTTACCGTTTTCGGAACAGTCGTTCAAACCATTTGAAGAAGGGGAATCGGCCCGGGCAGACGTCGCACACTTCCGTCGGTTGTTCGCCCAAGCGGAATTCCCGCTCCGCCAGTTCTTTGCAGTCCGGCGAAGGCAGGCGGCCGGAACGTCGGCAAACCAGCAAACGGACCACCCGGTGTTTCTCGCAGTACTCCCCGGGTTCGGTTCCGGTCAGAAAATACTCGGCTTGCTGCGGGCAATAGGCGGTCGCCCGTTGACCGGTATCACGACAGATGACGACCCGGGTCACCTCGTCGGGGATCACAAAGTCGCGGACCGGGGTTCCGGCCAGGGCTTTCGCCATAAAATTCGCCCAGATCGGCGCGGCGACGCGGTTGGCGGCGCCCGGCAGCGGTTTTTCGTTACGGTCGCAACCAACGTAGACGCAGGTCAGCAAGTCGGGCGTATAGCCCACAAACCAGGCGTCGCGGTTCTGCTCGGTGGTGCCGGTTTTGCCGGCGGCGGGCCGGTCGATCAGACTTTGGATATTGGCGGCGGTGCCGCCGTCCCGCAACACGCCGGTCATCGCTTGGGTGACCAGATAGGCGACGCCCGGATTGAGGATCGGTTTAAATTGGGTCGGCGCTTGGTACAAGACCCGCCCGTTCCGGTCGACGATCCGCCGGATGGTGGTGGGCGGGACCTGATAGCCGCCGTTGGCCAAAGGCAGATAAGCCCCGGTCAGCTCCAATGGGGTAATTTCCCCGGACCCCAACGCCAGGGAGAGTTGCTTGGGTAAGTTCGAAGCGATCCCTAAGGTCTTGGCAAACTGCACCGTCGATGCGATTCCCAGTTGGTGCAAGAGTTTGACCGCCACTACATTGCTGGAGGAGGCCAAGGCTTCGCGCAGCGTCAACAGGCCGGTGGCTTTGGGATTGTCGTCGTCGGTCGGGAAGTAACTTTGCGCGCCGGTCTGATAAACCTCCGGCGTCCGGTCGATCTTCGTCGCCAGGGTGTAGCCTTTGCTCAAGGCTTCGGCATAAAGAATCGGCTTAAAGGCCGAGCCCGGTTGCCGGCGCGCTTGCGTCACCCGGTTAAACTGCGACTTGGTGATGTCGGTCCCGCCGACCAAGGCGCGAATGGCTCCGTTGCCGGGGTCAACCGCGGTTAAGCCGCCCTGGGGTTGGGTGAGGCCGTTGCGGTCCTGGAGCAACCGGGGCAAACCGGAGCTTAACGCCAGTTCCGCCTGGCGTTGTAAAGGCAAGTCCAGGGTGGTTTCCACCCGTAAACCGGCGGTCTCCAAAATACCGGGGTCTTTGGGGAAGAACGCTTCCACTTCCGATTGGAGCAACGCCATGAAATAGGGCGCCGGCCGGGACTTGGCCTGCAGACCCGCCAAACGCAACGGTTGACGGCGAATCCGTTCAAAATCGGTCGCTGTGAGATATTGGCACTGAACCATCCGGTCGAGCACCTCCTCCAACCGCTGCTGCGCTTCCCGGGGGTGAAGATACGGCGAGTAATAGGCCGGGCCTCGCGGCAAACCCGCCAGCAACGCCATTTCCGCCTGATTTAACTGTGCGAGTTCCTTACCGAAGTAGGTTTGGGCGGCGATCTTGACGCCGTAAGCGCCGTGACCGAAATAGATCTGGTTCAAATACAGCTCGAAGATCTGATCCTTGGAGAGGTGTAACTCTAGTTTGATTGCGTAATAAAGCTCTTTTAACTTGCGGTCAAAGGTCCGCTCCTGGGTCAGATAAGCGTTCTTCACCAGCTGTTGGGTGATGGTGCTGCCGCCCTCGACCAGACTGCCGTGGAGCAGGTCGTTCCAAGCCGCTTTGAGGATCCGGCCGGCATTAATCCCGTGATGTTGATAAAAACGGTGATCCTCGGTGGCTAAAAAGGCGTTACAAAGAAACGGCGGTACTTCGCTCAAAGCCACCGGGCGGCGGTTCTGCACAAAATAGGTAGTGACCAGGGTGTGATGCCGGTCGTAAATTTCCGAAGCGACCGGCATCCGCGCCGCCGGCAACGGGAGAAACAAAGCGATCACCAATCCCCCCAAGCCGGCCATGGCGGCGACGGTTGCGAGGTAACGCCAGTTTAAATTGGCGCCGCTAAAACGTTGCAACAGTTTTAACATTCGGATCCCCTTTGCGAAGGCAAACTTTTGGTGGAGCGTGCGTTTATCTTCAAATAATATGCCCTTGATAGTAAGATTTATGAAAATAAAGGAAAAATGCAAAGAAATGTGGAAATTATAATGGTTGAAAGATCGACAACGATGACAGACAAACAGGGGCTGACCCTGGGGAGGAACGATGAGCGCGGGCATACTTTGGATAGTTCCGTTTGGTCTCGGGATGGCGCTGGGAATCGCGATCATGTTGCTGATCGACTGGGGACGGCGTCAAGGAACGGCGGAACGGGTCCGGGACCTTGAACAACTGACGGCGCGCTTGCGCGAATCGTTCACCGCCATCTCCTATGAAGCCCTCCATCGCAACACCGAGCAGTTTTTGAATCTGGCTGCCGAGACGTTGAAACATCAAACCCGTTTTGGCGAACAGACGCTGGAAACCAAGAAGCAATTGATCGATCAAAACATCGCGGCAATGGGCAAGGAACTTGGTCGCGTTCAAGAATTGGTGACTTTGCTGGAACGGGATCGCGAGCAAAAATTTGGCGAACTCAATCAACAGTTGAAAGTGGCGGTGGAACAGACCGGCCGGTTGCGGGAGACCACCGACGGTCTGCGGGCGACCCTCGCCAACAGCCGGACCCGGGGTCAGTGGGGCGAACGGATGGCCGAGGATATTTTGCGGGCCGCCGGTTTGGTCGAAGGGATCAACTATCGCAAACAACAAGGTTTGGCTACGGGCAGTCGGCCCGACTATACCTTTTTTCTTCCAAAAAAGTTACGATTGAATATGGACGTCAAATTTCCGCTGGACAATTACCTGCAATACCTGCAAGCCGAGGATCCGGCCCGGGCCGAAGCCTATAAGCAACAGTTTTTGCGGGACGTCCGCAACCGGATGAAGGAAGTAACTACCCGGGACTATATCAATCCGCAGGATCAAACCCTCGATTATGTCCTGGTTTTTATCCCCAATGAACAAATTTACGGCTTTATTCACGAATCCGACGCCGCGCTTTTGGACGACGCCATTCGTCTCAAAGTGCTTCTCTGTTCGCCGCTGACGTTGTACGCTTTTTTGGCGGTAATCCGCCAGGCGGTGGAGAACTTCAACGTCGAGCAGACCACCAGTGAGATCTTAACGTTGATCGGCGTCTTTAACAAACAATGGCAGGCCTTTTGCGCCTCTTTCGAGCGGCTGGGCAAGCGGTTGGACGATACCCAGAAAGAATTTGCCGCGCTTGTCGCAACCCGCCGCAATCAATTGGAAAAACCCCTCCGTCAAATCGAGGAGCTGCGGAAGCAGAACGGTCTGCCCCTCGAGGAATTGGCGCTGGAGGTTGCCGCGCAAGCGGAAACCGATCCGGAGCAGCCAATGTGACGGAGCTTTGTCAACTGAAAAAATAAACGAAACGAGCCACAGTTGCCTCGTTTCCAGGATCTTGCGGCAGGATGGAATCTACCGAGTGTAAACATCAGCGGTTACGTTACTTTTGGACGGGATCATACCGCCGCGCAAAAGTCATGGGGGTCGCAGTTGTATATTCCGGGAAAACAGGTAAGTACGATTTTTAATGGCGAATATCTGATCAGTGATGACCGGGAGGCAGTGATCTGCACGTTACTGGGCTCCTGTATCGCCGTCTGTTTGTATGATGAGGAACGGGGAATCGGGGCCATGAACCATTTCATGCTGCCCAAAGCCCGGGTGGATCAGGTGACCAATCCGGCCCGTTACGGCGACTCCTCATTGGAGATGGTCATTGCCGAGCTGTTGGCCTGGGGCGCCGTTTTCGAACGGTTGCGCGCCAAGGTTTACGGCGGGGCCAATATGTTGAATATCCCCAACAAATATCCGTTTAATATCGCTATCAACAACTCCCAATTTACCCTGGACTATTTGGAAAAGAAGGGCATTCCCGTCGTCGCGCGGGACCTCGGCGGCAATCACGGCCGGAAAGTCCTGTTTTTCCTGGATGATTATCATACCGAAGTCAAACCGGTCAATACCGATCATAACCCGTTGGTTCGGCGGCCTCGCCTTGAGGATGAGGCGGGTGAAGCCGCCCCGGACGAAGGGAATAAAATCGCGGGAGAATAGCAAATGGCGATGGTGTTAAATTATAGCGCAAGAGGTGTTTATCATGGCAAATTCCGCTCCGTTGGGAGTTTTTGATTCGGGGGTCGGCGGTTTATCGATCCTAAAAGAGCTTCGTTTTTTATTGCCGGGCGAAGATCTGATGTATCTGGCCGACTCCAGTCACTGTCCTTATGGAACGAAAACCACCGAAGCGATCCGGCAACGGACCTTGGAGGTGACCGACTTTTTATTGGCCCAGGGCGCCAAGGCGATTGTGGTCGCCTGCAACTCCGCTTGTGTGGCCGGCTTGGACCAAATCCGCGAAGCCCACCCGGGGTTGCCGGTGATTGGGGTGGAACCGGCGATTAAACCCGCCCATGATCTGACCCGTAACGGTAAAATCGGCGTATTGGCCACCAATATGACCATCAGCGGCCCGCGCTTCAACCTGTTGGTCGAGAAGTACGGCGGCGGGGTGGAGGTCTACACTCAACCCGGTCCGGGACTGGTGGAGCTGGTTGAGGCCGGCAAGGCCGAAAGCGCGGATACGGAAGCGCTGTTGCAAAAATACCTGGCGCCGCTGTTGGAGAAGGGTATTGACACGTTGGTCTTAGGATGCACCCACTATCCGTTTTTGCGGCCCTTAATCGCCAAGCTAGGCGGTCCGGAATTAGTGATTATCGATACCGGTCTGGCGGTGGCCAGGCAAACGCAGCGGATCGTAAACGAGCAGGGATTGGCGAAGCCGGACGGGTTGCCGGGGTGGGAGCGGTTTTATACGACCGGGGCGCCGGAACAGGTGGCGGCGGTGATCGCCGACCTCTGGGGTCAAGCGCAAGTGGCAGTGGTGGAGGCGCGGTTTTAAGTGAGGCCGGACCGCTACAGGGTGAGTGCTCAAGATGGAGTATAAATTCAACAAAACCGTTAATCCGGTAAAGTTCGATCAACACAACGCGCCCGACTCGGGCGCGTTGTGTTGATTTTTAGCACTGAAGGTCGACACCGAGAACACCTTGGACTTCCTTTTGGAAATTGAAGATCGGGATGGCGATGGTGACGCAGGGTTGGCCGGTAATGGCCGAGATGTAGGGGACGGTGATGAAATCCTGCCCTTGCATGCTGCTGACAAACCATTCCCGGACTTTGGCGTTGGCGATGCCGGCTGCGGGAATCGAACAGACGAACCGGCCTTTGGCGTCGTTGATCCAAGCGGCTTCAAGGTCCGTGCGTTTGGCTAACAATTGTTTCAAAAACTCCGCCACCACGCCGGGGTCGAGCGCGACCAGATTGGGTGTGCCGGCCAATTCTTGCTGGAGGAGGGCGATGATTCCAATCGCCCGTTGTTGAACTTCGGACTTTAATTCGAGATAATCGCTGTCTTGGGCGACTAACGGTTGCAATGTTCCGGCGGCTTGATTGAGCCGTTGACCGAGGTCGTTCAGTTCGTCCATTAAACCGTGATGGCGTGTAAGACCGTCATAGACCGATTCTACGCCATGCAACGCCAGTTCGGAAAGGGCTTGCAACGATTCGGCTTGATTTTGCAGCGTTAAGGCGCGTTTTTGTTCCTGACTGATTTCTTGGTTGACGGTTTCGCTCTTGTCAACCAAACCTTCAAAAGAGGACTGAATCTTTGCCAGATTCTCCTCGACCTTGCCGAAACGTTCCACCGACCCGGCGACTTTGACCGCGGTGTGGTCCATTTGCTGGTTCACTTGCTGATTGGCCTTGACGATCTGCGCGACCAGTTTCCGGATGTTCTTCACGGACCCCTGACTGTCGTCGGAGAGGCGTTTGATCCGGTCGGCCACGACATTGAAGCCGCTGCCGGCATCGCCGGCCCGGGCCGCTTCAATCGCGGCGTTGAAGGCCAATAACTTGGTCTGGTCGGAGATCTCGGCCACCGTGTCCAGGATGCCGGTAATCGCGCCTGAAAGTTGCTGCAGTTCATTCATCATCGTCACAGTCCGTTGGGTCGCGTCGTGAATCTGATGAATCTCGGAGACGATCGTCATAATCTCGGCTAAACTGTCTTGGAGCACGGTCCCGGAAATTTTGCCGGTTTCCCCCATGGCGTTGGATAGCAGTTTGATCCGGTCCAGCCGTTCAACAACGGTCTGAAATTCGCCCGCCATTCGTTGCAGTTCCCCTTGGGTTTCGCGGTTTTGTTCCGCCATCTTTCGGGCGCTGGTAAAAAGCTGTTCTGAAAATTCCTGGCTTTCATCAATACTGACCGATAACTGTTGCCCGACCGCCAACACCTGGTTGGTGGCAACCCGTAACTGCCGGTTGGAGTCGGTGCGTTTTTTCAGTTCTTCCTGCCGCGAGCCTTGAACCTGTGCCGGTTCGATTTGTCTCTTTCCGCCCTGCAGCACCTTGAGTAATGCCGTCACCATCTTTTGAGCCCCTTCCTGGATGATCAAACAGATCTCTCGCTTGTTCTTACTCTTATCGGGATTCAAATGAGGATGGTTAATCATTTCTTAATATATTTCAAGAAACTTTTACATGGAGGCGTTTGAAAAAATAAAACCCGGGGTTTGACCCCGGGTGTGATCCCTTTGGACAGCTATGATTCAACCAGCGGTGGTTTACGACGCCCGGTGTCCCGTCAACGATGCGTATTTCCGAGCGTTAGGAGCTCAACATGAGCAAACAACAATAAAAAACTCCGGTATGTCGCAGATGTAACCAAGTGATCGCGACATCTGTTCCGCGAAGCGTAAGTTGAATTTATTTCAACTTACGAAGAACAATACCTCAAGTTGGTTTACAGTTTTGCCTCCGCCAACCCCTCCTTCCCAACAGTACAGATCACCAAACGAAACTCGAGTGATTGTAACAAAGGTTGGAGTCCCATCGCCCCCTTTTCAATTGATACTTCATGTATATTCGAATGGGACCAAAAGAATGCGGACGGTAAAAAATAATTCGCTCCGTGCAAGCGGCAAGGTGTGACCGGGGTGGTCTTACTTTAGTTTCATAATGACAATCCGGTTGTCATAGCCGATGACCAACTTGTGCCATTCGGGATAGTAGGCAAAATCGCCCCCGTCTTCATAGGAGGCAATTTTGGCGGTACCCAGACCGGGTTGGATCTGATATAAGCCGTCGGAAGTCGTCAACACCGCCTGCCCCTTGAAGACTTTCAGCAATAGCGCGTCGTCGGCGACTAACCGTTTACTCCGTCCGTTGGTCAACTCCAGTCCCGCGATACCGAGCGTATTTCCGTAAAGCCGGGAGTAGACGACTGTCCCGTTGGTAAAGACTTTCAGATCGATCAACGGAAGTTTCGTCAAACGTTTGGTGGCGGTCAACTCCGCGCGGTCGACAATCACCAAGTCCAACCGGTCGACCTGGTTTGCGCCATTGGCTTTGTTAATGTAGGCCGCGGCGGCGGTTTGCGGCAATGCCATCACCGCCAGTTGGTCGCCTTCCTGATCCCAGCAGAGGGCGGTGGCGAGCCCCGCGTCAAGCGGCAATGATCGCAGCGATTGGTCGGCGGGATTAAAAATTCCGATCTGGTCCGAGAGAAACAGGTTGTGATGTTCTTCGGTCACGAAATATTGGGCGTTGGCCGGTGTTTGAATCGCGAAAGCCAATTGGGCTCCGATTGGCGACCAACTGAACATCGAAAGCTTGGCGACGTTTTGATTGAAGTCTTTCACTAAAACTCCGGTGGTTGCGTCGAAAACCTTGCCTTCAATTAGAAAATAGCGGGAATCACTGCTCCAACTGCAGGCGAACATGATCAATCGCTCCAAATCTTCAGGGCAGGTCGCTGCGGGCAAACGCGTGACGGTCCCCTGGTCCAAACGGATCAGATAGAGGCGACGCGGCCCTTCAAGCGCTTGGCCGTTGGTTATGCCGTTGGCGACCACGGCTCGGCGGTCAGGAGCGACCCCATACCAGTTACAGCGATTCAGCAACTTTTTGAGCGGCCGGGTTTTCGTTTGATAATAAAGATAACCTTCCAAATCGCTGCTGGCGATCATCTCCCGGTAGAGCAGTCCCTGACCGTCGTTAGTGACAACCCCGCCGTCGATATTTCCTTTTAGCGTAAAAAGTTTTTCCGTTTTATCCAATGAGAGATTAAAACGGTAGAAAACCGATTGTTGTTCCGAAACATAATTCATAAAGGTAAAGCCTTGTCCGACAACGGCCTGGGTTCGGTCGATGCTGAACGGCGTCCGCGCCGGTGAAAGTCGATTGGGAGTCAAGATAATCTGATTGCCACGTTGCGCTTGGTTCAGTCCTTTTTGGGTCCAGCGGCCGTCAACCAGTCCGGAAGTATGCAGTTGAGCTGGTTCCGCTAGGGAGAAAAAGTAAACCGCAGCAATTATAATCGCCAGACCGGCCAAACCGGATCCGATCAGCATGGTTTTACGCTTCATTACGGGAACCTCCTTTAAAAACGCTGCTCACGGAAGGTGGCTGCGCTGTCCGGTTTCAATATCCGGGGCTGTCGTTACGTCCGAAGTTCGTCCAGAACCGGCAAGTTCCGCAAATGACTGATGTCGCCCCAGGTCTCCAAACGCCAACTGCCGTCGGTGACGGTGAACTGATTGTAGCTGACGTTTTTCAGGGAGAAATTACGGGGTTCGCCGGGCGGGAGATGGAAGATCTCCCGGAAGATACAGTTCAAATTGCCGCCGTGGCAAACGATTAGGACGGTCTGCCCAGGGTGGCGCGCCGCAATAGCTTGCAAACTAGCAATGGTCCGGTGTTGAAACTGCCGGGGGCTTTCTCCGCCCGGCAGCGCAAAATCGGGATCCCTTTTCAGAAATTGTTCGTGGAGTAGGGGATATTCCACTTGAAACTCTTCTCTGGTCAATCCTTGGGAGATCCCCAAACTGGTCTCGCGTAAGTCCGGTTCCGTTTGGACCTCAAGAAAAAGCGCGGTGGCGAGGATCTCGGCCGTGCGCATGGCGCGTCCGAGATCGCTGCTGTAGATCGCCCGGATCGACAATCCTTTTAAGCGCTCTGCCAGAGCTTGGGCTTGAAAAATTCCTAGTGAAGTGAGCGGACTGTCCAGATGTCCTTGGTGGCGCCATTGGCGGTTCCATTCGGTTTCGCCATGACGGGTAATAATCACGGTGGTTGGCTCAGACAAAAAAGTACTTCCTTTCCGGTAGATCGTATTTGAAGCAAAACAGCCGGTCAAACCAATCCGTCTGTAAGCAAATCATTCATCCTGCAACCGGTATAGCAAATGTTTGAACTTCAAGCCCCAGTTGACGAAGCAGATCCAGACAACCAACCACACCAGCCAATCCAACCAAATCCACGGAATGATCCCAATCAGCGCGCTTTTGCAGACGAGCGCCAGCAAAAACGTATTGCCGAAAAGCGACCAACCGAATTTGGCAACTTGGCGGTGTTCAAAACTATAATAGGCGTCATACAGATACCAAGCCAACACCCATTGGGAGAGCGTCAAAAGGTAGCCCAGGACAAAAATAACGCTGACGCCGCAGAGGTTAAACGGATAGTATGTGAGGTTAATCCAGGTTAAAACACCGCCGCCGCCGGCGCCGAATAGGGCGAAAAACGCAGCGTGCCATTGCAGGCAACGTAAGGTCTGCCGGTTAAACCCATTAACAGAGTGAGGCATGAAAACCACCTTGGCTGAATTGAAACTGAAACCGTCCAAACTGGTCCCGAAATGCGCCGTAGAGCTCGCCCGGATCGGTTAACTGCGTTTGCCACAAATGTTCCATAAAACGGATCGAATCATGGAACGCAACGCCAATCGCCTGCGCCACCGGGGTTTGCGGATCGCCTGCCGCAATCCGGGGACGCGCCGGGCGGGATCGTGCCGCTGTAAAAAGGGCGGATGGCGCAATTCGTTGCAATGCATGGAATATTCTTCTAGCAATCACCGCAAAATCCTTCCGTCCATTAAAAAGAAACCTGACTTTAACAAAAAAGTCAGGGAAGACGCTAACCGATGTCACGGTTATTTTTCGTTATGAAAGGTTTTAATCCCTTCGGCTACGCTGAAGAGGGTTCCGACCAGACCGGAGACTTCCTGCGGCAGAATGATTTTGGTCGCTTGGCCGTTGCCAAGGTTTTGGGCGATTTGAACCGCGGCTTCCAATGATTTGAGCGCGAGAAGCGCTTCGTTGGAATCTTGCGAATTTAAGGCTTGCGAGATTTGGGCCAATCCTTGGGCTTGGGAACTGAGTTGTTTGATGATGGCAGTGGCTTCGGCTTCCGCCAGATTGATCCGGGCGACCCGTTCGCCTTCGGATTCCAGTTGGCGGGCTTCCTTTTGGCCTTGCGCGACCAGGATCTGTTGTTCGCGGTTGGCTTCGGCTTCGAGAATAATTTTTTGTTTTTGGGCTTCGGCCGCCAGGACTGCTTGGGTCTTTTTGGCCTCCGCTTCCAGGACGGCCTGCTGTTTGGCGCCTTCGGCCTTGAGAATCATCGCTTCTTTGGCGGCTTGAGCCTCCAACACTTGAACCCGTTTTTCCCGTTCGGCGATCATCTGTTTTTCCATCGGATCTTTCAGATCGACCGGCGGCGTAATCTCCTGGACTTCGACCCGTTCAATCTCGATTCCCCAATCAATGGTCGCCTCGTGCAGGCTCGCTTTGAGACTTTGATTGATCTGCTCCCGGGAGCCCAGACTGGCATCAAGGTCCATCTTGCCAAACTCGTTTCGAACCGTGGTATGCGCCAACTGTTCAATCGCTTTCGGCAGATCGGTGATGCCGTAAACCGTCTTTTCCGGCGCGGTGACGATGTAGTAAATGATGGTGTCAACATCGACCGGGACATTGTCATGAGTGATCACATGTTGTTTGGAGATGTCGAAGATCTGTTCGCGCAGGTCGATCCGGTATGGTCCGAGTTCTTTGCGGTATTCCTCGCGATTGATGAATCCCACTACCCGAAAGGTATCTAGGAACGGAACCCGGAGATGCAGTCCGCTGTAAACCACCCGGTGGAATTTGCCAAGTCGCTCGAGGATGGCGGCTTGGGCTTGGGAGACCATGAAAAAGCCCCCGAAGATGAATAAGAGCGCCAGGAGTCCGACGAGCGCGAGCCCGGCGCTGGCGAGCCATAGAACCATGGCGGAACCTCCCCTTTAATTGCTTGTCTCTCCAAATGTATGCGCGAGGCGGGCGGAACATGACGGGACGGGGAGGACGTAATTGAGTAGTCGGACAGGGGCGATTGTTTGCAAAAAGAAACACCCGCCCAGGGAGAAATTCCGGGGCGGGTGTTGGTGAGGTTCTTTACACTGTCGGGGTGGGTTCGGTGATGGTGGCGGCGGGGATGACGCCTTTGATGCCCTTGATTTTAAACTCCATGGCGCAGTGGGGACAGGTCAGGGCCTGACGCCGCTCGGTTAGGGGAACGGTCATCGCCCCTTCGCAGCGGGGGCAGAAGACAATCACTTGTCCGGCAGGATTCGTTTCGGCGGCGCCGGTTTCCGCCGCGAGCGACTCAGCGTTCAGTTGTTCTTCGGCCAACGCGTAATTACAAGCCGAACAGGCGTAAAGGCGGGTGGGTTTGGCGATTGGAAACACCGGAATGAAAAAGAGGGTAAAATATTGCCGGATCGTAATCTCTTGAAAATTACGCTCACCGCCGCAACGCGGACAATGATGACGTTTGACCTGTTGGCCAAGTTTTTTCACCGGGGCTAACCCAAGGATTAACATATTGCACCTCAAAAATGCGACCTGAATTAATTTACGGATCGAAAAGACAAAAATGGATCGAACACTCTTACTTAAATTAGGCAACAAACGGTAAAATCCTGCCAAGGTTTGAAATTCGCCCGTCGTTTGGCCTCCGTTGAATATTTAATGGGATTGTAAGATTTCCCGGGGTAATTATGTTATATTATTAAATGGTATGCAATATTGAGAGTTGCAATGTTGATGATAACCCGCTCCCGACGCCGCTGGGCGTAGCGGGCGGCTGCAATTCTCAGTCAATTTTTCAGCGGTTTCATATTTACAGCGTTGCCTTGGCAGACTAACATTGTTGATGAATCCGTCAACGGCCGGAGATGTGGGACCGTCAATCACAATAAAATTTAGGGGGTTTTCTGATGGACAAGGAGCAAATCATATCCAAGATCAGCGAATGCGGCCTGGTGGCGGTAGTACGCGCTGATAGCAGTGAACAAGCCATTAAGATCGCTGAAGCCTGTGCCGAAGCCGGTGTGGCCGGACTCGAAATCACCTTTACCGTTCCGGGCGCTGCCGAAGTGATTAAAGACCTTTCCCAACGTTTTTGCAATGGCGAGATCATCGTCGGGGCCGGTACCGTGATGGATTCCGAAACCGCCCGCGCCGCGATCTTAGCCGGCGCGCAATACGTCATTAGCCCGTACCTCAATACCGAAGTGGTCAAACTCTGTAACCGTTACCGTGTTGCGGCAATGCCTGGCGCAATGACCATTAAAGAAGTGGTTGAAGCGATGGAGGCCGGCGCCGATGTCGTGAAGATCTTCCCGGGCGACGCTTTCGGACCAAAGATCATTAAAGCGATTCGCGGACCGATTCCTTACGCCAAGATGATGCCCACCGGCGGCGTGGACATTGACAACGTCGGCGAGTGGATTAAAGCCGGCGCGATCGCGGTCGGCGTTGGCGGCAACTTAACCGGTCCCGCCAAGAAAGGCGATTATGCGGCAATCACCAAGATTGCCTCCGAATTCATCGCCAAAATCAAAGAAGCCCGCGCGAAGTAATTTTACGCTTAAAGCTTTCGTTATGTAGTTACTTAGAAAATCCGTCGGCTTAATGCTGACGGATTTTTTGTAAAATAATTGCTTCATCAGTTGAAATAGTGTTTAATTCACGCCCCAGATAATTAGGCGGGGATCGGGGATCGGTGATTTAGCCGATAAATTCAGTAATAAATCCAATTGCTGGATAATGCGGCCGATGGTATAATAAGGAATTATAATGATTAGCGGCAAGCGGATCTGCCGGAAGGAGGGGACATGCTGTCTTATATTACCGGAATAACGTTGCTGATCTTTTGTATCATCGGTCTTTTCGTCAATATGCAATGGATCGAACGTTACATTGTTAATAACAAAACCTGGTGGTATATTGTCTTAACCAAAACCTTCCTCTATTTATTCTTCACCAGTTGGGTGGTTTATCTGGAACGTCGGCAGATGGTGTTGCCGCTGTTCTTCGCTTTGGCCGCCGATGGGTTGGTTGTCGGGTCCTTCTTTCATTGTAATTTCTTCACGGAATTGAAACGTCTTGTAACCAAATAAACCTTTGATCATTGGATTCGGTTGCGACTGGGGCGCTGTACCGAGCCGCCATCGTCCCATGACATGAAACCCTCTGCAATTACATAAAGATAAGCCAGGATTGTCCTGGCGACAAAGCGTACATCATTCCGACAGTACGCTTTCTTTGTCACCAATTGTCGATCAGGGCTGAATCAAATGAACAAAATGCGCGGAAAAGCAGTCTGATGAGTCAGTGAAACCTCCGGCGCCAATAAACTTGCTCAGATATTGGATCAAGTTTTCGGGAAGGAGATTTTTGCGCTATTGTCGAAGTATCGAAAAAACTGGCATAACATGAGGTGACGCGTTTGATTCAGTTTCAGAGAGTGAACAAGGTTTACGGTAATGGAGTCGTGGCACTCAGTGAGGTCGACCTGTTCATCGACAAGGGAGAGTTTGTCTTTCTTGTTGGGCCGAGCGGCGCTGGAAAAACCACTTTTATGAATTTAATCATTCGCCGGCAGCTACCGACGGAGGGTTTTGTGTTTATCGGCCGGAAGAATTTGGCGCGGATGAAAGAGCGGGAAGTTCCGCACTTTCGTCGCAATATCGGGGTGATCTTCCAAGATTATAAATTGCTCCCCAATAAGACGGTTTTTGAGAATGTCTCCTTTGCCCTGGAAGTGATTGAGGCGTCGCAGAAGGAGATCTTAAAACAGGTCCCGGCAGTTTTGGAGCTGGTGGGTTTGAAAGATAAGGCCAACGTGTTCCCGGCCGAGTTGTCCGGGGGCGAGCAACAACGGGTCTCGTTAGCCCGGGCGATCGTCAACCGCCCGCTGTTGTTATTGGCGGACGAACCCACCGGCAATCTCGATCCGGATACTTCATGGGGGATTATGGACCTGTTGTTGGAGATCAACAAGCGGGGCACCACCGTGATCATGGCGACTCATAACAAAGCGGTGGTCGACCGGATGCGGCGACGGGTCATTGCGTTGGAAAACGGCAAGATCACCCGCGACGAGCTCAAGGGGGTATACGGGCTTGAAGATTAAAACTTGCTGGTATTTTACGAAAGAAGCTTGGGCCGGGCTCTCCCGGAACGGTTTGATGAGTTTTGCGGCGGTGGTCACGGTCACGCTTTCGCTCATCTTGCTTAGTTGTTTTTACATTGTCATCACCAATTGCAATCACTTTATGAACATGGCCAAAAACGTCCTGGAGATCCGGGTGTATCTGAAAGACGGATCCGATCCGGTGACGTTGCAACAGAAAATCGCCGAGATCAAAGGGGTCAAAAAAGTCCGCTACGTTTCGAAGATCGACGGAGCCAAGTTTTTAGAGAAGAATCTCGGCGTCAGCGATCTGTTTACCTCCACCGAAAACCCGCTGCCGGATATGGTCAATGTCAAGTTGACCGACGACGCCAAAGTGAAGCCGCTGGTGACCCAGATCAGCGCCTTGTCGGGCGTCGACGAAGTGGAGTACGGCAAGACGTTTGTCGAAGCGATGTTGATGATCATCCGGATTTTGGGACTGGTCGGCATCGGCCTGGTGCTGATCATCGGCCTGGTGGTGTTGTATATCATAGTCAACACCATTCGGTTGACCGTGATGGCGCGGCGCAAGGAGATCGAGATTATGAAACTGGTCGGCGCGACCGACTGGTTCATCCGGTTGCCGTTCATGCTGGAAGGAATCCTGATCGGACTGGCGGGTTCGTTCGTCTCGATTGTGATCATCTCCAAGAGTTACCGGTTGCTCTTTAACTATATCAAGCAATTGGCGCCGTTCATTCCCCTGCTCTCGGAGCATGTGGTCAATGGGCGGATGTTTTGGCTGATTCCGCTGTTGGGTTTGACCTTCGGGGCGTTGGGAAGTTTGCTTTCGATGAAACGTTTCCTCAAGGTGTAGCTTCAACCGGATTTGCGAATCAGGATTTGGCAAAGCGCACAAAGCCCGAGCGGAATCGGGCTTCATTTTTCGGCGGTTTGATTTCCGATAATTGGCAGCGTTGCCAAGGCTCCGAACGGGGCAACCGTTTGAAACGGCAATCTACAAGGCAAGGAGGGTGGATGGAATGAATCATCCATTACGCCGGTTGACCGGTGTTTTTTTGGTAGCGGCCGTCGTCGCCGGCTCGGCGACCGGTTGGTGCATCTCGGCGGAAGATATCGCCAAACAGATCGACCAGACCAAAAAGAAACTGACCCAAACCATTGTCAAACAGAAAAGCGTCACCGGCCGGCTGGTCACCAGTCAGAAACAGGCTGAAAAGGTGAAGAGCAACCTCGATAATATCAATACCAAATTGGGAACGACCCAAAAACAGATCGGCATGGTCCAAAACCAGCTAAGTCAGACGCAAAGTCAACTCCAGCAACTCCAGGATCAGATCCTCCGTCGCAAATCGGTTCTAGGAAAACGGTTATCGGCTATATATAAATACGGATATCAAAGTTACTTGGAAGTGCTTTTCCAGGCCCGCGACTATAACGAATTCGTCTCCCGGTTCGAGATGGTCGGCCGTTACGTCCGGGCGGATCTGTCGGTTCTCAAAAATATCCAAGAGGAACAGAACGAGGTCGCCAAGAAAAAAGCGGAGATCGCGAAACAACACCAAGAGTTGGAACAGCAAAAAACCGCGTATTCGCAATTGCAGGTAACGGCGAAGAGCGAACACAGCCGCTGGTTATCCCGGGTTCAGGACCAGCAGCGGGAATTGTCGCTGATCCAGAACGACCGTCGGAGCTTGGAAAAGGCGCTGGATGAATTGGAAGACCTCTCCCGGTCGATGGAAGCGCAGATCCGGGGGATGCAAAACAAAAACAAAACGGCGTTGGGCACCGGTCAATATGTCTGGCCGACCCGCGGCCGGATCACTTCCTACTTTGGTTACCGGATTCACCCGATTTTACGCACGCGCCGGTACCATTCGGGACTCGATATCGCCGCCCCGTACGGGCAGGCGATTGTGGCCGCCGACTCCGGAGTGGTCATATTTGCCGCGACCAACGGGGGTTATGGCAAGATGATCGCGCTCGACCACGGCAATTCGATGTCCACCGTTTACGCGCATTGCTCGACGTTGCTGGTTGCGGTGGGTCAGAACGTAACCAAAGGGCAGTTGATCGCCAAGATCGGCAGCACCGGTCTGAGCACCGGACCCCATTGCCATTTTGAGGTCCGCAAGAACGGTGTTCCGGTTGACCCGACCAGTTATCTATAAACAACGGAGGATTCGTTTCCTTGATGAAGAGACGTCAAGTTTTATTGGCCGCTATCGGAGTCCCGCTGTTCATCGCCGCCGCCGCGTTTGGCTGGTGGTGGCAGTCTGAGGCCCGTCACGGCAGATACCGGGATTTACTAACCGCTTTTTACGTCATGGGAATTGTCAAAACCAGTTATTATCAACCGGTCAATCTGTCCGATTTAGCCAAGGCGTATTGGCGGTCGGGCAATATCACCGGCATGTTGAAAATATTGAACGATCCCTATACCCGTTACCTCGGGCGCAACGAATACGCCGAGTTGAAGAAGGAGACCGAGGGGAGTTTCGGCGGGATCGGCGTCTATCTGATCCCCAAAGCGGATCAATTGCTCATCTCGTCGGTGGTCAAAGGGACCCCCGGTGAAAAAGCCGGCCTGCAACCGGGCGATCAGATCATTAAAGTCAACGATGAAGAAGTGAAGCAGCTCACGGTAGAGGTGGCGATCGCCAAAATTCGCGGACCGGCGGGTTCGGCGGTCAAATTACAGATCGCCCGTGGTCAGGGCGACAACCGCCGCGCGATTGATTTTCGGATCATCCGCGAGCTGGTACTCATTCCCACCGTGCAAATGGATACCAAAACCGACCCGGTGTTAGGCAAATACGGGGTGGTTAAAATTTCGCAATTTGCCGAAACCACCCCCGACGACCTGGCGAAAGCATTGGCCAAGATCGACGGCGACCCGTCCTACCGGGGGGCAATGCTCGATTTGCGGGCCAATCCGGGCGGTTCGTTGGATGCTGCGCACAAAGTGGCCAGTCATTTTATTCCGGCCGGCGTTCCGGTGTTGCATATCATCCGGCGCGGTTACCCCGAGCAAACTTTGCCCGCCAAAAACTACCCCCACCGCAAGCTGCCGTGGGTGGTGCTGGTCGACAGTTGGAGCGCCAGCGCCGCCGAGATTGTCTCGGGCGCGATTAAGGATAATCACCGGGCGACGTTGATCGGGACGCGCACCTTTGGGAAAGACCTGATCCAAGAGGTGAAGGAACTCCCCGGGGAGTCGGCGGTGACGATCACCATCGCCAGTTACCTCACTTCCGGCCGGGTGAATATTCATAAACGGGGCGTCCACCCCGACCAAGTGGTGGAGATTCCGGGCGCGCTGGATCGGCTGTTGCAGAAGGGCGATTCCGGACCGTTTCAAAAGATGCAACAACTTCAGGAAGCGGCGGCCTTGAAAGCGCTGCGGCAAGAAGCCGGTCCGGCCGCGTTGAAACCGGCCGGCTGAACGGGCGCCGCTCCCGGTTTCTGCTGCGCGCGCGACCGATTAAGCGGATTCGGGAACCGGAACGCGCCGTTTGGGTTCCTCAAAGCGATTTTCCGGTTCCGGAATTTGGCTCCGGGGTTCCCAAATTCGTTTCCCGGGTTCTGTTATCCGCTTCCCCGGTCCCCCAATCCGGTTTCCGGGAACCTAAATTCGCTTTTCGGGTACCCGAATTTGGTTCCGGGGTTCCCGAATTCGTTTCCCGGGTTCCGTTATCCGCTTCCCCGGTCCCCCAATCCGGTTTCCGGGAACCTAAATTCGTTTTTCGGGTACCCGAATTTGGTTCCGGGGTTCCGGAATGTTATTTTTGTCCTGCCCGGAGCGGCCTTGCCGTTGCGGGTCATCAATTATGACGGATAAGGAGTTGACCGTATGCGGCCGTTATCGCCGGCTCTCAAAACGGCCCTCATTTTTTATAGCGCGTTTGCCCTGATCTTGGTGACGTTTCACTTTTGGCCGGCGCAACCCGTAACGCTTCCGGCGGCGGTTGGCGCGCCAAGCTTGGTTTTTGAGCAGTCGGGCCCGGTCGATCTGGTCTTTCTCCAGGATTCGCTGGACGAGTCCTGGACCAATCTGCTGCAACGCAACGGTTGGCAACTCAATGAGGTGCTGCAGTGGGAAGAAGCGCGCCTGCATGAACGGGAGACCGACCGCAACCGCCTGCGTTGGGTGAGAAGCCGTAGCCGCATCCAACTGCCGCCCGCCGCCAACGAACATGATCTGGTCGAGTTGGGCTGGGAATGGCGCAAACTGGTCTCCAGTCAAGGCTTGGCCATTCGCGCCATCCGCTGGGGTTTCAACGGCCGGACCCTTTGGATTCGTTGCGAAAGCGTGATTCCGGTGACGCTGTCCGGAGCGTATCAAGAGCTTCCCGCGATGGAGCTTTTGTTAAAACAACCGTTGACCGGAGCGGTCAAACGGAGTTGGCAATGGCGGGGATTGATTCCCGAGCCGCCGCCCTTTACCCGGCCGGCGCCAACGCCGGTGGCAATTCAACCGCAACCTACGGCGGCCCCGGCCCCGACCGTAGCGGCCGAACGGCCGCCGGCGCCGCCGCAACCGTTGCTCACCGCCAAACCCGCGCCGGTTCCGACCGTCAAACCGTCGCCCGTGCCGACGTTGCGGCCGCAAATTCCGCCGGTGCGCCGCCGGGCCCGGGTGGCGATTATCATTGATGATGTCGGGTTTGTCCGAGCGCCGGCCGACGCCATGTTGCAAGTCCCGGCCCGACTGACCTGGTCGGTATTGCCTTTTACCCCGTATGCGTTGGAATATATCGGCAAGGCCAAGGAACGCGGATTTGAGATTATGCTGCATCTGCCGCTTGAACCTTTGAATAAAGCGGCCAATCCCGGGCCGGGACTGATCCGGCGCGAGTGGCCCGAGGAGCAGATCCTCACCCAATTGGACGCCGATATCAAACAGGTGCCGGGTTTGGCGGGCATCAATAATCATATGGGCTCGGCCGGGACCTACGACGACCGGCTGATGGATATCCTGTTGAAAGCCATTAAAGAGCGGCAGCTGTTTTTCATCGACAGCAACACCGGCGACCCGGCCCATCCGTCCGTCGCCGCCAAATACGCCCGGAAATATAACGTGCCGTTTGCCAAACGGCGGGTCTTTATCGACGATTCCAGCGATTATCAGGCGAAGCTGGCCGCGTTGCGCCAACTGTTGAAGCTCGCCCTAAAAGAGGGCGAGGCGATCGGGATCGGTCACGTCCGCTCCGGAACGCCCGAAGCGATCATTGAAGTGTTGCCGGAATTCATCAAAGCCGGCGTGGCGATCGTGCCTGCCTCGGAACTGGTCCGGTAAGCGGCACGAACCGAAAGAGAACGATTGACCGCGCGAGCGGTCTTTTTGCTGTCGTTTGCCAAGCGCCCGGAGTAAGGGGGACTCACCCCCCCTGAGGCTGGATGTTGCGAGTTGATCAATGGTACGTTCCCCCTCTCTGCGACTGCGCAAAGAGGGGGCGTCATGATCCTTTATATATTAACCAAAAGGCTTTTTAAGCAGGGGCAAAAAAGTTTGTAACGGAAATGTAATGATGTCCGGCAGGAGACCTTGGCTTGTTATCGAATATATGTTCGGATAGAAGTGGTTCGAAAACGGGTATAATGGGGTAGGGGTGGTAGCATTGGCGGTCCAGAACCAGAAATTTGTAATCCGTTCCGAATACGAGCCCCGGGGGGATCAACCCGCGGCGATTGCCGGTTTGGCGGCGGGGATCCGCGGCGGCCTGCGGGATCAGGTTTTATTGGGCGTGACCGGATCGGGGAAGACCTTTACCATGGCTAAGGTGATCGAGGAAGTGCAGATGCCCTCCTTGGTGCTGGCCCACAACAAGACCCTGGCGGCCCAGTTGTTCAGCGAGTTTAAAGAGTTTTTTCCGGACAACGCGGTCCAATATTTTGTCAGTTATTACGATTATTATCAGCCGGAAGCCTATATTCCGCAGACGGATATGTTTATTGAGAAGGATTCCAGCATCAACGATGAGATCGACCGGCTGCGCCACGCCGCCACCTCGTCGTTGTTGCAACGGAAAGATGTCATCATCGTCGCGAGCGTCTCCTGTATCTACGGTCTTGGTTCGCCGGAGGACTACGAGGCAATGACCCTGTCGTTGAAGTCCGGCGAGTTTCGCGACCGCAACCAGATCCTCCGCCGTTTGGTGGGAATTCAATACAGCCGGAACGATTTGGGTTTCACCCGCGGCACCTTCCGGGTGCGGGGCGATGTGATCGAGATCATTCCGGTCTACGGCGAAAATATCATCCGGATCGAGTTGTTCGGCGATGAAGTGGAGCGGATCATCGAAGTCGATCCACTCACCGGCGAAGTGTTGCAAAACCTGGAAGAAGTAATGATCTATCCGGCCACCCACTATATCACGTCCGAAGAGAAACGCAAGATCGCGGTCCAGTCGATTGAAGCCGAACTAGAGGAGCAATTGCGGATCTTTCAGGCCGAAGGGAAACTCCTGGAGGCGCAACGGTTGGAGCAACGGACCCGCTTCGACCTGGAGATGATGAACGAGGTCGGATTTTGCCAGGGGATTGAGAACTACTCCCGGCACTTGACCGGCCGCGGCCCGGGCGAAGCCCCGGCGACTTTGCTGGATTATTTTCCGAAAGAGTTTTTAATGTTCATCGACGAATCCCATATCTCGGTGCCCCAAATCGGCGGGATGTACGCCGGTGACCGCTCCCGGAAAGAAACATTGGTCAAATACGGGTTCCGCTTACCGTCAGCCATGGATAACCGGCCGCTGCGCTTTGACGAATACGAGCAGCGCGTCCACCAACTGGTTTACGTCTCGGCCACCCCGGGACCGTATGAGATGAAACGGACTCAAAAAGTGGTCGAACAGATCATCCGTCCCACCGGCCTGGTGGACCCGGAGATTGACTTGCGTCCGGTGCAGGGTCAGATCGACGATTTGATGGAGGAGATCCGGCTCCGGGTCGACCGGCAGGAACGGGTCTTGGTGACCACCTTAACTAAAAAGATGTCGGAGGATCTCACCGAATATTTGGAAGGGGTCGGCATCAAAGTCCGTTACTTGCATTCGGAGATTCATACCCTCGAACGGATTAAGATCATCCGCGACCTGCGGATGGGGCTGTTCGACGTGTTGGTCGGGATCAATCTGCTTCGCGAAGGTTTGGACCTTCCGGAAGTCTCGTTGGTGGCGATTCTTGATGCCGATAAGGAAGGGTTCTTACGTTCGGAAACTTCCTTGATCCAAACCATCGGACGGGCGGCCCGGAATGTCCAAGGCCGGGTGATCATGTACGCCGACCACACTACCGATTCAATGCGCCGGGCGATTCAGGAGACCAACCGCCGCCGCGAGATTCAGGTGCGCTTCAATGTGGAGCACGGGATCACGCCGGAGACGGTCCGGAAAGCGGTCCGCGACCTGATCAGCGCCGAGCAGGCGGCCGAGGACAAGGTGACCTACGAGGCCCAGCAACTACCGCAGCTGTCGCCGGACGAGATCAAGGCCAAAATTGCCGAATTGGAAACAACAATGCTCAAAGCCGCCGCCGATTTGGAGTTCGAACAAGCCGCCGCGTTGCGTGACGAGATAAAGAGCTGGAGCAAGTTGTTGGGGTAATATTTTAAATCAATGGAGGAGCTACACCGATGTCCAGTAATACCATCCGCATCAAAGGCGCCCGCGAGCACAATCTGAAAAATGTCGATATCGAGATCCCCCGCGACCAATTGGTGGTCTTTACGGGGTTGTCCGGTTCGGGCAAATCCTCGCTGGCTTTCGATACCATCTATGCCGAAGGGCAACGCCGTTACGTCGAGTCGTTGTCCGCTTATGCGCGGCAGTTTCTAGGACAGATGGACAAACCGGATGTGGACTCCATTGAAGGGTTGTCCCCCGCGATCTCCATCGATCAAAAAACCACCAGCCATAATCCCCGTTCTACCGTGGGTACGGTAACCGAGGTCTACGATTACTTGCGGTTATTGTACGCGCGGATCGGTCATCCCCACTGCCCCGAATGCCATCAGCCCATCACCCAGCAGACGGTGGAGCAGATTGTGGACCAAGTGCTCGGGTTGCCCGAGGGGACCCGTTTTATGGTGATGGCGCCGGTGATCCGCCGCCGTAAAGGGGAGTATGATAAGTTATTTGAAGACTTTAAAAAGGACGGTTTCGTCCGGGTCCGGGTGGATGGCGAGATCCATGAGCTCAGTGAAGAGATCACCTTGGAAAAATACAAACAGCACACCATCGAAGTGGTGGTCGACCGGCTGATTCTCAAGCCCGACCTGGGGCAACGGCTGGCCGACTCGATCGAACTGGCGTTGAAACTGGCCAAGGGGTTGGTGAACATCGTCACCACCGACGGCGCCGATTATCTCTACAGCGAGAAGTTCGCCTGTCCCGATTGCGGTTTCAGTTTTGAAGAATTGGCGCCGCGGATGTTTTCGTTCAACAACCCCTACGGCGCTTGCCCCGACTGTTCGGGCTTGGGAATGAAGATGGAGATTGATCCCGAGTTGGTGATCGATAAAGAGCGTTCCCTGAACGACGGCGGGATAAAAGTCTGGAGTTCCGACCAGGAATCCTGGTCGCTGCAATACCTGCAAGCCGTCGCCAAACATTATAAGATCGACCCGGCCAAACCGTTGAAGAAAGCCACCCCGGAACAGCTGAATATCTTGCTTTACGGCACCAAAGGCGCCAAGATTGAAATCTCCTATCACGGGCAAAACCGCGAGTTCAAGCACCAGGCCGCCTTCGAAGGCGTCGCCAACAACCTGGAACGGCGTTACCGGGAGACCAGCTCCGAGTATATGCGGCGGGAGATTGAACGCTACATGCGGGTTAAACCGTGCGCCGGCTGCCAAGGAACCCGGTTGAAGAAAGAAAGCCTGGCGGTGCTGATCGGCGCTAAAAACATCAGTCAGTTGACTTCGTTATCGGTGCTGGACACCAAGACTTTCCTGGATCAACTGCAACTGACGGAGCGGGAATTGATCATCGCCCGGTTGATCCTGAAAGAGATTAACGAACGGTTGGGTTTTCTAATCAATGTCGGATTGGACTACCTCACCCTGGACCGGGCGGCGGGAACGCTTTCCGGCGGGGAGGCGCAACGGATCCGTTTGGCGACCCAGATCGGCTCGTCGTTAGTGGGCGTGCTTTATATCTTGGATGAACCGAGCATCGGGTTGCACCAACGGGATAACCAACGGCTGATCGACACTCTCAAAGGGTTGCGCGACTTAGGCAACACCATTGTGGTGGTGGAACACGACGAGGATATGATTCGCCAGGCCGACCATGTGGTGGATATCGGTCCGGGCGCCGGGGTCCACGGCGGTTGGGTAGTCGCCCAGGGCGATCTGCCGGCGATCATGGCCGAGCCGAACTCCGTCACCGGGCAATATTTGTCGGGGGCCAAACAGATCGCGCTTCCGCGCCAACGCCGTCAGCCCAACGGGAAATTCATCGAGATCCAAGGCGCCCGCCAACATAATCTGAAAGGGATCGACGTCAAGATCCCCTTAGGTTTATTCGCCTGCGTCACCGGAGTTTCGGGTTCGGGCAAAAGCACTTTGGTCAATGATATCCTTTATCCGGTGGCGGCGACCAAACTCAACAAGGCGACGACGCTGCATCCCGGAGCGCACGAGCGGATCGTCGGTCTGGAGCAGTTGGAGAAAGTGATCGACATCGATCAATCGCCGATCGGCCGGACGCCCCGCTCCAACCCGGCGACTTATACCGGGGTGTTTGACCCGATCCGCGAGTTATTCGCCGAGACGCCCGAGGCGAAGATGCGCGGCTACAGCATGGGACGGTTCTCCTTTAACGTCAAGGGCGGCCGCTGCGAAGCCTGTTCCGGGGACGGCATCATCAAGATCGAAATGCACTTCCTGCCGGATGTTTACGTTCCGTGCGAAGTTTGTAAGGGAAAACGTTATAACCGGGAGACGCTTGAGGTGAAATATAAAGGCAAGACCATCTCCGAGGTGTTGGAGATGACGGTGGAAGAAGCGTTGGATTTCTTCTACAATATTCCGAAGATCAAACGGAAGCTCCAAACCTTGCATGACGTGGGCTTGGACTATGTTAAACTCGGCCAGCCGGCCACCACGCTCTCCGGCGGCGAGGCGCAGCGGGTTAAACTCGCCACCGAACTTTCGCGCCGTTCCAACGGGAAAACCCTCTATATCTTGGATGAACCCACCACCGGCTTGCATTTCGCCGATACCCACAAGTTGCTGGAAGTATTGGAACGCTTGGTGGAAGCCGGCGATACGGTGCTGGTGATCGAACATAACCTCGATGTGATCAAAACCGCCGACTATCTGATCGACTTAGGTCCCGAGGGCGGAGCGCGGGGCGGTCAGGTTTTAGTGGCCGGGACGCCGGAAACCATTGCCGCGCATCCCCAATCCTACACCGGCAAGTTTTTAAAGCCGTTGTTGGATGGGAGATAATTTTGAAACGAACCAACCCCTTTCCGGTAGAACCGGAGCAGGGGTTATTTTTTGAATACTAAAATCGCTACCGGTAGGTGGACGATACTCCCTGGAGCAAACGGTCGATGGTTTGGGAAACCACCTCGTGGTAGTCGGTCGTCGTCTCCAAACTGTGATTGGCGAACAAAACAGCCAGACCATGGACGGTACTCCAGAGCAGCATGATGTCGATCACCGGCGCCAAACCGCCGAGCGACTGCAGATACTTGGTGGCGCAATCCTTAAAAATGGTAAAAGTGCTGTTTTCATGAATGATAAAACCGGAGGGATCGATCCGGATCGGATTGAAATGGTGGTTTAAAAAGAGAAACTTAAGGTATTCGGGGTTTTCCACCATGAATTGGACGTATTGCCGGCCCATTTCGCGAATTTGCGCGAGCGGTTGGTCGCCGGTTTGACCGAGCGATTGTAACAGCGCGGCCCGGAAACTGGCGGTTACTTCCTCGACAATCGCGGCAATCAGTTCCTCTTTCCCTTGGAAATGTTTATACGGGGCGGCGTGGCTTACCCCGCAAAGCACCGCCACTTTCCGGAGGGAGAATCCGTCAACCCCTTCTTTGTTCAGCAATTGGAGCCCTTTGGCGATCAGCGCTTCCTTGAGCGTCCCGTGATGGTAGTTTGCCTTGGTCATTCACGCACCGGCCTTCGTTGATATTGGAACAATAATAAAATTTTATCACACAATGTTGACAGCGTAAACATTATTCGGTACAATCAATTTGTAAAGTTTACAGTGTAAACATTAATGGATGAGGTGAACCAAAACATGAAAATCGTATTGATCAGCGATCATTCCCGACCTGGCGGGCTAAGAGATTACGGGGAGGACCGTATCAAAAGCGCGCTGGAGGAGCGCCAAAACGACCAGTTGGCAATGTATCCCCTTCAGGAGCAAGATCTCCATCATTGCGTCGGGTGTTTCCATTGCTGGGTGAAGACACCGGGGGTATGTGTGATCAACGATCGCGGGCGGCAACTCTGCCAAGCCGTAATCCAAAGCGCGGTCGTAATCTATCTGTCGCCAGTGCAATATGGTTGTTACAGTCCGCTGATCCGCCGGGCGCTGGACCGAAATCTCCCCAATATTCTCCCGTTTTTTAAAAAAATAAACGGCGAAGTTCACCATGCGCCCCGCTACAGCCATTACCCTAAATTAGTCATGGTCGGTTACGGGGAAACGGTCAGTGCCGGGGAAGCCGCGACTTTTAAGGAACTTAGCGATGCCAATGCCCTGAACTTTCAGGTTGAAAGCGCCAGGACTTATATTTACCGGGACCGGGAGTCGGCGGATGCCGTAATCCGGTCATTACGCCAATTAATCGAAGAAAGCGAGGGATAACCGATGCAACGGATCGGAATGATCAATGGCAGCCCACGGGAGGAGCAAAGCGCTTCGTACTACTTTTGCGGGGAAATCAGGAACATGTTGAATCCAACGGTCGCCACGGTTGAGATCATAACGGCGCTTCATTATGGGGACCAATCCTCCCGGGCGACGGTCTTTGAATCAATGGCGCGGTTGGATACGTTGATTTTTGTTTTTCCATTGTATATCGACAGTATTCCGTCAAATTTATTAGATTTCCTGACGGAGTTTGGAGACTTTTATCACCAACGGAAACAAGCGTTGCCGACCCTCAATACTCCGCCAAGAGTTTACGCCGTATGCAACAACGGCTTCATCGAAGGCACTCAGAACCGGACCGCTTTGAAGATCATGGAACACTACGCCCAAGCCTTGGGGATGCGATGGCGCTTCGGGATCGGGGTTGGCGGCGGGGAATTTATGCGCAATACCCAAGGGCAAATACCGTTGCAAAGCAAAGTGAAGAACCGGGTTTATCAAGCGTTTTTACAACTAATAGAGGACATCGAAACCCAGGAGGTGGCCTTGGAAAAAAACCGTTTCGTTAACCCCGCGCTAACAAAAAACCTATTTATGATGGTCGGGAACTGCAATTGGATTGGGATGGCGAAAAAATTCCGGCTCCGTAAACGGGATTTATATGCCCAGCCTAACCGAAGGGAATGAATGGAAGGAGAACCCAACTACCTTCGGCTATCAGCGAACGCAAGGGGTGGGTCAGTTGGCGTCGCGTTTATTGCCGATGAGAGGATGCAGTAAAAGCTGTTTCCATAGGGGTAACCAGGGGAGAAACTTCGCAATCCGGCCGTTTTTTGGTAACGGAAGGCGGAGCGTCACGGTTGTTCCCTGACACTCGGAGCTGGTGATTGCGAAAGAGCCGCCGTGTTTGCGCAGAACATTATAACAGTAGGTCAGGCCTAAACCATAGTTGGAACAGCGCGGTTTGGTAGTGAAAAACGGCTCAATCACCCGGGACAAATTTTGTTTGGAGATTCCGTTGCCGGTATCGGCAACCCGGAGCAACGCGGAACGACGATAGACGAATAATCGGACTTCCAACCGTCCGCCGCAGGGCATCGCTTCCAACGAATTGTTATAGAGGTTTGCGAGCACTTCGAGGAGTTGGGCGCGGTCGCAGGACACCTCGGGGAGTTGGTCTAACGTATGGACGATTTCCACTCCTTTTTGGGCTGCGACCAGTTGAATTGTTTCCAACGATTCGGCAACAATCAGATCCAAACGGCAAGGAGTTAGGTTGAGCGGGGCCTCTTGAATCCGCTGTTGAATTTGGGCGGTGGTCGCCAGCAGGTTTTGGGCCGAACGTTGGATCAGGTCGATAATACGGTTTTGCTGTGGGTTCGGTTCCAGTTGACGTAGGATTTCCACGCCGGCGAAGACGTTTTGCAATTCGTTTTTGAAAGTATGGTTCAGCAGCGCGGTGCCGGTGGAAACGGCTTTTACGGTATTATCGACCGTCGACCGTTCAATGGAGATCCGCATCCCCAACAGACCGGTCCGGACCATCAAAACCAGCGCAAAGAGCACCATCAGAAAGACAGGAAACATGTTGAAGATCCACATCTCGTTGATATGAAGCATTTTGGGGGCATAACTGATCACGAGGTTCAATAAAGTCGGAGTGGTAGCGATAAAAACCCAAAACCGTTGTTGGCGGAGGCGTGGCTCCGTTTCATTGAGAAAGGCCCGAAAAAGCAAGAGATTGGCGCAAAAACCGTAAGGGATGGCATAGACGACTGTAGCGGCAAACAGCGGACTGTGCGAGATGAAACGGGTTAAAAATCCGTATTGGGGATAGAGCAGGTCCAAGCCGAAGGCGATCACACACGGCAACAACAGCCAGTAGCTTAATCTTTTTTTGAGAGCGGAGGGGAGGTAAACTGTAGACGTGACGCCGACCATCAGCAGCAGATACGGACAGATCCGATATCCGAACGCGCTGAGGAATTGGGCGATTACACGTAGCATGGCGGCATCGGCGTCAATTGCCGCGGGGATTAAATAACTTTTTAAAATGGCCACAAAATAACCCAAACTTAAACAGAAAAGAAAGGCGCTGTACCAAAGATTGGTTTTTTGTCGATCATTGGCAAACAGTAACAGTACAGCAATCAACCACAATAGAGCGATGATCATGATCAGAACAGCCATGTTCTCTACAGCACTCCTATCCTGTTGAATTCAATTTTGCCGGTTCGAAGTCGAGGGTATGGCCGGGTAGTCTCCGATGATGGGGTTCAAAATTTGACCGGCCAGAACAACTCGTCCGGCAGATCGAGGATTTTATGACGGACAAATTTCGTTCGTGAAACGGAGTTCATAGAGGTAATTTTTATTGCGACCAGACGGCGCAATCAGTAGCGTCAGACCGGAGCGTTTCTTATATAACCAGTTTCGATTTATTATATCATTAATTCAGAAAAACAAATATAAGAAAAAACCCGGAATAACGATAAATGGAAAGGTTGTGGATAACTTACCCGGATAATTAGGCAATTGGGTATTAGTGGACAATGGTCGATTGAGTGAACAGCCCGATGATGGGTGGTGAAAAAGCGGTTGCCTTTTTGGTTTGTTTGAGGCAACCGCTTTTAAACGGAGATTGTTTTGGAGGTATTTAGCCGTTTTTACCGTTGGTTTTTTCAATCAAGAACCGGTGGCTGACCGCAGCCAACGGTTGCTGGAGAACAATGGAAAAGACGACCGGGATGGCTGTCATCTCCGGGAAGTACTTGAGGGCGAGCACGAGACCGGCAGTGATATTCCGGATGCCGATGGAGAAGATGTAGGTATTGACCATTTGCGGCGATTTTCGGAAGAGTTTGGCCACGGCGTAACCTAAGAGATAACCCGAACAAGCCATCGTGAATACGACCAATAACACCATCCCCAGAGCTGTTTTCAACAGGTGGAGCGAACCCCAGGAGACTGCCAGGTTGATGCTGATAACGATCATTAAAAAGAATTTGCTGCTGGGCGCGGTGACAAATTTGACTTTACGGTAGATTTGTCCTTTGGTCAAGTCGTTCAGGAGCATTCCCAAAATGGTCGGCAACACCACCATCCAGGCTAAACCGACGATTAGTGAGATAACGTCGAATTTGACGCTTTGACCGATGGCGAGTAACATGACGGTGGGTACAATAAACGGCGACAGGATGGTGTCGGCGATGACCGAGGTTAAACCAAGCGCGTTATTCCCGCCCGACATGCTAATCCAGATGGAAGAGGCCACGCCAATGGGGGCGGCGGTTCCAAGGACCACACCCGCTTGAAGCAGGGGTTGACCCGGCAGGAATAGTTTAGCCAAAATCGTCGCTAAAATCGGCAGGACAATATGTAACATACCCAAAATGGTCAAAATCGGTCCCGGCGCTTTGATTGAATTGCGGAAATCTTTGGTACTGCAATTGAGCGCAACCACGAAGGTCATATAGAAAAACAAATACGGCACAATCGGCTTCAGGACGGAAAGTTGCGTATGAAAGATCGCGCCGCAAGTATAAGCGGTACCGACGATCCATAACATGCGACCTTCCAAGAATTTATTCAGCCGAATTCCTTTACGAACCATAATCCAGGGTTTCATCAGTCGTTTACTCCTTTGCGCTAGTCAGCGGAAACGGTTATAATTTTTAACAAGATAGCAGCTTGACGGTATTGTTCATCACATATCGGGATGTTGTTTACTTCGGGTTTTTTCGGTAAATACCTGTTAAAACAGTGTAAAATTCTAATGCCGGACGTTTGCGATTCGACTTATTTTGCGCGGCTGGTAGTGAGTGATTGGTTTGGGTTTGCGCATGATTTTAGAGTGCTGTGGCACAACTCGGTAGAAAATCTGCGCAATTTTTGTCGAAAATGTTTCAGGTACATGCGTTAAGCTATGGACGGGGAAAGGAAAAACGACGCCCAAAAGCGAAATGATTAGGGAAACAATTCGTTATCAAGAGTAGGTGAGTCAGAGGAATGGTAACTCCGGAGGATCTAAAGCTGCTGCCGGACAAACCCGGCGTTTATTTGATGAAAGACGGGGCCGGGAAGGTGATTTACGTTGGTAAGGCGATCTCGTTAAAGAACCGGGTGCGCTCTTATTTTCAAGCCTCCCGGAACCTGAATCCGCGAATTGAGTCCATGGTCAAGCAAGTCGACCGGTTTGAATATATCACGACCAACTCCGAGGTGGAAGCCTTGGTGTTGGAGTGCAATCTGATTAAAGAAGAACATCCCAAATACAACATCCGGCTGCGGGATGACAAACAATACCCCTGGGTCAAGGTGACTTTGGGCGAACGCTTTCCTCAAGTCTATATTACCCGCCGGGTCAAGGCGGACGGCAGCAAGTATTACGGACCGTATACCAACGTCACTGCGTTACGGGATACCTTCCGGTTGTTGCGGCAGATTTTTCCGATCCGGGGTTGCCGTCACAATCTGGACGAGGTCCGGATTGACCGGCCCTGTTTGAACTATCACATTCAACGCTGTTTAGCGCCTTGTACCGGATATGTCTCCCAGGAAGCCTACCGGCAGATCATTCACCAGGTCTGTTTGTTTTTGGAGGGCCGCCAGGAGGAACTGGTGGAGAAACTCCGGCAGGAAATGGCCGACGCCGCCGGCAGGATGGAGTACGAACGCGCGGCGCAACTGCGGGACCGGTTGCGGGATATTCAAAAAGTATTGGAAAAGCAGAAGATTGTCTCCGACGCCCGCGACGATGCCGATATTTTCGGAATCGCCCAAGACCGCGGCGGGAGTTTCGTCCAAGTCTTTCAGGTCCGGAACGGCAAATTGGTAGGACGCGAATATTTTCAATTGGCGGAAGGGGATGAGACCCCGGCCGCCGAAGTGATAGAGGCGTTTTTAACCCAATATTACGACGGTTCGGGCTTTATTCCCAAGGAAGTTTGGCTGCCTTTCTCGTTGGAAAGTCTAGCAGCGGTGGCTGAATGGCTGGCCCGCCTGCGGGGTTCCAAAGTAAACTTGCAAGTGCCGCAGAAAGGCGAGAAAGCCCAGTTGGTCAAGATGGCGGCGGAAAACGCCCAGATTTTATTGGCGCAGGAACGAAACCGGGAAAAGCAACGCGAAGGATTTATCCAGGAGACCCTGGAGGAACTGCAGCGCGAGTTGGGAATGGCCAAACTGCCGTTGCGGATTGAAGGTTTCGATATCTCCAATACCCAAGGAACCCAGGCGGTCGCTTCGATGGTGGTCTTCGAAAATGGGGTCTCCAACGGTAGCGAGTACCGGCGGTTCCGGATCCGGACCATCGAAGGGCCGAATGATTTTGCGATGATGCAGGAGGCGATCCGCCGCCGTTTTCAACGGGGCTTGGAAGAACGGCAAAATGTCCAGACCGAACAGAGCAAGTTTGCCAAATTCCCGGATTTACTTTTGATTGACGGTGGGAAAGGGCAACTCTCGGCGGTCGGTGAAGTGTTAGCCGAATTGGGCTTAAGCCACCTCCCCCGGATCGGTTTGGCCAAACAGGAAGAGGAGATTTACCTTCCCGGACAAGAAGAGCCGATCCGTTTGGCGCGTCGCTCGGAAGCGTTGAAGCTTTTGCAACGGGTTCGCGATGAATCGCACCGTTTTGCCATTACCTATCATAAGTCGTTGCGGGACCAACGGACCGTGGCCTCCAGTCTGGATCTGGTCACCGGAATCGGTCCCAAAAAGAAGCAGGCGTTATTGAAGGAATTTGGGTCGGTCAAACGGATTCGCGAGGCAAGTTTGATGGAATTGGTCAAAGTCCCGGGAATCAATGCGAAGTTGGCGGAGAGCATTAAGGAACAGTTGGAACTCTTATAAAAAACCGGAGCGGGTTTGCGTAGCGGAGGAAAAAGGCAACGATGAAATTCAGGCCATGTATCGATTTGCATCAGGGAAAAGTGAAACAGATTGTCGGCGGAACCTTAACCGATCAAGCGCTTGCCGTGCGTGAGAATTTTGTCTCCGAACATGGGGCCGCTTATTATGCCGCGATGTTTAAAACCGACGGGTTGACCGGAGGACATCTGATTATGTTGGGCTCGGGGAACGATATGGAAGCCCGGCGAGGGCTCGCGGCGTATCCGGGCGGTTTGCAGATCGGCGGCGGCATTACTGACGTCAACGCCGCCGGCTATTTGGCGGCCGGCGCCAGTCACGTGATTGTAACTTCGTACGTGTTTCAGGAAGGCCGGGTGAATTTCGCAAATCTGGAACGGCTAGTGGCGGAGGTGGGGAAGGAACGGTTGGTGTTGGACTTGAGTTGCCGGGTGAAAGACGGTCGCTATTATGTGGTGACCGATCGCTGGCAACGGTTTACCGATTACGAAATTAACGCCGCCAACCTTGCCGAACTGGAAAACCATTGCGCCGAGTTGTTGATTCACGCGGTGGATGTCGAAGGTCAATGCGGCGGGATCGCCCGGGATTTGGTCGCGAAGTTGGGAGAATGGGTGACCATTCCGACGACTTATGCCGGAGGCGCCCGAAGTTTGGCTGATTTGGAGTTGGTGTACCGTCTGGGCCGGGGACGCCTGGATCTTACCATCGGCAGCGCCTTGGATATTTTCGGCGGAAAGCTGTCCTATCAAGCGGTTTGTCAATGGCGGCCGGCGGTTTGACCTCGCCGGAAGAATTGGTTTCCAACGCTTTCCGAAGTGAATCCGGAACTGACAAGAGGATTTTGGCGGGCGACGCCTAACAAGTTATCGTGATGATTTGCATATGATTTGATTTTATAGAAAAGAAGAGGTGGCTAGGGTGAAAAAGACGTTTTCCTGGTTGTTGACGGCAATGTTACTTTTCGCGTTTAATTTGACAGTGATGGCCGCGGCGGCTCCTGCTGCTGATAAAGCGGCGGTTCCCAGCAAAGAGGTTGTCTTGGGTGCGATTGCCTCGCTGTCCTATCAACCGTTTGGGCCCCAGGCGGAAGCTGCCCGAAATATTGTCATCGAGTATGCCTTGGACAGTGATGATGTGGTGATTTTATTGGATACTCAGTTTATCCCTTTTTATGGTAAGAGTCAATGGTCCACCCATCTGTTCGCCGCATATTTGGCGGGAAATATTGAAGAGCAGTTGGAACAGAATAAGAAAACTTATGCTACTTATGACGGGTTAATCTTTATGCTCAATACCTACGATGAGATCCAGAAACAAGATAAAGGATTTAAAATTCCGGAGCTGGAACGAATGGTCGAACTCTTTAAAAAAGACCAATTAAAAAAGTTTGTGGCGGATGCCGAAGCCAAGATATTGGCGAAAAAATAATCTGCAATGATTTTTGCAAAAGCCGGCGGGAGCAGCGCCGGCTTTTTATTTTCAAGGTTTTTAGCCCTAAAAAAAAGGAATACCAAGTCGATTGCGGTAATAATCTAGGGAGTATGGCAAAACAGCAACACCAATCAAGTTGTTTGGGCGATTGGTGATTTTGATAAGGTGAAAGCCGACAGAACCGACGGGGGGTAAACCATGAGGATCGTGCATTCGATCATGGGGCTGGCCGTGGCCTCGGTATTTTTACTTGCCGGGTCATTGGCCTTCGCTGAAAGCCCGGTTGACAAGCGGCAACTTGGTTACCGCTTGTCCGTGGGCGATCAGTATCGGGGGACTTTGCATTTAACCAATAAAGTAACGCAAACGGTAAATGGCAATGCGATGATACGGACTTTATCGGCTGATTTGCAACTGCGCTGCCATATCCGGCAAGTGGCCGAGGCTGGCGTGGCGGAGTGCGCAATTCGCTGCGAAGCGGTGACGCTTCATGAACAAACGCCCTTCGAATCCAACCAAATCGCAATTGTTCTTCCGGAACAGCCCGCTCAGGAATCAACCAACGAAACGCCGAATGCCACGGGCCGTCTTACCCCCCAAGGCCAAAATCTGGCAAAAATTGTCGGACACCAAGTGACGTTCCAATTGACCCCCGATGGGGTAGCCCGGTTTGGTAAAGCCGTCAAAGAGCAACAATTCACAATGGAAGCTCCGGAGTCTGGCAAGTCGGACACCATGGAATTCCTCGCCCGGATGTTTGGCTCATTGAATAATCCCTGGGAGAGCCGGTTTGGCGAGGTCGTCTTGGGACTGGTCGGCACGTTGCCCCAAACGCCAGTGGGATTGAACGATACCTGGCAACACCAACAAGTTCTGCCGTTCGCGCCGGTAAAGTTGGATAGCCTGATTCAATATCAGGTGGTTACGTTTCAAGACGGTTATGTCACGGTGAAAGCGACCGCGGAGATTGAACAGGAATTTCAGAAAAAATTGTCAGTCACCGTTCAATCGAAACAGCAGTTTCAAAGTCAGCTTGCCGGGACCTTGACAGGAATGTTGCGCGGGGAGTACCGGTTTGATCAGGCTACGGGTTGGTTACACCAAGCAACGTTGGCAACGCGACTCACCGGAGAAGTTCAATCCGCCAAAGCCGCCGTTCCGGTCATCGTGGAACTGGCCTTAGAGTGGCGCACAAGGAGGATTGAGCGATGAAAACCCATCGTTGGCTAGGTTCCTTGGCTTTAATCATCCTGATGTTGTTGGCCGGCGGCCCCGGTTATTGCGAAGAACGGTTTCAGTTGGCATATCGCCCGGCCATCGGCGATCAATATCGCGCCAAAATTTTGCTGAAATATCAAATCCGGCAGGATACGGTCGATATCGGTCTGGCGCTTGGCTATGGTTTGGAATATGAGGTCCTGGCGATTGATAAGAAAAATACGGTCACCAACCGGATTAGGTTTCAAGCGATGTTATTACGGTTAAACGGTCCGTTTGGGGTGATGACCAGTTTCGATTCGACGGATCCCTTCGAAGAGATGACGCCGGAGAATTTGGTTTACGCCGCGTTGGTGGGCTCCGCCTTTGAGTATAAGATCAACGCCGCCGGGAAAGTATTGTCGGTCAAAGGGGTCGATGAGTTAATCAAGCGGATTGATCGGGAAGTTCCCGACAGCGATCAGAAAAAAGAGACGATCAAACAGTTGCGGTCCCAGCTTAGGCAAGGATCAATGATTGGTCCCGCCGATAATCTCAGTTTATATCCCGAGCACCCGGTAATGGTCGGCGAATCCTGGCAGGCGCTTCATGCCACCAATAGTAACGGGCTGATGATGATGAGCGAGGACCGGTATGAAATTATCGAGCGTCGCGACGGAATCGTCAAGATCAAAATCACCTCGGAGTTAAAACCCGGTATGACCAATGGGCCGAAAAACGCTAAACTAGAGGGGAAACAATGGGGAGAAGTTGAAATCATTGAGCGAAACGGTTGGGTCAACCGGCTCAATCTGCAACAGGCGATTACCGGAACCCTAAGCGGTCAGGCCGGAGCGGCGCCGCAAAGTTTTACGATGGACGGAGTGATTACGCTAGAACCGTTCTAAGTGTTGGCGTCATTGCGGCATGCCGTTGCCAGTTTTTAGCTTGGTAATGAGGCAGGAGAATTCCGCCCGGAATCGAAAACATTTCCACAGTACCGTGGGAATGTTTGTTGCTGTTTGGTTTAAGCGTCCGAGGGTTCGCGGGAATCCTTTGCCCCGTTGCGATGGAATAAGGAGGCTGTTTTAATGAATAAAAGGCTTTTGGGGTTGGGGCTGATTTTGCTCATCACGATCGGCTGCCCCATGATTGCCGCCACCGCTCCCGGCGCGAAAGTGGCTTTGGCGTACCGGCCGGTTCTTAATGACCGGCGTACGTTGAATCTGACCGTGGACACAGCGGTGACCCAATCAGTGGCCGGCTATCAAGTGGTGCGGCGGCAAACCGCCGCTTTTCAACTGGAGTGCCAGGTGGTTCAGGTCGATTCGGCCGGACAGGCTGTCGTCAAAGTGCTTTTTCAAAATATCCGCGTCTCATTACATACACCGTTGGAGACGTTGGAGTTTGCTTCCGATCAACCGGCGTCTGCGCCGGTTGCCAATGTTCAACCAGTTTTGGCTTTAACGGGCCGGTGGTTTACGGTCCGGTTGAATCCTAAAGAGGCGTTGAGCGACGGTAAGCTGGACCGGGGGATTCGTAACGCCGATCCGTTTGCGGTCAACCGGGTGATGGTCTGGAATGATTCGATCGCGGCCTTCGTCGCGGGAGTGTTCAATATTCCCCGGCCGGGCCCGGTTGGAATTGATGAAAGCTGGAAAAAGAATCTGGTGTTGCCGTCCGAGGATTGTCCAATCCCGGTCGAACTGGGTTTGCAACTGGCGGAGACCAAATCCGGGCTTGGTTTGGTGAATCTGTTCGGAACGGTGAAACATTCGGTCAAAAACAGCGTCAATATCAAATCCAACCCAAAAGCGGCAATAACCGTCGATCAGTTAAGTTCTCTGGTCGGCACGACCCGGGGCGAACTGGCTTACGGGCTGCAAGACGGCTGGGTTGAACGGGCTGATGTCGTCACCTCGTTGGTGGGAGAAGTGCGGCGGGGAGAGACCGCGATTCCGTTGCGGGTGGAACTGAAAATCAGACTTCGTGCGACGCCGCGCTGAAGTATAGCGTAGATGGTTTGGGGGGAATCGCGATGAGCGTTCGGAAATTTATGATTGCGTTGGTCATTGTCTGCTTGAGCGGCAGTATCAGTTATGGCGCCGAAACTACGCCGGCCGGCTTGAGTTGGCGGCCGGTGGCTGGGGATAAAAAGAATTGCAAGTTGATTGCCGATTACCGGTTGACCCAGGTCCAAGCCGGAGTCGCTACGGAACTGGCGTTTCAATTTGGGTTTGGGATCGGGTTTGAAGTGCTGGAGGTTGATCCGGCGGGGAATTCCCTGATCAAGGTGGTGTTGCATTCATTGCTAATGCGCGCCGGGGGTCCGGGCGGGACCATGATTGATTTTGACTCGACGGCGCCCTGGCAAGTGACCAACGGCGCCAATCTGGTCTTGGCGGCGCTGCCGGGTTTGACCTACACCGTACGGCTGGACCCGGCGGGCCAGGCCGGCGAGGTCAAGGGTTTGCAAGAGGCGTTGCGGCTAATCGATCAGAAGTTGCCGAATATTCCCGAGAAGAAGTCATTACTCAACAATCTGCAGGGGCGGTTGCAATACCAAAGTTTGCTCGGCTTAGCCGCCAATCCCGGTTTATATCCAAGCCAGCCGGTGACGGTCGGATCCGAATGGAACGGCACCGCTGATCTACTTTATAATGATCTTCATTTTAAAACCAACGACCAATTTCGGTTGGTGGCGTTGGATTCCGCCATGGCCGTAGTGAATGTGGCGTCGGTAATGAACCCGGTGTTGCTCGGTACCGAACAGTTTCGCGGGGAACAACGGGGGACGGTGCGTTTGGACGCGGTCAGCGGTTGGCCGGTGGCGCTGGAACAAGCCCAGGAGTTGACCGCCGTTGGCGCGGCGGGAAACCGGATCACGATGAAAGGAACGCTGACGTTAGCTCCGTTGAATTGAACGTCCACGTCCGGGGTGCTTGGCGGTTCCAAATTGCGGGATCCGGGGTTTTATGGTATAGTACAACTGAACATGGCCGTTTCCGTGGCAGGGCAGGTTATGGCCGGGAAATGAAACTTTGCTAGGGAGGTTCGACCGATGATTCGGTGTATTGCGATCGATTTGGATGATACGTTGCTCCGGAGCGATCTGGAGATATCGAATGAGGATAAACAAGCGATCCGCCAGGCGATTGCGGCCGGGGTCAAGGTGCTGTTGGCGTCGGGGCGGATGGTCAGCTCGATGCGGCGTTATGTGGAAGAGCTTCAATTGGATGTGCCGTTGATCGCTTATAACGGGGCGATCATTCGTGAGGCCATTTCGGGGCAGATCCTGTATCACCGGCCGGTCCCACTGGAGCAGGCCTTGACGGTGATCGACGCCTTCCGGGCGGCCGACATCCACCTCAACGTCTATGTTGACGATCAATTATACATGGATCAGCTGACGGTCTGGGGCGAACGATACGCCGCCAATGCCGGGGTTCCGCCACATCCGGTGGGCGATTTGAAAGCGTTTTTAAAAGAACCGCCCCACAAGATGCTTGGCGTCGGGGAAGTGGCGGCGATTGACCGGATTCAGACGCAACTTCGGACCGAGTATGGCCCGGCGTTGCAATTCGTCAAATCCAAGCCGACCTATTTGGAGATTTTAGCGCCGGGAGTTTCCAAAGGATTGGCGTTGCAGGAGTTGGCCGCGACGTGGGGTTTGGAGCGCGGCGAAGTGATGGCGATCGGTGATGCTCCCAACGACCTGTCGATGGTGGAGTGGGCCGGAGTGGGTGTGGCGATCGGCAATGCCGCGGCGGTGGTGAAAGAACGGGCCGACTTGATCGTGGCCGATCATGATCATAGCGGGGTGGCCGAGGCGATTCAACGGATGGTTTTCGGAGGGTAAGACCCGGTTGAAAACGTCGCGTGATATCTTTGATTTAAGGTAGTCGTCCACCCCGGCGCGCCGGGGCAAGCGAAGGAATGAAAATTGGGGCGCGACTCACCCCCCTTCGATAGCCAATACTTGATCAAACGTTTTACGATCCCCCTCTCTTTTGAATGACAGCCGGTTCGAAGCGGTGGAAGAGAG
>JAEZFP010000024.1 GCA_023417475.1 Bacillota bacterium | reverse complement strand
GGATACGTATTCTTCGCTGAGTACTATCGACAAGTACGTGTAAACTAAAGAACCGCCGTATACCGAACGGTACGTACGGTGGTGTGAGAGGTCGGTAGGTGAATTAATTACCTACCTCCTACTCGATTAAATAAGTTGGTTTTAACTCCGCGGCCGGCTGGCGTTAGCCTTCTCGACGTTGATCCGGCGGCCGTTTATTTTGGTATTCTTCAGCGAAGTCAATACTTCGGTGGCATACTCGTGAGGAACCTCGACAAAGGTAAATTTGTCAAAGATATTAATCGTCCCGACCAGCTTCTCCGGCAGGCTGGTGTTTTCGGCAATTCCTTGAATGATATGGCTCTTCACGACCCGGTCATAACTTCCGGCGTTAATGAACAAGCGGACCATTCCTTTGGCGGAGCCGGCTTTGGGATGCTCGTTGGCGCCCTCGTCACCGGCGGCTTGGTTATTGCCGGGGCCTAACGCCAATTTGAGAAAAGCGGCGGCAATGTCCAAGGTGGTAACGTCGCTTTCACCGTCGGAGTTCAAACCGGGATCTTCCAACAGTTTTTCCACGTAAGAAACATATTTGGTCAATTGGCCGCCGGCGATCGCGGTCTTGACGTTTTCGAAGATCTGATTGATCTTGGTCTCTTCAACATCCATCAGCGAAGGTGGTTTTAACGGCACGATCTTCGAACGGGTATAACGTTGAATATCTTTTAATTTATAAATCTCGCGACCGTAAATAAAGGTGAACGCTTTCCCGGAGCGCCCAGCCCGACCGGTCCGGCCGATCCGGTGGACATAATACTCGTCGTCGCCGGGAAGGTCATAATTGAAGACCGCTTCGACTTCGCCGACGTCAATCCCGCGCGCCGCAACATCGGTGGCGATTAAGACGTCAAGGTTGCCGTTGCGAAACTTCTGCATCACTTTATCCCGTTGCGCCTGGCGCATATCGCCGTGCAACGCTTCGGCCGAATAACCGCGGGCCTGCAGGTTGGCGCTAACTTCGTCTACGCGTTTCTTGGTGTTGCAGAAAATCAGCGATAACTTGATATTGTTGGCGTCGATTAACCGCGACAAGACGTCGATCTTGGCAAACTCCCGCACTTCCAGATAGTACTGTTCAATTTGGGGGACGGTTAATTCTTTGTGGACCGCTTTGACCAAAACCGGATTGCGTTGGTATTTGGAGGTCAGATCCATAATTTCCCGCGGCATGGTCGCGGAAAAGAGGATCATCTGTTTTTCTTGGGGCACTTCGGTCAGGATGGTGTCGATATCTTCGCGGAAGCCCATATTCAACATCTCGTCGGCTTCGTCCAGGATCACCATTTTCAACTTGGAAAACTTTAAGGTATTGCGGCGCATGTGGTCCATGACCCGACCCGGGGTTCCGATGATAATCTGGGGTCGTTTTTTTAAGGCCATGATCTGCCGGTCGATCGGCTGGCCTCCGTAAATTGGGAGGATCTTGACGCCGCGTTTGTAAAGGGCGACGTTTTTAAGCTCTTCGGCGGCCTGAATCGCGAGTTCGCGAGTCGGGCAAAGCACCAGCGCTTGAATAGCTTCACTGTCCGTATGGATCATTTCGATGGCCGGGATGCCGAAAGCGCAGGTTTTGCCGGTGCCGGTTTGGGCTTGGCCGATAACGTCTTTTCCTTCCAAGATATGGGGGATCGCTTCCGATTGGATTGGGGTGGCCTCTTCAAACCCCATCTCGGCCAGAGCTTTTTGAATCTCTTTGGAGAGGTTCAATTCGGTAAAGATTAGATTGTTCATTCATTCATCCTTTGCTTCTCTAGGAAAACGCCGTACAATTTGGAAGCAGAGTGGAATGCTTTTTGCTTTCTTGCGTTTTCCTTATAGTCAAACAGTCATGTAAGTTACGAAAACCGTCGAATATGTAAAAGCCATTGCAGGCTATGGAAGATATCAACAATGATTAAACCAATAACTTGAAACTGTTTGCTTACTGATTATACGTTTTTTGCCGGGTAATAGCAATCAAATAAAGGTTAACATGTGGCGAACAAACATTTTTTATTATTCCCAAAAAAGACAGTCTCTTTCATGAAGACTGCCTTTGGCTGATAAAAGTTTTTTTAAAGCTTGAGATTGATGCCGCTTTTCTGTTCCCGTAACATAAGTTCGGCTAAATGGACCAGATGGGCTCCGGCTTCCACCGGGGGAGTGCCGTTTTTGTGGATATTTGACACCACCGTCCGTTGGGATTCGGGTTTTTGGGTACTGGCCTCATAGGCCATATAACAACCCATGCTTTCCCCGGTCGCCAAACCCGGTCGCTCCCCAACCAATAGGATGGTGACTTTGGGGCGCAACGCTTCGCTGATCCGGTCCATCGTCCCGACCCGGCCAAACTTGACGAAGATGGGCGTGCCGAGCCGGTAGCCTTTGGCTTGGAAACCGTCCACCATCAACGGATAAATATCAGCGATATTTTCATTGATCGCCGGCGAACTCAGCCCGTCGGCGACCACGATCTGAATGTCGGGGCCGGCGATACAATGCGCTTTTAGCGCCGTAATGGTCGCGGGGCTGAAGCGCCGGCCGAGATCGGGGCGGGTCAAGTACTCATCTTTATGATGGATTAAGGTTTTGATCTTATAAAAACCGAAGTCATCTAAAACGGCTTCGTTCACTTCCGACCAGACAGCGTCGATCGCCACCGCGTGATCGGCACGGAAACGGAGCCAGGTTTCGGTGAGATAGCGGTCGCCGGCGCGGCCGACGCAGATTCGCGCCAAGGTGGCGGCCTTCAGACGGCGGCAGGATTCTGGATTGGCAGGGTGGGCGACGGTAACTCGTTCTGTGAGATCAAGCCGGGAGATGTCAGGAATCATTTCCAAATCATTTAACATGAGCGGGGCCTCCGATCGGCGCGGCAAAGACGGACGGATCGCCGGCTTTGGCGGTGAGATGGCCGTTCTCCATAATGCCCAATTCTATCAGTCGTTCTTCGAAAGCGTGAATCGGCCGTTTTCCGGAGATCTCCCGCAAAGCGGCGATATCATGAAAACCGGTGGTTTGATACATCAGCATCACGTCGTCGGCCGCCGGGACGCCCATGAAATAGTTGCAGTTGGCGTTGGTCAATAAGACCAATAGGTTTTCGATATCGTTTTGGTCGGCTCTCATATGATTGGTATAACAAGCGTCGACGCCCATCGGCAACCCGCTGAGTTTTCCCATGAAGTGGTCTTCCAAGCCGGCCCGGATCACTTGTTTAGCGTCATAGAGGTATTCCGGGCCGATGAAGCCGACCACGGTATTGACTAAAAAAGGATGATAACGCCGGGCCAAACCGTAGCAACGCGCTTCCATGGTTACCTGATCGGCGCCGTGATGCCCTTCAGACGAAAGTTCCGACCCCTGGCCGGTTTCGAAATACATCCGGTTTGGCCCGGTGGCGCTCCCGCGTTCTTTCATTAATTGGTAACCCTCGTCCAATAACGCGACGGTAATGCCGAAAGCGGTGTTGGAGAGTTCGGAACCGGCAAGGCTTTGAAACATCAGATCAATTGGGGCGTTATTTTTCGCCAAAGCCTGTATTTGGGTGGTAATATGCGCCAAGACGCAATTTTGGGTGGGGAGCTTCCATTGGGTTATGAATGACTTAAAGGCGTTTAAAATCCGGGTGACGCTTTCCACGCTGTCGTCGACCGGATTCAGCCCGATCACCGCATCGCCCACGCCGTAGCTGACGCCCTCATATAGCGAAGCCATGATCCCTTCCAGGTCATCAGTGGGATGGTTGGGTTGCAGACGCGATGAAAGCGTGCCCGGAAGACCGATGGTGGTGTTGCACTCCGCAGTCACTGTAATCTTTTGAGCCGCGTAGATCAGATCGAGATTGCTCATTAATTTGGCGGTGGCGGCGATCATTTCGGCGGTCAAGCCGTTGCTGATCCGAAGTAATTCCGGGCCGGGGCTTTGCAGGATCCATTCCCGGAATTCGCCGACGGTTTTGCCCCGGATCTCCGCGTAGCAGCGCGGGTCCAACGAATCAAGGTTGATCCGGGTGACTTCGTCAATTTCGTAAGGCGCCACCGGATGGTTGTACAAGTCCGCCAGGGTCAAGTCCGCCAGCACAACCTTGGCCGCGATCCGTTCCGCAGTGTTGGCGGCGGCGATTCCGGCGAGCGTGTCGCCGGATTTTTCCTCGTTGGCCTTAGCTAAGACTTCCTTAATGTCTTTGAATTGATATACATTACCGAATAACGTGGTTTTGAGGCGCATGTCTGGATTCCTCGCTCATCTGATTTGATATGTCAGTCAGGTGTTAAAGACCAACGTTTTAACAATCACCGGGACTGCCCCGGCAATCGGTTTGCCGATATCGATATAATCACCGTTATGGACGCGCAGGCGGTCCAGGCAGATCAGGGGTTTTGATCCGGGCAGCGCGGCGGCGATGGTTTGGCCCAAAGCTTTAGCGAAGTCGCGCTCAATGATGACGGTCAGCGGACCGGGCTGTTGCGCGAGCGCGTTGATCAAACTTGCCGCCATTTGCTTAATCTGAGCGTAACTCGGACTTTGCTCCCCGGCGAAGGCGACCGCTACCGGTTGACCGGGATAAAAGTGTAATTCCGTCGCGACGTTGGCGGCGAACTGATTCCAATCTTCCGTGGGCATTTTTGCAAACGGTTTAATAACCGGGAGATTTTTTAGCGGCAAGGCAGCTTCGGTATAAGTAACGGTCGAACCGCTCACTGTTAGGGTATGGCTACCGGCGCCAATTACGGTGGCGCGGATAGTTTGAGCCGGTTCGTGGAGCTGGATGCCGTACGCCGTCATCACCGCCGCGATGCTTTGCCCCAGCAACGGTCCGATATCGCCAAAGCGAAGGTCGGTCAAAGAGGCGACCGGAGTCGGATGATAAATAAATTCGGCTACGCCGCCCGAGAAGGAGATGATTTCCTGGGAACACTCGCGATGGCGGTGCCCGATAAACAAACGCCGGGCGGTTTGGGTTAAGGGTTTGACGGCTAGCAATTCCAGAAACACCTCGGCCAACCGGTTGGTCAACCAGCGCAGCTTTGGCAAGGAAGCGGGTTGACCCGGACGGATGTCCAATTGTAACTCGGCAAGCAACGGCGCGATTCGTTCGGAAACATAAACGATATCCCCTCGTTCATCCACTTGAACCAATCGTCCGCCAAGATCCAACGCGTAGCTGTCGATGACGTCGCCATTGCGAAAAACGGCGGTATTGGTCGTACCGCCGCCGATATCGAAATTGGTTACAGTGCAGTTCCGTTGGCGGGAGAGTGCCCCGGCGCCGGAGCCCCAACCGGCCAAAACTCCTTCCAAATCCGGCCCGGCAGTACTCACCACGAAAGCGCCGGCGGTGCCGGTTAGCTGCTCCAAGACAGGACGGGCATTGGTTTTTCGGGCGGTTTCGCCGGTGATGATGACCGCTCCCGTGGCAATTTGATCTATCCGGAATCCGCTGCGTTCATATTCACCTGCGATGATCCGTTCCAAACGTTGATAGTCAATCGTTTCCCGGTCAAGCAACGGAGTGAAATGAATTTGACTTTCATATAAGACGGTCTTCGCGATTATTTTGACTTCCGGGATGGCTGACCCTACCGTCTGCTTCGCTAGGGTCAGTTTACTAAAGACGATCTGAGTTGTCGTGGTCCCGACATCAATCCCAACGCTGATTAATTCGTACGTCATGCCAACCTCGAATGGAAATAAAGAAGAGTGTTGTAACTTTTACAATAAATCATAACATAAATATCACACAATTCCAAACGAATTCCCGATATAAAACAACTAATTAACATATATATAACATGCTAGCGAAAGCCTGTCTAAGTTAATTGTTACATTTTTGTGTCGGACAGGATTTTACCGGTGGTTGTTGAATAAATTGATCTTGGTTTTAATATTTTAACCTCTAATGTTTGGAGCGCAACATGAAAACACAGTTCATCAACATTTACATTAAATTTTTCTTTTTATTGACTCCGTTTTTCTTATTATCCACTTTTTTGTCGATGACCCGCGATCTGGGGCTGCAAGTGCGCAAACGCCTCTCGGTTAAGGTGACCTTCGCGGTGATTGTGATCTGTTTGACCCTCTTTTTAATCGGGGATTATATCTTTCAATTGTTCGGGATCACCCTGGACTCTTTTCGGATCGGCACCGGGCTGTTGCTGATTTTGTCGGCAATCTCGTTGGTGTTGGGTTCGGATAAAGATCAATCCCGCGACCCTTCTGAGGATATCTCCGTCGTTCCGTTGGCGATCCCGGTGACCGTCGGCCCGGCCACCACCGGCGCGCTGTTGGTGATGGGGGTGGAGTTGCAAGGGTTTTGGGAGCGGTTCATCGGAATCACCGGGTTGGTTGCGGCCGTGGTTAGTGTCGGGATTTTACTCTACTTAAGCGGGGCCATTGAACGGTTGGTCAAGAAACAAGGATTGACAATTTTGAGTAAGATTACGGGACTCATCTTGGCAGCTTTGGCGGCACAGATGATCATGACGGGGATTTCAGGTTTTTTAACGAAAGTCTAAGGAAGCGCTGATTTAATCGAAATTTTGCTGGGAAACACTAGAAACAGCTCCAAGATATTGCCTAATTATGCTATCAGGTTAATTAACCAGTGTTTCCCTAAGTTCAATTTATTACAGTTAATCAATCGTACGACTGGCGGAAGTGGATTCACCACAGGGAGTACGATTGTTAGTCAGCCGACCGCCTGGGCAATTGTTGATTGTCCAGGTTTTTTTATGCGTAAAATTTCAATCGGGACGATTAAAATCAATGAATCATAATGGGAGGAGCGCCAATGAAAACCACCGAATTGATCATAAAGTATGGGTGCAATCCGCACCAAACACCGGCCCGGATCCATGCCGGGGCGAAAGCGTTGCCGTTGACGGTATTAAACGGGAGTCCGGGTTATATTAATCTATTGGATGCCTTAAACTCCTGGCAGTTGGTGCGCGAATTGCGATCGGTCCTGCAATTGCCGGCTGCGGCGAAACGGATCCAGTATATTGCGCAACCCGGCGGATCATTGCGGGATTGCCAAGTGATCGAAGCCTGTGATCAATATGGAATGGTAATGGTTTTCTCCGATTTTGCGCCTGTTCCACCACTAATTATATATAAAATTTAGGAAATAAGCAGGAAATTTAGGAGCTTTTATAAAATTATTATCTAGATTTAGAAGGACCAAAGAGGTGGATGGATTGCTCAATACCAAGGAACTGCGGCAAGCCCTGCAACGGATCGATCGTCCGAAAATTTTAGTGGTTGGCGATATTATTGCCGATGTGTATATTGAAGGAACAATCTCCCGAATCTCCCGGGAAGCGCCGGTGCTCATTGTGGAACAGCAGGAACAGCACCTGGTGCTGGGAGGGGCCGCCAACGCGGCGCATAATTTAGCGGAATTGGGTGGCGAAGTATACCTGGCCGGTATTGTCGGAACCGATCCCATCGGAGAAGAATTACATACCTTGCTGGAACAGAAACAAATCGACCACGAACTGGTATTTTCAAGCCGCCAATTGCCTACTTGCACGAAAACGCGGATTTTGGCCGCCGCCGAACATGCGGTTCGTCAGCAAATGCTGCGAGTCGACCGGATGCCCCAAGGAGCGCTGGAAGCCGAAGGATGGGACTTCTTACGCGAAAGTTTACGGTCGATCGTGAAGCAGGTTGACGGGATCCATATTTCCGACTATGGTTTACCAATGTTGTCCGACGGCTTGCGTGATGAATTGATGAAGCTGGCCCGGCAGGAACATAAATTAACCTTGGTGGACTCCCGCTATCAATTGAGCAAGTTTAGCGGAGCGACGATCGTCACTCCCAATCTGGAAGAAGCGTCGCATTTTGTGGGATATCCGATCCGGAATCACGCCGAGTTGGAACAGGCGGGATGGGAGATGATGGCAGCCCTGCAATGTCAGGCGGTGTTGATCACCCGGGGTCCGGAAGGAATGTCGCTTTTCACCCAAGAACAGATTGTTCACCATCTTCCGGTGTATAACAAAGCGGAAGTGGCTGATGTCAGCGGCGCCGGCGATACCGTCGCCAGCATGATGATCTTGGCGTTGGCTTCGGGTATCAACGGCGCACTCGCGGCCAAATTGGCCAATGTCGCCGCCGGGGTTGTGGTCCGTAAAGTGGGGACAGCCACCCTGACCCGGGACGAATTGGCAATGGAGATCGATGCGTATGAGATGAAGCAGTCGGAAAAAGCCTTGGCTTGATCCGGTCAAACCAATATTGAAACAAACAGGAACCCTGGCCGGAAACCAGGGTTCCTGCTTGTTTGCGCAGATACGGTTAATTCATTGTTCATCCCGGGCGATAACCCGGGAGACCCCGGGCGAATGTTTGCGTTCCATTTGATGTTTTTGCCGTCGTTCTTCTTTGGTGAGTAGAACGATATTGAGGTCATAGTTTTCCGGATACAACTGCTCGGCCGGGATCAGCAATTGCACTCGTTTTAATGACAACTCCATGGTTTTGTCTTTGATCCGAACCCGGAGGCGGCCTTTGGGGTCGGGGTTGGAACATACAATGCCCTGCTCGTTGAGGAAAGGGATACTCACCCGGTCGCCGACTTTAATGGGATTGGCGGTTGCAGCTTGAGTTTTTTGGGGCGGCGCTGGCAATACCGGTTCAGTCGGCGCTGGACGGTCCGGAACGGCGGGCAACTTCTCCGGCAACGGCTTTGGCGCGGCAAGGGGAGCAGGTGGCGCTGGGATTGAATTTTCGAGCGAACTTTCTTCGCCCAAACGTTTTTGCGCGTTATGCAATATTGTCTCCGGCATTCCGAGCCGGGCCGCGATCCATAACGCTTGACTGGCTCCGGGTTGGCCGATAATCAAATGATACAGCGGTTTGAGCTTTTCGCGGTCAAACGCCATCGCGCCGTTTTTAAAACCGGGTTGGGTCAACGCATAGGATTTGATTTCGGGGTAGTGCGTTGTGGCGACGGTAATAGCGCCCTGATCGTAAAGATATTCCAGGATGGCGGCGGCCAAGGCCGCGCCTTCGATCGGATCGGTGCCCGTACCGATCTCGTCGAGTAGAACCAACGTCTTCCCGGCGCATTGCTCTAAAATCGCAATAATGTTGGAGATGTGCGCCGAAAAAGTGCTTAATGACTGGGTGATGCTCTGACCGTCGCCAATATCGGTCAAAACTTGTTCAAAAATTGCGATCTCGCTGCCGGCGGCGGCGGGAATATGCAAGCCCGCTTGGGCTAATACGGTGAGTAGACCAATGGTCTTTAGGGCGATGGTTTTCCCGCCGGTGTTGGGTCCGGTTATGACCAGGCTGCGGTAGTCGCGGCCAATCGCGAAATCCAAGGGGACCGGCGTGCCCGCGAGTAAAGGATGACGGGCTTGGCAAAGGTTGATCCGGCCGTCGTCATTCAACGCCGGTTCCACGCCTTGAATGGCGCGACTAAAACGGGCCTTGGCGAATGCCAGGTCGTATTGGGCCATGATCTCCAGATTCTGATTGAGCGTCTGGGTTTGCTCCCCGATCATACCGCTTAAGGTGGCGATGATTTGATAGACCGCTTCCTGTTCGGCGCCTTCCAGTTGCTTGAGTTCATCGCTTAACTGCCGTACTGTCAGCGGTTGAATAAATAAGGTGTTGCCGCTTCCGGAACTGCCGAAAACAATACCGGGAATTTTTTGCTTGAAGCTCGCCTTAATCATCAAAACCGGATGGCCTTCTTTCTGGGTGACAACGGTTTCTTGCAGCCATTCCCGGGACTCGGGCGCCATGATATAGTGTTGGAGTTTGCCTTGGATCTTTTCTTTAACCCGCCCGACTTCCTTCCGGAGCCGGCGTAGTTCGGGACTGGCGTCGCTGCTGACCGTGCCGTCCACGATGCACCGGGACAACTCCTCCTCCACATGCGGTAAGGGAGTAATAGCCAGACTATACCCGGCAACCAACGGGGCCAGGTCAAGCCGTTTCTCCATATACTCCCGGGTTTTGCGGCAACCCCGCAAAAAATCGCCAATCGCTTGCAACGTATGGGGATCTAGCACCGCTCCGCGACTGACCTTTTGAAATGTTTCGCTAAAATCGGCCAGGCCATAGAGGGGCGGAGCGCCGGAGGCATTCAGAATATTCTTGGCTTCGCTGGTCTCCCGCAGCGTCAGCGCGACCGCCGAACGAAGCGTTTTAGGCGTTAACTCGGCGATCATTTTGCGACCGAGTTCGCTGACGGCGTAAGTGGCGAGTTGATCGCGGATTGCTTGAAAATCTAATAAATTAAACGTATTCTGATTCAATCGGATTCACCTTTCTTTGAGTAAATGAATTTGGCTGAAAAGAAAAAAGCCGCGCAAGATGCGCGGCTTTAAGATATCTCAAAATAGACCCGTCCCCGGAGCAGGTCGCTTTGGGTCTGCGTCAATAAAAAAGCCGCGGCAAACTCTGCCACGGCATAATCAACGAAAACTGCATTTGTTTACAACATGAATCGGACGCGTGACAGAGCGATAGAAGGTATGGACATCACTTTAAAAATCACGGCCGACATCAACTCCACCTCGTTTCGAAAAAATCAATTTAATTTAATCATGGCAGTAAAAAAAAGTCAAGGGGGAAATTCAACCAGCTTAAAGTTTGTCAATTTGCAGAGCATTCCTGTTTTCCAGCCATGGCTAGTCCAGGGGATTGTCAGTATTATTTAATATAGCAATGCTACAGAAAATTAAGAATGGAGGGGTAGCAATGAGATTGTTTCAAAAAATTTTGTTTAATGGATTGTGTTTGGGAATTTTGTTCGCCATGTTAGTCGGTCCGGTTAATGCCGCTGGCGAATGGAACTTGGTATTACAACTTTCGGTGGATCATCCCACGACAATGACCGGTTTTCAAAACGACCGGTTTGGAATCACCGTCGGATTTGCCGGGGAGACCCATTATACCAATGATGCCGGAAAAACTTGGCCGGAGGGGAATAATCAATCGCAATGCCGTTACGGCTTGGAGATAGTCAACGAGAACGTAGCTTGGAGTAGCGGAAATGGGGCGAATATCCGTTATACGACCGATGGCGGCGTCAACTGGCAGTGGGCGCAAGACTTCGGCAGTTTTGTCCCGTCACACTGCCGTTACTTGAGTTTTATCGATGCCCGGACCGGTTGGGCCGCCACCAACAATAAATTGGGATTTACAAATGATCAAGGAAAGAATTGGCAAGTGGTGACGCTCCCGGCTGAACTGACTACGATCAAAGCCATTCATCTGCGCACCGCGCAAGACGGTTACCTGTTGGACCAGAACGGGGTGTTTTTTTGGACCCATGATGCCGGGAAAAGCTGGCGCCAGGTCGCTTTGGGATTAAACGTCGCCGAATACTATCTTAGACCGTCCAATACGCCAACGGCGGCGCTGCGGTTTAGCGACGCCGACCACGGAGTCATCATCGTCCGTCAATTGCAACCGGTTGGTCAATGGATCCAAATGATCACTGCCGACGGGGGCAAGACTTGGAATCGGCAAGCGGCGCCCGGGAATATCGGAACGATCTTCCTGACCCGGGACGGCAAGTATGTGACGATCACTGATACGATGGGGGTAATTGAGGTTTACCAGAGGAATTAGTTTTGACCCTTCCCAATTGGGAAGGGTTTTTGGTTTGGTTGCCGAACAATGATGGAGCAATCAATGTTTGAAAGTGGGAGTGACTGAACATGGAAGCGAAACAACGAAACCCGGAGCGGATCATCTGCTTTGGCGATTCGATTACCCAGGGGAACGAATGCGGCGCTTGGCCGAGCATTCTTCAGGAAGCGCTGAATCAACGGCAACCGGGCCGGTTTGAAGTGATTAACAAAGGACGGTCCGGGGACACCTCCGCCCAAGGATTTGACCGGTTTGAAAGCGAGATTCTCCCCCATCTCCCCGGAATCCTAATCATTGAATTCGGTATCAACGACAGCAACCATCGGGGGTGGACGCAGGCGCCGCGGGGCGTTCTGCAAGAGTTCGAGAAGAATATCCGGGAGTTCCGGCGACTTGCGACCGCGAATGGCGGTCGTTGCGTATTTATCATTAATCACCGGTTGCAGCCTCGAATCGAAAAGTACATTAACCAGGGAAACGGCCGTTCCTATCAAGAAAACTTGGACCCTTACAATGTCATAATCCGGCAAGTCGCCGAGGCTAATGGGGATTTGTTGATCGACCTGCCGCGACACATGGCGGAAAACCAGGTCGATTTGGAAACGTTTTTATACCATGACGGGGTTCATCTGAGTCAAGCGGGGACGCGGCAATACGGCCGGTGGGTTTTTGATGTGATTCAAGCGATTCTGTAATAATTGCCCCGGATATTTTAGGTGAAACATTAATGAGCAGCATTTACGTTTGTGACAAGGTTAGGGAAGGAAAATCACCCTAACCTTTTTTGTTTTGGTTGTTTTTTCCGATACGGATCTTCATAAAAACTTCAAGGAAATCTGCTATAAAGTTTTTATCCATACCAAGCGGGAGGAAGAATGGAGACTACAATCCTGATTGTCGATGATGACCCAATGATTGCCGCCTCGCTCAAACGGGTGTTGACGTATGAAGGTTTTGCCGCTTTTATTGCCAATGACGGCATTACCGCCCTTGAAACGTTTAACCAAGTTCAACCGGGATTGGTTATCTTGGATGTCACCATGCCCGGGTTGTCCGGAATCGATGTTTGTAAAAGAATGAAAAGCAAAGCCGATACGCCGATTCTTTTTTTATCGGCCCGGGATGACATTAGCGACCGGGTAGCGGGTTTGAATAGCGGGGGCGATGACTATTTGATCAAACCCTTTGCCTACGAGGAATTATTGGCCCGGGTCCAAGCGTTGTTGCGACGCAACGGCGTGCGCCAAGAATCGATGAGGTTGCAGTTCGCCGATTTAACGCTAGACCTTGGAACCCATACGGCTTCCCGGGGCGAACGCCGGATTGAACTTTCGGCAACGGAGTATCAGTTATTACATTATCTGATGACCAATCCGCGCCGTCTGCTTACCAAGGAGATGATCTTGGCGACGGTCTGGGGCTATGATTTTGGCGGGGAGTCCAATATTGTCGAGGTTTACATTCGGTATCTCCGGAACAAGCTTGAGCAGACGGGAGAAGTCCGTTTGATCCATACGCTGCGCGGTTCCGGTTATATTTTAAAGGAGTAGGCGATGGCATCACCGGTCCGGAACCGTTTGGTAACCTGGCAAGCATTGATTTTAGCGGTTTTATTGCTGATTTTCACCGGAGGACTTTATTTATCGCTACGTTATCATTTGAATCAGGAAGTCAACGAGTCGTTATTATCCTGGGCTGAGGAACAGTTTGGCCGTTTTGACCGGCGAGATGCTTTGAACCAAAAGCACCGGGGCAATCGGGCAATGTTGCCGGAGTCGTTTTCGTTATTGCTGAATGAAAAGGTTCAACCCGTCGGGAAGATCATGTTAGAAGCGGAGGTCGTCGCCAAGCTTCAACGGTTGGTCAAGTTGTCCCGGGGTTACCGTGGCGCGAAACCGCTGGCGAAGACCGTCGCTTTTGAAGGTAATCAGTCATTTCGGATTTTTATCATCCGTTTGCAACACGCGCAGGGTGATCCGGCCTATCTGGTGGTCGGGCGGTCGTTGACGCATATTCGCAATACTTTGTCGGGATTAACGTTGTTAATGGGTGTGATTTGGTTATTGGCGGTCGCCATTTGCTCCTATGTATCCTGGATCTTTGTCGGGCGGACGTTGCGTCCGGTGAACGTAATGACCCGGGCGTCGTTGCAGATTGCGGCATCGGGAGAATTGGGCCGCCGGATTGAAAGTTTTGACGATAATCATGATGAGTTCGGCGAGTTGAGTTTGGCGTTGAATCGGATGTTGAGCGCGCTTGAGGTATCGTACGCAACCCAGCAGAAGTTTTTGGCCGATGCCTCTCACGAACTCCGAACCCCGTTAACTTCGATTAAGGCAAATCTGGAGTTTTTAGAACGGGCCCGACAGCTTCCGGAGCAGGAAAGAGCCCAAGTGTTGCAGGAGATCAGTTGCGAAGTGAACCGGATGGCGGGTTTAGTTAATGAGCTTTTGTTATTGGCGCGGGTAGATGGACAGGCCTCATTGCAATTGCAACCGGTCAATTTGCGCCGGATTGTGGCGGAGACCCTCGCCGGGTTGGAGCAACGGTTGACGGCGGCCGGCCAAAACGTCGCTTGCGACTTGACCCCCGATAAGGATGTTTTGGGAGACCCGGATAAATTAAAACAATTGCTGTTGATCATTTTGGATAATGCTTTGAAGTATACCCCTTCCCAAGGGCGGATCGGTATCCGGCTTGAAGTTCGGGCGGCGCAGGTGATGTTAACGGTAGACGACAACGGCCCGGGAATCCTTCCGGCGGAATTGCCGTTGGTATGGGAACGGTTCTACCGGGGCAGCAACACCTTGGGGATCAACGGTTCGGGGCTGGGACTCGCCATTGCCAAAGCGATTGTAGCTTATCATCATGGAACGATCCAACTGACGAACATCGCTCCGCACGGTTTATGCGTGACAGTTACCCTGCCAAGGATGGTAGCGGCAAGTTAATCGTGGGATTTGAATTATTTCTAGGCCACCCGGTGTTGCTGGTAACACCGGGTGGCCTTTTTAATCACCCGTAATTCTCAGTTTATTTTAAGGTTGGTTTCAGGTTGGTTTAAGCTTGATCCGGTATGCTTAAATCACTGAAGCTGGTCGCCGCGCAGGGTAAGCGGTGTTGGTGTTGGAAGTGAGTTTCAAAATTGAAGGAAAGAGAGATGGCCATGGCTTTCAAGTTTATTAAAACCAATTTATGCGTCACGCTGTTGTTGCTGTTGGCGGCCCGTGTCGCGTGGGCGGCGGCCCCAACTACCGAACCGGCCGGTTTAACAGCGTTGACTGCGGCGGCGCTTGCGAACAATCCCGGGATCGCAGCCGCCCAAAAACAATCCGACGCCGCGCTGTTAAAGCTTTCGCCCGCGGCCAGTTTACCGGATCCGGAACTGATGATTGAATCAATGGACAATCCGCTCGGGTCAACCATGAAACCAATGACCCAAGGATTTGCTTTTTCATGGATCCAGATGGTGCCGTTCCCCGGCAAGCTGGACGCGGCCGCCGCCAAAGCGCAAGCCGAAGCGGACCTCGCCCGGGAGACCTATCGCATGAAAGTGGCGGATTTGCAAAAAGACATTGGGTTGATGTATTACGGAATCGCCACGCTGGACGCGCGTTTGGCGGTTGAAGCCAAGAAACAAAAGCAGCTGGAGGTTTTGGGCGCGGTGATCGCCGCCGCATACACCAACGGCAAAGCGACGCTGTCGGAGTTTATCCGGACCAACAACTTGCGCGCCATGGTTACGACAGATCGCTTGGCTATGGAAGCCGAGCGGGCCAAAATGGTTGCGGATTTAACCGCCCTGTTGGGCCAGGCGATTCCCAAGGGGACGGTCTTCACCTATCAATTCGCGTCATTGGGAAAGCTGCCGGCGGAACAAGATGTCACGGAAAAAGTCCGGGCCAATTTTCCGGAGCTGTTGATGCAACAAGCAATGGAACGGCGGATGGCGGCGGAAGCCAACACCATGCGTTTGGAGTCTTTGCCGGATTTTACGTTACAAGCCAAGCTCAATACGATGACCAATGGCGCCAAAACCTATTCGGTCGGAGTAGCCATCCCGTTACCCCTGTTTTATCAGACCAAGCAAGGTCCGTTAGTCGGGAGTGCCGACGCCATGAAAGCAGCGACTTCATTGGAGCGCGCCGCTGTTGAGAACCGGATCGTTCAAACCGTTCGGGCCCGGTATTTGGCGTTGCAAAAGGCTAACGAAGTCTTGCCGCTCTACCAAAATACGATCAAAAGCGGCACTCAACAGGCATTTGATGTGGCGTTAAAGGATTATCAGATCAGCCGGATCGGGTTTAACGAATTGATCGAAACCTTGCAAGCGTTGTACGATACGCAGTCAGGATTGGAGCAAGCCAAACAACGAGTGATGGAGGAACGGGTTTATCTTGATTTTTATACGGTAAACACGCTACGTTGGGAGGAAAAATCATGAAGACCAAGTGGAAAGTGATATTGATCAGCGGGTCGGTTGTCCTGGCATTGGTGGTTGGTCTTGTCGGTTATCGGTACTTTAAGCCCCAAAGCAAAGCCGACAGCGATTCGATGGCCGTAATGACCATGGGGGAGGATGACGCCATGTCCGGTATGGATGACAATAACGCCGGGATGAGCGGCATGGATATGGGTTCGATGCCGGGAATGGACATGGGCGAGTCAACGCCGGAAGCCGACAATGTCCCCGGTTACCAACAAATTCAACTGGACCCAAGGAAACAGCAGTTGATTGGGGTCAAAACCGCGATCGTCAATCAACAAACATTGACGCGATCCATTCGCGCCTATGGAACCACTTCGCACGATACCGATCTCTATGCCGCGCAAGAGGAATTCCTCAGCGCGAATCGTTATTATCGCAGTCTCGCCGGGAGTGACGGTCAAGCTACCGCGAAGCTGTTACTGGATTCGGCCCGGAAAAAATTGCAGATCATGGGGTATGGGGAAACGCAATTAAATCGCTTGATCGCCCGGGGGCAAAGCGATGACAGTTTGATAGACGGAGCCAACACGTCCCGGTCTTGGATTTACGCCCAGGTTAACCAGAAAGATTTATCTTATGTCAAAGCGGGCCAACGCGCCCGGATCACCGGTTCCGAGTTTGGCGGTCAAACGGTCTACGGCACCGTCGATTCGCTGGATACGGTGATTGATCCCGAGACCCGGAGCATCCGGGCGCGGATCTTGACCGACGCCACCAAAACCATTACCCATCAGAGCTATGTCAATATCGATATCGAGGTTCCGATCGGCACGGTGGTCGCGTTGCCGGAAGAAGCGGTGATCGACAGTGGCGGGCGGCAAATCGCCTTTGTCAGTAAAGGGGACGGCTACTTCCAACCGCGCGAGTTGGTCTTGGGCCGGCGCGCCGCCGGGTTTTACGAGGTGATATCCGGGGTCAAGATCGGCGAGAAGGTCGTCAGCTCAGCCAACTTCTTTATTGATTCGGAAAGCCAATTAAAGGCGGCATCGGGCAATATGATGAGCCATTAAGCGAACGGGTTAAGTTGAATTGATTTCAACTTATATCCTAACAGGAAAGGACCAAAGCAAATGATTGAACGGATTATTGAATGGTCGGCCCGGAATCGCGCTTTTGTTTTCATCGGCGTTGTCGCGGTGGTTTTTTGGGCGATCTGGGCGCTCAACCAGATTCCGTTGGACGCGATTCCGGATCTTACGGACACCCAGGTGATTGTGTACGCCCGTTGGGACCGGCCACCGCAAATTATTGAAGACCAGGTTTCGTACCCGATCGTCTCGGCATTGCTGGGCGCGCCGAAGGTTAAGGATATCCGCGCTTTTTCCGATTACGGCTTCTCGTATGTCTACATCATCTTTGAGGACGGCACCGATGTGTATTGGGCCCGCTCCCGGGTGATGGAGTATCTTTCGAAAGTCAACTCCCAACTGCCGCAAGGAGTCAAGCTGGAACTGGGGCCGGACGCCACCGGCTTGGGATGGATCTACCAATACGCTTTGGTGGATCAGAGCGGGAAAAACTCCTTGGCCGATTTGCGCAAATTTCAGGACTGGCATCTAAAATACGCGCTTCAGTCGGTTAAAGGCGTGTCGGAAGTCGCTTCGATCGGAGGATTTGTCAATCAGTATCAAATTACGGTCGATCCCAACGCCTTGGCGGTCTATCGGTTGTCCGTCGGCGATGTGGTGCAGGCGGTTCGCGGCGCCAACGAAGAGATCGGCGCGCGACTGTTGGATATCGCCGGCCGCGAATTTATGGTGACGGTCCGGGGTTATCTCAAAGGCAAAGACGATATCGGGTCCATTGTCCTCAAATCAATGAACGGGATCCCGGTGACCGTCAATGATGTGGCCAAAATCAGCATGGGACCGGACATGCGGCGCGGTATCGCCGATTACAACGGTCTGGGCGAGGCGGTTGGCGGCATTGTGGTGATGCGTTACGGCGAAAACGCGATGAATGTGATTAAAGAGGTCAAAGCGAAGTTAAACGAGATCAAATTGCCCGAAGGGGTGAAGATCGTCCCGGTCTACGACCGTTCCGAATTGATCCAAAAATCCATCAAGACGCTGAGCAACAAATTGCTTGAAGAGATGATCGTCGTCGCGTTGGTGATCATGATCTTTCTAATGCACGTTCCTTCGGCGATGGTGCCGATCGTCACCCTACCTATTGCGGTGCTCTTTTCATTCATCCCCATGAAGTACCTGGGGTTGACTTCCAATATCATGTCGTTGGGCGGGATCGCCATCGCCATCGGGGCGATGGTCGACGCCTCCATCGTCATGATTGAGAATGGTCATAAGCATCTGCATCATTGGCAGATCCAAGGCGAACGCGGCGATTACCGCGAGGTGCTGATCGACTCCATGAAGGAAGTGGGACGTCCTGCCTTCTTCTCCCTGATTGTGATTGGAGTCTCCTTTTTACCCATTTTCACGCTGGAGGGGATTGAGGGACGGCTGTTCCGGCCGTTGGCGTTTACGAAGAATTTTGCGATGTTTTTTGGAGCGTTGCTGGCGATTACGTTGGTCCCGGCGATTCAGGTGCTGTTTATCCGGATGAAGAAATTGAAGGTGAAACCCGGTTGGTTGAACCCGATCGCCAACCGGGTGTTGGTTGGGAAAATTCACTCCGAGGAAGATCATCCGATCTCGCGGGCGCTATTCAAGATTTACGGGCCGGTGATCGACGTGGTGCTGAAATATCCGAAACGGACCATGATTATTGCCGCTTTAATTTTCGTCTTGAGCATGCCGGTGTTTTTCCTGATCGGGAGCGAGTTTATGCCGCCGCTGAACGAGGGGTCGATCCTGTATATGCCGACGACCCTGCCGGGGATCTCGGTGACGGAAGCCTCGAAAATTCTGCAGGTCCAGGATAAAATTTTGAAATCCTTCCCGGAGGTCGCTTCGGTCTTTGGCAAGGCGGGCCGGGCGGAGACTTCCACCGATTCGGCGCCGTTTTCGATGATGGAGACGACCATCGTCTTGAAACCGGAAGAGCAATGGCGCGAGAAACGCCAATGGTACAGTCCGTTGCCGGAATTTTTCAAGGGTCCGTTCCGGCTCTTCTGGCCGGACCGGATCAGTTACGATGAACTGTTGGCTCAGATGACGCGGGAACTGCGGATTCCCGGTCAAGTCAATATGTGGGCGCAACCGATCAAAGGCCGGATCGATATGTTGACGACCGGTGTCCGGACCCCGGTTGGCGTCAAAATCTACGGCGACGATATCGCCGAGATTGAACGGATCGGCAAACAGATCGAGCAACACGTGCCAATGATCAAAGGGACCCGCAGCGTCTACGCGGAACGGACTTCCGGCGGCTACTTCGTGGATATTCAATTGAACCGGGAAGAGATCGCCCGGTACGGATTGTCCGTGGCGGACGTGCAGATGAATCTGATGTACGCGGTGGGGGGTGAAAATATCACCCAAACCATTGAGGGCCGGGAACGCTTTCCGATTAACGTGCGGTATCCGCGGGAATTACGGGACACGGTGGAGAAACTGCAACAGGTTTACGTTACGGCCATGGATGGGGCTCAAGTCCCGCTGTCCCAATTGGCCGAGATTCGGTTAACCACCGGCCCGGGGATGATCCGTGATGAAAATGGCCGCCTGGCGGGATACGTTTTCGTGGATCCCGGCAATCGCGACATTGGCGGTTATGTCACGGAATTGAAGGCGACCATCGCCAAAAACGTCAAGATTCCGCCCGGCTATGTCATCAGCTACAGCGGCCAATACGAGTCGATGGAGCGGGTCAAGGAACGGATGATGCTGATTATTCCCTTAACCATGTTGCTCATCTTTTTCCTGCTCTATTTCAACACCCGGTCCTATGTCAAGACGGCCATTATCCTGCTGGCGGTGCCGTTCTCGTTGATCGGCGTGGTCTGGGCGTTATTCCTGCTCAAATACAATCTGTCGATCGGCGTCTGGTGCGGGATCATCGCGCTGCTCGGCGTCGATGCCGAAACCGGAGTGTTCATGCTGCTTTACCTGGATCTTGCATATGAAGGGATGCTCAAAAAAGGCCAAATGACCACCCTTGACGATCTGAAATTCGCCATTCATGAAGGGGCGGTCAAACGGATCCGGCCGAAGATGATGACGGTGGCGGTGATGTTTATGGGATTATTGCCGATTATGTGGGCGCCGTTGTCCGAGACCGGGGCCGATATGATGAAGCGGATCGCCGCGCCGATGGTGGGAGGAATCTTCGTTTCGTTCCTGATGGAGCTGGCGGTGTACCCGGCAATCTATCTGCTCTGGCGGAAACGGTCGCTGGCGCGCCAGCCGACGCCGGTATTGACAACGCTGGTCCGGGAAGACGGGGTGGAGACGGTTTAATGGAAAACTGGGGGACTCACCCCCCTTACGGCAGGGAGTGCTCATTGCTCCTCGTTACCGTCCCCCTCTCTGCGATTGCGCAGCGAGGGGGCGCCATAAAACAATCGGTATCAAGCTTGGGCTGAATTATCCGGGGTAATGATACGAAGGAATCAAATCAAAATCAATTTCACAAAATCGAAAGGGGATTCATCACGATGAAGAAACGGTTTTTGGCATTATCATTCTTAGGGATCATGGCGTTGGGAGCGCTCGGGTATCAGGTCGCCTCACCGCAAGTCGCGGCGGCCGAGGCGTTTCGGGACTATTTGATCCCGGCGAAACTCAATACGTTGTTTTTTGCGAAGAAAGTGACCATCCTGCTGACGACCAAAGCAGCGCTTCCCGCCAAGTTGGAGGAGAATTCCGGTTGGATGGTGGGGATCGATACCGACACCAATCCGGCGACCGGCGGCAAATGGCCGAAAATTGGCGCCGATTATATCGTCAGCGTTATCAATCAGAACGGCAAATGGAACACGACGGTTAAAAACGTGAAGACCGGAGCCAGTCGCGCTTTTAACAGCGAGATCATGGTGGACCAAAACAAGGTGGACTTCAGCATTCCGCTGGCGGAATTGGAGAACAAGACGGTGTTTGACTGGCAGATCGCGGTCGTCAGCGGCGAAAACCGCAAAGCCCTTCCGGAGCTGTTGAAAGCGAACGGGAAGGAACAAAAAGGCGGCAACTATGACGACTATATGAAAGATATGAAAATGTAGACGATCCGGTGAGCGTAAAAAAGGGCGGCTGTTTTGGTAAAACTTCGACAGCCGCTCTTTTTTGATGAGTCGTAATTGCCAAAATCCAGTTCTATCAAATGTTTGCTCAAACATGATCTATTTTAATCGCCAGTCTTCATGATTTCTTCATAAAAACCGTTTATAATGGAACCGATCAAGCAAATCGGTATTTGGCGATTTTCGGCAGCGAAAGTCTTTTTGGAGGGAACGCGATGCAACCCGATATCTTAACAGCGGTACTTACGGTACGCGGCATGACCTGTTCCAGCTGTGAGTTGAAGATTGAAAACAGTCTGCGCAAGTTGGAAGGAGTGGCGGCGGTTACGGTCTCCTTGGCCCGCTCCGAGGTGAAGGTGGAATTTGACCAAAAACGAATCCAGTTGGAAACGATCCAAACCCGCATTGTCAAACTCGGCTATGAGGTCGGCGATCCGGTCCAAGCGAAATCCGCCGCGGGGGAACGGTTCCGTTCCGTCAATCAACTGCTGGGGATTGGCATCATTCTGTTTGCGCTGTATCTGATCATCAAGTCGACCGTCGGGTTCAACTTTATTCCCCAAGTCGACCAGTCCATGGGTTACGGGATGCTATTTGTCATCGGTTTGCTCACGTCCTTGCATTGCATCGCGATGTGCGGCGGTATCAACCTCACCCAAAGCATCGCCGGTACGACGGACCCGACCGAATCCAGGTTTGCCAAGTTGCGCCCCAGTTTGCTCTATAACGCGGGCCGGGTCGTCTCTTATACGGTCGTCGGCGGGATCGTCGGCGCGTTGGGCGCCGTGGTCAGCTTCTCGGGAACGGCCAAAGGGCTTGTCGCCATCGTTGGCGGCGTTTTTATGGTGATCATGGGTTTAAATATGTTGGGGACGTTTCCGTGGTTACAACGGTTAACGATCCGGATGCCGAAAGTATTTGGCAACCAAATTTACAATAACAACGGCAAACGCGGCTCGTTTATCGTCGGTTTGCTCAACGGTTTAATGCCCTGCGGACCGTTGCAAGCGATGCAGTTATACGCGTTGGGAACCGGTAGTTTTTGGGCCGGCGCTCTGTCGATGTTTTTATTCAGTATCGGCACGGTGCCGCTGATGTTTGGCTTCGGCGCCGTCAGCACGCTGTTGAGCCGGAAATTTACCCACCGGATGATAAAGGTCAGCGCGGTATTGGTGATGGTGTTGGGTTTGGTGATGTTGGGACGGGGCTTAAGTCTGTCGGGAGTCTCGATTGCCGCTCCGGGCTCGATCGCTCAGCAAAACGCGAATGTCGCCCGGATTGAAGGCAATGTTCAAGTCGTCACTACCACCTTTACGTCGGGACGCTATCAACCGTTTGTGGTCCAAAAGGGCATTCCGGTCCGCTGGATCATCAAGGTCAGCGCGGATGATCTCAACGGCTGTAATAACCCGGTAACAGTTCCCCAATACAATATTCAAAAAAGACTGGCGCCGGGGGAAAACATCATTGAGTTTACGCCCGATCGGGAAGGAACGATCGCCTATACCTGTTGGATGGGGATGATCAGTAGTTATATCAAGGTGGTTCCCGACGTTGCTAATGTTTCCGCCAATGATTTGCAAGCTGACAACAAAGGCGCGAACGCCAATCTTGCCGGCGGCGGCAGTTGCTGCAGCGACGGAGCGAAGGCCACCAAGTTCCAAAATGGCCGGATCCCCGCCGATCAGGTGCAAGTGGCGCCGGTTGTCGCCGGGATTCAGGAAGTGACCATCACGGTGAATGACGAAGGATTTGCCCCCGCCGTCGTGGTGCTGCAAAAAGGAATGAAGGCCAAGTTTAAATTTATCCCCGAGAAATTGAACTCCTGCAATAATGTGGTGACGTTCCCGGCCTACGGCGGGCAACTGGATTTGCGCGCCGGCCAATTGGAGACGCCGGCGTTGGAGATATCGCAAGACTTCACGTTCCAGTGTTGGATGGGCATGATCAACGCCTATGTGAAAACGGTTGCCGACCGCAATCAGGTCGATATTCCCGCCATCCAGCGCGAGGTTTCCCAATACCAGGCGAACGCCGGAGGCGGCGGAGCCAGTTGTTGCAGACGGTGAGGATTTAGGAGAGCAGGTTCAAGGCGTCGCTTTCGACCTCACCATCGGTCCCGCTCCTGCGACGTGGTTCGAAGCGGTTTTTCAGAGGAGAGGGAAGACGAGCTTGAATCCCAGGCTGTTTTCGACGGTTTACCCATAATCATGATTATCGTTGCAGGGGATCATCCAAGGTACGGATGGTCCTTTTGATTTTCGGGTGGGCAAATTGCCCCTTGGGAGGCTCGCGGAGGTCATTTTGTGGATAACTGATCTCCTTTTGTTACTCAATGAGCTTATTTTGTGAATAACGTAGATCGTTTTGTTAATAACTCAGCTCGTTTTGTGAATAACCGATCTATTTCTGTGACTCAATGAGAATGTTTTGTGGATAACTGATCTATTTTTGTTAGTAAATGAGATCGTTTTGTTAATAACTCAGCTCATTTTGTGAATAACCGATCTATTTCTGTGGATAAATGGGATCGTTGGATGGGGGTAATAAGGTTGGCTGTGGATAAGTTGGGGTTGGATTGGGCGTTGGAGCGTCTGAACCAGGATTTCACGGATTCGGCGGATTAAAAGGATTTGGGAGTGAGTTTTGGATGCGAAGGAATGAATCAGCAATGAATCAAGTTTTTAATCCATTGAATCCTTAAAATCCTTTAAATCCTGGTTCAGACAGGGGGGTTAGGCGAGGATAAACTTCGATTAGTCTATTTTATACACACCCTGATATTCGGATTTTAGCATTTGGGCAATTTTCCGCATTGCGGTAGCCACACATTCTTCATCCCAATCATCATGGTGATGATTTTTTTTCTCCAGCTGAAAAGGTTGTCCTACGTTTACGCTCACGGTTGCATGTTGCGGAGTTTCCTTACCCATGTCGTTTTGGTTGACCGGCAGCAAACATTCGGTTCCCGCCAGGGCGATGGGAACAATATCAGCTTTCGAGAGCCTTGCTAACAGTAGAAACCCCTTTTTCCCTTTGATCATGGCGCCGGTGCGGCTGCGGGTCCCCTCGGGGAAGATCAGGATAGACTGTCCCATATTCAATACGGCGAGCGCGTTTTTGATTGCATTGCGATCCGCCGCATTTGGGTTGATGGGAATTTGCTTGACTGTTTTCAGGAATATCGATGTCAGGGGATTTTCGTTTAGCTTGACGCCAGCCATGAAGGTGACGTTGTTTTTCTCAAGTACCTTATTGAGAACAATGCCGTCCATATTGCTTAAATGATTGGCAATAAATATGGTTGGTTTGCCAATCCGCCCGGCCAGGATATCGTTCCCCGTCACCTCAAGCTTTGCGTATTTATTAAGAAGATAGTCAGCTGTTTTGCTGGTAATATATCGAATCATACTTTCGGGGAGGATGTTTATAATTGGTGCCAGCACCCGTAGCGTTTTCATAAATACCTCGTCGAAAACTAAATTTAGCGTTTTGTGATTTTACTCGCTATACTATCCAATATTTTAGCAAATACTTAATGAAATTGGAAGCGCCTCGAAAATGATTGGCGGCCGTCCATTTGCCGGAAATAAAAAAGCCCATCATCCCGGCGGGCTTAATCATTCGCGCAGCGCGACATCTTCTTAACTGGCTTTTTCCAGATTAAACCGCGCCGTGAACAGCTTGAGATTTTCGGCAATGGATCTGAGGTGCAAAGCCATGGCCGAAATTTCTTCAATCGAGGCGCTTTGTTCTTGCGCCGCCGCGGAGACGGATTCGGAATTGGCCATCGTTTCTTCCGCGATGGCGGCGATAGTGTTAATCGCGCTAATCACCGATTCGTTGCTCGAAGACATTTGACGGGCTGATTTCGCAATCATCCCGATTTGCGACAGGCTGTTTTGCAACGTCGTGAAGATCTCGTCGAACGTGACGGTCGCTTCGCTTAACAGCTTTTTGCCGGCTGCAATCTGATCGACGCCGTGTTTCACCTCGTCGGCAGTGATTTGGTTGCGCCGGTTCATCTGGATGACCCGGTCCTGAATCAGTTTGGCGGCGTGTTTGGATTGGTCGGCAAGTTTTTTGGTTTCAGTGGCCACCACCTCGAATCCTTTGCCGTGCTCGCCGGCGCGGGCTGCCTCAATCGCGGCGTTCAGCGCCAGCAACGAGGTTTGTTCGGCAATGTTATGAATCGTCACCGAGATTTCGCTAATCTCCGTCGAAGTTTTGTTGAGTTCTTGCATAACCCGGGTTACTTCGTTGGTGGTCGAATAAATCTGGTTGATCTCCCCGGCAATCTCCGTGGTTAACCGTTGGCCCAATCTGGCCGAACCGGCCATTTTCCCGGAAACGGACTCAATATTTTCCGTATCGGTCGAAACCTTCGAAACCAAGCCCGAAAGGAACGTTACCGTATTGACCGTCTCATTGATCTGTTCGGTTTCGTTGATCGTCGCTTTACTCAACTCCTGCATGGCCAGGGCGACTTGAGTGACGGATTCGCCGGTGCTGTTCGAGGCGTCCGCCAGTTCGACGCTGGCGACCGCCAACATTTGCGATTGTTCTTTAATGTCGGCGATCAGTTGACGCAACCCGTCCAATGCTTGATTATAGCTGTCGACGACACTATTCACCTCAAAACAGCCGGTCGCTTTAATATTCTGGGACAGGTCTCCGCCGGAGAGCGCTTTCACCGCATGAACAATCGCCTGCAACGGCCGGGACAACGAAGCGGCGATCACCAATCCCAAACCAACCGATCCGAGTGCGCTGACGATCAGGATAATTAAGGTAATGAGTTTGGAAATATTCGAAAACGTGGTGCTTTGAGCAGTTGTTTCACTGCTGGAGAAGAGTACTTTGTTATAAATATTTTCACTGGCAATTTTGAGCGCGCTTAACTCACCGAGGATTTTTTGATAATTCGCTTCGCTGGCCGGTTGCGCCATAACATCTTTGATGGTGTCAAGATTCTTGTTAATCGCCGCCACGCTGTCAGGGTCAACTTCCCGTAGGGAATTTACCGCCGGTTCCAACTCGGCGGAGATATCCAAAGCGCCATTCAAACCGGCGGGATTATTCAGTCGCGCGATGGTGTTTCTGCCGGATAAAACTTCCAAGTAGCCGAATTTGATTTGCTCGATATACACCCGGATGATATTGAGATTGTCAAACCGTTTGACACTGATCTGAAACAGTTTCTGGTTCGATTTTTGCATATTCGAATTGATATTAATGCTCAAAACGCCTTGAATCAGCAATAGTCCCAGCATTATCACAATCAGAAATAAAATCTGATGAAATACGCGCAATTTATGGAAGCCGAACCAGCCCCGACCAAACTTTGCCGACTTTGTCCGAGTTTGTTGTGAATCCAAAACGGTTCCTCCTTTGGTTGGCAAATATTTAACATAACTGTTACGATTATCGGAATATGGCATAAAAAGATTAGCATTTTATTGCCAGATTTTCTAAAGAATGACCAACTTTTTGATTGAAGTTTCGGATTTGAAAATGCCTGGATGAAGCAGGGATTGATTTATTCATGTGGAAGTAACCAGGGCGATTCGTTTTATCAAAACGGGAACAATTGTCAGGGAAATACGTCTATTGTAAAGAAGTGTCACGCCATGAAGGGAGAACTACATATGGCAAATCTGTGGAAACTGTCCCGCCGCGGGCGTTTGTTAGGTTTCGCTCTGTTGGGATTGCTGGTAATTTCAGCGCCAAGCCGGGCGTTTGAACCGAATTACCGCCCATTCGACTGGACGAGCGCCGCTATGTTAATTCAGCGGACGGTTAACGCCAAACTCATCCCGTACGACGTCAAGGGCGACGGGTTCAAGATCGTCATTACCAAACTCAACCGTTTCACCATGGACTGGGAGAAGTCCCAATTCATTTTGGGCTGTTCGTTTGCCGGCCAATATCAAAAAGGATTGATCAGCTTTAGCCCCGCCGGGGAAGTCGAGTTCGTCGGGACCGGCTTGTTGGCCGCCCCCGAACAAAAGCTCGGCGTTAAACTGGTACGCATTAGCGGCTTGCGGTTGGACGGAACCAATTCGCTGATCAGTGAAGGCGCGCGGATGATTTTAGATAAAAGCCTCTCCGGAAAGGAATTTTGGTATGGGCAGACCCCGGCTTTCAGTGAAGTGTTGACCCAAAACCGGCTGGGTGATTTCTTAAATATCGCCCTGGCCAAAAACCTGCCGCTATCGGGCGACAACGAGCAGGGCGGGGTCACCTTGACCGATCTGCGCGAGTTGGCGTTGTTGGACGAGCCCGGACGGATGCGGGCGCGGTTCGGCATCAAAGGAACCTGCCTCAAGATCAATTACGAGGGGGAGGCCGCCATGGACATCCGGGTGGCGGTCGATCCGGACGAGTTGGCGGGGAAAATTCGGATCGATCAATTAACGGAATTGAAGTTGCATAATACCCCGGGCTTGATCGGGGGGATCATCAAAATGATCGCCAACACCAAGCTGAAAGGGAAGGAATTCTCCTTCAGCTGGAAATAACGTAACAAAAGTTCAGGGAGGTTTCCAATTTGAAGATCTTAGTTACGGGCGGCGCCGGTTATATTGGCAGCACCACTTGCGCCGCGTTGGAGGAACGGGGTTATACCCCGGTTATTCTCGATTCGTTCATTACCGGACGCCGGGAATTTACCACGGGACGGATCGTTTATGAGGGCGATATCGCCGACCGGGTTTTGGTGGAACGGATCTTTCGCGAACATCCCGAGATCACGGTGGCGATTCATTTTGCGGCGTTGATTCAGGTTCCGGAATCGGTCGCTAAACCGTATGATTATTATCAGAACAATGTCGCCCAGTCGCTGCAGCTCTTTAAGAACCTGCACGAAGCCGGCTGCCGCAATATTGTCTTTAGCTCATCGGCATCGGTCTATGACGATGTCCCCGGCTTTATGGTGACCGAACAGGCGCCGCTCAATCCGCGCAGTCCGTATGCGCGGACCAAATATATGATGGAGATGGTTTTGAAGGATTTATGCGCCGCCTACGGATTGCGCGGCATCGCCTTGCGTTACTTCAATCCCGTCGGGGCCGACTCCAAGCTCCGCTCGGGGCTGAGTCTCGCCCGGCCCTCGCACCTGCTCGGAAAATTGGTCCGGGTGGCCCGGGGCGAGGAAGCGGTCTTCCAAATCACCGGCGTCAACTGGCCGACACGCGACGGCTCGGGAATCCGCGATTATCTGCATGTCTGGGATCTGGCCCAAGCTCATGTCCAGGCGGTGGAGTATTTCGACGCAGTCTTTGATCAGGGCGTTTCTCAACCCAATGATCCCGACCTTGGGTATACGGTCATCAATTTAGGTTCCGGCCGTGGCGTCACCGTCAAAGAGTTTGTGCAAGCGTTTGAAACGGTTTTCGGACGCGTGATCCCAAAGGTCGAAGCGCCGCCGCGTCCCGGCGATGTGGCCGGTTCCTACGCCAACGCCGACCGAGCCAAGGCGTTGCTGCGGTGGGAGGCCAAACTCCCGATTGAACAGGCGGTCGCTGACGCGTTGCGTTGGGAAGCGGTAAAACAACAAGTGTTGAAAGGTTAAAAGCGATGCTTGACGCCCATGTCCATCTGGAGCGCGGCCATCGTCCCGAGGATGTCGGCCGTTATATATCGGAGTTGGCGGCGTTGCATCAATAAAAGCGATTTGTCGTTTCAGTTCAGCCGATCTTTCGTAAAACAACGAAGGATGGGTTTTTTTGTGATTGTTGCAGGTAAATTATGGCTGTCTATTGAAATTATTCTTAAATTGACAAATATATATAAAAATGGTGAGACGTTGGGGAGGAAACCGTAATGAGAAAAGCTTTTATTATTATGACCGGAATATATCTTTCGTTGGTGGGGTTGTTGCTGACAGGCGCAGTGGTTTTGACACTGACGATGCAGTCCAAACTTGCCACGCCGGCGCCGTTGAACCCGTGGCAAATTGCGATTTTTAATTGTCCGTTCCTCATTTGGGTGCTGACTACGGCCATCGGGCTGTTTTGCCGGCGGGATTGGGCGCGCTTATCACTGTTGGTCATGTCGGGTTTTGCAGTGATCACCGGGATCGTGGCGACGGTGACCATTGGACTGCTGTCTGCTCCGGCAACGCTTGAACCGGAACCGGCGCAACTGATGGTGAAGGGATTGACAGTGGGATTTATGGCTTGTTTTTTGATTGTTTTACCGGTCAGTTATTTCATCATCTTTACGCGGCCGAAGATGAAGGAGCTGTTTATTGCGGGGCAACGCCCCCTGGTTACTCCCCGACGGCCCTTAGGTATGATGATTTTGATCTTGTTCAGCCTGTTTGGCGTGGTCACCAGCGTGGGGATGTTGTTTCAAAATCTCCCCTTATTGTTGTTCGGGATGGTTTTAAACGGTTGGATGACAAGGATCTTTGGATTCCTAATGCTTATTTTGAATCTCTATATCATATTTGGTTTTTGGAAGACAACCCGGGCTTCCTGGTATGTTTACCTGACATGGCTTATTGCCAGTATCGCCAATGTGTTGACCAATATCGTCCTTGTTAATGACAACATCATCGAGCAACTTTGGGTCGTTAGGTTGCCTAGCGTCAATATCGTAACATTACGGATTACCAACATTTTTACGCTGATCGTTTTGGTCGTACTTTTCAGTTATATCTACATCAAACGGAAATTGTTTTTGCAACCGCCGTCCGGAGAAGGGGAGTCGGCATCGTCGTTGGCGGAATAAACGGAAAATTTCCCGAATTGTAGTTGCAAAGTCAAAACATTGTTGGTAAAATGAAGGGAATATTCACCAGTATTTTATGAAATTCCCTTTGGGGGACTTGAGAAGGGGAAACTGCGTAGGTGGTTTCCCTTTAAATTTTATATTGAAATGGAGTCGGAAGCAACGTGTCCATTATCAAAGTTACTCATCTTACCAAAACCTTCAAACGCCAAAAACGCCATTCCGGATTTTGGGGCGGCATGCGGACGTTTTTCAGTAATGAATACGAATCCAAGACCGCAGTCGATGATATCTCCTTTGAAATTGACAAAGGGGAGGTGGTCGGTTACATCGGACCCAACGGCGCTGGGAAATCGACTTCGATCAAGATGATGGTCGGGATATTGATGCCTTCCTCGGGCAAGGTCGAAGTGGCGGGAATCGTTCCCTATGAAAACCGGATCGCAAACGCCCAGCGTATTGGGGTCGTCTTTGGGCAACGTACGCAATTGTGGTGGGATATCCCGGTGTTGGAGACGTTTAAATTAATGCGTCATATGTACCGGGTGCCCGAGGCGCGTTTCAAGGCGAATCTGGAGATGTGTTACGAGATTTTAGGAATCGCTGAATTCGCAAACACCCCGGTACGGCAACTCAGTCTGGGGCAGCGGATGCGGGCGGATTTGGCGGCGTCCTTGCTTCATAACCCGGAGATACTCTACCTTGACGAACCGACCATTGGTTTGGATGTGGTCGTGAAGAAGAAGATTCGCGAGTTTATCGCGGAGATCAACAAACAGCATCAGACCACGGTGATTCTAACCACTCATGATATGTCGGATATTGAAAAACTTTGTTCGCGAGTGATGGTGATTGACAAAGGCCGAATTATGTATAACGGGTGTCTGGATCAACTGAAAAAGGTCTACGGATCGGCGGAGACCCTCAGCGCCGAGTTGGTCGAAACGGTGGAAGCTGAGGATTGGACGGAGTTAGAGCGGTTAGGGGTTACGGTTTTAAATAGTAACGGGCACAAGATTAATTTGCGTTATAACCGGGGTGAAATCAACTCCAGTATCGTTTTGAAATGGCTGATGGGGCGGTACGAGGTGAAAGACTTTACGGTACGCGAAACCGAGATCGAAGAGGTGATCCGTCGGATGTACCTCGGCCAGACTGCGGCGACCACGACTCAAGATTGAAGGATGGATGCAATGCGTTTGTATTGGGAATTCATTAAGAATACTTTCCAAGCCGAGTTGGCGTACCGGACCAATACCCTACTCAGTTTCACCGGGCGGATTGTAACGTTATTGGTCCAAATTGCCATTTGGCGGGCGATTATGCAAAACAGCGGCGGGTCGGCGACTGCCGGAGCCACGGTGGTAACATTTGAGGAAATGGTCACGTATTCGGTAGTGAGTGCGGCCATCTCGATCTTTGTCACCAACGAGATTATCTGGATTATCGATTGGAAGATCCGTACCGGCGAAATCGCCACCGATCTGATCAAACCAATTGATCTGCGGGTTCAGTTATTATCCCGCACAATCGGCGGTATCGGTTCGGATGTTTTTATCCAACTCGTGCCAACCCTACTGATCGGTTTTATCGGTTTTGGCTTAAAGTTACCGACATTTCAAAACGGAATCCTGTTTGTAATTGCGGTCGTCAACGGCTTGTTAATCAGCTTTGCCATCTGTTATTTGCTGGGGTTATCAGGTTTTTGGTGGAACCGGGTGCAACAGTTCAATACGGTGTTGCGGGTATCGTTGCGGTTGTTTTCCGGTTCGTTTGTCCCATTATGGTTTTTTCCAAAAGCGTTGGCCGATGTGGCGATGATCCTGCCGTTTCGCTTGATTTATTTTACGGCAATCTCAATTTATATGGGGAAATTAACATCGCAGGAAGCCATTTGGCAGATTATGCTTCAGTTCATTTGGCTCGCCGGCTTTTTTCTACTCGAACGGTTAATGTGGCATCGGGCGATCCGGCGTTTGGTAATCCAGGGAGGTTGAAATGCACCTTATCAAACTGTATATCCAATTTGTCTTTATCTATTTTAAGAGTTTGATTGAATATCGAGCATATTTTCTAATCGATATTTTTTTGCAGACTACCATTTTCGGCTCCAGCATGGCGTTGATCTGGGTGCTGGCGAATCGCTTTCAAACGGTGGGCGGTTGGAATGTCTATGAATTATTATTGCTTTACAACCTGAACATGTTTTCGTATGGAGTCGCCGGTTTTATTTTTTGGGCGCCGATGCAACAACTGGACAGTTCTATTCGGCAAGGAACCTTTGACAGTATGTTGATTTATCCGATCAATCCTTTGATTCATCTCTGTTTTCGCAACATTGCCATTCAAAATGTGGGTAACTTCATTTTAGGCGCCGTAGTTTTTACGATCTGTTTTCAAAAATTACAAATTGTCTGGAGTATCGCTAAAATAATCTGGTTTATGATTGTCATCCTGAGCGGATCGTTGATTCAGTTATGTTTGATGATCATGGTCGGCGCCAGCGCCTTTTGGCTGCAACGTTCCAATGGTGTCACCAATATCACCTTTATGTGTATTAAGAACTTCTTGGATTACCCGTTGAAGATCTATGACGTCGGGATCCAGTTTTTCCTAACGTTTGTGGTGCCGTATTCGTTCGTCAATTATTATCCCGCCCAGTATTTCCTGGACCGTTCCGGCGATTATCTGTTTCACCCGTTGTTACAGTTCGCCGCCCCTTTCGTCAGTATTGCCTTTTTAGTAATCACGTTACAGGTCTGGAAGATCGGTTTGTGTCGCTACGAAAGTGCCGGGTCGTAAGGATGATTTTGTAAAAGTTAATCGGGAGGAGATCAATCATGAAAAAGCGTTGGCCGGTCTTAGTTGTGACGATAAGCATCATGGCCTTTATAATCTGGTTTGCCTGGTCGGAATTGCAAAATGTAATGGTAATCGGCCGGGTCAAAACCAACAACATTCAAAATGTAATGCTGGGTTTTCCGGTCCGGATTGAAAAGATCCTGGTTCAAGAAGGGCAACGGGTAACAGCCGGTGAACGGTTGGCCGTGTTAAACCTGAGCGAGTATCAAGCTCAGATCAAGGCGAAAGAGCAAGAGTTGGTCCAGGCCCGTTGTGAGCTGCAAAATGAAGGGTTCACCATCAAGCAGTTAGAGAACCGGCTCGCCGACGCCCGGGCGACGTTGCGCCAATCTCAAACCGAGCTAAATAACAAGCAGATTCTTTATCAAAAAGGAGCCATTTCCAAACTGGAATTGGACCAATACGAGCAGACTAACCGCTCCAATCTAAAAACCGCCACCGACCTTGACCTTGAACTGACGGCGAAACGGCAAGGGGTTTCCAGCCAGATCGCGATTCGCGAACGCATCGCTAAACTGGAACTGGAAGTCAAAAGTAAACAGGATAAACTGCGTCAGTGCGGTATCAGCCAAAACTATCTAGTGACGAAGGTGGGCGAGGGCGTGGTGGCGGAGATCAATTATCGTAACGGCGATCAGGTTCAAGACGATGATCAAAAACAATTGCTGAGCGTCTTGGATTTACATAGTTTGGTGGTCGAAGCTCCGGTTGCCGAGCGGTTGATCAAAGATGTCGAAATAGGCGCCGCAGTCACGATAACTCCGCTGGCGGACCCCAAGCGCCACTACCGCGGTAAAGTCGGAAAGATCGGAGCAATGGCCGTGGTTAAAAATGGCGAAACCATTCTCCCGGTTGAGATCAGAGTTCAAAACCCGGACCGGTTTTTAGTCCCCAATCTCAACGTGGAGATCAGGATCAAAAAAGAAAAACTATGGTAGGAGAGAGTAATTACACCGGATATCGTTGATCAATTCCCGAATCGGGAGTCGTTTGGGATAGCGGGTCTCGCAGAGTCCGCAAGCGACCCTCCTCCATACAAACAACAATTAAAATAATGGCCGGATGTCAAACGACACCGGCCATGTTCGTGTTTATTATTGAATTACTTTGATTTGACTTCGGTCCAAACCCGGTCAAAATCTTTGATTTGGGAACCGAGATCCACAAAAACTTCGGAGTTTTTGAGATCGTCCGCTTTCGGATAAAGGGAACGGTTCCGGGTGATCTCTGTCGGGAGTTTCCGCACCACTTCCGAATGCGGGGTGGCATAACCGATATAATCGGCGTTTTTATAGGCGATCTCCGTATCGCACATGTAATTTAAGAACAATTCGGCGTCTTTGATATGTTGTGAATCTTTGGGAATCACCATGCCGTCGAACCAGAGATTGGATCCTTCCTTCGGAATGAAGTAATTCAGGTCAGGGTTTTCACGCATGCAATAGGCGGCGTCCCCGGACCAGACCACCGCCAGCGCGGCTTCACCGGAGATCATTTTATCTTTCACTTCATCCACCACATAAGCCAAGACCAACGGCTTTTGGTCGATCAAAGCCAGTTTGGCTTTTTCGAGTTCGGCGGGATTTTTGGTATTCAGGGAGTAGCCCAGCATTTTAAGGGCGATCCCGATACTGTCGCGTTGACTGTCCAGCATCAGGATCTGTTTGCGGTATTTTTTATCCCAAAGAATGTTCCAACTGTCGGGCTTGCCGCTGACCATCTTTTTGTTATACAGGATCCCGACCGTACCCCACATGTAGGGAATCGAATATTCGTTTTTGGGATCATACCCGAGGTTTTTAAATTCGGAACCGATATATTTATAATTCGGAATATTGGCGAAATCCGGCTTAACCAACATGTTTTCGTCGATCATCCGTTTGATCATATAATCGGATGGGACCACCACATCATAATGGCTTCCGCCGGATTTTAGCTTCACGTACATGTCTTCATTGGTAGTGAAGGTGTCGTAATTCACTTTGATCTGATATTTGGATTCAAAGCTTTTGAGGACTGATTCGTCGATATAATCGCCCCAGTTGTAAACGTTCAGTTCCCGTTTGGCCGGGCCGCAGCCTCCGACAAGTAGCGTGGAGAGGATCAAGATTCCGATCAGTAAGATTCCCAAGGTTTTTTTCAATTTTTGTTTACGCCTCCTTTGATTTAACGGCCTTTTGCCGGGCCATCATGATATTTACGATGATTAACAGTGTTAAAACACTGATAAACATTAAGGTGGATAGGGCATTGATCTTCGGATTGATCCCCCGGCGGGCCATTGAGTAAATCGTGATGGAGAGGTTGGAGACGCCCGAACCGGTGGTGAAGAAACTGATGACGAAGTCATCAAGGGAAAGCGTGAACGATAATAACAATCCGGTCAAGACGCCCGGCATAATCTCCGGCAAAACCACCTTTCGAAAGGCCAGGTCGGGGGTTGCCCCCAAATCCAACGCCGCTTCGTACATACTTTTATCCAGTTGTTTAATCCTGGGCAATACCGATAGGATCACATACGGGATATTAAAGGTAATATGGGAGAGGAGCAACGTCCAAAAACCCAGTTGCATATGGAGAAAGATAAACAGCAGCATAAAGGCGATTCCGGTCACGATGTCCGGATTAAGGACCGGCAAATAGGTGATGTTCATTACGGCCGCTTGGGCAAAGGTTCGCATATTGTTGATGCCAAACGCCGCCATGGTGCCGATTACCGTCGCCACGACCGACGCGATGCTGCCGATCACTAGCGAATAATAAAGGGATGTCAAGATCTGACGGTCTTGAAACATCTGAATATACCATTTCAGGGTAAACCCGTCCCAAGCGCCGCGCGAATGGGAATTGTTGAACGAATAAAGCGCCAGCACGATAATGGGGGCGTAGAGAAAGGCAAAGATTAAAAAGAGATAACCGCGTTTTAGAAAAAGCTTCACCATAGACCGCCGCCTTCCTGCTCTTTTTCATATTGGGAGGTGAAGCCCATCCCGACGAGGATAATGGCCATCATCACGACCGAGATCGCTGATCCGAAGTTCCAGTCGCCGACAGTCAGAAACTGTTGCTCAATCAAATTGCCGATCAGCGTATATTGGCCGCCGCCCAAGAGCCGGGAGATGACAAAGGTGGTCACGGCAGGCATAAAAACCATGGTAATTCCGGAAACCACTCCGGGCAAACTCATGGGAAAAATTACCTTACGGAAGGTATGGATCGGGTTGGCCCCGAGATCTTCCGCGGCTTCGATAAAGCTTTGATCGATTTTGCTCAGGACCGAATAGATCGGCAACACCATAAACGGCAAGAAATTATAGACCATGCCCAAAGTTACGGCGAAATCATTGTACAGCAGACTCAACGGTTGTAAACCGATATGGACTAAGAAGGTGTTGATCAGGCCTTTACGTTCCAACAAAGTCAACCAGGCGTAGGTCCGCAGCAGAAAATTCATCCACATCGGCAAAACCATCAGCAACACCAGCGTGTTTTTGTGATTCAAATCCCGCCCGGCCAAAATATAAGCGGTCGGGTAACCGATCAGCAGGCAAAGCGCCGTGCTGACCCCGGCCAACCATAACGAGCGCAACAGGACTTTGAGATAGATCGGTTCAAAAAAACGGCTAAAGTTATCCCACGCAAAGACGGTGTTGGTCCCGTTCTTTACCGTCAAACTGAAAAAGAGCAGCAAAGAGAGGGGAACCACAGTGAAAACCACCATCCAGAAGATATACGGATAGGCCACCCAGTTCTTTTTCATCAATCCGTCACCTTTTTCATGATGTGGATGTCATAGGGGTCAACCACTAACCCGACTTGGGCGCCGGACTGATACATACGGGTGTTGTGAATCATCCAGTGAATGCCGTGCGCTTCGACGATCATTTCATAATGGACGCCTTTGAAGGTTACCGAACGGACTGTCCCTTGAAAGAAACCATCGGACATGTCGACAATCTTCAAGTCTTCGGGACGAATCACCACGTTGACCGCCTCGTTGCGGACGAACCCTTTGTCGCTGCAACGCAAATTTTTCCCAGCCAGCATCACTTGATAATCTTCGAGCATAACGCCGTCGACAATGTTGCTTTCCCCGATAAAGCCGGCGACAAAGGAATTGACCGGCTCATTGTAGACCATTTCGGGGGCGCCGATCTGTTGCAACCGGCCTTTGTTCATGACGGCGATGGTGTCCGACATGGTCAACGCTTCTTCCTGGTCGTGGGTAATATATAAGAAGGTAATCCCTAAACGCTTTTGCATGGCTTTTAATTCAAGTTGCATTTCTTTCCGGAGTTGCAAGTCCAACGCGCCGAGCGGCTCGTCCAAAAGCAACACTTCCGGTTCGTTGATCAAAGCGCGGGCAATGGCGATCCGTTGTTGCTGACCGCCGCTTAAGGAGTTGACTGAGCGTTTTTCATAACCGGATAAGGACACCAATTCAAGGATCGCCCCGACCTTTTGGTCGATGACCTTTTTGTCCACTTTTTTGATCTTCAATCCGAAGGCGATATTCTCGTAGACATTCATATGGGGAAATAACGCGTATTTTTGAAATACCGTGTTAATCCTTCGTTTGTAGGGCGGAGTCGAGTCGATATCGGTCCCTTCAAAAAGGATTTGGCCATGTGACGGATGTTCAAAGCCGCCGATAATCCGTAGGGTGGTTGTTTTTCCACATCCGCTGGGCCCCAGCATGGTGAGGAATTCGTTTCGTTTGATATACAACGTGACATTTTTAATCGCTTCACTGCCGTTGTAATCTTTCGAAACGTTAATTAGGTGAATCAGGGCTTCCGTCATTGATTACCCTCCGCCGTGTAGTATTTCGGATGGGACCGAAGGTTTGGGATTTTAAATAATGAAACCAAATCAATTATTATTATAAAAATCGTAAAATGTCAATATTTCTACTGTAATATTCATTGAAAATAAAAAAAGTTTCGGCGGCATTGACGATCCAATTAGGGGAAATCCTTTAATTATATAAGGGTTTCCGCCGATCGTAATTTTCAAAGAAACGGGAGCGGGAAACCCACCCGCAAACCGCCATGGCGATCAGCGGCAAATCCCGAATTGAACAGCGGAAAGACGCTAAATTTCTTCGGTGAAAACGGGAGGGGATCCGCTGGGCTGTTTTGGGTTTGTAGGAGGGGAGGGGCTATTGACAAATATCACGGCGAGTTATAGCATAAAATATTATACTTAATTATCGGAATTGCGTTTTATTGCTTTTTGCGGTAGGTTTGAAAGGAATGGGTTACGGTGGAACGGCAGTTTTCAGGTGCTTCGCCGGAGTTTGTGGCCAATCACCCTTGTTTCTCGAAAGAGGCTCATTATCAATTTGGCAAGATTCATCTCCCGATTGGTTCCAGTTGTAATATTCATTGTCGTTATTGCGCGGTGGGCGCCAGTCGCCATCAACAGCCTCATCCGACCAGTCCGGAACGGGCGGTCCAAATGATTGCTCAAGCGCTCAAAGACAACCCGCAGTTGGCGGTGGTCGGCATCGCGGGACCCGGCGAACCGTTGGCGTCCGACAGCACCCTTGAACTTTTGGAAGCGGTTCATCGTCATTTCCCACAACTAGTGAAATGCATAAGTACCAACGGATTACTGTTGTACGATTATGCCGCGCGGCTGGCGGCAGCCGGCGTCCGGACGGTCAATGTGACCATGAACGCGGTGCGCCATCCCATCTTGAAACAGCTCTGTTCATACTTATATTATCAAGGTCAGTACGTTACCGGCGAACATGCCGCCCGGATGTTGCTTTCCTCGCAGATCGCCGGGATTCGCGCGCTGATTGCCAGCGGCGTGACGGTCCGGGTCAGTACGGTCCTCATTCCGGAAGTGAACGAGGACCATATCGAAGCCATTGCGAAGACAGCCGCTTTCCTGGGGGTGGCCCAATTGAATTTGATCCCCTTTGTGCCGCACCGGAACGTCACATTTGCGCCGCCAACGCCTTTGCAATTGTATCAAGCGCGCCAAATTGCCGCGTTATATCTCCCGGTTTGCGAAGTTCCGCAACAATGCGGTCTGGACACGTGCGGCGCCGCCTGCCTCGAGTCGGATTCGGGGTTGAATTCGTAGGCACTCGTTTTGAAACCGAATATTTTGCGAAACATATAATGCATGATCGAATTATATAAAAAACTCAACGGAGCCCCGTTGAGTTTTTTCATCTTTAAAGAGCGATTTACGATGAACGTGAGCATGAAACCAACCGGCTGAAATTGATCGGAAGTAGGTCCACGCTAGCTGTCAAGAAAGGATGAAAATGGGGGTGCCAATCTCCGCCCAGCCGTGAAGAGCCCCGTGCCAAAAGATTTTAATATAAAGGAAATGACTTAAAAGTAAAGTGAATTAAAAGAACAGATAATTCAAAACGGCAGAGAAAAGCCCCTAAATTGATTAATTAAGGCACCTCTTTT
>JAEZFP010000020.1 GCA_023417475.1 Bacillota bacterium | reverse complement strand
AAAGAAGTGATCGATGCTTCAGGAGATAAGGTAGGAACTGTTAAAGAAGTGGATTGGGATTTTGATACCAAGAAAGTAGAATTCATTGAACTTGAAGAGGCTGGTATCTCCTCGAAAATAGGTTTGGGTGATAAAAAGGTGGTACCAATTGGTGACGTCAAGGAAATTGGTGACAAGGTACTGATTAGAACCCGACTTTTTAAATAAACCACCTACACTGCAGTTAATAATTTAATCCACTACTTTTTTTTGTTGAACAATTTTTTTATTAAAAAACTATTAGGAGAGGTTGTATGCCGGTTGTAGAATCTAATGAAGAGATGAAGCAGAACATGAGAAGGATAAAGCGGGAAGAAGCAGGATCTAAAAAAAGGGAATCTGATCCTCCAAGTCAGGAAGCGGACACGAAACAACAAATAAATGTTAAGGTTGATGAAGTGAAGGGGAGTGCTTCTGATAAAAAGGATAGTATCAAGGGAAAGGTGGATGAAACTAAAAAAGTTCTGGATAAAAAAGTGGATAAAACCCGGGAAGATGTTTCTGACAAGAAGGATGAGATAAATGTCAAGTTGGAGAATGTGAAGGACAAGGCATCTGAGAAGAAATACGAACTTAACCAGGGTTTGGAAGATGCCGTGGATGAGGCTGAAAATCAGAAGCAAAAACTGGAAAGGGAGAGTGAAAAACAGGGAATGTCTCCGGCTGAGAAGATCTTAAACGATATTGTAACTAGATTCAGACAGGGTTCTGATCAGATAAATGAAGCCATAGTGGATCGTTCTGAAGAATCGAAAACATCTAAAAAGGGCCTCATAAAAAAGCCATTGGTAGATGTATTGGAGACCAACGACACCATATATTTGATGGCGGATATTTCAGGTATTAAGAAGGATGAGATCGAGTTGGGTATTTCCAAGAACAGTGTTGAGATCACGGCGGTGTTTAAGGATGCTCCAGAGATAGAAGGTGCTAAATTTGTTCAGAAGGAGAGAAATTATGGTGAAACTCACCGGAAGATTATGCTCTCAACAGATGTGAAGATTGATGATGCGAAGGCAAAATTTAAGGACTGTACCTTGACCATAACCCTACCTAAAAAGGTGGAGGATCTAACTAAAATAGAAATTGAAGGTTAAAAAGAACAGTCAGTGGAATTTAGTTGGAATTGTGGGAATCTGCCCCAATCAACTATATGATCTACTATTTTTTTATTTTTTTTTATATTGTGGATCTTCTGTGTTCCTTTTAAATCTGGGAGGAAGCCTGACTGGAAGGATTATGTGTATGTTAAAACAGGTAAAAATTAGGGTTTGGTATTTGAGCCCGAAAGAAGAAAGGTAGTTTTGTTGGAAGTGGTTGAATATTGTTCACCAGTTTCCAAAAACTTGATTCGAATGATTTTTTATTGATTTTTTTTATCGTATTTTTATTGTCTGTTGTCCTTTTTGAGGTAGAAGTTTAGCTGGTCCTTGACTATGTCCTTCAGGCTGTGCTGGATGGTGGCTCCGATCTTCTGGATCTTCTCTGTGTTTGAGAAGAGTATTGGTACTTCTGCTGGTCTGAATCTGTCTGGGTTGAATTGGATTTTAACCTGTCCCTTGTCTGTTTCCAGGTTTATTCCCTGGTCCGAGAGTGTGTACTCAAGTTCACCCTCGAGTAGCATGCGGTCCACCACTGTTTTTTCGAAGTTAACTCCGTAGACACTGCTGTTGTCAGATTCTGTTGGATCTGATACCTTCTTCTCGCCCTTGAAGGTTTCTGCAGATTCTATGTTCCAGCCTGCTTCTTCGAGTCCCAGTAGTATGTAGGTGAGTACCGAGTTGGTTCGCATTGAGCCTTGGTTGTAGACTTCGCCGGATTTGCCCTTGGTTGCCAGGGTCATGTATCCATGTACTATGTCCTTAACATGTGACCAGTCTCTGAAGGCGTTCAGGTTGCCTATGGTGATGTTTTCTATCTCTCCAAATTTGAGTTTCATGATCTGGTTGGTCACTACAGAGGTTACGAACATGAGGCCCCTTCCTGCTCCTTCATGGTTAAAGGCCCTTGAGACTGTTGTGTCTAATCCGTAGGAGTGGTAGTAGTTCTGCATCAAGTGGTCTCCGTAGACCTTAGAAACTGCGTATGGTGACATTGGACGGAGTGGGTTGGTTTCTTTTATTGGTAGTTCGGGTATGGTTTCTGGTTTTGGGAATATGGTCCCGTATTCCTTGGTTGCTGATTGGTACTGGTTTTCTGAAGAGATCACCAGACCGTACTCTTCACTCGAACCTGCAAATACGATTTTTGCATCTGTATCCTTTACCCTGGAAGCTTCTAAGAGGTTGCTGGTTCCGATACAGTTTATTATCTGTGTTTCTGCTGAATTTTCGAATGATCTTGGAACGAAGGATTGGGCTGCTAGGTGGAATATGTAGTCTGGTTCGCTTTCGTCCAGGGCGTTGGCAAGGGATGTTATGTTGGTTAGGTCACCTTCCAGTGCAGTTACATCGTTTTGTATGCCGTGGTCTATGAGGTTTTTGGGTTTTGTTCCATCGGCTCGTCTTCTTACAAGTCCAAATACGTTGGCTCCTTGATTTAAAAGTTCCTCTGCGAGGTATGATCCGGCAAAACCTCCTACGCCGGTTATAAATATGTTTTTGTCATTCCAGTTCATTGTGTTGATCCTCCAGAATAGTGGTTCATGGTCCGTAATTCATCTTCCCTTTGGGTTTGGTTTTGTTGGTTCATTTATTTATTTTATTTGTTGAACATGTTGTAGGCTATGCTGTCTATGGTTTTTATGAGATCTTCTTGGTATTCAGCTTCTGGATT